>NZ_SMDS01000001.1 GCF_013753875.1 Candidatus Pantoea persica
CGGCTAAAGTGCGCATAATGTTTATTATGTTAAATAAGTTGCACGTTTACAAACCTTGTTATCATTCTCGCGGAAAAAGGCGTTAACTGTAACAAAATTTTTTTGAATATTTCTGTACACATTTTCTTTTCGATGTACAAATTGTCAATTTTTGACTGATCATCGTTTAACTCATTTTCGGGTTAAAATCATGCGTCAGAGCAACAGCCTTCTCTCATCTTCAGAAGATATCGCACACTATTTTCGTGGATTGATCCCCACCGTCGCGCAGGCGGTGAGTTAACTGCAGCAGCTGCAGGGCGAGCAGGCCGTGCACGCCCGCACCTATATCCTTCAGACCTCCGAACAGATCGATATCCCTATCGCCGCGCGATTACGGCGCAGCTGGGCTAGGATCGATAACCTGCGTCGCCAGCGCATAGTCATAGAGCTGCTGTGACGCAAGGTTCTTCATCCTCACTTCGCACATAATATCGAAGCCGGTAAACGACAGTGCCCAGCCGTTGAGGGTTGGATTGAAGTAGTAATCCGAATGGGCGCGCAGTTTGGTTTTCGCTAAGCCAAGCGCCTCCTGATCGGGGAATCCCTGTTCCGGGATCAGCCCCTCTTGCGAGATGGAGTAGTGCAGCACCGGCCGTACGCCGCGCCACGACTCCTCAATCCGTGCGATGCGTGGGTCATCCGGCAGAATAAAGGCGTTTTCCTTTACCCAGTGGTGATGGATGTCGATCACGATGGGACAGAGCGCCCTCGCCTGCAGCACGTCGTCCAGCGAGCAGGAGATTTCGTCATTCTCGACCGTCAGCATATTGCGCGCCGCCGGGCTGAGCCGCCCAAACGCCTCGCTGAAGCCCTCGAAGCCCCTTTTGCCGTTCATATGGATATTGATTTTGAAATCCCGAAACGTTTTGCCGTAGCCCATCATCACGGCGCACAGCACATGGTACTCCAAATCCTCGATGGCCCGCTGCACCACATCAGGATTATCGGAGGCCAGCACCGAATATTGTCCCGGATGGAAAGAGAGGCGGATGTTGTGCTGTCGCGCCAGCGCGCCGCAGTGCGCGAACAGCGGCGCAAGATCGGGCAGAAATTCCTGATAGAGCGGCGTCGCCTCGGGCACGGTATAGAGCGGTAGCAGATCGCTGCCGATGCGCATCATGCGCAGGGTTTCCGGCTGCGTCGCCAGGGTTTCCATCAGGCCGGCCAGGTTCGTCAGGTTGATACGGGCGAGACCGGCGATCAGCGCGATCTGCTCCTCCCGTGTCAGGCTGAGAAAGCGCGTGCGGGTGGTGCTTTTGAACGGAAAACGTTGTTTGAGGTCTGCATCCAGAAATTTACACGCGAAGCCTAATTTCATATTTCCTCCTGTTAAATACACAAAGTAAGTGTAACCGCTATTTTAAAACCGGCAGGCGGCGGGCGGCTGAGCGCGGTAAAAGTGGACAAAACGCCTGCGCGAGACAGACGTTGAGGTTACTGATGTTTTCTATTCGGGCGGTTGCTGCTGTAGATAAAGAACAGCGCCACGCCCAGGCAGGCGGCCGGGCGAAAAGGCGATCGCCGCATTGCCCAGCCAGCCGAAGTTATCGATCAGCATGCTCATGGCTAGCTGGCCGAAGATCACCGCTACCGTCGTAACAGCGGTGCCGATGCGCTGCACCGCCATGATGACGATATAGGGTACGCCGCACAGCGTGTGCGGCGGCTCGAAAAAGAAAATCAGCAGCGCCGTGACCACCGCGCCCAGCACGAAGGTGAGAAAGTCGCAGCGGAAGACGCCTACTTTGCCGCCGAGCTGGCCGTTAATGGCGGCCTGAATGCTCAGCAGCGCGCCGCCCAGCACGGCCAGACAGATCATAACAATGGTCATATTACCCCTTAGCCACCAGCGCTAACGCGATGATCATAAACAGTAGCTCAATGATGCGTCTGGCATCGATGCGACGGTGCGGCGTGCCCAGCAGACCAAAATGGTCGATCACCAAGCTCTTGAAAACCTGCCCGGCCAGAATGCCGATCATGGTCATGGCGATGCCGATCATCGGCGTCGCCAGCGTCAGGCTCACCACATAGCCGGGACCGAGAATGCCGCCCAGCAGCTGCCAGCCCGGCTGGGCAAAAACGAGGGGTTGTTGCGCGGGCTGAAAACAGTATCAGCAGAAAGGTCAGCACCGCGCCGACGCCAAAGATGCTGAACGTCGCCCAGATATCCCCTACCTGCTGGCCCAGCGGCCCGAGCAGGCCCGCCTCTACCGACAGCCCTATTCCACCGGCGATAACCAGAAAAATAAAAATAAGTTGCATAACGGCTTCCTTTGTATCGAGGCGCAAGAGCATAAAGCAGCGTATTAAGAGAAAAAACGCTATAGTTCGGCAAACACCTTTGCAGGAATTGCATTAATGGACAGTACCGGCTCAATTGACCTGCGGGCACTGCGCTTTTTTCTCAACGTGTTCGATGCGCAAAATTTTTGTGTGGTGGCGAGGCACGAAGGGGTCTCCGCCTCGATGGTGTCGCGCACCATCCTGCAGCTGGAGGATACGCTGGGTCTGCAGCTCTTCTACCGCAACACGCGCGCGGTGATCCCTACCAGCGCATAGCCGACGCTGGTGCAGCATGGAGGTGTGCGGCAATCGCGCCAAGGCGGCGCGCTCGGCGGAGCGGTGAGCGTGGGCTTAGCACGGCGCACCGCCCAGCGGCCAGGCGCTCAGCCCTTTGATCTCCTTTAGCACAAACATGCTCCGCATCTCCTTCAGGCCCGGCAGGCGACTCACCACCGCCATCGCGAAAATCGGCGTAGCTATCAAGATCGGCGGCCACCACCTGCAGTAAAAAGTCGGTGTCGCCGCCGATGCTGTAGCAGGCCACCACGTTCTCCAGCGCGCTGACTTTCTCGGCGAACTTTCTTGCCTGCGCCTCTCCAGGCGCGTGACCGCGCCCAGGCCGCCCATCGCCATAGTCAGCAGCGGCTTATCGCTACGCTGACGCATTTGCCAGGTCACCTCCATCAGGCGGTTGACGTCCAGCGGCGTCTTCGGCATTACGGCGATTTTCAGGATGTCCGAGCCGTGCGCCTCCTGCCATATCAGGCACTGCAGCAATATCGGCATTTTCCGGCGTCCCCTGGAAATCGTGCCAGGAAAGAATCACGGCGACGTGGCGACGGTGCGCCTGCGCCACCAGCAGCTCTACCGGCTGCGCGCCGATGCGCATTTCGATATCGATCAGGCCGGCGAATATGGAACAGCAGGTAGGCACAGCTGGTCACCGCCAGGCTGGTCCCCCAGGAGATATCCGCGCCAGGGATCAGGTGCGCGTAGGGGCCGGTAAAAAAGGCGTTCTCCACAAAGGGGATCTGCACCACCACGCCGCCGAAGTAGATCAGCAGCGCGTTGGTGTTCACCAGCCCGTAGCGACCGCCGTCGGCGCGGAAAATCGCGGCGATGTCGTAGCGCTGCTGCTTCACCACATAAAAGTCGAGCAGGTTGATCATGCTCCACGGGATCAGCACGCCGATCAGCGCCCAGATCAGTTCAGGAAGAAAGTGACGAAGTCGGCCGAAGCCGGCAGCTAGGCCAGACGGAAGGTCTGCACGGGGTGATCAGCGACAGCACCGAGCCATAGAGATTCATTGAGTTGTGACAGATGATGTTCATCAGAAACAGCAACATCAGGATCGGCCCAAGCCAGCCGGTGGCCTGCCGCACCGCCGCCATCGCATCGCCCTCGCCGCCCAACAGGTTTACCGCCACCACGCCGAACAAAAACGCTAGGATCGTGCCGCAGCAGGCGCTGAGCCAGGTGCAGATAAAGGGCCGAAAGACGCCGATATTGGCGGGCAGATAGCGGGAGTAGTCAGAGGTATAGGGCGAAAAGCTGATCTGCCACACCGCGCAGATGCAAAAGGTGGCGAACCAGCCGTTCAGGTTGAAGGTGCCGCGCTGCCAGAAATCGGCAGGCAGCGGACGATCGAGCATCACGATTAACCCCACACCACCAGCGCAATGCCCATTACCCAGGCGCCGACCTTGTCGCCACCGCGCCGAGCACAGTGGCGGAATGAATTGGCAGCGCCGGGATCACGTTATTGATCACATTGCCGGAGAGCGTCACGTTGGAGATAAAGAAGCCGAGATAGATCGCCGTGGTAAAGCAAATCACTAGCAGCGAGCCGTAGCGGCCAAACTGAGTGCGGCTCTGCACCATCTGCGGGATGCCGACGCGCGGCCCCTGCTCACCAGAAACAGCCCGCCAAATAGGTGACCAGCGACAATCGCCGCGATCGCCGACAGGATATTAAGATGGTAAGTCTGGGTTGAAATCGCGCCGGTCACCACCGCCAGCGGCGCGATATTGGTGCAGAACCACAGGGTAAACAGGCTGCGCGCCTTGCCGTGCCGCTCGTTTTCCGGCACATAGTCGACCGACTTATTCTCTATCACGTTGTTTTGAGAAATGTTTATCCTCCGCGCTGGGGATTTTTATTTTTTAATCTGTAGGGTTTGTTACATGAACTGCGGCAAAGCCTGGCCGGAGGCCGTCATGACCCCGACAACAAACGGGCTTCGGGATGCATCCTTTACGTCAGGCGCGCGGCCGACATCCGTGCGGCGCGCGCCTGCGGGTAGCCTCGTCCTGAGGCGGTTCCTGGTATGAAAAGCGGTTAACGTATAACGAAAGGATCGCCGATCGGCTCGTCACTGGTGCGCAGCCACACCGTTTTGGTAGTGATGAACGCCAGCGCCGCTTCCATGCCGCCCTCGCGGCCGTGGCCGAAGAGGCCGTAGCCGCCGAACGGCACCAGCGGCGACACCATGCGGTAGGTGTTCCACACCACGCCGCTGCGCAGCCCTCTGGTCACGCGGTGGGCGCGTGCGAGGTTCTGTGTGAAGACGCCCGCCGCCAGCCCGTAGGCGCTGTCGTTGGCGAGGCGCAGTGCATCGGCTTCGTCGCGAAAGCTGACCACGGAGAGCACCGGGCCGAATAGCTCGTTAACCACGCTCGCGGCACGCGGCGCGGCGGAGCAGTCGAGGATCGTCGGCGGATAGTAATAGCCGGGACGGTCGATGTCATCGAGGCCGGTCACCAGCCGCGCGCCCTGATCCAGCGACTGCGCTACCAGGGTTTGAATACGAGTTTTCTGCTGCGGCGTGCAGAGCGGGCCGAACTGGGTCGCCATCTCGTCGGGCGCGCCAATCACGATACGCTCGACGCGCGCAGTCAGCACTGCCGAAAGCGATCTTTAATGCTTTCCGCCATCAGCAGGTGCGAACCGGCGACGCAGCTCTGGCCCGAGGAGGCGAAAATCGCCGCCACCTGTGCGTTGACCACTCTCTCCAGATCGGCGTCGTCAAAGACGATAAATGGCGACTTGCCGCCCAGCTCCAGCGTGGTTTTGCTCAGGTTTTCCGCGATGTTGCGCACGATATGGCGCGCCGTCTCCGGGTCACCGGTAAAGGCGATATGCGCCACCTGCGGATGGGTGGTAAGCACCGAGCCGCAGCTTTCGCCAAAGCCGGTGATGACGTTGCAGACGCCGGGCGGAAAGCCCGCCTCGGCGAGCAGCGGCGTCGGCACGCTTTCTGCCGCCTTCACCACTAGCGTGCAACCCGCTGCCAACGCCGGGCCGATCTTCATCGCCAAGAGGAACAACTGGCTGTTCCACGGGATAATTGCCGCCACCACGCCCACCGGCTCACGCCGCGTCCAGGTTTCGGTGTCCTCCTTGTCGATGCTGAGCACGCGCCCCTCCAGCTTATCGGCGTTCTGCTCCACCAGATTCGCTAGCCGCATCAGCAGTTTGCCGCGTGCCGAGGCGGTCAGGTCGAGCCAGGCGGGCGCGTTGAAGGCGCGGTTGACCTCTTCCGCGCGCGCTTCGGCGATGGTCGCCCACGGCTGGCCGCTGGCGGGGTTCAGCGAGTAGAACGTCGCGGCACCGGACTCAAATTAGCCGTTAATAAAAAGTTTGAACGATTCCATCATGCCACCTGTTAATGAAATTCAGGCATTACTTGGTTGATAAAGCGCGTCAGCGATGCCTTTTTGCGCTCGAAGGTCATGCCGCTGTCGATCCACAGCGCGAACTCATCATAGCCCAGCGCTTGGTAATGCTTGAGGCGGGTGATCACCTCGTTGGCGCTGCCGATCGCTAAGTTTTTGCGCATCGCCGCAGCGGAGTAGTAGGTGTTAGCGGCGATTTCGGCCTCGCTCAGCTGCTCGATCAGCCCCTGGCTGACCGGACGCGCGTTTTTGAACCAGGCGCCGAAGTAGTTTTAGACGCGGTTAAGCTCTTCTGCCGCCGGCTGCGCGTCCGCTTCGTTCTCCGCCACGTAGCAATACTGCAACAACATGATTTTCAGCGACTTTTCCGGCGCCAGACGCTGGCGCATTTCGTGGAAGCGGTACCAGCTCGCGCATGCGCTGCCCCACCTCCCAGGCTTCCAGCACAGGCATCATGCGCTCATATTCATAGCTGTAGGCGCCGCGCGCGATGCCCACAGCTCCAGCCGCCCGCCGGTGATGATGTCGGTCATCGCCGCCTCGCCCACCAGGCGCAGCAGATGATTGAAGGGCGCGATCACCGTGCCGGTGCCGAGCCGCACTTTTTGGTCCGGTTCGCCAGATCCGCCAGGTTGATAAAGGGATTCGGCGCAATGGTGAAATTCATGCCGTGATGCTCGCCGGTCCAGATGGCGTGCATGTTGCCCTTGTCCGCCATTTCGCACAGTTCCATCATTTCACGGTAAAGCTTGTCCTGCGGCTCATCGGGCGAAATGTGTTCCATATGGATAAAGAGTGACAGTTTCATAGGATACTCCGGTACAGGTTTCAGCTGGCGAATTGTTTTATGGAGCCGTTGATTTCATCGCCGTAATAGATGCTGTAGTTGCCGACGCTATTCTCTCTGACGAAGCGGTTCATCAGCCATTTCAGTGCCGAATCCTTGATGGAAAGCGCAGAAATTTTTGCCAGATCCAGCCATTCGCCCTGCCTGAGCGCGCCGGGTGCGCTGTCGGTCGGCAGCGCGCAGAGAAAGACGATATGCTGCTTGCCGGTCGAGCGGTCGTCATAGATTGAGTAGACGAAGCCCGGCGCGGCGTTGACGCCCAGATCGGCGATCAGCGCGTTCGGGGTGTCGCTGACGCTACCGTCGGTCACGTGGCGCGACGGCAGGCAGACGGTGCCCGCTTGCTGCACCATCACTGCGTGGCCGCTACATTCAATCAGCGCGCTGACTTCGACGCTGCGCCGATCGAGCAGGGTTTCAGCATTGCGATAGGGGGGTGAAATAGGCGCCGCGGTAGAGAGTAGCCCAACCCGGCGGTCGCCTGCAAGCGAAGCCCTCGATGCGGCCAATCATCAGCGCATGGTCGCCCGCGTCCACCACCTGATGCAGCGCGCAATCGAACCAGGCCGAGCTGTCGTCCAGCAGCGGCGTGCCACGCCACCAGCGCGAAGCGATACCTTTAATTTGATGGTTAAAAGCCATTCTCTGAAAATCGAAAACGCGCCGATGACCCTGCGCGAGCTGGCGCTCAATAAGGTGCGTCAGGCCATTATCGCCGGCTACTTCAAGGCGGGCGATCGGCTGGTATAACGCCAGCTGACCGAGCAGATTGGCGTCAGCCGCAGCGTGGTACGCGAGGTGATCCGCTATCTGGAAGCGGAAGGGCTGATTGAGAGCCTGCCGAAGAAGGGACCGATCGTGGCGCGGCTGACGTGGGTAATCGCCGAGCAGATCAACAACATCCGCCTGCTGCTGGAGCAGGAGGCAGCCTTTAGCTGCGCGCAGCGCGCCGGCGAGGCGGACAAGGCGCGGCTGCGCCAGCAGATGCAGGAGATCGCCCAGGCGTCGCGCGAACATAACGACATCAGGCGCGTCGAGGCGTCCCGGGCTTTCTGATGACGCGCGAAGTAGCGCATCAGCTCTCATTCGAGAAGGAACTCTACTCTGATTCGCAACAATTTCCTTCCGGGCAAATTGCCGCCGATCGAGCAGTATTCCAACGTCTACTACAACATGTCAGCCGGTGAAGGCGACATTTGCGGCAGCTGGAATTCTGACGAGAACTTTGAGTACGTTGCCGATCCGATGCCTGCCGTAGACGGCGGCGACAGCGGAGCCAGCGTGATGCTGCCCTCCGATCAGGCGGTGGACGTCACCAGTCTCGCTACACGCACCGCCTCCGATCGCAGCCTGAACCCGACCACCGGGGTGGAGCTGGGATCGACTCTGGGCGAGGCTAATCAGCTCCAATCAGACAAGCCGTGTTCGTAACCTATCTCGCGTCAGTCAGGCAACTGGCTGACGCGCTACGCTTTTCTCCTCTTGCTTTTTGCTTCACGCCATAACGTCATCACGACGTTATCGTGCTTTGTTAGTGAAATTCCGGTTCAGGAAAGTGGCCGCAGTCATTCTGACTGAGAGCAGTGCCAGGCTGGCAGGTTTGCTGACGGGGTTCTGCCGAGGGCTCCGGCTTTTCCGGTGCCATTAGGCCTGAACGACAGGCGCTCAGCAGAGTCATAAACAGGGCAACTACGAAAAAACGCATATCCGCTCCTTGTGATGTCAGGGTTATGGACAAACAAACGTCGGTGGTCAGCCGGAATGGCCGTGACCAGCGGCGCAGATATAAGTGTAGCTGGCGCGGAGAAAGTAGCGAAAAATCAGAATGAAGCTACCGTGCGGCCAGTGGCGTTAAAACAGGGCGAACATCAGGGCAATGGGAAAACTCATCGACTAGGTGGCGCCGACCAGAAAGGCGCTGGCGACGCCGTGCGGCACGTGTAGAAGGCGCCCAGCGGATGCGCCATGCCGTGCACCAGGCCCAACCCGACATTAGAAAAGTCCATGCCCGCGACCTACTGCCCAAGCGCCATCTGCTCGACCGCGTCGGGATCGCCGTTTCGGCATGCTCGCCATCATCTCCGCGTCGACGATGGCGACCTGGGGGATGTCATGCGGATCGATGCAGACAAATTTACGCCGTTGCTCCTCGTCGGTAATGACGTAGTTGATGGTGACCCCGGCGGCGGTGCCGGCGGTTGTGGGAATGGCGAACAGCGTCACGCAGGGATGGCGCGTCGGCGCAAATCCTTCAAGGCTGCGCACGTCGGCGAATTCAGGATTGTTGTTGATGATGCCGATCGCCTTGCTGGTGTCCTGCGGCAAGCCGCCGCCGATGGCCACCAGATAGTCCGCTCCAGCTTGCTGAGTGGGATTAGGCACCACCTCGTCGTAAAGCGCCCACGGCAGCTGCTAGGCGTCGAGCAGATCGGTCGCGCCGTACCGCGCCGGCGGCGATAAGCGCCTTGTTCAGGCCGCGGCGTCTAACCTCCTCCGGCAGATAACGGATGGCGCCTGCGCCAAAGTAGGCAGTCTCGTTCAAAATCATGCGTTGTGCCATGTTCACATCCTTGAGGTAAAAAATTCTCGTTACCTTCCCGCGTTATGCCGCTGTGATTCTGTTGCCTTCGTCACATTCCGGCTGCCGCTCATTTGATGAAAATAAACGAATTAGAGTTTTTTTCGTACAGGCACTGTAGCCTTGCCGCGGCAGCGCGCGGGCGACGGGCAAGGAAGACTTCAACTATGGCGAACTGCCCCTGCCGGCGCTGAGGGAGGGCGATCTGCTGCTGCACACCGTTTATCTCTCTAGATTCCTATATGCTCGGCCGCATGAGCGACGCAAAATCCTACGCCGAGCCGGTGAAGCTGGGCGACTTCATGGTGGGCGGCACCGTCAGCCGCGTCGTGGAGTCGCGTCACGCCGACTTCCAGCCCGGCGACTGGGTGCTGTCGAGCGGCGGCTGGCAGAGCGCCTCCGTCGCGCCCGCCTCGGCGGTGAAAAAGCTGGACAGCGGCCTTGAGCATCCCTCCTGGGCGCTGGGCGTACTCGGCATGCCGGGCTTTACCGCCTATATGGGGCTGCTGGATATCGGCCAGCCGCAGTCGGGCGAGACGCTGGTCGTGGCAGCGGCGACCAGCCCGGTGGGCGCCACCGTCGGCCAGATCGGCAAAAGTGGGGCTGCCGCGTGATCGGCATCGCAGGCGGCGAGGAGAAGTGGCGCTATGCGGAAGAGGTGCTAGGCTTCGATCGCTGTCTCAACCACCACTGGGACGGTCTGGCGGAGCAGCTGAAGCAGGCCTACCCGGACGGCATCGACATCTACTATGAAAACGTCGGCGGAAAGGTGTTCGACGCCGTGCTGCCGCTGCTGAATACCAAAGCGCACATCCCAGTGTGCGGGCTGGTCTCCGGCTACAGCGCTACGGAGCTGCCGGACGGGCCGGGCCGGATCGTCTGTCGCTGCTGATGGGCGATATCCTCAAGAAGCGTTTGTGCGTGCAGGGCTTTATTATTTTTTGACGACTACGGCCACCGCTACGGCGAGTTCCTGGAGGCGATGACGCCGTGGGTGGAGAAAAGGGAGATTCGCTCTGGAGCAGGCACCCGAGGCATTTTTCGCCATGCTGGAGGGCAGAACTTCGGTAAAACCGTGGTACGCTTGGCGCCGGACGAGACGTAACAGCGCGATTCTGCTTGGCGACTGGATCTCACAGCCCCTGCCTGCTGTGCGCTAAACCGCGCCAGCAGGCCATAGCGCACGCCGCGCCTGCGCGGCGTGCGCCCCTCAGCAAAGACCCCGCACAGGACGGGCATCGCATCAGGATGGGGTCAGCTTCTCCTTCTTCAGCCGGTCGAACAGGGCAAAGAGATCGTCACGCGTGCTGTGATAGCCGGTAAAGCCTGCCTTGCGGCTCTTGCTCATATCGGTAAACACCTCTATCGGACGGCCGAGATCCGCATCGGTATGCCACCACGACACCAGCCGGTTAATATCCGCCTCGCGCAGCTGATAGTGCTGCGCCACCGCCTGCCATTACGCCGTGGCATCGGTCATGCGCTGCTCCAGCTGCTGGTTCTCATCCGGCAGCCCGCAGCGCGGCGTAGATCAGCACCGCAACCGGGGTTTTGTCGCGGTTAAGCAGCGTCCGAAACATGCGCTTGCTGGTAGGGATCGACGGAGGAATGTTTACGGAAGAGTGCGCGTCGTTATTCACAATCATTCACTACGGCAGTAAAAGGGGCTTAAAGTGTACTGCAAACGCTTTTTAGCGTCCCGCTTTGTCACATTCTGATGCAGAACAGCGGCCTCTCCGCTACGTCTCCTCGACCAGCTCTTGGCCCTGATTGTGAATATTGCCGACCTTTTTCGTCACCAGATGCCAGCGAAACGCACTTTCCGGCAGCACCGCCTCGTCGGCGATCTGATGCGCACGCTCCGGCGATGTCTCCTGGCTCAGCCACTCCGCGACCGCATCAGCGCGCAGCACCAGCGGTCGTCGGTCATGGATATCCACCATGCCTTTGTTGCTGGCCGCCGTCACGATGACAAAGCCTTCCTGCCCCTGCTCTTTGTCAAAGGGCGCTTTGCCGATGGCGGCGAAAAACAGCGGCTCGCGCTGCTGGTGGTAGATAAACCAGGGCTGCTTGCGGCTACCCACCTTCTGCCACTCAAACCAGCCATCGGCGGGCACCACGGCGCGGCCATGCTGCCAGAGCGGCTTGAACATGCGGCCCGTGGCGGCCGTTTCGCTGCGCGCATTGATCAGCGGCTGCTTGCGCCACCAGTCAGGGCCATAGCCCCAGAAAACCGGATCGAGATGCAGATGATCGTCTCGCTGGTTCAGCAGCAGCACACGCGTGCCTAGCGCGACGTTATAGCGCGTGATGGGTTCAGGATCGTAAATCAGCTGGTCGTCCTCAATGCCGAGCGCGTCAAAGTAGTCGTCCCAGCTGCGGTACTGCGCAAAGCGTCCACACATCGTTGTCACCTCCGCTGTTAAGCATAGCTGCCTCCGCGAGCGGCATGAATTCATTACTAAAGCTTACCGGTTGGTGGCCGTTAATAGTCCTTGGTTCTCTCTGTTCGCCGCTAAACGTAGGCAGGTGGCACGAGAGGTGTTAAAGGACATTAACAAAGGTAAAAACCAGTGAAATTAACCACTCTTCTTGCAGACGCCCTCTCCGTTACGCTGCTAGCAGGCTTCGCAGGCGGCAAAAAACCGACAATCGTTAAAGGTACAGATGGCAGAACGCTGGAGGTCAGTTCGATTCTGGCATCAGCCGACCTGAATCAAAAACGCTACGCCGATGACCATTTGCACATCGTTAGCCCGGCCGTCACCGGCGCGATGTTGGGCAGCTTTAGCTCAGCTATATGTTCGACAAGAATAGCTAAAAAGGCACTAAGGTGGATGAGCTGCCGGAATTCACCAGCCGCTATTTTGCGCCCAAAGCAGAGGCGAAAATTGCCCAGTACCTGAGCAAGTAGGGCGGCAGTTACGCCTATGGCGAGCCGCTGTATATTGCCGCCTCGCGCTGGTCACTGGTATACAGCGATCTCTCCACCGCCAACAGCAATTACGACCTTTCTTACCAGGCGATCTTCTATAAACGCCCGGAAAGCGGCACCATGTTCAGCGCCTTTACGGTGGCAAACTGCGAGCCTACGGTGAAAACGGCGCCCATCGCCGAATGGCGCGCGAATAACTACCAGAAGGTGACGCAGGAGACGGAAAAAGTGATGGATGCCTGCTGGAGCTGGACAATCAGCTGCCGCGCCTGCTGAAAAAATCGGCCTGACGCGCCTTCGCTTATTCACGCGCTGCGCTATCTTCAGCGTGCTTTTTTACTTTCACCGCTAAGATGCTTTTTCGGCCCGTCGCCGCTATTAAGCGCAGCGCGGTAATTTATCAACACGCTATTTATTCACCGCGCCATGAACTCCTTCTGAAAACTGTCTATCCTTTTATTAAATAAATGACTTTCAGGAGGGAAGATGAAGTTTTTCTTTTTTGTATCGCTTATCGCTGCCGCCGGATATTTAATGGCTTTTCTGCCGAAACTCCGCACTAAACTCGAGCCCGTTGCCTACTGGGGATGCTGGTCCTATCTGACAGCTAACGCCGTTCACTGGTCAATTTACGGACTGCGTTTTATTTCCATTTTTAACTGCAGAATAATCTGCCGCAGGAGCAACTATGCCTGAAAATAAGCGCGACCTGATGCCCTGTTTGCTTTACTACTGCCAGTCTCGCCTGCTGGTGGAAAATATTGACGGCCATGTGGTCTATATCGGCGGCGCAGAAATCGTCGGCAACGCCTTTCGCTAGCAGCTGGACGGCAAAGACGCGAAGGGCACCTCCGAGAACGACGCGGACGACATGCTGTGCGACGTGGCGCAGCACCTTCGCTTCCTGTTCGTCGACGGGCAGTTCACCAGCCTGCCGGACGTGCGCGGCGATTATGGCGACCGGCTGGACAATGCGCCGTCGCGCGAAATAGCTCTGTCGGATCTGAACGATCGCGACGAAGGACTCGTGCGCTGAAAGTCGCCAGGCTGCGTTGCGCAGCCTGGACTACTTCCCCTAGCTGGCGGCGCGCTGCGACGCCATGCCCGGCACCAGAATCACCTTCCGGCAATCCTCTTCACGCTTCTCAAAAATCTCATAGCCGTAGGCCGCATCCTCCAGCGGCATATGGTGCGTGACGATCTCTTCCGCGTCAGCAGGCCCTATTCAATCAGCGACAGCAGACGCGACAGGTACGCCTGCACGTGCGTTTGCCCCATTTTAAAGGTCAGCCCCTTGGAAGAGCGTCGCCGAACATAAAGCCGTGAATAAAGCCCGCATAGACGCCCGGCACGCTGACCACGCCGCCGCGATGCACTGGCGCAGCGCTTTGCTGCTGCTGCCTTCCAGTTTCAGGTTGCTCAGCACCGTTTCTGTCAAGCTGCCTTTAGCTTCAAATCCCACTGCGTCGATCACCTCATCTACGCCGCGATGGTTTTTGTGCGTTCGATAATCCAGGCGGCGGGATCGTCGATATCGTCAACGTTGATCGGTGTGACGCCTGTAACGGGCGCGCGCAAACTCCAGCCGGTAGTTGTTATGGTCGATCATAAAAATCTCTTCAGAGCCGACCAGCCGCGAGCAAGCGGCACTCAGCAGGCCCACCGAACCGGCGCCGAAAATCGCGACGCTGGAGCCTTTATCCAGTCCGGCGTTCTGCACCCCCTGCCAGGCAGTAGGCAGGATATCGGAAAGGAACCGCACCTTGTCGTCCGGCAGCGCTAGCGGCACTTTAAACGGGCCGACGTTAGCCTTGGGTACGCGCACGTACTCTGCCTGGCCACCTGGCACGCCGCCATAAAGGTTGCTGAAGCCGAACAGTGCCGCCGGCGGCGTGATGTTCTTTTTATTGATGATAGCACCGCGCCCGCTGTTGGTGGTTTCGCACGCGGCATACTGATGCATATGGCAGAAAAAGCAGTCGCCGCAGGCGATAACGAAGGGCACCACGACGCGATCTCTGACTGCAACGCTGGTGACCTCCGGGCCAGCCTCCACCACTTCGCACATAAACTCATGGCCAAAAATATAGCCCTGGTCGGTGCCGGGGATTTTGCCGCGATAGAGATGGAGGTCGGAGCCGCAGATGGCGGTGGCGGTGACGCGTAGAATAATATCGTCCGGCGCCTGCAGAATGGGATCGGGAACGGTTCCGACGCCAGCCCGGTGCGAGCCATGGTATGTCAGTGCTTTCATAAAGAAATCCTTGCTGTAGGGCTGGGCCGGCCGCCAACCTGCTGGGTAAAGATTTGCCCGGCTGGCACTGTCTCCCCGGACAGGCAGGCGCAGCCTGGCATGATCAAAGGGGGATAGCGTTAAGCCTGGCCGCTGGCGCAGGTTAAGCAAGCACGGCAGCAAACCGATTCGGTTGCGCAAACGGGCGCAGCACCGCTTCGTAACGAAAATGCTTAAAAATACTGGGTATAACCACAGTATGCTGTATGCTTCTTCAACAGCCTGAAGGCTGGGTTCGTTTGCATGAGGTGACGCTGATGATGTTCTCGACTGAAAATCTTTCTGCTCTCAACGCTATGTCCTGATGAGCAGCCGTGAAATCGCTAGGCTGACTGTTATTACCCACGGCGAAGTAAAGCGCCTGATCAAAAGCCTGGAAACCGCGCAGCGGCTCTCCCAGCCGCTGACGATCAACCTTTACGAGCATGAAGGAGAGATGCGTCAGGAGTTTTGCCTGAACAAGCGCGATTCGCTGCTGGCCGTGGCGCGCCTGTCGCCGGGCCTCACCGCCGATCTGCTCGACAAGTGGCAGGAGCGCGAAAAAGTGGCCCATCTGCCCGACTTCACCAACCCTGCCGAAGCCGCGCGCGCCTGGGCGGAACAGTTCGAGCAGCGCCGCGCTGCCGAACAGCAGCTGGCGCTCTCTGCCCCAAAGGCGGAATTTTTTGACCGCTTCGTCGAGGTGACGGATGCGCTCGGCTTTCGCCAGCTGTGCAAAATGCTGAAGGCGAAAGAGCTAGAGTTCTGCCAGTTTCTGCTGGAGCGCAACATTATGTACCGCGACAAAGGAACGCTGACGCCGCAGCATCATCACCTGCAGGCGGGCTACTTCACGCTGCGTTCAGGGGTGGGTGAAAACCAGCACGCCTTTTCTTTCTCAGGCGCGTTTTACCGCAAAAGGGGTGAAATAGATCGCCAGCCTGTGGGCAGGCTATATCGTCATCCAGTCAAAAGGCGTCGAAGCCTGACGGCGCGCCTCATAGCCCGTCGACAATAACGATCATCGTTTCGGCAATGCTGGCGCGCGCGGCGCATCGTTTTGCTCAATCGCCTGGCAGATGCGCGACATACGCTCAAAGCCCGCCACGCTCGCGCTCTGGCCAGGCGAGCGTCAGGGCGCGCAGGCGGCTGTTCATGCGCTGAACGATCTCCCAGGCGATGGTATGCTGCACCACGCTGAACAGGGTTTCATAAAACGCCTAGCGCATTCTTAACGCCTACTTCGTCGGTAATATTGATCAGACGCTCGTAGAGGATTTTTGCGCACGCCTCGGCGGCGATGTTTGAACGTAAATCTGCGGTAATTTTACCGATGGTATCGATGTAGACTGCCGTCCAGGATATGCCGCCGGAGTTAATCAGCGGCGGTCCGCCACCGTACAGCAGCGAGGTTAAGTGGCTGTCATTACCGGCACCGGTAATAGTGCGATACATCTCGCCTTCTTCCTCGGTGCCTTTCGCCCCGTTGTTCGGCATCCCCACCAGCGATCCAATGATCTCCAGGTGGCTCAGCTCTTCAGTGGCGATATCCATCAGCATATCTTTGCGGCCTGGATCGTCATCTCCCAGACCCTAGGTGAAGTAGCGACATGCTGCAGCGAGTTCGCCCTGCGGACAGCCAAACTGCTCTAGCAGCAGATTGGTCGGTCCGGGATCGGGCTTCTCAACCCGGACGGTATACTGCAGTTCTTTTGCGTGTATGAACATGGCTCATTCCTTTCCAGTTGGAGTCGGCCCTCTCTGATGGAAGGCTTCTCTTCACGCTATTTTTTCGCTTCAACGCCCACTGCATCACGCGTCATAAACTGCTGGGTCACATCTGACAAATGGGTCAGACACCATTCCGCCATAGCGATTTCCTGCTCGCGGATCTGCTCAAAAATCCGCACGCCTTGCTGGTCGCCTACCAGCTGGGCCGCCGCGATAAGCGAAGTGTAGTTGGCAATCTCAAACTGTTCAAACACGTAGCCGCTGATGGCAACCTTTACCACTTCGTCATCGGCAAACATGCCGACCATCGCCTGGCCCATGGCAGAGAGCTTGCCCATGGCATCTTTAAAGGCGGAGCGCGAGGTGTCATTAAGGTCGATGACCGACTGCAGCAGCGACTGCTGCTGACGCGTTTCTTCAATATGCTGCTGAATTCGCGCTTTTAAATCGGGATAGTGTTCCAGACGAGACTCCATTTTTTCCAGCATGCTTTCCGCCTGTTTTTCCATAGCGTGTGCATCTTTCAGCCAGGCAAGATAATTCTCTTTGTGAGTCATAATTTACCTCTTTGAAAAAATGAATAGCAGCAAAGCCCTTGATTCCCCGCAGGGAACCTTAGCTGGTTTTCTCAGCAATCATATTTAGCTTTTCGTCGGTGGCTTTTTCTTCCTGTAACGTTTCGACCAATAATGAGGCCGCTTCGTTAAAGCAGAGTTTTTTAGCCATTGCGGCAAGCGTGCCGTAAGCGGCAATTTCATAGTGCTCTACCTTCTGCGCGGCACCAATTAGACCAGCATCGCGCACCGGGCCTGCCTCAACAGAGTCGATAATTTCCTGCGCCTCTTCCACCAGCCCTTCAAGGGCGTGACACTTCATACGGAGAATGCGAACTTCTTCTGTTTTTTCAACTATTTGACCAAGACGTTCGACCTGGCCGCGCGTCTCTTCCAGATGCGCGTCAAAGGCTGCCTTCAGCGATTCGTCCGTTGCGGCGCGTGCCATTTTCGGCAGTGCACGCGTAATCTGTTTTTCCGCACTGTAGACATCAGAAAGATCATGAATAAAAAGATCTACCAGTGTTTTAATCGCCATTACAAGTTCCTCTTAATGTATAAGTAATTGCTTTCCTGGCCAGGACGCTACAGAAATTAATAATAGATGCTCAGCACGATTGCGCAAATTTAATAAAAGCGAAGCGCGAGCCTTAACAGGTTTAATTATTAAAAATTATTTTTAATTCAACCGGAACTGCCGATTCTTTTAAAGATCGACCTGAATCCGTGCTATATATTCACGCACGGCGGCTCGCTTATAATCGAGAGCGCAGAGGCAGACGCCAAGCATAATTAAAGCGGCGTCACATCGCCAACGTCTTGTTATTTCGCGCGTCTTTACAGCTCCGGCGGAAACTAGTAAGAGTAGCGCGCAGACATCGGCATCCCCGGCGCGTAAGCGTTAACGTAAACCAACGCACCACAGCGGCTCTGCCGCCTTTTGTGATGCGGATCAATAACCACTGGACAGACCTCTTCCCTGCGTGCGCCCATTACCGCCGTCGGGCCGGTGCTCGACAATATCCGCCACGCCTTCGGCCTGAGCGCGGCTCAAGCCGGGCTGGCGCCGGTGGCCGCCGCGCTGGGAAACCGCTTTGGGCTGGAGCGCAGCCTGTGGGCGGCGTTGCTGTTAATCACCCTTGGCTCCGTGGCGCGCTGGCTGCCGCTGGAGAGCACCCTCTGGTTCGGCACCACCACCCTGAGCGCCGGCATCGCCGCCGCCAATGTGCTGCTGCCTCCGCTGATCAAACGCGACTTTCCCCAGCGTATGGCAAAATATATCGGCCTCTATGCCGCCACCATGTTCGTCACCGCCAGCCTGGCGTCGGGCGCCGCCGCCACCTCGGCGGACTGGCGGCTGTCGCTCGGCGTCTGGGCCGTGCCGGGAATGGTGGCGCTGCTCGCCTAGCTGCCGCTGTTAGCGCCGCCGCACCAAGCGCCAGCCTCTGGCGTTCAGCGGCGGGCTGGCAGGTTTCGCTGTTTATGGCGCTGCAGTCGCTAGCCTTTTACACCCTGATTGACTGGTTCGCCCCCTACGCGCAGGCGCACGGCTACAGCCAGCGCGACGCCGGCTGGCTGCTGTTTCTCTATCAGGCGATTGCGATTGTGGCCAACCTCGGCTGTATAGTGGCGCTGAAGCGGCTGCGCGATACGCGCCTGACGGCGGTCGCCGCCTCGGCGGCGATCTTTTGCGGCGTGCTGCATGAGCAGAGCGGCGACTGGACTCTGCCGCTGGCGCTGCTGGCCAGCCTCAGCTTTTTCCAGCTGCTGCTGGCACCTTTCGCCGGCAGCAGCCGACAGCGCGTAGTGGATCGCCAGCCAGTTGGTCGGCTCATCCTGGCTGGAGTAGTGGAACAGGCTGAATACCATATCGTCTCCTCGGCGTCAGGGTAAGCGGGCCGCGCAGCTGTGAGCCAGCGCCGCTTTTCTCTCTAGTGTCGTGCGTTTTTCGCCGTTTCGCACATCCGCATTGATTCGGCGCGCGGGCGCGTTCATTATGCGGCGCCAGCCCCCCTATAAATGGAAATTTCATCGTGACCGAACTCAGCAATGCGCTGCTGGAAACGATCCTCGAACAGGTCCGCACGCTGACCGCACGCGGCAACGTCGCCAGCTATATTCCCGCCCTCGCCGAGGTGCCGGCGAGCGCGCTGGGCATCGCCGTCGTCACCACTGACAGGCAGTGCTATCAGGCAGGAGAAGCGCAGACCCGCTTCTCTGTTCCGTCCATATCTAAAGTGCTGCCGCGGAGCGTGACGCTGTCACGCTACAGCGACAAAAGAGCTGTGGCAGCGCGTCGGCAAGGAGCCGTCTGGTCAGCCGTTTAACTCGCTGGTGCAGCTAGAGCTGGAGCACGGCAAGCCACGCAATCCCTTTATCAAAGCCGGCGCGCTGGTAGTGTGCGATATGCTGGAGACGCGCCTGACCGCACTGCGCCAGCTGAGCGGCCAGCCGGACATTCACTACGATCGCCATGTGGCGCGCTCGGAGTATGAGCACTCCGCCCGCAACGCGGCGATCGCCTAGCTGATGAAGTCGTTCGGCAATTTCCACAACGGCGTCAGCGACGTGATGCAGACCTATTTTCACTACTGTTGTGCGCTGTCGATGAGCTACGTCGAGATAGCGCACTGATTTCTTCATCTGGCGAACCTAGGCAAGACCGCTGACGGCGCCGCCTTTATTACGCCGCGTCAGGCGCGGCAGATTAACGCGCTGATGATCACCAGTGGCATGTATGACGGCGCAGGCGAGTTCGCCTGGCGCGTCGGCATGCCAGCGAAATCGGGCGGCGGCGGCGGCATTGTCGCCGTTATCCCCAATAAATAAAATGAGCATCGCGGTGTGGTCGCCGGGGCTGGACGCTGTCGGCAATTCGCTGGCGGGCACCGCCGCGCTGGAGCTGCTGAGCGAGCTTCTCGGCAGTTCGGTTTTCTGAGTCAGGCTGCCTGCTGCTCACGCAGGCAGGCGCCGGGGCGAATAATTTTTCCAGTTTTCGTCCCGCTCCCCCTCTTTACGCGTTAAAATGGCCCCTGACGTTTCTAGCTTGTGATGTTTTAGATGACCTTGTTTACCCCGATGCAAAAACGACTCAGCGCCTGCCTGGCTATCCTGGCGGTGCTGCTGCTGTTTGTCGCACCGGTGGTTTCTCAGGAGCTGATGGCGCGCCAGAGCAGCGCCATGCGCGCCGCAATGTTGCACCACGCGATGCCGGTGGCGCATCACAGAGACGCCGCAACCTCGCACGACGCCATGTCGATGGCGAACGCCGCGATGATGCCCCCCGGTCATATGATGGACTTGTCGGGTTTCGCCTGCGGCTACTGCAAACTGCTGGTGCATGTGCCGCTGATGATCTGGGCCGCCGTGCCCCTGATCTGGCTGACAATGATCGTCTCGCGCGCGCCGCCGCCCTTACGCGCAGTCTCGCCGCCCCGCCGACGCGAACGCCGCATTTACCGCCCTCGCGCCCCGCCTTGCCGCTGCCGCGCTTAACTGAACGTTCTGCTTTTTCGCCGCGTGACGCGACGGAAAACCCCTGTTTTTAACTGAATAAAATGGATGCGCTATGTCATCAGTTCAGGAAACAGTACGCCCGCGCGGGTCGCTATTCGGCTTATTACGCCGCCTGCATTTCTATATCGGGCTTTTTATCGCCCCCTTTATCTTTGTCGTCGCGCTCACCGGCACGCTCTATGTGCTGACGCCGCAGATTGAGCATCAGCTCTACGCCTCTGCCCTCAACACCGAGGCGCAGGGCGTGGCGCAGCCGCTGTCGGCGCAAATCGCCGCCGCGCGCCGCCATATCGGCGAGGCGGCGCGCATCTATGCTGTGCGCCCGGCCCCGGACTCGCATGAGACCACGCGCGTGCAGTTCAGCCAGCCCAACCTCGGCCCGTCAGAGTCGCGCTCGGTCTTTATCGATCCCTATACGCTACGGGTCACGGGCGATATGACGGTCTATGGCACCAGCGGCGTGCTGCCGCTGCGCATGTGGCTGGATCAGCTGCACCGCGGCCTGCTGCTGGGCGATGTCGGCCGCGCCTACAGCGAACTGGCCGCCTCTTGGCTGTGGGTCGCGGCGCTGGGCGGCATAGTGCTGTGGCTCGGCACGCGGCCGCGGCGAGCGGATAAAGCGAAGCGCGTTGGCTTCGCCTTCGCGCGCCACTGGCATATCAAGCTCGGCCTGACGCTGGCGCTGGGTCTAGTTTTCTTCTCCGTGACCGGTTTAACCTGGTCGCAGTGGGCGGGCGGCAATATCGACAAAATGCGAAGCGAGCTGGGCTGGCTGACGCCGCAGGTGCGCACCGCGCTGGATGCGCATACTCCCGTCGCGACGGCTGATCCCCATGCCGATTACCATGCGATGCCGCAAATAGCAGGCATGGCCATGGGCGGCATGGCAAGGCCCACTTTTCCGCCCGCGCTGGCGAACGCGGCCAACGGCGACTGGGACGGCGTGCTAAGCGCCGCGCGCCGCAGCGGCATTCATGCGGCGAAGGTCGAGCTACGGCAGCCGAAAGGCGACGGCCAGGCCTGGACGGTGAGTGAAATCGATCGCAGCTGGCCCAGCCATGTTGACGCCGTCTCCGTCGATCCCGCCAGCTTCGCCATTGTCGATCGCGTCGAGTTTGCCCATTTCCCGCTGGTGGCCAAACTCACGCGCTGGGGCGTCGATGCCCATATGGGCGTGCTATTCGGCTTGCCGAACCAGCTGCTGCTCGCCTTTTTCGGTGTCGGACTGTGCGCCATTATCGCACTGGGCTACCGCATATGGTGGATCCGCCGCCCGGCGCTGCCAGCGCTCAATCCGGCGCAGACGCTGCTGAGCGCCTGGCTGGCGCTGCCGCGCTATGCGCAGGAGGCATCACTGATTGTGGCGCTGGCGCTGGGCTGGGCCTTGCCGATGATGGGCGCAAGCCTGCTGGCGTTTCTGGCCATCGACCTGCTGCACTGGCGCCGCGCCGCCGCGCCACAGACCTATACGCCGCCTGACCAGCAGTCGCCGCTGGGCATCGTGCGCGGCCGCTTCGCCAAGAAGCAGAAAGAGATGCGCTATTTTCTGCGCAGCGTGGCCGTGCTGTGGCTGATTGTTGGCGCGGTAATGGGCAAGGCGATCGTCAGCGGGGTGATTGAGCAGTATCAGATCGCCTTCAGCGACTGGTCGCTGTTGATGTACGTCACCCAGGCGCTGATGGTGCTGCTCTATACCTCGGTGTTTACCGGCCTGATGTCGATTCCGCTCTGGTATTTCTTCCTCGGCGAAAGCGACGAGCAGGGCAAGTAGAACCGATTCGCTGCCCGCTTAGCGGCGGGCAGCTTGTTCAAAAAAACTAAAACTTCTCAGCAAATCTCCCGCCTTTTTATATTTTTCAACGGTTTATCTCCCTATTGGCTTACAGCAGGAGAGAATCATGAACGTCGTACGCGCCCATCGTGGCCAGCTGTTTGAATATGGTCCCTTTACCATTCGCCGCCTGCGTCCGGGCGAACGCTTCGGCCCGCTGGCAATTGTCGATATGACCACGCTGAAGCTCGGCGCGCGCATTCCCATGCATAAGCATGTTAATGACGACATTCTCAGCTATGTCTGGCGCGGCTCCGTCCAGCACACCGACGTCAACAGCGCGCGTACGCCGTTTTCGGCCAAACGGGTGATGGTGGTCAACGCGGGCGAAGGCCTGCGCCATGAGGAATCCGCGCCGCTGATTGAGGCAGAAGTGCTGTAGGCGTTTATCCGTCCGGCGGAGAGCCCAGAACCCAGCTGCTGGAGCACACCGAGGGGGTGTCACCCACAACGCCTGGAGCTGGCTGGCCAGGAAAACAGCGCGGCGCCGCTGACACTGCGCCAGGCGGTGCATATCTATAACGTGCGCCCTGAACGCGGGAACACGCTGGCGGTCCCCACCCTGCCCGGCTTTGCGCCCTAGCTGGCAGTGCTTGACAGCGTGGTCAGCCTCGACGGTCAGCGCTTACACAAAGGCGACGTAGCGGGTGACACTAGCGGCCTGCCGCCGGTCACCGCCAAGCGCGATGCAACGCTGACCTGTTTTCTGGTGGATGGGGAAGCTACGGGAGTGCTGAGCGGGACCGTCAACGGCAGCTAAGAAAAAAAGGGGGAAGGCCTTGGCCTTCCCCCCTTTTCAGGACGCGTGATGATGGTGTCGCGCGCGCTGTAGCGTGTGCCTGAACTGACGCACCTCTTCCCGCGCCCAGCAGCGATCGCGAAAGGCGACCTTCTCCAGCGGCGCCTGAAGCGGCAACCCTTCCAAGGTGCCACGATTACAGCAGGCGCGAACCAGTCTTGACGGCGACACCTCAAGATCGCTGCCACCTCCGTCAACGTCATCACTTCACTTTTCATACCCGCCCCCTTATTGCTTGCGGCGTTATGCATCTTCAACCTGTCCGCAAAAAATTTTTTGATCTGGCGCAGTGAATAAGCGTCGCTTTTTTGCGCAAGACAGAAAAACCAGCTTTTGCCTGCTGGCAAAGCGGCAGTTTTTCGCCTATGCTTACCCTTTTCCCGCTCTTTGCGAGGTCGCGTGAAACCCTACCCTCTGTTACTTGCCTCTCTGCTTTTCTCCGGCGCGGCCAGCGCCTTTAACGTCGAAATCGGCAAGCCGCTTCCGCTGGTATTTATCAGCAACGAGGGCGAGCTGGTGCTGAATCAACAGGATCTGAGCTACCAGCGCTGGAGCAGCCAGTCGCTCACCGGCCAGGCGCGCCTGGTCATTCACGTCGCCGGAAGACTCCCCGCGAAGGCGCAGAGCGCGCCGCTGATTGCGGCGCTGCAACAGGCGAATTTCCCTCGCAGCCTGCAGAGCACCACTATCGTTAATACCGATGACGCCATTCCGGGCAGCGCCATCTTTGTCGAGCGCAGCATCGCCTCCAGCAAGCGGGATACGCCCTGGCAGCACTTTATTCTCGACAACAGCGGCGTCGCGCAGCGCGCCTGGCAGCTGACGCCGCAGGGTTTGACGGTAATTATTATTGATGCGCAAGGCCTAGTGCGCTTCGTCAGAGATGGCGCGCTCACCTCGGCGGAGCTCAAGCAGGCGATTGCGCTGCTGCGCCAGCTGCTGGCCGATCCCACCGGGCAAACGCAGACCGCACTTCGTTCGTGAATAAAATTAATTGTTTATTTTCATTTATTTCCGTTTTGACGCTCAGCCGGCAAATTCTCGACTACGCTTTATTCACCGCCGCGTCAAAACCAAACGAGTACTCTCAGATCATTGCGGCCATTAGATAACAGACTTAACTTTTTCTGATGGCTCCTTTGCGTGCGCCACTTCGTTCATCGCAATCACGATAGGCCGACGCGCTCACCTGCAAGTAAGGACTGCCATCATGACTATTTTTGCTGAAAGAGATCACGCCATTATTCACAGCGATCCCCTGATGCTATTAACCGATATCGAGCAGCGTCTCGATCGGCTACTGCCGGTTGAGAGCGAGCGCGACTGCTTGGGCCTCGCCATGCGCGAAGGCGCGCTGGCGCCGGGCAAGCGCATTCGCCCGGTGCTGCTGATGCTTACCGCGCGCGATCTCGGCTACTGCGACGATCACAGCGGCCTGCTCGACTTTGCCTGCGCCATTGAGATGGTGCATGCCGCCTCGCTGATCCTTGATGACATTCCCTGTATGGACGATGCCGAAATGCGGCGCGGCCGCCCCACAATTCACCGCCAGTTTGGCGAACCGGTCGCCATTCTGGCTGCCGTGGCGCTGCTGAGCCGCGCCTTCGGCGTCATCGCGCTGGCGGACGGCATCAGCAGCCAGGCGAAAACCCAGGCAGTGGCGGAGCTTTCCCATGCCGTCGGCGTGCAGGGACTGGTGCAGGGGCAGTTTCGCGATCTGACCGAAGGCAGCCAGCCACGCAGCGCCGATGCCATTCAGCTTACCAATCACTTCAAAACCAGCACGCTGTTCGGCGCAGCGATGCAGATGGCCTCTGTCGCCGCCAGCGCGCCGCTGGCGGCGCGCGAGAAGCTGCATCACTTTGCGCTCGATCTCGGCCAAGCTTTTCAGCTGCTCGACGACCTGGCGGACGGCCTCAGCGATACAGGCAAGGATCCCTTTCAGGACGCGGGCAAGTCGACACTGGTCAACATGCTGGGCAGCCAGGCGGTGGAAAAGCGCCTACGCGATCACCTGAAGCGCGCGGATCGTCATCTGGCGGCCGCCTGCAACAGCGGCTACGCCACCCGGCACTTTGTTCAGGCCTGGTTCGACAAAAAGCTCGCCGCGGTCGGCTGACCGCGCGTTTTCCGTCTGACGATAGGGAGCAGCAATGCAGGACACGGACCTGACGAAACGCAAAAACGATCACCTCGATATCGTCCTGGGCGGCACAGCCGCCGCAGGCAGCTTCGGCCGCTGGCGCTTTACCCACTGCGCGCTGCCGGAGCTGGACCTAGATCAAATCGACCTGCGCACGCAGCTGTTTAACCGCAGCATGCAGGCCCCCTTTCTTGTCAGCTCCATGACCGGCGGCGCCGCGCGCGCCCTGAGCATCAATCACCATCTCGCCGAAGCGGCACAGCGGCTCGGGCTGGCGCTGGGCGTCGGATCGCAGCGCGTGGCGCTGGAGAGCGAGAACAGCTTCGGTCTGACGCGCGAGCTACGCCGTATTGCGCCGGATATTCCGCTGCTCGCCAATCTCGGCGCGGCGCAGATCCTTGGTGCGCAGGGCCGTCAGCGCGCGGTCGACGCGGTCAATATGATTGAGGCCGATGCGCTGATCGTGCATCTCAATCCCTTGCAGGAGGCGCTGCAGCGCGGCGGCGATCGCGACTGGCGCGGCGTGATGCAGGCGATCGCCGAGCTGGTGGCGACGCTGAAGGTGCCGGTGGTGATAAAAGAGGTCGGCGCGGGCATCTCGCCTCAGGTGGCGCAGCGGCTGGCCGAGGCGGGCATCAGCATGATTGACATCGCCGGCGCGGGCGGCACCAGCTGGGCGGCGGTCGAGGGCGAACGCGCCAGCAGCGCGCAGCAGCGCGCGGTGGCGATGGCCTTCGCCGACTGGGGCATTCCCACAGACGAGGCGCTGTGCGCGGTGCGCGCGGCGCTGCCCACCATGCCGCTGATCGCCTCCGGCGGCATCCGCGACGGCATTGACGCGGCGAAAGCGCTGCGGCTCGGCGCCGATATCGTCGGGCAGGCAGCGGCAGTGCTGACCAGCGCCCTGCACTCCACCGACGCGGTGATCGCCCACTTTGAAACGCTGATTGAGCAGCTGCGCGTCGCTTGTTTTTGCACCGGCAGCGCCAACCTACGCCAGCTGCGCCTCGCGCCGCTGCAGCGCGCGGGAGATCCGGCATGAGCCATTTCGCCGTGATTTCACCGCCGTTTTACAGCCATGTGCGCGCGCTGCAAGCGCTGGCGCAATCCCTAGTAGCACGCGGCCACCGCATCACCTTTGTCCAGCAGACGGACGTTGCCGCATTGCTGAACGATCCTCGCATCGGCTTCCATGCGGTCGGACTGGCGACGCATCCTGCGGGCGCGCTCGACCATACGCTTCAGCTGGCGGCGCATCCGGGCGAGCCGGGCATCCTGCGCCTGATCCGCGATACGGCCGACAGCACCGATATGCTGTGCCGTCAACTGCCGCTGGCGCTGCGGTCGCTCGGCATCGACGGGGTTATCGTCGATCAGATGACACCCGCCGGCGGACTGGTGGCGGAAGACTTAAGACTGCCCTTTGTCTCTGTCGCCTGCGCGCTGCCCATTAACCGCGAAGCGCATTTCCCGCTGCCGGTGATGCCCTTTTTATGGGGAACCGACGCCGCCGCGCGTGAGCACTATACCTCCAGCGAGAAGATCTACGATTGGCTGATGCGCCGCCACGACCGCGTGCTGGCGCGCCATGCCGAAGCCTTCGGCCTCGCCGGTCCACGTCAGCCGCATCAGTGCCTGTCGCCGCTGGCACTGATCAGCCAGCTGCCGCAGCCGCTCGATTTTCCGTGCCGCGCACTGCCTGAGCACTTTCACGCTGCGGCCCGCCGCCGCGCCGTCCGCGACGCCGCTGTTCGGCGACAGCGGTCGGCCGCGCATTTTTGCCTCGCCCGGCATGCTGCAGGGCGGGCGCTACGACCTGTTCGAAACGCTGGCGAAAGCCTGCCGCGAGCTGGACGCCGAGCTGCTTATCGCCTACTTCGGCGGCCTGAGCGATTTCCAGGCGCGCAAGTTGCTACGCGCCGGCGCGGCGATTACCCACGGCGGACTCAACACCGTGCTCGACGCCATCGCCAGCGGCACGCCGCTGCTCGCCATCCCGCTGGCCTTCAATCAGCCCGGCATTGCCGCGCGGCTAGTGCACCACCTGGGTATTCGCGCTTCGCCACCAGCCACCAGCTGACGCGCCATCTGCGTCATCTGCTGGAGGAGCAGGAGGTCAACCGTTGCATGGCGGCGCTGCCGCCACAGCTGGCCCACTGCGGCGGCGTCGAGCGCGCTGCGGAGATTACCGAGCGCGCGCTGCTGACGCGTCAGCCAGTGCGCGCGGAGAAGTCCTATGACATCGCAGTATGATCTGCTGCTGCTCGGCGCCGGCCTGGCGAACGGCCTGCTGGCGCTGCGGCTGAAGCAGTGCCAGCCCGCGCTGCGGCTGCTGGTGCTGGACGCCGAAGCCCACACGGGCGGCAATCACACCTGGTGCTTCCACGCCGAGGATCTCACCGCGCAGCAGCATTACTGGATCGCGCCGCTGGTGGCGCACCGCTGGCCGCACTACGAGGTGCGCTTTCCCCGGCTGACGCGCCAGCTCGACAGCGGCTACCTGTGCGTTACCTCGACGCGCTTCGACGAGGTGCTTCGGGCGGAGCTGCAGGATGTGATGCGCCTGAATCAGACCATCGCCAGCTGCGGCGAAGATCACGTGCGGCTCGCCAGCGGCGAAATTCTGCGCGCGCGCGCCGTGATCGACGGCCGCGGCTATCAGCCCGACGCGGCGTTGCAGATCGGCTTTCAGGCATTCATCGGCCAAGAGTGGACGCTGAGCCAGCCGCACGCCCTCAGCGGACCGATCCTGATGGACGCCACGGTGGATCAGCAGGAGGGCTATCGCTTTGTCTATACGCTGCCTCTCTCCCCGACGCGCCTGCTGATCGAGGACACCCACTATATCGACAACATGTCGCTCTCTGCGGCGCAGGCGCGGCAGAACATCTGCGACTACGCCACCCGTCAGGGCTGGATGCTGGAAACCCTGGCACGGGAAGAGCGCGGCGCGCTGCCGATTACGCTGGCGGGCGATTTCAATCGCTTCTGGCAGCATCGTCAAGGCTGCGTCGGGCTGCGCGCCGGCCTATTCCATCCGACCACCGGCTATTCGCTGTCGCTGGCAGCCTCGCTGGCGGACGCACTCGCCGCCCGCCGCGATTTTTCGCCCGAGACGCTGGCGCCATGCATTCACCGCTTTGCGCAGGACGCCTGGCGGCGTCAGGGCTTTTTCCGCCTTCTTAACCGTATGCTGTTTCTGGCCGGCGACGCCGACCAGCGCTGGCGCGTGATGCAGCGCTTTTACGGGCTGCCGCAGGGGCTTATCGCCCGCTTTTATGCCGGCAGGCTGACGCTGGCCGACCGCGCGCGCATTCTTAGCGGCAAGCCGCCGGTGCCGCTGCTGGCGGCCCTGCAGGCCGCTTTTACTCAACCTTCTGGACGAAGAGCATCACGATGAAGCACACCACGGTAATTGGCGCAGGATTTGGCGGACTGGCGCTGGCGATTCGCCTGCAGGCGGCAGGCGTCCCGACGCGGCTGCTGGAGCAGCGCGACAAACCGGGCGGCCGCGCCTATGTTTATCAGGATCAGGGCTTTACCTTTGATGCCGGCCCGACGGTGATCACCGATCCCACCGCGATCGAAGAGCTGTTTACGCTGGCGGGCAAGTCGATGCGTGACTATGTCGAGCTGCTGCCGGTTACGCCCTTTTATCGGCTGTGCTGGGAGTCTGGCGAGGTGTTTGACTACGACAACGACCAGGGGCGACTGGAGGCGGAGATCCACAAATTCAATCCGCGCGATATAGCGGGTTATCAGCGCTTCCTCGACTATTCGCGCGCGGTTTTCGCCGAGGGCTATCTGAAGCTCGGCACCGTACCCTTTCTCTCGTTTCGCGATATGCTGCGCGCCGCGCCGCAGCTGGCACGCCTGCAGGCGTGGCGCAGCGTCTACAGCAAAGTGGCGAGCTTTATCGAGGATGAGAAGCTGCGCCAGGCCTTTTCGTTCCACTCACTGCTGGTGGGCGGCAATCCCTTCGCCACCTCGTCAATCTACACGCTGATCCACGCGCTGGAGCGCGAATGGGGCGTCTGGTTTCCGCGCGGCGGCACCAGCGCGCTGGTGCAGGGCATGCTGAAGCTGTTTCAGGAGCTGGGCGGCACGCTAGAGCTGAATGCGCGCGTCAGCCATATTGAGGCGCACGGCGAGGAAATTTCAGCCGTGCACCTTGAAGATGGCCGCCAGTTTGCCACGCGCGCCGTCGCCTCCAACGCCGACGTGGTGCACACCTATGCCGATTTGCTGGCGCAGCATCCCGCCGCGGCGGCGCAGGCCAGCAAGATGAAGGGTAAACGCATGAGCAACTCGCTGTTCGTGCTCTACTTTGGCCTCAATCACCACCATGATCAGCTGGCGCATCATACCGTCTGCTTCGGCCCGCGCTACCGCGAGCTGATTGATGAGATTTTCAACCATGACGGCCTGGCGGAAGATTTTTCCCTCTACCTGCACGCCCCCTGCGTTACCGATCCGTCGCTGGCGCCGCTGGGCTTCGGTAGCTACTACGTGTTGGCACCCGTACCCCATCTCGGCACCGCCGATCTGGACTGGAGCATCGAGGGGCCGCGGCTGCGCGACCGTATTTTCGACTATCTGGAGCAGCACTACATGCCGGGCCTGCACAGCCAGCTGGTGACGTACCGCATGTTTACTCCCTTTGACTTCCGCGACGAGCTGAACGCCTATCATGGCTCCGCCTTTTCGGTTGAGCCGATTCTGCGTCAGAGCGCCTGGTTTCGCCCGCACAACCGCGACAGCCATATCCGCAACCTCTATCTGGTGGGGGCGGGCACGCATCCGGGCGCGGGCATTCCCGGCGTAATCGGCTCTGCCAAGGCGACCGCGAGCCTGATGCTGGAGGATCTGCATGAATAATCCGACGCTGCTGCATCACGCCATTGAAACCATGGAGGTCGGCTCGAAAAGCTTCGCCACCGCCTCAAAGCTGTTCGACGCCAAAACGCGCCGCAGTGTGCTGATGCTGTACGCCTGGTGTCGCCACTGCGACGACGTGATTGACGATCAGGCGCTTGGCTTTCCCGGCGAGGTGCCGTCGGCGCAGACACCGCAGCAGCGGCTGGCGGGCCTGACGCTGAAAACCCGTCAGGCGCTGGCGGGCAACCAGATGCATGAGCCCGCCTTCGCCGCCTTTCAGGAGGTGGCAATCGCCCACAATCTCTCCCCCGCTTACGCCTTCGATCATCTTGAAGGCTTCGCCATGGACGTGCGCAGCGCGCGCTATGAGACCCTGCAGGACACGCTGCGCTACTGCTATCACGTGGCGGGCGTCGTGGGGCTGATGATGGCGCAGATTATGGGGGTACGCGACGAGGCGACACTGGATCGCGCCTGCGATCTCGGCATCGCTTTTCAGCTCACCAATATTGCGCGCGATATCGTTGAGGATGCGCGCGTCGGACGCTGCTATCTGCCGGAAAACTGGCTGGAAGAGGCGGAGCTGGATCGGCTGCACTTTGCCGACCGCGCCCATCGCCCGGCGCTGGCGGGGCTGGCGCGCCGTCTGGTGAGCGAGGCGGAGCCTTACTACGCCTCCGCTTCGGTCGGTCTTGCCGGTCTGCCGCTACGCGCCGCCTGGGCCATCGCCACGGCGAAAGAGGTGTATCGCCGCATCGGCATCAAGGTCTACCGCGCGGGTGAGACGGCCTGGGACTGTCGCCAGTCCACCAGCAAGCAGGAAAAGCTGCTGCTGCTGGCGGCTGGCGCGGCGCAGGCGGTCAGGTCTCGGGCGGCCGATTCGCCGCCGCGTCCTACCGATCTGTGGCAGCGTCCGCGTCAGGACGACGGCCGTGACGCTGACGCAGCGTCGCCTGCAATTTAGCGAGCGGCGGCGCATAGAGGAAGCCAAAAGAGACGCACCCTTCCCGCCCGCGCACCGCATGATGCATCCGGTGCGCCATATAGAGCCGTTTAAAGTAGCCGCGTCGCGGAATATAGTTGAACGGCCAGCGCTGGTGCACTAGTCCGTCGTGCACGATAAAATACAGCACGCCGTAGAGCGTCATCCCCGCGCCAATCCACTGCAGCGGCCAGACGCCGCTGCTGCCGAGATAGATCAGCAAAATCGCCAGCAGCACAAACACCACCGCGTAGAGGTCGTTGACCTCAAACCAGCCGGAATGGGGCTCATGATGCGACCGATGCCAGCCCCAGCCCCAGCCGTGCATAATGTATCTGTGCGACAGCGCAGCGGTGATCTCCATCGCGACAACGGTCAGTAACACTATTAAAGCATTCCAGAACCACAGCATAGTTTCTCCCGTAAGTGCATCCTGCATACCCGCCGGTAACGGACGGGTTAAGCGTTCTGCGGCGCGCCGCAGGCGAACCTTAAGTCTAGGCTATCGCCCGAAATTCGCCCCCTGTTTCAGGCGCGCCACGGCGCGCGTGCGGTAAAAAAAGCGCCGTATTTCCGTACATTAGCACAAAACGTAATGGCGTCCGCCTGCGGCGCTGCCGTAGACTACGGCGAGATTTAACCAACCAAGGATAAGCGCTACATGAAACTCTTCTACAAAAAAAAAGCGGGCGCCTGTTCGCTCGCCACGTACATCGTGCTGCACGAAACTGGCCTGCCGCATACCTCGGTGGCGGTCGATCTGAAAACGAAACGCACCGCCGAAGGCGATGATTTTCTGGCGATCAACAGTAAAGGCTACGTGCCTGCGTTGCAGCTGGATAACGGTCCTGTGCTGACCGAAAGCGCGGTTATCGCGCAGAACCTAGCGGACCTGAAGCCGGAAAGCAATCTGCTGGCCGCCAGCGGCGAAGCGCGCTATGCGGGCTGGAGTGGATGAACTTTATTTCGACCGAACTGCACAAGGGCATCGGCGCCTTCTTCAACCCAGCGCTGACGCCGGAGTGGAAAATGGCGGCCACCACAATGCTGACGAAACGCCTCGACTGGCTGGCGGAAACCCTGGGGGAGAACCACTGTCTCTATACGAATCACTTCACCATCGCCGACGCCTACCTGTTCAACGTGCTGAGCTGGTTCCGCGTAGTGGATTTCAGCCTAGATCGCTGCCATGCGGTCGGAAGGACTGATGTAAAAAAAGCGCGCAGGTGCTCGAGCACATCGTTGATCTTCGACATTGGGAAGTACTCCACCGTCAGCGCGATATCCGCGCGCGACGCCAGGCGCAGCAGCGAGCGCAGCTGGCCCGGCGATCCGGTAGAGGAGCCGGTCACCGCACGATCGCCGAGGATAAGGGTAAATGCCGGCACCTCAAAGGGCTTCATCACCGCGCCAACCTATTGATGGTGCTGACGTTGTTAACGCAGCAGTTGACCTGCTCGCCGTTATTAATGCAGGCGTCGCAGTGCTGGCAGCTTTTGGCGGTCCAGCCAATGCCGACGCGCTGGCCGATGCTCAGCCCTTTATTTTTCGCGCTGTCGCCCAGCGCTTTAACGCGGCCGATAACCTCATGGCCGGCAATCAGAGGATAGATGGAGCCGCCCCACTCGTTGTCGATCATCGACAGGTCGGAGTGGCAAACGCCGCAGTATTCCACTTCCACTTCCACTTCCACTTCCACTTCCACTTCCACTTCCACTTCGACATCTTCGGCCGCCAGCGGGCCGGGATCGTATTCGTAGGGCTGGAGTGCTTCTCCCGCCTGCATGGCGGCGTGGCTGTTGAATTTCATGCTTTTTCCCCGCTAATTATTATTTGAATGCTTCAGGCTTGCAGGCGCTGAAGCTCTGCGCAACCCTCACAAATTCCCCACCGCCAAGACGATGCAGGGTGTGCAGGCTGTCCGCCGCCACCACTTCGCCAAACAACGAGTCATACTGCTGTTGCGCTTCCGTCGCGGGCAGCAATCGACACTCCAGCCAGGCGACGCAACTCTCTTCCAGCAGCGGCACGCCCAGCTCTGGGCCGCTGATGGCCTGAATCTGGTAGGCCGCAAACTTGTCCATGTCGCGCCCGGTGGTGTTGCCCATAGCATAGATCAAATCGGCGAAGGCAGCGGCGGGCACGCAGACGCCGAACGCGCCGCTCGACTCGATCAGCTCGCGCGTCCAGGTCGATTTATCCACAACAATCGCGACGCGCGGCGGCGTAAACTCGACCGGCATTGACCAGGCGGCGGCCATAACGTCACGCCGTTGGCTGTGCGGATCCGTGCTGGTAATAAGGATAGTAGGACCGTGATTAAGCAGGCAGCTGGCGTGCTGAAGCGCCATCGGACGAAAATGGGACATAGAGAATCCTTATGGATGGCGACGCAAGGGGCACAGCGTAACGGGTGCGGCGTAAATAGCTGTAAACGTTTTACTTTAAACGTTAATGCCAGCGAGCGCTTACCGCGATGTGCCCAGAGTTTTTTTACAGCAGATCGCAGTTAAGCGGTGTGCGAAAAGCATGGCGCGCTGCGGTCATCAGCTGGGAGGCGGTGACGGTGGGCGGTAGTCGCGTCAGGACTTTACTCGCCTGCCAGTAACATAACACCATCACTTCATCCGTTTCGCTTTCGGCAAGCTCGCGCAGGCGTGCGCGCAGCGACGGGACGTTCAGCGTCTGCTGTTCATCCAGCATCTCTTCGATGGTTTTGAGGATCACGTCGTGGATCGTTTTCCAGGAAAGATTAGTAAGCAAAATCAACCTCTTCTAGCGCTCTCCGGCTCCGGAATTCTACTGCCTTTGTCTCCTGCAAGCGGACTGCCTGCAAATGAGAGTCTGTTAACCTAGCAATAACTATAGATCACAGTGGAAGCGTTCTCAAAATGTGAGTTATTTCGCATTAAAAAGCGCAGTCAGACTTCCCTTTTTCCCTTACTCTATAGCTGATTAACCGACCGCCCACACAGGCTAATTCCATCCATCTTTTTATTAAACAGGAGCAACAATGGCTGAACCGACTTTGCAGGCCGACGCGTTGGTATGGGGACACGGGCCGTACGTTTTCGAGGTTTTTCTGGAACCTACCTGCCCGTTTTCCGTCCGCGCGTTCAATAAATTCGACGCCCTGCTGACGCAGGTCGGCGAGGATAAAATGACCCTGAAAATTCGTCTGCAGTCATAGCCGTGGCATCTCTATTCCGGGGTAATCGTGCGCTATATCCTCGCCGCCTCGACGCTGCCGGCAGGCAAGGCGGCGGCGAAGGCGGTGCTGAAGCCAGTGGCTGACCACCGTGAGGAGTTTGAGGATCACTGCCATGGCGACAATATGCAGACCACGCCTGCGCAGATCATTGGGCGGCTGCAGCGCTACAGCGGCATCGACGCCACCACTCCCTTCGATCGCGCCGATCTGCAAAATCTCATCAAATGGCACTGTAAATATGCGCGCCAGAATGGCATCCACGTCTTCCCTACTTTTATGATCGATGGGCCTAGCAGCCTGACATCGGCAGCGGCGACGATGTCAGCGAGTGGGCGAAACGCATTCCGGCCTGACGGCCTTTTCCGCATGCACAGGACACGCCCTGCGAGGTGGGGTACAGAGGCGCGCAGGCGGCACCTTTGTGACGCGCGCGGCGCGATGGTTCTGTTCTTCTTGCCGTAAAACGGCCACTGCGTCATGACGGCAACGTGGTTGCATCGACTGTATCGACTGCGTCAGCACGCTATCAGAATAAAACGCGTTACCGCACGCTTTTACGGCTTCTAATAATCCCCGATTTTATTTGTCTACCATTTTACTAGACGCGTCACACATTATTATGAATAGCCTTGAGCCTTCCCGGTATCAAATTAAGGTAGGGCTTTTCTCTTTTACGATGAAATAGCGCACGCTTTTATTTCAGCTCCTCTTCAGGCGTGACGATGAAAATAGTTAAAATCCTTAATAACAATACCGTGATTATTCATAATTCCTAGGAAAAAGAGCAGGTGCTAATGGGAAAAGGACTCGGTTTTCAGAAAAAAGTGGGCGACGCCATCGATGCCGCGGCGACTGAAAAGATCTTCTCCCTGCAACAAAACGCCTGGTCGCAACGGCTGAGCGAGCTGCTGGCGGAAATTCCGCTGGAGGTCTTCACCACCACCGAATTAGTGATCGCGCTGGCGAAAAAGCGCTGTCTGACGCGTTACACGAAAGCTTTGCCGTTGCCCTGCTGGATCATTTTCATTTCGCCTTCCAGCGCCACCAGCAGCGCCTCGCATTACCTCCGCTTTTTAACGGCGAAACCAGGCTGCTGCATCCGCGTAAATATAGTGTCGCCCTGCAGGCGCTAGATATTATCGAAAATCGGCTGGGCGTTCGGCTTGCCCGGGATGAAGCGGACAGCATCGCCCTGCATCTGTTAAATGCGCAGTTGCACAGCGACCTCAGCGATATTATGCGCATCACCACCTTGATGCAGCAGGTGCTGGAGATCGTTCGGGGCTATTTCAATATCGACTACCCGCCGGATGCGCCCAGCTATCCACGTTTCGTGATCCATTTAAAGTTTTTCGCGCTGCGCATGCTGAACAACAGCGCGGCGGTCAGCGACGATACGTCGCTGCACGATATTGCGCGCAGCCGCTGTGGGCAGGCCTGCGGCTGCGTAGATAAAATCGAGCGCTATCTGGCCGAGAACTGGTGCTACCACTTAAGTGCCGAAGAGCGCATGTATCTTATCCTGCATATTGAGCGCATCAGAAAAGAAGCGGTGGCGCAGATAAGAGATTGCGGTGAAGCCTGACCGCCCGGCAGCGCCTGACGGGCTAGAGAGAGTGCATAACCGGCAGCGGCTGCCGGTTATGGCGCCTCAAAAGGTTACGGTGGTTTTCAATCCCGTCACCCAGGCGTCCTGCGTCGTTTTCAAGCCACCAGGCCGGTACCAGTACTGTAAGTCAGGCTGGGGATGGTGGCGCGGGTCGCGGTAGTCGTCGATGCCCTCCGCCTGATTAAGCGCCGCCTGGTTGTGTCGATAGCTACGGCTCAGTTTAATCCAGGAAAAGCACAGCCCTACGCCATCTTCCGGGCGCGCGTCAAAGGGCCCCTGATAGCGTAACGACAGCGCGTTCACCAGCTGCAGCGGATTTGTACGCTGGTCGGCGAGGCTCATGCTCCATGAGAGGCTTAGCCCGCGCGCGACGTTGTCCTGATGGCGGGAGAGCTGCTATTAAAGCCGGCGTATAAAAACCAGCTACGGCGATGCTCGCGTTAGCCCTGCGGATCGCTGGCCCCCTGCGCCTGCGTCTTGCCCACGTAGAGATCGTTTTGTCGGGCATTGTTGAACAGCACGCCAAGGTTATAGATGCCAGGCAGGTCATGCAGATGGGTTTTCCACTCCAGCTCGACCGGCAGCAGTATGCCTTTGCTGCCTCGCGTTGAGGTGTTCCTGGCCTGACGGCGCAAGGGCGCCATCGGGTTTTGCTCGATGATGCCGCCCTTCAGCGTCAGGCGGTCGCGCAGTCGGTACTTCAGCGTAGTGACCCAAGTATGCACGTTCCAGTTGTACCAGCTCATCGCATTGGCGGATTTGCCACCGCACTGCGAAAGCAGCTGAAAGTCGCAGGGAATGATCTGATCGAAATCCTGCACCTTGTTGATCATGCCGATGCGGCAGTGAAGCTGCCGCTGATCAAAACTACGGCTAAAGGTGAATCAGCCCAGCCGCGTGATAGAGCCGCGTCCCGCGCTCTCCTGCACCATATCATTCAACGCAACCCGGCTGTCTTGCAGTCGCCCGCTGGTAAGGCTGTCATCATGATTGCGGTTGACGATATTGCCTTCCAGCTTCGCGTCGGGAATAGCCGTCAGCGCCTCCAGATCCTGCGTAAAGGTCAGCGCGAACTGGTCGATATAGGCCGCATGGCAATCGTGATTGTCGCCGCCGCCTGAGTTATAGGCCGCCAGGCTTAAATAGCCGAGATCGTACTGAAAGCCCCTTTCTTGCAGCTAGAGCCGCACGCACGCCATATCACCGGTTATGCCTTTATCCGGTGGCATAAATCCCAGCGCACGCCCGTCCCACTGTTGCGCCAGCGCCGCCGAATACATAAATAACAACGTGGCCGCGGTGTTACCCAGCCAGGCTAAGCGTTTTTTATTTTTGTGCGCATAAATTAACAGATTAATTTTAGTAACAAGTTTTTTTTAAATAGCGTAGTAAATACAGTGTTTCATTTTTCGTTCCCTCTGTTTTCAGCAATGAAGACACCGCCCCGGAAATAAGAGGTGAAACAGGCGTGATGTAAAAGAGGACAGATTCTGCCCTCAGAAAATTTATTTCAGCGATGCGCCGTTGGTCTGAATAACCTTTTGATACCAGTAAAAGCTCTTTTTGCGTTTCCGCTTCTGATAGCGGTCATAGAGTTCGTTCAGCAGCAGACGCAACCCCAGCGGATCGATCTGCCAGCCCCACTTTGAGGCGGGCAACCAGGGATTCTGCACCATATTGAGAATATTGCCGCGCCGCTGTTCCGGCGCGGGATCGGCCGTCGTGCAGCCCGTCATGTAGTAGCTAAAAGAGACAAAATCGATGGTGTGGCGCAGATCGGCGCTGTCCTGCTTGCTGATGTCGAGCGCGATAGCCACCTCGCGAAAGAAGCGCGCCATGTAGGCGGGATACGCGCCTCGCGCCTGCACGTCGCCGAAAAACAGCCACGCACGGTTTTTATGCAGCGGCGCCAGCTCGCGACAGGCGGCGACGGCGCGAGCGCTGGCCACCAGCTGATGGTGGATCGCCTGCTGGCTGCTCTCTTCAGGCAGACCGACGCCGGTAAAGGGTGCGTGCAGCGACATGTCGATCTCATTAAAGGTGAGTCAGTATTTCACCTTGTTTTTGTAGTGCGCAAAAAGCGTGCGCGCGTAGCGCTTGAAAAGGCGATCGTCTGGCGATTGCCCCAGCCGCCATAGTTTTTCACCAGATGATAGGGCATCTCGTAATGCGAAAGGGCCACCATCGGCGCAATCTCGTACTTCGCCATCTCATCAAACAGGCTATCGTAAAAGGCAAGACCCGCCTCGCAGGGTGAGGCTTCGTCGCCGTTGGGGAAAATTCGCGTCTAGGTGATGGAGATGCGCAACAGGCTAAAGCCTATCTCGGCGAACAGCTTAATATCCTCGGGATAGCAGTGATAAAAATCTCTCGCCACGTCTTTGATGCTGACGTCGCCGGGCTGGAGCTCCGCCCACTTGCCGAAGATGCCGTCTGGCTGAAGATCGGCAGTGGAGACGCCTTTCCCCGCCGTCTGCCAGGCGCCCTCAGCCTGATTTGCGGCCAGCGCGCCGCCCCATAAGAATGTGTCTAGAAAACGTTGCGTCATCTTTATCTCCTTAATTATCAACGATACCGGGCCAGCTGCCCGGCCTGATTTGCCACCGGAGACCGCTGCGCCGCAGGCCGATCGCGGCGTCCTCCTCTGACGGCGCTGGGCGAGGCAAGCGCCCGCCCGACGGGCCGGCGCGGCAGGTAGCCCTGCCAGAAAGGTCGCCACCGCGCCGAACAAAAACGCCAGCCGCGCGCCCGCGCAGGCGGTCAGCACGGTGGCGTCAATCCCGCTTTTCGGCACCGCCTGGAACAGGATAAAAATATTCGCCAGCCCGAACGAGTAAACTTTGCTCTGGCTGAAGCCGATCAGCGCAGCGCCCAGCACGCCGCCGATACAGCCGAAGATAAAGGGTCGCCGGTTGGGCAAGGTGACGCCATACACTGCAGGCTCGGTAATGCCGAACCAGCAGGCGCTGAAGGCGGAAGCGGCGATGCCTTTTTGCCGCGGATCGCGACTGACCCCCAGCGTAGCGCCTGTCTGGCCCATTACGGCGGCCAGCATCAGCGGCGTCATGGTGTCCTCGCCGTAGATGCTGAGGTTATTGATCTTCAGCGGCACCAGCCCCCATTGCAGCCCGAAAATCACCAGCACCTGCCAGACGCCGCCGATGAAAAGCCCGGCCACTAGCGGACTCAGCCCGTAGACGCCGAGGTAGCCGTTGGCCAGCAGTCGGCTCAGCCCGGTGGCGAGCGGACCAATCAGCAGAAAGCTCCGTGGCACCACCAGGCTCAGGCAGATAAGCGGCGTGGTAAAGTTGCGGATAGCATCAGGTAGGCGCGCATTCAGCTGTCGCTCCAGCAAGCAGGAGACTCACGAAGCCATGATGATGGGGATCACCGACGAGGCATAATTAATCATGATCAAGGGGATGCCGAAGAAGTCGATGCTTGCTGCACCGCGCTGTTCCTGACTGAACGCCTCCAGCATAGTGGGATGGATCAGCGCCGCGCCCAGGGACATGCAAAGAAAGGGATTGCCGCCAAATTTTTTCCCGGCGTAGTAGCCCAGCACCACCGGAAAAAAGTAAAACAGCGCGCCGCTGGCTTCCTGCATCACGCCCAGCGCTATCGCCAGTGCCAGCAAGCCTTTCAAAATCCCTGACGCGGCCATCACGCCGAGGAAGGGTGTGACGATGCCGGACACCACATAGATAAAGCGGTCGAGCAGGCGCTGCTTCTCCGCAGGCGCTGAGGGTAGCTCTCGGGCCTCGTCATCCAGCAAGCCCTCTAGAATAAGCGCCTGAAAAACCTCCCTTACCCGGTTGCCGATAACCACCTGATACTGACCGCCGCTCTCGACGATGGTAATTATGTTGGGATAACGCATCAGGTGCTGCGTGTCGGCATTGTGCAGGAAATTTAGCTTAAAGTGCAAGCGCGTGGCACAATGAACAACAGAAATCACATTTTCGCTGCCTCCTACGGCGGCGAGAATCTCCTGGGCCAGCTGCCGATCGTTCATGATGAGCGCTCCTTTTCACGATTCCTTTTGCAGTGACTGACAGGCAAAAAAAACTAAACCGCCGCTCACTGGCCGAAAGCGGGGGTTTAGGTTTTGCCTGATAAACAGTTACAATCCTGAAAATCGGGAAAATCATTACCCGTGATGCTGCCGATGACAAGCGGTTGTAACTCGCGCGTCGCCATTACGTGAGGCGCGTTTTATTTTTGCGCAGCGCAGGCGTACAGGCGCGGGTCAGGACAGGAGGTTTTCAGAGGATAGTGCCGCGATAAAGCGGCGAAGGAGCGGCGACAATCCTTCGCATTAATGTTGTCGTACCGCTTACAAATGCAATTGCGCAGACTTACTGCGCAGTTTTTTCATATTCGTAAGCAGGTGTTTCTGCATCATCCGGTAACAGTTCGCTATCGGGACGCTGTGACATTTTATCTCCTTTCGTTGAGGGACAGGCAGACCACGTGCTGAAGCGGTTGCACACTTGCCCGGCGATATAACAAGAGACTGCACAGGCGCAGATGGTTCCGGCAAAGGATAAACGCCTGCTGCTGCGACCTGCTCAGTAACAACATAATAATCTTCGGGTTTGTTTGCCAACGACGCTTTCAGCCAGACCTACCTTTTTCAGGTAACATTTGGCAATATAATAAACTGTTCGCTGCGGCAGCGATGTCGATAAATTGTTGCCTGCAGTCGGGGAGGTAGGCCGCAAGCCAACACCAGGGCAAATGCGCCAACTTCCCTGCTGCAGCTTGACTGCCTGTTGGGGTGCCGCGGGTGTACTATGCCGCAGCGGCGCCTGCCCCCCTTTCTGGTATTCAGCAAGACCACCTACCACGCCGCTTTTAACGCTTTTTTATCCAGCTTTCGGAAATTCGAATAAGCTGTAGACAAAACGGGCGCCGCGACGAATCTGCCTCGTCAGCGACGCCCGCTTCAGCCCGGCACAGGCTGCCGGGCGGGAGAAACCTTAGCGACGCTTCAGCAGTAGGTCGGTTTCATCCTCTTATCTACCGCTGCGGCACCGCTTCGTTCTACTATGTCATCGTCAGCGCCGTTCGTGCCCAGTGTGCCAGCCGTTGTGGCCGTTGCACCTGCGGTTTTAACCGAGGTATCGCCCGGCAGTACGCTGCCAACCGCAAGCTTGTCGTCATTAGCGTGTTCGATATCCACTTCCTGACGACGGACAGAGTCAGTCACATTCTCAACGCGGTCTCTCTGGTCTTTACATACCCTACATCTTCTTTGATATGCGCCGTTTTGTTAATCACCGACTGCTCGTGCGTCTCAGCGACTTCAATGGTTTTCTCATCCCAGTCAATGTCGACGGTTGCCGCCAGATCGCCGGTCTAGCGGTGGAAGATATCTGCGTGCTGCTCACGCAGAGAGATATCTTCTGAAACCTGATCGGTTACGGTATAGCGGCGCACGCGCGTGGTACATTCGCTCACCAGACTTTTGCCCACTTCGAGACGCTCTTCAACCAGGCGCAGCACCTCTTCTTCGCTTTCGTCACCAGTTAAAGAAGTTCGTACCGGCGTGGTCGGACTGCGTGCGTCGTCGTAAACCAGACCGGTAGTGATGGTCTGCGTGGTAGAGACGGTATAGCCATCATCCTGCCCCAGGCCGCGCTAGCGGAGGTGGACTGGAAGTCGCCGGTATCGTGCGCATCCAGAATGCTGTTGGCGCGCGGCAGCTGTTCCTCTTTCGCACGCAGCATCAGTACTATGCTGCCGGAATTGATGGCATCTTCATATACGCCGCGCTGTTCTTCATCCACCGTTTCACCAAAAAGACGCTGCCAGAAGCTCGGATGACGCGCTTCGTGACCTTCCGACTTCAGTAGTTCGCAAGAAATCACATCAATATCGTGTTCGGCAAAACCAGCTTTAATCATCTCCATGGAAAAAACAGTCTGTTTGACGCGTGAAATATCAAAACACTGCGACCTGCATCAGATCACAAATAAACGTAGTGAAATGTGTTAGCGCGTTAATCTTTACGTCTGTCAGAGAGATAACTTTGCATAGTAGCGCCTCCGTTTCGGCGTGACGCAAGTCCCTTAAAGGTGCGCTACGCCGCCGCCTCAGCGCGTTTCGTCTGTCGGGAATGCGGCCAGACGCGCAGCGTACCGCTGCTGGCGTGTAGAAAAGGAAAACATTCCCGCGTGGCACTTTTGATGCAAAATCGCCTTTATTTGTTTAGCCGTGTTGAAATATTCCGCGCGCCTGTTACTTATGCTTTTCCTGATGAAAAAAGAGGCAAAATAATGCCTTTTATTATTTGTTGAAAATAGTTATGATAAGGTGATGCGTAATGCGTATTCTGATGCGATTGTAGACCATCCCAAATGGCTTCCGTACCCGTCTAGTCCGGTGAGTCCTCTGCTCCCTTATACTGACTGGCTAATAAACATGCGCGAACTGTGGGATAACGTTTCCGGTAAACATGGTGACAACGAAATACAGCAACTTAAAGCCTATGAAGCCGAACGCGATCAGGTGCTGAAAAATTTCGTGTTGCTGGCGAGCCAGGTTTTAGGGATCCCCGCCGGTTTTGTCTCAGTGCTGGATGAAAAAAATCAGTATATAAAAGCTTCGCATCACTTTGCGCTTGAGCATCGACGCGCAGCGACTCTGTTTGCCGCTATGTGGTTGAAAGCGCCGCGCCAGTGGTTATCCCGGATACCTGGCTCGATGCGCGCTTCGTCACCCACCCTTTCGTGGTCGGCGCACCCTTTATTCGCTTCTACGTCGACATACCGCTCAGCAATCCTAGCGGCGTGGCGATCGGCACCCTCTGCCTGACCGATACCGAGCCGCACACCTTTTCTGCCCAGCAGGTGGCGACCGTGAACATTCTGGCCGGACTGGCCAATCACCGCAGGCTGATTCGCGATCTGCAGTTTCTGAAACAGGCGGAAGATGAGGCTGCGCGGCGGCTGGTGATCATCGAATGTCTTGATCTGGCGCGCTCGCTCGGCGTAGAACCGGCCAGCAATTTGCTGCGCGATCTGGCGACGCTGCTGCCGTTGCGCCTGCGCCTGATGCCGGGCAACCTCTTTTATGTGCTGTCGGCGGGCCGCTTTGCGCTGCTGACCAGCGAAAACAGCCGCCTCAGCACCGCCTGGATTGCGGGCAAGCTAGAAGGGATCACCGCCGACATCGACGAGGGGCTGTCGGTTTCCCTCGCGCCGCACTCTGGCGAAACCGGTTTACCGCCCGCGATCAGATCCCCGGCGAGATTATCAACGAGGCGGTGCTGCTGCCGCGCGTCAGCGCTACCTCGCCAGCCGCCAGATCTAGCTTGTTGTGCAGCGTCACGGCTCAGTCGATGCCATCGGCGTCGCGGTGTGCAAATCGTGGCCGCAGGCGTGCATTTTGCCGGGAACGGTGCTGCTGAAGGGCAGCCTGGTTTGCTCCTGAATCGGCAGCGCGTCCATATCAGCGCGCAGCAGCACGGTTTTACCTAGCATCGCGCCGACGATTCCACCATCACGCCGGTTCGGCCTACGCCCGTTACGAGCGTCAGTCCCTAGTGCGCAGCCAAGCGGCGACAATATCAGCCGTGCGCAGCGTGTCGAAGCCCAGTTCCGGATGGGCGTGAATATCGCGCCGAATGACGATCAGCTGCGCCTCGAGATCTTCCACACGGGCGCGAATTTCGTTGGCCAGCGTTAATTTTTCATCAGTCATCTGGTGCCTGCAAAAGCCCGGTCAGCGGACGGTGGTCGCAGCGGTTAATGCCGCTGACCAGTATGTTGTGTTTGCAAGGCTTTATTTATTCACAGCAGAAAGCAGAAAGCAACGCGCAGGCGGGCAGAGATAACTGATTAAATTCAAACAGCTACTCAGAAGACCTTAGGGATAGTGCGAGAATGCGGCGGTTCAGCAAGATTATTAATAATCCAGCACGCCACATCATATTGACTAATTATGTTACTGAACAAAATAAAGCGCGCAGCTGGCTGGCCAGTACGGCAGGCTGCTCTTCAGGAACAAAATGCCCGCAGCGCGCTATCGTCACGCCGGTGACCTGCTGCGCAAATTGACGCAGCGGCGCGGCCATATCGGCAATGGAGCCTCACTCCGCGCTCACCGCCAGCAGCGGCATCGCCAGCCCGCCCCGCCGCAGGCTGGCCTGGTTCTGCGCTGCGGATTCGCCCACCGCGCGATAGCAGGCGAGCACGGCGCGTAGCGCGCCGGGTCGCGTCAGGATACGCACATACTCCCGCCTGCTCTGCGCGCTGAATGCCTGCGGGTTGTCCGCTTTGCTGCTCAAAAACCAGTCGATGTAGAGCGCTTCGCGGCCGGCGATCAGCGCCTCGGGCAGATCTGCCACCAGGTGAAAGGCAAAGTGCCAAGTTTTCCAGGCGCCTGACGACGACATCGGCAGCGCGTCCGGCAGCGTGGCGGAGGTAGCCATATTCATCAGAGCATCCAGAGGATCTGCACCGGCGTCAGCAGCAGCAGGTTGCCCATTAAAATCGCAATGATGATCAGCATCCCCTGCGCGAAGCAGGTCGGCATAATAAACAGAATGGTCTTTTTCAGATTGTTGTAAACTCGCCGCCCCTCTTTCACCACCGCGGCGATAGTGGCGAAGTTATCGTCCGCCAGGATCATATCTGCGGCCTCTTTGGTGACTTCGGCGCCCTTGATGCCCATCGCGATGCCGACGCTGGCCTGCCTGAGCGCCGGCGCGTCGTTTACCCCGTCGCCGGTCATGCCGACCACCTCGCCGCTGGCCGCCAGCGCCTTGACCAGCCGCAGCTTATGCTGCGGGCTGGTGCGCTCGAAAATATCATACTGGCGCACCGCCTCGCCGAGCGCCGCGTCGTCCATGTGCTCCAGTGCCTGGCCCATCAGCGCCTTGCCGCTGTTGCTGCCGTTTCCTTATGGTCGCCGGTGATCATCTTGACGCGGATGCCCCGCCTGCTGGCAGTTGCGGATCGCCGCCACCGCTTCGGGACGCGGCGGATCCATCATGCAGGCGAGGCCGAGCATCACCATATCCTGACGCAGATCCGCAGGCTCCAACGTGGTCACCGCCTGCGGCACCCGCTTCCAGGCGGCCGCGACGGTGCACAGCCCTTCGCTGGCGTAACGGGTGATAGCGGTATCCCTGTAGGAGCGATCTAGCGGCTCCGCGCCGCTGGCGGTCTGCTGCTGCGCGCAGAGCGACAGCAGCACATCCGGCGCGCCAGTCATCAGCACCCAGGCCTCCCCTTCGCTCTCGCCGCTCACCGCTCACCGCTCACCGCCATATATTTGTAGAGCGAATTGAACGGCAGCTTGCTGGCGAGGGTCAGTTGCGGCGCCGCCACGCAGCCCTTCGCCGTCAGCACCTTCAGCGCGCCTTCGGTCGGGCCGTCCAGAATGCGCCAGCGGCTAACCGCATCCTGCTGCAGCTGGCTGTCGTTGCAGATATCGACGGCGGTGAGAAAGCGCGCCATTACCGGATCCTGCGCCGCGCAAAGCCCGCTGCACGACGCTTCCGCCAGGATAGTGCCTTTGGGTTCATAGCTGTTGCCGGAGACGCGCCACTGGCTCTCCGCCAGCACCACCGCTTTTACCGTCATCTCGTTCATGGTGAGCGTGCCGGTTTTATCCGAGCAGATCACCGACATCGCACCGAGGGTTTCCACCGTCGGCAGCTTGCGGATGATAGCGTGTTTGCACGCCATTGACTGCACGCCCAGCGACAAGATGATCGAGATAATGGCGGGCAGCCCCTCCGGCACGGCGGCCACCGCCAGGCTGATCACCGACAGCGACAGCGCGCCCAGCGAAATATCGCGCAGCAGATAACCGAAGATGAACTGGCCCGCCATCATCAGCAAGATCAGCGCGAAGATCGCCTTGCCCGGCTTGTCGATCTGCACCAACAGCGGCGTTTTCGCCGTTTCCACCAGGTTCATCATCGTGTTGATCTGACCCAGTTCGGTATCGCGACCGGTGGCGATCACCACGCCCGACACCGTGCCGGCGCTGACGGTGGTGCCGGAACAGGCGAGATTAAGGCAATCCCCCAGAGCTTTTTCTCCCGTCAGCGCGTCGCTGCTTTTCGACACTAAGGTGGATTCGCGGGTGAGTATCACCTCTTCCACGCGCAGGTTGTGCACGTCAAAGAGACGCAAATCTGCCGGAATGCGATTGCCAGACCACAGTATGACCATATCCCCGACCACCAGCTCCTCCCCCGGCACCGTCGCCGTCGCGCAACGCCAGCGCCTCGTTCGAGAGCATATTCTGAATGCCTTGCAATGACTTCTCGGCGTTGCTTTCCGGAATAAAGCCGATAAACGCATTGATGACAGCAACGCCGAGAATGACAAAGGTATCGACCCAGTGCCCCATCAGCGCGGTAATGACCGCCACCGCCAGCAGGATATAGATCAGCATACCGTTAAAGTGTGCCAGAAAGCAGCGCCACGCCGGCTGCGGTTTTTTCTGCGGCAGCGTGTTAGGGCCGTGTTGCGCTAGGCGCGTTTGCACCTCTTCTTCGCGACTCAGCCCTGCTGGCGTACTGTCGAGCCAGGCAAACGCCTCTTCGGCAGTCAGCTGGTACCACGGCCGCGCGGCTAACGCGGCGTGGTGAAGAGTCTTGCGGTCATTATTCATTTATTACCCCGTACAGAAAAACGGCTATCAGATCGCAGCAAAATTATTGGGCGAGCATAGTGCGATAAGTTAAATAAACTGTTACTGACTCAGGTCATATTTTTGTGGCTTACCTTTGGTAAGACTGCTGCTGTTTTTATTCTGCCGCCGGCATTATTAATCCCTTTTATTTTGGGCTGCATTTATAAAAAAGCTTGGCTATCAAAATTTTATTTTTTGTCGCTTTTGCCGTTGCGGCCACCAGCGCCGTGGGCTGGTTAACGTTTCAGGTGGTAAGTTATCTTCTTTAAGCAGAAAAAATCCAACGCCAGCGCGCTATATTCGCGCTATCGAAACTGTGCGTATTAATAACCCTAAATCCTGCATGGCGGTTAAATAAAGCGAGGCCGTTAGCCGCCTGAACCTAATTACTGTTTCGCGTGACGGCCTGCAGCCTCGCTAGAGAAATAGCTTACTGCGCGCGGGCCGCCTCGACCTGCGCAGGCGACGCCGACTGCGGCGAACCGGCGTTGAACGGCGGCTGCGGGTCGTACTCCATCTGTAGCTGGATCGCCTGCGCCACCTCGCTGCCGCGCAGCTCCGCCACCAGCGCCAGCGCGAAATCGATGCCGGAAGTGACGCCCGCGCCGGTGAGGCGATTGCGGTCGCGCACCATGCGCGCCTCCACCGGCTCCGCACCCAGCAACTCCAGCTGATCGCAGGAGCTCCAGTGCGAGGTGGCGCGATAGCCCTGCAGCAGCCCCGCCGCGCCTAACACCAGCGAACCGGTGCAGACCGACGCGATCAGGCGTGCGTGCTGCGCCTGCTATCGCAGGAAATTTAGCGTCTCCTCATCCGACATCAGCGCAATCTGGCCCGGCCCGCCGGGCACACAGATCACGTCAAGCGGCAGACAGTCGCTGAAGCTGTGGGTGGGCTACAGTATCAGGCCGCGGTCGGATCGCACCGGCTGCACATCCTTCCAGACCAGATGGCAGGCGACGTCAGGCGTGCGGGCGAAAACTTCAAAGGCCCCGTCAGATCAAGCTGGGTGACGTCAGGGAACAGCAGCAGGCTGATAGTAATTGGCGTGGTCATGGCGGCGATCCTTAGCGTGAGAAGGAAGATTAAAAGCTGGCGACAACTTCAAGCGTCGCGTCCAGCGAGGAAGGCAGAAGCTGGCCGTGTGTCTGGCCGGGAAAGCGGATCTCGCTCACCCTGACGCCCTTGTCGCGCAGCGTGGCGACCAGCTGGCGATCGGCCGCGTTCAGACTCGCCATCTCTGCGGCCTGATGACGATCGCTTTACCCGTCGCCGGTGATCATCACCAGGTTTTTCCCCTTCGATCGCCTGCGCGGACGCCTGCTACACCAGTTCAACAACGATGTGCTGATGCCGCAGCCGAGCGACGGCGTGGCGCTGAAGTAGTGGCTAAACTAGGCAGTGTCGTACAGCGTATCCAATACGAACAGGCCGCCGAAGGAGTGTCCCCACAGCACGCGGCGCTGCGAATCGCTCGCCGCCTGCTGTTCCGCCCAGGGCACGATTTGACTAAGCAGCAGCGCGCGAAAAGCGTGACTGCCGCCGCCCGCATAGCGTTCGCGTCGCGCATCGCCGGGCTGGCCGCCTGGCGGGCGCGTAATCGAGCACGCGCGCCTGCATGTCAAGCGGCAGCGGCGTGTCGTAGCCCACCGCCACCAGCACCAGCGGCGTGCCGGTCGTCAGCTGCTGCAGCCGCCGCTCGCTCAGGCGCGCCATCGCCGCGTTGCCGTCCAGCAGATAGAGCACGGGAAAACATGCAGCGGGCGCGGCCTGCCTCGGCACGCCGATCCAGACCTTATAGTGGCGCAGGCCGTCAGCGGAGGTAAATGTGCAGGTGGCGAAGCGGTAAAAGGCGGAACCGCGATCGGCGATATTGTCGCCCAGCGGCTCCATGCGCGGTCTGGCATTCACCCGCGCGGCCGGCATCAGCGCGACGCTCAGTGCCAGCAGTGCCGCCCCACCCCATTTCACTCTGTTATCCATTGCATCATCCTGATTGATCACCGTAGCGGGCCATCCCAGCAAATCGCGTTAGAGAATGAGAAGCTTTTTCAACAATATCGCGGCCCGTTCAGGCCAGCTTATCGATCCGTCTGGCTAAACTCTGATTTGCCGCGCCAGGGATTGCGAACCGCCGTCACAGATCGGTAAATTTCACGCTTCAGCCCGACTTTCCTCTATTTTGATGCCGGACTTCAGCGACGCGTTTTCTGCTGCTTTCCCTTTATTGACACCAGCAAGGCCATGAATCAGAGGTTTTGAAATGGGCCGCCTTAACTATCAGATAAGGGTTGTGCGCTTTCTGGCGCTCTATGTGCTCTATCGTCTGGACCTGTTCAAATTCAGCGTTCTTTCCTATACGGATGAGCAGGAAAAGAGGCGGTCGATATTGTCACCCGGCATGAAGCGGGGAAAAGCGCCATTCCGAAAGTGATCTGGATGTACTGGGATACGCCCGCGCCACCTGAAGCCATTATGGCGTTTTATAACAAGATGAAGGCGATAAATCGTCAGCATGAAATTATTCTGCTCGATCGTAACATCCTGAAAAATATATTCCGATGCTCAACTTTGACCATCAGGCGATTGGGCTGGCGCACAAGTGCGATGTGATCAGGCTGGCGCTGCTCAAGCGATATGGCGGCATCTGGGTTGACTGCACAACGCTGGTCTATCGGGATTTTAGCTGGGTGCACCAGCGCAGCGGCTACGACCTGGTGGGCTACTACATCGACGCCAACACGCTGGAGAGGCGTTTTCCCGTGATTGAAAGCTGGTTTATGGCCGCACCGCCAGACAACCCCTTTATCAGCCACTGGCTGACGCTGATGATGCCGCTGACCAAAATCAGCGCTGAGAATTATTACAAGCAGATAAAAGGTCGTCCCGATTTTGCGCGTACCAAACCGGCTGTTCCGCGCGGCAGCACTTTCACCACCCAGTGTCTGAGCCAGCTCGCGATGCGCGAATCTGACGGCGTGAACCTTTATCTGAAAAAATGCGAAAGCTCTGCCTTCTATTATCAAAACGTCTTTAAGTGGAACAGCCTGAAAATGTCGCTGTTTCTACTCTGCATCCGTCAGCCCGCGTTCCATCCGAATTTAATTAAGCTGTCCCACAGCGACCGCCAGTTTTTATCGCTGGCGCGCAGGCTGTGTATTCTCGAAGCGGAAAGCATTCTGGGAAAAGTGATGCTGGAGCAGCAGCGCCCTTAACGGACAGGCGCCTTAGCTGAACGCTACCGTGCCGCTGCTGAAGGCGTGGGATAAGCGGCGCCTGTTTCGCTTTTCCGATTTGGCCAGTGCAGTCCACCATGACAGCTCTCTCCCTGATGCCTTCCCCTTGCCGCCAGGCTATGTTGTGGAGCGCGCGTCAGTCGACGTAACAGAACAGGATGAGAATTCATGCAGATCACCACCGAACGCCTCGCGCTGCGCCCCGTTGAGGCGCAGGATATCGATTCGCTCTACCGCATCTATGGCGACCCGGCGACGAACGCCTTTAACCCGGTGGGGCCGCTGCGCAGCCAGGATGAAGCGCGCGTGCTGCTAGACAACTGGCTGGCACACTGGCAGCGGCAAGGCTTCGGCAATATGGTGATCGCCCTGCGCCACACGACGCAGGCGATCGTCAGCTTTGGCGGCTTTGGCCTGCGCGAGTTCGGCGGTCGGCCGGTCAATAACCTGGGCTACCGTCTGGAGACGGGCGCCTAGGGCCGCGGGCTGGCAACGGAGTTTACACGCACCATGGTGCGATACGGCTTTGAGGAATATGGCCTGCCGATAATTGACGCCGCGGTGCAGCAGGATCATCTGGCGTCGCAGCGCGTGCTGGAAAAGTCGGGCTTTCTGGTGAACGGCCATGTGAACGACGTGCCCGACGCGCCGCCGAGGATCACGGCGATCGGCGGCGCCCTGCGCCAGGCGAGAAACAGCGCAAAGGCGACGCCGAGCACGCGCGCCAGCCCGGCAAAGTGCGCCCCTTCAAACAGCGCACTGGCGGCGGCGACCGCCAGCAGCAGCACCGTGGCCGCATCTGACAACAGCGTCTGCGTGCGTTCGGTAATCGACAGCCGGTTGCCCGGCCTGACGCCCGCCAGACGAATCAGGTAGGTCTCGGCGGCCAGCAGTGCGATACCGGCGACAATCAGGCTCTTAAGGCTCATTTATGCATCCTCCAGCTCAGCAATCCCAGCAGTGAAAAAAGCACCGGCATCCCCGCTGGCACCCACGGCGTCCCCAGCAGCGCGCCGACCGAAGCGGGCAGCAGAGTGCGGCGCAGGGCGGGAAAGTATCAGGGCGATTAAGATAGCCGGAAAAACCGCGTCCAGCCCGATGGCGGAGACGTCAGGGATAAACTGTCCGACGGCGGCGCCGGTTATCAGACAGTGGCCAGATCAGGGCGATCCCTGCTCCGCACATCCAGAAGGCGACACATCGCTGTTTCAGGCCAGACTGCGAAATACCGAACACTATGCTTTTGTCATTCATAATATGGTAGCCAAACAGGCCGCACGGGCATCGCCAAATCAACGCTGTCGCAGCTTGAGGCCGGCAACGGTAACCCTAGTATCGAAACCCTGTGGGCGCTTGTGCGTGGCGCTGAATATTCCCTTTGCGCGGCTGATGGAGCCGGAAGAGAAGCGCATGCAGGTGATCCGCCGCGGCGAAGGCCCGACCGTCACGGCTGAGCTGGCGGACTATCAGGCGGTGCTGCTGGCGACGTGCCCGCCCGGCGCGCGGCGCGATATCTATTTGCTGAACACGCAGCCAGGCAGCGAGCGCTGTTCGCAGCCCCACTCGCCCGGCACCACTGAGCATCTGATCGTCACCCAGGGACGGGCACTGGTTGGCCCGGCCGCCTCGCCGGTGGAGCTGCATCCCGACGATTACATCTGCTATACGGGCGACGAACCGCATATCTTTCGCGCGCTGGAGCCGAACACGCTGGCGGTGCTGGTGATGGAGTACAGCTGAGCCATCACATTTTCCTATGACCCTCTCCGCTGCCGTCGCGCGACGGCAGCGGTAAGATAGCGCGATCGACAATAACGACGAGAACGCTATGCATATTATCCCCGCCACGGCCGCACACATGCCCGCCGTGCAACAGATCTACGCCTGGCACGTGCTGCACGGCAGCGCGACCTTCGAAACCGAGCCGCCGGAGGTTGAAGAGATGCAGCAGCGGCTGCGCGCGCTGCTGGATAAGGGTGGCATCTGGCTGGTGGCGCTAGAGGCGGATCGGGTTATCGGCTACGGCTTATCTTACCCCCCTATCGTCCGCGCTACGCCTACCGCTTTACGCTGGAGGATTCCATCTATCTTCATCCAGAGCATACCGGCCGCGGCGCGGGCCGCGCGCTGGGATTCAGCGAGGCGGGCATGATCAAGGCGGTGGGTTACAAGCATGACCGCTAGCTGGATACCCGTTTTATGCAGCGCTCGCTCGACGCGGGCGACAGCGCGCCGCCGGAGCCGCTTTAGGTTTCGCCTTGCCGAGGTGGCCGGTTCGCCAGCCAGCTGGCAGCTTTGCCCGCTCTCCCCTGCTTTCGCCTGTTATGCCGTAAGAACGAAAAGCGATTGGCCCGCCGCCTGCCCGGTTTGCTATAACGCTGTTTTAGCCAACCAAAGAAGAGAGTGCTATGACGCAGCGTATCGCCGTTATCGGCGCGGGCGTGCTCGCCCTGTAGGGTGCGCAGGCGCCCTGGCTGCTGGAAACCGGCACTTGGGAATGGGCGGCCGATCCCGCGGTGCAGGCGCACTTTCCCGAGCTGCAGCTCGCTTCTCATATTCAGCAGGCGGTTTTCTTCCCCACTGAATGCCCGCTCTATCCCAGCCTGCTGATCGGCTGGCTGCTCTCGCAGGTGAAAGGATCCGGCGAGTACGCCGACGGCGCAGCGCTGGAGCTGGCGAGCGGTGAGCAGTGGCGCGGCAATCGCATTATTCTGGCGACGGGCCGCTGGTCGCCGGAACTGCTGATGCAGCTGGGGCTGACGCTGGCGATGACCGATGCCAACCTACCAGACAAGGTTGCCTGCAGTTTTCTGGCGCATACCGATCCACTGCCGATCCAGATCAACAGCAATATTATCTCACCTGAGCTGAACGTCAGGCCGGACGGCGGCGGCAGGCTAATGCTGCAGGAGCTGGACGACTACGCCGATCCGGCCAGGCCTGCAAGCGTTGACGGCCTGATTGGTCAGGAGTTTCTGCGGCGGATGTTCAGCCAGACGCAGGGCGCGCGCCTTGCCAGCATTGAGGTGGGCCAGCGCTCGCGTCCGGCCGACGGCTTGCCTGCGATGGGCTATGTGACGCCGCGCCAGCGGGTCTATCTCATGGCGATGCACAGCGGCATGACGCTGGCGCCGTTGCTGGGTGAGCTGGTGGCGGAAGAGGTGATCGCCGGCAAACGGTCGGCAATGCTCGCCGATTTTGCGCCTCAGCGGCTGCTGACGCCCTTTAACGGCAAAAGCGGGAGCTTAGCTCCCGGCCGCGCAGTAGAGATTAGTGGCGGTTTTTCCAGACTGTCTGAATGTTGCAGAACTCATGCACGTCAAAGTGCGGTAGTTCACGGCCGTAGCCGCTCTTCTTCACGCCCCCGATGGTGACGCGCGGATCGGACGCGCCGTTGCCGTTGATAAACACCGCGCCAGTTTCGCGATCGGCGATGGCGCTGTCGTCTGACCAGACGGTTGCTCTCAGGCCGAATTCGCTGTCGTTAGCAATCGCCAGCGCATGGTCCGCATCGCGGGCAATGGCAATGGCGGCGACGGGGCCGAACATCTCCTCACTGAAAGCAGTCATGTCGTTCGTCACGTCAGAGAGGATAGTTAGCGCATAGTGGTTGCCCACGCCGACGATCTTCTCGTCGCCCAGCACCAGTCGCGCCCCTTCCTGCAGCGATCGTTCTACCTGCTGATGCAGCTCGTCGCGCAGATCAAAGCGCGCCATCGGCCCGAGGAAAGTGTTTTCATCCAGCGGATCGCCCAAGGTTAACGCCTGTACCACGGCGCTGAAACGCGCTTCGAATTCTTCCACAACGGCGGCTTCGACAATAAAGCGTTTGGCGGCCATGCAGACCTGCCTGGCGTTCTGGTAACGCCCCGTGACGGCGGACTTCACCGCTTCATCCAGATTGGCGTCAGCCAGCACGATAAAGGGATCCGCGCCGCCTAGCTCCAGTACAGTTTTCTTCAGCGCGGCTCCGGCCCTGACGCTGCCGGTAACGGCCACCGCGGCAATGCGAGGATCTTTAATCGCTGCAGAGACACCATCGTTGTCGACATTAATCAATGTAAAAGCATATTCAGGCAGATCGGTGGCGGCAAACAGCTCAGCCATCAGCGTGGCGCTGCCCATTAACGTTCGGCGCGTGCTTGAGCACGTAGACACTGCCTGCCAGCAGCATGTCGACCGCACCACGTAACACCTGACAGAACGGAAAATTCCACGGCATAACTGCGAGGCGTCGATCGGTTTAAAGCGTTGCCAGGTATTCGCGACCTGCGTAGGCTGGTCGACCAGCATTGCAGGACCGTGCTCGGCGTACCAGTCGCAGAGCGCGGCGCATTTGAGGATTTCTGCGCGCGCCTGTGCGACGGGCTTGCCGATCTCCAGCGTAATGGTGCATGACAGTTCAGGTTCACGCTGACGCAGTACTGTTAAGCGTTCAGCCATCTCGCTGTTACGCCACTGGCGGTAAGCGTCAGCACTCTGGCTCAGCGCGTTGTCCAGTTCAGCCGGTGATTGCATCGGATTACGGGCCAGAAACTCGCCGGTAGCAGGATTGGTTGGAACAGTGTAATCGGTCTGTAATCGATCATAGAGCCTCTCAATCAGTGTTAAGGAATAGTGACTTTACCCTACGCTTCTCAGTTCTTGATGAAAAATGAATAATAGTGAGCAAGTTATTTTTGTTTTGTGAATAGGAAAGTCAGGCAGGCCGTTTGTGACGATCGCGCCGTTTTTATCTCAGGCTGCTCGCTTTGAGGAGTTATCCACATATACAGAAAGTAGATCCCAGTAAACGATCATATAGAGACCCTAAATAGATCCAAAGAGATCCCTGATCGTCGCAGGCCTTGCCAGACAAGGGCTGAGGAGGTGATCGTGTTCACTATAATGAGTAAAGGGTTCACTGTAATCAGTAATTTATTCACTGCATACTGTAGAATATTCACTGTAATCAGTGATAGTGTTCACTGTAGTCAGAAAACGATCCCTTTCATCCACATAATGAAGATCTGATGCCATGGCAGATAACGAGAGAGAAAACAAAGGGTTACTTGATCCTTTTCTGTCGGTGACCAAAAACAGTGGTGAAGTTATTCAGCTTCATCCTAACAAGAATAATACCGTGCAACCCGTCGCGCTGATGCGCCTGGGGTTGTTTGTTCCGACCCTGAAATCGACGGCGCATGGTAATTCAGGCGCGATGGCCTCAACGGACGCGACCAAAGAGCTGAAGAACCTGTCGCTGGTGAAAGCGGAAGGCTACGAGAAGATTACCATTACCGGCGCGCGTCTGGACATGGATAACGATTTCAAAACCTGGGCCGGCATCATTCAGTCCTTTTCGCGCTATCCCACCAGGGGCGACACGGTGACGTTGCCCTTTATAGATTTCGTTAAAATGTGCGGCATTCCCTCCGCAAACTCTTCTGCTGCGCTGCGTAAGCGCCTCGACGCCTCGCTGCGGCGCATCGCTACCAATACTCTCTCCTTTGAGGGCAACGGCAAGGCGTACCATACGCATCTGGTGCAGTCGGCCTATTACGACCGCGAGAAAGATGTTGTCAGGATCCAAGCGGACCCTAAGCTATTTGAGCTGTATAACTTCGATCACAAGGTTCTGCTGCAGCTTCGGGCCATTTCTCGACTTAAGCGCAAAGAGTCGGCGCAGGCGCTGTATACCTTTCTGGAAAGCCTGCCCACTAATCCCGCCCCTATTTCGCTGGCGCGTCTGCGTATGCGCCTTAATCTAGGTTCTAAAATCACCACCCAGAATCACGTAGTACGGCGCGCGATGGAGCAGCTGAAGGAGATTGGTTACCTTGATTATTCAGAGGTTAAGCGCGGCCGGTCGGTGTTTTTTATTATTCATAGCCGCACGCCAAAGCTAGATGGCATCGGCAGTCTGGAAAGCATCGACGCGCTGGATGAGCTAGATTTTGATGAGTAGCCCGTCAGGTTCACTGTAATCAGCACTGCACAACGACTGTCGTTTCTAATTGAGGAAGACAGCCGTTTTTTATGGCTCTACGCCAGTGTGGCGCAGGCACAGTATGTGTTCACTGTGAGGAGTAATGTTCACTGTAATCAGCAGGCGGCTCAGCGGTAAAAACACCGCTTAGCTTTGCGGATTGCTTAAATATCATATATTTCATGTGTTTAGGTAGGGTTATCGCTTACTTACATGCGCAAGGCTTTATCTTGTTATCCGCTTGTTCCCGACAACACTGATTACAGTGAACGTTATGCCGCGCAGCGTCTGCCCTGTCTGTTTACTGTTTACAGTGAATCTTTTGCTGGTCAGCTGGGTGTTTCGCGTATCGTTATGTAGTTAAGATACTGATAATAAAATATTTAATGGCTTTTAACTGTATGCGCCAGCATAGCACGCTGGCAATGCTGGAAGGCCAACTGCTGATTACAGTGAATGATTTGCTTCCCCCATGTGCTTCTCGCCTGGGATGTACTGATTACAGTGAACAGTAACTTGCTGCTCCCCGTCATCCGTCTACCAACCGCTCTGAAGGTCTCAGGGTATTCGTCGCCTATCAGTGATGGCTGTTTGCCCAAAGGGAATTTCAGTCTGGCCGGCTGATTACAGTGCACGTTAGCGGATTTTGACAGGATCAATTGGCAGGTAGCCACTTCAACACCTGCTCCTGTTCTTCTTAGCTAGCCTCTGTTCTCCCAGCCCTTTCAGTCTGCTCCCCTGGCCTCAGCTTCCGTTTATCAAGCTCTGTTTCTCTTCATGTGTCTGACTTACCCTTTTTCCAGTCTCACTTTGTACACTCCTTATGCCACCGGACACCTGGTCACTGACTACAGTGAATGCCTACTGATTACAGTGAACGTTTCGACGGAGTTCTGCCCTGCCCTGACGAGCGTGGCTTCCCGCGTCCTGCTGTCAGGCGACTTTGCTTTGCGTGCTGCTGCAGGGACGACGTTTTTCTCCGCTGCTTAACGCACTGAGCATTGGTATTGCGAGCTTCGGGGCCTTGTTATCCTGTGCGCCTGGGCCGTGTTATCCCGCGCCGTCTGAACGTTGTATCCCGTTCTTTGCCTGTTGGCCCTGCTCCCCTTGTGCCCTATTCCCTGTGCTGGCTGACATGGCCTGCGCGCATTTGTTGATTACAGTGAATCTTTCAGCTAGTAGCCTAGCGCTAATCTTGTCCCGCATGCCAGTGCAATCATCGTTACTGATCACAGTGAATGTTTAGCCCGCGTCTTACTGACTACAGTGAACGTTGCATAGGGAGAGAACTGACGCAGAGACGGCTAAAAGCGCCACGCATACCCTCCAACCCGGCTAAAGCTGCCGATCAGAGTGAACGCCGCACATATATGCCGAGCCTTTAGCAGCCTTTTATGCCGCGCGACAGGCGTTCCGGCATGGCGTGCGCGCGCCTGACAGGTAGGCATAAACCGATGGTCAGAGCGCAAAGGATCATCCTTTCCACTACTGATTACAGTGAATCTTTCCTTTCTGCCTGATAAAGCAGCAACTCTCGCGCATGCATTGCGGATTACTGATTACAGTGAACGTTTAAACACACTGTTAGCAACACGTCCTGTTTAACATTGCTATTCAATCAGGTTGAAAAGATAACTTATTGACCAACATGCAGGATTTATGTATAAAGTCGTAAATCATGCATATATGGAGCAAGTGTGGCTAACGACGAAAAGCAGATTCAGAAGGTAGCAAAGCGTTCCGAACGCATGCTTCTTAGCCTGACGGAACAGATTCAGGCGCAGAAAGAAGAGCTGCATGAAAACACTTTTTATCAGGTCTATGCCAAGGCGGCACTGGCAAAGCTGCCGAAGCTGACTCGCTCCAGCGTAGACTATGCCGTCAATGAGATGGAAGAAGGCGGATACCAGTTCGATAAACGCGCGGCGGGCAGCTCGACTAAATACGCTATGTCGATTGAGAATATCATCGATATCTACCACCACCGCGGCGTACCTAAATACCGCGATCGCCACGGGGAAGCCTATACAATCTTCGTCGGCAATCTGAAAGGTGGCGTATCGAAAACTGTTTCTACCGTTTCCCTTGCTCATGCACTCCGCGCGCATCCTCATCTGCTGTATGAGGACTTACGCATTCTGGTCATCGATCTGGATCCGCAGTCATCAGCTACGATGTTCCTTAATCATGTGCGTTCTGTCGGGCTGGTAGAGGCGACTGCGGCCCAGGCCATGCTGCAAAACGTCAGCCGAGAAGAGCTTTTAAAAGAGTTTATCGTGCCCTCTATCGTACCAGGCGTGGACGTTCTGCCCGCCTCTATTGACGACGCCTTTATCGCCTCGCGCTGGGATGAGCTTTGCGCCGAACATCTGCCCGGTCAAAACGTGCATGCGGTACTGTATGAGAATGTCATCGCCAAGCTGACCAAAGACTATGACTTTATCTTTATCGACAGCGGCCCGCATCTGGATGCCTTCCTGAAAAACGCCATCGCCACTTCCGATCTGCTGATGACGCCGGTACCGCCAGCACAGGTCGATTTTCACTCCACGCTGAAATACCTGACGCGCCTGCCGGAACTGATCGACATCATCGAAGCCTCCGGCGCGCCCTGCCGTCTGCAGGGCAATATTGGCTTTATGTCCAAACTATCCAATAAAGCGGACCACAAGCTGTGTCACAGCCTGGCGAAAGAGATTTTCGGTGGCGATATGCTGGATGCGGCCTTACCGCGTCTGGATGGCTTCGAACGCTGCGGGGAGTCTTTCGATACGGTGATATCGGCCAACCCCTCTACCTATGTCGGCAGCAGCGAAGCGCTGAAGAATGCACGCTCCGCGGCAGAAGACTTTGCCAAAGCGGTGTTTGACCGTATTGAATTTATCCGCCTGAACTGAGGTCACAATGAGCGCAAAAAGAATTACGATTGGCCGAACCTTCAGCCAGACACCTCTGCAGAATGAGCAGGCTTCCGAAAGCCCAACGCAAACCTTTGTTCTTTCGACCGGCAAACGTGCCCTGTTTCATCTTGAGCGCATCGACGCCAGATATGTGGAGCAGCAAACCTTTGTCGTGCTGGAAACCAATGGCCGTGACCAGGCTGGCCTGACGCCCGATTCGCTGCGCGACATCATTCGCACTATCAAGCTGCAGCAGTTCTTCCCCGCCATCGGCGTCAAGCGCGATGGGCGAATTGAAATCCTGGATGGTTCGCGCCGTCGTGCTGCGGCTATCTACTGTAAAACCGGGCTGGATATTCTGGTTTCCGATACGGCCATTACCACGGAAGAGGCGCGTAAGCTGGCGCAGGATATCCAGACCGCGCGCGAGCACAATCTGCGTGAGGTCGGGCTACGCCTGCTTTCGCTGAAAAACGGCGGCATGTCGCAGAAGGAGATTGCCGAGAGCCAGGAGCTGTCACAGGCGAAAGTGACGCGCGCCCTGCATGCAGCCAGCGTGCCGGCAGAGCTGATATCGCTTTTTCCCAACCATTCAGAGCTGACCTATCCCGACTACAAAATGCTGCTGATGGCGGCAGAAAAGCTGGCAGAAACCGGACAGCCTGTTGAACGGCTGATCGAGACGGTATCCGTTGACGTCGATACCGTCTGCGCCCGCGAAGGGCTGGCAGAAGATGAAGTTAAAAATCATATTCTGCGCCTGGTTCGTAACGGCAGCCAGACGCTGACTGAGACGCCAGCCAAAGAGAAAGTCTTGTCGGAAACCCTCTGGACCTTCGCTGACAAAGATCGCTATGCGCGCAAAAAAATGCGCGGTCGCGTCTTCAGCTATGAGTTCAACCGGCAATCGAAAGAGCTACAGGAAGAGCTTGATAAGGTCATCGCTGAGACGCTGAAAAAACATCTGGGCGAGTGCTAATCGATTCATCCGGGTAGCGCACCTGCCCGGATGCCTTCTCTCCTGATTGTTAACATCCCTTTTCGCCCGCTGGATTCGACAGGCCATTTTTACCGCTAACATCCTGTTTTATAAACTTTCTCTCGCAATATTTCAGCCTGAAATCGCCAGTATTTCACTTCAATTTGCTACACGCTGTTTTCCAGACGGCTGCGCGCCAGGTCATCTCTCAGCCTGCTGCTGTTACTGCAGCAGGCAGGCCAATAAAAGAATAGGTTCGCCAGCGCAATTTAAACTCTAACCTGTTGAAAATTAAATAGATGGTCGAGGAATTTCAGGCTGAAATCGCCAGAAATTTCAACCTGAAACAGCCTCTGCTCCTGTCAGAGTTATCAGTACTATTTTTTATCCGCGGCCCAGGTCGCTGAGCGAACATCACGCGGAAAAAGGTGTCAGCCAGCTTTTGCTGCTCTCTAAAAGTTTGCTCGGTCATACGCTCAACGCCATAAGGTAATTGCGCCAGCGTGGTTTGCCAGATGCGTTTATCTAGACCCGCAGAGTGAGAAAGTATGGCTGCTGCGTTAGCTTGGTGCTGGTTCGCCCAGCTGCTCAGGTTGCTTAACTCATCCAGTGCCTCTTTCGCTACCTCAGGTTCGTTATCCGCAAACTGGCGCCTCGCCAGATAGAATGTGTAATGCGGCACTAGTCCTTCAGTGTTACGCACCTGACGTGCGCCACTGCTGGCCTCTACTTCAGCAAGCCAGGGATCCCAGATCACCCAGGCATCTACTGCGCCCTTCTGGAATACCGCGCGCACATCGGCAGGCGCCAGATAAACCGGCGTAATATCTTTATAGGTGAGACCGCCCCTTCCAGCGTGGCAATCGGTAGATAGTTGACGTCGGAGCCTTTATTCAAGGCTACTCGCTTGCCCTTCGAATCCCGGACGCTATGAATGGCCGAAGCAGTGGGGACAACAATCGCCTCTGTTTTCGGGTTAGCCGGCGAATGTCCCAAATAGACCAGGCCAGCTTGCGCAGCCTGGGCAAAGGCGAGCGGCGTATCGCCTGTCGCTGCGAGGTCAATACTGCCGACATTCAGTTCTTCGAGCATTTGCGGCCATGCGGGAAACTCAACCCAGCGTACTTTAACGCCCTGTTTCTCCAGCCGCATTTCCAGCGTGCCGCGATACTTCAGCAGAGCAAAAATGTTAGCTTTCTAATAGCCGACATTTACCGTTTCTGGCGCGGCAACAGCATGGGAAGCAGAAACAATGAGCGCCGCGGCAGCAATGCCAGTAAGCATTCCATTCAGGTTCATAAATTTATCTCTATGGTTTTAGCTCATCCTGACAGGTGTGCTCCGGTCTGAGAAATAACCAAATACGTTTGCTTATGCTGCCGGGAAACAGGTCACCGCGCCGCTGTCATTACTGACATCTGGCTCAGCTGGTGTGAGCCGTTCGCGGCAGGAGTAAATGCTTAGCACGTTAATAATTTGCAGGGGCGATCAAGGAGCCAAATCGTACGCTATCTGATAGGATACCGGCAAAAAAATGCCTGCCAGAGATCCGTTCACTGTATGAAGTGGTTTTCAAAAAGCGTGCTGCTGTTCTCCGACAAAACCTGCCTCGCCGCATTTTAGCGCTCTATATCGCACTTGAACTTAATCTGGATGAACCCGCCTGGTCGCTCACCACCGTTTACGTTGCATCGCAACTCTATTCGGCCTCGACCATCTCTAAAGCGGTATTCCGTTTTCTCGGTACGCTGCTCGGCGGACTGTTTGTTCTTTTTATCTATCCATCCACAGTGCAGGATCCGATACTGTTTAGTCTGTGCATCTCGCTGTGGGTCGCGCTCTGCCTCTTAACTGTCGCTGCACGCCCGCACGCCCAAAAGCTATATATTTATGCTGGCTGGCTGGCTGGCTGGCTGGCTGGCTGGCTGGCTGGCTGGCTACAGCGCAGCGATCATGGGCTTTCCTGACGTCACCGCGCCTGCGGATATCACCTATACTGTTATTTCGCGCATTGAAGAGATCAGCGTCGCCATTCTCTGCATCAGCCTTGTGCACCGGCTTATTCTGCCAGTCACCATGAGCAGTCTGCTGGAGCAGAGCGTCAGCGCCTGGTATCAGAACGCGAAAAAGCTCTGTAGCGAACTGCTGAACGCGATGCCAAAAGAGAAGTCGCCTGAGCGAGAAGATATCCTGGCGCAGATGGCGAACTATCCGCTGAATGTCGAAACGCTGATTACGCACTGCGTCTATGAAGGCCAAGCCGCGCGACGGCTAATCCGGCTGGTGAGCGTACAGTATCAGCACATCTCCTATTTACTCCCCATGCTGACAGTCATTGAGGCGCGGCTTAGCCTGCTGGCGGAGCGCAACATCGTTTTTCCCCCAACGGTCGCAGCGGTCTTTCAGCACTTTCTGCGCTGGCTGAGCAGCGAAGCGCACGGAGCGGAAACGCAAGCCATCCCACAGGCGCTGATCTCCGCGCTGCAGCAGCTGAAAAGCGACTGGGAAAGCGGTGAGCTGGAGACGGAGAAAAGCATGCTGCTGGCGGGCCTACTGGAAAGGTTTCTGAACTTTGTACGTATTGCAGAAGCGTATCAGACGGTCGGCGATCGCGTCAGCGACCTGACGCCCAGCGCCAGAGCAAGGAAAAGCAGGCGCAGCCATCGGCATATCGATAAAGGCATGCTGCTGCTCTCCTGTTTTACCGCCTTTTGCGCCACCTTTTTTACCTGCCTGTTCTGGATCGGCAGCAGATGGGTCGACGGCTCGACCGCGCCCGTGATCTGCTCCTTTTTTGCCGCGATGGACAGTCCGCTGGCGCCAATGAAAATCTTTTTGAAAGGCGTCGTTGTGGCCATCGGCATCAGCATGCTGTACGTGACCTTGCTGATCCCTGAAGCCACCAGCTTTGAAGCGATGATCCTCTGCCTGGCGCCAGGCCTAATTGCGCTAGGGCTGATGATTGCCTATCCCAAGATGAACCTGATCGGTCTGATTGTCGCCACGTAGATCCCAGGACTGATTGGCATGAGCCACGACTTCAAACCCAATCTGCTGCTGATTATTAACGCTTTGCTTTCAACGCTGACCGGTATCGCCGCTGCGGTGATTGTCACTGCAGTTATCCGCAACAAGCGTCCTTCTTGGACGGCAAAGCGCGCGCTGCGCAAAGGGCTGCGCGAGCTGCTGCAGTTTATTACGGCGGTTGAGCTGAACAGCGCCTCGCTGGTGATGCGTCAGCAGTATGTCGCGCGCACGCTGGAGAAGGTAAACGTAATTCTGCCGCGAAAACGTCTCGACAGTGATGCCGAACTGGCGGCAGGCGGCAACCTGATTACCGAAGCCTGGCTAGGCGCCAACTGCTATGACTTCTATACGCGGCATCACTCTGAGCTGGCGCAGTCAGGCATCAGCAGCGATCGCTTTTTTGGCGAGCTGCGGCTGTTCCTCAGGCAGCGCATCAGGCAGCTACAGTCTCAGACTCATCAGCTGCTGCTGGAGGAGCTGAACCTGCTGCTGATGGCGCTGGACGCGGCCGCGCACGCGAACAGCGCGCTCTATGCGCCGCTGTTCCATCTGTATAACGTCCGGCTCTCGCTTTTCCCTCAGGCACAGTGGCCAGCGGAGAACAGAACGCTGCTGCAACCACTGTAATCAGCACGGCGCGTGCAGTCGCCTCAGCCAGTCACGGCTGGTTTTTTTATTCCAACGGAAGTGTCGCAAGATGCCGCGTCACACCCTGCGCCGCCAATACTTAACAGCACAGCGTCCGTCCTCACTGCGTAAACACCTTTATCTGCGACGATCGCTTTCGCCTGTCCAATCGTACGAACGCTGGTGCAAGCTTCAGGGCGGAGCACAGCATAGTCACCGCAACAAAAACAGCATCGCCTTTTCAGCGCAGCAGAATGTAGCCAGCCCGTCAGTGACGGCATAGCAAATTAGCCAAACGGAAAAGCGCATTTTTTTGTTAGCAATGCAATAGTAACTATATTTATCATTGTCTTTATCGAAGGCATGTTGCCTCGCATTAACCTTAAGAAGGAATTTGACCATGAAAAACGTAAAAATGATTGCTATCGCCGCTGTTGCCGCACTCTCTGCGATCTCTTTCAGCAGCGTCGCCGCTCAGAGCACCTCCGCGCACGGCAGTACGCTGGACAGCGCCGAAGCCCATATTGCCGCGAAAGCGCAGGCTGAGGGCGCAAGCAGCTCAAAATCACCAGCGCCCGCGCTGACAACGGTGTCTATATGACCGCTGAACTCTATAAATAACGGATGGTCGCACAGGGACGTGCCGGAAAAGGCTGCCGCAAGGCAGCGTTTTTTGTTGCGAGAGAAAAGATAAACCGCGCTGCGGCTCAGTTGGGCGAGCGGGTAGGGCGAACTACGATTTCGCTGACGTCAACCTCATCTGGCTGTTCGATGGCGAAACGTACCGCGCGCCCAATCGCGTCCGGCTGCAGTGCAATCGCCCGATACTCGTTCATCAGTGCCGCCGCAGAGGCGTCCATAATGGTGCCAGCCAACTCGCTTTCCACCACGCCAGGATGAACGCAGGTGACGTGCAGCTGGGTATTTTCCTGCCGCAGATCGTCTGAGATCGCCTGCACCGCAAACTTGGTCGCGCAGTAGACGGCAGCCGTCGGCGAAACGGCCAGCGCGCCGGTGATGCCGTACAGCACCCCTTTGATATTGACGTTAATCATCTGGTCCCACTCATCCACCTTCAGCGCGGCCAGCGGCGACAGCGGCATAACGCCTGCGCTGTTGATCATCACGTCGATACGTCCCCATTTATCCAGTGCGACCTGCGCGACCTGCTGCACCGAAAGGCGCGAGGTTACGTCCAGCGGCGCCACGGCAACCTCAACGCCGTGCTGCTGTAGCTCTTCCGCCAGCGTCTGCAGGCGATCGATACGGCGCGCGCCTAGCAGCAGAATGGCGCCGCTGGCCGCCAGCTTGCGTGCGATGCCCGCGCCAATGCCGCTGGATGCGCCGGTAATCAGTATCACTTTTTTGTTCGTGGTTTGGCTCCCGTCGTGAAGTGTCTGGCGATCTTATGTGCGCTGGACTATAAAGAGAATCCATCCATTCCTTACCTCACTGGTAACTGAGAGTAACCGATGCCGAGTGACAAAAACGCCCTCGAGGTGTTTATTACGCTGGCGGAGACGCGCAACTTTCGGCTGGCGGCGGAGCAGTTAGGGGTGACCCGACCAGCAATCAGCCAGGCGCTGCGGCGGCTGGAAGATCGGGGCTGCACATCTCGCTGATCCATCGCACCACCTGCAGCCTCAGCCTGACGGAGGCGGGCGAGCGGCTCTATGCCGAGATGGCGCCGGCGATGGCACAGCTTAACCGGGCAGTGAGCGAGGTCACCGTGCTGGCGGGCGAACCGCGCGGACAGCTGCGGCTGGCCGTCTCCTCCATTGCGGAGCGCTTTATCAACGGTGACCTGCTTGCACGCTTTCTACAGCGCTATCCGCAAATCTTGCTGGATATTACGGTGACGGATGGAGGAGTTCGACATCGTGGCGCAGGGCTACGATGCAGGCGTCAGGCTCAGCGAAATCATCGCGCAGGATATGATTGCGGTACCGGTATCAGCGCGCCAGCGGCAAATCGCCGTGGCGTCGCCCGTCTATCTGGCGCGACACGGCACGCCGCAGCATCCGCTGGAACTGCTGCAGCACGTTTGCATTGGCTGGCGGCGCGAGCCGGACGTCGCGCCCTATCGCTGGGAGTTTGCCGAAGAGGGCAGGGAGTTTGATGTCGCGGTCAATGCGCAGCTCAACACCAACGATACGGGGATTATGGTGTACACCGCCTGCGCAGGCGCTGGCATCGCCTTTGGCATGGAGGAGACTTATCGCCCCTATATCGCGCGCGGCGAGCTGGTGCCACTGCTGGAAGATTTTCTGCCAACCTTTGCCGGCTTCTATCTCTATTTTCCCGGCAGGAAAAACCTGGCGCTCAAGCTGCGGGCGCTAATCGATCATATGAAGATTTAGGCCATTCAGGCTGGAACGGCGACGCGCGTTACAGCCACGCCCTGTTCCGCCAGCTGTGCCATCACGGCATCGCTCAGCCCGCTGTCGGTAATTGCCTGATTGACCCGATAACCGGGCGAGAGCGGGTAGGGGTAAATAAGGCCGAATTTCGAGGAGTCGGCCAGCGCTCAGGTGGGTACGCCTTTCGCCAGCACCGCGTCGACCACGCCGCAGCGTAGCATATTGCGGCCGGTAAAGCCGGTTTCCACATGCCAGCCGTCAACGCCAACAAAGGCTTTATGGAAATGCACCTGTTGAACGCAGTAGCGCGTCAGCGGCCCCACCATCGACTGGCTGCTTTTTTGCAGCAGGCCGCCCGGCACGATCACTTCGCACGCCGCCTCTTTCAGCAGATGGGCGATAAAGTGGCTGACGGTGATCACCGTGACGTCGGCTCTCTCCGCCAGCAGCGCGTTGCTGCTGCCGACCTCGATAAACACCGCATCGCCGGCCTCTATCAGGCTGGCGGCATGGCTGGCCAACACCTATTTTAGGTCATAGCGCGTATGCATGCGTATGCCAACTTTATCGCTGTCGAGCGCCAGCGCGGAGCCATGCACGCGTCGGAGAAAACGGTCGCGCTCCAGCTGGGTTAAATCCTAACGCACGGTGACTCCAGAGACGCCGGTCAGCTGGGCCAGTTCGCTGACCGCGACGCTGCCGCGTGCGTTGACGAGTTCGATAATCTGTTGATGGCGAGCGTTCATGCGAGTAAGTAGCCAGACAAAGGGTGGCGGCAGTGTAGCAGAAACAGCCGCGCAGTGTGCGCTGCGCGGCGCGGGATCAGGCGAGGTCGAGGGTGCGCCGGCCCGTTTCATAATTCTCTGGCGGGAAATCGCCAGGAGAACGGCCCTCAGCCAGCGCATGCGCCACCTGCTGCGCGTAGCGGCGGTTCTTGTCGCACATCGGCGCGGCGAGGAGCTTGATGAGGGCGGAGATGCCGTGGCGGGCTATATCTTCCACTCACCCCACCTGGCGCAGCTCTGGCCGATGCTCGACGCGTTTGAAGAGGCCTACGATCGCGTGCCGGTTACAGTGAACGCTGAAGATGGCTCGCAGATTGCCGCCTGGATTTATCAAATTCAACCCGCCTGAAGCATCCGCCTGAAGCGTTCGCCGCGTCGACGCTACACCGTCAAGCGCCGCTTTAAACGTCCGTCACGATGACGCTGCACTGTTGCGCGCCGCCTTAAATACGTTCCACCTGCTGGTAATTTCGCCGCTCTCTGCCTAACGTTTATTCATCATCCTTAACGCTTTCTTAACGTACTTCTCTATCTGCGGCGTCAGCATTGCCTGCGCCGCCGGGGGCCGCCTGCAAACTGCTTACTGGAGACCATGATGAAGATGCGTACGTACAGCCCGGCGCACCGTCGCCGCATGTGTCGCGCTCAGCGCCCTGATGGCGACAAATGCGCCTGGCGTGGGAGAGCTTCACCGTATTTGGCGACAGTCTGAGCGACGGTGGCAACGTTGGCCGCTTCACCTAGGACGGCGCACAGCATCCGCTCTATGACGAACTGCTGGCGACGCGTGAAGGTCTGATGCTGCGTCCGTCGTCGCAGGGCGGCAGCAACTATGCCGAAGGCGGGGCGGTCACCCGGCCGCCGCTCGATCCGCTGTTTAATACCGCCGATCAGCTTGCCACCTACCTGAACGCCACCGGCGGCCGCGCCGACGGCAACGGCCTCTATCTGCACTGGGTGGGCGCCAACGACGTGGCTGCCCGGCTGACCGCCGTCAGCACCAGCGTAGCGGCGGCGACGGCGCAGGTTAAAGCCTTGCTGGCGGCGGGCGCGGGCGCCGTTATCGTGCCCACCGTTCCGCCGCTGGGCGAAACGCCCCTGATGATGCAGGCGGTGCTGGGCGCGCTCGGTCCGGCGTCAGAGGCGGCGCTGGCGGAACAGCTCTATCGCGCCTAGCAGACGCTGAGCGGCCAGATCTCTGCGCTGACGGCGGGCTACAACCAGCAGGAGGAGGCTGGCCTAGCGACGCTCAGCGGCAACAACATAGTGCGCGCGGACGTTGCCGGCCTGTTCAGCGAGGTGATTGCCGATCCCGCCCGCTACGGGCCGACCAACACCCTAGGCACGGCATGTCCCGTCGGCACCTCGGCGGCGGCCTTCGCCTCGACCACACCGGGCTTCTCCAGCCAGCAGGCTTGGCTGTTCGCCGCTCGGCTGCATCCCAGCCCAGCGGTACACGCTATGATAGCGGACTATATTGCCTCGATACTGGCGGCGCCCGCGCAGGTCGCGGCGCTGGCGCAGGCGACGCAGGGCGTGGCGGACGATATGCAGCAGACGCTCTCCGGCCACCTTCAACAGCAGCGCCGCCAGCCCGCACCGGCCCGGTGAGGCGGTGGTGTTTGGCGGCTATGCCGGTCAGCATATCGATAACAGAGGCGACGCCACCAGCGCCAGCGTTACCCTCGGCGTCGGCTACCAGCCGACCGACAGCTGGCAGAGCGGGGGGATCTATGCGCGCACCAGCCAGCGCCAGCAACCGTCGTCCCGCTTCGACTACCACCTGCACGGCGACTTGGTGGCGCTCTACAGCCAGCTGCAGCTGGGTGGGCAGGGGGGGGATTAACGGCGATCTGCACTGCGACGATCTCTACTTCGATGATATTCAGCGTGAGGTAAATATCGGCCCGGCCAGCCGAACCGAACAGGGTAACAGCGGCGGCAAACTGCTCGGCATGCGACTTCAGGCGGGCTGGGATATCCCGCTGAGTGTGCACCTGACCACCGGCCCGGTCGTCAGCTACGCGCTCGACTACGGGCGCGTCGGCGGCTACCGCGAGCAGGGCGACAGTAGCACCGCGATGCGCTACGGCGACCAGACGCGCTATACGCAGATCGGCGCGATTGGCTGGCGCATCGACAGTCAGCAATAGCAGGTGAATCCCTTGGCCGAAGTGAGCTACCGCCATCGCTTTGGTGACGATGATTCGCGCGTCACCGCCGGACCCAGCTCGACGCGCACCGCCTTTAGTCGCCAGTCAGGCGAGCGCATCAACGCCTTCGCTGGCGTGGCGACAGCGACGCGCGTCAGCTGAGCTGGAACCTCGGCCTGAATGCGCGTTTTTAACTTCGTCGGCAGACGGCGAGGTGAGGCTGGTTAATTAAAGCGGAGTAATATATAAGGTCACAAGTGATTAAGTCACAGGAAATAAATGCGCTTCGCGATGTGAGGGTTATTTATGCCGAGCGATAACGCGAGGGTTAAATAAAATTGCGCCGTGGATAAAATAATAAGCGCCGGTGTTACGCTCGCCATGCTTGCGTTATTTCATGGGCGAGTACGCCTGACGGGCGAACTCAGGAGCCTTAACGGCTGTTCTGGCGGCCTTTTTTGCCTGCTGCCGGTATGCTCAATGCCTCTGGTCGCCATCAGGATTCTCCTTGAGTTTTTGATTGTGTTGATGAAAGCTCATCGCCTGCGCGGCGCAAATCGCGGCAGGTTACCGCGCCACTCCAGGGTGCGAACGTCGAACATTTCGTTGAAAATCTCCACGTTGCCGCGATCGCACAGCGATGCCAGGATCTCCTTCATGCAGGTTCGGGCCTTATCGATATCGCCCATGGAGGCCCAGGTTTCCACCGGCCAGAAAGAGCTGGCGATAAAGGTAATCTCTTCCTCCTCGACGCCGCTGTAGCGGTAGAGCATGGCGTGGCCGTGACCCAGTTCGTGCTGAATGGCGTTATAGGTGGAACGCATGCGCTCAGGATTGACCGCATTGCCGTGGTGGTGCACCAGCGCCAGCGAGGCGTCCAGCCGATCCTCGCTGCCGACATAGAACAGGTAAGCCTGCTGGCTTTCCGACTAGCAGTGCGTTTCAACCCAGTCGCGGATACGGTCGCGCTCGCGCTCCCAGCGCTCCATCCACGTCGGCTCAATATGGCGCGCCATCGCCATCGCAACCGCGCGGTCAAGCGCCAGCCAGCAGGCCATTTTCGAGTGGGTATAGTGCTGCTCGTCGGGCAGCTCCCAGATGCTGGAATCCTCCAGCCTCCAGCGATCGGCACAGTGGTTCGCCAGCTGTCCTAGCAGGCGAGAAGTGCTAAGATCCAGCACGTGGCCCGCCTCGATAAACAGCAGCGCCGTGGCGAGCATATAGCCGTACATGCTGAGCTGGCGCTGGTCGCGCGCGTTATTGCCGACGCGCACCGGCTGCGAATTTTTATAGCCGCGAAGCGTAGGATAGCGTTCCGCCGGCACTATATCGCCCTCCAGCGTGTAGCAGGTCCGCAGCTCGACGCCGTGGCGCATAATGGTCTGCGACAGCTAGGAGAAGGCCGCCTTGTAGTCCTCCAGCGCGCCGAGGTAGACGAAGGATTTGATAATCAGGCAGGTGTCGCGTACCCAGGCGTAGCGGTAGTCGTAATTCTTCTCGCCGCCGATTCCCTCCGGCAGTGAGGTGGTCGCCGCGGCGGCCAGCGCGCCGGTCGGGGAGTACCAGAGAAACTTCAGCGACAGGGCGGAGCGTTTGACGTGAACGGCATATCCGCCCTCGTAGCTCAGGCTCTGACACCAGTCCTGCCAGGCGGTATGGCTGGTTTCGATGCGCGTGTCGATGGCGTCGAGATCAGGCACGGCAAGCGGCTCGCGCTGGTTGATCAGCAGCGCCACCAGCGAGCGCGAATTCTCCCGCACCGTGATGTCGGCGCTCACCAGCTCATCATCCATATGGGTAATGGTGACGTTGTCGCTGGTGCGCAGCATCGCCATGATATCGCCGATATTAAACACGTTGCCCTGCGAGGTGTTGCCCATCCACGGCGAGCGCGTCTCCGCCACGGTACCGAAGCTCAGGTGCAGCTTCAGCGTCATGCTGACGCGCACGCCCTCGATGTGCCGCGCTAGCTCGCTCTAGGGAGACGGCCCGCCAGCGTGCTGTTCAGGGATTCGGTCAGGCGCACTTCGCCCTCGTCCGGTGGTAAAGCAGGTTTCCAGCACGTTACTCTCATCGCGGTAACGACGCTGCATGCGGTAGGGCTGGGTTGGCGTAAGCAAGAAAAAGCCGCCGATGCCGGGATCGAGCAGGCGATTAAACAGCGGCGGTGAATCCAGATTGGGCGCACACCACCAGTCAATCACGCCGTCAGGGGCGATAAGCGCCACCGATCGTCCTTCGCCAATGGCAGCGTAGTCGCCCAGACCAACAAAACTTTTCTCGCGCATGGGCGAGTGGTAATTACCGTTTTTCATCAGCAGCATCCTTGTCTGAAAACGCATTGACCGGAAACGTAAAACTGGCCGCGCAGGGCGTCCAGTTTGGGTGGAGACCGAAAATTACAGCGTGCCGGTGCCGCCATCGGAGCACCATACCTGCCCCGAGGTGTAGCTGCTTTCGGCAGAGGCGAGGGTAACGTAGAGCGGCGCGATTTCCGCCGGCTGGCCAGGACGGCCCAGCGGCGCGCTGCTGCCGAATTCTTTGACCTTCTCCTGCGGCTGACCGCCGCATACCTGCAGCGGCGTCCAGTAAGGACCCGGTGCTACGGCGTTAACGCGAATGCCCTCTTCGCCGATCTGCTTCGCCAGTGCCTTGGTAAAGGCGACGATGGCTGCTTTGGTCTGCGCATAGTCGAGCAAAATATCGCTTGGCTTATAGGCCTGCACCGAGGAGGTGTTGATAATGGACGAGCCACGCGGCAGATGGTCGACCGCCGCTTTGGTGATCCAGAACATGGCGTAGACGTTGGTTTTAAAGGTGGCGTCGAAATCTTCCGTAGAGAGCGTGCGGATCGACTCGTTGAACTGCTGACGACCGGCGTTGTTCACCAGAATGTCCAGCCCGCCAAGCTGGTCGACTGCCTGTTTCACCAGCGACTGGCAGAAGGCTTCGTCGCGGATATCGCCGGGAATGGAAACTGCTTTACGGCCTTCCGCCTCAATCAGCTTAATCACTTCCGCCGCGTCAGACTCTTCGTCCGGCAGATAGTTGATCGCCACGTCCGCCCCTTCGCGGGCATAAGCTATAGCGATAGCGCGGCCAATGCCGGAGTCGCCGCCGGTGATCAGCGCTTTGCGCCTGGTCAGACGGCCGGTGCCACGATAGCTGGTTTCCCCATGATCCGGAACCGGATCCATTTTATTGGCGAGACCCGGAATAGGCTGTTTCTGTTCGGGGAAAGGCGGTTTCGGAAACTCAATCGGGACTAGTGTTTTGTCGTTTTGCGTTGTCATGCTTAGCTCCTTGCACATCGTTTTCTGATGAAATTAAGCCTGGCACAAATGTGAAATTTGTTACATTCAATTTTGCCTGGCGCTATTTAAACCTGTTTTACAGGCACAGGTTTAATAATAATCCACTCTGGCTAAATTAATGGCGGATGGGTAATTTTTTTCCAGGGTTTATTTACTGCTAATGATGTTATTGAAAGTTAAAGGCTTTACCAAGAGAGTAAAGCGAGGCTTAAACCATTTTAGTTTTATTTACCATTCAGCCTGGTAAAAATTCCTTCCGCCACCCGCTTACCCACTCGGCGCAGCGGGAAAAAAGAGCGGCGCGCGCCGTCGCGTCCGCAAAATAATCCTCACTGCGAATAAAATTATTACCTGAGCGACGCCCTTGTCTGGCGACGAACAATGGTGCAGTGGCGCACGCGCCTTTATTTGGCAAACGCCAGCGCGGTAAATAAATAGCTGCTCTCTGGTCGCCGCCCGATCGTGCTGCGGTTTATGCTGCTGACCGGCGAACAAAAACATAAGACGCTGTTTTGCGGCCGGTTTCACGCCGCATCCGCCGCGCGCCTGTGTCAGGCTGACAGCTGACTTTTCAGCCGGATAGAATAAGGAGCGCGGTGTGAGCGCGTCAGCGGGTATTTCTCTGAAGGTGATGGTGACGCTCAGCTCGACGCTGATGCTCGCCTGCGTTAAGGGTCTGGCGGGCGCGCTGCCGGTGGGCGAGGTGATCTTCTTCCGCTCGCTGGTCGGCATTCTGACGCTACTGATCTGGCTGCACGCGCAGGGAGGCATTCTGCAGGGCATCAAAACGCGCAAAGTCAGGGGCCACCTCGGTCGCGGCTTGGCGGGCACCTGCAGCATGTATCTCAGCCACCTCTCGCTGATGTATATCTCCCTGACCGACGCGACCGCCATCAACTACGCCGCGCCGTTGTTTACCGTGCTGCTTGCCGCCATGGTGCTACGCGAAAACGGTGCGGCTCAACCGCTGGCTGTCGGTGATCGCCGGCTCTGCCGGCATCGTGGTTATGTGTCGGGACACCTCTCGCTCAGCGGCCCGCCCAGACTGTCGGTAGAGAGCCTCGCCTCGTCGGTCGGCGTCCTGCTGGCGCTGCTCTCCGCTCTCTGCACCGCCGGCGCGCTGATTCAGATCCGCTATCTCAGCGGCAAAGAGCGACCCGGCGCCATCGCCTTCTGGTTTATCGCCATGACAGGCGCAACCTCGCTGCTGACGCTGCCGTTCGGCTGGGCCATTCCGCACGGCGAGCAGCTGTTGCTGCTGCTGGGGTGCGGGCTGTTTGGCGGTCTGACGCAAATCCTGCTGACGCTGAGCATGCGCTACGCCGACGCCTCGCTGCTGGCGCCTTTTTACTACAGCCTGCTGCTCTGGTCGGTGATGATTGGCCTGATATTCACCGGCGCGCTGCCGGCGAAGATGACGCTGATCGGCACCTCAGTAGTCGCCTGCGCCGGCATATACACCGTATTGAGCGAGCGCCGCCGCCGCGGTGCTGACCACGCGCAGTGAGGCGGGAGATTTAACGCCTGATTAACACAACCTGCTTGACGACGGGTAGGCAGTTACCCTACAACTAATGGCCGTCGGGGGAGTCTCGCTAGAGAGACTGAGAGACTGAGAGACTGAGAGACTGAGAGACTGAGAGACTGAGAGACATAGCGCACTGCGCGGTTCAGCGACCCTTTGAACCTGACCCAGTTGATACTGGCATAGGAAGACTTGTATCTCATTGCCGCCTGCCGCGCGAGCTGCTTTTCCTCTCACGCTCTTTCCCTCTCGGTATCACGGTTCCTCAACGTCGAGGCCAACGTGAACAGCTATAACCTTATAACCCTTTTCTTGGTGGAGCGTGCGCTATGAGCCACTGGTCGGTGATCGGCAGCGGTGTCGCTGGGCTGTGCGTCGCCACCCTGCTGGCGGAGCAAGACGAATCCGTCGAGGTGATCCTCAGCGATGAAACGCCCGCCTCGCACTGGGCGGGCGGTATGCTAGCGCCCTTCTGTGAAGGGGAGAGCGCGCCGCCGACGGTGGTGGAGTTGGGAATGGACGCCGCAGAGTGGTGGGCGCAGCGCGTCGAGGGCGTAGTCCGGCAGGGCACGCTGGTGGTGGCGCCGCCGCGCGACGCCGCTGAGCTGACGCGCTTCGCGCGCATGACCCGCGCGCATCAGTGGGCCGATCCCGCTAGTCTTGAACCTGCGCTGGCAGGACGCTTTGCGCGCGGCCTGTTTTTCCCCGGCGAGGCGCATCTCGTCGATCCGCGCGAGGCGCTGCGCCAGCTGCGCGCCAGCCTGACGGCGCGCGGCGTCGTCTTTCATCACGGCAAGCCCGGCGGTAGGATCATCGACTGCCGCGGCATTCACGCTGCGGATCGGCAGCCCGATCTGCGCGCCGTGCGCGGCGAGATGGCGATCCTGCACAGCCCTGACCTCCACTTTTCACGCCCGATCCGCCTGCTGCATCCGCGCTTTCCCTGCTATCTGGTGCCGCGCGCCGGCGGGCGCTTTATGCTCGGCGCCACCATGGTGGAGAGCGACGACAGCAGCCCGATCAGTGCCCGCGCCCTGATGGAATTGCTCGGCGCCGCCTGGGCGATTCACCCAGCGCTGGCGGAGGCGCGCATCGTGGAAACCGGCACTGGCCGGCGTCCCGCCTGGCCCCTGAACGTGCCGGAAGTACGCTACCGTGACGGCGTTTTCTCCGTTAACGGCATGTACCGCCACGGTTTTTTACTGGCGCCAGCGATGGCGCAACAGCTTATCCAGCAGATTAGCGAGGAGTCGAATCATGCAAATTGAACTCAACGGCCAGCAGGTAGAGACCGAGGCGCCCAACGTGGCGGCGCTGCTGCGCGAGCGGCACATCGACGCCGCCAGCGTCGCCAGCGCCTATAACGGCCAGTTTCTGCCGCGCTCGCGCTACGAGAGCCAGCAGCTGGAGGCGGGCTGCCGTCTGGAAGTGCTGTCGCCGATGCAGGGAGGCTGATCATGTTTTACGGTTTCGTTCCCCGCTCGCGCTTTTTGCTCGGCACCGCCGGCTACCCGTCGCCCGCCATCCTGCAGCAGGTGATCATGGCCGCCGACGCCGAGATCATCACCGTCAGCCTGCGGCGTGAGGGCAGCCAGGGCGCCGCCTTTCGCGAGTTGCTCGGCCAGCTCAACCGGCGCGTGCTGCCAAACACCGCAGGCTGCCACACGGTGAAAGAGGCGGTCACCACGGCGCATATGGCGCGCGAGCTGTTCGACACGCGCTGGATAAAGCTGGAGGTGATCGGCAATGCCGATACGCTGCAGCCCGATCCCTTTGCGCTGGTGGAGGCGGCGCGCATCCTCTGCGCTGAGGGCTTTCAGGTCTTCCCCTATACCACTGAAGATCTGGTTGTGGGGGAAAAGCTGCTTGAGGCGGGCTGTGAGGTGCTAATGCCCTGGGGCGCGCTGATCGGCTCCGGTCAGGGGCTGCGCAATATCGAGGGGCTGCGCAGCCTGCGCGCCTGGTTCAAAGGGGTGCCGCTAGTGATTGACGCCGGTATCGGCGCGCCTAGCCAGGCGGCGCAGGCGATGGAGCTAGGCTTCGACGCCATCCTGCTCAATACCGCCGTAGCGAAAGCGCAGGATCCGGTGGCGATGGCGGGCGCGTTCGCCGCCGCCATTCGCGCCGGAGAGACGGCGCAGCAGGCGGGCCTGATGGAACGGCGCGATATGGCCGCCGCCTCGACGCCGGTGTTCGGCCTGGCGCAGTTTAGCTGAGGGGCGCAGGCATGAACCGATATCAGCGGCAGCAGATGCTGCCGGAGATTGGCGAGGCGGGGCAGCGGCGGCTGGGCGCGGCGCGCGTGCTGGTGGTGGGCGCGGGCGGGCTTGGCTCGACGCTGCTGCCGCTGCTGGCGGGCGCGGGCGTCGGCCACCTGCGCATCTGGGATCACGACGTGGTGGCGCTGCATAACCTGCATCGCCAGACGCTCTATACGATGGTAGATCTCGGCCAGCCCAAGGCGCTGTGCGCGGCGCGCGCGCTGGCGGCGCGCAACCCCGACTGCCGGATTGAGACGCGACAGCAGGCGCTGCGCCCCAGTACCGTGGCGCAGGCGCTGGAGGGCGTCGATCTGGCGATCGACGTGGCGGACAGCTTCGCCGCTACCTATACCCTCTCTGACGCCTGCGCCGCGCGCGCCATTCCGCTGATCAGCGCGTCGGTGCTGGAGCGGCAGGGCTACGTCGGCGGCTTTTGCGGCCCGGCGCCCAGCTACCGCGCGCTGTTCCCGCAGCTGCCCGCCACCGCCGCCAGCTGCGACACTGCAGGCGTGATGGGCCCGGCGGTGGCGACGCTCGGCGCGATGCAGGCGCAGATGGCGCTCAGCGTGCTGCTGGGGTTGGCACCGTCGCCGCTGGGCAGCCTAGTGAACTGCGACTTCAGCCAGTGGCACTTTCGCGCGTTCCGCTTTGACGACGCCGAGGAGACGACGCAGCCAGTCGTCCCCTTTATCGACGGCGATCTGCTGCGCCCGGACGACTGTGTGGTCGAGCTGCGTAGCATGGCGGAAGCGCCGCACAGCGTGGCGGCAAGGGTGGAGCGCATCCTGCCGGAGGCGCTTGACGCGTGGCGACCGCCTGCCGATCGGCGCGTGGTGCTGGTGTGCACCAGCGGCGTTCGCGCGGCGAAGGCGGCGGCAGCGCTGGCGAAGCGCGGCGTGACGCAGCTGGCGATTGTCGCGGCGGGCCGCCTGTGAGCAAGGTGCGCGGTCCCGATATCGCCGTTGAGGCGCTCAGCTTCAGCTGGGGCAATAAGCCCGTTTATCAGGGGTTCAGCCTGCGGCTGCGCGGCGGCAAAAGCACGCTGCTGCGGTTGGTCGCCGGCCTCTCTAAGCCGCAGCAGGGAAGCATCCGCAGCGAGCGGCGGGCGATCTGATGCGGAAAATCGCTTGGATGGGTCAGCGCGACGATCTCTATCCCTGGCTGTCGGTGCGCGACAACGTGATGCTTGCCGCTCGGCTCGGCGGCCAGCGGCCCGACAGGGCGCGCGCCGACGCGCTGCTGGCGCAGGTGGAGTTGGCGGGAGAGGGATCGGCGCGCCCGGCATCGCTCTCCGGTGGCATGCGGACAGCGCGTCGCGCTGGCGCATACTCTTTATCAGGATCGGCCGGTGGTGCTGATGGATGAACCGTTCGCCACCCTCGATCCCCTTACCCGGCTGCGGCTGCATCACCTCACCGCCAGGCTGCTGCAGGGCAAAACGGTGCTGCTGGTGACGCACGATCCGCTGGAGGCGTGCTGTATGGCGCACTATATCTATCTATCTATCTGCTGGAGGGCGCGCCGCTGCGCGCCCGCGCCTTTGCCGTGCCCGACGGCGAGACGCCGCGCCGCGTGGAGGATGCCGCAGTGCTGCAGGCGCAGAGCCTGCTTTTTCGGCAGTTGACATGATGGCGACACGTTTTTTCAACCTCCTCTACCTGCTGGCGCTGTGGCTCGGCTTCGGCATCGCCTCCAAGGTGGTTGTGGCGGCGTTGATTATCTTCTTCCCGCTCTGCCTGTCGCTGTTTGACGGCCTGTGCCGCACGCCGCCCGGCTGGCTGGAGCTGGCGAAAACCCTGCACCCGTCGCGGCTGCGCCAGGTTTCTGCACGTGCGCTAGCCCGCCGCGCTGCCGCACTTTTTCTCCGGGCTGCGGATGGCGGCCATTCTCGCGCCGGTCGGCGTGGTGATCGGCAAATGGGTCGGCGCCAGCAAAGGGCTGGGCTATCTGATGATGCATGCCAACGCGCGGCTGCAAACGCCGCTCAGCTTCGCCGCGCTGGGGCTGCTGATGCTGCTGGCGCTTTCTTTCGCCCAGGCAGCGGAAAAGGTACTGCTGCGGCTCGACTGGTTCGTTAATCCCAACCACGCGGCGATTTTGGCCGCCCAGCAGAGCCGTGCCTTTGCGCGCCAGGGGCTGACAGTGGAGACTATCGCCCCCGCGGATTCCGCCTCGGTGCCGCTGCTGCTGGCGGCGGGCAAGGCGGATCTCGCCGTGGGCTACCAGCCGCAGCTCTACACGCTGGTGGATAAGGGGGTGCCAGTGATACGCGTCGTGGATTGAGGTCGAGCAGGATTTCATCCTCTACGGCGAAGAGGTGATGGATCTGGTGCTGACCAACGCCCTGATCGTCGACCACTGGGGCATCGTCAAGGCGGATATCGGCATCAAGCAGGGGCGCATCGCGCGCGTCGGCAAGGCGGGCAACCCCGATATCCAGCCCGGCGTCACCATTCCTATCGGTGCGGCGACCGAAATCATCGCCGCCGAAGGCAAAATCGTCACACCTGGCGGCGTGGATGCGTATATCCACTTTATCTGCCCGCAGCAGGCCACCGAAGCGCTGACCTCCGGCGTCACTACAATGATCGGCGGCGGCACTGGGCCGGCCACTGGCACTAACGCCACCACCTGCACGCCAGGGCGCTGGAATATTACGCGCATGCTGTAGGCGGCGGAGAGCCTGCCGGTCAATATCGGCCTGCTCGGCAAAGGCAATACCTCCAGCAAAGCGGCGATCCGCGAGTAGATCGACGCCGGCGTCATTGGCCTCAAGCTGCACGAGGACTGGGGATCGACCCCTGCCGCCATCGACTGCTGCCTGAGCGTGGCGGAAGTGGAGGATGAGCAGGTGGCGATCCACACCGACACCCTTAACGAAGCGGGGTTCGTCGAGGATACGCTGCAGGCGATCGGCAATCGCACCATTCACACCGAAGGGGCGGGCGGGGGCCATGCGCCCGACATTATCAGCGCCTGCGGCTATGAAAATATCCTGCCCTCCTCGACCAACCCGACGCTGCCCTACACCGTCAACACGATGGATGAGCACCTCGATATGCTGATGGTGTGCCACCACCTCGACGCCGGCATTGCGGAGGATATCGCCTTTGTCGAGTCGCGCATCCGCCGCGAAACCATCGCGGCGGAGGATATTCTGCACGATATCGGCGCCTTCTCGATGACCTCTTCCAATTCGCAGGCGATGGGCCGCGTCGGCGAGGTGATCCCGCGCACCTGGCAGGTGGCGCACAAGATGAAGCTGCAGCGCGGCACCCTGTCGGAAGACAGCGAAGGCATGGATAACTTCCGCGTGAAGCGCTACATCGCCAAATACACCATTAACCCGGCGATTACGCACGGTATCTCCCATGAGGTAGGCTCCATCGAGGCGGGCAGGCTGGCGGATCTGGTGCTGTGGAGCCCCACCTTTTTCGGCGTCAAACCGGCGCTGATCGTCAAAGGCGGTCTGATCGCCAGCGCGCCGATGGGCGATATCAACGCCTCGATTCCGACGCCGCAGTCGGTGAACTACCGGCCGATGTTCGGCACGCTGGGCGACGCGCGCAAGGCGCATATGGTGCACAACAACCTGACCCCCGATATCCAGATGGATGCGCAAACCCATGAGGTGCGCGCCGACAGCCAGTTGCTCACCTGCGATCCGCTTGACCAGCTGCCGATGGCGCAGCGTTACTTTCTTTTTTTAAGGAGAAAAGATGTTTTTTCTGATCGGAAAGGCGGCGGTGACGGCGCAGGCGAACGCCAGCGCCACCCTCGATTTCGATATCCGGCTGAAGAGCCGCGCCCGCATCCAGCTTGACGACGGACGCGAGGCGGGGCTGGCGCTGGAGCGCGGCGGCGATCTGCTCAGCGATGACAGCGGCGAGCTGGTGGTGCGCATCCAGTCGGCGCCGGAGCTGGTCTCTATCGTGCTGTGCGGCGATGCGCACAAGCTGGTGGTCGCCTGTTATCACCTCGGCAACCGACACGTGCCGTTGCAGATCGAACCGGGGCGCGTTGCCTATCTGCACGACCACGTGCTGGACGAGATGCTGATCGGCCTCGGGCTGATCGTCGGCCGTGAGCAGGCACCGTTCGAGCCGGTCTCCGGCGCCTATGAAACCGCCTCGCATCACTCTCATCCTCATCATTCTCACTGAGATCGGAGCGCACCATGAAAGCCGTTTTACCTTTACTCTTGATACTGGTCGCCGCGCCGGCGCTGGCGCATAACGGCCACGGACCGGAAAGCTTCGGCGCGGGGCTGCTGCATCCGCTTACCGCACTGGATCATCTGCTAATGCTCTCCGGCGCCGGGGTGCTGGCGGCACTGGTACTGCTCAACGTCAAAACCCTGCCCGCGCCGCCCCGGCAGGCGCTCGCCGCCATCGTGCGTCAGCCGGGCTTCGCCCGCATGGTGTTCTGCGGCGCGTTGACCTAGTATGGTGATGAACTTCCTGATGACGGCGGCGGCGCTGGCGATGCATATGCACGGCCTGTCGCAGCACGCGGCCCACCTCGGAATTTAGTGGCACGTTATCGCCATGTACGGCCCCGGCTTTTTACCGGGCGGTTGATTCAGCGCTTCGGCGCCGCCGGGCTGGCGATCACCGACCTCTCCGCCGTGGCTGGTCTCGCGGGCAGCGATGTTATGTACTACTGGGGCGCGCTGGTGCTGTTGGGGCTGGGCTGGAATCTGGGCTTTACCGGTGCCTCGGCGCGAATTATCGATTTTCACCGTCCCGAAGAGAAAACGCGCGTGCAGGTGCTCAGCGATTTCATCGTGTTCGGCGTGATGATCGTCGGCTCGTTTTGCTCCGGCGCGCTGCTGAACGCCTTTGGCTGGCACGCGGTGCTCTGGGGGGCGCTGACCCGGTGAAGGCGGCCTTTACATCCTGGTGAGCGAGAAGCGCCAGGCCGCGCCCGCTGAGGCGGCCTGACGTCCCATCCTTACTGCGCGTCGCGGGCGAGGTAGAAAATCAAAAAGATCCCCTGCGCGCTTTCCACCTCCAGCGCGGTGTAGGTGTAGTGGTTGACGCTGCCGTTGCTGTCGATAATCGCCTTGTTGCCCGCGCCCACCTTATTCACCGCCTGCGCGTGCCACATGATGCGGAACTGCGCGCTGCACGCGCTCAGCTCCTCAATAATCTTTTCGAACTCCTTGGCGTAGTTGCTGGCGGCGTAGTAGGCGCGGAAGGCGGCGATGCTGTGCTTCGCCGCCTGCTCCCAGTCATGAATGCGCTGCCGGTAACCCGCGCAGCTTCAGGGAGTTGCGCTCCGCCTCGGGCAGCGTCGACCAGATCGTAGATCTGGTGGTGGGCCGTGTCGTTCCAGTAGAGAATGTCCATATTGGCGCGGCGGATAAACGCCGGGTGCGGCGACAGCGCCTCCGCCATCGCGATCACTTCGCGGGGGATCGCCGCCTCGGCGGTCAGGCCGTTTTTGCGGCCGAACACCAGCGCGTCCAGATACTCCTGCTCGACCGGCGACAGCTGCAGCACCTTGCCAATCCGCTGCAGCGCGGCGGGGGATATGCGGATATCGTGCCCCTGATCCAGCCAAGTGTACCAGCTGACGCTGACGGCGGTGAGCTGTGCCACCTCCTCGCAGCCCCGGCACTGGTTGCTGAAGCCATACTCCTCAGGATTGACGCGCGCGATGGTGGATCAGAAAATTTTTTACATTCGCGCTGCGCGACATTTGTCCTCCTGCTGGTGAGCACTGGTCACAGGATATTCGCCCCATTTTTCCCTGTGGGGCGCGGTTTTATCATGGCCGCCAGATTAAGTGACTTCGCAGGAAAAAAGCAAAATTATGTCAATTCAGGATTCAGTCAAAGCTGGCCAGCGGGCGTCGGCGGCGCCTGTGCGCTGATCGTCGTGACCTCTTGGACGCAGCTGATGCTGGCGTCGCACCGCGCGCCGAAGCTATCGGCGGCGGTCTTTACCGGCCCGGGCATCGGCATCACGCTTACCGGCCTGCTGGCCTGGGGAGTCGCGGCCTGCGGGCTGACCGCGCTGCAGGCGTGGTCGCGGCGGCTGCCGTCGAGCCTGCCGTCCGCTGCCCAGGTGGCAGACGCACTGCCTTTCGACCGCGACCTGAAGGCGCTCTTGCTCGCCTATACGCTGACGGGGTTCGGCTATATTCTGCCCGCCACCTTTCTGTCATAGATGGCGCACAGCTTTTTTGGCAACGGCAGCTTGGTGGCGCTGTTCTGGCCGCTGTTTGGGCTGGCGGCGGTGGCGCGCACCGTGGAGGTACTGACCGCAGGCTATACCACCGGACAGCTGGGCGGACCGCTGGTCTCCTCGGCGAGCGTCTCCCTGTTTCATTCACTGCAGCCTGCGCTGCTGCTGGCGGCGTGATCGTGCTGAGGGCCATCAAACGCTGAAAAAGCATGCCTCCTCTTTTTTCGCTGGTTGCGCGATGGCTTCTGATCCTACAATCGGCAACGGGCTGAAAAGGGGATAACGATACCGTGCGCAATCTGAGGCTGTTCAGGCTGGTGAGAAAAGGGCTGCTGGCGCTGGCGATTTTGCTGCTGGTGTTTTTCGTCGGGCGCATCTATCAGTCGGAGCAGGGACCGCCGCTGCAGCAATGGCACAGCTGGTCGGCAGACGAGATGACGGCGGATGAGATTGACAAGGCGAGCTTCGCCGACTATCAGCGGCGCGAGACGCGTATTTTTCAGCAGATGAAAGTCGAGCTGAACGATGAGCTGAGCGAGGATGAAAAAGGCGCGCTGAATCGCTTTTACCCTGGCAGCGCGATCTATCCGGCGCGCTTTCAGCCCGACTGGAACCGTTCGTTTATTCTGTTGCCGACCGGCGCCGTGCGCGGCGCGGTGGGGCTGCTGCACGGCCTGACCGATTCGCGCTACAGCGTGCGCTATCTGGCGGAGGCGTACCGGCAACAGGGTTTCGCCGGCCTCGCCGGCTGGCCGGCGCTGTTTCCCGCCTTCGCCAGAACCGCCTGGCTGAATATGGTGCCCGAGTATAATCCCTTTAAATACAACTCCTTTCCCGTCAACGCCGTGCGCCAGTCGTGGTTGCTGACGCAGGCGGCGTTTCCCTCGGTGCTGACCTTCCAGTCGGTGCTCTACGCCACGGTCAGCACGCCCGCCATCGTCAGCGCCGTCTATCGCTATCCAGCAGCGGAGAAAGCCAGCCTTATCACTGGACGAAACCTGCTTAACCGCCCCAGCGTGTTTCCAGATAGCTGACCGCCTGCTGCGTCTGCGGCAGATTAAGGTAGTTTTCCCAGAACAGAAACAGAATAGTGCCGTCGATGCCCGGCGTGGACTCGTTCAGGTCGATCTGCTTTTGCAATTCCGGCACGCCGCCCTGTACTGTCCAGTCCGGCTCGATGCGCGACGGCTCGCCTACCTTCTAGAGCGCGACGCCGATATAGAGCCGCGTTATGGGTCGGCTTCACCACGTTCGCCCACCAGTGCGCCAGCACGTTGTAGCGCGCCGCCTGAGGGGGCGAAAGGCCAGTAGAGCTGCGGCGCGATCGATATAGTCCCTGCTGTACCCAGCGGCGTGTATCGGCGTAAGCCTCGTCGTAGGCGGCCGCGCCGCGCGTATCGGAACCCGCAGCGTCGTGCGACAGGTTGCGCCAGACGCCCGCCGGGCTGACGCCGAATTCGACCTGCGGCTTCAGCTGCTTAATGGTGCGCGACACCTGTTCGATCAGCTGCTGGGCATTGTGCCGCCGCCAGTCCGCCTTTGAGGCGAAGCCCTGGCCCCAGGCGCGGAAGGTCTGGCTGTCGTTAAGCGGCGAGTCGGCGGTTTCCGCATAGAAATAGTCATCGAACTGCACGCCGTCAACCGGATAGTGCATCACCACTTCCGCCACAATGCTGGTGATCCAGTCGCGCACGTCCGGAATGCCCGGATCGAGCACCAGACGATTGCTGGCGGTGCGGATCCAGTCGCGGTGCAGCACGTAGACACTGGCGGGATGCAGCGACAGGGTGTGGTTTAGCGCCGCAACCCCTATCGTTGCAGGCTGCGCGTTGACGGCGACGCGATAGGGGTTGAGCTAGGCGTGCACCTTCATGCTGCGCTTGTGCGCCTCATCCAGCATAAACGCCAGCGGATCGTAGCCGGGATTCTCGCCTATGGTGCCCCGGTAAGCATATCGGACCAGGGCAGACTAGCAGAGCGCCACAGGGCGGCGCCGTCCGGCTTCACCTGAAAGAAAACGGTATTCACGACGAGGCTTTTCAGCCGGTCGAGCTTCGCCGTCAACGCCTGCTGCTGAAGACGGATGCGCAGCGCCGCGCTGCTGACGTTGACCGAATTTATCGGCGGCCAGTCGAGACGGGAAACGGTCACCAGCCAGACGCCGCGCACATTGAAAAATGGATTAAGTAAACCTTTGATGATGAACTCTCTGAAATTGCGTCCTTTGCCAGAGGTTCACCATTCTCTGGGCATCGGTCTGTAAGTCAACCGCTTATCAAGTACGTACGAGGCTGGCTAACCGGTAAATGCAAAATGTCTGTCGCTGTTGGAGCGGCTCGTTGAACCGGACTGAGCAAGCGAGATTTTCTTTTGTTTAGGCCCCTCTCGCCGTGCATGCATGCAGGCTTGTTTTTAGCGTTCATTTTTTATGATTTTTTTATGGTAAATATTAATTTCTATTGATGTTTCTTTTTCAAGGCAAAGCTTTCTATCATCAAGTCTATGGGCGAAAAAGAAGAAACTGTTTGTTATGCTTAATTCTCTCTTCCTGCAGGAGTAAAGGAGAATTATTTTAGAATAGATCTTTTTTTGAGTCTCGCTTATTATTTTAAAGGCCGGTTTGCAGGTTATCATTAGAATGGTGATTGTTTGTTTTGTTGTTTTATAAGGGTTGCAGGGCTTCGAGTCTTTAAGGAAAATTTATGAAAGAAATAAGGGGCGTGCTAGGGTAAATTTATTCTCCTTTGACAATTTTTAATCTGACTTATGATGCAAAAATGTTATTTATGGAATTGATTTTAATTATTTATGTCTTATTAATTTCTTGATGATTTATGTGGTGTTTTGAATTTAATCAATATGTATAATATAAACAATAAGTTGAAATGGTTAGATATTGCCTTTTCCTTTGTATTGACCTCTCTGACAGAGAGGTTTTATCGAAAAAAAGCTTCACTATTATCAGCCGCACGCCAGTTAAAATTTATGGTGCTTTATTTTATTAGGGTTTTAAGTTTTTTAGAAGAGAAATAAAACCTTGATCTATATCAAGATGCTCTTGTTATATTTGAAAAGAAAATGTGACCTGTATAACAGTTTTAAATTTTCTCTCGTATTAATGAGGTTTGAAAATGATCAATGGAAGCTACTATTATCTGCATAAAGACAGGAAAAAATACGGCCAGGCTTCATATACAGTGGTGTAGGTGCATTAATATAATTGATGAAAAATGCTTTTGGCACGATGTGCACTTTCAATCAGGCAGTCACTATCGCAAAATTCTACTCAAAAAATGTCAGGCTTTGCCTGCTCTGTGGCAATATCATGCTCAACGATACTAACCGACAGCGAAACATTGCCAAAACGTTTGTGATGTAAATTTAAAATAAGAAAAATTTTTATCTCACTTGCACCGAAGCAAGATCGTCAGTTAAAAGAGAGCCACTTTCGGGTGGCTTTTTCTTTACAGCCTGCGGTGCCTATTTTGTGCCAGCGTCAGTGCCACTTATTGATGACGAAAGCAGGTAGATTAAAAACGGGTTTACTGATTTATGGCGGTACAGAAGCTAATTTTGCAAAGGCTTGTCAATTTTAAGTGGCTGCTTTTCAGCTACGCGCAAGCGTAAGGCAATATCCTTGTTATCACGAGAAGCATCCCAGATGCTGCGTTTAGGCGATGCCGCGTTGAGTGTGCAGAAATGCATGACTCTGTAGGTCCAGATAACGCACAAAGGAAAAAACTCATAGCCATCAGAAAGGACCGGTTGCGCATATCAGAGATGAACAAACATCACACGCCGTGCTCGGTTAACGGTTGGTATTCATTATTGCGTCGAGGCGTATGAAAAAGCGGTGATATATAACCTGGCAAACTAGGCAACAGATAAAGCCAGTTCACGTTGGGACGGCAATAATTGTTAAGCTATTTTTATGATTCAAGAAGAAGGAGGTTATAAAATGACGGTGAAAAATCTTCTCATAGCAACGTTATGTTTGGCTGTTTTACCCTTCTCAGAGGTTGCTTGTGCAAAAATTACGCGCTTATCAGATGATCAAGTCAGACAGCAGATCATTGATGAATCAATAGCGTCCTATCCCGGCACCTGCTCCTGTCCTTTCAATACGGCGAGAAATGGCAGCAGCTGTGGCAGGTGAAGCACGTGGAGCAAAGCGGGAGGCTACGGCCCTACCTGTTATAAAAGGAAGTTACCAAAGAGATGATTGCTCAGTGGCAACAAAGCAATAATTCATAGCAACCTGCTTCTGGGGGTTTTTTATGGCAAAAGTACCGGGCTAATCTTATTCGAAACGGTAGTCGGCAGGAAGCTGATGCTTTTGCAGCGATAACATCCTGCATGTTAAACAGCTATTATCCACACTAGCGGCGTGGCTAATATGCTGCTCCAGATCTCTGCATGATGGGATCGTTGGGTGGAGGCGACTATCCTGGTACGGCAAAAAAGTTGACCGACACTAGCGACATTGACCGGCCTGACGTCTAAAAAGCCCCGGCGATGGGGCAGAGGTGTACCGCGCCGATCTGAGCAGGCTACGGGGTGGGTAAGTAGAGAGTAACAAAATGATCGACCCAGGCCAGCTGAACCTAAGCATTCAGTAAGCGCGGTATGTGACGTGCAATGGCGTGCGGCGCGGGCCGCATACGCAAAATTTCCCGCCCGTTTTATAAGGACTTCATCCCCTCCCCGGAGTCAGCTAGACTCTACCCGGTAATCCTCGCGTAATCTTGTACAGTTTGAGCAATAGCAGCCAAACCGGACAAGCCACAGGACAATCATCGAACAAAAATAATAAAAAATAGAACAGAAAAAGGCTTGCAATGAAAATCCGCTTTCTGTCAGCCAATGAGAATAAGCTGGCTGAGGTGCGAAAAATCCTCGAACCCGTCGGCGTGGACGTGCTGCCTATCGCGCGCCGTATCGAAGAAATCCAGACGGAAAACGAGCTTGAGCTGGTGCGCGACAAGCTGACCAAGGCGTTCTCCATTATCGGACGACCGCTGTTTGTCGAGCATACCGGGCTTTACCTCGACGGACTGAACGGTCTGCCGGCCGGGCTAACGCGCATCTTCTGGAACCGGCTGGACGCAGAGCGCTTTACCGCGCTGGTGCTAGGGCTGGACAGCCAGGCAGTGACGGCGAAAACCGTGCTGGGCTACTGCGACGGGCGCAAAATGTACCAGTTTCATGGCGAAGTGCGCGGCACCATCGCGGCGAAGCCGGCGGGGCCGCGCGAGTTCCAGTGGGACTGCGTCTTTATCCCGGAAGGGTACAGCCAGACCTTCGCTGAAATGGGCGAGCTGAAAAATGAGGTTTCCATGCGCAAGCTGGCGCTGGATCGCTTCGCCGCCTTTCTAAAAACCGCTCGAGGAGTGGCATGAAACCTGAACTGAAACGCGCCTACGAATCGGGCAAGCTTATCCTGTTCGCCGGCGCGGGCATTTCGCGCAATCTGGGGCTGCCGGAGTGGCATGAGCTGATTGCGCATCTGGCGCACGAGCTTGGCTACGATCCTAAAATATTCAATACCTACGGCACGCACCTGTCGCTGGCGGAATACTATAAGCAGAAAAAAGGGTCGCTCGGCCCGCTGCGCAGCTGGATGGATCGCGAGTGGCATCGCCCCGACATCGATGTCCGATCGTCAGAAATCCACACCATGATCACCCAGGGCAATTTCTCACGCATCTACACCACCAACTACGACCGCTGGCTGGAAGCGGCGCACGAGGCGCACGGCGTGCCCTACAGCAAAGTCGCCAACGCGGCGGATCTGGTTGCGCTCACCGAGGACAAGCGGCATATCATCAAGCTGCACGGCGATTTTGACGACGACACCTCTATCGTACTGGACGAGAGCAGCTATTTCGAGCGCCTCTATTTTGACTCGCCGCTCGATATCAAGCTGACCCACGACATGATGGGCAACTCGGTGCTGTTTGTCGGCTACAGCATCAGCGATTTTAATATTCGCCTGCTGTTTTACCGCCTGACGAAGATGTGGGGCAGAACCGGCCTGGCGACGGCGCGGCCGAAATCCTATCTCTTTACCAACCGCAACAATCCGGTCGCGCGCGAGGTGCTGGGACAGTGGGGTATAGAGATGATTATCTCGGAAGAGGACGATCCGCGCAAGGCGCTGGCCGACTTCCTGAAGGAGCTGATTTTCTGAGGAAAAACGATACGTTAGCGACTGAGACAGCCAGACGAAAAAAGGGAGCAATCCCCTGCTTTGCGCGATATTCTGTATAAAATAACAGTACCGGAAAGGCAAAAAATGGTTGTCGAAATTAAATACGTAGTCGTAAAGAAGGGTGGATAGAAAATGACGTTTGCCAGCAAAAAAGAGGCGGATGCCTACGACAAGATGCTCGATCTCGCGGAGGCCTTTACCGACTTATTAGCACAGTAGCAACCCGATATGGATGAGTCCCAGACGGAAACCCTGGGTCTGCTGATTGCCGAGCAGAAAGATGCCATCCAGCATATTCTGCGCACCAGCAGGCTGCCGGACGCCGCCTCCGCAGAGGCTGAGAAAAAGGCGCCTGCGGCCGAAGCCGATGGCGAAAGCGCCGACGCTGACGTGGCGCAGACCAAAAAAGTGTGCGCCGTTAAAGCTGCCTGATGCCTCTCACCACAAACGCGCCGCAGTGCTTTTGCCTGCAGCGCTTTTTTTATTGGGCAGCACTTCAGCGCGTAGCGTCACAGCTTGCAAACGGAGCCCGACGTCGCGTTTGCCTAGTGAGAAAAAACAGAAAAGGTGCCGAAGTAATAGCTCGCCATCCATGCCACGTAGAACAGCCAGATTACTAATCCCCCTGCCAAACCGAGTTTACCTGTCATAAGCCTGTCTCCAGTAAGTGTGCGGTTGTGCTAACCGTTGACACAACTTGACAGAAGGCGCTCGTGCTCGATTTGTTCTGGATCAAGAAAGCGATATTCAGCTGTCAGAGGTAACAATAAGGCAGATCAAACAGTCACCTTTGCGGATGTTGTTGCGGCATGGCGCGCTGCGCAGGCTTAGCCCCAGCTGCCAGGCGAGATCTAAACGGGACAGGCGGCTTTCCGCCGCCTGCCGCTGAACATTTTGGACGGTAAAAGCGAGAGGGCGCGAACCTCTGAGTGAAATTTAAATTACTAGTAAAAATTTATAGTCCGCTATAGCGACACGCAGCCCGGCGTCACTTCAGAGCAGGTCGGTACGATCGCCGCACGTGGTCGGCTGCGAGATCACCAGGAACTCTACCTCGCCGTCACTCTCATTGCGCGCCTAATGTTTCGCCTGAGGCGGAAATCTCACGCTCTGCTGCGCCGCCAGAACATGATGCTCGCCCTCCAGCTCCATACAGAGGGTGCAGCTCAGGAAAAAAAAGAATTGCCTGGCTTGGGCGTGATAATGACGTCTCTCCTAAGTGTGGAGCGGCATACGCTCATGAATGACGCTGAGATCCTGTCGCTTGAGCAACGTCCAGCGATCGCACTGTTCGCCCCAGACACGATGTTCCGAATTCTCTTTAGAAATCATCTTTCACACCCTTGCTAGTAAACAGAGTCGATAACATAACGATTTTTTTCTAACCAAACACATCTGGCTTGGCCATTTTCAGCGGTAGAAATTTGCCTTAAACGTTTTCGTGAAAATATTTCAGGATGCAGTCGGGGGATGTTATTTCTGCCTCTTTTTTGTCCATTGCGTAATTAAGTCAAACCGCAGCGGGAAACATAAAAAGATCGGCACACAGCGGCCAGTCTGCGCAGCGAAGCGGGTGCGCGACGGCAAGCGTGCGTGAATATTGCCAAGTCGATATCCAGCAGTATGTATAAAAGGTGGCAGCGCTGCGGCTAAAAAAGAGCCGATCGTGTATCGGGCACAGTGAGACATTATAGTCGCACCGGCGCGCAGCATTAATTAATTTTCCTTAACTCACTATGCCTGTTTTTTCACGATAAATTGACGCTTGCCTGCGACCATCGCGCCCTTTAGTCTCTGCCCACCATTTAAGGATCGCTTTATTTTTAAAACAGGGTAATAAATGAAAAAGAGCACTCTTGCGGTAATCGATGACCGCCGCCTTTTCCGCTGACAGCGTCAGAGTCGCCACCTTAGTTGGCATGCTGGGCGGCAAATCGAAGGAGCTGGTCTATGATGTCAGCAGTGCACGCAAGGTCAGCCAGCTGGACTGGAAAATCAAAAACGTCGCTATCCTGAAAGAGGATATCTCGTGGGATGCTTTCTCTTTTCTGACGCTTAACGCGCGCGGCTGGACCTCGCTGGCGTCCAGCTCCGGCCATATGGATGATTACGACTGGCAAAACGCCCGTCAGTCAAGCTGGACCGATCACTCGTCGCATCCCGATACCGACATCAACTATGCCAACGAATACGATCTGAACCTGAAAGGCTGGCTGCTGCAGAACGATCGTTATAAAATCGGCGCGGTAGCAGGTTATCAGGAGACGCGCTTCAGCTGGACCGCCTACGGCGGCGCGTTTAACTATGACAACAGCAACATTGTCGGCAACTTCGCCGACGGCCAAAGCGGCATCGGCTACAGCCAGCGCTTCTCTATGCCCTATATTGGACTGGTGGGGCAGTATCGCATTAACGACTTTGAATTCAACGCGCTGTTTAAATTCAGCGCCTGGGTGCGCGCCCACGATAACGACGAGCACTATATGCGTGACCTGACCTTCCGCGAAAAAACTGCGAATTCGCGCTACTACGGCGCGGCGCTGGATGCGGGTTACTACCTGACCGAGCACGCCAAAATCTTCGCCGAATTTGCTTGGAGCAAATATGAGGAAGGCAAAGGGGCGGCACCTAGGTGATTTACACCCTGACCGGCGAGTCCGCCTCTTACGGCGGCGACGCGGCGGGCATCGCCAATAAAATCCTGGGCCTGCAGTATCGCTTCTGATGAAATAAAAAACCGCCATCGGCGGGGTTTTTTATGCAGTCAGCGAGAGGGTGTTACTGCATCGCCTGCTGCTTGCTGCGCGAACGCAGCTTCTTCACCAGGCGATGCGCTTCGGCCTCGCTGGCCACCGCGGGCGAGGAGCCGTGCAGCGGTTTGCGCGCCGACTCATGCAGCGTCAGCACAGTCAGCAGACCCACCACTCCGGCGCCCATCAGATAGTAGGCGGGCATCATGTTGTGCGTGGTATCCACCAGTCAAGCGGTGATCAGCGGCGTGGTACCCCCGAACAGCGAGACGGAAAGGTTAAAGCCGATCTCCAGCGCGCTGTAGCGGATATCGGTGACAAACAGCGCCGGCAGCGTGGCGGGCATGTGCCGCTAAAGCAGGTGTGCATGCAGTACGCCCAGCACGATCAGCCCGGCGAACACCAGCCACATATTGCCCGACGTCACCAGCATCATGCAGGGGATCGCTAGCAGGATCAGGCCGACGGCGCCGGCACCAATCACCGGGCGACGGCCTAGTCGATCCGCCCAGTGTCCCCAGAACAGCGTCAGCGGCATCATCACAAACATCACCACCATAATCAGCAGCAGGCTGCTTGACTCGCCCATGCCGAGGATGCCGGTCAGGTAACTCGGCATATAGGAGGTCAGTATATAGTTGGAGACGTTGAACAGCAGCACCAGCCCGATGCACTTCAGCATCGGCTTGTGGTAGGTCTTCAGCATCTGCATCTGCATCTGCGTCAGACGCGGCTTGCTTGTTCTCCAGCGCCTCCTGCTTTTCCATATGCTGCTGGAACGCCGGCGTCTCTTCCAACTTTAGGCGCACGTAGAGGCCGAACATGCCAAGCAGTGCGACGATAAAGAGTGGGACGCGCCAGCCCCAGTCGAGCATGGTTTGCTCCGGCAGCACCGAGGTCAGCACCGTGACGAAGCCCGCGCCGAGCAGGTAGCCTCCCAGCGTACCAAATTCGAGGAAGCTGCCCATAAAGCCGCGCCGTTTGTCGGTGGAGTACTCCGCGATAAAGGTGGCGGCGCCGCCATACTCACCGCCGGTGGAGAAGCCCTGCACCAGGCGCGCCACCAGCAGCAGAATCGGCGCCATGATGCCGATGCTGGCGTAGGAGGGGATCAAGCCGATGCAGAAGGTGCCGATGGACATCATGATCATGGTCATCGCCAGCACTTTCTGCCGTCCGATGCGATCGCCCAGCGGGTCGAATACCAGGCCGCCGATGGGGCGCACCAGGAAGGCGGCGGCAAAGGTGCCGAACGCGGCGAGCCGCTGCGCGGTGTTGCTGGCGTTGGCGAAAAAGACCTTGCTTCTTTTACAAATCAGTCGAGTGCCTGCAACAAAACTGGTTATGCCTGCAGTATGACAGGCAACCTATAGCATAGGATAATGAACGTAAACTGCATGGTATATCGTCCGGGGCAGGCTGGGCAGGAACTGGACGTCGATAAAATCAGCGACGCGCTGAACGAGCCGGATGCGTTTATCTGGCTCGGGTTTTATCAGCCGGAAGCGGACTTTATGTATCGCATTCAGCAGGAGTTTGGGCTGCACGAGCTGGCGGTAGAAGATGCGCTGTGCGCCCACCAGTGTCCCAAAATCAAACAGTACGGCGACTCGCTGTTTATCGTGGTCAAAACCGTCAGCTCAGAGAACGAGCTCCTGCACTTTGGCGAAACCCACTTTTTCGTCGGCAAAAACTTTCTTATCATTCTGCGCCACGGCGCATCTGACAGCTACGCCCCAGTGCGCGAACGCGTTACGCAGAACAGAGCGATGCTTGAGCATGGGCCAGGCTATCCGCTCTACTGCATTCTCGACTTTGTGGTGGATCGCTACGGCGAATACACCGCCTCGCTCGGCGACACTATCGGCAAAATGGAGGCGGCGCTGTTCCGCTCAGAGTTCGATAACTAGGCGGTGAAAAAGGTCTATCGCCTGTGGCGCGAGCTGCTGAACCTGCGCAACGCGGCGCAGCCGCTGGAGGAGATTTGCCAGCAGCTGGTGCGTCTGCATGAGGAGATCGTGCCGAAAGAACGGCGCGCCTACCTGCGCGACGTGCAGGATCATGCGTGCCACGTGGTCACCGACGCGGAGGATATACGCGAGATGCTGACCAACGCCATGCACGTCAATCTGGCGATGGTGGCAGTGAGGTGACGAAAAAGCTGGTAGGCTGGGGCGCCATTTTGGTGGTGCCGACCATTATCTTCAGCATGTACGGCATGAACTTTAAGGAGATGCCGGAGCTGAATTCGCCGCTGGGCTATCCGCTCGCGCCGGGCGGCACCGTGGTCGCCTTGTTTTCTGCTGTGGCGGCGGCTGCGCAAGTCGGGCAGGCTGTAGCGCCAACGCCGCGGCGTTGCGTTGCGTTGCGCTTTACTCCTCGATAGCGGTGAGCAGCGGATTCTAAATGATGTGCTGCGCCTAGAGCGGGTTCTGTTCCCGCTGGGCCGCCTGTAGCGCAGGCATATTTAGCTTATCCAGCGCGCGATAGATATGCTTGAGGAAGCGAATCGAGAGGTTGGCAGCTTCGACGTGATCCTCGCGGAACAGGAACTGATCGAGCTGCCACACGCCGTCCCAGTTGTTGCACTTCAGCACGTAGAAAAACTCGAAGATTTCGGTCATACGCACGGTGCTTACCACCAGGTCGTCGTCCCAGCCGCGCAGGTTATCTTTTACGTCCATGCTGAACAGGCGGCCGCGATCGATAATCAGCTGGGCGGAGCCGGCCGGCGACTTACCGGCAAACAGCGCGTGGCCGAAGTCGAGCAGAATGCCGACATTATCCAGCCCAATCTTTTCAATGCCCAGCAGCGACTTTGCTGCCGAATCCCAAGTCATTTTCACGCGCGGCTCGCGCGGTTTGTATTCAATGGCGAATTTTACATCCGGGTTGGCCGCCGCCAGCTTCCAGAGCTGCTTGTGATCGATCTGGAAGGGGTATCCTGACCCGGCTAGATTTTAATGTAGCTGGCGCCCAGCTCGCGCACCACGTTCGTTCATCAGCGCCAGCGCCTCGCCGTACACCGCGGCCTCGGGATGGGTAAAGGCGCCGCGCGAAAATTTACGCAGGTAAATTTCAGGGGTGACGCCGATAGCCTGCAGACCAGTATCCTGCAGCGCCTGCCTGACGTCGGCGACGGAAACGCCGGGCGTAAAGGGATAGGGGGCGTCGACATAGCCGAGATCCTCCACTTGCCCGCTAAAGCGATCTGCTCAAGGGTTCTGAGCGCCGGGCCGTAGCCGTCCACCGCATAACGGTCGATGTAGTTAGCGAAATGCCACAGTCCAGCGCCAAATTTCGGGTAATTAACACTACTCATTGCTGATACTCTTCATTGAGGATGCAGGCAGAGATCGCCGCGGCAACCCATGCGCATGAATATATTCTGTATGGGTTATTTATTCCATTGTGCGAGCGGAAGGGGTGGCGTTGCCAGCGGGCAGCGCAACATCTGTAGCACAGGTCACATTAAATCGCGGAGGGGGAAAGGCAGCAGGCCGACGCGGCGCGGCTGGCCGCGACGGCGTTGATGTTCACTTAGCTGAATCCCGCCCCGATCAGCCGCTTGTCGAAGCGCGAGCCGGGCATCATCGCCTCCAGCCCGGCGATAAGCTCGTCGCTCGCCGCGTGCAGCGCGTCGAGCGGCATTTCCGACAGGCTTTCGAGAATAAACCACATCTGCTTCGCGCTGGCGTCCAGTCGGGTGCGAACGCCCTGGCGCCAGTTCCAGCGGCGACAGGTGACGCCCGCATCGTCGCGCCAGATCACCTCGCCTGGCTCTGGCGACTCCTCAAACGGCTCACCCTCTTTCAGGATATCGAAGCGCTCCTCGCCGCTGGCGCGCACCAGCCGCGGCTGGCCCACGTAGGCGGCGGCATTCTCGCCGCCAATCGGCAGCGCATATTTAATGCTGATGGCGTTATAGAGATCGACCGCCGGATCGATGGCGGGCAGGGCGCCGTCGCGCGCAACCCGCTTGCGCAGGGCTTCAAGCGAGCTGGGCGTGCGCGCAGGTTTGGCACCGAACGCCTTAAAGGCGTCGCGCCAGGCGGCGATATGCGCTTCTGCCCAGGGCACGTCGTGGTCGACAACGGCGCGGCAGGCGTCCTGCAGCGCCGCCTGTGCCAGCTGCGCATGCTGAACGCCCGCTGCCTCTACCTGAATACTCATGGCGCGAAAGCCGGGCGCCAGCGCGATAACGCTCAGCTCCACCTCGGGAGATAAAGAAAACATGGCAATACCCTCTCGATAAACAGTGGGTGAAGTGTAGCGATGAAAGGCAGCAGCCGCCTCTTCGGGCGCGCTGGCTGGTTGTAAAGCGGCCAGATAAACCTCCAAGAATAGACTGAATTCGGCGTTAAAAACGCGAGACGGGTCGTACAGACGCGCTATTTGTCTATACTGAAAGTGAACTTGATAATGAATGAGGGAATCATGAAAAAGACAATTATTGCACTTTCTGCTCTGATGCTGGCTGCACCGCGGTTCTCGCCGCGACCACACGTTCAACTGATGAAACCGTGGCTGAAGCCCATAAAGGCGCAGACACCGCGAAACTGTATGAGGCGCAGAACAAGGGCGCAGAGCAGAAGCTGAAGGCAAAAGCGACGCCACCACCAGCAAAATCAGCAAAGGTTCGCAGAAAGCTTGGCACAGCACCAAGCAGGGTACTGAAAAAGCCTGGGATAATACCAAACAGGGCGCTAAAGATCTGAAAAACAAAGCGACCAACTAAAGCTATATAGCTGAAGTAAGAAAGGCCGACGCAAGTCGGCTTTTTTGTTTCCTTAGGGTGCTTTTTTCTACAGCGTTTCGTTTCCCTTTACCGCGCTTTCGCGCATCGCGTCCCATTTACCCCTTCACCGCGCATTTGCCCACAGCGGCTCGCTTTCTCCTTTCATCGCGCTGTCGCCCATCGCGTCGTTTTATCGCTTCACCGCGCTTTTGTCCCTGCGTTCATGGCGCAGACTCAACCCTGGCGTCTCAGGCGCGGCGGCGGCCTACGCGGGGCGAAAACGCCGCACGTTAGTGCAAGTCATTGGCTTTAAGGCGCGTGCGCTTACAATCAGCCTTTAACGAAATATATTTGCCTTAATAACTTCCCGTTTTGTTTAAGAATGACACAAGGAGAAAACATGGCCAGGGAGATGATCAGGCAGGGCGGCCGCAGCGCGCGCATTCAGGAAGCAGTGCATAAAGCGGTCAACGCGCTGCTGAAAAGTCGCGATCGCAGCGAGATAACGATGCCGATGGTGGTGGATGCGGCGGGCGTCACGCCCTCAGCCCTTTATCGCCGTTGAGGCTATCTGTCGCAGCTGCTGCGGATGTCACCGTATCACATATGCGTTCCGTCGGCGAACCCGACGATACCGGCACTATGTAGGGCGAGGCCTATTCTGCAATACGCGGAGGAGGTCTCCTCTAAGGTCGGACGGCAGATGCTGGCAGATATCATCGGCAGCGGCAGCGCAACGGTTAAGTGCTGCGGCTATACCCGTCTGCATCTGGACATTCTCAAATATTTATTTGCCGGATAAAGCATTAATGCCGGCTTTTATTGCAATGCCGATAACGTCATTAATTATTCCAGCATTGTGGTTGCGCTTGTTATTAACGCCTTTGAGTTGAAGCAGAAATATTACCTAAAAAGAGGTGGTTATCTTTCTGGTATGATTTAACAACTCTGTGTTGCTTTGCGCTGAATCATAAAAGCCCCTAGAAATCCTCTTGTCCTTTAGGACGCCTGCGATAGGCTTATCAACCGTTAGTTAATATTTTTATTCTTTTTTTCTTGTTTTACATAAATCCCTCTGCATGTTACGGGAGCATAGTGTCCGAAATATTATTATTATTATCAATTCATTAACTTTTAAAAAACAGGCTCTACTGTGTGAGCTTATCGTCTTCCAGAATTTTATATACCG
>NZ_SMDS01000010.1 GCF_013753875.1 Candidatus Pantoea persica
AACTGATTGACGCAACCCTGGAGACCATCAACGAAGTGGGGATCAACGACGCTACCATCGCGCAGATTGCGCGGCGCACGGGAGTCTCATCAGCATGCCGCAAAAGGCCACCAGCGCTCCGCTCCAGTCCCAGATGCTCAGCCTGACGCCATCTACCAGCCGCAGCCAGGGCAGAAAGCAGCCGACGATCTCCGCCACGGCGGTCAGAAAAAAGAGCAACGAGGTTTTGCTCAGTACGACATCCTCACAGTAAGGTAAACAGGCGGCTTACATCTGGTGAGCAAATTAAGCGCGATGATATACTAACCCGCGTCCGACGTAATCCTTCCCCATCGTCACGCGCCGGACGTCAACCGAAGGAAAATACAATGAAAAGCTTATTTCCGACCCTGATCGCCGCGCTGCTGACCGGCAGCGTTCGCGCCGCCAGCAACGAAGCGGCGCGTCAGAGTAAAGAGCAGTGGAATGACACGCGCAACCTGCGCAACAAGGTGAATACCCGCGTAGAGAAAGAGTTCGACAAGGCAGACCGCGCGTTCGACACCCGCGACGCCTGCGAGAAGAGCTACAACGTTAACGCCTACTGGGAGCCGAACACCCTGCGCTGCCTGGATCGCCGCACCGGCCGCCCGGTAGCCCTCTGATTGTTAGCGGGCTGCTATAGTCAGTAAGGTTCAATAAGGTTCAATAAGCAAGGTTATGGGTCACTGCAATGACACGCAGAAAATTGTCTATAAACGTGTGGCACGCGGCGACGAAAGCAGCGTGCCAGACAGCGCGGGCAGCTCGCAGGACGCCCCCGCCGCCCTTTTTGCCCGCCCGCTGTTCCCCGCGCTAGTCAGCGGCCAGCTGAACTGCTCTACCAGCCAGGCACCGGTGAGCGGACCGATAATCGCCGCCATTTCGCTGATCGGTCAGGGCATCGGCGCGCTGCCCGCCATCACTGCGGTGTTTATCTGACGGTCGCTACAGCGACGAGATTTCCTAGGACTATATCGCCGACTATCTCAGATCCGGTCGTACCCGCCGCCGCCTGAATCCCTGACGGGCCAGCGGCGTCTGCCTGACCAGCGCTGCGGTCCGCGTCGCAGAGGGCGCGGGCCGGCAGCAAGACCTAATGCGCCAGGCGCGTCTTGTAAGCCGCGCCGTCAGATTTCTGGCCGCCCGCCGTTTTGCCCTGCGGCACGTCGTGGCCTGCCGCTTCAGCGCCTCCGGCACCGCCTCTGCCTGCGGCCACTACGCTGCCGAACATCACCAGCATCGCGCGCCCCAGCACCGGCGGCGGGATCTGCTGCATCAGCGCGCCCAATATGGGGAACAGCCCCAGTAGCGCCAGCATGACGCCAATTACCATCCCGACATAGCGGCTCGCCACGCCGGTCATCTGAATGACGCCGTTGTTCTGGGCAAAGGTGGTGTTGGGAAAGGCGGAAAAGATCGCCGTCAGCAGGCAGCTGATGCCGCCCTGCAGGCGACGCTGAAACTAAGGCCCGCTAATCGGCTGCTGCGACAGCAGGCAGTTAGCGGTGATATCGCCCGCCGTCTCGATCACGGAGATCTCTGACACCAGTGCGATCGGCAGGAAGGCAGCTTACGTTAGCGCAAGGTTCAGTCATGCTTATCCTTGCAGCAGATAGCCGCTGTAGAGCGCGTCTTTGATCAGCGCCGCCGCGCCCAGCGTGCCGGGCTCGTTGAATTCCGTCGGCGTCAGCTCTAGGGCGTCGCTGTAGGCGGGCAGCGCCTGCTGGCGAATGGTGCTGCGCACGGCGGGATAAAGCACGTCGGCCGCTTGGTTGAGCGGTGAACCGATCAGGATGCGCTGCGGATTAAAGAGATTCACCATCATCGCCAGCATACGCCCCACGTGTTCTCCGACGCCCGCAATCGCGTCGCGCGCCAGCCGCTCGCCCTGCTGAGCGGCGAGGCAGAGCGACGCCAGCGTCAGCGGCTGCTGGTGCAGTATGCTTTCCGGCCGCGTCTCCAGCCGCCGCGCAGCCAGCGCCAGCAGGCTGCCCGTGCTGGCGACAGTTTCCAGACAGCCGTGATTGCCGCAGTAGCACTGCTGGCCGTAGGGATCGATCTGGGTATGGCCAATCGCCACCAGCGCGCGGCCGTTTTTATGCAGCAGCTGACCGCCGCTGATCACGCCCGCACCGACGGTTTCGTCAATCACGATTTGAATGACATCCTGCGCGCCGCGCGCCGCGCCGAACAGCGACTCTGCCAGCGTCCAGGCGGAAATGTCGTGCTGAACAAAAACCGGCAGGCCGGTGCGCTGTGCCAGCGTGTCACCCAGCGGCATATTCTCTACGCGGTAACTGGGCAGCCGGTGAACCACCCCCGAGGCGGCGTTAATCAGGCCGGGCAGCGTGATGGCGATGGCCATCAGCCGCTCCAGCCTGCGCTGATGGCGAATAAAAAAAGCGTCGACTTCATCCACCAGCGTGGTAAGCAGCGGCTGCTGCGCTTTGTCGAGCAGCGGCAGCCGCTCCTCCACCAGTGCACGGCTGCTGAGATCGCGCAGCGTCAGGGTCAGCGCGCCCTGGTGCAGCCGCACTGCGAGATAGTGCCAGGCGAGGGTGTCGAGGATCAGACCGATTGCCGGCCGTCCGCGTGAGCCCGGCTCCTGAAATTCCGTCTCCTGCACCAGATGCGCATCCAGCATCTCGCGTACGATTTTGGTGATGCTGGCGGGTGCCAGCTGCGCCAAGCGGGAAAGTTCGATACGCGATACGGGACCGTGAAGATCGATCAGGCGATAGACCACGCCTGCGTTAGTCTGTTTGATTTGGTCAATATGGCCAGGCTGAGTGTCTAGATTCACGCCCTGCTCCCGGTTATTTTCGCGCGTCTAAATAAACAGCGGATATGGTGATGCAGTTTGTGGCTGGGCGTCAAATATTTGATTTGAAATGTGATTTACAGCACATAAAAAAGGCTCTTTGGTCACGCTTTGCCCTTATTTTTCCGCTGTGGGCTGCAATAGCTGCATCATATTGCGCATCTGCATCGACGGTTCTCGCTCGCCGGACCAGACCAGCCACACTTCCGACTGCGCATCCGCTTCCTCCAGGGGCAGCCACACCACATCCGCCAGCCCCAGCTGGCAGCTAAACGGCAATATGTTGTGATTTTTCAGCGGCAAAGCGCAGGAACCGGTTTTTGTTAAATTTATTTTGCAGCAAAGTTAACAAATTCGGGCTTTACTGGTTGATGTAACGGGGCAAAACTCATTAAGTTTGCACTATGGACAAAAATATCCTTTTCAATCAGCGCATTCGTCTGCGCCATTTACATACCTTTGTTGCGGTGGCGCAACAGGGCACGCTGGGTCGCGCCGCTGAAACCCTCGGCCTCTCCCAGCCCGCCCTGTCGAAAACCCTTAACGAGCTGGAAGAGCTGGCCGGCGCCCGGCTTTTCGAGCGTGGCCGCCTTGGCGCCCAGCTCACCACCATGGGCGAGCAGTTTCTGATTCACGCCGTGAAGGTGCTCGATGCGCTCAATCATGCGGGTCAGAGCTTTAACCTGCCCAGCTCCACCCGACCGATGGTCATCCGTCTGGGGGCGCTGACCACCGCGGCGATGGGCATGCTGCCGCAAATCCTTGACCGCTTTCATCAGCAGCAGCCGCATACCACGGTGCAGGTCGCAACACTGCACAACAACGTGCTGCTGGCGGGGCTGCGCGCCGGGGAATTCGATTTCGGCATCGGACGTATGGCCGACAGCGAAATGATGGCGGGCCTAACCTATGAACTGCTTTTTTTAGAGTCTCTGAGGCTGGTGGTGCGGCCGGAGCATCCGCTTTTGAGTGACAACGTCACGCTTTCCCGCGCCATGCAGTGGCCTGTGGTGATTTCGCCCGAATGTACCGCGCCGCGCCGCATTGCGCAGCAGATGCTGGATGAGCAAGGCTGCCGTCTGCCCAGCAACTGCGTCGAAACCTCCTCTACCTCGCTGGCGCGTCAGCTGGCGCTGCGCTACGACTATGTGTGGTTTGTGCCTTCCGGCGCCATTAAAGAAGATCTAGCGCACAATGCGGTTTGCGCCCTGCCCATAAGCTCTTCCGGCCCCGGCGAGCCGGTGGGAATTATTACCCGCACCGGCACGACCCTGAGCCTGAGCACCGAGATCCTGATGGCCACCATCCGCAAGGCGCTAGGCTAACGACTGCGCTTGGCGTGGCGTTCGCGGTTATTTAACAAATTCTCTTCAGCGGCGAGCTCTTCCGTCCGACGCGGCGCTTTGCCCGACGGTGATTTCAGCCATAGCGTGCTGGCACTGTCTTTTAATGGTGTGACATCACCCATGGCATCCCGAAACAGGTCTTCATCGTCTAGGTTCATGGAATTTTCTCACGCCGGTTAAACAGGACTGGAGATCAATTTAGCCTCTCCAGATGCAATAACGCCATCCCGTGCCCGCTCTGACATCCCTATACTTTTAAGCCTAAAGCTGCTCGGATGAGTTCTCTTCAGCGCGAAAAATGTTAAAATTGTCAGCTGTGCATTCCCTTCACTCTGAACGAACATGAGCTGGATCAGCTCGACAATATTATCGAGCGTAAAAAAACCGATCCAGAAAGGCCAGACGCTGTTCAAGGCGGGCGACGATCTGCGGTCGCTTTATGCTATCCGCTCTGGCACCATCAAAAGCTATACCATCACCGAACAGGGCGACGAACAGATACCGGCTTCCATCCAAGAAAAACGCCGAAGAGCGCCTCGCCGCCTTTATCTGGAATCTCTATCGCCGCTTCGGTCAGCGCGAGTTCCGCCTCACCATGACGCGTGGCGATATCGGCAACTATCTGGGATTAACGGTCGAAACCATCAGCCGACTGCTGGGCCGCTTTCAAAAATCGGGCGTGCTGGCGGTGAAAGGCAAATATATCACCATTGAAAACCACGACATGCTGGCCGATCTGGCGGGTCAGAGCGTTCAGGCTGCTTAAATAATTGGCAACCTAATGGTTAGCATTGCAGGTATACACCCTTCTCTCTGCAATGCTAACCGGCCCACGCCTTTTGTTAGTTTGTTGATCCCGCTACAACTTTTCCGCTTCTTCCCGCCCTTAACTTGGGTTATCTTTAAACCAGTTCGCGTTGGTTTAAGGAGTAATTCCCTATGTCCCGCTACAAAAATATACTGGTCGCCATCGACTCTCAGCAAGACGATCAACCCGCGCTGCGACGTGCGGTTTACCTCAATCAGCGTATCGGCGGCAAAATCAAAGCCTATCTGCCGATCTACGACTTCTCCTATGAGATGACGACCCTGCTTTCCCCTGACGAGCGCGCCTCCATGCGTCAGGGCGTCATCAGCCAGCGCACCGAATGGATCCGCGAGCAGGCGCGCGCCTATCTGGAAGCGGGCGTGGAGATCGAAATCAAGGTGGTGTGGCACAACCGCCCTTACGAGGCGATTATTCAGGAAGTGCTGACGCACGGGCACGACCTGGTGCTGAAAATGGCGCACCAGCACGATCGGCTGGAGGCGGTGATTTTCACCCCGACCGACTGGCATCTGCTGCGCAAATGCCCCTGCCCGATCTGGATGGTAAAAGACCAGCCCTGGCCGGAGGGCGGCAAAGCGGTGGTAGCCGTTAACCTCGCCAGCGAAGAGCCACATCATGACGCGCTCAACCAGAAGCTGATCCGCGAAACCACGCTTCTGGCGGAGATGGTGAACCATACCAAAGTGCACCTAGTAGGCGCCTATCCCATCACGACAATTAATATCGCCATTGAACTGCCCGATTTCGACCCCAGCGTCTATAATGACGCTATCCGCGGCCAGCACTTGGTGGCTATGAAAGCGCTGCGCCAGAAGTTTTCCATCGGCGAAGAGTTTACCCACGTGGCGAAGGGCCTGCCTGAAGAGGTGATCCCCGATATCGCCAGCCAGCTCAGCGCCGGTATCGTGGTGCTGGGCACCATCGGCCGCACCGGCTTGTCTGCTGCGTTTCTCGGCAATACAGCGGAACAGGTTATCGATCATCTACGCTGCGATCTGCTGGCGATTAAGCCCGACGATTTTCAATCGCCTGTCTCGCTGGACGATGATGACGAAGAGGATGATTGATCCTGCAGTAGAAAAAAAGGGCGGCCCGCCCGGCCGCCCTCTTCGTTACAGCGCTTTGAGGATGCCCTCAACGCTGGCTTTCGCATCGCCAAACAGCATCTGCGTATTTTCTTTGAAGAACAGCGGGTTTTGCACGCCCGCATAGCCAGTGTTCATTGAGCGTTTGAACACGATGACATTCTGCGCCTTCCACACCTCCAGTACCGGCATCCCTGCGATAGGGCTGCGCGGATCGTCCTGCGCCGCCGGGTTAACGGTGTCATTGGCGCCGATAACCAGCACAGTATCGGTGTCGGCGAAATCATCGTTGATCTCATCCATCTCCAGCACCACGTCATAGGGCACCTTCGCCTCCGCCAGCAGCACGTTCATGTGCCCAGGCAGACGGCCAGCGACCGGGTGAATGCCGAAGCGCACTTTAACGCCGCGCGCGCGCAGCTTATCTGTGATCTCCGCCACCGGATACTGCGCCTGCGCCACTGCCATGCCGTAGCCCGGGGTGATGATCACCGAGGAGGAGTGCTTTAGCAGCTCGGCCGTCTCTTCTACGCTGATTTCCCGATGCTCGCCCGCCTCTTCGCTTTCGCCGCCCGCGCTGCTATCGGTGCCAAAGCCGCCGGCGATGACGCTGATAAAGGAGCGGTTCATCGCCTTACACATAATGTAAGAGAGGATGGCGCCCGACGATCCCACCAGCGCGCCGGTAACGATCAGCAGGTCGTTGCTCAGCATAAAGCCCGCCGCCGCCGCCGCCCAGCCGGAGTAGGAGTTAAGCATCGATACTACCACCGGCATATCTGCGCCGCCGATAGATGCCACCAGATGCCAGCCGAAGGCGAGCGCGATTAGCGTCATCAGCAGCAGTGCGAACACCTGCACGCCGGTGCTGTCGGTGCGCACAAACCACAGCAGCAGTAGAAACGAGACCACCAGCGCCAGCAGATTAAGCTTGTGACGATGTGGCAGCATCAGCGGGCGCGACGAAATCTTGCCGCGTAGCTTGCCGAAGGCCACCACCGAACCGGTAAAGGTCACCAAGCCGATAAAGATGCCGAGGAACACCTCGGTGAGATGGATATTTTCCAGCACCGTCGGCAGGCCCGGCGCATGATCGATGTAGCTGTTGAAACCTACCAGCACTGCAGCCAGACCGACGAAGCTGTGCAGGATGGCCACCAGCTCAGGCATTTCGGTCATTTCGACCTTTTTCGCCAGACGCAAGCCAATCGCGCCGCCGATCACCATCGCCAGCAGAATCCAAACGACGTTGCCGCTGTCGGGGCCGAAAATGGTGGCCAGCAGCGCGATCGCCATACCGCTGATGCCGAAGGTATTACCTTGTTTCGAGGTCTCATGTTTCGACAGCCCCGCCAAGCTGAAGATAAAGAGAATTGCGGCAACAATATATGCTGCAGTGACTAATCCGCCAGACATCTGTTACCCCTTACGAAACATTTTCAGCATGCGCTGGGTGACAGTGAAGCCACCGAAAATATTGATGCTGGCAATCAGCACCGCGATAAATGAAATAAATGTGACCCAGTCGCCGTGCCCCATCTGCAGCACCGCGCCGATGACGATAATGCCGGAGATAGCGTTGGTGACCGACATCAGCGGCGTATGCAGCGCGTGGCTGACGTTCCAGACCACGTAGTAGCCGACCACGCAGGAGAGCGCGAATACGGTGAAGTGAGACAGGAACTCCGCCGGCGAGACGTTAGCCAGGCAGGCGAACAGCATCACCGCCAGCGCCAGCAGCAGGTATTTGCACCAGGTCGGCGCGGGTTTCGCCGCCTCTTTTACCACGGGCTGCGCGGCAGCGGCGGCGGCTTTCGGCGCGGCAGAAACCTGAATCGGCGGCGCCGGCCAGGTGATTTCGCCGTCGCGGATCACCGTGACGCCGCGCACCACCACGTCGTCGAAATCGATGGTGATGTCGCCGTTCTTCTCTTTGCACAGCAGCTTCATTAGGTTCACCAAGTTGGTGCCGTAAAGCTGGGAGGATTGGGTCGGCAGACGGCTGGGCAGATCGGTATAGCCGATGATCTTCACGCCGTTATCGGTCACGGTGACGCGATCGGCCACGGTCAGCTCGCAGTTGCCACCGGTTTGCGCCGCTAGGTCGACGATCACGCTGCCAGGCTTCATGCTCGCCACCATCTCGGCGGTAATCAGCTTCGGCGCCGGCTTGCCGGGGATCAGCGCGGTAGTGACGATGATATCCACCTCTTTCGCCTGCGCGTCGAACAGCGCCATCTCCGCTTTGATAAAGGCCTCGGACATCACCTTCGCGTAGCCGTCGCCGCTGCCCGCATTCTCGTCAAAGTCCAGCTCCAGGAACTCGGCGCCCATGCTCTGCACCTGCTCTTTGACCTCCGGGCGGGTATCGAAGGCGCGCACGATGGCACCCAGGCTGCTCGCCGCACCGATGGCCGCCAGACCGGCAACGCCTGCGCCGATCACCATCACCTTCGCCGGCGGCACTTTGCCCGCAGCGGTGATCTGTCCGGTAAAGAAACGGCCAAACTCGTGGGCGGCCTCAACAATGGCGCGATAGCCGGCGATATTGGCCATCGAGCTGAGGGCGTCCATCGACTGCGCGCGCGAGATGCGCGGCACGGCGTCCATCGCCATCACGGTAACCTGACGCGCGGCCAGCTTCTCCAGCAGCGCAGCGTTTTGCGCGGGCCAGATAAAGCTCACCAGCGTGCTGCCGGCGCGCATCAGAGCGATCTCCTCTTCGTCGGGTGCGTTGACCTTCATGACGATGTCGCTCTGCCAGACCTGCTGGCTGTCGCTGAGGCTGGCGCCGACGGCGACAAAACTTTCGTCATCGAAGCTGGCACCTTTGCCCGCGTCATGCTCAACGGTCACTCTAAAACCCTGTTTGATTAGCTGCTCGACGGTCTTGGGCGTCGCGGCGACGCGCGTCTCGTTGGGCAATCGCTCTTTGGGTATTCCAATTAACATATTCTTCCCTTTCATCGGTTAAGGATGATGGCCTGTCGACTGCATAACGGCACAGCGCCCCAAACAGGATTTCAGGCGCTTATGAACGAAATGCACTTTTATCAAAGTATTTATAACCTACTGAAAATATGAACAGCGATCTACAGTCAGAACCTCTGCTTATGACATTCATGCGATTATTCAGCGTCAAATAACAAAAGCCGCGCGATATTAGAAATATCATGCGATATTCCGCTGGGTAGCATCGTATCACGGCGCATATCCTGTCAACAAAGACCTTTATTTAACAATAGATTAACTATTTAACACTAAGAGTGACCAGATTTACAGATAACGCTTATAAATAAACAGCTTAGCAAATGCGTATGACGCCGTAATGAATTTCGCTGTCAATTTCCAGCGTTTTGTCGCATAAATTTGCTGCGACAGCCTGTTTATAACAGGCAATAATCAGCGGCTAATCTGTTATACATCAAGAGTCCAGCACGTTTTCGTACTCATTTTGCGTAAGGCGAAGGATCATTTTTATGAAGCTTAAGAACACCATTCTGGCGTCAACCTTGTTACCACTGCTGGTGGCCAACGCATTTGCCGCGCAGGAACTGACGCCGGAAAAAGCGGCCGAGCTGAAACCATTCGAACTTATTAACGTCACCGGTCGCTTCAATGCTATTGGCGATGCGGCAGAAGCCGTGTCGGAGCGTGCGGATGAGCTGGGCGCGGCCTCTTACTACACAACGACAGCAACGGCAACAGCGGAAACTGGCGCGTCACGGCCGACCTCTACAAAGCAGACGCGCCGAAAGCCCATGATGACGACACCTACCGCGTCATCAACGGCGTGAAAGAGCTGCCGAAAGCGGAAGCCTGTCGCCTCGAGCCTTTCGAGGCCGTTAGCGCCAGCGGCTTCTTCGCCAGCCAGCTGGACGTCAATGACGCCATCAGCAAGGCCGCGAAAGAGAAAGGCGCTGCCGCCTTCTATATCGTGCGTCAGGTCAACGCCAATAACGGCGGCAACCAGTACGTCACCGCCTATGTCTATAAAGCGGACGCGAAGGCGCGCCAGGTGCAGAGCCCGAATCTGATCCCGGCGGATTCCGACGCGGGCAAAGCGGCGCTGGTAGCGGGCGGCGAAGCGGCCAAACGCGTTGAGATCCCGGGCGTCGCCTCGTTAGAGACCCTAAGCAACAATGTGGGTCGCTTCTTCGAGACGCAGACCTCAACCGGCAAGCGTTATACGGTCAATCTGGCGAACGGAAAATCGATTCAGGAAGTGAACTCCATCACCGCCGCGCAAATGCAGTCGTTTGACACAGTGACCTTTAACGGCCACTTCGGCACCCCGACTGAAATCTCCGAAGAGGTGGCCAAGCACGCCGCGGACAAAGGCGCGAAGTACTATCACGTCACCCGTCAGTGGCAGAACCAGAGCGGCGGGAACCTCACCGTCACCGCCGATCTTTTCAAATAATCTCGCTTCAGGGCGGCGCCTGCCGCCCTGCTGTTTGCATCATCCCTTCACAATTTTGCATAACCACGCATTGCCATCCCTTTTCGCACTCCGTAGAATCTGCGCCCTGCTTTTAAGCGAATGCGTCATATAAAAGTAAAATAGTGCGGTTAAATTCGTCGCTCAGAACATAATCCAGCAACTTTGGAGAAAAAATTAGGCCTCAGCGCGCTCACCGCGCTGGTACTTAGCTCAATGCTGGGCGTTGGCGTGTTCAGCCTGCCGCAGGACATGGCGGCGGTCGCCGGTCCCGCCGTGCTGCTGATTGGCTGGGTCATTACCGGCGTCGGCATTGTCTTTCTGGCGCTGGTGATGCTGCTGCTGACCCGGCTCAAGCCCGAGCTGGACGGCGGGATCTTTACCTATGCGCGTGCCGGCTTTGGCAAGCTGGTCGGCTTCTGCTCCGCCTGGGGCTGCTGGCTGTGCGCAGTTATCGCTAACGTCTCCTATCTGGTGATCGTCTTCTCCGCGCTGAGCTTTTTCACCGACTCGCCGGGTCACGTGGTGTTACCTGGCAGGCGATGCTCGGTGCATCGGTGCTGCTGTGGCTGGTGCATCTCCTCGTGCTGCGCGGCCAGCATCAACCTGCTGGCGACGTTGGACAAACTGGTGCCGCTGCTGCCGCTGCTGTCGCTGGGCATCGTGCCATGCGCCGAGCTGGCGCAGATGCGTAATCCGTCAATAGCGGGCCTGATGACGCGCCTGATGGACCATTGGGGCGATGCGGTGATCGCCGGCGGCCTGATCGTCTCGGTATGCGGCGCCTACCTCAGCTGGACAATTATGGCCGCGGAAGAGCTTTATCGCCGCGCAGCAGCGCGCCTGCGGTGTAACTGTGGCTCACCAACTGCAGCGTGCAGATCTGCCTGATTCTGATCGCGTTGACTCACGCCGACTACAACACCCTGTTGACCATCGGAGATGATCCTCGTGCCCTATCTGCTGGAGGGCCTCTATCTGGTGAAGCTGACGCGCGGTCAGGGCAAGCCGCTAGCACTGGCCGTCGGCCTGGGCGCCAGCCTGTACGGCCTGTGGCTGCTCTACGCCTCCGGCCCGTTGCATCTGCTGATGTCGGTGGTGCTCTATGCGCTTGGCCTGCTGCTGTTCCTGTTCGCGCGTCGCGGCAGGCGAAGCGACATCGCGCTGACCCAGCTGGAGCGCGTGGCGATTGTGTTGTTGATGGCGGCGTCGCTGCCAGCGATGTGGCAGCTAATGGCTTAGTGGGGCTGGCCTGAGATCACAGTGCACAGCAGGTCATCCTGCTGTGTCAGATCCAGCGGCTTGCGGTATTCCTGATGAATGGCGTCCAACTGCTGGCTGGAGAGCGGATACGGCAGGCGGTCGTTGCTTGTCGGTGGACTGCGGGCGGAGGATTTGCGCGTCACCATGCCAAAAATCGGCATCACGCCGTAGATGGCGTCGATGAAACTCCAGCGTTTTTACAGGAGGCGGAGAGAAAATCACTGTAGTTGAAGCAGATGCGGTCACTGTATACGGCTGAAGCCAGCTCTTTATCAGACATCCTCACTCTCCCCTGTTTTTCATTACGGTTCATAACCTTGCTTACACATAAACAATGATGGCACAGTTTGCCGTGCAGATACCAGTGACGTAAGGATATTTCGTGCGGTAGCGTAGAGCTTCCGATCGGGAAAAGCTATGCTGCTCGCTAGGCTCATTAGTCGCAGTGGATATATGAACAAAATTGTTTTTGTTAAAGATGAACCCGAAGCCATCGAGACGCGGGGCGACCGCGCCGAAGCGGTGATTGCCGCCGAACAGCCAGACCTGGTGATGCTGGACATCATGCTGCCGGGCAAAGACGGCAAAGAGCTCGATCGCGCCACCGGCGGCTGCAGCCTGGGGCTGGCCATCGTCCACTCCGTGGCGCAGGCGCTGGGCGGCCACGCGACTATCGAGAGCAGACCGCTGGGCGGCGCCAGCGTTCGCTTTTGCTGGCCGGTTGATTTACCCTTGCGCGACGCTTCCTAGCGCCACCTTTCAGCGCCTCTCGCACTTTGGCCATCTGATGGCGATCGCCGGCTGGGACATGCAGACCATGATGCCCGCCGGCAGCAGCTAGGCGCGCGGGGCCGCGCTGGCGGAGATGGGCGTGCTGCGCCATGAAATTATCACCGATGCGCGCATCAGTGAGCTGATTGCCGAGGCGAAGCAAACTGACCTCAACGACGTAGAGCGCGCCAACCTGCAGGAGATAGCGCGCGCGTGGCGACAGGCGTCACTGCTGCCCGTCTCGCTGGTGGATGCGAAATCGCTGGCTGGTTCACGCTGCGAGCATGCTTGGCGCGAACAGCGTCCCGCCAACGACTGGCAGGGCTTCGCCGCTAACCTGAAAGAGGTGGTGTGCCTGAGCCGCGAAGAGGCGCAGCTGCGCGCCGAGGCAGCCGGCACCTCGCGCTACGACGCGCTGCTGGATCTCTACAAGTCGGGCATGACCAGCGCGAGGCTGGATGAAACCTTCGGCGAGCTGAAAAGCTGGCTGCCCGATCTGCTTCAGCAGGTGGTCGCAAAACAGGCGCGGGAAAAAACCGAGCAGCCCAAAGGCCCCTTCCCGGATCACGCGCAGCGCGAGCTGGGCCTGAGCGTGATGGAGACGCTGGGCTTTGACTTCCGCCACGGCCGCCTCGACGTTATCGCCCATCCCTTCTGCGGCGGCGTGCCGGAAGATGTGCGCATCACCACACGCTATAACCAGCAAGAGTTTCTCAGCGCGCTGATGGGCTTGATCCATGAAACCGGCCACGCGCGCTGCGAGCAGGGGCTGCCGGAGCAGTGGCACAGCCAGCCGGCGGGACTGGCGTGCTCCACCTCGATCCACGAGTCGCAGAGCCTGTTTATGGAGATGCAACTGGGCCGCAGCCGCGAGTTCCTGCAGCGCATTCTGCCGCAGGTCACGGCGACGCTGGGCGACCAGCCCGCGCTGCAGGCTGATAACTTTGTGCGCCTGACGCAGCGCGTGCAGCCCGGCTTTATCCGCGTCGACGCCGATGAGCTGAGCTATCCGGCGCACGTGATCCTGCGCTTCGAGATCGAGGATATTCCGGCGCTGTGGGAATAAGAAGATGCAGCGTGCGCTGGGCATTGACACGCGCGGCAACTACCGCAACGGCTGCATGCAGGATATTCACTGGACCGACGGCGCCTTTGGCTATTTCCCCACCTACACGCTGGGCGCCATGTACGCGGCGCGGCTGTTCCTGGCGGTGAAAAAGGCGCTGCCGGATCTCAGTGAGCGTCTGCAGCACGGCAGCCACTTCCCGACCGAAAAGCTGCTGATCAATGCCACCGGCGAGGCACTTAACCCGCGCTACTTCCGCCAGCACCTTGAGCAGCGCTACTTGCAGGGCTGACCGCTGGGCGGCCCGCGCGGACGCCTTTTCCCTGTTTGTACAATCTGTTACACGCCGATACAAATCACCCACGGAAAGTGAACCTCGCTTTACATAATAGTCTGTTCACCGGCCCCGCAGTGGGCTACACATGAAAATATGTTCGAGGAATTTGCAACGAAAAAATTGTTTGCACTGGTCATCGCCGCTGCTATGGCTCTCTCTTCTGTTGCTTTCGCCGCTGACACCACCGCTGCGCCAGCGAAAACCACGCACAAAACCGCACACAAAAAACACAAAGCTGCGCAGAAAAGTGCAGGCGGCTAAAAAGCACCACAAAGTAGCTAAAAAAGCCGCTGCAAAATAATTAAGGTCGCGCGCCTGCGCCTTAAGACGCGTTGATTAATAAAAACAACCTGTTATGCCGGGTGTTTCGTTACTGGAGTTGCGGAAATGGTGCGTCGCTATCGCTTTTGAATTATCTTACTGGTGATGATCCTGTGCAGCATCGTCGCTGCCTGCTTTTTTATTTAGTCGTTGTAGCGTGCTGATTATCCCAATAAAACTCTCTTTTTTACCGCTCACCGACTATAGTTATTGCGCAAGCATGATGGCAACAACCTCTTCTTAAATCTCGCCATTGAGAGACCTATGCGCCTGGCTATTTTGCTGTTGACTGGATTACTTTGTTGCACCACTCTGGCCTAGGCCGATGACGACGATGCGCCGAATCCCACTGAGATTAAAACGCTTTTCTTCGGCAAAGATCACCGCAAAGCGATCAGCGAGATAACTGCTGCGCCCTGGATGCCATTGGCCAGCTGAGAATTGAGAGCGGTAACTCTGCACCGCGACGCTGATCTCCGCCCATCTGGCGCTGACGCCGCCCGGCAACTTTCGACAAGCCGGTGGCGCTGCGCTCTATGGCCAGCGACAGCGGCTAGCGTTATGAAATCCACGATATTGACGCGCGCGCCGCCTGAAGGCGGACGGCGAAGGCTGGATCGTGCCGAGCGACGCCGCGCCCTATGACTACGGGCTGGTGATCCTGCGCAATCCCCCTTCCGCCATTAACCCGATTCCGCTGTTCGACGGCTCGCGCAGCGACCTGACCTCCGCGCGGAAAGAGGCGGGCCGCAAGGTCACTCAGGCGGGCTACCCGGAACGCACAGCGACGCTATTGCATCAGTGCGACACGCTGCCGGGTGACAGCGGCTCGCCGCTGCTGCTGAAAAATGCCAACGTCTGGCAGCTGATTGCAGTGCAAAGCTCCGCGCCAGAGGCGAAAGATCGTTATCTGGCGGATAACCGCGCCATCGCCGTCACCTCCTTTCGCGACCGGCTGGAAGCGCTGGCGCAGTAAGGCGTGCGCAAGGAAAATGAACAGGGGCGGTTGAGCGATCGACCGCGCCTTTTGGTCAGCGGCATAACGTCTTACGTCGCGGCGAGCGGCGCGGAAAAGCCGCCGCGCAGGCGCCTGCCGGAGAGGCGCTACGCCGAAGCTGAAGGGCAAGCGGCGCGCCGCCCAAAAAAACCGTAGTGTTCTGGCTGCGGCTTTTGCCTTTGGTTTGCGGTTACGCCTCCACCTGCTCTATCGCCTTCAGGATGCGCTTGTCCGAGACCGCATACAGGGTGCCCAGCTGCTGCGCGAAGTAGCTAATGCGCAGCTCCTCGATCATCCAGCGGATCTCGCGCACCTCTTCGTCATCCTGACGCTGCGGCGGCAGCTTGTTGCGCCACGCCTGCTCGACCACCTTCACCTTCAGCATGCGTGCGCGGTCGCTATGTGGATCCACCGGCAGTTTTTCCAGACGGCGTTCGATGCCGTGCAGATAGCGTAGCGTGTCGCCCAGACGCTTCCAGCCGTTGCCGGTTACGAAGCCGCGATAGACCAGCCCGCTCATCTGCGCCTTGATGTCGGCGAGCGCCAGCGCCATGGTCATATCAACGCGCCCCTTCAGCCGCTTGTTGATGTTGAACACTACCGTCAGGATCTGCTCGACCTGTTTTGCTATCTCCACCACGGTGTCGTTCAGCTCGGTACGCACCTTCTCGCGCAGCTGCTCGAAATTCTCCTGCTGCCAGGCGGGCCCGCCCGCCTCTACCATCAGCTTGTCGACACCGCAGGCGATGCAGTCGTCGATCAGCTCCAGCACCTTGCTGTAGGGGTTAAAATAGAGGCCGAGCTTCGCCTTGTTCGGCAGCTTTTCGTGCAGATATTTAATCGGCGAGGGAATGTTAAGTAGCAGCAGCCGGCGCTGGCCGCGCCACATCATTTTCTGCTGCTCCTGTTCGCTGTCGAACAGCCGGATGGCGACGCTGTCCTTTTCGTCCACCAGCGCCGGCCAGGCCTTGATCTGATAGCTGCCGCGCTTCTGCTCGTAGCTGCGCGGCAGTTCGCCGAAGCTCCAGATATTTAGACCGCTCTGCTCCAGCCCGTCTTCCGCAACCTTTGACAGCGTCTCCTGCACCTTGCCCTTCAGCTCCGCTTTCAGCGCGCTGAGGTCTTTGCCCTCTTTCAGCTTGCGGTTGTTTTCATCCAGCACGCGGAAGGTCATTTTCAGGTGATCGGGCACCTGTTCCCACTGCCAGTCCTCGCGATCCAGCGTCACGCCGGTCATGCGGCGAAACTCTTTCGCCATCGCGTCCAGCAGCGGCATATCCATAGCAGTGACGCGGCCTAAAAAGGCTTCGGCATAGTTGGGTGCCGGCACCAGATGACGGCGCAGCAGCTTCGGCAGCAACTTGATCAGCGCAATGATCAGCTCGCGGCGCACGCCGGGGATCTGCCACTCAAAGCCCTGGTCTTCTACCTGATTGAGCAGCGGCAGCGGAATATGCACCGTAACGCCGTCGGCGTCCGCCCCCGGCTCGAACTGGTAGCTCAGCTTCAGCTTGAGGTTGCCCTGATGCCAGAAGTTGGGGTAGTCGAGCTGGCTGACCTTTTCGGCGCCCGCCTTAATCAGAATCTGCTTGTCGAAGCTCAGCAGATCGGGGTTGTCGCGGCTCGCCCGCTTCCACCAGCTGTCGAAATGCTTCGCCGACACAACCTCCTGCCCGACACGCTGGTCGTAGAAGGCGAACAGCGTCTCATCGTCCACCAGAATGTCGCGGCGGCGCGATTTATGCTCCAGATCCTCGACTTCACTGCGCAGCTTCTGGTTGTTGCGGAAAAAGGCGTGGCGCGTCTGCCAGTCGTTCTCCACCAGCGCATGGCGGATAAACAGCTCGCGGCTCAGCGTGGGGTCGATGCTGCCGTAGTAAACCTTGCGCGCCGCGACGATCGGCAGCCCGTACAGCGTCACCTTCTCCTGCGCCATCACCGCGCCCTGGCTTTTCTCCCAGTGCGGCTCGCTGTAGCTGCGCTTGATCAGATGCTGCGCCAGCGGCTCGATCCACTCCGGATCGATGCGCGCCGCGATGCGCCCCCACAGACGGCTGGTTTCCACCAGCTCGGCCACCATGGTCCATCTGGGCGGCTTTTTAAACAGCCCGGAGCCGGGGAAAATGGCGAAGCGGGCGTTGCGCGCGCCGGTGAACTCCTGCTTCTCCGCATTCTTAAGGCCGATATGCGACAGCAGGCCGGTCAGCAGCGCGCAGTGCACCTCGCGGAAGCCCGCCGGTTCGCTGTTGACCGGAATGCCCAGCTCGCGCACGACCTGACGCAGCTGGGTATAGATATCCTGCCACTCGCGCACCCGCAGATAGTTGAGGTAATCGCTCTTACACTGGCGGCGAAACTGGTTGCCCGACAGCGCCTTCTGCTGCTCGCCCAGATAGTTCCACAGGTTGACGAACGCGAGAAAATCGGACTCTTTATCGGCGAAGCGGCGATGTTTTTCATCGGCGGCCTGCTGTTTCTCTACCGGACGCTCGCGCGGATCCTGGACCGAGAGCGCGGCGGCGATAATCATCACCTCGCGCACGCAGCCGAACTTAGGCGCCTCCAGCACCATGCGCGCTAGGCGCGGATCCACCGGCAGCTGCGCCAGCTGACGTCCTGCGCCGGTCAGTTTGTAGTGCCCGCTCTCCTCGTTGAGCGTCAGCGCGCCCAGCTCCTCCAGCAGGCGCACGCTGTCTTGGATATTGCGCCTGTCGGGCGCCTCGACAAAGGGGAATGCGGCGATATCGCCCAGCCCCAGCGCGGTCATCTGCAGGATCACCGACGCTAGGTTGGTGCGTAGTATCTCCGGGTCGGTAAATTCCGGGCGGCTGAGGAAGTCATCCTCAGAATAGAGGCGAATACAGATCCCTTCCGACACGCGGCCACAGCGCCCTTTGCGCTGGTTGGCCGAGGCCTGCGAAATCGGCTCAATCGGCAGCCTCTGCACCTTGGTGCGGTAGCTGTAGCGGCTGATGCGCGCGGTGCCGGGGTCGATCACGTATTTGATGCCTGGCACGGTCAGCGACGTTTCCGCCACATTGGTAGCTAGCACGATACGGCGGCCGCTGTGCGGCTGGAATACGCGGTTCTGCTCGGCGTTCGACAGACGCGCGTAGAGCGGCAGGATCTCCGTATGCGGCAGATCGCGCTTCATTAGCGCATCGGCGGTGTCGTGAATTTCGCGCTCGCTGCTCATAAAGATCAGGATATCGCCACGCCCTTCGTCGCCCAGCTCATCCACCGCGTCGAAAATCGCCTGCAGCTGATCGCGCTCACTGTCGTCCGCCTCTTCCACCACCGGACGATAGCGTACCTCCACCGGATAGGTGCGGCCGGATACCTCAATCACCGGCGCGTTGTGGAAGTGGCGCGAAAAGCGCTGCGGATCGATGGTCGCTGAGGTAATGATGATTTTCAGATCGGGCCGGCGCGGCAGTAGCTCGCGCAGGTAGCCGAGCAGAAAGTCGATATTGAGGCTGCGCTCGTGCGCCTCATCGATAATGATGGTGTCATACTGCAGCAGCAGGCGATCCTGCTGGATTTCCGCCAGCAGAATACCGTCGGTCATTAGCTTGACCTGGGTGCTGTCGCTGACCTGATCGTTGAAGCGCACCTTGTAGCCGATGCAGCCGCCGAGCGAGGTGTCCAGCTCGTCGGCGATGCGATTGGCAACGGTGCGCGCCGCCAGTCGACGCGGCTGGGTATGGCCGATCAGCCTTTTTACCCCGCGCCCCAGCGTCAGGCAGATTTTCGGCAGCTGGGTGGTTTTGCCCGAGCCGGTTTCGCCGGCGACGATCACAACCTGATGATCGCGGATCGCATCGGCGATCTGCTGCTGCTTCTGGCTGACCGGCAGATTGTCGGGAAAGGTGATGCGCGGCGTCGCGGCGGCACGCGCGGCGACGCGCTGTTCGGCCGCGGCGATCTCCTGGCTGAGTTCGTCGGCGATGCTCTGCTGGGCGGCGGGATCCTTCACCCGGGCCGCGCCCTGCAGGAGGCGTTGCAGGTGCTGGCGGTCGCACAGCATCAGATTGTCGAGTCGCGGCCAGAGCGACTCGAAAGCGGAGGAAGCCGGTGATGACATAGTCGTGAAGTACCTTCTTAGACGGATCCGCTACACGGTGCAGCGTCCCGAAGCCGGGTTAACCGGCTGATTCTACAAATTGTCTTGTGCAAGGTTAACACATTTCCGCCTGTTCGCCTGCGCCTTGCATTCCACGCTTATTCAAGAAATTCGAATATCACTCTCGAAATATTGCGCTTTAACCCCAGCGATGAACGTCATAGAGTATAACATCCTTATCCTGACAGTGATGATGGCACGTAATCGGCAAGAGTTGAAGGCGCGCCGCCGACTGCGGCAAAACAGACTATTAACCGTTATGCTGTGTGGATACCCGAATGCAGGAGCGTAACGATGAAAATTGCGGTTTACAGCACCAAACACTACGACCGGAAGTATCTCGACCACGTCAACGAGGGCTACCGCCTCGAGATGGTCTATTTCGATTTTCTGCTGACCGAGGCGACGGCCAAAAACGCCGTCGACTGCGACGCCGTCTGCATCTTCGTCAATGATGACGGCAGCCGCCCGGTGCTGGAGGAGCTGGCGGCGCTGGGCGTGAAGTATATCGCGCTGCGCTGTGCCGGCTTCAACAACGTCGATTTTGCTGTCACCGAGGAGCTGGGGCTGAAGGTAGTGCGCGTGCCTGCCTACTCGCCGGAAGCGGTAGCCGAGCATACGGTGGGGCTGATGATGACCCTTAACCGCCGCATTCATCGTGCCTATCAGCGCACGCGCGACGCCAACTTCTCGCTCGACGGCTTAACCGGCTTCAATATGCATGGCAAAGCGGCGGGCGTGGTCGGCACCGGCAACATCGGGGTGGCGACAATGCGCATTCTGAAAGGCTTTGGCATGCGGCTGCTGGCGTTCGATCCCTACCTGAGCGAGCAGGCGCTGGCGCTGGGCGCGGAATATGTCGATCTGAAGACCCTGTTCGCCGAGTCGCACGTGATCACGCTGCACTGCCCGCTGACGCCGGAAAATCACTACATGCTGAATGCGGCCGCCTTTAGCCAGATGCGAGACGGGGTGATGATTATCAACACCAGCCGCGGCGGCCTGATCGATTCGCAGGCCGCTATCGAAGCGCTGAAGCAGCAAAAAATCGGCTCGCTCGGCATGGACGTGTATGAAAATGAGCGCGACCTGTTTTTTGAAGACAAGTCGAATGACGTGATTCCGGACGATGTGTTTCGTAGGCTCTCCGCCTGTCACAATGTGCTGTTTACCGGCCATCAGGCGTTTTTGACCGCCGAGGCGCTGACGGCCATTTCAGAAACGACCCTGTCGAACCTGAACCAGCTGGAGCACGGCGAAGCGTGCCCGAATCAGCTGTCGGTCTAGCCTGATGGCTTAACGGGCGCAGCGACCGCCGATCAACGCCTGCTCGTCGCAGCGGCGTCCGTTAGCCAGCTGGCACATGCTGATGCGTGAACCGTCCAGCCGGTAAGAAAAGGCGAGCGTGCCGCCGGCGCAGTTGCTTTCCGCCAGCGATGACATCACCATGTGCGGCTGAAAAAATATGGGCAGCGGTGGCTTGTTGCGGCGGCTCGTTATCGCTGTTGCTGCTGCAGGCGGCGAGCAGCAGTGCGGCACCGGCCAGCAGAAAGGGGGCGGCTTTTATCAGTCGGACTCTGATAATGTCAGGGGTTAGAGGCTAGTCAAGCATAAGGCAGCCGCTGCGGAGGGTTGAGAGGTGACACAAGTTTTTATAAAATTCTCTCCCACACTTTGCAAGCGGAATTATCTTGTTTAACGGAGATGGGATAGCCTTTGACCCACGGCTAAATCAGACGGCCGTTGGTGTACTGGATCGGCGCGATCGGCGCCTGCTCCGTCAGGATCTGTTCCGCTTTGTTGTAGTCACTGTTGTGCGCCTCCGCTTGGGTTTCGCGGCTGGCCTGAGCCAGCGCCGCGTCATAGTCGGCGTTGCTGAAGCGGGCGATATTGCTGCTGTTGCCGCTGGTGAGCAGGCTGAGGAATATCGACGGCTCGTTGTAGTTCCCAACCCAGGAGGCGCGGATCACGTCGAAATTGCCGCTGTTGCGGCTGTCAATATAGGTTTTCCACTCCTGGTTTTGCAGCTTGACCTCTACGCCGAGGTTCTTCTTCCACATAGACGCCACGGCGACGGCGATCTTCTTGTGGCTTTCCGAGGTGTTGTAGAGCAGCGTCAGCCGCAGCGGTCAGCAGCGCCTTCGCCTGCACGTTCAGCTCCTGCTGGCTATGCTGCTCAAGCTTAAGGAATCGCTATGTCGCACACCGTTCATTTTCAGGGCAACCCGGTCGAGGTTGCAGGTCACTTCTCCCTGGCGGGCGAGCAGGCAAAACCCTTTTAGCTGGTGGCGAAAAACCTCGCCGATCTGCCGCTCTCTGATTTTCCAAGCATCGATACCGGCGTCTGCGCCGCCTTGGTGCGCCGCGTTAACCAGCTGGCCAGCGATCTGAACAATACGGTAGTGCTGTGCATTTCCGCCGATCATGCCGTTCGCTCAGTCGCGCTTCTGCGGCGCCGATAACCTGAACAACGTCGTCACGCTGTCGACCCTGCGCGGCGCGGAATTCAAACAGGATTATGGCGTGGAGATCGCGGCGCGCGCGGTGGTGGTGCTGGATGAGCAGGATAAGGTGCTGTACAGCCAGCTGGTGGATGAGATCACCACCGAGCCGGATTACGATGCCGCACTGGCTGTACTGAAGTGATGTTTACCGCGGCGGCGCGACTCAGCCGCCGCTCTTTTCGCCCTGTTCCCCGCGCTTCTGTCCCAGGCCATACTCGCGCAGCTTGTTGGCGATCGCCGTATGGGAGACGCCTAGCCGCTTCGCCAGCTTGCGCGTGCTGGGATAGGATAGGTAGAGACGAGTCAGCACCGAGCGCTCGAAGCGGCTGGTGATCTCGTCAAGCGTGCCCTCCATCGCCTCCTCGCCCAGCGAGGCGTCCAGCGCCTGCTCCGGTAGCACGATATCCTGCGGCCGCAGCTCATACCCTTCCAGCTGCGTCAGCGCGCGATAGAGCGCGTTTTTCAGCTGCCGCACGTTGCCGGGCCAGCTGTAGCGGGTAAGAAATGCGTTGAGCTGCGGCGACAGGCGCGGACGCGGAATGCCCTGCTCGTCGGCGAAGCGCGCCACAAACATCTCCGTAAGCGGCAGGATATCCTGCGGACGCTCGCGCAGCGGCGGCAGATGCAGCGTCAGAACGTTGAGGCGGTAAAACAGATCTTCGCGGAATTCGCCGCGCTGCACCAGCTCGATCAGGTTCTTCTGCGTGGCGCAGATGACGCGCACGTCGACGTGCACCTCATGCTCCTCACCGACGCGGCGGAAGGTGCCGTCGTTGAGAAAGCGCAGCAGCTTGGTCTGCATGCGCGGCGACATCTCGCCAATCTCATCCAGCAGTACCGAACCGCCGTTGGCCTGCTCGAAGAAGCCCTTTTTGCCCTCCAGCGCGTTTAGATAGGCGCCCGCGGCGTGGCCAAACAGCTCGCTTTCCGCCACGTCATCCGGCAGCGAGGCGCAGTTCAGCGCCAGGAAGGGCTTTTTGCCGCGTGCGCTGCGCAGATGGCAGGCACGCGCCAGCATATCTTTGCCGGTTCCGGTATCGCCAACGATCAGCAGCGGCGCGTCGTGCATCGCCAGCTTGCGCGCCTGATCGATTACATGACGCATTTTCAGCGTCACCGCCACGATATGGTCGAACTCCGACTCGTCGGTGACGATCAGGTTTTGCAGCTGGCGTCCCATGCGGGCGGTGGATTTCAGCATCACCATCGCGCCGACCGGCTGGTCGCCAGCGCCCTCATCGGCGGTGAGGTAGATTGGCCGCGCCTCCATCAGAAAATCGCGGCCGTCGATCACCACGTGCTGCGCCTGCGCCTCGACGCGATCGCTCTCCAGCCAGCGCTGGAAGTTAAAGCCAGCGATCAGGTTGCCGGCGCTGTAGTTGCGGATCTTCTGCTCGTCGAGGTCAAACAGGTTGAGCGCCGCCGGGTTAGCAAGCTCGACCTTGCTTTTAAAATCCACGGAGAATACCGGCTCCGGCATCGCCACCAGCAGCGCTCTCAGGGCGCGATGCTCGCACTCCGACGGCATATAGGCGACGGTGCGCACGTCGGTGACGCCCGGGGTGCGGCGGATCTCAGCCATCAGGCTGCTGAACTGGTCAAATTCAAGCGCGGAGGAGAAGTTGAGGTAGATACGGCCCAGCGCCGCGATTTCAATGCCGCGTAAATCGATATTACGGGCCACTAACAGATCGAGTAACTCGCGCGCCAGACCGATGCGGTCCTGGCAAAAGACTTCAAGACTCATGGCAATGGCCTTAGTCAGGTAAAGAATCTGGAGATAATATGCCAACTTGCGGCCGGTCTGAAGGGTTTGTTCAGCGAATGGTGCGCCAACTAGACAGCGGCGCACCGGAAGGGAGAAGCGCTTAGCTTTCGCGCTTGACGCCACCTTTGGGCAGCGTCTCTTTCAGCTTCGTCACCAGATCGCGCCAGAAGTCGCCGAGGCGCGGCTTGTCGTTCTCCAGTCACGGCAGCGGCCGGCACGGCTCCATCGCCTTTACGCCTAGCCGCGCCGTCAGCAGCCCGGCGCCGATACCCTGCGCGGCGCGGGCGGAGAGCCGCGCCAAGATGTCCTGCGACCTCGCGCACCAGCTCCGACGTGCCTGCGAACGCCATATTGAGCAGCACCAGCCGGGACAGACGCAGCCGGCTGAAATAGCCCAGCTCGATGCCGTAGATGGCCGCGATGCGGTTGACCAGATGCAGGCCTGCGGGCTGACGGCGATCATCAGCGTCGACTCCACCGCGTGGCGGCTAATTTCAGCCGCGCCAGGCGTTCCTGCACCGGCTGCACCAGCTGCGCATAGAGCCTGACGGTCTCGCAGTCATTCTGCGTCTCGTGCAGCGAGGCGTGCCAGCGCTGCAGCGCCGGGTGCGCCTGATCGATGCCGGCCTGCTGCGCCAGCTTTTCGCAGAAGGGGCGGCCCTAGCCCACGCTGTGGCTGTGCAGCAGCGCGCGGCCCAGATCGCGCGTTTCCGCGCGGGCGCGCAGCTTCCACAGATGCCGCCATTCACTGACTAGCGCGACGACGATCAGGCCGCCCGCCGCGCCGCTGCCGAGCGCGAACCAGTCGCGCGCCAGCCAGGCGTTCCAAACCCACTGCACGCTGTTTGCCACCGCGCTGGCGACAAACAGCGCCACGCCCGGCGCCCACCAGCTTGCGCCACAGGCTGCGCTTCGGCCGCAGCGCCTGATCGCCCGCGCCCTTCCTCAGCGGCGAGAAAGGCCTGCTGCGCGTCGGCGTTGAACGCCTGCGCCGGGCGCAGCGTCTCTTCGCACGGCGTCTCCAGCTGTCGCGCGAAATCGATGCGCGGCTTCAGGTTTTCATTGTTCATCGCAGCTTGTCTCCTAATAAAAATTCCAGCGCGGCGTCCATACGGATATGTGGCAGAGGACGATCGATTTTCAGCGGACGCGGCCGGAACTGTTCAAACTGAAAGCTCTGCTGCTGCCAGAAGGTGTGGCCCGGCAGGCGCGGCAGCACCTCGCCTGGGTAGAAAGTCAGCGCCTCACCGTCCGCCAACCGCTCGCCGCGTAGCGCCGGGATTTTTTCGCCGCGGTGATCCACCAGTCCGCTCTGCGTGGCCTGCACCGACGCCAGCCCGATACACTCCATGCTGATGCCTTTGAACGCCGCGTTTTGCCACGCGCCCTGCACCAGCTGCTGAAGCAGCGACACCATATTGGCATGCTGATCCGCCGTGATGTGGTCCGCTTTGGTGACGGCGAACAGCAGCTTATCGATGAGCGGGGAAAAGAGACGGCGGAACAGCGTGCGCTGGCCGTAGTGGAAGCTTAGCATCAGCTGGGTCAGCGCCAGCCGCATATCGTTGAACGCCTGCGGGCTGCTATTGAGCGGCTGCAGACAGTCCACCAGCACGATCTGGCGATCGAAGCGCAGAAAGTGATTGCGGTAAAAATCTTCACCACGTGCTGAAGTAGTAGCGGTAGCGCTGCTGCAGCATCGTGAAGTTGCTGCCCTTGTCCGCCTGCGCCAGCCTGCCGCGCGCCGCTTCGTCAGCGAGGGGCCAGGGGGAAAACTGCAGCGCCGGCGCGCCCGCCATCTCACCCGGCAGCACAAAGCGGCCCGGCTGGATAAAGTGCAGCCCCTCCACTTTGCAGCGGTGCAGATAGTCGGTCCAGGCGGCAGTGATCTTGGCCAGCCGATTTTCGTCGGCGGGCGCAAACGGATCGAGGTCAGCGCATAGCGCGCGCCACGGCTGTGCCCCACTGCGCGCGATCGCCCTGCAGCAGGCTCAGCATCTGCCGCGACCAGTCGAGATACTCCTTGTGCCAGCATCGGCAGATCGAGCAACCATTCGTCGGGATAGTCAACAATTTCCAGATAGAGCGTCGCGCTTTCCCGGAAGTTGCGCAGCATCGACTCCTGCGAGCAGTAGCTCAGCGCCAGTCGCATTTCGCTGATGCCGCGCGTCGGGGTCGGCCAGGCGGGCGGCGTACCGTAAAGCTGCGCCAGCCCCTAGTCATAGGTAAAACGCGCCGTGCCCATATCGCGCTGCGGGATACGCTTGACGCCCAGCAGGCGCCCGTCGCGCGCCACGGAAAAGAGCGGCAGCCGCGAGCCGCTGTGCACTTTCAGCAGTTGATTAACCAGCGAGGTGATAAAGGCGGGTTTGCCGCTGCGGCTCAGCCCGGTGACCGCCAGGCGCAGATGGCGATCTGCACCGCGGTTAAGTATTGAGAGTAGTTCAGACTTGTTTATCATCTTTTTCCCTGATGAAGCGCGCTGCCGCCCGCTTCATGACGCGCTGCAGCAGCGGCTCCAGCGCCAGGGAAAGCAGAATGCGCAGAGGACGATGTGCAACAGATTTTACCACCCAGCCGGTCAGGCCGGCAGGCCCGTAACTCACGGCATTGATAATGATGAATTTCCTGACCGACTTCAACGCGGGGGTCGCGCGGCGGCGAAAGGCGGACGTACGTGAATATGACAAAGTAAACCTCCGGTTGAACAGGATAAAGGAGCCAGCAGGGCTCCATTCAGGAAATATCAGAGCTGACGAAAGCGGCTGCGCACACTAAAGGTTTCCGAGGTGACATAGCGCTCGATATCGCGCACGCTCTGATCGTCGCGGTGCAGCGCGGTTTCCAGCCGATCCAGCAGTTCGCCGGCGCTCGGCGCGCCAGGCCCCTCTTCGGCGTCGGCCGGCTTCACGTCGAGCACAAACCCCAGAATAAAGTAGGCGCTGACAGTGATCATAAACAGACCGAAAAACAGCGACAGCACCACAATCACGCGCAGCAGACGCACCGGAATGTCGAGATATTCCGCTATCCCGGCGCAGACGCCCATCAGCTTGCCGTCGTCAGGCTTGCGCCACAGCTTGCGTTTGATCATGACTACCTCCAGTTGGGATGCTCGGCATCCAGAATCGACTCCAGCGCGTGGATACGGTCGCGCATGCGTTCGGCATCCTGCGTCAGCTGCTGCAGGCGCTGGATGTCACCCGCAGACAGCTCGTTGCCGCTGCGCCGGTTGCTGTAGTGCAGCCATAACCAGATCGGCGCGACGAACAGCACGAATATGGTCAGCGGAATGGCGAGAAAAAGTGCGCTCATTGACTATCCTTCATCAGTCTCGCAGTTAACGTTATGGTTATTTGCTGCGGTTCATTTTGGCTTTCAGCGCTTCCAGCTGCTGGCTGATCTCATCGTCCGCCTGCAGATCGGCAAACTGCGCATCCAGCGATTTTGACTTACCGAAGCGCTGGCTTTCCGCTTCCGCTTCCATATGGTCGATGCGACGCTCGAAGGACTCAAAACGCGCCATCGCCTCATCCAGCTTGCCGCTGTCTAGCTGACGGCGGACGTCGCGCGATGAAGAAGCCGCCTGGTGACGCAGCGTCAGCGCCTGCTGGCGCGTCCGCGTTTCGCTCAGCTTCTTTTCCAGCTCGCCAATTTCGCCTTTCATGCGCGCTAGGGTCTCTTCAACCTGCCCCACTTCCTGCTGCAGCGTGGCGATCAGTTCGGTAAGCTTCTGCTTTTCGCTCAGCGCCGCACGCGCCAGATCCTCTTTCTCTTTACGCAGCGCCAGCTCAGCTTTTTCCTGCCATTCCGCCTGCTGGATTTCAGCCTGCTCAATGCGGCGGTTAAGCTGTTTTTTCTCTGCCAGCGCGCGCGCCGAGGTGGATCGCACTTCAATCAGCGTGTCTTCCATTTCCTGAATCATCAGGCGTACCAACTTCCGCGGATCTTCCGCACGCTCCAGCAGCGAATTGATGTTGGCGTTAATGATGTCGGCGAAGCGAGAAAAAATACCCATAATTATACTCCTCTTGAATTATGTTGATGCGCGATGCGCCAATTGACATTTCAAAAAACGTGCCAATTTTTAATTTATTAAACTTAAATGGTTTTTAAATTTTACAGCGCGCAGCGCGTCGCGTAAGGTAGTGAAATTGATTAACAGTTGGTGAATTTCATAATGGCGAACGGTAACGACACCCTGTTGGGAGAATCTAACAATTTTCTCGAGATGCTGGAGCAGGTTTCCATGCTGGCACCGCTTGAGAAGCCAGTGCTGGTGGTCGGCGAACGCGGTACGGGTAAAGAGCTGATCGCCAGCCGCCTGCACTATCTCTCCGAGCGCTGGCAGGGGCCGTTTATTTCACTCAACTGCGCGGCGTTAAACGAGAGCCTGCTCGACTCCGAGCTGTTCGGCCATGAAGCGGGCGCCTTTACCGGCGCACAGAAGTGTCACCTGGGCCGCTTTGAGCGTGCGGATGGCGGCACGCTGTTTCTCGACGAGCTGGCAACCGCGCCGATGCTGCTGCAGGAGAAGTTGCTGCGCTTCATTGAGTATGGCCAGCTGGAGCGCGTCGGCGGCAATCACGCCCTGCAGGTTAACGTGCGGTTGGTATGCGCCACTAACGAGGACCTGCCCGCGCTGGCGGCGACGGGCAGGTTTCGCGCCGATCTGCTCGACCGTCTCGCCTTTGACGTGGTGCAGCTTCCGCCGCTGCGAGAGCGGCGCGGCGATATTCTGCTTATGGCAGAGCACTTTGCTATTCAGATGTGCCGCGAGCTGGGCCTGCCGCTGTTTCTCGGCTTTACCCCCGAGGCGCAGGCGACGCTGCTCGACTGGTCATGGCCGGGCAACGTGCGCGAGTTGAAGAACGTGGTGGAACGCTCGGTATATCGCCACCACAGCAGCGAGACGCCGCTGGACAGGATTATCATTAACCCCTTTGCGCCGCACGCGCAGCCGGTGCCCGCAGCGGATGCCGAGACGATCGCCTCACCGGCATCCCAACCGCTATCGAGTGTCCTGCCCGACCTGCCGCTCGATCTGCGACAGTGGCAGAACCAGCAGGAGCGCGCGCTGGTAGAGACGAGCCTGGAGCAGGCGAAGTATAACCAGCGCCGCGCGGCCGACTTGCTGGGCGTGACCTACCACCAGCTGCGGGCAATGATGAAGAAGCACGGTATAGAGAGGGAGTAATTTAATATTTAAATGAATCAGCTAAATCAAAACCACCCGTTTTTTTCGCTTTGATTTTTACTCTTTAGCAGCCTGTTTTAACTGCTTTTTTAGAATGGTTTTGGGGAAGGACTCTGCCTTATTTTTGCTTCTTTCAATGTGAAGTGCCAGTTCAGCTTCTCCAGCTCTTTGACGAAGTCGACCGTAGTCACTGTAAACCGGCCTTTTTTGGGCTCTTTTAATCGCACTTCGGAATGCTGTTTATTTTTCGTACTCGCGCGGCATGAAGAATTCCCTTCAAAAATCACTGCATATAAATACAGTTATAATTGAAGAGATTTTTGGCAAGCCGCTGCGCTTCAGGTTTTGGAAGGTATTTGTCAGAAAGGCATTTTCGTGAAGGGTACGGGATCAGATGACTAAACTTTAGTCACCCACCCCGCAGTCTACTGAAGATGGGGCGGTACACCTCTGCCCCGTCGCCGGGCCCTTTTTCGATGCACGCGTGGTTGTAGCAGGCTCATAGCCAGCGCATAAACCGGCTCGCATTCATACTCGCTGAAAATCGCGCGAACTTTTTCTTCGACCGCATCGGTCATAATCGCCTGTTCGCCTCACACGCCAATAGCCCCCCTGTCGATTCCATCAGCGATGCGTTAAAGCTGCGTAGCATCCAGGCGGCCAGATAACCAGACTCTTGCGCCGCCGACAGTCTGATTACATTATCCCCCTGCGTGGCAAGGATCAGAACGGGTATATCTATCTGGCGCAGGCTCTGCTGAGTAAAACCCGGCGCTAAGCCCAGGTCGAGCGAAACAATGGCGTTAATCCTTGCGTCTCGGTAATTTGCCGACAGCTTTTCGCGCGTCAGATCCGAATTAATTCCCAGCTTTTCGATTAACACGCAATCATTCCGCTGCGGTCGCAGCTGGCAGTCATCAATAAATTGCCTGGCGTCGAATTTTGGCGAAGCACTGACGGCAGAAGCCCGGCGTCGGGAACGCTAAAACAGGTTGGTTTACCCCATTTGCCTGAGATGTGCTAGAATCGCACGTCGATTAACGTCGGTCGCCTTTTTTTTAACCAGCAAATGCGACCGCCAACAACAATGACCATAAGGATTACAGCTATGGGTTTTCTTTCCGGTAAGCGCATTCTGATTACTGGCGTTGCCAGTAAACTCTCTATTGCCTACGGAATTGCGCAGGCGATGCACAAGCAGGGCGCAGAATTGGCTTTCACCTACCAGAACGACAAACTGAACGGTCGGGTGGAAGAATTTGCTAAAGAACTGGGTTCAGACATTGTTCTGCCGTGCGATGTGGCTAAAGACGAAAGCATCAAATCGCTGTTTACTGAACTGGCGAAAACCTGGCCGAAATTTGACGGCTTTGTTCACTCCATCGGTTTCGCCCCGGGCGACCAGCTGGATGGCGACTATGTGAACGCCGTAACCCGCGAAGGCTTTAAAATCGCTCACGACATCAGCGCCTACAGCTTTGTGGCGATGGCGAAAGAGTGCCGCGAGATACTGAACCCGGGCTCCGCCCTGCTGACGCTCTCCTACTTGGGCGCAGAGCGCGCCATCCCGAACTACAACGTGATGGGCCTAGCAAAGGCGTCACTGGAAGCCAACGTTCGCTATATGGCGAACGCGATGGGTCCGGAAGGCGTGCGCGTCAACGCTGTTTCCGCGGGTCCGATCCGTACCTTGGCGGCGTCTGGCATCAAAGATTTCCGTAAGATGCTGGCGCACTGCGAAGCGGTCACTCCGATTCGCCGCACCGTCACTATCGAAGACGTCGGCAACTCCGCCGCGTTCCTCTGCTCTGACCTGGCTGGTGGCATCACCGGCGAGGTGGTTCACGTTGACGGCGGCTTCAGCATCGCCGCGATGAACGAACTGGAACTGAAATAAATTTCTGAAGGCGAGCCTGGCTCGCCCTTTTCTTTTCCGCTTCTGCGCAATTTTCCCACCTTCAACGATCGTTTCCTGCTCGGCTTGCAGCAGGAAGCGCACGCGCTGCAGCCGATACTGCTGGCGTCGCGCGATCTCTGCCAGCTGCTGTTTCCCGATCGCCTGACGGCGACGCTGACCCTTATTGGCTTCCATTCTGTTAAGTGTAGACCTAATTACTGCTCACTCCTGCTCAGGCCACACCAAGCGCGGTTTTCACCTCATTGGCGATTTTATCCACCTGCGGGCCGTAGATCACCTGAATGTCGTGCTCGCTGACGCGGTTGACCCCGGTGGTGAGCAGCGTCTGATCTACCACCTCTTTCATATCCTTCACCCGCACACGCAGGCGGGTAAAGCAGCAGTCCATCTCTTCGATGTTACCCTGGCCGCTGATGATCACCTGGGTGCTTTCGTCTGCCGCCACCTGCTGCTACGGCTTCTCCTCTTCCGACTCGCGTCCCGGCGTTTACACGCCCATGCGCGTAGTCACGAAGCGAAGCCCATAGTAGTAGAGCGGCGCGTAAACCGCTCCCAGCGCCAACGTCCACCACCAGTGGGTTTTGCTGCCGCCCAGCACGCCGAAGACGATCAGATCGATAATGCCGCCCTTGCACGTTGCCAATCATCAGGTGCAGCATCGACATCAGCATAAAGGAGAGGCCGGTAAGCAGCGCATGTAGCAACGCGTCTTATGCTCAGGGCGCGCCGTATGGTTGATCGCCAGTGCGGCGGCGGGCAGACCGAACATCATCACCGGAATTTTGCCCTGCGCCAGAAACTGCGTGGCGTTGCGCAGCACGTCGTCGGGCACCGTGCCGAGATGGATCTGCGAGGCGTTGAAGATATTGAGCGCGCCTACCTGCGTCTGCTCGTCTACCATGGCAATGCCGCCAATCGGGGTAAAGCGCACGGTCTCATTGAAAATATGGTGCAGGCCGGTGGGGATCAGGATGCGTTCCACCGCGCCAAGTAGAAAGGCGCCGTACTGGCCGCTTTTGCCGATCATCTGGCCGACCCAGGCGATGCCTGCGCCGAGCGTCAGCCAGATCAGCGCCAGCAGCACGCCCACCAGCGGCAGAAAGACAATGGTCACGATGGGCACGAAGCGACGGCCGCCGAATAAGCTGATCGCGGTCGGCAGCTGCTGGGTATAGAAGCGGTTGTGCAGCACCACCGTCAGCAGCCCGGTGATCACGCCGCCCAGCACGCTCATGTTATAGGTGAAGATGTCCAGCATCTCGATATATTCTGCCGAGTTCATCATCGCCGCAGTCTATCGAGGCCCGCCTGCTGCAGCGCCTCTGGCGTGGTAGTGGCCGCTGTCAGCCCTTTCGCCGCCACCGTCGCGTTAATACCGACGTTTACGGCGATATAGCCAATCACAGCGGTGAAGGCCGCGGTCGGCTTCTCCGCCTTCGCCAGGCCAATGGCGCTGGCGACCGCGAAGAAAACCGGCAGGTTGGAGAACAGCGCGCCCGGCACTTGCGGATAAAGCCGATGATCAGCTGCGGCACCTGCATCTGTGCAAAGGCGTCGCCGGCTATCGCCGGGTTTCGCATCGCCGCCGCCAGCCCGAGGAAGATCCCCGCAGCGGCGATAACCGAGATCGGCATCATTAAGGCTTTGCCAAACGCATGGAGCTGGCTGGTGAGCTGTGTCATGGGGAGCGCCTTTTCGATAAGAAAGGGAAAGTATTGACCCGATGCGGCGGTAACTCCCGTTACCTTCAGGTTATCTGCGAGTAAATTTTGAACACCACCATACTTTGCCAGCTGGCGCGATAAACGCGGGCTATCGCACCATTAAGTCAATCAATTAGACAACTTATGATTGCAGTCGCACACATCCCTCATCATCAGGATTATAACCTGATAACAAACTTCCTACAAAAATATAAGCCTGCACTCGCCATGAAATTTAAACGAAAAATTAAACCTTATCGCGCCGCTGCGGCGGATGGGGATCGCTGGAAGCTACCCCCGTTTCGTTCTCGACAGCAAAGCCGCGCTGAAAAACTTGCGCAACCTGATGCGCATGAACAAAGCGCGCGGCTTCGACTGCCCGGGCTGCGCCTGGGGCGACGACGACAAGAGCACGTTCAACTTCTGTGAAAACGGTGCCAAAGCGGTGACCTGGGAAGCGACGAGCCGCGTGGTCAATACCGACTTTTTCGCCCAGCACAGCGTGACCAAACTCTATGCGCAGAGCGACTACTTCCTGGAATATCAGGGCCGCCTGACCCATCCGCTGCGCTACAACGCCGAAACCGATCACTATGAGCCGATCGGCTGGGACTACGCCTTTGCGCTGATCGCGCAGCATATCAAAGCGATGGACAACCCAAACCAGATGGAGCTTTACACCTCCGGCCGCGCCAGCAACGAGGTCTCCTGACTCTATCAGCTGTTCGGCCGCTTGGTGGGTACCAACAACTTCCCCGACTGCTCCAATATGTGCCACGAAGCGAGCGGCACCGGCCTGAAACGCAGCATCGGCGTCGGCAAAGCGCGCGTGACCGCCGGCGAGAAAGGCCTGTTTGACGAAACCTTTATCAACGCCACCACGCACGGCGTGGAAGCCTATTTCGACGTGGTAGACCGCACCGACTGGATGCAGATCGTGCAGCCGTCGGCCTGAGCGAAGCGCAGATCCGTGAAGACGCCGCCATCTATCAGAGTGCTGACCGCTTGATTTGCTCATGGGCGATGGGCATCCCCAGCACAAGCACTCGGTGGATACGGTGCGCGAAATCGTTAACCTGCAGCTGCTGTTTGGCCTGCTGGGCAAAAAAGCGCTGGCCTCTGTCCGGTGCGCGGCCACAGCAACGTGCAGGGCAACCGCACTATGGGCATCGACGAGAAGCCTAACAAGGCGTTTCTCAACGCGCTGGGCAACCACTTCGGCTTCGAGCCGCCGTGCGAGCACGGCCACAATACCGTTGAAGCGCTGAACACCATGCTGCGCGACGAGATCAAAGTGCTGATCGCGCAGGGCGGCAACCTGGCGGCCGCCGCACCGGACTCGCCGCTTACCGAAGAAGCGCTGCAGCGCTGCGGCCTGACCGTGCACATCAGCACCAAACTCAACCGCAGCCATCTGGTGCCGGGCGCAGAAAGCCTGATCCTGCCGACGCTGGGCCGCACCGAGCGCGATATCTAGGCGTATCCAGGCGAACGGCAACCAGTTCATCACCGTGGAAGACTCCTTCAGCATAGTGCACGCCTCTGAAGGCGTCGGCGTTCCGCTGGCGGACACGCAGCGCTCCGAGAACGCTATCGTGGTGGGCATCGCGCACGCGGTGCTGGGTGACGAGAAGGTGAAATGGCGCGATCTGGCTGGCGATTACAACCTGATCCGCAACCATATCGCCGCGACGATTCCGGGCTTCGCCGACTTCAACGCGAGGTGCGATCAGCCGGGCGGCTTCTATCTGGGCAACGCGGCGGCAGAGCTACGCTTCAACACGCCGACGCAGAAAGCGGGATTCAGCAGCGCGGCGCTGCCCGCCTCTCTGTTCCCGCAGGATCTGCCGGAAGTGCCGTTTACGCTGCAAACCCTGCGTTCGCACGATTAGTACAACACCACCATTTACGGCCTCGACGATCGCTACCGCGGCGTCTACGGCCAGCACGAAGTAGTGTTTATCAACCCGGAATATATGCAGTCGCTCGGCTTCTGAGAGGGACAGGAAGTGGATATCGAGACCCTGTGGAACGACGGCATTTCGCGTCGCGTCAGCGGCTTCAATTCAAGCTGGTGCTCTATAATATTCCGCGCGGCAACCTCGCGGCCTATTATCCGGAAACCAACCAGCTGGTGCCGCTGAACAGCTTCGGCGACGGCAGCGGCACGCCGACCTCGAAATCTGTTCCGGTGAAGCCGGAACTCTCCATCGCCCAGCCGACCCAGCGCATTGCGTAAGGTCAAACGTATCACAGCTAAAAGCCGGTTAATCTGGCTTTTTTACCCCTTTTTGCCTTGCCGCGCGCCCCTGATTCGCGTAAAACTAGCAGCCGCTCTTAGACCACGAAACGATACTGACTATGTTCCAGGATAATCCGCTGCTCGCGCAGCTTAAAGAAAAGCTTCACGCGCAGACGCCTCGCGCTGTAGGTGTTGTCAAAGGCACCGAAAAAGGTTTCGGCTTTCTTGAAGTCGACGCGCAGAAAAGCTATTTCATTCCGCCGCCGCAGATGAAGAAAGTGATGCATGGCGATCGTATCTCCGCCATCATCCACAGTGACAAGGACCGCGAAAGCGCCGAGCCGGAAACGCTGATTGAACCCTTCCTCAGCCGCTTTGTCGGCCGCGTGCAGAAGAAAGATGACCGCCTCTCTATCGTCCCGGATCACCCGCTGTTAAAAGATGCCATTCCTTGCCGTCCGGTGCGTGTCCTGAGCCATGAATTTCAGGCAGGCGACTGGGCCGTTGCCGAAATGCGTCGCCATCCGCTGAAAGGCGCTCGCGGCTTCTATGCCGAACTGACTGAATTTATCGTGAAGGCCGACGACCACCTCGCGCCCTGGTGGGTCACCCTGTCGCGCCACAACCTCGAGCGTGAAGCGCCGATCGTGGGCTTCGGCGACATGCAGGACGAGCAGCTGACGCGAGAAGATCTCACCGCGCTGGAATTCGTCACCATCGACAGCGCCAGCACCGAAGATATGGACGACGCGCTCTATGTTGAAGAGAACGTTGACGGTACACTGCGCCTGACCATCGCCATCGCCGATCCCACCGCCTACGTGCCGGAAGGCAGCGAGCTGGACAAACTGGCGGCGCAGCGCGCCTTCACCAACTACCTGCCGGGCTTCAATATCCCGATGCTGCCGCGCGAACTCTCCGACGACGTCTGCTCGCTACGCCCCAACGCGCGCCGTCCGGCGCTGTGCTGCCGCGTCACCGTCGCGCAGGATGGCTTGCTGGGCGACGACGTGCACTTCTTCGCCGCGTGGATCGAGTCAAAAGCCAAACTGGTTTACGACGAGGTCTCCGACTGGCTGGAGAACCGCGGCGACTGGCAGCCGCAGAGCGAGGCAATTGCACAGCAAATTCGTCTGCTGCACCGCATCTGCTTGGCGCGCGGCGAATGGCGTCACAACTACGCGCTGGTGTTTAAAGATCGTCCCGACTACCGCTTCGTGCTGGGCGAAAAAGGCGAAGTGCTGGATATCGTCGCCGCGCCGCGCCGTATCGCCAACCGAATCGTGGAGGAGGCGATGATCCTCGCCAATGTCTGCGCCGGTAAAGTGCTGCGCGAGAAGCTCGGCTTTGGCGTCTATAACGTGCACACCGGCTTCGACGCCGCCAACGCCGAGCAGGCTGCCGCGGTGCTGGCGAATCACGGCGTGACCGTGGACGCCGCCGCCATTACCACGCTGGAAGGCTTCCGCCAGCTGCGCCGCGAGCTCGACGCACAGCCGACGCAGTATCTCGACAGCCGCATCCGCCGCTTCCAGTCGTTGGCCGAAATCAGCACCGAGCCGGGTCCCCACTTCGGCCTAGGCTTGGATGCTTACGCAACCTGGACCTCGCCAATCCGTAAGTCGGGCGACATGATCAACCATCGTCTGCTGAAGGCGATTATCCGCGGCGAGCAAGGCGCACGTCCGGATGAGGCGTTAACCACCATTATGAGCGAGCGTCGTCGCCTGAAACGTATGGCGGAACGCGACGTCGGCGACTGGCTGTATGCGCGCTGGCTGGCGCCGCACGCCGGCACTGACCGCAAGTTCAGCGCCGAGATCATAGACGTGTCGCGCGGCGGCATGCGTGTGCGCCTGCTGGAGAACGGCGCAGTCGCCTTTATCTCGGCGCCCTTTATCCACGCGGTGCGCGACGAGCTGGTGTGCAGCCAGGAGAACGGCACCGTGCAGATCAAAGGCGAGATCGCCTATCGCGTCACCGACGTGATTGACGTGACCATTGCTGAAGTGCGTATGGAAACGCGCAGCGTCGTGGCGCGCCCCGCCGTCTGAGCATGAAAGGCTGCGGGATAACCTCTGTTATCCCGCATTTTAGCCCATAGCCCTCTCCGCGATGCGATATTTGTATCCCGCTTCACACTTCTTGATTGATTAACTTTCACTTACATTCCATTATATTACCTTTAGCTCGTTGTCTTTGAACGTCTTTTCGGTTCATATAAGGAGTGAGGTCATGAAGAACGTCAAAATCGGCATTGTCTGTTAGCCGTGGCGTTAATCGGCGCGGGCGCTTTCGCCATGCTGGCGATCAATCGCGGCGAGCCTGTCAACGCGGTATGGTTGGTGGTCGCCGCCGTCGTCTGCTATAGCATCGCCTACCGTTTTTACAGTCTGTTTATCGCCCGCAATATTTTCGAGCTGGACGATCGCCGCCGCACGCCCGCACGCCGAGCGGTTCAACGACGGGCTCGATTATGTGTCCACACAACAAGTGAGTGCTATTTGGCCATCACTTCGCCGCTATCGCCGGCGCGGGGCCGTTGGTCGGCCCGATTCTGGCGGCGCAGATGGGCTTTCTGCCCGGCACTACCTGGATCCTGGCGGGCGCGGTGCAGGATTTTCTGGTGCTGTTTATCTCCACCCAGCCGTGACGGCTGCTCGCTGGGCGAGATGGCGCGCCAGGAGCTGGACGCCTTCGCTAGCGTTATCACCATGCTGGGCGTGATGATCATTATCGTCTCCGCGCTGGCGCTGTTGGTGGTGAAAGCGCTGGCCGACTCGCCGTGGGAGCTCTTCACCATCGCCGCCACCATACCCATCGCGCTGCTGATGGGCGTCTATATGCGCTTTAGCCGTCCGGGCAAAATCGCCGAGGTGTCGCTGATCGGCTTCGTGCTGATGATGGCGGCGATTATCTTTGGCGGCAACGTGGCGTAGGATCCCCCTACTGGGGCCCCTTCTTTACCCTGAAAGGCACCTCGCTGACCTAGGTGCTGCTGCTGGCGCCGCGCGAATACCTTTCCACCTTCCTGAAAATCGGCGTGATCGTCGGGCTGGCGGTCGGCATTCTGTTCACCCTGCCGGAGATGAAACTTCCGGCTTCCACGCGCTGGTCTCCAGCGGCACCACACCGAGGCTGGTGGAGCGTGAAAGCCATATCCGCTTTATCGGCTATGGCGCGATGCTGATGGAATCCTTTGTTGCCATTATGGCGCTGCTCTGCGCCTCGGTGATCGATCCGGGTGTCTACTTCGCCATGAACTCCCCTGTGGCGTTGATCGGACCACGGTAGAGAGCGCCTCGCAGGTAATCAGGAGGCGCGCCATGTCTGACACCGTGTTTCGCGCAACCCGTCCGGCGCGCCTGGGCTTGGGTGACGCGCTGTCGGCCGCCGCGCGGCGGCTGTGGCACGGGCTGCAGCAGAGCTTCCGTCTGATGGTCGGGGTCCAGGATTATCAAAATTATCTTCAGCATATGCGGCAGCATCACCCGGATCTGCCGCCGATGAGTGAGCGCGAATTCCATAGTTACTGTCTTGACGCCCGGTTCCCCAGTCAGGCGGGTAAAGCTGAGGAAATGTCCTTATTAAGCAGAATGTTCGGTCCCGCGACGCGGGGTCTTTTTGTGCCATTCTTTACCAGACTGGAAAATATATTGGCTGGCCTCTTGTTCTGAGGTGAGATACCGAATACTGTTGATAAAATAATGAGATAATGCCAGCAGAGCACTCCCCCGGAGGACGTTTCCATGACCGATGAACAAGGGCAAACGTTGTTGAATACGGGGTGTTGCAGCGGAAAACAGTGATTAAATCGCAAAAGTGAAGCGCTGTTTTAATTTTTGCAGAAACCATGTTTCATTAATTTGGTCGCCTTCGCCATACAAAGGCTTCAGGCCGCATGCTGCGTGCATTTGAGTGGCGATTTGAGGCAGGGTGCGGCGGGCAAGCACAGAGAGGCAAACGCGGCATTGCTGCACGCTCGGTCTGCGCAGAGGTGCCTTATTTTGCGACGCGCTTTGGTTATGGCCTGGAGGATGTTGGCATTGATGTGAAGTGAAGACGGAGGGTCGATCGCTGGCCGTCAGCCAGGGCGACGATGCAGCGGACTACGCTTTCTGGCCGTACCAGGCGTTTTAGCCGTGCTTGCGCAGGTAGTGCAAATCGAGCAGCGTCTGATTGATAGGCGGCAGATCCGGCCATAGCTGCTGACTGAACAGCCCCATACAGCGACCTCCCCCAGCACCACGGCGCTGTGCTCGGAGGCGTAAGCGTCGCGGCCCCAGGCGAACGGCTCATGCGAGTTCACCAGCACGGCGGGGATGGCGGTGGGAGAGCGCGCGCGCTGGGCAAAGCTCTCAATAATGACGCGGCCGGTATAGCTGACGCCGGAAGGCTTGATCACCAACACGCCTTGCTCGCGATCGATTGCACTGACGTTGCCCCAGGCAAAGGTGACTAGGTTGTAGCGCGGCAAGTCCAGGTTCGCTTCCAGAACCTGCTGTTTCAGTTGCTCCAGCATTCTCGTGTCCTGGCTCAAGTTAATCCCTGAATTGTGCAGTTCAGCCTGAAAACGTTATGGAGCGATTGGCTGAAAAAAGGCGGAAAACGGCTGATCGCTAAACTTTGACCGCGCCACCGCAGCCGCACTTCTTCTTCAGCTCCGCGCCCAGCTTCGCCAGCGCGTCGTCATCCAGATCGAAACCGGTGATCAAGCAGACGCCCTTGCCTTTGCGGCCAGTTTCGATTGAGTAAACCTGAGGATTATCGCGGCTCATGACGCTCTCGAAGGCTGGTCAGAATCGCGGCAAGCGTCGCCGCCGGATCGGCTGACTGGGTAATGGGACGCCCAATCACCATATAGTCCACGCCCGTCTGCTGCGCCTGCTGCGGAGTTATGATGCGGCGCTGGTCGCCGGCGTCGCTGCCTGCCGGTCGGATACCCGGCGTTACCAGCGCGAAATCTTCGCCGATGGCCTGTTTGAAACGCGCAGCTTCATGCGCCGAGCAGACCACGCCGTTCAGTCCGCACGCCTGCGTCAGCTTCGCCAGCCGCTCCGCCTGCTCGGCGGGCGACAGGGTGATGCCGAGGCCGAGCAGATCGTCGGCGTCCATGCTGGTCAAGACGGTGACCGCGATCAGCAGCGGCGCCTCTTTGCCGTAGGGCAGCAGCGCTTCGCGCGCCGCGTTCATCATGCGCGCCCCGCCGCTGGCGTGAACGTTGACCATCCAGACGCCGAGATCGGCGGCCGCGGCCACCGCATGGGCGGTAGTGTTGGGAATATCGTGATATTTAAGATCGAGGAAAATCTCGAAGCCGCGCTGCTGCAGGGTTTTCACTAGCGACGGACCGAACAGCGTAAACATCTCTTTGCCGAGTTTTAGTCGGCAGCTCGCGGGATCAATCTGGTCGACGAAACGCAGCGCGCTGTCGAGATCGTGATAGTCGAGCGCCACCAGAATGGGCGAAGCGGTTTCAGTTGGCGACAGGGGCATAGCGGTTCCTCGCGGTTGACGGCGGCGTGCCTGTAAGACAAACGGCAAGCATTCTACCCGCGCGACGCGTGATGGACAACGTTTGCGGCCGTCCGTTTCCCTGCGCGGCCATCAGCTGCATCGTGAGTGTTTAACTCTTCAAATATGTTATAACTACTAAAAAGGTCGGCGCCGACTCGCGCGCGGCTACTGGCCGTCCAGCCCGCGAATCGGCTTCACGGAAGACCAGGTACGGCAGGATGGGCAGTGCCAGTAGAGCGCGTGCGCGGTAAAGCCGCATTTCTGGCAGCGATAGCGCGGCTTGGTGCGGATCTGTTCGCCCACCATATTGCGCAGCACTATCAGGCTCTCTTTGGCACGGCCATCTTCCGCCTCATGCAGGTGGTAATCCATCAGGCGATGGAACACGCGCATCGTAGGATGACGTTGCAGCTGGCGGTTGATATAGAGCTGAGCAGCTTCCGGCCCCTCTTTGCGCTCGAGGATATCGGAGAGATAGAGTTCTGCCGCCGCGCCGGTGTTCTCCTCGACGCAGCGCTGGAGAAACGTCGCCCAGGCGTCGGGCTGGTTAAGGCGCTGATAGCAGGTCTCCAGCATCGGCAAGGTTTCGCTCACCAGCTCTTTGTCCTGTTCCAGCACGCGCTGCAGATGTTCAATCGCTCTGGCATAATCGCCCTTTTCTATCAGGATACGCCCCATCATAATCGAGACGCGCGCGCTCTGACGATCGGCGGCTTCGCCCTTTTTAAGCAGGCTCATGGCGCGGTCGAGATCGTCGCTGCTCATCGCCTGCAGCGCCAGCTCGCAGTAGAAGTGGGCGATTTCGCCCTTTTGTCTCTCTTTGCCGAGCTTCACCAGCCGTTCCGCTACCTCAATCGCCTGCTGCCAGTCGCTGGTGGCCTGATAGATCAGCAGCAGCTGCTGCAGGGCGCTGATGCGAAAGTCGGTCTCGTCCGTCAGCTGCTTGAACATATCTTCGGCGCGGTCGTAAAAGCCGGCGGCCATATAGTCGCGGCCCAGCTGCTGGATCGCCAGCAGTCGCTGGTCGTAGTTCAGCGAGGCGCTCTCCATCAGCGACTGATGAATGCGAATGGCGCGATCGACCTCGCCCCGCGAGCGGAACAGGTTGCCCAGCGTCAGGTGCGCCTCGACCGTTCCGCTGTCCTCTTTCAACATGTCGAGGAAGAGATCGACCGCTTTATCCTGCTGGTTGGAGAGCAGAAAGTTGACGCCCGCCACGTAATCCCGCGACAAGCGGATTGCCTCCTGCTGCTTGTCCTGTTGCGCACTACGTCGCCCCATATACCAGCCGTAAGCCGCTGCGATCGGCAGCAACAGAAAAAGCAGTTCAAGCATGGAGTGTTATTCCCGGCCTGCGACGGCAGTCGAAGAGGCCACGGGCGGCACGCCTTTTTCCAGTTGCGCCTGCATGCGTTTTATCTTGCGCTGAGCATGCGCCAGCGAGACGCGGACGCGCAGCCAGAAGAGGCCGCAAATGGCCCAGCCTAGCACAAAGCCTGCGCCGAACAGCGCGGCGAGCAGCGTGGAGATGCGGAATTCGCCCTGCGCCAGCAGATAATTGAAGGTGATAATCTGGTCGTTATGCGCGCCTAAGGTGACGGAGATGATAAAAATGACCAATACTACTAAGAAAATCAGCAAATATTTCACAGTGCATCCTGTTGTGAGGTTATCCAGTAGAAGTATGCCAAAAAAGCGGCAACAATGCTGCTCCATGCAGCACGGGGCGAAAGATCGTTACGCAAGCGCAATCAATAATATGGGGATAGCTCGCCGAATTACAATCCGCTTTCCCGCTGCGCTACTTCCTTTCGCTTTTCCGGCGGCAAGGTTAGCGGACCGCAAAAACGCTGCGACAGCCAGGTCGCTATCGTTACTAGCAGCCAGGCCAGCAGAACCGCCATCGCCAGATCGCCGGGCCAGTGCATACCGAGCAGCAAACGGCTGGCCATCACCGCGCCCGCCCAGAGACCGACCACGGCCAGAGTGATATAGCGGCGACGCGGCCAGAGCAGCCCCATCACCAGTAGCCCCCAGCTGGCGGCAAACAGCGTATGGCCGGAAGGAAACGCGAAGCCGGTTTCAAACGCCCAGTGCCGCTTTAGCCAGCCCGGCAGTACCCGATCGCTGGCGAGCAGCTCGTCCACCCGCTGGCCGCGCGCCTCGCGCGTCATGCTGTAGAATTCGCGCTCGTCCAGTCCGTGATGGTGCTCTAGCCAGACTACATAGGGACGCGGCTCCTGCACCTGATCTTTAATATAGGATTTGGTGTACTGGCCGGTAAGTACGGTGACGTTCATGATCAAAAGTAGCAGCAAAGCCGGCTTGAGACGAAAGCGCAGACACCAGAGCACCCACAGGCTGAGCGGCAGGCTGGTCAGCGTGCCCCACGGGCGCGTGACCGTTTCCGTCATCCAGAACAGGAAGCGCAGAAGCGCGTTGCTTTCACCCGGCTGCCACTGCCAGCCGGAGAGCCAGGCCACTGCCGGAATAATCATCAGCAGCAGCATGGCTGCCGTTGTGCGCCGTAAAATGTCAAGCATTCTTTTTCCCTTCGTCTGGCTGTAATCTGCCGCTCGCTAATAACTTTATTTTTAAAAATAATAACATAACATGTTGCGCCTTGGATAATTGTGCTTTATCACTACAATCGTTCTGACAAATTACCAGCCCAACTTCGCGTTGTGGCACAATATTGCCAATTTTGTCAGCCCATAGTTGGCCTGCGCGCTGTTTCAGAATAGCGCATCCTCTGTAGGTTCTGGAGAGTCACATGCAGCTTAAACGGGTGGCAGAAGCCAAACTGCCCACGCCCTGGGGCGATTTCCTTATGGTAGGTTTTGAAGAACTGGCAACCGGTCACGATCACGTCACCCTGGTTTATGGCGATATCAGCGATAACACGCCCGTACTGGCGCGCGTCCATTCGGAATGTCTTACCGGCGACGCGCTGTTCAGCTTACGCTGCGATTGTGGTTTTCAACTGGAAGCGGCGCTGAATGCCATTGCCGAAGAGGGTCGAGGCGTGCTGCTTTACCATCGTCAGGAAGGCCGCAATATTGGTCTGCTGAACAAAATTAGCGCCTATGCGCTGCAGGATAAAGGGTACGACACGGTGGAAGCTAACCACCAGCTCGGCTTTGCCGCGGACGAACGCGACTTCACGCTGTGCGCCGATATGTTCAAGCTGCTGGGCGTCAACGAAGTGCGTCTGCTGACCAACAATCCGCGTAAGGTGGAGATCCTCAGCGAAGCGGGCATCAATATCGTTGAGCGCGTGCCGCTGATTGTCGGCCGCAACCCAGAAAACGCGCACTATCTGGATACCAAAGCGGAAAAGATGGGGCATCTGCTGCCGAAGTCGGAGTAACCGCGCTGGCCGTAAAGCGCCAGGCGCCGTGGAGCACATCGTCGCGCCGTTTTAAACAGCGCAGCGGCCTGATAACAGAGCACCTCAGGGATGAGGTGCGTATTAAGGCAGGACGAGCAAGACATCTTGATAATATTCGTAGTCACTCCTCCCAAATTTGAGCGTAAAAAATTCTGTAGCCATCAAAGGTGATGACGTTTGTTTTTATTTAGCTTTCAAGTCCATGAAAGACTCGATGAAACGATGCTGATTGTCATTCAGCTCCCAGCTGTCGGGAATCATCACATTGTGTTCCGTCACATTATTCTCTTTGTTTTTGCAGGCTGTCGCTTTACGTTGCGGCGCGGTCAACAATCGTTTATGGCTGAGTGCATTTGCCCACATGGTTTAACCCCATAGACGCCAGATTATCAATGCCACTACCACCTAGAACAGTACAGAAGCAGTAAACACGGTAAGCCAGGCTTTACGGCGGATACTAGCAGAGCACTTAACCTTAGTGCTTTTTGCCCGGAAGCCGGGTTGTACAGTCAGTCTCGTGGCCACAGTTTCTGGCAATCACCCTCAATAAAACGATTGATAACATCGATTAAGATTTAGGACGAATCCTAAAATCATTAAAGCCGAAAACCCAGTTATTTTTATTGAGTACAACGATTAAAGCTATTTATCAAAATCTCCAGATAACGCAAGAAATAATGAATCGCGACAAGTTTCCTTAATTGAATTATTGCGTTGCAAATTTGAGTTAAATTGCTATAAGGCCAGTTAAAATCCAAGTAAACTTAAAGAAGTCTGATAAAAGCGCTTTCACATCAAATCTAAACTAGAATCTAGGAATAATCTTTGCAGGGCGCAAAGCGGCAGGGTAAATTTTGTATATTGTCTCTCATTTTAAGAAACGCTAACGGGGAAACATGTGATCGATGTTTCAATTACAAAAAAATAATCAACTTTGTCGATATACCGGTGGCGCTAACCTGCATGTCAAAAAAGGCTGCCCTGGGCAGCCTTAAATAACCTTAATGAGTCTCATTCTTTAGTTAAAGGGTAGCTTGATGTCCTTGAACATCGCTTCGATATCTTCGTTGGAGCGTAGCGCGACGGCGGCATCCACCACTTCACGTGTTAAATGCGGCGCGAAGCGCTGAATAAAATCATACATATAGCTACGTAGGAAGATACTGCGCCTGAAGCCAATTTTGGTGGTGCTGTTGGTGAAAATATCGTCGGCTTTAATGCGCACCAGGTCGGGATCGGCATGGGGATCGACCGCCATGCTGGCAATAACGCCCACCCCAAGACCGAGGCGAACATAAGTTTTAATCACGTCTGCATCCGTGGCGGTGAAGACAATACGCGGTGTCAGCCCGGCGCGGTTGAAGGCGGTGTCCAGTTCCGAGCGGCCGGTAAAGCCGAAGGTGTAGGTGACCAGCGGAAAATCCGCCAGCTCCTGAATTGTCACCTGCTCTTTGCCCGCCAGCGGATGATCGGGCGTGACCACAATCGCCCGGTTCCAGTGGTAGCACGGCAGCATAATCAGATCGTCATAGAGATGCAGCGCTTCGGTGGCGATAGCGAAGTCTGCGTTGCCTTTAGAGACCGCTTCGGCAATCTGCGTCGGCGACCCCTGATGCATATGCAGCGAGACGCGTGGATAGCGCTCGATAAATCCTTTGATGACGCCGGGCAGCGCATAGCGCGCCTGCGTATGGGTGGTGGCGACATAGAGCGACCCTTTGTCTGGCCATGTATGCTCGCCCGCCACTGACTTAATGGCGTCAACCTTCGACAAGACCTCTTGCGCGATGCGGATAATCTCTTCACCAGCCGGTGTCACTTGCGTCAAGTGTTTGCCGCTGCGCGCGAATATCTGCACGCCCAGCTCATCCTCCAGCATGCGCACCTGCTTACTGATGCCGGGCTGCGAGGTATAGAGTCCTTCTGCCGTCGAAGAGACGTTGAGGTTGTGATTAACCACTTCGACGATATAGCGCAACTGCTGCAATTTCATATCTGTTCCATCCCAGTAAGCTACAGAGCGGCATCCCCGATTGACGTATTTGCGCCGTATCGGTGAGAAATAAAGCAAGGCGTAGGAACATGTCGGAAATGCTATAACAACTATATCACTGCAGGGAGGAATGTATAACGTTTTGATATAAGGCCAAGAAAAAGGCCAGCAGTGCTGGCCTTAATAAGGGGATTACTTTTTCGCTTCCTGCCACTTGCCGTCAATATAGAAAACTGACCAGCCGGTGGCTTTGCCCTTTTTATCCGAGGCAACATACTGCTGCTTGGTCTTGCGGCTGTAGCGCACCAGCGTTTTGTTGCCGTCGGGATTGGTCGCCGGCGCCTCAGCAAGGTAGCGCAGCTTCTCCGGCAGGCGATCTTTAAAGCGCTGCAGCTCCTCAACCAGCGGCGCGCGGGTCTCGCGCGATTTGGGGAAGGTGTTGGCGGCGAGGAAAACGCCAGCCGCGCCGTTGCGCAGCACAAAGTAGGCGTCCGACTTTTCGCACGGCAGCTCCGGCAGCGGCACCGGATCCTCTTTCGGCGGCGCGACTTCGCCGTTACGCAGAATCTTACGCGTGTTTTTACACTCGTCGTTGGTGCAGGCCATGTATTTGCCGAAACGCCCCATTTTCAGGTGCATCTCTGAACCACACTTCTCGCACTCCACCACCGGGCCATCGTAGCCTTTGATGCGGAACACACCCTGCTCGATCTCGTAGCCGTCGCACTCCGGGTTGTTGCCGCAGACGTGCAGCTTGCGCTGCGGATCGATCAGATAGCTGTCCATCGCCGTACCACACTTCTGGCAGCGGCGGCGCGCGCGCAACGCGTTGGTTTCGGCGTCATCGCCCTCCAGCACGTTAAGCACTTCGTTTTCCGGGATCAGGTTGATGGTCTGCTTGCAGCGCTTTTTCGGCGGCAGCGCATAGCCGGAACAGCCGAGGAACACGCCAGTGCTGGCAGTACGGATGCCCATTTTGCGTCCGCAGGTCGGGCAGTCGATAGAGGTCAGCACCATCTGGTTGGGCTGCATGCCGCCCTCTTCTGGATCCTTCTCCGCATTGTCGAGCTGCTGACTGAAGTCGCTGAAGAAGGTGTCCAGCACCCCTTTCCACTCCGCCTCGTTATTGGCGACCCGGTCGAGGCTGTCTTCCATCGTGGCGGTAAAGTCGTAACTCATCATATCGCGGAAGTTCTCTTCCAGCCGATCGGTGACGATTTCGCCCATTTTTTCCGCATAGAAACGGCGGTTTTCCACGCGTACGTAGCCGCGATCCTGAATGGTCGAGATAATGGCGGCGTAGGTCGACGGGCGGCCGATGCCGCGTTTCTCCAGCTCGCGCACCAGCAAGGCTTCGCTGAAGCGCGCCGGCGGTTTGGTAAAGTGCTGGCTGGGCATCAGCTGTTGCAGATCGAGCGTTTCGCCAATGTCCACCGGCGGCAGCGTGCGATCTTCGTCATTCTTACGCAGCGCAGGCATCACGCGCGTCCAGCCGTCAAAGCGTAGCGTGCGCCCTTTCGCCTTCAGCTTATAGCCAGCGGCGGCGACGGTCAGGGTGGTGGAATCATACTGCGCGGGCACCATCTGACAGGCCACGAATTGACGCCAGATCAGCTGATAGAGCTTCTGCGCGTCCGCTTCCATATCCTTGAGCTTTTCCGCCACCACGTTGACGTCAGAAGGACGAATCGCCTCGTGCGCTTCCTGTGAATTCTCTTTGCTGGCGTAGGTATTCGCCGACGCCGGCAGATACTTGCTACCGAAGGAGGCGTCGATATAGTAGCGCGCCATCGCCACCGCATCCTGACTCAGGTTGGTGGAGTCGGTACGCATATAGGTAATGTGGCCCGCTTCGTAGAGGCGCTGCGTCATCATCATGGTCTTTTTCACCCCGAAGCCGAGGCGCGTGCTGGCCGCCTGCTGCAGCGTTGAGGTGATATAGGGCGCGCCAGGCTTGCTGCTGGTCGGTTTATCTTCACGGTCGACCACCTCGAAACGCGCTTTTTCCAGCAGCGCGACGGCGGCCTGGGTCTGCTCGCTGTTAACCGGACGGAACGGGCTGTCACCCTGATGCGTCACCGCCATTGCCAGCAGATCGCCCTTCTTGGTATGCAGGTCGGCGTTCAGCTCCCAGTACTCTTCGGGAACAAAGGCTTTGATTTCGCGTTCGCGCTCGACCACGAGGCGTACCGCCACCGACTGAACGCGGCCGGCAGAAAGGCCGCGCGCGATCTTTTTCCACAGCAGCGGCGACACCATATAGCCGACGACGCGGTCCATAAAGCGACGCGCCTGCTGCGCGTTAACGCGGTCGATATTCAGCTCGCCCGGCTTTTCAAACGCCTGACGAATCGCATTTTGGGTGATTTCGTTAAACACCACGCGGCTGAAGCGCTTGTCGTCGCCGCCAATTACTTCCCGCAGGTGCCAGGCGATCGCCTCTCCTTCACGGTCAAGGTCGGTTGCGAGATAGATATGGTCGGCGTTGGCCGCCAGCGCTTTCAGCTCCGAGACCACCTTCTCTTTACCGGGCAGGATTTGATAGTCCGCTTTCCAGCCGTGATAAGGATCGACGCCCATGCGGCTGACCAGCGCGGCTTTTTCATCCTTTTTCACTTTTTTGGCTTTTTTGTCGCCCGCCCCGTCAGCACTCTTTTTTGCGGTTGAACCACTGGTCGGCAAATCACGGATATGACCGACGCTGGATTTCACCACGTAGTCACTACCGAGATATTTATTGATTGTTTTGGCCTTTGCCGGGGACTCAACGATAACGAGTGCTTTACCCATATGTACCTTTACCTAATGAAAACGTCCTGATAAACGGGAGAGGATTAGATGCCCTGAAACCTAACGGATTCAATATTGTTACGCCTTTTACGCTTTTCAAGGCGGTGGGTTCAATCTCAGGTTAGGCTGCATGGACTAATGCAACGATATGAATAAGAGCGATTTTTTCATCTGACGCAGCCACACTTCCCGGTGTGAACTCCCTGAAATCTGAATCGCCCAAACTCTACCTAATAAAATTCGTTACGCAACTTAATTAGCACTCTGTCTAATTTTGCGCCAGCTTTTGTCAATTTTTGCCCATTTGCCGCGCAGTGGTTTTGGCAAGTAAGCGCGTCAACTGCATTAACCCGGGCGGCATGCGTACCAAAATGCGTGCCACCGCCTTCCCAGAGGAAGACGCCAACAAGTTGAAAACGCCCGCCGATCTGATGCCGCTCTACCTTTATGTTATGGGCGACGACAGCCGACGCAAAAGCGGCGTCAGCTTTGACACACAGCCGGGCCGCAAGCCAGGAGCGGCGGAATAATGCGCGACGATCGCCACCAGCAGCGGTTAAAAGAGTAGGTTGACGCCCGCATCGCCGCCGCGACCGAGACGCGCAGCATTCTGATAGTCTTTACCGGCAACGGCAAAACCACCGCCGCCTTCGGCACCGCACTGCGCGCCGCCGGGCATGGCAAAAAGGTGGGCGTCATTCAGTTTATCAAGGGCGAACGGCCAAACGGGGAGCGCAATCTGCTGGCGCAGCACGACGTCGAATTTCAGGTGATGGCCACCTGCTTCACCTAGGAGACGCAGAATCGCGCCACCGATACCAATGCCTGCCTAGCGGTGTGGCAGCATGCCCAGCGCATGCTGGCGTACGCCACTCTGGACCTGGTGCAGCTGGATGAGATCACCTATATGGTGAGCATGGATTATCTGCCGCTGTAGGCGCTGACGCGCGCCCTGCGCGAACGTCCGGCAGAGCATGATCGTCACCGGGCGCTGACAGAGATGGCGGATACCGTGACCGAGATGCGCCCCGTCAAGCACGCTTTCGATGCGGGCATTCAGGCGCAGCAGAGCATCGACTGGTAGCAAAAAAAACGCAGCCCGAGAGCTGCGTTTTCGCTTAGCAGCCGCGTTTCGTGCCGCCGCCGCTGCGTCGGCCGTTGCCGCTCACCTGCGTATGGCGCTTCACCGCGCGACGAATCTGGTTGGCCTTAGTGCGGCGGCGATCTTTCTTTACCGCCAGCTTGGTCACGGTTTCGTCGTCCATGCCCACCAGCGAGCGCAGATAGTTGACCGCGGCCAGATCCATCTCCATCCAGCCGCCGCGTGGCAGGCCTTTTGGCAGAGTGATGTCGCCATAGCGCACGCGCATCAGGCGGCTGACCTGCACGCCGACCGCTTCCCACAGGCGACGCACTTCGCGATTGCGCCCTTCGGTCAGCGTGACGTTGTACCACTGGTTCACCCCTTCGCCGCCGGCGAAGCGCAGCGTTTTAAACGCCGCCGGACCATCTTCCAGCTGCACGCCCTTGCTCAGCTGGCGAATCTTGTCGTCATCCACCTGGCCAAACACGCGCACGGCATACTCGCGCTCCATTTCACGACTCGGGTGCATCAGGCGGTTCGCCAGCTCACCGTCGGTGGTGAACAGCAGCAGGCCGCAGGTGTTGACGTCCAGACGCCCTACCGCGATCCAGCGCGACCCGCGCAGGCGCGGTAGACGATCGAATACCGTGGGGCGTCCTTCCGGATCGCGTCGGGTGCAGAGTTCGCCTTCCGGCTTGTAATAGGCCAGCACGCGGCAGACTTTGGTCGCGGACTCTGCAATAGAGACCAGGTGACCGTCGATACGGATTTTCAGGGATTTTTCGTTTTCAATGCGGTCGCCAAGGGTGGCGAGTTTGCCGTCGATACTGACGCGACCGGCGGCGATTTTGGCTTCGATTTCACGGCGGGAACCGTGGCCTGCGCGAGCCAGGACTTTCTGTAATTTTTCGCCCATTGCGGCCTCACTGTCGCCTTCCTAGGCGTCATTTTAGTTAAAACCCTTAAAAATAAATAACTTAATTTATAATATTCCGCTCATTATACCTTTATTTACTGATTTGTAACCTGCTTTATCGGACAGGCGGGCACCTCGTCAGTCGCCCCCCTTCGCGTCTGATGAGTAAAGTCCAGTTCACGCTGCGGCGCCAGCTATTGCACGTTTATTCAACTGTGATCCCCTTAACAGTGACAGTTCAGGTAGGCTTGTATGGTATGCCCACCTCTGGCAGAAGGGAACACTTATGATAACGGTATCAACCTCCCCAACCCCTTGCGGCATCAGCAACGGCCGACAACAAGCTGATGATGCTAGCTGGGTGCAAATCGGCGCGCCCACCGATTCCTGCTGCCGCTGGCGCGTGCCCTTTTTGCTCTCCGCCTTGCTAGTGATCGTTGACCTGTTTATCCGGCTACGCATTGATGAATCGCCGGTTTTCACGGCCATCCGCGCCACCAAAGCCGCGGAGTCGCGCCCGCTGAAAGAGGTGATTCAGGCGCACCCTAGGCTGGTGATGAACGGCGTCGCAGCCAAACTGATCGAGGCGTGCGACTTTGCCCTGTTCACGGTGATTATCCTTGCATGGGGCAAAGCCAATCATGCTCGACAGCACACTGTTAATGGAGAGCATGATCGTCGCGGTGATCCTGGAGATTTTCGCCATTCCGCTGATGGGCGCGCTGCTGATTGCGGTGTCGATCGTACCCTTTTTCCTCGCGCTGCAGCACAACAGCTACTGGCTGACGCAAAGCGCGATGATCGTGGCGCTGACGCAGGGGCACAGCATGTGCTACGCCCCACAGGCGTCCTGGTTCCCGGAGCTGTTTCTTCGCTGCAGCGGCATTACCGTGATCTGGCAGATAGGCTCACTGATCGGCAGCGGCATGTTTGCTGCGCTTGCCGGAAACAGCCCCGGGACGGCGCAGCGATGAGTATCATCGCTGGCAACAGCGCTGACGGGTCGCTCTCCCGCCTTAACCTTGCCGCCGGCGCGGGCGGCAAGGTCATGCATGCAGAGTGCGGCATCTGCCGATTTTTTCTGCATCCTTTTGAAGAATACAGAGCCAACATCTCTGATGCATCACTGTTTTCTCTGTACCAATCGATGCCTGCCTCTAATATATTGGCGTTACAGCATTTTTGCCGGGCAAACGCGATAGTTAAAAGTAAATTAAGCTTTGACTACCTTTTGTTTGGATTATTTCATTCAGAGCCACACCACAGTGTAAGATGTTGGTAATTTCGCTTAATCCGCAGCAAACTCAGCGCAAAACGCCGCAACACCGCCTGTTCACAGCGCAGATTGAATTAATGCTCTATTAGCCCACCTGTTTTATTAAGATTAATCTTAACCGATTGTCCTTCGCCTAAATTTACGTAGAATCAGAGCCAGAAACGCAGGGAATAACTTTCGTATTATTAATATTAATTAGCAGCATCACGAAATTTATTAACCAATTCTTAACGTAATCCTTGCTATTTCTTAAATAATATAAATCGGCGCTACCGGGAATGCAGCGTTAATACGGCACAATCAGGCGCCTGAATTCGCATGTCAAAAGTCTTCATCAGGGATTTTCCGACATGCCACAATGAAAATCACTCCCATGAGAAAACTGTTCTTATAGCCGGCGTTTGCTGCGCTGCCGCTGAGCGGTTGCTCAGTGGGCCATACCGAATACAGCCGTACGGAAGTGCAGCACGTGGACATCAGCTTCACCGGCATTCCGACGATTCTCGGCCTTAGCACGCTGGGCAGCAGCATTCCTAGTACGCCTAAATATAGCCTGACGGCAGCGCACGTAGCGAAATTCGCCGTACAGCGCGTCAAGGCTTATCACCCTTATTGCGATCTGGCGGTTATTTACCACAAAAATGATGCCGACACGCTGGCTAAATTCCGCAGCGGCGCCATTGGCGATCCGATAAGAATGTATGGCTACAGTTTTATTTCCGCCATGCCGGTTGAATCGTCCGGCAGTAATTTAGCGCGCACCGCCATTCGCAACAGCTGGAATAAAAAAACATGTATGGCGATGGCATCAAATGCGGGCGTAGTGAAAGGCATATCGGGCGGCGCGGTTTATAACGCCGACAATACGCTGGGCGGCGTGATTGTGGATTTCAGCGATGAAATCAAAAGCAATCGCAGCGGTAAAATCGTGCTGAAAGACGTTTCCCTCTATATCCCCTATTTCGACTTCAAAAACTGGTTGAATCAGATTATCGTGAGCGCCTCCAGCAGCGCCAGCGCAACCGGGTTGGACGGCACGCGCAGCCCGATGGTTTTCCGCTTTTCATTCATCAGTCGACGCGGCACGATTTTGGTCGCCTTGAGAATAAAGGTGTAGCTGCCCGGCGTGTTGTTTTTCAGCAGGCGAAACGCGCTGTTGTCGACCTGCGAGTAGCTGGAAATTTCCGACAGGTCGCGGCACATCAGGGTGAAGTTGTGACTGCCGTCCAGCTGGCGAATGCGGCAGATGTGTTCCTAGCGCGTTTTTCTCTTCCAGCCGGCAGCCCAGCGCACAGCCGGAGTCGGTCGGATAGACAATCACGCCGCCCTTGTTGAGATAGTCGACGGCCTGCGCGATCAGGCGCGGCTGCGGATTGTCGGGGTGAATGTGAAACAGTTGACTCATATGACTCATAAAAAACCTCGTGTCACCTCTCCGCTTCAGAGCAGGCGGGCGCCAGCGTGGGAAAGCGTTTCCATACGGGCTCGACGCCCGCCGGGAGCCAGAGCTTGCGGCCCAGCTCAATCCACGGACAGGGTTGATGAAAATCGGAGCCTTGAGAGGCGGCCAGATCGTCATCGCGGGCGTACTGCGCCAGCTGCGTGCGCTCATTGGGTGCCTGCTGACACTGCGCCACCTCAATGGCGTCACCGCCCGCTTCGCGAAAGTGCGCGATCAAACGCTTCAGCCATTTTGACGATAAACCGTAGCGGCCAGGGTGCGCCAGCACCGCGCAGCCGCCAGAATGATGAATCGCATCAATGGCTTGTTTAATTGTACACCATTTTGGCGGAACGTAACCGGTTTTACCGCGCGCCAGATAATTTTTGAAAACCTGCGCCACCGTGTTGGCCTTGCCCTGCTCCATTAAAAAGCGGGCAAAGTGGCCACGCGTAATCACCCCGCCGTCCGCCAGCCGGGTCGCGCCCGCCAGCGTGCCGGGTATGCGCGCCTTCTCCAGCCGCTCGGCAATCTGCTCCGCGCGCGCCTGACGGCTCTGATGCTGCTGCGCCAGGAAGGCAGTCAGCGCCGCATGATGAATATCAAGGTTCAGCCCGACGATGTGGATCTCGTGGTTCTCCCACAGCGTTGACGCCTCCACGCCCGCCAGCATCTTCAGCGGCAAACCCTGTTCCGCCACGGCGCGCTGCGCCGGCTCGACGCCCGCCACGCTGTCGTGATCGGTAATCGCCAGCACGCCGATCCGCATGCTGACAGCGCGCTGCGCTAGCGCCTCTGGCGTCAGCAGCCCGTCGGACGCGCGCGTATGGCTGTGTAAATCGTAAAGAGGAAAACGGGCAATGTCGCTCAAAAGGCGCTCCTGCTGCTGATTGAAACGGCCAGTATGATAACGATTTTAGGCACGGGTGAAAAAGTGTATTGACATTTATCGACTGGACCCGTTAACTAGTACACAAGTTCACAACTAAACGGGTTACTCATCATGGCGATGAATCTTCACTTTTCAGCAGGCTGGTGGCGCGATGTTCCCCGATACGGGCAACGTCGAGCGCCGCATGCGTAACGCAGTGCAGAGACCCGAGCCCGCTTAAAGCGGGCTTTTTTTAGGCGAATTTCAGAGAGTCCACCATGCCAAATGCGAAACCTACAGTGAAGTTGATTACTGGCAACGCGCCCTACCGCGAAGATCCGGCCGCAGTGTTCCATCAGCTGTGCGGCGCACGTCCGGCAACCCTGCTGCTTGAATCAGCGGATATCGACAGCAAACGCAACCTAAAAAGCCTGCTGATTGTCGACAGCGCCCTGCGCGTCAGCGCGCTGGGCGCCTGCGTCACGGTGCAGGCGCTGTCGGAAAACGGCCGCGTGCTGCTGCCGCTGCTGGATGCAGCGCTTCCCGACAGCGTCACTATCGCCCCGCGTCCGGATGGCCGCAAGCTCTTTTTCCCCGTCGCTGACGACATGCAGGATGAAGATACCCGCCTACAGGCGCTCTCTGTGTTTGAAGCGCTGCGCCTGATCCCGCACCTGGTGAACTCGCCCGCCGACGAGCGCGAGGCGATGCTGCTGGGCGGCCTTTTCGCCTATGACCTAGTAGCGGGCTTTGAAGGTCTGCCCGCGCTGGAGAATCAGCAGCGCTGCCCGGACTACTGTTTTTACCTGGCGGAAACGCTGCTGGTGCTCGATCACCAGACGCGCAGCGCGAAGCTGCAGGCGAGCCTGTTCTGCCCCTCCGCCAGCGAGTTTCAGCGCCTGCAGCGCCGCATTGATCAGCTGCACGGCCAGATGCTACAGCCGGCGCCCGCGCTGCCGGTGCAGAAAGTGAAGCAGATGACGCTGAGCGTCAGCCAGAGTGACGAGGCCTACTGCGACATGGTGCGCAAGATGCAGGAAGCGATCCGCATCGGCGAGATTTTCCAGGTGGTGCCGTCGCGCCGCTTCTTGCTGCCCTGCCCGTCGCCGCTCGCCGCCTATGAGACGCTGAAGAACAGTAACCCCAGCCCCTATATGTTCTTTATACAGGACCAGGATTTCGCGCTGTTCGGCGCCTCGCCGGAAAGCTCACTGAAATATGACGCCGTGTCGCGCCAGATTGAGATCTACCCGATCGCTGGCACGCGGCCGCGCGGCCGTCACGCCGACGGCTCGCTGGACCGCGATCTCGACAGCCGTATCGAGCTGGAGATGCGCACAGATCATAAAGAGCTGGCCGAGCACCTGATGCTGGTGGATCTGGCGCGCAACGACCTGGCGCGCATCTGCGTGCCGGGCAGCCGCTACGTTGCCGACCTCACCAAGGTCGACCGCTACTCCTTCGTGATGCATCTGGTGTCGCGCGTGGTCGGCACGCTGCGCAGCGATCTTGACGTGCTGCACGCCTACCGCGCCTGCATGAACATGGGCACCCTGAGCGGCGCGCCGAAGGTGCGCGCCATGCAGCTGATCGCCGCGGCGGAAGGCACGCGGCGCGGCAGCTACGGCGGCGCAGTCGGCTACTTCACCGCGCACGGCGATCTCGACACCTGCATCGTCATCCGCTCCGCCTGGGTGGAAGACAGCATCGCAACGGTTCAGGCGGGCGCGGGCGTGGTGCTCGACTCTAACCCGCAGGCCGAAGCGGACGAAAGCCGCAACAAGGCGCGCGCCGTGCTGCGCGCCATCGCGACCGCCCATCATTGCAAGGAGATTTTCTGATGGCCGATATCCTGCTGCTCGATAACATCGACTCCTTTACCTACAACCTCGTTGATCAGCTGCGCGCCTTCGGCCACAACGTGATGATCTACCGCAACAACGTGCCGGCGGCCGTTCTGATCGAACGCCTGCAGCGCATGGAGAATCCGGTGCTGATGCTCTCCCCTGGCCCGGGCGCGCCGAAAGACGCCGGCTGCATGCCTGAGCTGCTGCAGACCCTGCGCGGCCGCCTGCCGATTATCGGCATCTGCCTCGGCCATCAGGCGATCGTCGAGGCCTACGGCGGGTACGTCGGCCAGGCGGGCGAGATCCTGCACGGCAAGGCGTCGGAGGTAAACCACGACGGCGAGGCGATGTTTTCCGGACTGAGCAATCCGCTGCCGGTGGCGCGCTATCACTCGCTAGTGGGCAGCAATACGCCGGCGGAGCTGACGGTCAACGCCAGCTACAACGGCATGGTGATGGCTGTTCGCCACGACGCACATTGCGTCTGCGGCTTTCAGTTTCATCCCGAATCCATTCTGACGACTCAGGGCGCCCGTCTGCTGGAGCAGACGCTGGCCTGGGCGCTGGCGACATCACAGGGAGAATGATCATGCATGCCATCCTGGAAAAACTCTATCAGGCGCAGACGCTGACGCAGGGCGAAAGCCACCAGCTGTTCAGCGCTATTATTACCGGCCAGCTTGAGCCCACGCAGCTTGCCGCCGCGCTAATCGCCATGAAGGTTCGCGGCGAGTCGCCGCAGGAGATTGCCGGCGCGGCCAGCGCGCTGTTGGCGGATGCCAAGCCGTTCCCACGCCCGGACTACGTCTTTGCCGATATCGTTGGCGCCGGCGGCGACGGCAGCAACAGCATCAATATCTCCACCGCCAGCGCCTTTGTCGCCGCCACCTGCGGCCTAAAAGTGGCCAAGCACGGCAACCGCAGCGTCTCGAGCAAATCCGGCTCTTCCGATCTGCTGGCGGCGTTCGGCATCAATCTCGATATGCCTGCGCCGCAGGCGCGCGCCGCGCTGGACGAGCTTAACGTCTGCTTCCTGTTTGCGCCACAGTATCACACTGGGTTTCGCCACGCGATGCTGGTGCGCCAGCAGTTGAAAACCTGCACGCTGTTCAACGTGCTCGGCCCGCTGATCAACCCGGCGCGGCCGCCGCTGGCGGTGATTGGCGTCTACAGCCCGGAACTGGTGCTGCCGATCGCCGAGACGCTGAAGATGCTGGGCTATCAGCGCGCCGCCGTGGTGCACGGCGGCGGCATGGACGAGGTGGCGCTGCACAGCGACACCCACGTCGCCGAGCTGCGCGACGGCGAAATTACCCGCTATCAGCTGACGCCGGAGGATTTCGGTTTCGGCTTCCATCCCAAGGAGGCGCTGGCGGGCGGAACGCCGGAAGAAAACCGTGACATTCTGACACGTTTACTTCAGGGTAATGGCCAGCAGGCCCACGAGCAGGCGGTCGCTGTCAATGTGGCGATGCTGCTGAAGGTGTTCGGCCATGAAGATTTGCGTGAAAACGCGAAGCGTGCGCTCCTGGCCATCCGCAGCGGACAGGCTTACGAGCGCGTTATCGCTCTGGCAGCAAGAGGATAACTATGCAAGGTACCATTCTAGAGAAGATTGTTCAGGATAAGGTGCAGTGGGTAGCGGCGCGCAAGGCGCAGCAGCCGCTGGCGACTTTTCAGGATGCGGTGCAGCCCGCTGTGCGCAGCTTTTACCATGCGCTGCAGGGCGCCCGCACCGTGTTTATTCTGGAGTGCAAAAAGGCGTCGCCCTCTAAAGGGCTGATCCGTGATGATTTCGATCCGGCCGCCATCGCGGGTATCTATCGCCACTATGCCTCCGTCGTGTCGGTGCTGACCGACGAAAAATATTTTCAGGGCAGCTTCGACTTTCTGCCCGTCGTCAGCGCGGCGCTGACCCAGCCGGTGCTGTGCAAAGACTTTATTATCGACCCCTATCAGATCTATCTGGCGCGCCACTATCAGGCGGACGCCATTCTGCTGATGCTCTCGGTGCTGGACGATGAGAGTTATCGACAGCTGGCCTCGCTGGCGCACAGCCTGAAAATGGGCGTGCTGACCGAGGTGAGCAACGAGACGGAGCTGGAGTGCGCTATCGCGCTGGAGGCGAAGGTGGTGGGCATCAACAACCGCGATCTGCGCAATATGTCGATCGATCTCGACCGCACACGTCAGCTGGCACCACGCCTGTCGCATGGCGTGACGGTGATCAGCGAATCGGGCATTCACAACTATGCCCAAGTGCGGGCGCTGAGCCACTTAGCCAATGGCTTCCTGATCGGCTCGGCGCTGATGGAAGAACCGGATCTAGCCGCCGCGGTGCGCCGCGTGCTGCTGGGAGACAACAAGGTCTGCGGCCTGACCCGTCCGGAAGACGCGCGCGCCGCGTATGAAGCAGGCGCTCTTTACGGCGGCCTGATTTTTGCTGAGGGGTCGCCGCGCCGGCTTGACCGCGCGCAGGCGCAGCAGGTTATCGCTGGCACGCCGCTGCGCTATGTCGGCATATTCCGCAATGTCGCAATAAGTGACGTTGTCACGCAAGTCGAAGCGCTGAAGCTCGCCGCCGTCCAGCTGCATGGCGATGAAGATCGCGATTTTGTCGCACAGCTGCGCGTCGCACTGCCTGCTCACGTCGCGATCTGGAAGGCACTGAGCATTAAAACCGCGCTGCCCGCGCGTGATTGGCCGCACGTCGACCGCTACGTGTTCGATAACGGCCAAGGGAGCAGCGGCGCTCGCTTCGACTGGTCGCTGCTGCAGGACCAGGATCTCACCAACGTGCTGCTGGCGGGCGGCCTGAGCGCGGACAACTGCGTCGAGGCGGCGCGTCTTGGCTGCGCCGGCCTGGATTTCAACTCCGGGGTGGAAAGCGCGCCAGGCATCAAAGACCCGGCCAAAATCGCGGCGGTTTTCCGCATGCTGCGCGCCTACTGAACTGACTGGTCAGGCTTGCCGCGAGGAAGATGACACCATGACACTACTGAATCCTTATTTCGGCGAATTTGGCGGCATGTATGTGCCGCAGATCCTGATGCCGGCGCTGCGCCAGCTGGAAGAAGCCTTTGTCGACACGCAGAAAGATCCGGCGTTTCAGGCGGAGTTTACCGACTTGCTGAAAAACTATGCTGGCCGTCCGACCTCGCTGACGCTCTGCAGCAATCTGACCAAAGGCAGCAAAACCCGCCTCTACCTGAAGCGCGAAGATCTGCTGCACGGCGGCGCGCACAAAACTAACCAGGTACTGGGCCAGGCACTGCTGGCGAAGCGCATGGGCAAAAACGAGATCATTGCCGAGACCGGTGCTGGACAGCACGGCGTCGCGTCGGCGCTCGCCTGCGCGCTGCTCAGCATGAAGTGCCGCATCTATATGGGCGCGAAGGATGTGGAGCGCCAGTCGCCCAACGTGTTTCGTATGCGCCTGATGGGGGCGGAAGTGATCCCGGTGCACAGTGGATCCGCCACCCTGAAGGATGCCTGCAACGAGGCGCTGCGCGACTGGTCCGGAAGCTACGAAACCGCGCACTATATGCTCGGCACGGCGGCCGGTCCCCACCCGTTCCCGACCATCGTGCGCGAGTTCCAGCGCATGATCGGCGAAGAGACCAAAGCGCAGATCCTGGAAAAAGAGGGGCGCCTGCCGGATGCGGTCATCGCCTGCGTCGGCGGCGGATCCAACGCCATCGGCATGTTCGCCGATTTTATCGGTGACGAAGGGGTCAGGCTGATTGGCGTGGAGCCTGCGGGCCACGGCATTGAAACCGGCGAGCATGGCGCGCCGCTGAAGCATGGCCGCGTCGGCATCTACTTCGGCATGAAAGCGCCGATGATGCAGACCGAAGAGGGGCAGATCGAGGAGTCCTACTCTATCTCCGCTGGCCTCGATTTTCCCTCCGTCGGGCCGCAGCATGCGCACCTCAACAGCACCGGGCGTGCCGACTACGTGTCGATTACCGACAACGAAGCGCTGGCGGCATTTAAAACTCTCTGCCGCGCCGAAGGCATTATTCCGGCGCTGGAGTCCTCGCACGCCCTTGCGCACGCGCTGAAGCTGATCCGCGAAAATCCCGAGAAGGAGCAGCTGCTGGTGGTGAACCTGTCAGGCCGCGGCGATAAAGACATCTTCACCGTTCACGATATTTTGACTGTACAGGGAGAAATCTGATGGAACGTTATCAATCGCTGTTTAAACGTCTGCAGGCGAACCAGGAAGGCGCCTTTGTGCCTTTCGTCACGCTGGGCGATCCGACCCCCGAACTGTCGCTGCAGGTGCTCGACGCGCTGGTCGCGGGCGGCGCGGATGCGCTGGAGCTGGGCATCCCCTTCTCCGATCCGCTGGCAGACGGTCCGACCATTCAGAACGCCACGTTGCGCGCTTTTGCCGCGGGCACCACGACTGCACGCTGCTTCGAGATCCTCAGCCAGGTGCGCCAGAACTATCCCGATCTGCCCATCGGTCTGTTGATGTACGCTAATCTAGTGTTCGCCAACGGCATAGACGCCTTCTATGCACGCTGCGCCGAAGCGGGCGTCGACTCGGTGCTGGTGGCAGACGTGCCGGAAGAAGAGTCGGCGCCGTTTCGCCAGGCGGCGCTGTGCTACGGCATCGCGCCGATCTTTATCTGTCCGCCCAACGCCAGCGACGATCTGCTGCACGAAATCGCCTCGCACGGCCGCGGCTATACCTACCTGCTGTCGCGCGCGGGCGTGACCGGCGCCGAGAACCGCGCCAGCAGCCTGCCGCTGCAGCGCCTGATCGACAAACTGCGCGAGTACAACGCTGCTCCGCCGCTGCAGGGATTCGGCATCTCCGAGCCGGCGCAGGTTAAAGAGGCCCTCGGCGCGGGCGCGGCGGGCGCCATCTCCGGCTCCGCCATTGTGAAGATCATCGAGCAGCATCATGCACAGCCGGACGAGATGCTGGCGAAGCTGACCGCCTTCGTCAGCAGCCTGAAGGCCGCCACGCGCTGATCCTTTTATGCCTTATCGCCGCACATAAGGCATGGTTTTTCACTCTTTTTTACATCCCGACGTTGCCGATTTCGCTTTTCCCGTCCATACTCATTTTGCTTTTTGCTCCGTTATGGTAACGGCGCATCTTGTTTGAGACAGGGAGAAGAGCAATGAAACTGTTTAAAGTCCTGGCAGGCATGCTGACCACAATGATGGTGGCGCTGACTCTGAGCGCCTGTGCGCCTACCGCGAAGCAGGAAGGCACCGGCGGTTATATCGACGACACGGTGATCACCACTAAAGTCAAAGCGCAGTTACTTAACGACGACCAACTTAAATCACGTGAAATTAACGTCGAGACCTTCAAGGGACGCGTGCAGCTAAGCGGATTCGTCAGCTCGCCGCAGATGGCCAGCCGTGCGGTGGAAGTAACGCGCACCGTGAAGGGTGTGACCTCTGTAGTCAACAATATGCAGATTAAGTAAGATCAAAAAGGCCGCGAGTCGCTCGCGGCCTTTTTGTTAGAAGCGGTAGCCTGCGCCGAAGAAGAAGACCCAAGGGGCGATGCGCGTGCTGATATTGTGCTACTCCCCGCCCGCCTTGAATTTCACTTCGGTATCGATATCCATATACCAGAGCGATGCGTTCAGCATCCAGTCGCGGTTGATCTGATAGTCAAGCCCCACCTGACCCGCTACGCCCCAAGAATCTTTCACGCTCAGATCGCTTAAGCCCGCGTTGCGACCGGTCTGGTTGAAGTCGGCATCGTAGAAAGCGGCATAGTTAACACCGACGCCCACATACGGACGCACCCTTTCTGCAGCTGTCAAAAAAGCAGCACTGCGCCATCAGGGTCGGCGGCAGCTGGCGCACCGTGGCCAGCGCGCCGATGGCCGCCAGGCCAACCTTGTGGCGGAACGGCGTCGCCGCCAGCAGCTCCACGCCGATATGATCGGTCGCCATCCAGGTAAAGGTCAGGCCCTGCTGGGTATTGTTGCTGACGTCGAACGACCCCATGCCGAGACGTTGTCGGAGCCTTCGGTAGGACGCACGGTCGCGCTGCCCACGCGCATAAAGAAATCGCCCGCCTCGTGCGCCAGCGCCAGTTGAGGTAATGCCATTGCCAGTAAAAACGCGCATTTTGTCAGTTTCATGATCACGCCTTTGCACCAGAAAAAATCGAAAAATTATGGTGTGATGTTGTTGTGGGCAACGTTCTAGCGCGATTTAAGCAAAATTGCATATCAATCAATCGAGTTTAAGCACTTAAAAAAACAATGGATTGACTTAGGTCAATTTTACTGACTCAGGCAGTCCGCCAATTCCGCTTGAAGAAATTTATCTGCGTGATTATTTTGCTGTTTCCCGTGTTGATTTTGGTTCGATGACTCAAGGAGTGGCGGGCGATCAAATGAGCGATAATCTTAACCCTTGTATGACCTGCGGCGCCTGCTGTGCCCATTTTCGCGTCTCTTTTTACTGGGCCGAAGCGGATGACGCCGGCCGATGCATGCCGGTCGCGCTGACGGAGCCTCTGAGCCTGATGATGCGCAATATGCGCGGCACCAACGACCGCACGCCGCGCTGCAGGGCGAGCCGGGCGGCTGCGTCTCCTGCGGCATCTATGCGCAGCGTTCGTCGCCCTGCCGGGAATTCGCCATGTTCGGCTAGGGGGACGTACTGAATGAAGCCTGCGATCGCGCTCTGCGCGCGCTACGGTCTGCCGCTCCTTTTTCACCCTTCTTTACCTTCCATGACAGAAAGTTATCGCGCGGCGGGTGCCAGCGCCGGGTCAGACCATGTACAATCGCCAAGTTAATTAACCCGGTTCCATCAAGGAGAATACATGACTATCACGGCAAGCTCGTTATACCGTGACACAGGAAATTTCTTCCGCCATCAGCTGCTGACCATCGTGCTGATGTCGTTACTGACCGCGTTTATCACGGTCATTCTGGTGCACACCTTTACGCCCGGCAGCAAACAGATGGCGCAGCTGCAGCAAGGCGACAGCAGCGCCTCGTCGCTGTTCGAGCTGGTGCAGAACATGTCGCCGGAGCAGCAGCGCATTCTGCTGCGTGCCTCGGCGGCGGGCACGTTCGCCGTGCTGATAGGCAACACCCTGCTGCTGGGCGGCATGCTCTGCCTAATCCAGCTGGTTTCCGCCGGTCAGCGCGTCAGCGCGCTGCGCGCCATTGGCGCCGCCGCGCCGCTGCTGCCGAAGCTGCTGCTGCAAACCTTTTTGATTACGCTGGTGGTACAGCTGGGCTTTATGGTGCTGATGGTGCCGGGCGTGATCCTTGCGATTCTACTGTCGCTTTCACCGGTGATCCTCGCCAGTGAAAAGCGCGGCGTGCTGGCCTCAATGCGCGCCAGTAGCCGTCTCGCGTGGAAAAACGTCAGGCTGATCGCGCCGGCGATTATCCTCTGGCTGCTGGCGAAAATGGCCATTCTGTTCGCCTCGTCGTCGCTGACCGCACTGCCGGACAACATACTGGCGGTGGCGATCACCGCCATCGGCAACCTGATTTCGGTGCTGCTGGTAATCTATCTGTTCCGCCTTTATATGCTGGTCCGCTAAGTCCGCCGCGCCTGCGGGCGCGCGGCTTCTGATTTTGCCTTAACTGGAATGTCTATGAAGCAGTTACTCGATTTCTTTCCTTTAGTGGTCTTCTTTATCTTCTATAAGCTGTACGACATCTTCGTCGCCTCCGGCGCGCTGATTGCCGCCTCCGGCCTGGCGCTGGTGGCGAGCTGGGTGCTCTATCGCAAGGTGGAGAAGATGACCATCGTCACCTTTGTGCTAGTGGCGGTGTTCGGCACCCTGACGCTGGTTTTCCACAACGATGAGTTTATCAAGTGGAAGGTGACGGCGATCTACAGCCTGTTCGCGCTGGCGCTGCTTTACAGCCAGTTCTTTATGGCACAGCCGCTGATCAAAAGCCTACTGGGCAAAGAGATCCAGCTGCAGGAAAGCAGCTGGCGTCGTCTCAACGTCGCCTGGGCGCTCTTCTTCCTCGCCTGCGGTCTGGCGAATATCTACGTCGCCTTTTGGTTGCCGGAGGCCTTTTGGGTTAAATTTAAGGTGTTCGGTCTGACCGTCCTTACCCTAATCTTCACCCTGCTCAGCGGACTCTACATTTGGCGACGGATACCGCAACAAGAAGAAAAATAACAAGCCCAATCTTGCCGGGCACGGCTGGCGCAGCGCGCCTTCACCTGCATAAGAAGCGAAGCAATGGACGACAAACAGCAATCATTTTCAATAAGCGTTAATAAATGGTCAGAAATTAGCACCGTTTAACCCCGTCTGCGGCAATGCCATCTTTCGTTTGCACTCTTATTGACAATACTTTACCGTGTTGCCAAAACAGAATGAGCCAATGGGAGCTTGAACATGCTGTACATCATTTATGCCGAAGATAACGCTGATTCTCTGGAAAAACGCACTTCGGTGCGCCCCGCCCATCTGGCGCGCCTGCAACTGCTGCAGGATGAAGGCCGTCTGATCGTCGCCGGTCCGATGCCGGCCGTCGACACCAACGATCCCGGCGTGGCGGGCTTTACCGGCTCCGCTATTATCGCCGAGTTCAGTTCGCTGGAAGCAGCACATTCTTGGGCCGAAGCGGACCCCTACGTCGCGGCGGGCGTCTACAGCAACGTTACCGTGAAGCCCTTCAAACGCGTCTTCTGATCGCTGAACCGGTAAGCTATCGATGGCTTCTGCAGCAGCAGAAGCCATTTTTATTTCCCCTGACGGAGCAGGCAACATGAAATGGCTGATTATGGCGCTGCTGGCGCTGGTTATCACACTGATTATCGGCGCCCTGCTGCTCTGGCGCCGTTATGGCTGGCGGCAGAAAAAGCACCTGATCGTGATGCTGATTGTGATAGCGGCGGCGCTCCAGCTGGTGAATGTGGTGCTGGTAACGAAAGGCACTTGAAAAAAAGCCGCCTTTTCAGGCGGCTTTTTCACATATTCTGCGTGATAAAGAGTATCGAACGGCGCTGCTGCTGCGCCATCTGGTGGCGAATGGCATGAATACGGCTGTAGCGACGCGACTGCCCCTCTAACCAGCAGGCGCGGCGGCGATGCGCCTGACGAAAAATTCTCCAGCGGGACACTTCATTTCTGCTTTTTTTCATAACTTCTCTCCAGCTTTACTCTCACGCGGCCGCATTATAAACATCTGCGCGCCAATGCCAACTCGGATCTCTTATCGAACCGCAACGGCGATTTGGGGTTTCACTGCTGCCTGACAGCACGTAAACTTCTCAGATCAAGCGCGAACAGGATATCCACTTAATGAGCACTTTTTATACATTAATCAGCTGGTTGCTGCTGTTTGGCTACTGGTTGCTGATTGCTGGCGTCACGCTGCGCATCCTGATGAAGCGTCGCACGGTGACCTCGGCGATGGCCTGGCTGTTGATTATCTACATCATTCCGCTGGTGGGCATCATTGCATACCTCTCCTTTGGCGAACTCCACCTGGGCAAGCGGCGGGCGGAGCGCGCGCGCACCATGTGGCCCGCGACGGCAAAGTGGCTCAACGATCTGAAGCAGCGCAGCCACATCTTTGCTACCGAACACAGCGACATGGCGCGCTCGCTGTTTCAGCTGTGCGAGAACCGTCAGGGCATCGCCGGGGTAAAAGGCAACCAGCTGCAGCTGCTCACCAGCTCAGATGACGTGATGCAGGCGCTGATCCGCGATATCCAACTGGCGCGCCACAATATTGAGATGGTGTTCTATATCTGGCATCCCGGCGGGCTGGCGGATGAGGTAGCCGAGTCGCTGATGGCCGCCTCGCGGCGCGGCGTGCACTGCCGCCTGATGCTCGACTCCGCCGGCAGTGTCACCTTTTTCCGCAGTCCGTGGGTCGGCATGATGCGCAACGCCGGCATTGACGTAGTAGAGGCGCTGCAGGTCAGCCTGCTGCGCGTGTTTCTGCGCCGCATGGATCTGCGCCAGCACCGCAAGGTGGTGCTGATCGACAACTATATCGCCTATACCGGCAGCATGAACCTAGTAGATCCGCGCTTCTTCAAACAGGAGGCGGGCATCGGCCAGTGGATCGATCTGATGGCGCGCATGGAGGGGCCGGTGGCCACTACCATGGGCATCGTCTACAGCTGCGACTGGGAGATCGAGACGGGCAAACGCATTCTGCCGCCGCCGCCCGACGGCAATATCATGCCCTTTGAGCGCGAGAGTGGCACGGTACAGGTAATCGCCTCCGGCCCCGGCTTTCCGGAAGATATGATCCATCAGGCGCTGCTGACCGCCGTCTACGCCGCGCGCGAGCAGCTGATTATGACCACGCCCTACTTTGTGCCGAGCGACGACCTGCTGCATGCCATCTGTACGGCGGCGCTGCGCGGCGTCGAGGTCAGCATTATCGTGCCGCATCATAATGACTCGCTGCTGGTAGGCTGGGCGAGCCGCGCCTTCTTCAGCGAACTGCTGGAGGCGGGCGTGCGCATCTACCAGTTCGAGGATGGCCTGCTGCACACCAAGAGCGTGCTGGTGGATAGGCAGCTGAGCCTGGTCGGCACTGTTAATCTCGATATGCGCAGCCTGTGGCTCAACTTTGAGATTACGCTGGCGGTGGACGACGCCGGCTTCGGCAGCGATCTGGCCTGCGTGCAGGATGACTATATCGCCCGTTCGCGTCTGCTGGATGCCGCGCGCTGGTCAAAACGTGCCTGGTGGCAGCGCATCGTCGAACGACTGTTTTACTTCTTTAGCCCTTTACTGTAAAACGAGCGGAAATTGCAACGCGCCCGATGGGCTGACAGGACCGAACATGGATTCAAACAACCGTCTTACCAAAGATGAAACGCTGGAACAGGCCTACGATATTTTTCTCGAACTGGCCGGCGACAATCTCGATCCGGCGGAGATCATTCTTTTCAACCTGCAGTTTGAAGAGCGCGGCGGCGCCGAGCTGTTCGATCCGTCGGAAGACTGGAAAGAGCATGTCGACTTCGATCTTAATCCCAACTTCTTCTCTGAGGTGGTGATCGGTCTGGGCAACGCGGACGGCGAGCAGATTACCGACGTCTTCGCGCGCGTGCTGCTCTGCCGCGAGAAAGACCACAAGCTGTGCCATATTCTCTGGCGCGAATAACATTCGACAGATAAACAGGAGACCGCATGGCGGAAGCTCTCCTCCAGCAGCGGCCACGTTTTGGCGCACTCCGGACCGGTGATGGGACAGCGCGTGCGGAACACGCAGCCCGACGGTGGATTGATCGGCGAAGGCAGCTCCCCCTCTGGCAGCTGGATCTGCTTGTTCTTCTCCAGATCGGGATCGGCACCGCTGACATCAGCGCGCGCGTATAAGGATATGCTGCGGGTTGTTGTACACCGTGTCATAGGTGCCCAGCTCCACTGCATGGCCGAGATACATCACCAGTATGCGGTCGGAGATATGCTTCACCACCGCCAGGTCGTGCGCGATAAAGATCATCGACAGCCCCATTTCGCGCTGCGCAGCTGCTGCTGCAGGTTCACCACCTGCGCCTGAATCGACACGTCGAGCGCCGACACCGGCTCGTCGCAAATAATCAGCTTCGGCTCGAGGATCAGCGAACGGACGATGCCGATGCGCTGGCACTGGCCGCCAGAGAACTCATGCGGATAAAGGTTGATCAGGTTCGGCAGCAGGCCCCCACCTTCATCATCATATTTTTGACGCGCTCTTTGATCCCCTGATGCGCCATCTCTGGATGATAGGTGCGCAGCGGCTCGGCGATGATATCGCCGATGGTCATGCGCGGGTTCAGCGAGGCGAACGGATCCTGTAAAATCATCTGGATATAGCTGCGCGCCTTGCGCCACTCCGCCTCGCTCTGGCCGAGCAGATCGCTTCCCAGCCACGCCACGCGGCCGTCGGTCGCCTTGACTAGGCCGATGATGGCGCGCGCCAGCGTTGATTTGCCACAGCCGGACTCGCCCACCACGCCTAAGGTTTCGCCCTCATAGAGGCGCAGGCTGACGCTATCCACCGCCTTCCGCGATTAGGGACAGCTCTGCGGCAGGCGCAGCAGGTTCGGCGGGTTGCCGGGAATGGTGGTCAGGCTTTCCCCTTCCGCATCCAGACGCGGCATGGCGTTCAGAAGGCCGATAGCGTAAGGGGGCGCCTGCTGGTAGAAGACGTCGCGCGTGCGGCCATACCCCATGGTGCGCCCGGCATACATCACCAGCACTTTGTCGCAGATGCCCGCCACCACGCCGAGATCGTGGGTGATCATGATAATCGCGGTATTGAACTCGCGCTTCAGCTCGTTGAGCAGCGTCATAATCTGCGCCTGCACGGTAACGTCGAGGGCAGTGGTCGGCTCGTCGGCGGTCAGCATTCGGCCGACAGAGCAGTGCCATGGCGATCATCACGCGCTGGCGCATGCCGCTGGAGAACTCGTGCGGGAACATTTCCTACAGGTTGAGGATCTCCTTGCCGTTGAAGAGCCGCCGATGCGGCCGTTTTTCGCCAGCAGTCCCATCAGCGCAAAGGCTGTCTGCGACTTGCCGGAGCCGGACTCGCCGACGATGCCTAGGGTTTCGCCGGCACGTAGCGAAAAGTTCAGGTCGTTGACCGCGGTAACGTTGCCGTCGTGCGTCTGGAAGGTGACGCGCAGATCCTTCACCTCCAGTAACTGGTCGCTTCCCGCGCGGGCCGCCATCGCTGGCTGGAATTCATGGATAGTCATCGGGAAACTCCTTAAAGATCTTTCGGGTCGAGGGCGTCACGCAGGCCATCGCCGATAAAGTTGAAACAGAACAGCGTCACCACTAGAAAGCCAGCCGGAAACAGCAGCAGCCACAGCGAGACCTCCATCGAGTTGGCGCCGTCGCTGAGCAGCGCGCCCCAGCTGCTGAGCGGCTCCTGAGTGCCGAGGCCGAGGAAGCTCAGGAAGGATTCGAACAGGATCATGCTCGGCACCAGCAGCGAGGCGTAGACCACCACCAAGCTGAACACGTTCGGCACGATATGGCGCAGCACGATGCTGCCTGTGGAGACGCCGCCGACGTGCGCCGCTTCGATAAACTCTTTGCGCTTTAGGCCCAGCGTCTGGCCGCGCACGATACGCACCATGTCGAGCCACGACACCATGCCGATCGCGGCGAAAATCAGCAGGATATTGCGCCAGAAAAAGGTCACCAGCAGGATGACGAAAACATAAACGGAAAGGAATTCAGGATCTCCAGAATACGCATCATAACCGAGTCGGTTTTGCCGCCGAGGTAGCCGGCAATCGAGCCGTAGAGCGTGCCGACAATCACCGCGATCAGCGCTAAAGCGATGCCGACCATCAGCGAAATACGGCCGCCGATGGCGACGCGCACCAGTAGATCGCGCCCCGAGGAGTCGGTGCCGAACCAGTGGCCAGAAGTGGTTGTCCGGCGCGGCTGACATCATGCCCCAGTCGGTGTCGTCATAGGCGAACTGCGAGAACAGCGGCGCGAAAATCACGAACAGTGTAATCACCAGCAGCACCAGCAGGCTGATCAACGCCGCGCAGTTATGGATAAAACGGCGGCGCGCATCCTGCCACAGGCTGCGCCCTTCCACTTCCAGCTTTTCGCTGAAGGCATCCAGAGCGTCGCTGTTTTTCTTACTCAACATCATCGCGAGCTCCTCTCTCAGTAACGGAGTTTCGGATCGATTACGGCATAGAGCACGTCGACGATCGCGTTGAAGATAATGGTCAGTACGCCCACCAGAATGGTCAGGCTCATCACCAGTTCAGCGCGCCGTTGACAAACAGCTAGCCGATGCCCGGCAGGCCATAAATCGACTCGATCACCATCGAGCCGGTGATAATGCCGACAAAGGCCGGGCCGAGACAGGAGAGCACCGGCAACAGCGCGGGCTTGAGCGCATGCTGCACACGATACAACGCAGCGGCAGGCCTTTGGCGCGCGCGGTGCGGATATAAAGTTAGAATGCATCACCTCAATCATCGAGCCGCGGGTAATGCGTGCGATGCTGGCGATATAGGCGAGCGAAAGCGCGCCACCATCGGTAGCACCGCACCATATAGCGCAGCTGGCCGCCGGGCAGCTATTTCAGGGTAATGGCGAACAGTAGCACCAGCAACAGCGCCACCACAAAACTGGGTATCACCACGCCGGTCATGGCGAGCCCCATAACCCCATAGTCCCACAGGCTGTTCTGCTTCAACGCCGCGATCACCGCCAGCACAAAGGCCGCGAGGCCGAGCTTGGGGACACCGGGAAGGCGTGCGCGACCAGGTAGTTAACCGAGTAGTCTTTGTATTTGAACGACGGCCCGAAGTCGCCGTGCGCCAGCTGGATAAGGTAGTCCAAGTATTGCTTGCCGATGGGATCGTTGAGGTGATACTTCGCCTCGATATTGGCCATCACCTCGGGCGCGAGTGTGCGTTCGCCGGTAAAGGGGGCTGCCGGGCGCCAAGCGCATCATAAAGAAGGAGATGGTGATGAGCACGAAGAGCGTGGGATGGGAAACGCTTCAAGCAGTCGACGCAGGATGAATTTTAACATTGCCATATCTACAGGCTTATTGCTTCACAAAACGTACAAAGTACATAAAGGCGGCGCGCCAGGCGCCGCCATTGCCGGTAGCCTGAGTGCTATTAGTATTTGATAATGTAAAAGTTCTTGTCGAGCGTCTTGTCCAGCGGATCTTTGCCGGTGTAGCCGCCAACGTAAGGCTTCACCAGACGCGCGTTCACGTAGTAGTAAACCGGTACGATGGTGCTGTTCTTGTCCATGATTTGCTCCGCTTTGGCATAATGCGCTTCACCAAGATTTTTTCGTTGATCACCCTGTCGCTGAGCAGATAGGCGCCGTTGCCGACATAGCCAGGCATCGCCCCACTTTTCCACCGTTGCTGCGTTGACCGGCGACATCGCCGTGTTCGCCAGCATGAAAATAAAGTACGGCACCGGCTCGCTGAGGGTAACCTGCAGATGACGATCGTCCAGCGCCTTCATCCCAAGGCTCTCCGGCCCAGAATAGCGTCAATCTGGCTGATATGCGCCGCCTGCAGGTAGCTGGCGTAGGGCGAAGCGGTTTTTGGATCGGCAAGGCGTCGCCAGCTGTAGACAAAATCGCGCGCGGTCACCGGATCGCCGTTGCTCCAGCGGGCGTTATCGCGCAGGGTAAAGGTCCAGACTTTGCCGCCCTCGTTTTGCCAGCTCTGCGCCACACCCAGCACGATCGCGCCGTTATTGTCGGTAGTGACCAGCCCTCCTTCTAGCAGATTCGAAATAATGCGCGACTCCGGCACACCTTCATTTTTTGCGGATCTAGCGTCGATACTTCCGTGCTGTTATTAATCACCATCTGCTGCGTGACGGCTAATACTGTTCCCGGTGGTACCGCGGCGGCGTGCCCGGCACCGGAGGCCATTATCAAAGCGAGAACCAGCGGCGTTATCTTCCATTTCATCAAAAAAGTTAACCTTATTCATAAACCCTTTAGCCCATAAGCAAGAAGTGTTCTCACTTTGAGACCAAATGGAAAAAACTTGTGCGCCGAAAATTAGCAGAACGCTAGGCCCGCCGACAAAGTAAAATAACAAAAATGTTAACTAATTCTCTTTTATCATGTCTCCATGACAAAAGGTAGCGTTAATTTTTACGCTGAGATAATGTCTAGCATGATGTTAATCAAGGCTATTTTAACAGGCGGCGTCGCTTACGCTTTGTTCTGCGCGCTTTTTTGTCGCCTTTGCGCAACCCTTATGCGGTTTTCTGATTTGGAAAGATAAAAGCGTCTGTTCACGCGCCCGGCGCTATTTTTTGTCACAGCATTTGCACGATGGGCACATTTTTATGGTGTGAAAATATTCACATAGCGGCGGCGTTTTTTATGCGCCCGTGAGTTAAGAAACAAAGCTAATAACGGCAGGGCTGAGTTAAGCAACAGGAATAAAAACGCGGTAATGGTGCAAAAGTTTTACACTTTTGCACCAAAATAATGCAAAGGCAATTTCCAGCTGAAAATTAAGCGGCCATCAGGCCCGGGAAAAGCGCCCGAATACCGGTAACGACAAATTCGATGCCCAGCGCCATCAGCAGCAATCCCATAATACGTGTAATCACGTTGATGCCGGTCTGGCCGAGTAAGCGCACCATCAGAGGCGCGGCGCGGAACAGCAGCCAGCAGCAAAAGGCGAAGAGCGCAATCGCCACGCTGAAGCCCAGCAGGTTTTGCCAGCTGTGGTAGCGCGTGCTCCAGACGATAGTGGAGCTAATCGCGCCCGGCCCCGCCATCAGCGGCAGGGCGAGCGGCACCACGCCGATGCTCTCTCGGATCGCCGTTTCCGACTTCTCCTGCTTGTTCTGCTTATCCTCACCCAGCTTGCCGCTGATCATTGACATGGCGATGGTGACCACCAGAATGCCGCCCGCAATGCGGAAGGAGTCAATGGAGATGCCAAAGATATGCAGAATGGCGTCGCCGAGAAACAGCGAGGTCCAAAGAATAACCGCCACCGCCAGGTTGGCGGTCATATTGGTTTTATTGCGTTCTGCCACCGCCTGGTAGCTGGTCATGCTGATAAACACCGGAATAATGCCGACGGGATTCACCAGCGCGAACAGGCCAACAAAGAATTTGATATAGCCCGAAAGATCAAGCAAAGCAGGGTTCAAGGTTCGCTCCGATGAGAAAAGGGAAAACGCGCTTAATTTACGCAAAAATCGGCCGGTTAACCAGCCACAGGAACAGAAAATTCTGCTGTGACAGCGCCGCAGCGCGAGGCGGTTATGCCAGAGGAACGCGTGGGCGAAGAGGAAAACGGGCACGTCCGGCGCGTTAACATTCATGAACAATGTAGGGGCGCCCTTCTGGATCGAGCCGCCAAACAGTTCGCCGCGGAAGTCGGTGCGCAGCCCATAGCAGAGCACCGGAATATCGAGATCGTCCACGACGTCGGAGAGCGCCTTGACCTGCTCACGCGTCAGAAACTGACACTCATCTACCAGCACGCAGTGAACGGGCTGGCGCGCATGCTCTGCGGTAATCTCCTCATCCAGACGCGTTTGCGTATTAAACAGCGCCGCCAGCGATGAGAGGCCAATACGCGAACTGACTTTACCGCTGCCTAATCGATCGTCGATTTCGGAAGTGTAAACCAGCGTTCTCATTCCGCGTTCCTGATAATTGTAAAAAGACAGCAATAATACTGTGGATTCACCGGCATTCATTGCGGAGTAATAAAAATAGAACTGAGCTATTAACAGGGTTTCTCAAAGCATTGCTGACCTAATGTGATGGCAGAATTCTACCACAGCCTCGCGAAATTATGCCGTCGATTATATTACGCAAATTGCTTACAATTTCGTCACTCCCATTCGCAGAGGAAAATCGCTTCGGCTTTTTTTTAATCTTGCCTACGGCGGTTATCTTATTTTGATTAAAGGTCAAAAAAGAAATTAATTATCACTATTTTTCGCCTGCTTTATTTTTACTATTGCAGTAATTTTTCGCCAACACTATTATTAGCTAGCATAACACCGCTTCATTAATATATTCAGAGAACTGAACAATGAGCGAAGCCCTAAAAATTATTAATAATATCAGCACATTACTCGCACAGGCTAGAGAGTGTTCACTTGAAACGCTGGAAGAAATGCTGGAAAAACTCAAAGTCGTGGTTAATGAACGCCGCGAAAAAGAGAGTCATGCAAAAGCGGAAACCGAAGAGTGCGCGCGTAAACTTGAGCAATACAGAGAAATGCTGCTGGACGATGGAATCGATCCCAATGAACTGCTGAGCACAATATCTGAAACCAAAGCGCAGGAGAAAACTAAACGCGCTGCACGCCCGGCGAAATATAAATATGTCGATGAAAACGGCGAAACCCGCACTTGGACCGGCCAGAGACGCACGCCAGCCGTAATCAGAAAAGCAATTGAAGAACAAGGTAAACAGCTGGACGATTTCCTGCTGCAATAATTACAGGGCTTCTGATATTTGGGTCACCATTGAGTGCGTGACCCACAGAATTATCCAAGGAAAGGAAAGGAAAGGAAAGGAAAGGAAAGGAAAGGAAGCGAGCGCTTCCTTTTTTCAGACCTTATAAAATTCCCGATACCACTCGACGAAGCGTTTTACGCCCTCTTCCATGCTGGTGTGCGGTTTAAAACCGATAGTGTCGAAAAGCGCCTGCGTATCGGCGTTGGTCTCCAGCACATCCCCAGGCTGCATCGGCAGCATGTTCTTTTGCGCGGTCACGCCCAGCGCTTTTTCAATCGCTTCGATATAGGTCATCAGACTGAGCGGCTGGCTGTTACCAATATTATAGACGCGGTAAGGTGCTGAACTAGTTGCCGGCGAACCGTTCTCAACCGTCCAGCTCTCATCTTTTTGCGGGATGACATCCTGTAGCTGCACGATTGCTTCGGCGATATCGTCGATATAGGTAAAGTCGCGCTTCATCTCGCCGCGGTTATATACGTCAATCGCTTCGCCCACAATCATGGCGCGCGTAAATTTAAACAGCGCCATATCGGGACGTCCCCACGGACCGTATACGGTAAAAAAGCGCAGCCCGGTAGTTGGCAGCTGATAAAGATGCGAATAGGTGTGCGACATCAGCTCATCGGCTTTTTTCGTCGCCGCATAGAGCGATACCGGATGATCGACGCTGTCATCGGTGGAAAACGGCATCTTGCGGTTCAGGCCATATACGGAGCTGGAGGAGGCGTAGAGCAGATGCTCGATTCTATGGTGGCGACAGCCTTCAAGAATATTTAAGTGGCCGATCAGATTCGCGTCGGCATAGCCGTGAGGATTATCGATGGAATAGCGTACGCCCGCCTGGGCGCCCAGATGAATAACGCGTTGAAAAGCATATTGCTCGAACATCGCGGCAATCGCGGCGCGATCGGCCAGCTCCATCTGGATAAAGGTAAAGCCAGGGTGCGAGTTTATTAGATCGAGCCGGGCCTGTTTCAGACTGACATCATAGTAATCGTTAAGATTATCTATGCCGACAATCTGGTGACCGGCGGCAAGCAAGCGTTGAGTGACATGGAATCCAATAAATCCTGCGGCGCCGGTGACCAGAATGTTCATAAATCCCTCGTTAATTACGCAATTTGAATAGACGCTCCGCGGCCGATTGCATAATAAACGAAACCGCGTTTGCTGATACGTTCTGGATCATACAGGTTACGACCATCAAAAATCACGGGTTGCTTGAGGCAATTTCTAATAACATCGAAATCAGGCACGCGGAAATTCTGCCATTCGGTACAGATAACCAGTCCATCCGCGCCCTGCAGCGCCGCCTCTTTGGTGCCCATCAGCTTCAGATCGCTGCGGTGGCCATAGATACGCTGCGCTTCGTCCATCGCTTCCGGATCGAATGCCTGCACGTTCGCGCCCGCGTCCCACAGCGCTTCCATCAGCACGCGGCTGGACGCTTCACGCATGTCGTCGGTATTCGGCTTAAACGACAGGCCCCAGAGCGCAAAGGTTTTGCCGCTTAAATTATCGCCGAAGTGGCGTTTGATAAAGGTTGGCAGTTTGTTCTTCTGGCTGTCGTTGACATCTTCTACCGCCTGCAGCAGGCGCGGCTTATAGCCAATGGATTCAGCCGTGCGGATCAGCGCCTGCACATCTTTCGGGAAGCAGGAGCCGCCGTAGCCGCAGCCAGGGTAGATAAAGTGGTAGCCGATACGCGAGTCAGAGCCGATGCCCTGACGCACTTTCTCGACGTCCGCACCCAGGCGCTCAGCCAGGTTAGAAATCTCATTCATGAAGCTGATTTTGGTCGCCAGCATGCAGTTCGCCGCGTATTTGGTCAGCTCCGCGCTGCGGATATCCATCACGATCATGCGATCGTGGTTACGGTTGAAGGGCTCGTAGAGTTCACGCAACAGCTCTTCGACTTCTTCGTTATCCGTGCCCACAACGATGCGCTCAGGACGCATACAGTCGTTAACGGCTGCGCCTTCCTTGAGGAATTCTGGGTTAGATACCACGTCAAAGGTCAGGTTAACGCCGCGATCGCGCAGGGTCTCTTCTATTACGCTACGCACTTTATCCGCCGTTCCCACCGGAACCGTGGATTTATCGAGCACAACCTTGTGATCGTTCATATGCTGCGCGATGGTGCGCGCAACTGCGGTCACATATTTAAGGTCAGCCGAACCGTCCTCATCTGGCGGCGTGCCCACGGCGATAAACTGCATGACGCCGTGATTGACACCCTCTTCCGCGTCGGTGCTGAACTTAAGGCGACCCACCTCGTAGTTCGACATCACCAGCGGCGTCAGACCGGGTTCGAAAATAGGGATGATGCCTTTTTTCAGATTTTCGACTTTTTTCGCGTCGACATCAATGCAGAGAACGTCATGTCCGACTTCGGCCAACACCGCAGCCTGAACCAGACCGACATAGCCGATACCAAATACAGTGACTTTCATCGAGTTATCCTGTGTTTATGAATTACTTTTTATTGCCAACTGAGCTATCGAGCCACTGAAAAAAGTCACTGCCCAGCACCGGATGGCGAACACCGTACTCAACAAATGCCTGCATATAACCAAGTTTGTTACCGCAGTCATGGCTTACGCCTTTGAGGTGGTAGGCTTCAACTGTCTCTTTTTCCATCAGCATGGAGATGGCGTCGGTCAGCTGAACTTCGCAGCCTGCGCCCGGTGGCGTTTTTGCCAGCAGCGGCCAGATGTCTGCAGAAAGAACGTAACGGCCAACAACGGCAAGGTTGGAAGGCGCTTCAGACGCTTTCGGTTTTTCCACCACGCCCACCATCGGTGCGCTGTCGCCTGGCTGCAGTTCTGCGCCCTGGCAGTCAACCACGCCGTAAGCGGTCACATCGGCAACCGGCTCAACCATGATCTGGCTGTGGCCTGACTCGTCGAAACGGCTCAGCATTTCCGCCAGGTTGTCTTTGGTCTGGTTGGATTCATATTCGTCGATGATGACGTCCGGCAGGATAACCGCAACCGGCTCGTCGCCAATCAGCGGATGTGCGCACATGACCGCGTGGCCCAGGCCTTTCGCGATGCCCTGACGCACCTGCATGATGGTGACGTGCGGTGGGCAGATGGACTGGATTTCATCCAGCAGCTGACGCTTTACGCGTTTTTCCAGCATCGCTTCCAGTTCGAAGCTGGTATCGAAATGGTTTTCAATCGAGTTTTTAGAAGAGTGCGTAACTAGCACAATTTCGTTAATCCCTGCTGCGATGCACTCGTTAACGACATACTGAATTAACGGCTTATCAACCAGCGGCAACATCTCTTTCGGAATCGCTTTGGTGGCAGGGAGCATACGGGTGCCTAAACCTGCTACCGGGATTACCGCTTTTTTTACTTTGGACTTATAGGCAGACATTAAGATACCTCTGTTATAGGCCGTGTTAATACTTTAATATGTCGGTTGAAATTCGAAAATGAGTATATCAGTTACCATCGAACGGATTTATCCTGGAAGGCATCAATCCGCAGAATTTAAGACTATTACTCAAGTGTAATAGCTAAGCTCTGGACCTATCTCCAGCCCCCCCGAAGGAATTAAATTAATTCGCTTATTCTTCAGTCGATAACATCAGACGGATCCTGCCGCCAGCGCCCCAGACGTGGCACTGCCAGCTGTCAGCGTGTTGGCTGATTTGGTTAAGATGAGTGCTTCCCATAGTGCCAAGGGGAACCCCATTGCTGAGTTGAATTTGTTGGGCGTGAACGTGAAGCATGGCGTTTAATCCCGCCGAAACCAGAATCAGGTTTTTATACGCGCAATGGTAATAGCCGACCAGCAGCGGAAACTGTCCGTTGAGATTGGCCTGCCGCAGCAAAAGATTGACCTGACGCAGCAGCCCGTTTAATTCCGGCAGCTGCTGTTTTTGTCCCGAGAGCTGCTCCTGAAGCATCCCGTTGAATAATGCACGCAGCAGCAGCGCGGCCAGCACACCGTTGTCGCCGGCGCGCGTTACGTCGAGACAGTAGAACGCAAGATCCTTATCGGAAAGCGCAGCGATATCCAGCACCAGCCCTGGCTGCTCCGCCATGGTGAGCTGACGATAGTTGATGCGACAGTTGGCGATGGTCTGCTGCACCGGCGGCTGTAGCTGCTTCAGTAGCTTGGCCGCGGCGGCGGGATCGCGCACCAGCGCGTCCCAGTCCTGAAACAGCCGCTCATCCTCCTCCACCTTGGAGGTAAACATAGAAGGATAGAGACATTCATACACCGCTTCGCGGAAGCGCTCGAAATTTTTCAGCGGTTTAAGCAGCACGTCCTGCACGCCCAGACGCAGCACATGCGCGATATCCGCCATGTTTTCCGTCGCGGAGATGATCAGAACCGGCACGCTGTTACCGCGCGTGCGGATATGTTCAATAAACTGAATGCCGTTCATGCGCGGCATTTCCAGATCGCAGATCACCAAATCCACATCCTGCTGCTGCAGATGGGCGATCCCGTCAATGCCGTCACCGGCTTCTAACGTGCTGGCGCCCAGCGCCAGCAAGAAGTTGTTTACCATAGAACGGAAAACGACCTCATTTTCGACAATGAGTATCTTTTTGCCGATTAGTGGTTTCTCCATTCTTTCCCCCTACCTGCCAGATCAATCAATAGTGGTTCATAAAACGCAGTTGCGCCTTTCAGAATTAGCCGAAGTAACCCCTGTGAATGAACAACCTGATTATCTGTTTCGTACAGCGGTAATAGTTCATCCATTTTTTCTCAACGGCGGCCTTGCCTGCCTCGATAGCCTCACCCGCGCGATGAAAGTCCAGCGTCGATATCTGCGGACAGAACGGTTAAATCAGTACATCTGGCGGATCGCCTGCCATTCGGTTGCGCTTCAAGCGATTTTCCAGCACCTAGATAGATGTCGACATGATCTCCATCGTACCCGGTGTTTGCGTCGCGCGCCGCTGGGTCAGGCCCACCAAGCGCTGGCCGATTTTTTAGCCTAGCTTTGCTCGGCTGCGGACATCGCATCGCTGCCACTCTGTGGCGTCATCGACAGCATATCTTGCTGCATCAGGTGCGCATCGTGCTGCAGGTCGACGGCGATAACAATATCTGCGCCTAACGCCCGTGTAAGCGAAACGGGTACGGGATTCACAACGGCGCCGTCGACCAGCCAGTAACCATTGTAGCCGACGGGCGGCAATAAGCCTGGCATACTACAGGACGCGCTCACCGCCTGATGCAGATCCCAGTCAGCCAGAGCTCGCGCCCGGTGCTCAGGTTAGTGGCCATCACGCCAAAACGTCTGGCGCTGCCCTCCAGGGTAGCATGCGATAAGCTGACGAACATGGTTAAATACACGCTTGCCGCGCAGCAGAACGCCGCGTTGCTGACAGGGAGGCCACTTTTACGCACCGGGCCCCCTGCCGCCCCCGAGAGCTGTTTACCGCGGTGCGCCGGGTTTCCCCGGCGCACCTCTTAACTCAGCATATTACGAATCAAATAGTGCAGAATGCCGTCGTTGCAGTGGTAGTAGCTCAGCTCGTTGCCGGTATCGATGCGGCAGCGCGTTTCCAGCACCTCTTGCGTGCCGTCCGGGCGCGTCATCGTCACCTTCACCGTGCAGCCAAGCTGCAGCTGCGACAGATTATCGACGTCAAATAACTCCTCGCCGGTCAGACCGAGCGTTTTGCGCGTCACGCCAGGCGCGAACTCCAGCGGCAGAATGCCCATGCCGATCAGGTTAGAACGGTGAATACGCTCGAATGACTCAGCGATCACCACGCGCACGCCCTGCAGGCGCGGCCCTTTCGCTGCCCAGTCGCGGCTGGAGCCGAAACCATACTCTTTACCAGCGATGACCGTTCCCTCTTGCTGATATTTCATCGCCGCGTCGTAGATAGCCAGCTGCTCGCTGCTGGGAATACGGCGGGTATAGCCCCCCTCCATACCCGGCACCATCTCATTGCGCATACGGATATTGGCGAAGGTGCCGCGCATCATCACCTCATGGTTGCCGCGACGCGAACCATAAGAGTTAAAGTCAGCGCGATCGACGCCGTTTTCCATCAGGTAACGGCCTGCCGGACTGTCCGCTTTGTGCTGCCCGCCGGGGAAATATGGTCGGTGGTGACAGAGTCGCCCAGCATCGCCAGCCAGTTGGTTTTCATTAGCGGATGGATACGGCCTTCGAAGTTGCGCTCGTCGACCTGCAGCGTTTCCTGACTCTGCTCGCGTAGGGTTTCCGACATAGCTCCTCCTTTTCTAATCGTGTTCGCGTTAACCTCAGAGAGAACAAGGTTTATATTAAAGATAGACTACATTTTCTTTAACGTTTTGATTACAATACGAAATGCTAAACTTTTCAGGCAGCCAAACGACAATGCCCCGCAGATTGTGCGGGGCGTTATTAAAAGAAGGTGTTTATTACAGCGCGTTTACAGGGTCATCCGTACCGCCGCTGCCCAGAAGTCGAAAGAGAAGGCATAAATGCTGAACCCACGTCAGTCGAATCACGTCCCAGTAGCGAAAGGCGCTGACCCACTTTTTCATCTGCGGCAGACAGTTATTAACGTAGGCGGCACCCACCAGCGAGCCAACGGAACAGCCCGCCACCACGTCGATCTCGATGCCTGCCCGCGTCAGCGCATTGATTACCCCAATATGCGCCTATCCTTTGGCCACTCCTAAGCCCAGCGCCAGACCAATTTTAACCTGTCTCATTTCCCCTCTGCCGCCGACGTCTCCGCGTGGATTCGCAGCGCCTGGTCGGCTACCATATGCGCTAACCCGTTTTTATCGCTCACGCTATACCGCCTATGTCAGACAGGATGCCGCTTGGCTGCTCGCCAGCGGGCATCCCAGCAAGCGCATACCCGATATGGCGCAGCGATTGTCTGAAAGTTTTGCCGGTACCGAATGGCTAAGCCTGAATGTAACCTGTTGTAATCATATAAGCCACGAGAATGAGGCTTTCGTAACTTTTCTTGCGCGTTACCGCGAAAATATGCAGACAGGCGCCATCCACGAGCGTTCTCGCTTTCTCCGCGAGGATCAACGCTGGTACTATGTCGACGGAACGGTGCCTCAGGTGGGGCGCAACGATCGCTGTCCCTGTAGCGCCGATAAAAAATACAAGAAATGTTGCGGCTGACCAGCACAGCGGCCCAACAGTTTTACCCATTCGCTTTGACAGGACTCTGATCGAGATGCAAGCGCAAACCATGCAAAGAAAAGTTTTACGTACCATTTGCCCTGACGCGAAAGGTCTGATCGCTAAAATCACCAATATTTGCTACAAGCACGAGCTAAACATCGTGCAAAACAATGAATTCGTTGATCATCGCACCGGGCGCTTTTTTATGCGCACCGAACTTGAAGGCATTTTCAACGACAATACGCTGCTGGCCGATCTGGACAGCGCGCTGCCGGCAGGCTCGATGCGCGAACTGCACAGCGCCGGTCGCCGTCGCGTAGTGATTCTGGTCACCAAAGAGGCGCACTGCCTGGGCGATCTGCTGATGAAAAGCGCCTTCGGCGGGCTGGATATGGAAATCGCCGCGGTGATCGGCAACCACGACACCCTGCGTTCGCTGGTAGAGCGTTTCGATATTCCTTTCGTGCTGGTGAGCCATGAAGGGCTGACGCGCGAAGAGCACGACAACCGTATGGCGGATGAGATCGACCGCTACCAGCCCGACTATGTGGTGCTGGCGAAATATATGCGCGTGCTGACGCCAGCGTTTGTACAGCGCTACCCGAACCAGATCATCAACATCCACCACTCGTTTCTGCCCGCCTTTATCGGCGCGCGTCCCTATCATCAGGCCTACGAGCGCGGCGTGAAGATTATCGGCGCTACGACGCACTACGTGAACGACAATCTGGATGAAGGTCCGATTATCATGCAGGATGTGATTAACGTCGATCACAGCTACACGGCGGAAGAGATGATGCGCGCCGGGCGCGACGTTGAGAAAAACGTACTGAGCCGCGCGCTGTATAAGGTGCTGGGTCAGCGCGTCTTTGTTTACGGCAACCGCACGATTATTCTGTAACCGCACAGGCGCTGGATTGTCTGAGAATCCAGCGTCGCGGGTAAAAAGTGGGCAAACGATTCACATTTTGCCGCTGGGCGCTTTACACCCTGAATGCATTTGGTATGATGCGCCCCGCTTTCAGGCGCAATAATTCAGGCCAGTGGTGGGATTCCCGAGCGGCCAAAGGGAGCAGACTGTAAATCTGCCGTCACAGACTTCGAAGGTTCGTGTCGAGCGCAGCGCGGCCCGCAGGGTGAGGCGCAAGGCGCCGAATCATCCTTCTCCCACCATCCTGTATATTCTCCTGTATTACATTCCCTCTCCTTTTCTACCCGAAAATACGGGGAATTTCAGATAAGCGGGTTGGTGCCGAGCACCTTCTCGTCGCGCGCGCACACTGCAGCATCACGCCCTCTGACTTTACCACCGCACCCTCGCTGTAGCTGCGATTGTCGAAAATGCAGAACTGCTGGCAGCTGAGCGCGCTGTTCTGCCCCTGGCTCCAGACCTCTGGCGGCAGTCAACCACCACATCGGCGCTGCCGCCGCTGTTGTAGGATTGCTGACGCGCGTCGTGCGGCGCGAGGCCGTAGCTGCCCCGCCGACCAGCGCCAGCGCTAATCCGAGTCCGACGCAATAACGCATTACTGGCTCCCCTTCACTTCTCGTTTGATGGTCTTTTTAAAACGTCTCTTTTGCCCAGACGAGGGCAAGCCGCGAAACGCCATCGCGCCCGGCTGCTCGCGCGCCTGCTGGATCAGGCCCGTCAGGGTGCTGACCAGCGGCTGCATAAATTTGTCGTAGCGGCACGCCTTTTCACTGATGCGCGTTAGGGTGGACTCCCACTGCGCCGTCATATCGGGGCGCGCAGCCATTTCCGGCAGCGAGTGGATCAGCGCCCGTCCCGCTCCGGTCGACTGGATGGCGCGCCCTTTTTTCACCAGAAAGCCGCGGCGAAACAGCAGCTCAATAATCCCGGCGCGCGTCGCCTCCGTACCTAATCCATCGGTCGCGCGCAGCACTTTCTTTAAGTCTTTATCCTGCACGAAGCGCGCGATGCCGGTCATTGCCGACAGCAGGGTCGCATAGGTAAAGGGGCACGGTGGCTGCGTCTGTTTCGCCAGCACCTCGCCGCACTCGCACATCAGCACGTCGCCCTTCGCCACTACCGGCAGCAGCGTGCCGTCATTCTCCTCGTCGCGCTCTTTGCTGCCCAGCAGGGCGCGCCAGCCCGCCTCGGCGAGAAAGCGCGCTTTGGCGACAAATTTGCCGCCGGCGATATTCAGCTCTATCACGCACTTGCGGAAAACGGCGTCCGGACAGAACTGCATCAGATACTGACGCGCGATCAGCGCGTAGACGTTTTGCTCATTTTCTGTAAGCCGCACCGCGCTGGCGCGCGCGGTGGGAATAATGGCGTGGTGGGTGTCGACTTTTTTGTCGTTCCAGCAGCGGCTGCGGCGATCGGCGCTGAAGTCATCGGGCGGCGTCATGCTGCCCGCATGCGCCTGGATCGCCTTCAGCAACGCGTGACGCCCGGCAAAGTGCTCTTCCGGCAGATAGCGGCAGTCTGAGCGCGGATAGGTGACCAGCTTGTGGGTTTCATACAGTTTCTGACAGGTGTCCAGCACCGTCTGCGCGCTCAGTCCGTAGCGCTTCGCCGCCTCAATCTGCAGGCTGGAGAGAGAGAACGGCAGCGGCGCCGCCTCGCTTTCTCGCTTGTTGTTGTAGCTGGTGACGTTGGCCGGATGGCCGGCGATGCGCGCCACCACGTGGTCGGCCAGCGCCCGGTGCAGCAGCCGTCCCTCCTCGTCCTGCCACGGCTCGCAGGCATCGCTCGGCACCCAGCTGGCGAGAAAGCGCTGCTCATCCGGCGTGACGATATGCGCCTTCACCTCGAAATAGTCTTTGGGAATAAAGTTTTCGATCTCTTCATCGCGGCGCACCACCAGCCCGAGCACCGGCGTCTGCACGCGGCCAACCGACAGCACACCGTCATAGCCGGCGCTGCGTCCCAGCAGCGTCCAGGCGCGCGTCATATTAATGCCGTAGAGCCAGTCGGCGCGCGCGCGCGCCAGCGCGGACACGCACAGCGGGATAAACTCGCGGTTTTCCCGCAGGCGTCTCACCGCGCGCGTCACCGCCTGCGGATTGAGATCGTTGATCAGGCAGCGCTGCACGCGGCTGCGCTTGTCGGCGGGCAACTGCAGGTAGTCCAGCACTTCATCCACCAGCAGCTGGCCTTCGCGATCTGGGTCGCCCGCATGCACCACTTCGCTCGCCTGCCCCAGCAGCTTCTCGATCACTTTAAGCTGTTTCGCCACCGACGGGCGCGGCTGAAGCTGCCACTTTTGCGGGATGATCGGCAGGTCGGCCAGCGACCAGCGCGCATAGCGGCTGTCATAGCTGTCCGGCTGCGCCTGCTCCAGCAGATGGCCGACGCACCAGGTGACGATCTGATTGTCGCCGCAGGCGATAAAGCCTTCGCCGCGGCGATGCGGCTTGGGCAGCACATCGGCGATCGCACGGCCAAGACTGGGTTTTTCCGCAATAAACAAACGCATAGGTCAGAGAGATCCTTTACTTCAGGCAGGGGACAGGGGGCCATTGGGCGGCGCATCGCAGGCGCTGCGCTATTTTAGACGTTTCTGGTGTCGGAGGTAAGCATCGGCAGGTTACTTCTGGATCGGTCGCACAGGATCCTCGCAACCCACCCGGCGGCGAAAAACGGGGTGCCGTGCGCTAGAAGCTAGAAGTAGCGCACGAACGGCGTGGTGTCGGGTGGACTACGGTGGTGCTGGATTTAAGCTGCGGCGTGCCCAAGTAGAGAAAGCCGACGATCGCATCCTGTTCGCGACAGCCGAACGCGCTGCGCCAGATGCCGTTAAAGCCCTGCGCCGCCGCTGCCATCTGCATCGCTATCACGGCGCAGCTCGCCGACACCAACTGCTCCCAGCGCGGCACCTTCGGGTGCGCTTCGCCGTGCGCAATAACGGTGATGATCATCGGCGCGCTATTAGGGAAACTGCGTCGCCTTCTCGATTGCTTTCTCCTCCAGCTGCGCCTCGCGCGCCGCCTGCGCCAGCAGTGCACTCAGCCGATCGCGTCCCTCGTTTTCGACGATGACGAAGCGCCAGGGCTGCAGCGTACCGTGGTCCGGCACGCGCATCCCGGCGCGGATGATATTTCCAGGCTTTCGCCAGCGGGCGCAGGCTCAGCCAGTCGCGAAGCGGAGCGGCGATTGACCAGTAATTCAAGTGCATTCATGATTTTCTCCTAATGTGGTAACGTGTTGGCTAATCTTGGCACAGCCTGATCTTTTGTAACAGTCCGCCGCAATTTCCTGCTGACATTTCCAACGCCGCTCTTTAGGATGAGGCCGTAATGGAAGGCGGAGCCGCACGGCGACCGCGTTCCGCTAGCGAATATGGAGAGTCTGATGCGCACACTGTGGCGAATAATTGCCGGCCTGTTTAGGTGGAGCTGGCGCGTGCTGAATTTTATCCGGGAATGTATTCTTAACCTCTTCGTGATCCTTTTGATTCTGGTCGGCGTGGGGATCTGGCTGCAGGTCAGCGGATCCGGCAGCAGCTCGACGCCGGTGCAGCAAGGCGCGCTGAAAGTCGATTTGACCGGGGTGCTGGTGGATAAGCCGTCGGTCAGCAACAAGCTGAGCAAGCTGGGCCGTCAGCTGCTGGGCGCCAGCATCGACCGGCTGCAGGAAAACTCGCTGTTTGACGTGGTCGACGCCATCCGTCAGGCGAAAAGCGATAAAAATATCACCGGCATAGTGCTGGATCTGCGCGATTTCGCTGGCGGCGATCAGCCGTCGCTGCAGTATGTCGGCAAGGCGCTGCGCGAGTTCCGCGACAGCGGCAAGCCCATCTTCGCGCTGGGGGACAGCTACAGCCAGGCGCAATACTATCTCGCCAGCTACGCCAGCAAAATTTACCTCTCTCCACAGGGCACCGTCGATCTGCACGGCTTCGCCACCAACGGCCTCTACTATAAGACGCTGCTGGACAAGCTGAAGGTCAACTCCCACGTTTTCCGCGTCGGCACCTATAAGTCCGCCGTCGAGCCGTTCCTGCGCGACGACATGTCGCAGGCGGCGCGCGAGGCAGACAGCCGCTGGGTAGGCCAGTTGTGGCAGAACTACCTCAACACCGTCGCGGGTAACCGTCAGATTACGCCGGAGCAGCTCTTCCCCGGCGCGGCGGTGATCATTGCCGGACTTCAGGCGGTGAACGGCGATACCGCCAAATATGCGCTGAACAACAAGCTGGTGGACGTGCTGGACAGCCGCGCGGCGGCCGATCAGGAGCTGGTGAAAACTTTCGGCTGGGATAAGGCTAGCAACGACTATCACAGCGTCAGCATCTATAACTACAGCGACTACAGCGTCAAGCAGCCGACGCAGCGCGACGGCAATATCGCCGTAGTGCTGGCGAGCGGTGCAATCATGGACGGCGAAGAGACGCCTGGCAACGTAGGCGGCGATACCACCGCCGAGCAGATCCGCGACGCGAGCCTCGATCCGAAAATCAAAGCGCTCATCCTACGTGTCAATAGCCCAGGCGGCAGCGTAACCGCCTCTGAGGCGATCCGCGAAGAGCTGGCGGCGGCGCACGCGGCCGGCAAGCCGGTGGTGGTCTCCATGGGCGGCATGGCGGCGTCAGGCGGCTACTGGATCTCGACCCCGGCGGACTATATCGTCGCCAACCCCAGCACCCTTACCGGCTCGATCGGCATCTTCGGCGTGATCAACACGCTGGAAAACAGCCTGGATTCCATCGGCGTGCACACCGACGGCGTGGTGACGTCGCCGCTGGCAGACGTCTCGTCGACTAAGGCGCTACCGAACGAAGTGCAGCAGCTGATGCAGCTAACGATTGAAAACGGCTACCGCAACTTCGTCGGTCTGGTGGCCGCATCGCGTCACAAAACCCCGGCGCAGATTGACACCATCGCGCAGGGCCACGTCTGGACCGGCAGCGACGCGAAAGCCAACGGTCTGGTGGATGCGCTGGGCGACTTCGACGACGCGGTGAAGAAGGCGGGCGAGCTGGCGAAGGTTGCCAACCCGCAGCTCACCTGGTATCAGGATCAGCCCAGCATGTTCGATATGCTGCTCAGCCAGGTTAACGCCTCGGCGCAGGCGGTGCTGCCGAATTTGCTGAAGGTCTGGCTGCCGACGCCAGTGCGCGACGTGATGGGTGCCATGGCGGCGCAGCCCGGCCTGCTGAATAACCTGAACGATCCGCAAAATCGCTACGCCTTCTGTCTGAACTGCGGCGAAGTGCGATAAAGCTCGCAGCCCGAGCCCGGTCACCGATCGGGCTACTTTCCCCCCTCTTTCCCCTTATAATGCGCGTTTTACGGCAAGTCTGAGTTTCTGATGCAAAAGAAAAATATCTATGTCGCCTATACCCTATACCGGCGGCACCATTGGCATGCAGTGCTCTGCGCAGGGCTATATTCCGGTTTCTGGCCATCTGCAGCAGCAGCTAGCGAATATGCCGGAATTTCATCGCCCTGAAATGCCATCTTTTACGATTAATGAAGACCATCCGCTGATCGACTCCTCCGATATGACGCCGGAAGACTGGCAGGCGATCGCCAAGGATATCCGCCAAAATTATGATCGTTACGATGGATTTTTTATTCCGCATGGAACCGATACCATGGCGTTCACCGCCTCGGCGCTGTCGTTCATGCTGGAGAACCTGGCGAAGCCCATGATCGTCATCGGTTCGTAGAACCCACTGGCGGAGCTGCGCTCCGACGGCCAGCAAAACCTGCTGAACACGCTCTACGTCGCCGCGAATTACCCGATTAATGAAGTCTCGCTGTTTTTCAACGATCCGCTCTATCGCGGCAACCGGACGACCAAAGCCCACGCGAACGGCTTCAACGCTTTTGCGTCGCCGAACCTCTCCGCGCTGCTGGAGGCGGGCATTCATACTCGCCGCCTGAATACGCCGCCTGCGCCGCAGGGCAACGGCCCGCTGAAGGTACACACCATTACGCCGCAGCCTATCGGCGTAGTGACCATCTGTCCGGGCATTTCGGCGGATGTGGTGCGTAACTTCCTGCGGCAGCCGCTCAAGGCGCTGATCCTGCGCTCTTACGGCGTCGGCAATGCGCCGCAGAACGCGGAGTTTCTCGCCGAGCTGCAGCAGGCCAGCAACCGCGGTATCGTGGTGGTGAATCTGACCCAGTGCATCTCCGGCAAGGTGAATATGGGCGGCTACGCTACCGGCAACGCGCTGGAGCACGCCTGCGTGATCAGCGGATTTGATATTTGATTTAACCCTGGAAGCCGCGCTGACTAAGCCTCACTTTTTACTAAGCCAGGACCTTTCCTGCGACCAGATTCGCGCCAGGATGCAGCAAAATTTGCGCGGTGAACTGACCGAAGACTAATTCTGATCCACCTGTTATGAAGCAGGCCCTCATTATCATCGATATACAAAACGATTTCTGTTCGAGCGGCCCGATGGCTGTGCGCGAAGGCGATATGACCGTCGCGGTCGCCAACCGCTACGCCCGTAAATTCCGCGTGCGCGGCAAAGGCAAATATGTGCTGGCGCTGCAGGACTGGCATAGCACTAACCATGGCAGCTTCGCTTCCCGTCTCCGGCGAGCCGGTCTACCCGCTGGGCGAGCTGAACGGCCTGGCGCAGATCTGGTGGCCGGATCACGGCATTCAGGGTTCAACCGACGCCGAGTTGCATCCCGATATCGATCGTAGCCTGATCGATGCGGTGTTTCACAAAGGACAGGATATCGACGTCGACAGCTATAGCGCCTTTTTCGACAACGGCCACTGCCGGAAGACCGAGCTGGACAGCTGGCTGCAGGCGCGCGGCATTACCCACCTGGTGATGCTGGGCATCGCTACCACTACTGCGTTAAGTATAGCCGTGCTGGACGTGCTGGAGCTGGGCTATCAGGTCACGGTGGTGAAAGAAGGCTGTAGCGGCGTCAATCTCAATCCGGAAGACAGCGAGATTGTGTTCGCGCAGATAAAGGCGCAGGGCGCCGTGCTGATTTAACAAACTAGGCCGACGGAACGTCGGCCTGTTGCTTAGTGCAGGTTAATGCGCGTCACCTCGGACTCGATGCCGAAATCTTCCTTCAGCTCGCGCCTCGATTTGGTCACCATTTCCCCGCCCTTGCCGATGGTCATATGCTGAGGTGCCTCGTTATGGCGCGCCTGATATAGCATCACCAGCTGCATGCAGTTGTCGCGCTGCACCTGCGTCAGCGCCACACCGTCCGGCCATTTGCCGGTTTCGACCGCCGCCGACAGCCGCGCGTAAACTTCCGGCGTCATGGCGTCGAGCATCGCGTCAAGTTGCTCTTTCATCGGTTACCCCCTGCGTCTGATCGCCCTGTTCGTCTGTAAAAATCAGCGACGCCGGGTTCATACAGTAGCGTTCGCCGGTCGGCTGCGGGCCGTCGTGAAAAACGTGCCCGAGGTGCGCATCGTCGCTGACCGGCTTATAGAAGCTCGGCCAGCCGCAGGAGTCATATTTTGTTTCGGAAAGAAACAGCGGCGCATTGCAGACTAGGCAGTAATAGATGCCTTCCTGTTTGTTTGTTGTGCAAAAGCGCGTCGCTGAACGGCGGCTCCGTGCCGCGATTCTGGGTTACATAGCGCTGCATTTCAGACAATTGCGAAATTTTTGCTTCGGGTGCGGTTTGTTTAGCCATTTGCGTGCTTCCGGAGAGTGTCATTCTGAAAATTTCGACTAGTATTCTAACAAACGAATAACATCGCCGGACCTTTATTTCGTGCTCAGCGGCTGGAATTTGCCGCGACAGCACAAATTTGTGATTCCGTTCACCTTTTGCCAGCAGCATCCCTTTATATTCATATTCAGCAATCGAGTTTTCGCAGCGCCTCAACGCAGTTGTTGCGCGAACGGTTGCGCAACAAATTATTCCTGTCGGGCGGATTGACCTGTCGCAACGATTGACACGATTCCGCTTGACGCTTGGTAAGGTTTTTGTAATTTTACAGCCAATCTTTTTATTCACTAACAAATAGCTGGTGGAATATATGACTATCAAAGTAGGTGTCAACGGTTTTGGTCGTATCGGCCGTATCGTTTTCCGTGCTGCTCAGCAGCGTTCTGACATCGAAATCGTTGGCATCAACGACCTGTTAGACGCCGACTACATGGCATACATGCTGAAGTACGACTCAACGCACGGCCGCTTCAACGGCACCGTTGAAGTACAGGACGGCGCGCTGATCGTTAACGGCAAAAAAATCCGTGTTACCTCTGAGAAAGACCCGGCTAACCTGAAGTGGGACGAAGTGGGCGTTGACGTGGTTGCTGAAGCGACCGGCATCTTCCTGACCGACGAAACTGCGCGTAAACACATAACTGCTGGTGCGAAGAAAGTCGTGCTGACCGGTCCGTCTAAGGATGACACCCCGATGTTCGTGCGCGGCGCAAACTTCGACAAATATGCGGGTCAGGACATCGTTTCTAACGCTTCCTGCACCACCAACTGCCTGGCGCCACTGGCAAAAGTCATCAACGACAAGTTCGGCTTCGTTGAAGGCCTGATGACCACCGTTCACGCCACCACCGCTACCCAGAAAACCGTTGACGGCCCGTCTCACAAAGACTGGCGCGGCGGCCGCGGCGCATCTCAGAACATCATCCCGTCTTCTACTGGCGCAGCGAAAGCCGTGGGCAAAGTCCTGCCGGAGCTGAACGGTAAACTGACAGGTATGGCGTTCCGCGTACCGACTCCGAACGTCTCTGTGGTTGACCTGACCGTGCGTCTGGAAAAAGCCGCTTCCTATAAAGAAATCTGCGAAGCGATCAAAGCGGCTGCCGAAGATGAAATGAAAGACGTACTGGGCTACGTGGAAGACGACGTGGTTTCTACCGATTTTAACGGCGAAGTGCTGACCTCTGTATTCGATGCCAAAGCTGGTATCGCGCTGAACGACAACTTCGTGAAGCTGGTTTCCTGGTACGACAACGAAACCGGTTATTCCAATAAAGTTCTCGACCTAATCGCGCTGGTTGCTGCTAAATAAGCCAATATGTCTCGACAGACAACAAGGGCGACTTCGGTCGCCCTTTTTTATCGTAGCAACAGGAAGGATTCGGCCATGCAAGATAAAATTTTCTCCCTGCCCGTAGTGAAGCAGATCACCCCTTATCTGTCGCAGCGCCAGCTGGGCGAGCTGCCGGTGATCGTGGTGAGCCATCCCCAGTTTCGCGCCGCCGTCACGCTGCAGGGCGCTCACCTTATCGCCTGGCAGCCAAGCGGAGAAAAGCCGGTAATCTGGCTGAGCGAGAAGTCGCCCTTCGCGGCGGCGTGCCGATCTGCTGGCCCTGGTTCGGTCCGGCTTGCGAACCGGCGCACGGCTTTGCCCGCAATCAGACCTGGACGCTGTCGGCCCACGACGAAAACGTTATGCTGACGTTCGTGCTGGAAAGCAACGCGCAGACCAAAAAGCTCTGGCCACATGACTTCACCCTTTTTGCCCGTTTCCGCCTGGGCAAACACTGCGAAATCGAACTGGAAGCGCACGGCGACTATCACGCCACCGGCGCGCTGCACAGCTATTTCCATGTGGCCGATATCGCAGGCGTGGAGGTGAGCGGGCTGGGCGGGCACTTTATCGACAAGGTGGACAACAACAGCGAGCTCACCTCCGACGGCAAACAAACCTATCCTGGCCGCGTTGACCGGGTGTTCACCCAGCCGGAAGACTGCGCAACGATTCAGGATAAGCAGGGTCAGCGCATCATCGAGGTTTACCATCACCATCACAGCGACGTGGTGACCTGGAATCCCGGCGTGGAGCTCTCCTGCAGCATGGCAGATATGGCTAACGACGGCTACAAGAGCATGGTCTGCATCGAGAGGGCGCGCATTACTCGCCCGATGGAAAGCGCGGGCGAAAAGCCGGCGAGACTGGCCACCACCTTCCGTCTGCGCAAGCGGGCGTAACACGTTACCCGTCTGAGCGGGCTTAAGGCGGTGCTGTGCAAGCGGCCGTGACGAATTGCCAGCCTGAGCAGACGTAACGCGCCGCATCCGCCCTGCCCTCAGCGCAGATGAAAAAAAGAGCGAGTAATCGCTCTTTTTTATGCGGCCTGTGGGACTTAGCGGCTGGTATCCAGCGCCGGGAAGCTTTTGACCAGATCGTTGATCGCCTTCATCTGCACCAGGAACGGCTCAAGCTTGTCGAGCGGCAGCGCCGACGGGCCGTCGCACTTGGCGTGGTCCGGATCCGGATGCGCCTCGATAAACAGGCCGGCAATGCCGACCGCCATACCGGCGCGCGCCAGTTCGCCGACCTGCGCGCGACGGCCGCCGGACGCGGCGCCAAACGGATCGCGCGTCTGCAGCGCATGGGTCACGTCGAAGATAACCGGACTGTTGTTGGTGACCTTTTTCATCACGTTGAAGCCCAGCATGTCGACCACCAGATTGTCATAACCGAAGTTGCTGCCGCGATCGCACAGGATCACCTGGTCGTTGCCGCCCTCGGCGAACTTATCGACGATATTGCCCATCTGGCCCGGGCTGACGAACTGCGGTTTCTTGACGTTGATCACCGCGCCGGTTTTCGCCATCGCCTCAACCAGGTCGGTCTGGCGCGCCAGGAAGGCGGGCAGCTGGATCACGTCCACCACGTCAGCCACCGGCTGCGCCTGAGCGGCCTCGTGCACGTCGGTGATGATTTTCACGCCGAACGCCTGCTTCAGATCCTGGAAAATCGTCATGCCCTCTTCGAGGCCGGGGCCGCGATAGGATTTGATGGAAGAGCGGTTCGCCTTGTCAAACGACGCTTTGAACACGTAGGGGATACCGAGCTTATCGGTGACCTTGACGTAGTGCTCGCAAATACGCATGGCGAGATCGCGCGATTCCAGAACGTTCATGCCGCCAAACAGCACAAATGGCAGATCGTTAGCGACCTTGATATCGCCAATAGTAACGACTTTCTGAGTCATGCCCTTTCCTTAACTTTGTGGGTGCGCTTAGTGCAGCGTCACCTGTTTTTGTTCAATTGCGTGAATTTGCACTTTGATCATTTCGCTGACCGGATCCTCGGGACACTGCTCAACGAAGTAGGTTAAATCGTTTAGCGCAATATGTTCGCACTCCAGCTGCGCATAGATCAAACCACGGTCGCGGATTTCATATGGATCGTCAGGATCGATCTGCAGCAGCACCTGACTGACGCCGAGCGCCAGCTCCATCTGCTTCTCCTCCATCAGCGCCGCCTTCATTGTGTCGAGCATCTTACGCATCACGCTGATGGTCTTCGCCTCATCCAGATCGTCATCGTAGAGTTTCGCCGTCGGGCTGATATTGCCCTTCAGCCACACTTCCAGCGTATGCGTATCTAGCGTCTCGCCGTTGAACGGGTTGATCAGCCACATCTCGCCGTCTAACCAGTCGGCGCGCAGGATAAGCTGCGTCGGGAAAATCACCGGCATCAGCGGAATCTCGAGCTGCTGCGCGATATGCAGCAGGATGACGCCCAGCGACACTGCCGCGCCCTGGCGTGTCTTCAGCACTTTATCCAGCCACAGCGCATCGGAGAGGTTGTAAACGCCGCTGGCGCCGCCGAATCTCCACTGGAGGTAAAACAGTTCCAGCAGCTTCTCCAGCTGCATATCGGCGTCCTGTTCGCTGCTGACGTACTGACGCGCTTCCGCCACCAACGACGCCAGCTGCGCCTGCACGGAGGAGGTAGGAAAATCGGCGCGGATCGCGAGCGTCGCGCCGATCACCGCTTCGCACAGCGGTGTCTGGCTAAAATCTAATTGTTCGGTCGAGGTCATACTATCCCCAATAACGGCATTTTGGTCACCGCCAGCTTAATCACTGTCATCAGCGCGACCAGCGCAATCAGGAAAGCGATCCAGCGAGTGCGGCTGGTACGCGGGCGACGACTCAATGCCACGGAACCTAAGGCGATGTAGATGATAACGCCTAAAAGCTTCTCCGTCAGCCAGCTTCCTTGCGGCGTGAAGGGGTAAAAATGCGTAATCAGCACCAGCAGCACGCCGCTGAGCAGTAAAACGGTGTAGTTAACGTGAGGAGTAATACGCACCCAGCGGCGCTTCAGCGCGGCCGAGCCGCTGCGCAGCCAGTAAAAGCGCAGAATAAACAGGGAGATGCTGATAAATACCGTCAGCAGATGCAGTTGCTTAATCAGCGGATAGTAGCGGCCATGATGCGTCCTTATCAAAATGGGGTTTGACCAAAAGTCACACGGGGGTTGCCGCCGTAGTCATTGACGCTGGCGACCTGAAGAAATCCCTGCTGCTGCATCAGGTGACGCACCGCCGCGTCCTGTTGCCAGCCATGCTCCAGCAGCAGCCAGCCGCCGGCCGTCAGCCACTGCGGCGCTTGGGCGATCAGTTGGTGCAGGTCCATCAGCCCGGCCTTGTCGGCCACCAGCGCGCTGAGCGGCTCAAAGCGCACGTCGCCTTGCGTCAGGTGGCGATCCTGGGCGTCGATATAGGGAGGATTGCTGACCACGACGTCAAAGCGCGCGGCAGGCAGGTTATCGAACCAGTGGCTGAGCGCAAACGCGGCGTTGGGGATGGCCAGCCGTTCAGCGTTGCTTTGCGCCAGCGCCACAGCCGCCTCGATGCGATCGACGCCCAGCACCTCGCAATCGGGGCGTTCGCTCGCCAGCGCCAGCGCAATCGCGCCGGTGCCGGTGCCGAGATCGAGAATGCGCGACGGCGCGGCGGGAATGCGCGTCAGCGCCTGCTCCACCAGCACTTCGGTATCGGGGCGCGGGATTAGGGTGGCGTTGGACACGCGCAGCGGCAGCGACCAGAACTCACGCTCGCCGATCAGGTGCGCTACCGGCTCGCCGCGCACGCGCCGCGCCAGCAGCGCCTCAAGGCGCGCCAGCTGCTCGGGCAGCAGTTCGGTTTCGCCGAACGCCACCAGCCAGCTGCGCGATTTTCCGGTGACGAAACCCAGCAGGATCTCCGCGTCGCGCTTCGGGCTGTCGCCCCCCTGCAGGGGGGCGACAGCCTGTTTCAGCCAGCGTTGATACTCCATTACTCCTGACCAGCCAGCGCGGCCAGCTGATCGGCCTGATGCTCCTGCACAATCGGCTCAATCAGGTTGTCCAGCTTGCCTTCCATGGTTTCGTCGAGACGATAGATGGTGAGGTTGATACGGTGGTCGGTGACGCGGCCCTGCGGAAAATTGTAAGTGCGGATACGATCGGAACGATCGCCGCTGCCCAGCAGGTTTCGGCGCGTGCTTGCTTCCGCCTCGTGACGCTTCGCCATCTCCGCGGCGTGAATGCGCGCGCCCAGCACCGCCAGCGCTTTGGCCTTGTTTTTGTGCTGCGAGCGCTCATCCTGGCACTCCACGACGATGCCGGTCGGCAGGTGGGTAATGCGGATGGCGGAGTCGGTGGTGTTGACGTGCTGACCGCCCGCGCCGGAGGAGCGGAACGTATCGATTTTCAGATCGGATGGGTTAATATCCGGCAGTTCCGCTTCCGGCAGCTCCGGCATCACCGCGACGGTGCAGGCGGAGGTATGGATACGGCCCTGCGACTCGGTTTCCGGCACGCGCTGCACGCGATGTCCGCCCGATTCGAACTTCAGGCGACCATAGGCCCCCTCGCCCGTCACGCGCGCGATCACCTCTTTGTAACCGCCGTGCTCGCCTTCGTTGGCACTGACGATTTCCACGCACCAGCGGCGGGCTTCGGCGTAGCGGCTGTACATGCGGAACAGATCGCCGGCGAAGATCGCCGCCTCGTCGCCACCGGTGCCGGCGCGCACTTCAATAAAGCAGGCGCGCTCATCGTCGGGATCTTTCGACAGCAGTAGCACCTGCAGCTGCTGCTCCAGCTGCTCGCTCGCTTCGTGCGCCTGCTGCAGCTCTTCCTGCGCCATATCGCGCATCTCCGCGTCGTCCAGCATCAGCTGTGCGGTGTCGATATCTTCCTGCGTCTGCTGCCACGCTCGGAAACATTGGGTCACGTCGGTTAACTGGGCATATTCGCGCGAGAGCGCGCGGAAACGGTCCTGATCGGCAACAACGCTAGCGTCGCCGAGCATCGCTTCCACTTCTTCGTGGCGCTCCTGCAGCGCTTCCAGTCTGGCAACAATAGAGGTTTTCATGTCGTGATGGGATTCTCGTCACAGAGGGCAACAGCCCCGCAGTCTACTCGAGACCGAGGCTGTCGCGAAGCAATTGCAGGCGTTCAGTGTCGCCGTCGCGGGCGGCCTGCTGCAGAGATTTGGTTGGTGCGTGAATTAAACGGTTGGTCAGCTTATGGGCCAACTCCTGCAGCACTTTCTGCGGATTGGCGCCCTGCTGCAGCGCGGCCAGCGCACGCGATTCGAGATCGGCACGCACGCTTTCCGCCTGCGAACGGTATTCGCGAATGGTCTCGACCGCGCTCTGGGCGCGCAGCCAGGACATAAATTCGCCGCTTTCCTGCACCACGATGCTTTCAGCCTGCACGGCGGCGGCTTTGCGCTGCGCCATATTTTGGTCGATAATCGCCTGCAGATCGTCCACGCTGTAGAGATAGGCGTTGGGCAGCTTGCCTACTTCCGGCTCGACGTCTCGCGGCACGGCGATATCCACCAGCAGCACCGGCTTGTTGCGGCGCGCCTTTAGCGCGCGCTCCATCATGCCTTTGCCGATAATCGGCAGCGGGCTGGCGGTAGAAGAGATCACGATATCCGCTTCGGCGAGGCGCGCGTCGATATCGGCCAAGCCAATCACCTCGGCGTCGACCTCTTCCGCCAGTCGCTCGGCGCGCTCGCGCGTGCGGTTGGCGACGATCAGCTTCTGCACCTTGTGCTCGCGCAGATGACGCGTCACCAGCTCGATGGTTTCGCCCGCGCCCACCAGCAGCACGTTGACGGTCGAAAGGGATTCAAAGATCTGGCGCGCCAGCGTACAGGCGGCAAAGGCTACCGAGACCGCGCTGGCGCCGATTTCGGTTTCGGTGCGCACCCGTTTGGCCACCGAGAAGGTTTTCTGGAACATGCGCTCCAGCTCGCTGCTCAGCGCATGGCCGCGCTGCGAGTCGGCAAAGGCCTTTTTTACCTGGCCGAGTATCTGCGGTTCGCCTAGCACCAGCGAATCGAGGCCGCTGGCTACGCGCATAAGGTGGCTGACCGCCGCGTTGTCCTGATGCCAGTAAAGACTTTGACGCACGTCCTCTTCGTTGAGGTGGTGATAATCACACAGCCAGCGCACTAGGCGCTCCTGCAGGTCCGCCTGCTGCTCTACGCTGAGGTAGAGTTCGGTGCGGTTGCAGGTGGAGAGAACGACGCCGCTCTGCACCATCGGCTGGGAGAGCAGGAGGTCAAGCGCCTGTTCCAGCACGTCCGGCCCGAACGCAACGCGTTCACGCAGGGCAACAGGTGCAGTTTTATGGTTAATTCCGAGAGCAAGCAGCGTCATGGCGATTAGAGATTGGGTTTGTCCCAATAATGTCAGGGTTTTGTGAGGCGCATTCTACAAGATGCGGCAGATCATAAAAAGCCATACAAAGATACAAAGGCTATGACTGTAATAAGATTACACTGATCGTGCGCAATTTTCCTGTTGTCAGCATTGACGGTTTCAAAGCGGATGGTTAGCGTTACCCATTACGAAGTATAAACGTGTTTGAGGAGATGACCACGTGATGACTTTTGCACCCCGCACTTTGTTGCGCCTTTTGCCGCTGGCGAGCTTCCTGCTGGCTGCCTGTGCAGTTAATCAACCGCAAGGCCCCGGGCCGAGCACCACTGCGCCGCAGTGGCAGCAGCACCAGCAGGCCGTGGCGAAGGTCACGCACTATCAGACACGCGGCGCCTTCGCCAACCTTTCCGTCAAGCAGAAGGTCTATGCGCGCTTTAACTGGCAGCAGACCGCCCCGGATCGCTATCGCCTGCTGCTGACCAACCCGCTGGGCAGCACCGAGCTGCAGCTCGACGCGCAGGGCCAGACCGTGCAGCTGGTGGACAACAAAGGCAAGCGTTACGTCAGCAACAACGCCGAGAAGATGATCGCCCAGCTGACCGGCATGGATATCCCGCTCGCCAACCTGCGCCAGTGGATGATGGGCCTGCCTGGCGACGCCAGCGACTATCAGCTCAACAGCAATTATCAGCTGAAGAGCCTGAACTACAGCCGCAACGGCCAGCAGTGGCAGGTCAGTATTCAGGACTACGACAGCAAGGTGACTCCACCGCTGCCGGCGAACCTGGAGCTGCGCGAAGGCGATCAGCGCATCAAGCTGCGTATGGATAGCTGGACCGCTCAATGATCACCTCCTGGCCCGCGCCGGCAAAGCTTAACCTGTTTCTCTATATCACCGGCCGTCGCGCAGACGGCTACCACAATCTGCAGACCCTGTTTCAGTTTCTCGACTACGGCGATACACTGCATATCACGCCGGACGGCAGCGGCCGCGTCACCCTGACCACGCCGGTCGAGGGGGTCGTCCATGACGACAACCTGATCGTGCGCGCCGCGCGGCTGCTGCGCCAGGCGGCGCATGCGCAGGGAGCCCTGCCTGCCGACGCGGGCGCGCAGATCGCCATTGAAAAACGGCTGCCAATGGGCGGCGGCCTCGGTGGCGGCTCCTCCAACGCCGCCACGGTGCTGGTGGCGCTGAACCACCTGTGGCGCGCTGGCCTCACCACCGACGCGCTGGCTGAACTGGGGGTTCAGCTCGGCGCCGACGTACCGGTGTTTGTCAGAGGTTTCTCCGCCTTTGCGCAGGGGGTCGGCGAGCAGCTGCAGCCCGCCGATCCGGCGGAGAAGTGGTATCTGGTGGCGCATCCCGGCGTCAGCATTCCCACGCTCCTGGTGTTTAACGATCCGCAGCTGACGCGTGATACGCCGGTGCGCTCATTAGCGGCGCTTTTATCGACGCCCTACCACAATGATTGTGAAGCAGTGGTAAGAAAACGTTTTCGCGAGGTTGATGCGCTTGTTTCCTGGCTGCTAGAATATGCGCCGTCGCGCCTGACTGGCACTGGCGCTTGCGTGTTTGCCGAATTTGACACCGAGTCAGCCGCTAGTCAGGTGCTGGAACTTGCCCCGAAATGGGTCTGCGGATTCGTCGCGCGAGCCGTTAACGTCTCGCCTCTGCATCGCACTCTTTCCGGGCTGTAAGCGACTGTGTGACAGCGTCGCCCCGTTCCAGACGCTGCGCATTTCGCATTAACACACCCGTATGAACATGTGTGCCGGTATGTGCCGGTTACCGTCACGCCGTTCATTCTCTGGACGCAAAGCCTGAGGTTCTTCTCGTGCCTGATATGAAGCTTTTTGCTGGTAACGCCACCCCGGAACTAGCACAACATATTGCCAACCGCCTTTACACCAGCCTCGGAGAAGCCGCAGTGGGCCGTTTCAGCGATGGCGAAGTGAGTGTACAAATCAATGAAAATGTACGCGGTGGTGATATTTTCATCATCCAGTCCACCTGTGCTCCCACCAACGATAATCTGATGGAACTGGTTGTGATGGTCGACGCGCTGCGTCGAGCTTCTGCTGGTCGTATTACTGCGGTTATCCCCTACTTTGGGTATGCCCGCCAGGACCGCCGCGTGCGTTCTGCGCGCGTGCCGATCACCGCTAAAGTGGTCGCGGATTTCCTCTCCAGCGTGGGTGTTGACCGCGTTCTGACGGTTGACCTGCACGCCGAGCAAATCCAGGGCTTCTTTGACGTCCCGGTTGATAACGTTTTCGGCAGTCCGATCCTGCTGGAAGATATGCTGCAAATTGGTCTGGAAAACCCGATCGTGGTTTCTCCGGACATCGGCGGCGTTGTGCGCGCCCGCGCCATCGCCAAACTGCTCAACGATACCGATATGGCTATCATCGATAAACGTCGTCCGCGCGCCAACGTTTCTCAGGTCATGCATATCATCGGCGACGTAGCAGGCCGCGACTGCGTGCTGATTGACGATATGATCGACACCGGCGGCACGCTGTGCAAAGCGGCGGAAGCGCTGAAAGAACGCGGCGCGAAGCGCGTCTTTGCTTACGCGACCCACCCGATCTTCTCCGGCAACGCGGTGGAAAACCTGCGCAAGTCGGTTATCGATCAGGTCATCATCTGCGACACCATCCCGCTGTCGGAAGAGATGAAGTCGCTGCCGAACGTGCGCACCCTGACGCTTTCCGGCATGCTGGCTGAAGCGATTCGCCGCATCAGCAACGAAGAGTCTATCTCGGCGATGTTCGAGCACTGATCCCTCAGAGAGACGGGGCGCTGCGCCCTGCTTCCGCCAGCCAGCCCGCTTTTCTCTCTGCGCTTTTCCTGACGCTTGCTTATTTCAGGCCCGATTTCCTGCCGCCGCTTTTTTGATTCAGGCTGCCGACAAGGCTTTAGCTAGGGCACATTTAGTGCTATTTTGCAGCCCATCCTCAGGCATCAGAGATCCGACCACTATGTCCCTCGACATTTATACCCTGTTCGTCTGCGAGCTTTGCGTGCTCGGGATTCTGAGCATTGTGATGCTGTTCGCCTGGATCGGCGCCCGCTATGACCGGGTGTTGGACTTTACCTCGCTGGGGCTGGTGGCGACGCTGGCCGCGTTGTTCCTCAGCAGCCTGCGCAGCAGCGGGCTGGTGTTTCTGCCCATCGCGGTGGGAAATACCCTGATGATGCTGGCCTACGGCGCGCTGCTGTGCGCCTTTCGCACCTTTTGCCAGCACCCGGTGGGCTTAGGCTGGCTGCCCGGCCCGGCCATCTGGGCGCTGCTCTGCTGCTTTCCTGACTTTTACGCCTCGATGCCGCAGCGCGTGCTGGCGATCTGCATACTGTGCGCCATCTACACCACTGCGCTGATCTAGCTGCTGTGGCAAGCGCGCGCCGCGCTGCCGGTCACCTTCTGGCCCGCTCAGCTGCTGCTGCATCTGATTTTTCATATCGGGCGCATCTGTCTCGACGACACCGTCGCCACGCCGCAGCGCGGCGCCATTGGCGGCTCACTGTTTTCGGTCTGGGTTATTCTGGAGTCGATTCTATTCGTTATCGGCCTGACGTTTACCATTATGGCGATGGTCAACGAGCGCACACAGATAGTGCATCAGCAGGCGTCGCTGCACGATCCCCGCTCACTAGCGCCTGGAACCGATGCGCCCTGTTCAGCTAGGCGGACAAGCTGGTGGCGCGCTGCCTACGGCAGCTGCAGCCCTGGACGGCGGTGCTGTTTGATTTAGACCACTTCAAGAGCATCAATGACCGCTTTAGTTATCTGCAAGGCGACCGGGTATTGCAGGATTTTTGCACGGTCGTGGTTGCCGCCTCACGGGCTGTTCGCACGGTTAGGCGGAGAAGAGTTCGCCGCTATGTGGAAGCGCTGCTGGAGCTGGCTGACGAAGCGCTCTATTGCACCAAGGCCAGCGGTCGCAACCGCACCGAACAGTTTTTGACGCTGGCGTCGACAGCTTAGTGCTGCGAATGATGCGAGGTTCGCTGGCAGCGTTTGTCATAGTGACGGTGCCCAAGTAGTAGCGGTCTTCGATTTTCTCCCGTCCGCTGACGCGAGCGCCCACCAGCCATAACAGCGCGCCGATAAAGATGCCCAGAATAGCGCCCTACGCCAGCAGTGCAGGCAGCTGAACGCTGGGAAGCTGGTTTACCACGGAAAAGCCGATGCCGGCCAACATAACTATCATTCCGGCGATCATCAGCGCATTGCCCGCGTGTCGACATCGTTGATGTTTCATAAGTCACCTCCATCCATATGAACAAGCCAAACCCACCGCACATAATGTTAACTTGTTATAAGTTTAGGCAATGACCCGGCGATGATTTTTGCGCCCAGGATCACACAACTGCAACGAAGACTGACACAACTTTACCGCCATCCGGTTGATTTGGTTAATAAAATCATTAATCACGTGACGTAACTTATTCCGCCCAGCGCCGTTTGTTCTCTTCTCCGCCGCGCAGTACACTAACGCCTTTTCCTATCTGAGCAGGACAATCATCGTGAGCAGCATTAAACTGATTGTGGGCCTGGCGAATCCGGGCGCGGAGTACACCGCCACGCGCCACAACGCAGGCGCTTGGTATCTCGATTTACTGGCGGAGCGCCATAATCAGTCACTTAAGGAAGAGACGAAGTTTTTCGGCTACACCGCGCGCATCAGCCTGGCGGGAGAAAATGTGCGGCTGCTGGTGCCGACCACCTTTATGAACTTGAGCGGCAAGGCGGTCGCGGCGATGGCGACCTTCTTTCGCATTACGCCGGAAGAGATTCTGCTGGCGCATGATGAGATGGATCTGCCGCCTGGCGTGGCGAAATTCAAACAGGGCGGCGGCCACGGCGGCCATAACGGCCTGAAAGACACCATCAGCAAGCTGGGCAACAACAACAATTTTCACCGTTTGCGCATCGGCATCGGTCATCCGGGCGACCGCAACAAGGTTACAGGTTTCGTACTCGGCAAACCGCCTGCCAGCGAGCAGAAGCTGATTGACAACGCCATCGATGAGGCGGCGCGCTGCACCGAACTGTGGCTGAAAGAGGATCGCCTGAAGGCGATGAACCGGCTGCACGCGTTCAAGGCGAGCTAAACACCCTGCTCGCGCCATTTCCGTGTATAATGTGCCAACTTTTTTACGTTTCCGGCAATGCCTGTCGCCAGTCGTTGCACTTCAAGTTAGAAGGGTAATCACCATGGGATTCAAATGCGGTATCGTGGGCCTGCCGAACGTCGGTAAGTCCACCCTGTTCAACTCGCTGACTAAAGCGGGCATAGAAGCGGCTAACTTCCCCTTCTGCACCATTGAGCCCAACACCGGCGTGGTGCCGATGCCGGATCCGCGTCTTGATCAGCTAGCGGAGATCGTCAAGCCGCAGCGTCTGGTGCCGACCACCATGGAGTTCGTTGATATCGCGGGCCTGGTGAAAGGCGCGTCGAAAGGCGAAGGTCTGGGCAACCAGTTCCTGACCAACATCCGCGAGACCGAAGCGATTGGCCACGTGGTGCGCTGCTTCAAGAACGAAAACATCATTCACGTCGCGGGCAAAGTAAACCCGGCGGAAGATATCGACGTGATCAACACCGAGCTGGCCCTCTCCGACCTAGAGACCTGCGAACGCGCCATCCAGCGCGTGCAGAAGAAAGCCAAAGGCGGCGACAAAGACGCCAAAGTTGAGCTGGCCACGCTGGAGAAGTGCCTGCCGCATCTGGAAAACGCCGGCATGCTGCGCGCCCTGAAGCTGGATGCCGACGAAAAGGCGGCGATCCGCTACCTGAGCTTCCTGACGCTGAAGCCGACCATGTATATCGCTAACGTCAACGAAGATGGCTTCGAGAACAACCCCGACCTCAACCAGGTGCGCGCCATTGCCGAAGCAGAAGGCTCTGTGATGGTGCCGGTCTGCGCGGCAGTGGAATCGGATATCGCCGAGCTGGACGACGAAGAGCGCGACGAGTTTATGGCCGAGCTGGGCCTGGAAGAGCCGGGCCTGAACCGCGTGATCCGCGCCGGCTATGCGCTGCTGAATCTGCAGACCTACTTCACCGCTGGCGTAAAAGAAGTGCGCGCCTGGACCATTCCTTTTGGTGCCACCGCGCCGCAGGCGGCGGGTAAAATCCACACCGACTTCGAGAAGGGCTTCATCCGCGCCCAGACCATCGCGTTTGATGACTTTGTCGCCTATAAAGGCGAACAGGGCGCGAAAGAGGCGGGCAAGATGCGTTCAGAAGGCAAAGAGTATATCGTCAAAGATGGCGACGTGATGAACTTCCTGTTTAACGTCTAATTCCAGCGGCTCGCTCAAGGCCTATTGTGCCGTGCGGCAAACCGGTTAAATCCACGCCTCGGCGTGTTTTTTTACCGTGTCGCGCCTGTCATCGCGCTATCCGGCCTGAGCCCCCCTCAGGCCTTTTTGCTAAAAACCTTTGCAAAAGGATAATACCCCACCCTGTTTCTGTAAAGGCCCGACGATGCGCGATACCCTGCAAGGCAACCTGAGCCGCCAAAAACATATGAAGCTGAGCACCCGCGTGACGCTGATGATCGGCGCGGTAGTCACCTTTGTGCTGCTCAGCGTGCACCTGCTCTACTTCTTTCAAATCGGCAACGCCACGCAGAACCAGCTGGAAGACAAGGCGATAGCGGTGGCGCGCACGCTGGCGGACGCGAACATTATCCAGCCCATAGCCCGCGCGGCGCAGCAGCACAACAACCTGCTGTTCGTGGTGGTCACCAATATGCAGGGCTCGCTACTCCCACCTCAATCCGGCGCTGATCGGCCACCACTTTAATCGGCGACGAAATCCTGCCCGCCCTGCAGGGCAAAGATAATGTCTCGGTGAATCGCGGCTCGCTGGCGGAGGCGGTAAGCGTGCAGATCAACCAGAGCCGCTGGAGCATCATCTGGACGATTTTGATTGGCGCGCTGGCGCTGGTCAAGACCCTGAAGCGCATTCTGTTCGGCCTAAAGCCGCGTGAAATCTCCTTGCTGTTTGAGCAGCGCCAGGCGATCCTGCAGTCGGTCAAAGAGAGCGTGGTCGCCGTTGACGCCCACGCGGAGGTGTCGCTGTTCAACGAGGCGGCGTAGAAGCTGCTGACGAACAAGGCGGAGAACTGCATGGACGACGCCAGCATTATTCACGCCCAGCTGCGGGAAACGCTGCGCACCGGCCGCGCGTACCGCGACGAAGAGTTCAACATCAACGGCCACGTGCTGCTGAGCAATACGGTGCCGGTCTACAGCCAGCAGCGGCTGATCGGCGCGGTCTGCACCTTCAGGGACAAAACCGAGATTGCGCAACTGCTGCAGCGCCTGAGCGGCATGGGTAAACTACGTTGATGCGCTACGAGAGCGCTCGCATAAATTTATGAACAAGCTGCACGTCATTCTTGGCCTGTTGCACATGAAAAACTATGCGCAGGTCGAAGCCTATATCCTGAAGACGGCGAACAATTATCAGACCGAAATCGGTTCACTGCTCGACAAGATCAAATCGCCGGTGATCGCCGGTTTCCTGCTGAGTAAAATCAATCGCGCCTCGGACAGCGGCCATCGCCTGACGCTGAGCGACGCCAGCTTTTTCCCCGATATCGGCAACGAGCAGCAGAAGGCTTCTCCACCAAAGGGGAAGATCGCGGCGTCGGGCTCTATCTGCTGAAGCAGCAAACGGAAAGCCTCGGCGGCAGCGTCATCGTGGGAGTCGGAACCCGGCGTGTTCACCCAATTTTTTGTACAACTTCTCTGGGATGGAGGCAATAAAACTGCATGATCAATGTGTTAGTGGTTGATGACGACGCAATGGTGGCCGAGCTGAATCGCGTCTATGTGGGACAGGTGACGGGCTTTCACTGCGTCGGCACCGCCTCGACGCTGCAGCAGGCGAAAGAGATAATCCTCGACGGCGAGCAGCCGGTGGTTCTGGTGCTGCTGGATATCTACCTGCAGCAGGAAAACGGTCTGGATCTGCTGTCGGAGCTGCGCGAGGCGAAACAGCCCGTTGAGGTGATCGTCATTTCATCCGCCGCCGATGCCGCCACCATCAAAACCTCGCTGCACTATGGCGTGGTGGATTACCTGATCAAGCCGTTTCAGTTTCCACGCTTCGAAGAGGCGCTTACCAACTGGCGGCAGAAAAGTCGCTGATGGACAATCATCTCTACTATCAGCAGGCTGAGGTAGGTCAGCTGATCCACGGCAACCCTCCCGCCAGCCAGGAGAGTAAACGGCTGCCGAAAGGGCTGACGCCGCAGACGCTGCGCACCCTCTGCCAGTGGATCGACGCCCATCCTGGCAGCGAGTTCTCCACCGACGAGCTGGCGGCGGAGGTCAATATCTCGCGCGTCTCCTGCCGCAAGTACCTGATCTGGCTGGCGCAGATCAATATCCTCTTCACCAGCATCCACTACGGCGCCACCGGTCGTTCGGTTTAACGCTACCGCCTGCAGCCGGAATATCACTCGCTGCTCAGACAGTACTGCCAGTAACCAGCCGGTAGCGGTTCGCCACCCTAGTGGCGCTGGCGGATGGCCTGGCGCGCGTCGGCTTTATCGCCTGGCTGGGCAAAGAGGGCGGCATGCTGCTGCAGGGCTACGATCCGCAGGTCTCTGCCGTGGTGGTGCTGATCGCCTATCCGTGGATGGTAATGATGTTCTAAACCAAGCGACGAGACAGGTTAATAAAGTGTAAAATCTTTTCCCTTCTGCTTACGTCGGCCGCGCCCCGCGCGGCTGACGAAATAAAAACCAACAATCTTTGCGGCGGTTCGCCTCGACTCGCGCGAGCCGATAACGCCAGATTAAGTGAGCCGAGATGTCGAAAAAACCTTTCTTCTACCAAGAGCCTTTTCCGCTTTTCCACGACGATACCGACTACTACCTGCTGAGCCGAGAGCACGTCTCCGTTGCCTGCTTTGAGGGCGAAGAGATGCTGAAGGTCGATCCAAAAGCGCTGACCCTGCTGGCGCAGCAGGCGTTTCACGACGCCTCTTTTATGCTGCGCCCGGCGTACCAGCAGCAGGTTGCCGCTATCCTCGCGGATGATGAAGCGAGCGAGAACGACAAATATGTAGCCCTGCAGTTTCTGCGCAACACGGAAATTGCCGCCAAAGGGGTGCTGCCGACCAGCCAGGATACCGGCACGGCGATTATCATGGGTAATAAAAGGCCTGCGCGTCTGGACTGGCGGCAGCGACGAGGCCGCACTGTCGCAGGGGGGGGTCTACAACACCTTTATTCAGGACAATCTGCGCTACTCGTAGAACGCCGCCCTCGATATGTATAACGAGGTGAATACCGGCACCAACCTGCCGGCGCAGATCGATCTCTACAGCACCGACGACGATGAGTATAAGTTTTTCTGCATCGCCAAAGGCAGCGGCTCGGCCAATAAAACCTATCTCTACCAAGAGACCAAAGCGCTGCTCGCGCCCGGCAAGCTGAAGAACTATCTTGTAGATAAGATGATGTCGCTCGGCACCGCCGCCTGCCCGCCCTATCACATCGCCTTTGTGATTGGCGGCACCTCGGTGGAGAGCACACTGAAAACGGTGACGCTCACCTCGACCCACTGCTATGACAGCCTGCCCACCAGCGGCAACGAGCATGGCCAGGCGTTCCGCGATCTGGCGCTAGAGCAGGAACTGCTGGAGGCGGCGCAGCAGCTCGGCCTCGGCGCTCAGTTCGGCGGCAAATATTTCGCTCACGATATCCGCGTCATCCGCCTGCCGCGCCACGGCGCGTCGTGCCCGGTGGGATGGGCGTCTCCTGCTCGGCAGACCGCAATATCAAGGCGAAGATTAACCGCGACGGTATCTGGATTGAGAAGCTGGAAGACAATCCGGCGCAGTATAATTCCGGAAGCGCTGCGTCAGCAGGGCAAAGGCGGGGTGGTCAGCGTCGATCTGAACCGGCCGATGAAAGAGATTCTGGCGCAGCTCTCCGCTTACCCGGTTTTCACCTGTCTCTCGCTGAGCGGCACCATTATCGTAGCGCGTGATATTGCCCACGCTAAGTTGAAAGAGCGCATCGACCGCGGCGAAGGGCAACCGCAGCCAGCAGGTCACCGATGCCTGCCACAAGCACGGCGGCTTCTACCTCGGCAGTATTGACGGCCCGGCGGCTTTGCTGGCGCAGCAAAGCATAAAAAGCTGGAGTGCGTGGAGTATGCCGAGCTGAGCATGGAGGCGATCTGGAAGATTGAGGTGGAAAACTTCCCGGCGTTTATCCTGGTGGACGACAAAGGCAATGACTTCTTTAAGCAGATTCAGGAGAGCAGCTGTGCACGCTGCGTGAAATAAACATTTTTCAGGTGCGACAGTAGCGTAAGGCGCTACGCGAATGGTTGGGTTCACTCGCAAAGGCGCGTTATGCATCCCTGCTCGCTTGTCCCGCGAGGATAGGCACCTCATTCCTGAGGTGCGCGAGTAAACAGGCCAGCGCACCGCATTATTGTTCAAAAAACACTCCCGGCGTTTTTGTCCCTGTCTCGAGACGCTTTGCTCCTCGAGCTCTGCCAGCCGCGTAGTAAGCCTGTGCGCTGCCTGCAAGAATCTGTTTCAGGCGCCTTATTCCCCCTGTAACACTACAGCGGGTTATCAGGAACGCGGCGCGTCCGCCGCGTAGCCTGCCGCCTGGCGATAGGCGTCGCGATCGCGCAGGGAGAGCGCCTTGCGGTCCGGCAGATTAACGGCAATGATGCTGTACTCAGCCCGTCCAGTACGTCGTCATGTTCAGTCAGCGCATTATAGATTTCGCTCATCAACGTTCCTTATTTAGTTCGGCCTCAAGCCCGTCAGGCGTTATTGACCTGACCATGCCACGGAAATTTTACGCGCTTATGACAGCGCGCAATGTTTAGAAGAAACCGAGCGGCTGCACGCTGTAGCTCACCAGCAGGTTTTTGGTCTGCTGATAGTGATCGAGCATCATCTTGTGGGTCTCGCGCCCGATGCCCGACTTTTTATAGCCGCCGAACGCGGCGTGCGCCGGATAGAGGTGATAGCAGTTGGTCCAGACGCGCCCGGCCTTGATGGCGCGTCCGACGCGCCAGGCGCGATTGATGTCGCGCGTCCAGACGCCGGCGCCCAGCCCGTAGATCGAGTCGTTGGCGATGGCGATCGCCTCCGCCTCATCCTTGAAGGTGGTTATGCCAATCACCGGCCCGAAAATCTCCTCCTGGAAGACGCGCATGCTGTTGTTGCCCTTCAGCAGCGTTGGCTGAATGTAGTAGCCGCTGGCCAGCTCGCCCTCCAGCTTCTCAACCCTGCCGCCGATCAGCACCTCGGCGCCCTCCTGCTGGGCAATCTCCAGATAGGAGAGGATCTTGTCAAACTGCTGCTGCGACGCCTGTGCTCCCACCATCGTCTCGCTGTCCATCGGATCGCCGCGCTTGATAGTTTTGATGCGCTTCATCACCGCCGCCATAAAGGGTTCGTAGATCGACTCCTGCACCAGCGCGCGCGACGGGCAGGTACAGACTTCTCCCTGATTGAGGAAGCCGAGTACTACCCCTTCGGCGGCCTTCTCGATAAAGCTCTCCTCCGCCTGCATGATGTCCTCGAAGAAGATATTGGGCGATTTCCCGCCCAGCTCCACGGTGGAGGGGATCAGGCTTTTCGCCGCCAGCTCGAGAATATGCCCGCCGGTCGCCGTGGAGCCGGTAAAGGCGACCTTGGCGATGCCGGGATGGGAAGCCAGTGCTTCGCCTGCCTCTTTGCCGTAGCCGTGCACCACGTTCACCACCCCCGGCGGCAGCAGATCTTTGATCAGCTCGACGAACAGCGTAATGCTGAGCGGCGTCTGTTCCGCGGGCTTCAGCACCACGGAGTTGCCCGCGCCCAGCGCCGGCGCCAGCTTCCAAGCCGCCATCAGCAGCGGAAAGTTCCAAGGGATAATCTGCGCCACGACGCCCAGTGGCTCATGGAAATGGTAGGCGGCGGTAAACTCGTCGATATCCGCCGCGCTGCCCTCCTGAGCGCGCACGCAGCCGGCGAAATAGCGGAAGTGATCCACCGCCAGCGGCAGATCGGCTGCGAGGGTTTCCCGCACCGGCTTGCCGTTATCCCAGGTTTCGTTCACCGCCATATATTCCAGGTTCTGCTCCAGACGATCGGCGATCTTCAGCAGCACCAACGAACGCAGCTGCGGCGAGGTTTTCCCCCAGGCGTCAGCGGCCGCCTGCGCGGCGGCGACGGCGTTGTCCACGTCCGCCCGGTCGGAGCGTGGGAACTGGCCCACAACTGAACCGTTGACCGGCGAGGTGTTGGTGAAATAGTTGCCGTTCACCGGCGTGACAAATTCACCGTTGATAAAGTTGCCGTAGGTTGATTGCAGCTGAACAAGAGAACCCTGTTCTCCGGGAGAGGCATAGCGCATGGTGAATCTCCTTGTAGGATTCGGAATGAAACAACAATGAAACTTGTCATTAACAATGATCGAACAACCGTAGCCTGTCAGATATCGCCGTCGGAAACTGTGACCGCCGCACAGGAAAAGCGCGCCCGCGCCCGGAAAATTCCGAGAATCGGCCGCACGGGCAAAGAAAAGCGAAACCCGATGGACGCAAGCGGTCAAAGGAGATTAACAACACGAGAGTGACATGGCACCGACAGCGCCTGTGGCGAATAGCGCAGGCTCTGACAGTGGTCTTTCGCCGATGCCGCCAGCACCTGCGCCTGCGGCGCGATCACCGACTGGCGATGGGAAAGCCAGGCGCTGAACCGGGGCCCGCACCCAAGCCGCGCAGCGCTCGCTCCAGTCGGCGTGATCGGTCACCATCGCCCAGGAGCCGCTGATTATGGCGCCACTGATCTGATCGAACTGTGGCAGCGACTCGCCCAGATGAGGGCAAACGATAAGATACTCTTCCGGCTGCAGGCCAAGCACCTCGATAAACCAGCGCGGCTGTTCGCCAATACGCGCCACCACGTCGGCGAGCGGAACCTCTAACTGAATCAGCGCAAGGGGCAAAAAGGCGGGGGAAGCCATACCGAATCCTGTCCTTAGTCGATGAACGTCTCGGTTAGTCAGTCTGACAGCAAAGCGGCAGCTTGTCTTATGCTTTTCCCGCGCGGGTTATAACAGAAAAATATTACCGCCTGTCTGTCAGCCCTTCCCCGCTTCATGCCATTATTAGGCGTGGCGAACAATAACAGCGAAGGACGGGATCGTGGCGTTGCGGCATTTTTTTCTAGTGTTAATGGTGGTGTCCATCTGGGCGTTTAACAATGTGGCGATCAAATGGGGCCTGCTTGAGCTGCCGCCGCTGTTTCTCACCTTTATGCGCTTTGTGGTGGTGGCGATCGTGCTGATCCCCTTCTGCCGCATCACGCGACAGCAGCTGCCCTGGCTGGTGGCGCTCGCCTTTACCTTCGGCTTTATGCACTTTTCGCTGCTGTTCGTCGGCATGCGCTACACCGACGCCGGCACCGGCGCGATTGTGGTGCAGCTGGGCACGCCAATCGCCATGCTGCTGGCGATGGCGGTGCTGAAAGAGCGGCTAAAGCCGGTTCAGTTGGTAGGTATCGCTATCTCTCTCAGCGGAGTGGCGGTGCTCTCCGGTAGCCCGACCATTCCGGCGTGGTGGGTTCTCTGCATTCTGCTCTGCAGCGCTACCGGCTGGGCGGTCAGCAACCTTATCGTGAAAAAGTCGCCGCCGATTAAGCCGCTCACCATGACCGGCTGGCTCGCCTTTCTGGCGGTGCCGATCGTTGGCCTCTCCAGCTATATCATGGAGTCGAGCCAGCTCTACGCGCTGAGCCACGCAGGCTGGCGCGGCTGGTTCGGCATTCTTTACAGCGCGCTCGCCTCGTCAATCGTCGCCGATACCATCTGGTATTCGCTGCTGAAGAAGTACAACGTCAATCTGATCATGCCCTACTCGCTGCTGACGCCGGTGCTGTCGGTGCTGATGGGCATTGTGGTGCTGGGCGACAGCCTGAACAGCTTTAAGATTATCGGCGCTTCGCTGGTAGTGTGCGGCACGGCGGTCGCCGTACTTAACCTGCGCAATCTGCGCATGCACGCGCGCTTCCCGCGACTGCGGCGCCGTTAAAAAGCGGGGCTATGCTCTGGACCGCCCTTTTCTGGAGAAGCACCATGGACTATCAGCCCGTCGCATCGCTGTAGCAGCAGCTGTGGCAGGGATTGCGTGGCGCAGGCGAGACACGGTCGCCGCCCCTACCTTTCTCGATACCGCCACGTTCTCACCCGCCTTTGCCGTCAGCGAGCTGGCGGCCGCCAGCATCGGGCTGGCGACCCAGGCCACCGCCACATTAATCGATAATCCCCAGCCGGTCAGCGTCAACGTGCGCCTCGCCTCGCGCGGGTTCCAGTCCAGCTTTGCTCCCCGCAATAGCTCTACGCCCGCGCTCTGGGACCCCTTTGCCGGCGACTACCGCAGCGCCGACGGCTGGATCCCGCCTGCACACCAATGCGCCGCACCACCGCGCCGCGATGGCGCGCGTGCTGGGGTAGCCTCCAACCACGATGCGCTGGCGCAGCAGGTAGCGCGCTGGCAGGGAGAAACGCTGGAGCAGGCCATCGTCAAGGCGGGCAGCATCCGCAGGGGCCAGGCGACGGCCGGGGAACCGCTGATTGCCTAGCAGCGCGGCACGCCGGCTGCTGGCCACGGCGCGCCCGCTGCTCGGCGTGCGCGTGCTGGATCTGACTCGCGTGATTGCCGGCCCGGTGGCGACCCGCTTTCTCGCCAGCCTCGGGGCGCAGATATTGCGCCTCGATCCCCCCCCGGCTGGCGCGAGCCTGGGCTGGACGAGGAGATCGCCTGCGGCAATCGCCGCGCCGTGGTCGATCTCAAAAGCGCCGCGGGGCGCGAAACGCTGCGCGGCCTGCTGCAACAAGGCGGATGTACTGGTGCACGGCTACCGCGCCGACGCGCTGGAGCGGCTCGGCTTCGACGCCGAGGCGCGCGCACCTGGCGCCGGGGCTGGTGGACGTCAGCCTTAACGCTTGGGGCTGGCAGGGACCGTGGCGCAACCGACGTGGCTTTGACAGAGTCTGGTGCAGATAGCGTGCGGCATCGCCCAGCGCGGCATGGACTGGGCGCAGCGGGACATCCCGACGCCGCTGCCGGTCCATGGCGCTGGATCACGCCACCGGCTACCTGATGGCGGCGGCGCTGGAGGGGCTGCGCCAGTGCCATATCAGCGGCTACGGCGTTCAGGCGCGCACCGCCCTGCTGCTGCAGCAGCATCCCAGCGCGGCGGAAAGCGCGGCCGCGGGCATTACCGCACACCGCCACGACGCCTTGCCACCGGTGGAAATTACTCCCTGGGGCGTGGGCGAACGCCTGCCCGGCACGCCGCAGCTCTGCGCCACCGCCGGTTGCGAGCTGGGCACCCATCCGGCGCGCTGGTAGTCGACGCAAGAGATCGGAAAAAAGCGCTATGCGGTCTGCGCACTGCGCAGGTCAGGGAAGACGTTAAGAGTTGGCAGGCGGCGCGAAACGGTTTCGGCAGAGAAAGCGAACCGGCCGCTGCCCGGCTCGCGCAGGTGGGATCAGGCCTTGTCCGCGTCGCGTTCGTCGGCGGCTTCGTTCAGCTCGTACCACATCGCCTGAATCGCTTCGCGGCTCAGCGCCGCCAGCGTGCGGTAGAAGGCGGTGGTGGCGTGCCCCTCTACCTTGCCGAGAAACACGCCGCGCTCTCATCCTCTGCCGACTGATCTTCCAGCCATGACGCCGCCAGCATCAGCACGCCGAAATGGTCAGCTGGTGACCCGCTGAGCGGCATGCCGCGCGAGGCGAGAAAGGCGCGCACCTAAGCTTCCTGCTTGCCTTCCGGCCAGTGCAACGCAAAAGGCTATACCTCGAGTCGGGACCGACAAACAGCGCGTTGTAATCCGCCGCCAGCGCCTGCGGATCGCTGTTCCGCAGCAGCGCATCCTGCTCCAGCGGCCACTGCGCACTGAGTTTGCCCTCGTGCAGCTGCGTGAAGAGCGGCACTAGCAGCGGATCCTGCGGCTGACGGTTAAATAGGGAGCCGATCACGCGGCAAAGGATAGAAAACTCATTCATGCATAATAACCCAGAGCAAAAGGGTCAGAAATCCGCCAGTTCGGCAATTTGTTTGCCGGTGTGCTGTTCAAGAAAATCGAGCAGGCGGCACGGCGTGACATTTAACACGCGATCGTCGGGAAAATCCACTTCGCGCGTGATGCGCAGGCAGTGCGCGAAATCGCCGAGGGTAAAGACTGTATGGGAATCGGAGCCGAACGCCAGCTTGCCACCCGCGTCACGGACCGCTTCGGCCACCGCGCGGCAGTTCGGCTCGCTGCCGGGACGCGAGGTGGTAAAAGAGGAGTTATTGATCTCCAGCGCCACGTTGTAGTGGGCTGCTGCTTGGCGACGGCGCGGATATCCACCGGGAACTTTGGGTTGCCCGGATGGCTGATAATATGCGCCAGCCCGTTGGCCATGGTCGCGATCATCGCGTCGGTGTGGTGCGACTTGTCGCCCGGCGCGTAAACCGGCTCGTGAAAGCCGGCAATAATCAGATCCAGCGAGCCGAGCATCGGGCCGGAGCAGTCGATCTCCCCCTGCTGGTTTTTGATATTGGCCTCAATGCCGCGCAGAAAGTCGTCAAGGGCGTCGCGTCTGGCGAAGCTGGCGACGCCATCGATCTGCTTAGGGGTACGGCTCCAGACGCGCAGCGGAAAGCCCCAGGGCTTCAGCGCCGCAACTACGCTCTGTCCCAGCACGCCGACCGTGAAGTCGTCGCGCGGTGTCAGCGTCATCGGCTGCCAGTGCGCCTGCTGCTGCTGTCGGCGGTAGTCGTCGAAGCGGCGAAACCAGCCGAGCACGCAGCAGAGCTCCATACTCCTGAATCTGGCGCGCCATGCCGGTGTCCTCCAGTCGTATCAGCGGCACCGATGCCGCCAGCATCTCAGGATCACGCGCCAGCCGACCCAGAATATCGTCAACTCCCGCGTCTATGGCGAACACGCTGCGCAACCCTGGCCGCTGCACCAGCAGCTCGCGCGGCGACTGGCACACAACGGCGTAATCGGCGTGGGCGTCATCGCCCGGCTGCCAGCGCCGCCCAAGGCCCTCCAGCCAGACTGCGCCGGGTGATACCAGATAATTTCCATAGCATTCCTCATTTTTTGCCCTCCAGCCTCCGGCAAAAGCGGCGTCAGGGCCAGAAAACCGCCGCGCCGTGATGCGTCCCACTGCTACGCTGCGTCACATTTCCGCAACATCGCAGCGCGAAGCGGTCAGATTACGACTAAAGTTGATTGAGTGGTCAATGCGTTACGCGCGGCCGCCTTTCGGACAAGGAGAAAAACCGATGAAGAAAACTGTCGTAACCGCGCCCGCCGGGCGTCAGGCCGTTGCGCCAATCATGCTGACGCTGCTGCTGGCGCTGCCTGCGCTTGCCGCGCAGGCGGACGATAACTCACGCATGCTCAGCAGCCAGCCGCAGCCGCCGGATGTGCGCCTCGGCCCGCTGTTCAACGCAGTACAGCAGGCGCAATTCTATCCCGACCAGAAAACCTTTGCCGACACCGTACCTAAATATGATCCCTCGTCGATTCTGGCTGACTGGCAGATGCAGAAAAATCAGCAAGGCTTCGATCTGAAACGCTTTGTCGCCAGCAACTTTACCCTGCCTGCCGCGGGCGAAAAGTATGTGCCGCCCGCCGGACTGAGCCTGCGCGCCCACATTGACGGCCTGTGGCCGGTGCTGACGCGCACTGCCCACAGCGCCGGGCGCTACGACTCGCTGCTGCCGCTGCCGAAGCCCTATGTGGTGCCGGGCGGCCGCTTCCGCGAGGTCTACTACTGGGACAGCTATTTCACCATGCTCGGCCTGGCGGAAAGCGGCCACTGGGATCGCGTACAGGATATGGTGGATAACTTCGCTTGGGAGCTGGGCACCTACGGTCATATTCCCAACGGCAACCGCAGCTACTACCTGAGCCGCTCGCAGCCCCCCTTCTTCAGCCTGATGATCGATCTGCTGGCGACGCATGAGGGCGACGCGGCCTACCGCAAATACCTGCCGCAGCTGCAGAAAGAGTATGACTACTGGATGGCGGACAGCAGCAGCGTCGCCGACGGTCAGGCGAGCAAGCGGGTGATCAAGCTGGCGGACGGCACGCTGCTCAACCGCTACTGGGACGTACGCGACGCGCCGCGCACGGAGTCCTGGCTCGATGACGTCAACACCGCGAAAAAGGCGCCGCAGCGTGACAAAGGCGAACTCTATCGCGATCTGCGCGCCGGCGCGGCCTCAGGCTGGGACTTCAGCTCGCGCTGGTTCAGCGACGCGCACAACCTCGCCTCGATCCGCACCACCCAGTTGGCGCCGGTGGATCTCAACAGCCTGATGTTCCACCTCGAGCAGACGCTGTCCAAAGCCTACCGGCTCGACAATCAGCAGGAGAAGGCGAAGCAGTTTGCCGATCTGGCGGAGAAGCGACAGGCGGCGGTGAACCGCTACCTGTGGGATGAGAAGCAAGGCTGGTACGCCGACTACGATATCAAAACGCGCCAGGTCAGTCCGAAGCTGACCGCCGCCGCGCTGTTTCCGCTCTATATGCAACTCGCCGGCGACAAGCAGGCGGACCGCACCGCCTCGGCGGTAGAGAAACAGCTGCTGAAGGCGGGCGGCCTGCTCACCACCACGGTGAACAATGGCCAGCAGTGGGATGCGCCTAACGGCTGGGCGCCGCTGCAGTGGGTAGCGGTAGAAGGGCTGGAGCACTATAACAAGCCGCAGCTGGCGCAGCAGGTCGGCATGCGCTTCCTGCAGAACGTGCAGACCACCTATGACAAAGAGCACAAGCTGGTAGAGAAATATGTTGTCGACGGCCCGAATCTCGGCGGCGGCGGCGGCGGCGAATACCCGCTGCAGGACGGCTTCGGCTGGACCAACGGCGTCACGCTGATGCTGCTCGATAAATATTGTCCGAAAGAGAAAACCTGCAACAGCGTCAACAATCTGCCTCAGGCCGCCGCAGAGGCGAACTAACCTCCCTCTCCGGGCAAGGGATCCCCTCCCTTGCCCTTTCTTTTCAGAATCCGGCCATTTAACAAAACTTGAAACACTTTTGATATATTGATAATAACTCTTAATCTGATAGTGAGACGCTTTATCACTCTTCGCCATGCGCGCTGCCGTGGCCTGAACAAGGACAGAACATGACGTTGCCGTTTCCCCCTCACCGCTGCGCGCTGGCGCTCGGCCTGCCCGCCGCTGGCCTCGCCCGCCGCCGACACGCTGGTGGTCACTGCCGCGCCGCAGGAGAATGCTGAGAGCAAAACCCAGGGCTACCTTGCTCCTGGCAGCGCGGGCGCGATGAAGGGCGACCGCCCGCTGGTCACCACGCCGCAGTCGATCTCGGTGGCTCACCCGCCAGCAGATCGACGATCAGGGCGCAATCGATCTCAATCAAGTGCTCGACTATACCTCTAGGGTCTTTACCAACTTCGGCGGCGCCGCGACGCGCTACGACACCGTCTCGCTGAGCGGCTTCCACGGCGGCGACGTGGACAAGACCTTCCTTGACGGCCTGCGCCTAATGAGAGATGGCGGCAGGTTCTGAACCGCGACTACTCCGGCGAGCGCTCCTCGTTCTCCGCCTGGGCGACGGATAACCGCCTGACGGCGGAGTTCGCCAGCGGCGCGCTGGGTCATAGTCTGTCGGCGCAGAGTACCACCGGTATAAAAACAGCCTCAGCGACGCGGGCGGCGAGGCCAGCGCACTCAATGCCGCCACCGGCGAGCACGCGCCGCTACTATCAGACCGAAATCTATCTGCAGGATGAAATGGCCTAAGATCACTGGCATCTGGATCTCTCCGGCCGCTACGACCGCATCGTCGCCGACAACAGCGGCACGGCGCGCCGCCAGAACGATCACCTCAAACGGCGTGTCGCCCTACGTCAGCTACAGCTAGGCGATTACGCCCACCGCGCTCACCGGCCCGGACAGCAATCTGCTTAAGCCCATCACCGCCGAGCAGTATGAGGCGGGCGTCAAGTATCAGCCGGTCGGCACGCGCGACCTCTATACCCTGGCGCTCTACGACCTGACGCAGAAGGATGTCGCCACCCGCAACGTGCAGGACGCCACCTATACGCCGACGGGGAAAGTGCACTCGCAGGGCATCGAGCTGGAGGCGCGCAATCAGCTGACGCCACGCCTGAGCACGGTGGCGAGCTATACGCTGAATCATCTGTGCTATAAAGAGACGGTCGACGGCAATGACGGCCATACGCCCTACGTGACGCCGAACAGCCTGGCGTCGTTCTGGGGCCACTACCGCTTCGACGCTGGCATCAGCGTCGGCGCGGTAGTGCGCTATATCAGTAACAGTGGGTAGGCAATGAGAATCGCCGCCGGTGACGCCGTTTGACGCCTCACTGTGCGCCGATCTCGGCGCCTGGCAGCGCAGTCTGCAGGGGGCGTGGCTGCAGCTTAACGCCACCAACCTGACCGATCGTCACTATATCGCCGCCTGCTGCGGTACGGGCTACTGCTACTGGGGGGCGGAACTGTCGCTGCCGCTGACAGTGGGATACGATTTCTAGCGGGAAACGTAAAACGGGACGACTATGGTCGTCCCGTTGCCATTCTTGCGCGGCGCGCGTCAGCTGCAAACTTTACGGTAGATCCACATCACCACTATGGCGCCGATCACCGCGACCACGAAGCTGCCAAAGTTAAAGCCGTCTACCCTGCCGAAGCCGAACAGGGTACTGATCCAGCCGCCGACTACCGCACCGATGATGCCCAGGATCACCGTTACGATAAAGCCGCCGCCATCTTTACCCGGCATAATCCACTTAGCGAGAATACCGGCGATTAAACCAAAGATGATCCATGAAATGATACCCATCGACTACTCCTTCCTTTTTGCGTTTAAGTTGTGACCGACTGATTAATAAGGAGAATTACAGACGTAAGTATAGACAGGAAATTGCGACCTACAGATTTTGCGCACGTAAAAAAGTGGCGCAGCCCGCTAAAGTTTCGCCTGCAATCGCCGATAACGGTCAAAGAATATTGGATTTAAGCACTGCAAATTTGCCCTTTTCTGGAGCCGGGAAGTGAAAGACGCCGATAAAGAACAGTATCTTAAACGTGGCACGCTGGCGGTACTGGGCGTAATGAAAGATCTGCTGCGTTCCGAGACGCCCTTGATGGTCGCCTTTTCACACGGCCAGTTTATCAGCCGCATGCTGGACGCCGATGAAGAACGCATTATTTTCGATCTCGGCAGCAACAATCTCGACAATGAGTATATTCTCGACTGCTGCGAGATCGGCATTTTCGCTGAAACGCAGGGCGCCAAGGTAGAGTTCGCCCTGACCACACTAGAGAAAACCACCTATGACGGCCTGCCGGCTTTCAGCGCGCCGCTGGATCTGGTGTTTTACTGCCACAGCGAGAGGCCCGACGGCCGCAAGGTGCGCTTTCGCCTGCAGGATCTCTCGCTGGGCGGCATCGGCGTGCTGGTGGATAAGCCGCTGCCGGAGGGCCTCAGCAGCGGCGACAAATTTAAAAAGCTGCGCGTCGAGCTGGGTGAATATGGCCAGTTCGAAGTCAGCGCGCAGCTGCTGCAGATCGGCGAGCGTAGCGTGGTGACCAGCAAAAACGAAACGCGCATTACGCCGCGCCTCAGCTTCCGCGTCACCGCGATGGAGCCGCTGCAGTCGCGCCAGCTGCAGCAGGTGATCTTCGTGCTGGAGCGACTGGCGCACGATAAAGCCCGTAGTTTCCAGTGATTTATCGCGATTCGCCCAGCCTTTGGGCACATCCAGGCTATCCTTCTCCTTGCTTTCTTTTTATAACCGGCTCCCTGCAAGAAAAAATCCCCCAATGGAAAACTGGCTCTCATCTGGCTATTTTCAACGCATTTTTCTTAATGAAACCGTCTGGATCAACAGCGCCATCGTGGTGGCGGGCACGCTGCTAATCTACTGGCTGCTGCGCAGCGTCATTCGCTTTATTTCCGGCCGCATCGCGCTACAGCGAGCAGCGCCACGTGTGCATCACCTCGATTCTGGTAGAGATCCTGCGCAGCACCAGCCAGCTGCTGCTGATTTTTTCGCTGCTGATCGCCCTGCGCTTTGTCGATGTGCCCGCCAGCTGGAGCAATTTTATTTCGCACGGCTGGTTCCTCGCGTTCGCGGTGCTAGCTGGCGATGTGGAGCGATTGCGGCATACGACTGTGGCTGCATAAACCTGCTGCGGCGACCCGCTGCACGTGCGCAACCCGGTCACCACGGTGATCCTTGGCATTCTGCTGCGCGTAGTGGGGTGGAGTGGGTAATGATGCTGCTCGCCATTCTGTTGAATATGGGCATCAATATCACTTGCTGGTGGCGAGCCTCAGCGTCGGCGGTATCGCCATCTCGCTGGCGATTCAGACGGTGCTGAGCGACGTCTTCGCCTCGCTGGCCATCGGCTTCGACAAGCCCTTTAAGCACGGCGATTTTATCGTGTTTGACGACATCGCCGGTTCGATTGAGCATATCGGGCTGAAAACCACGCGACTGCGCAGCCTGAGCGGCGAACAGATCGTCTGCTCCAACACTATTCTGCTACAGCAAACCATTCACAACTACAAGCGCATGCAGCAGCGGCGCATCCTATTACGCTTCGGCCTGACCTACGGCACGCCCTCCGCGCAGGTGCGCGAGGTGAGCCAGCTGGTGAAGGAGATTATCGAGGGCGTTGACACCACCCGCTTCGACCGCGCCCATTTTTTTCGCCTTCGAGGATTCGAAGCTGACCTTTGAAGTGGTCTATTTCATGCTCGACGCCGACTACAACAAATATATGGATATCCAGCAGGAGATTAACCTGCAGCTGATGGCGGCGCTAGAGGAGCGCGATATTCGCTTCGCCTCCCCGATCTGTCAGATGGAGTTGAGCGGCGGACGCATTCAGGTCAAGGGCATTTCGCCCGCTCGCAAAGACAGCATAAAGCATCCATGCGCCTCGGCCCGCGACATCCTTGTCGCGGGACGCTTTGCTCTTCGGGCGAAACGCCCTTTCCCTTTGGCTATGGTGCGACTGTTTATAAGCTTTGTAATAGTAAATAGTCATGTCGGGCTTTTCAGGCGGCTAATAAACCCAACACGTGGGTGATATGGACCGAAGAGTAAAGCGTCCCGCGATACCAGCTCACCAGAAAATGGCGCAGATGATCGAGGCACCACTCCGCCTCGTTGCGCTGCTGGCAGTAGTACATCACCGTGACCTTTTCGTATGTCCGCTCGCGCTGACGCAGCGGCGACCTGCCCCAGTCCAGCACGCAGCGCGCGAGATTAATCAGGGCATCAGGCGCCATGGTGTGCTGCGCCGCCTGCTCGCACAGGTAGCGCCCAAACGCCTGATCCAGCGCGAGAGTCTCCTGCTGCGCCACCGGCAGCTCTGGGCGAAAGGCGAAATAAACAGACCCGCATACCGCATCGTCGCGCTGCTCCAGTCGCAGGCGAGGGTCATAAACAGCCCCTCCTGCAGATTGACCTCCTCCAGCAGACGGCGCAGATTCGCCGACTGCGCAAGCACCGCAATCTCATCAATACGATCCGTCTGCAACGTCAGATCGATGCCGCACGTGTTCAGCGAACCATCCTCGTTGTGCGTGGCGGGGAAGGGAAATCGATATAGCCGTTATTATCAGTCGCTTTTCCATATCATATAAGGGTGAGCCTGCAGCCTGACGAGCCCTGGCAATAAACCATCCGGCTGCCGGACGCACGCTTAAGGGCATGTCCAGGTCATCATGGTGTTTTCATGCGGATTGATCAGGCGGAACTGCTTATCCGACAGGCGCTGGGCGTAATAGCCTTCGGCTGTGACGGCTGAGGGCACATATTTGAAACGATCCTGCGATTGCAGTGTCCCACTCTGCACGTTTACGCCGTCGCGGCTGACGGTAAAGGCGCTGACGAGGTCGAAAATCGTCGCTTGAGTATGGCCCATCGGCTGGCCGTAGATGCTGCTGACCTCGCCCGCGCACTTCACCCCTTTCGAGCCGGAAGCGCAGCCGGCGAGCAGCGTAATAAAAATGACAAAGGTGAGTCGCAACATATCCTGTACCTGCTTCTGTCCCTGGGGATCCCGTGGCGCTGATTTTATCGCGTTGCGTGCCGGCTACGTTGATTATAGCAGGTCTGGCGCGGCTTCCCATTGACAATTCGATTAATTGTTAAGCGTTATGCGTGCCAGAGGGTGACTTGAATAGCACATTAAAGGTATTCTTGCAATCTTTGCGCACCAGTTGGGCGATTTAAGGAAAATGAATGAAAGAAGAAGAAGCCAGTCTTATGATTATTCGTCATGCGATTGAGAAGCTTGAGGTTGATAAAAAGCAGCAGGTGATGGCCTGCGTCAGGGAAATTCGCGCAGGCGTTCGACGAGGAAAATGCCTCACTGGCGCTGATGCTGATTGCCGCTGATGTAGCGGCAGAATAGGTTCAGGTCCGGCTCCGCAAGACGGGGCCGGACGTTTTAGCGGTTCATCTCGGCCACCAGCCAGCGGTGGATGGCGCCGACGATATAGGCCTGCTGCGCGCCGTTCAGCGGCTGATGCGCGGCAATATGGTGCCATTTCTGGGAAAGAGGAGCTATGAAAAAACACTGATGCTGGTTGGTACGTTAAGCCTTGGCCTAATGCTGGCTGGCTGCGCCAACGACCACGTAATCCACACCAACGACGGCCGCACCATTGTGGCACAGGGCAAGCCGATGGTGGATGAGGACACCGGTATAATCACCTACAACGATGTCTTCGGTAAAGAGCAGCAGATCAATCGCGACACCATCAAAGATATGTCGGAAGTCGGCAACTGACGACAGGCTTTGATATATTTTCAGCCCGCCTCGCACAGGCTGTTTCGCTTTTTCGCCCCGTCAGATGTGTTATCTGAATTACCAGATAAATCAAATAATAACCTCGACGGAGTTCGATAATGAAGCCTTTGCTCATCGCGCCCGGCCTGCTGAGCTGCCAGGTTACGCCCGCTTGGAGCGAAACCCAGTTTCAGATTACCTGTCCCGGCCGACCCACCATGACCATCTCCCGCGCCAACTATGGCCTGAGCACCCTGACCTGGCCGCAGCACTACTTTCAAATTGCCGCCGGCCAGCAGCGCACCCGCCTGCAGGATGGCGACAAGGTGGCGATTACCCGCTTTCGCAACGGCGACCAGCTGATCGTCAACCAGGGGAGCGAGGAGACCTTCTTTGTTTACCGCGACAGCGACCGGCTGTTACCCTGTAGCCGCAGCGAAACCCGCGATGTCGACCAGCTGTCGCTGGAGCCTTATGACGATCGCGACCATCCGTCCTCTTAACCGCCTTAGCAGGAGCGCCCATGTAGCTGAACGTTACGGATGCGGTCACGCATCACGATCTGGACGAGGTACGTCTCGGCCTCAACGCCTATAACAGCCGCTTTATCGATATCAGCGAGTTCAAATCCCTCGGCGTGTTCGTTACCGACGCGCGCGGCGGCAAGCTGGCTAGACTGACGGGATCGACCAGCGGCAACTGGCTGCGCATCGATATGCTGTGGGTCAGCGACGCGCTGCGCGGGCAGGGCGTCGGCACGCAGCTGATTCAGGCGGCGGAAGAAGGAGGGGCGGCCATTCTATGAAAAGCTGGGCTACTCGCTGCGCTTCAGCCTGGACAACTACCCGCGTCACCACCAGCGCCACTACCTCATCAAAGCGCTCTGATCAAAACAGCGGCTGCTGCTCCGCCTCGTCAATCGCCGCCAGCCAGCTTTGCAGCGTAACCCGCACCCAGGAGAGATGGCCGCGCGTGGTGCTCATCAGCACCACGTCGGGCCGCAGCGTGCGGTAAAACTCCAGCGACTGCCGCAGCTTGTGCGGATTGCTCTCCGGCACCAGCACGGTGATCCAGTGGTCGTGATCGCGCGTCAGGGTATCGACGACGAACAGGTAGCTGTGACCGAGCGGCGAGTAGTAGAGATAGCTGCTGTGGCCCGGCGTCGGCAGCAGGTGAAAATTGCCAAAGTAGGTGTCGGCATGGAGAGAAGGTGTCGTCTGGCTCGATAATGCGGCTGACCGGCCCCAGCGAGCGGCTGTGGCAGTAAAGGGCGCTGCTGCAGGGCGAGGGCGCCGGGCGCGGCTTCGTGCCAGTGGGTCAGATAGTGGCGGATCACGCCGCCCGCATCCGCCAGCACCTCATGATCGAGCGGATGTTCGACGCGGCCAATCAGCAGGTTGCCGCGCGGATGACGTAGCATAAAGGCGTGCATCATCAGGTCGTTAACGGTTTCTTCCAGCGGAAATTCCGGCGTGAAGATCCACAAATCGTCAAACAGAGGCTTCAATGGCGATCTCCCTGAGAACGGCTTAATGCTCGGGTAATATGGGATGGCCAGTGGCCTGCAGCGTGGCCAGGTGGTCAGCCACGCGTAAGTGCGCGCGCGCGCCGAGCGGCAGCGTCACGGTATCCGCATCGTGGCCGAAAACGAGATCGCTTACTACCGGCAGGCCGGTGGCGTCGCGCAGATATTGCCAGACGCCGGCAAAATCGAACCCGTTGTCGTAGTCGCTCAGCGCGGTGCTGGTAAAGCTGCCAGTGATAATGGCGCGCTGCCGCGCCAGCACGCCGCTCTGCTGCAGCTGGATCAGCATGCGCTCGACGCGGAAAGTGTGCTCATTCACATCCTCGATCACCAGAATGCCGTCGTCGAACTGCGGCAGCCACGGGGTGCCGATCAGCGAGCAGATCATCGCCAGATTGCCGCCCCACAGCGTGCCCTGCCACTCGCCGCTGTCCGGCGTTGCGCTTTGCCAGCTCACATTGACTGTAGGCGATGTCAGCGCCTGCCAGAAGTGGCGCAGGGTAAATTCAGATAAAGCCTCCGCGCCGAAGTTGCCCGCCAGCATCGGCGCGCTGAAGCTGACGAGGCCGCACTGCGCCAGCAGGGCGAGCTGCAGGGCGGTAAAGTCGCTGTGGCCGCACAGGGCCAGCGGCTGGTTGAGCAGCCGGCGCTGTAAGGCAAGGTAGTCAATCTGCGCTAGCAGACGGCTGGCGCCGTAGCCGCCGCGCACCGCCAGCACGATGTCGGGCAGCGTCTCGAGCTGAGCCAGCTGGTTGAATTCGGCGAGCCGCTCGGCGTCGCTGCCGGCGAAGCGCTGAAAGCGCCGCGTGATGGCCGCCAGATTATCGACCCGATGGCCCGCCGCGCGCAGCCGCTCGACGCCGCGCCATGCGGCGGGCTGGTTGTGACAATAGCCGGAGGGGGAAACAAGATGAATTGCGCATGAAATCATAACTATTTTCCTGCAGTTAGCGGGCGTATATCGCGCCGATGATGACGAAAAGCGCGACGTAAGTCACTGCGCGGCACGGTTTTTAACACGATTAGGATAAACGGTAATTTTGCTGCGGCGCGCGCCAGGTATGATAGCCTGTGCCACTACTGCATCAGGATGAAAAAATTGCTGAAATTCCTCTACCTTGCGCTTTCCTCGCTGCTGCTGGCAGGCTGCGCCAGCAAGCCGCCAAAACAGGTCGTCAAACAACGCAATACCCCGCTCACCCAGGCGCCGCCGAGCAATATCAATGCCGCCTGCTCGATGTTCACCGAAGATGCCGCCAGTCATTATGGTGTGGATGAGAAGCTGATCAGCGCCATTATCACTGTCGAGTGGGGCGGCAATCCCCGCGTGCAAAGCCTCGACGGCGGGCCGTGAGGTGTACCGCGTGCAGGGACGCCGCGGGCAGTTTTCCAATGCGGAGCTGCGCTATCCGGCGAAAAATATCGATATCGGTACCGCCTATATCAAAATCCTGCAGCAGTCGGCGCTGGCCGGCATTCGCGACCCGCTGACGCTGCGCTACGCCACTATCGTCTCCTACGCCAACGGCGCCGGGGTGCTGCTGCTCACCTTCTCCTGCGACCGGGATCGCGCCATCGCCATGATCAACGCCATGTTGCCAGACGAATTTTATCAACACGTGCAGAACAAGCATCCCGCCGCGCAGGCGCCGCACTACCTCTGGAAGGTCACCACGGCGTACCGAACCATTTAACGGCTTACTCCACCAGCGGCCGCGCGGTGGGGTAATCGACAATCAGTACTTTGACGTAGCCGCCGTGCAGCGCGCCGCGGATCGTCAATGGTGGCGCAGCAGAGCGCCAACTGGAGCCAGACCGAGGCGTTCAGCCGCATGGAGAGCATCCTGCAGAAAAAACCGAACATCGTCGGCGTCATCTCCGGCAACGACACCATGGCGCTGGGCACGGAGGCGGCGCTGAAGGCGGCGGGCAAAACCAACGTCATCGTGGTGGGCTTCGACGGCAGCGGCTACACCCGCGACTCCATTATCAACAAGGGCAACATCAAGGCCACGGTGCTGCAGCCGGGCTGGGCGCAGGCGCAGATGGCGGTAAAGCAGGCGGACTACTACCTGAAAAACGGCAAGGTGCAGAAGGGAGAGAAACAGCTGATGGAGTGCGTGCTGATCGACGAGAGCAACGCGTCGCAGCTGAAAACGGCAACAACGGCTTCGGCCGCATCGGCGCCGGCAGCTTTTTTGGCTTGCCTTACGCCATCGGGATGATGGTGCTGCTTGCACTTGTCGCCTATATTGCGCGCCGCCTGCCCGTTTGGCCGTCAGGTCTACGCCATCGGCGATAACGAGCGCGACGCCGAACTCTCCTACGTCAAGGTCAAACAGGTGAAGATCTAAATCTATACCCTTTCCGGCCTCTGCGCGGCGATCGTGGTGTCGTCGCAGCTGGTAGCAAGCCATCCGGCCAATGGCACCTCGTGTGAGATGAACGCCATCGCGGCGGTGGTGCTGGGCGGCACCATTCTCGGCACGCTGGTGAGTGGCTTTGTCATTGGCTTCCTCGCCGATGGCCTGATTATTATGGGGGTCAGCGAGTTCTGGCAGATGGTGATCAAAGGTATCGTCATCATCGCCGCCGTCATTATCGACCAGATGCAAAACCGCATGCAGCAGAAGGCGCTGATTGAGGAGGGCAGCGAGGCAAAACGTTAATCGGTGGCGGTGCAGGGCGTGACTTTTTCTGCTTCCCTTTTTTTACCCAGATTAAATATATATTCGTCATTGATTTTAAATTCAGCGACGCGGTGAACCGCGGCATCGACCTGGTGCCGGTGGTGGCGGACTCCACCTCGACGGCGAAAATTTCGCCCTTTATCAAGGCGTTTCCCGACCGGCTGGTCAGCGTCGGCATCGCCGAGCAGACGCTCGGCGGCAAGATTGCCGTCACCTGCAACGCCGAGCCCTTTTTGATCTCGCGCGCCAACGAGCAGGTCAAGGTCGATGTCTGCTATAACAACATCAACGTCAAGCTGTTCGGCCTCAACGCCAGCACCCACCACAGCATCGACGATATCGCGGTGATGCGCGGCTTCGGCAATATCGAAATCTACGCCCCCTCATTACCCGCTTGAGTGCCGGCAGATTATCGACTACGCCATCGATCACGTCGGCCCGGTCTATCCGCCTCGACGACAAAGATCTGCCGCAGCTGCATGACGAAAGCTACCGCTTCGCGCCCGGCAACATCGACCTGCTGCGCGAGGGCAAGGATATCGCGCTGGTGGCGATAGGCTCCACGGTGCATGAGATCGTGCAGGCGGCAGAGTTGCTGGTGGAGAAAGGGATCTCGGCGGGTGTGATCGGCGTTCCATCCATCAGACCCTGCGATACTCAACAGCTGCGCAACCTGTTAAATCACTATCCAGCCGTGATCAGCGTGGAAGAGCACAACGTCAACGGCGGCGTCGGCAGCTTGGTGGCGGAAGTGCTGGCGGAGGGCGGCTGCGCCATTCCGCTGTTGCGTCTGGGCATTCCGGACGGGCAGTACACCATCGCGGGCGATCGCGCCTCTACCCGCGCGCATTGCGGCATTGACGCCGCGAGCGTCGTCAACAGCGCAGTGCGAATTTGTTCAGGAGCCTGACTATGGAAGACGCCCTTATTCTGGCGATTGACGAAGGCACCATCAATGCCAAAGCGATCGCCGTCAATCGCTAGGGCCGCGCGGTGGCGCGCGGCAAGCCAGCCGCTGACGCTCGCCCATACGCAGCCGGGGCTGGCGGAGCAGGACGCGCTGGCCATCTGGCAGGCGGTCAAGCAGGCGGCAGCCGACTGCCTGGCGCAGTGCGGCGGCGCGCCCGTGGCGGCGGTGGCCATCAGCAACCAGCGCGAGTCGGTGCTGATCTGGCAGCGGCGCGACGGCAGGCCGCTGACGCCGCTGGTGAGCTGGCAGGATTGCCGCTCGGAGGCCTTCTGCCGCGACCTGCGCGCCGCGGGCAACGCCACACGCATTACCGGGCTGACCGGACTGGCGGTAGATCCAATGTTCCCGGCGGCGAAGCTGACCGGCATGCTGGCGGCGATCCCGGACGGTGCGGCGCGCGCGGCGGCGGGAGAGTTCTGCATCGGCACGGTCGACAGCTGGCTCAGCTGGCAGCTCAGCGCAGGGGAAACTTTTGTCACCGACCACGCCAACGCTGCGCGCACCCAGCTCTACAGTCTGCACAGCAGGGGGTGGGACGAGGAGCTGCTGCGGCTGTTTCAGCTGCCGCGCGCCGCGCTGCCAGCCATCGTGCCGTCGGCCAGCGTGCAGGGCGTCGTGGCAATCAGCGATATTTCCGGCCTGTCGCCCGGCACGCCGATTCTGGCGCGCATCGGCGACTCCCACGCGGCGTTGCAAGCGCAGCGCCGTGGCGACGAGGAGGTGGTGAGGGCGACCTATGGCACCGGCTCCTCCCTGATGATGTCGATGGCGACGCCGCTGCTCACTGACAACGGCCTCAGCACCACCATCGCCTTGCTAGGGAAAATGCTCGGCATTCAGGACCCGCGCGAGCTGACCGCGCTGGCGCAAACCACGCAGCATAATCAGGGCATCTATTTTGTGCTGGCGCTCTCCGGGCTGGGAGCGCCCTGGTGGAATCTTCAGGCGCGCAGCATGGTGTGCGGCCTGACTGATGCCGCCACGCCCGCAGTGCTGGTGTGCGTGGCGCTGGAGTCGATCGTCTTTCAGATCGCCGACGTCTTTTTCGCCATGGAGCAGGCGAGCGGCTAGCATCTTTCGGCACTCTGCGTCGACGGCAGCGCTACCGCCAACGACTGGCTGATGCAGCGGCAGGCGGACGTGCCACAGCGCCCGCTGCTGCGTGCACCTACAGCGGAAGCGCCGGCGCTGGGCTGGTGTCAGGAGGGCAGCTAGATGCAGGCGTTGCAGGGCGGCACGCGCGTCGAGCCGCGCGTGGAGCTGGCGCAGGCGATGCGGGAGAACTATCAGGGCTGGCTGGCGGCGATAGCGCGCTGCCGGTTTCAGCCGACGTGAATGTTAGCAAATGCATTAAATGAGGTCTTCAACAAGGTGTGGACGCGGGTGACAAGGTCCGATCGTAAAGACGCAAAACGCTACCCCTGGCTGCTCGGCCCGCGCAGTCTCTTGCGCGCCTGCTGTCAGCCGGCGCAAAAGGTGTAAAAAAAACGCGCAGAAGGCCAGTTTTGTCTGTCTGGGTTTAACCAAGCGGATCGCGTGCTCAAGCATGTGCTGCTCGTCGCGTTCGCTGTGGCAACGATGCTGGCGCGCGCGTCTCAGCAGGCCGAAAATCTCTTCCCGACTGGTCTCATGGCCTGATTCGGCCAGTACCACCAACGCATCGCCAATCGCGCGACACACCTCATCGTAATATTCTTAATTCAATACATCGCGTTTCATCACGCCTCCTGTTTCGCCTCGCCGACAGGCGTAAAAACCTGTCCAGAAACAGTAGTCAGGATTGGTACAGGCTGTAAACCTACGCAGGGCGGAAAGGCATCAGAAGATCAGGGGCTCGCTTAGCATGCACGTCGTCGCGCAGCAACCGGCGCGGCGCCTGAAGGCCGCGCCAGTGACGCCTTAGCTGCGGGTAGAGAGGGTTTGCAGCACGTTGAGCTGGGTCATCGCCTCCTGCATCGCGTCCATTCCCGTCGACAGGGCGCGCAGGCTGTCCAGCAGTCGGGTGATGGCGCCACGCTCATGGCGCGTTTGATGGCTCATCGCCGCAATGGTATCGGCCGCGCGAATGCTGCGCTCGTCCATATCCGTGGCGCGCTGCACCATCTGCGTGGCCACGTCGCGAATGCGGGAAATGGTGCCCACAGCCTCGCTGATGTTGCTCGCCGTCGCTTCCGCCTGCTCTCTGGAGGAGTGCGCCAGAAGACGAACCTCCCCTACTACCACGGCAAATCCCCTGCCCGCCTCGCCGGCGCGTGCGGCTTCCACCACAGCGTTGAGCGCCAGAATATTGGTCTGGAAGGCGATATTGCTGATGCCGTGCGTTATGACGTTGATGCCGTTGGAAATCGCTTCCAGATCGTCCAGACTTTCCCCCCTGCCGGCTCTGCGCAAGCTGACTATCTCTAGCGCTGTCGCTGATGGCGCGGATGCTGCTTTCCGCCAGCGTCAGTGCCTCGCCCTAGCTCTGGGTGGCCGCCTCCAGCTCCTGCTGATAGTTCACCACGCGCGACTGCACCCGGTTCAGCGCCTCCCAGCAGCGCAGCGCGCGCTGAGCGTAATGGGCGGCGTAGCTGGCGTACTCCACCGGAAACTGCGTCATCGCCTTGACGTCGTGGTGAAAAAACACCAGCGCGGAGAGCGTCTGGTTGATCGGCACGCCAAGGATTTCGCCAAAGCCAGAGAAGCCCGCGCCGGGGATCCCTTTTAAAAAATGGGCGTCGTGGAGATGTTCGGCGTTGCCTGCGCGCCGCAGGATGCAGTCATTCATCAGGATGGCCGCCGTCTTGCCGTGGCGGCGGGTAAACGCCAGCCAGTCGCGCTGCGTGGCCTGTTTGAAATCAGTCTCGCGCATCAGATAGATGCCGATCGCTGAATTCCAGATCGCAGAAAAAGTGCACGCTGTCGCCCTCAATCTTCGCCACCGAGCGAATAAAAAACGCCTCGCCCACTTTGACGGCGAACGTCAGTCCCTTCAGCCGCTCGGGGAGCTGCTGTTCGCGCAGCCCAGATGCCCAGCCAGCGCCTAGGTAAGCGGCTGCTGCTGCCCCTGCGGATTGAACACTGAGGTCAGGGTCCGCTTCAGCGGGTCGGCTTCCGCGATAAGCCAGCTTTTGTCGAGCGGCTCGAAGTTCTGACTCATGAAGGGCGCAAAGGATTTGCCCGCCGCCATCTGGCAGAACATGATCACCGCTTTGCCCTGCAGCACGCAGCCGCCTGCGCCGATCCAGGTGACGTCGAAGCGGGCGCGAAGTCTGGTCGCCAGCGCTGCATTCCCATCGCATATAGGCGGCCGCCTGCTTGTTCGCTGCTCACTGCACGGCGCCACATCGACATCCGCCCAGCTCCCCCGCTGAGCGGGGCTGCCAAAGACGCCTGACGGCACCTTGCCTTCTGCATCGGAGCGCGTTATCTGCCACTCCTGTGAAACAGCTGGTAATGATTTTTTGCCGACCATTAACGCGCTGAGCGGCGCCTTGTGCGCGGCTGGCGGGCCATCCTCCTGCATCGCGCCGGATGGCGTTAGTGCGGTTTCCGGCCCTCTGTGAGAGGAAAACGTAACAAAGGCGTAAACACTCAGTATAAACATCGGTCTTCGCTACGCTTTAATTTAAAGAGTGCTAACCGAAGGAGACGAGCTATGTTAGGAAAAATTGAAGATACCGTAAAATAAGTTGCCGGTGCCACTGCACAACAGTGGGGCGAAGCCACCGATTCTCCGCGTCATCGCGTTCGCGGCACCGCACGCCGTTATTCCAACCAGGCGACCTACGCTGCGCGCGATGCGGCAGACTGCATCAAAAACCAGGTTTAGTCCAACCCGCTTGCCGGTCTGGCGATAGCAGCTGGCGTCGGCGTCCTTCTCGGTTCCCTGCTGGGCCGTAAATAACCTGGCCTCTCCTCGCGCTTGGCGCGAGGAGTCTGGGAAGGGACTCACGTCCCTTCCTTTGTTGTTTATCCCTGCGCTGATTTCCACTGTTGTTGAGCCTGTGCCCCTGCTGTTTACCCCTGTGCATCTTCCCCGCGTTTTCTCCTCCCGCTGTGATATCGACCCACTCTGTTCCTGCTGCCGTCCTGAGCGTTTTCTCTCTCTGCTGTTGCTCGACTCTTGTTTATTTCGGCTGCTATCTCTGCCCGGTTTCATCGCCGCCCTCGCCCGACCGTTCGTAGCGACTGCCGCAAGCGCGCCATTGTCACTGAGCGCTTCCCGGCTGCTAGCGTCGCGTCACAGCGGCTACAGCCGTCGCGGCGCATCGCTTCTCTGCAGCGTCATCAGCGCGGGAATGCTGATTAGCGCCGTCGCCATCACATACCAGGCGGGAATATCCAGATTGCCGGTCTGCTTTATCAGCCCGGCGCAGCCGGAAAACAGCGCGTTAGAGAGTGAATAAGCCAGGCCCCAGCCCGGTGTAGCGCACGTGGGTGGGAAACATCTCCGCCAGCATTCCGACAACGCCCCCGGCGATAAACACCACCAGCGCGCTGAGCGCTAGCGAGGCGGCGGCGTCCTGCAGCAGGTTCAACAACGGCAAGGCGAGCAGTAAATGGTTGCCGCAAAGCCGAGATTCGAGATCACCGTGATCAGCAGCGCTTGGTAAAAACCGGCGTGCAGCGCCGACTGCAGATAGCTGGGCATGATCACCAGCCAGGTATAGCCCACCGCCGACCAGAGCATCACGCCCGCCACCGCCAGCAGGATAATCTTGACCGTCTGCGCGGCGCTGGCGCATAAAGCTCGGCGTATCCTCCATGTGCAGCCGCAGCCACAGCGCCATCAGCCCGAGCGGCAGCGCCAGGCCAGCATCGCTTCGCCGCCCATCTCCGCCTCCAGCGTCTCCGCACGCTGGTGCGGCAGCGCCAGCAGCTTCTCCAGCAGGCCAAGATGGTGCATCACCTCCAGCGTAGAGGGGTGAATGGTGTCGCCGCGAAAATCGCCCAGGAAATCGGCATGTTTTTCAATGACCACCACCTGCAGGCCAGCCGGGCCGCCGCCGACGATACAGCAGTCAGCGGAAAGTGCCTCTGGTGACATAAAAGCTCCTCGGTTATGCCACACAGTGTAGGCCAGCTGTCCGCCACAAAGTACAGACCGCTTGCAGGGATATTGCCGTCTGGCTGCCCAGCTTAAAGCTCGTGTTAATCACCTCACAATCAAGGAGAGAGCATGTCGAGATTCACAGGAAGCAACAACAACGGCTACTGTCAGGACAGCGAAATCTCCTGGGTGCACTGGGATAACCTGCCGGCCAGCGCCGAGGCGCTGCGCGAGTTTACCCGCCACATTATCCGTCTGCGCGCCGAGCAACCACTACTGCGCCGTGAAAACTAGCGCGACGGCATGGAGATCAAGTGGTTTAACGCCGGCGGCGGCTTCCAGCAGGCGGAGCAGTGGGAAGAAGGCACAACGTGCTTTTTGAGCTCGAGGGACGCAGTCTGGCGCTATTCAGACGTCCCTGATGAGATACACGCGGCAGGGGTCACCACCTGCCGCATCCTCCTAGCCTGACCCGCTCCAACAACTCCCTTGTGATGCAAATCACAATTCAGCACAATTCATCAAATTGTACAGCTATTTAAAAGCTGTACAGAAATATTTTTTTCCTTTTACCGTTAGGCTATTAGCCGCGCTTATTTCAGGAAACGATTATTTTTCTTCTCTGTCGGCATAAGTTTTATCCAGAATGGAACATTGCAAAAACCGCGTTCCCCTTACATAGTTAAATCGCATTGAATCTCTTTTAATTATTATTATTATTTTTTACAGAGAGGAATTTGTATGACTCAGCGACGTGGTGGAGCAGGTAATTTTGCCGCAAATCCGGAAAGAGCAAGGGAAGCGGGCAAAAAAGGCGGCCAAATAAGCAGTGGCAATTTTAAATATAACCGGGAGCGCGCGGTGGAGGCCGGCCGGGTCGGCGGCAAACTCAGCCGTCGCACCGCCGCCGACAAAAGCGCCGGCTAAGTGCCAGAACAAGCCGGGAGCGCTTCCCGGCTTATCCTTTCCTTTCTTCTTTTTCACGCCAGCCTTCATTATTTAATATCCTGTTTTCTTTCTTAACCTTCCAATGACCGACACGCAATAAATAAAATTCCGCCAGAAAAGCTTTATTTATCCTTTCCCGCCAGTGTAACATCATTTATTTTCGCCCGGATAAACCATTCAATTTAGCGCTGGCGGGGTCGCGACGCCACATCGGTGCTGCCGCAGCGGCGATGGCGACGTCATCGTAGCCGTCCGGCAGGTTCATCACCCGGTGTGCAGCCCGGCGGGTTGCTGCGCGGCAGAAAATCGGCGCCGAGGTAGCGCGCAATCAGGTTGCAGAGAAACTGGCGCCGCTGGCGGTAGAGCTGCCGCATGCGGCGAATATGATCCATGTAGTGTCCCTGCTGGATACCAGCGCCTTCGGCACTACCAGGTAGCCAATGCGCAACGCCGGATAGAGCGTCTTGCTGAAGGTGCCCATGTAGATAACCGGCGCGTCCGGCTCCAGCCCCTGCAGCGAGGGAAAGGGCTGCCCGGAAAAGCGGAATTCGCTATCGTAATAATCCTCCACTAGCCAGCGGTTATGGCGGCGCGCCTGCGCCTTTCCAGGCTGAGGTGCGCGCCCAGCGGATACTGGTGCGACGGCGTGACAAACACCATCTTTGGCGCTTTGCCGCGCCCGGCCGCCTCCGGGTTCAGCCCCTCTTCATCCACCGCCACCGGCCGGATGGCGAGGCCGTTGATGCGCAGCAGATTGCGGATGCCACAGTACCCCGACTCCCCAATCCAGACCACATCACCCGGATCGCACAGCACGCGCGTCACCAGATCCACCGCCTGATGAATGCCTTCGGTGGTCAGAATGCTGTCGGCGTCGGCGCGCACTGAGCGCGCCACGCGCAGGTAGTCCGCCAGCGCCGCGCACAGCGCCGGACAGCCGCCCTGGCTGCTGTAGATCAGGCGGCTCACCTCCGGCTCACGGTTAAGGCGCGCCTGGCTCTGGCTGAATAGCCTGTGCGGAAACGCCGACACATCGGGCGTGCCCGGCAAAAAGGCGCCCCACTGCCAGGGCGAGGCGTTGGCATGGCCGAGCAGCATCGCGCCGCGGCGGGAGAGGCTGACCGGCGCAGGCGCGGGCACCTCGTCCGCGCCCGCCAGGCCGTGCCGACTGAACGCCGTCTCCGGCAGCCCCTCCGCAATCCAAGTGCCGCTGCCAGTGCGGGCTGTTACATAGCCCTGCGCCACCAGGGTCTAATAGACGCTGACCACGTTATTGCGCGACAGGCTCAGATCGCGCGTCGCCGGCAGGCGGCTGCCGCCGGGAAAAACGCCCTCGCGGATAGCGTTGCGCATACAGATCAGCAGGCGCTGCTGCAGCGAGCCCCGCGGTAAAAACTGCAGATGTGCTAACAGATGATCGGCGTACAAACTCCGCAATTGGCTCTATCCTTTTGTCGGAAATTGGCTCTGGCAACTTACCTCGCCTCGCAGGTAAATAAACGTGTTTAGCGCGAGTGGTAAAGACGCTTATTGCTGAGGAGGGGGTATGGAAGGAATAAACGCCCGGCTGCAACGCCGCGAAGAGGAGGCTCTGCCGCGCGGTACCGGCAACCTGTGCAGCTGGTACTTCGAGCAGGCGGAGAACGCGACGCTGCGCGACGGCGAGGGCAACAGCTGGATCGATTTCGCCGGCGGCATTGCGGTGCTGAATACCGGTCACCGCCATCCGCGCGTGGTGCAGACGATTGCCGATAAGTTAGAAAAATTTACCCATACCGCCTTTCAGGTGGCGCCCTATGGGAGCTATATGGCGCTAGCGGAGCGGCTGAACGCGCGCGTGCAGGCAGATCGAGGGCCAGGCCAAAGCCTCCTTTTTCACTACCGGCGCGGAAGCAGTGAAGAACGCGTTCAAGGTGGCGCGCGCCGCGACGAAACGCCACGGCATTATCACCTTCGGCAACGCCTTCCACGGCCGAACCTTATATGACGCTGGCGATGACCGGCAAAGTGGCGCCCTACAAGCGCGACTTCGGCCCGATGCTCGCCTCGGTGTGGCACGCCCCCTATCCCTGCCGCCTGACCGGCATTAGCGTCGACGCTGCGCTGGCGAGCCTGCAGGAGATCTTCAGCCAGGCGATCACCCCGCAGGATGTAGCGGCGATCGTGCTGAAGCCTGTACAAGGCGAAGGCGGCTTCCATATCGCCCCGCCCGAATTTATGTCGCGCCTGCGCGCGCTGGCCGACCAGTACGGCATTCTACTGATCGCCGATGAGGTGCAGTCGGGCTTTGCCCGCACCGGCAAACTCTTTGCAATGGATCACTATGCCGTGCGGCCGGACCTGATCACCATGGCAAAAAGCCTTGCCGGCGGCATGCCCCTTTCCGCGCTGAGCGGGCGCGCGGCGATTATGGATGCACCCGGCCTCGGCGGCTTGGGGGGCACCTACGCGGGCAACCCGCTGTCGATCGCCGCCGCGCACGCGGTGTTGGACGTGATTGACGAGGAGCAGCTCTGCGCCCGCGCCGAGCGCCTCGGCGCGCAGCTGGTGGAGCACCTTGAGCGCGCGCGCCAGCAGAATCCCGCTATCAGCGAGATCCGAGCACTCGGCTCAATAGTGGCCGTGGAGTTCAGCGACGCCGCCGTCGCGATGGCGCAAGGGCTGCTGCTGACCTGCGGGCCGCTCGGCAACGTGATCCGCTTCCTCTACCCCGGAAGATCCCCGACGCGCAGTTCAGACAGGCGCTCGATATTCTCGACGCTGTGCTGCGTCGCGCGACCCCAGCCAGCGCCTGACGCCCGGCGGCCCGTGCCGCCAGAGCGAGGCACGCCCCCTGTTTTGTTTTGGCCGCGCGCTGCGCGGCCCCTTGATGCTCAGGAGATACCTTGATGACTGCAAACCGATCCAGCGATGCGCTGGCGCAGAACCTGAAGCCGCGCCATGTACGTATGCTCTCTATCGCCGGCGTGCTCGGCGCCGGCCACGCTATCGCCGAAGCGGGCCCGGCGGTGCTGCTCGCCTATGCCGCTGCGGGCGCACTGGTGGTGCTGATCATGCGCATGCTGGCGGAAATGGCCGTTGCCTTGCCTGATTCCAGCTCCTTTTCCACCTATGCGGACAGGACGCTGGGACGCTGGGCGGGGTTTACCATCGGCTGGCTCTACTGGTGGTTCTGGATATTTGTGATCCCGCTGGAGGCCGATGCGGCGGGCACGCTGCTGCACGGCTGGTTTCCGCAGATCGCCGTCTGGGTGTGTACGATCGCGGCTTTATGCCGAACGGCATTGGCGCCATGCTGGCGGCCATTCTCACCACTATGTTTTCGTTTATGGGCACGGAGATTGTCACCATCGCGCGGCGGAGTCGCGCGATCCTAGCAAGCAGATCCCCAGGCGACCAACGCGGTGATCTGGCGTATCGCCCTGTTCTATCTGCTGTCGATTCTGCTGGTGGTGGCGCTGGTGCCCTGGGATACGCCAGCGCTGCTGCAGGTCGGCTCTTACCAGACCGCGCTGGACCGGATGAATGTGCCCTGGGCACGGCAGATTGTCGATCTGGTGGTGCTGATTGCGATGTGCAGCTGCCTGAACTCGGCGCTCTATGCCGCCTCGCGCATGCTCTATTTTCTCTCTCTCTCTCTCTCTCTCTCTCTCTCTCTCTCTCTCTCTCTCTCTCGCCGTCAGGATGCGCCGGCGATCACGTCGCGCACCAGCCGCAACGGCACGCCCTGGGTGGCGGTGCTGCTCTCGACCGCCGCGGCCTTTGCGGCGGTGGTGGCCAACTATCTAGCCGTAAGGGCTGAGAAGCAGCGGAATATGGTAGTGCTGGTCGCGGCTGTCGAGGGTGAAGATCACCGGAATTTCCGGGAAAAAGGTTTTCTGCTTCGCGCTGGCGTAGTAGTCGCCGGTTTTAAAGGCCACCTTATAGGTGCCCGACTCCGCCTGCTGGCCCGCCGGATAGAGGGCGCTGATGCGGCCGTTAGCGTCGGTGATGCCGGTCGCCAGCTTCACCCAGCTGCCGTTGCGGTTCTGATCCAGCTCAACCGCGACGCCTGCAGTCGGCACGCTGGTCTGGAGATTGAGCATGTGAACACTGATGGGTTTTTTCATCGCCGCAGGTTCAGCGGCAAAGGCGAAGAAAGCGCGGCCATCACGGCAGCGGCGCAGAACGTTGACATCGTTTTCATGATTCTTCCTTTTTGTATGTTGACCCCGCTAGCCTATGCCACAATCCGCGCGGCGGCGTAAATTCGCAATGCGTATCTGAAATTTCTGAGGGCGCAGGCTGATAGAGGCTGGCGAGGCTTTCGCCTGACGGTGTGGCCGCTTTTTCGTCTCGCCGTCAGGCGCGTGTTCGCGGCGGCGGCGGGATAATTTATTTTCCGCCGTCGGCGCGTTATGGTAATTTGGAAACTCCTGTTTAATTAAGTTTCCCTATGACGTCAACGAAATCCTCGCCAGCCACAGCCAAAGAACGCGGCAGACCCCGTACCTTCGATACCGATGTCGCGCTCGATCACGCCATGGTCGTGTTTCGCCAGAAGGGTTTTCACGCCTCGTCCATGGCCGATCTGGGGGAAGCTATGGGGCTGACGGCGGGCAGTATCTACAAGGCGTTTAAGGATAAGCGGACGCTCTTTTTGCGTGTGTTTGAACGCTATATTTCCATGCGCAACGCCGACTTGCGCGCCCGCCTGCAGCACTGCCCCAACGGCAGAGCGCGCATTGCCAAGCTGCTGCAGTTCTATCTCGATTCAGCGCGGGAGATTGAGGGGCAGCGCGGCTGTCTGGTGGTCGGCAGCACCGTCGAGCTGCAGAGCCTGGACGCCGACCTTTCGGCGCTGGTGCGTCATGCGGTGATGCGCAACCGCAATTTTCTTGTTTCGCTGGTGCGTCAGGGGCAGGAGGATGGCTCCGTCTCCGCCTCGCTGGACGCCGAGACGGCGGCGGGCCTGCTGCTGTGCGTCACATTCGGTATGCGCGTGGTGGGGAAAGTTCAGGATGTGACTAACGGCGCCGAAACGATTACTATGCTGCTCAGCATTCTGGATTAATCTGCTTGCCCTGTTTGGAGGTGGTTATTTCCTAAATATCTTCCGCTCATGCTGCATACCGTTCAGCGAAGCGTTGTGCTGCGTGCAGCAGATGAAAAGTAGGTGAAACAATGTGGCCAAAACAGTATTCCTACGATTTTATCGCCTTGCAGGAGAGAGATTGCACTCCAGTGAACCGGTTGACAGCGATGAAGTGTATGCCCTGCTGGGCCGCGTCGTCGAACAAGCCTTGCAGCCTAGCGAAGAGCCGCCTTTGCAGGAAGTTATCGGCGCGCTCTATCACGCGGACCTGCGCTCAGGCGATGCGGAAACGATGGCGGCCTGCGAACGCGCCATTCGCCTGCTGGCCAGCAAAATGAACTGACGGCTGCTGCCTGTTTTTCGCCGGATCTGCTCGCAGTACCTGTCAGCGCGCCGCGCCTGACAATGTTACATTCTAATGCTTTTTAAAGGCCATAAAAAGGCTGTGCAGCGCCTGTTACGCGCCTTCGCTTATCATAACCCTTTGTAATTATTTCAATAGCATCTTTAATCAAAATATTATACTCGCTGATACAGGTAATCCTGTACAGGTTTTAAGAAATCGTATAACTTTAGCGCTGCCGTAACTGATTACATTTTCATCACAAGGATACATAAGGGTTGCTTATGCGCCAGACAGGAACTCCCCCAACCACAGCCAGTGATATCGCTCACGACTTCAGCAAGACCACACTGCCGACAGGGCAGGAAACGCTCGGTCAGATTGTGGTGGAGATCCTGCTTGCGGGTAAACAGCTCAACAGAAAGGCACTTTGCGTCAAACTGCTGACTCGCCTGGAGCTGTCATCCAGCCCGGAAGAAGAGCAGCACTATCAAAAACTGATTGGCCTGCTGTTTGGACGTTAACATTAATTTTACTGCGCACCATTGCGTTCAGGATTTTCCCGCAGCATGATACACAGTCGAGCTTGTCAGACAGGTCTTTCTGACTGTCACCGGACGCAGCCTGTGCTATACTGTAGGTTTGTCTCTCGTCGCGCTGACCTTTGAGGGGTAAATAATGTAATAAGAGATGCGGGTATGCACAGAAGTAAGATCGAGAAACTGACAGACTATGTTATCGGCGAAGCCGTCGGCGCGCTGCTTGGGCAAAACGCGTCGATTTCAGGCGCCTCGCTGGCAAGGCGCCTGACCGCAATGGCGGCGACGGAGACCGATAGCGATCGGCAGCAGGCGCTGGCGCAGGCCTTAGCTAAGGTGCGTCAGGAGTTTTCCTCCGCGTGCGCCGTCGTTGACGTGCCGCCGCGCGGCTACCGCGAACCTTCCGCGACGGGCGCGAAAAAGCACTGACGGGCGGGCATCCCGTGCGCCGGACGCCTCCGCCGACCTGCGTTACCTGACGATAGGTAGGTCGGCAAAGCGGGTGGTATAGGCGGGTAACAGCATCTCGCGCTTCATCGCCTAGCCTTGTTCGATTCCCTGTACGGCAAACCAGAGCGTTCCCCTGCCTTTTTGATTGATGCGATCGACTACCTGCATCAGGCCTCGCTGTTGGTGCGCGGGCCGTAAGGATCGAATAGCTGTAGCTGCGCAATGCCTTGGCTTAAGAAGTCGCCCAGCATGATGCCCGCTTTCATATAGCGATAGCCGTCCAGCAAGATGCGATCCAGCGCCTCCGACGCCACCCGCACGATACCGTGGGTGTCGTTGGTCGGCGTCAGCAGCTGCCCGGACGCCTGATTGCCGTAGTAGGATTCGTTTCCGGCGTGAGGGCTGGTTTTCACTAACACCGCGATTTGACGACAGTACTGCTTCTCATGCCGCAGCTTTTCCGCCGCCCGCTCCGCATACTGACACACTGCCTGGCGCACCGCATTGTAGTCGGTGAGGCGCGAACCGAACGAGCGCGAGCAGACAATCTGCTGTTTGGTCGGCGCCATCTCCTCCAGCGCCAGGCAGGGCTCGCCGCGCAGTTCGCGCACCGTGCGCTCCAGCATCACGTTAAAATGCTTGCGCATCAATCAAGAGCTTTCCGCCAGCTGCAGCGCGTTTTCAATGCCCATCTGCCTGAGCTTTTTACTGAGGCGGCCGCCCACGCCCCACACCTCCTCCACCGGCACCAGCGCCATCAGCTTGCGCTGCCGCTCGACGCACGACAGATCGACCACACCCTGCGTGCCGCGATATTTTTTCGCCGCGTAGTTGGCCAGCTTGGCCAGCGTTTTGGTCGACGCGATGCCGACGCCGACCTGCAGGTGCGTCTCGCGCAGGACGCGCGCCTGGACTTGCTGGCCGAACATCTCCAGCGGCTGACAGAAGCTGACGCCGCTTAAGTCGAGAAAGGCTTCGTCGATACTGTACATCTCCACCGCAGGTGCCATCTTCTCCAGCGTCGTCATCACGCGCAGGCTCATATCGGCGTAGAGGGCGTAAGTTGGAGCTGAAGACCTGCGCCCTATGCTGGCGCAGCATCTCTTTCAGCTTAAAAAAACGGCGCCCCCATGCTGATGCCCAGCGCTTTCGCCTCCGCGTTGCGCACAATCACGCAGCCGTCGTTGTTGGAGAGCACAACGACAGGCAGCCCTTTCAGATCGGGCCGGAAGACGGTTTCACAGTTTGCATGGAAGCTGTTCACGTCCACTGAGGCGAACATGTCAGTGCGTCGATTCAATCACGTAGGTGGCCATGCCAAACACTTCCAGCCCTACTGGCGTATTAATCGCTATCGGGCTGTGCTTGCTGTTGGCGGGCATCAGCGGGATGGAGGGATGGAGGCGAAGTTGCTTAATGGTAAATTCGCCCTCTACGGCGGCGACGATGATATCGTTATGTTTTTCCTTCAGCGAGCAATCAACGACGATCATATCGCCGTCGCAAATGCCCGCCTCGCTCATGGAGTCGCCGCTGACCCGCAGAAAATAGGTCGCGCTAGGGTGCTATACCATCAGATCGTTAAGATTGATGCGTTTTCGATGTAATCTCGCGCGGACGAGGGAAAACCACAGGGCACGTGTTCAATATAGAGCGGCAGCGGCAGCAGGTCGTAAACCTCTGCGGGGCGAATAACTTCATGAGAAAACCTCCTTTTATTCAAGGCTGTATGTAAACACAGTAACATCAAACTCCTGATTTAATCAAGGCGCGGCGGTGGCGAAAAATGAGAAGCCACTAACATCGAAGGAATTATTTTTTGTCAGCGCGCGCAGTGGCGAGAAGCTGCGCAAAATATCGACTTAATTTAAACTGATAAACTCGTTGCGCCGACGTGAGCCTGCGTTAAAAATAACCGCTTGCTGGTCAGGCGGCTGCTTTGGGGCTCTTGTCTGCGTCTGCGCAGGATGCGCCGTTCCTGCTGGCACAGATAAGTAGCGAGGCAGACAGACAGATTAGCTGAAAGCCTAAAACGCAGAGCAACCGAGAAGCGGAGAAAATTATCTCCACAACATCAGGCATCAGGCACATCTTTATCAAAATCAAATAAAATTAATTTACCCCGTGATTAAAGGTAAAAATGAATCACGTAATAAAAGGTAGACCTCTAACCGTTAGATTATGAGCTAAACATTCATTTTTAAATATATAGTGGCGAATTTTAACTATGTTATGATTAAAGCGAATTAAGATTTTAAGCCTCCACCAGAGATATTGCTCTACGAGTCGGTTAATTTCTAATATGACCCTGCCCTGCAGGGGTATTTTTGCATCCCCTCTGATTTAAAGATGCATTTTATTTGCATTGATCGCCACACCAACGCTAATTTTCCTCGGCGAACCGCCCCAAAAGCAGCTGCCTGTTATTCAGCTGCAAGCAAACAAGTCTTTACAGAGCATTCTTAGAAGTCGTTTTCAGCAGCAAAAAAGATAATAAAATTCAGGCAATAGAAATATATAGAAAAACCTAATGGTTCGATATGTAATTTTATGCTCTGCTGAAATTTTTATGGAATTTCGTCCCGCTTCGGCTAGGTTTAAAGGGCTTAGTAAAGAAATCCACATCTTTTATTGAGCGGCTGTTACTCCAACCCTTTGCCCCCGTTGGGGGGCTTTTTTGCCGTGGCGCTGGCTTTCCTCAGCGACGAAAACGTGGCTCTCTTTGTCACGCTTCGCCGCCAGTGAGGGTAGATTGCCGCATCGACAGCACAGGCCACGGCGCATTACCTCAGCCTTGCCGCTAGCCGTACGACAATGATGCGTTTTCTATCATTTGCTCGCTGATCAGACGTTTACGCACCGCATTTATTTTTAGTAGCTAGAAGCAGCCAGAGCGAGCACTGAGCCACGACTCTCTGCGTCTCCGCCTCACTATCGGCATAGCAAATAAATATCCGGCTTTTGTATTGCTTTGTTCATCCAGTGCATAAATTTCGAAGTCCGCGCCATATTTGATGTATATAACCTTGGTAAAAGAGATTTTTCCAGTAATTTATTCTTGTCTGAAACTACCTATAATTCACCTGATTATCGTTATCGCAATGACTCAATGTGTCGCTGAGCCGGCTCAGTATAATTGATAAAAAAGGGCGCGCCAGTGATGAAAAGAGTCATTTAATCGCATCCGGCGCGTCGACCGCTAACTGCTTTTGATTTAAATCAAGTAAACCAGAGGTTACGCTTCTGATTCACGCTGCGCAGCGGCTTATTCCGCCCTGAATAAATTTGATCAGGTAAAAAATAGCGCGACAAAAAAACAGGCCACCTGGCTAAAATCGCCGAACGCAGCCGTTTTTGCGCGTTTGTCCACAGAGAGTAATAACTCTCTGTCATCGCCTTCGCGCGTAACAAAATAGCCTGACGCAGAGAGAGTTATTCCTGGGCGCGACGCTGATGGCGCAGCGAAGGTTTTCTCAGGGCACGTTTATCCGCTTTTCGGCGCATCTGCCCAGCCAGGCGCGGAGAGCATGTCGCTGATAACTTCATACATCATCTGCTTGAACCAGACATCGGTCACCGGAATGGAGAGCTGCGGCCGATACCAGCCAAACTGCACTAAATAGTACCAGACCTGGGGCGACTCGCCTCCCGCCTGAACCTAGTAAAAACCTTCCTGCATACATCACTCAGTCAGCTAACACTGTGTAAAAGACACTCATGCATGCCTGATGGCAAAAAGCGTTATCCGCAGCGGATGACGTAAAGGGTTTTCCTGCGTTAATGACGACGTACCCCCCCCCAGTGAGTAAAGGGGAGCATATCTCAGCATACGCGCCGATAACTCGCCTGCTAACGGCCCGATCAGGAATCAAGTGACTGTTTTAATATTCTTTTATTACGCAGCCGGGCCGCCGTCAGGCTGACGTTAACCCAGCCCGCGGGCGCCAGGAGAGGCGCGCGAGAAACGCCTGATCAGGACAGCTACAGAAGCTATAGAGGCAAAAATAATATTTATTCCGATACTGAAAAGGGTAAATAACGCATCCTGATCAGCGGCATTATTGCCCCCCTTGCGCCAGTCCGATCGTTACGCGTTATTTATTGCAGACAGCGCCGCCGTAAGGCGCCCGCGAATGCGATCGCAGGGCAAAAAAATACCCTGTATCAACAAGGTAAATTTAAAAAACCAATAAGATAAAAATTACATTTTGATGAAGTTGTTTGAGCCGGGTCACTTAACAACACACGCGAATTAGTTTAATTCATTGAGCGCTGGCTTTTGTGATCAGGTCAACCGTCAAAAAGGCGAAGCCGCATTTCACTCTCAAAAAGAATTGGGTGTTATTCTACTGTTGTGCGCAAGAGTAACTTGTGAAATATCCGCACCTGATGCGTCCTGTTTCAGGCGCGCCGACGCCGCGTCGCGCGAATAATAAAGGGAATAAAGCACGATAAGAAAAGGCCAGTCTAAAGTGAAGCGCGCCGGCGTAAAGAGGCAACGGCAGATACAGGTGTAGACACAAAAGCCATGGCAGTAGCAGCGTCGGCAAACAGCATCGCGTCAGTAAGAGCCAGAGGAAAACAGGATAAGGATGTGCCGGAGGGATCGGCGGGCAAATCGCCCCGAACGCCGGACGGCATTCAGAGCGAGAGAGCTTTGCTTACATGCTTGCGATGATCAGCAGGTATTTTGCCTGCTTACCATACGAATAAAGAACACGGGACAAGCGTTGTGCTCTCTGGCCCTTTATCAGCGAAGGAGATTCACGATCTCTCAGGCGAAAACCATGAACTGACCAGTGGCTGAATGGCGAACACCTCCTATCGGCGGCGTTATCACACTAAATGCATTCAGGCTTTGTTGGCAGTAAATCATTACCCTTAAAAAATTCCGTAAGAGGCATTAAAGCGGTTTGCCGGATCAAATCTTTCTTTCAATACCTGTAATTTATTCAGCGATTGGCTGGATAGGAACCAAAATCGTTGAAAGGTTCTATTATATTCTGGATCTCAAAAATCCACTTATCTCCCTGCTCTTTTTCCGCCGCCGTCTGCCAGCTGGCAACGATCTGCATGTTGAAATGCTCACGACGATGACAAGAAGCGGTTTTATCTGGGGTAATTTCTGAGACCCGACTGCGGAAGTCATGCAGCATGATACAGTTTTGTCCCGAAAGCATACGCCGACAGCATTCAATGACCGCCCCAGAGGTTTCTTCATCCAGACGATTGAAGTTGAAAGCATCCATTCTGTAGCCCGACCTTTAGGCCAGTCAGACTGATCGGACACACTGTCATATGTGTCTCGGTATTCTGACCAGCTCTTTTTAATCAGGCTAGCTCCCGCCAGCGATGACAGCAGCCGGATACAGGCTTCTCCTGCGGTTTCATCTCCCGTCCCACCGTGGTTCAAGAATAAGGCCCGTTCCTTTTCCGGGAAGAGCCGAGAACGTTGAGAAAACACTCAGCCTGTCATCTGCCGCATCCAGAATATCCTGAAGGTCCCTGAGTCCCTGCAGGGCGTATTCTGATTCAATAAAGAGGGTAGCAGTCAGCACCGGAAATAACCGGTGAATAGCAAATTCTGCTGAAGCAAGGACGCCAAAGTTTTTACCAGCGCCTCGAAGTGACCAGAATAAATCCGGATTATCTTTTTTGCTGGCAATGACCAGTGAGCCATCTCCCAGCACCACCTCTGCTTTTGGAGGTTATCCCCGTTACCAGCCCAAAACAGGGGTTCAGCTTTCCGTACCCGCCGCGCCGCCCAGTGCCAGGACCGGCGAGTCCAACCTGAGTATGAACACCCGTTACCAGTGCATAGCCTTCGGGCAGGACGTCTATAGCATTTTTAACAATCGTACCGCCAGCAGCGCCAGCAGCAGTCAACATTGAATGTTCAGGACTGACTGAGACGTGCCGCATATCGCGAAGATCGAGAGTAATACCTTCCTCGGCAACCCCTCGCCTGTACCAGTCATGGCTGCTGCCCAGCACGAAGACAGGCACACCCTGCTCAGCCGCAATGCGTATGGCATTTTGTAAATCAGAGGTGCTCGTACAACGAATAGAAATAGCAGCGTTTACCTTATCCAGACCATTCCACAAGCCGGTCTGTAGCCTTTATCCGGCTTCATGTCCTGAACGGAGTGATCCCTTAACATATTTCTCAAGAGAGCTAATGGTGCGGGAATTCATTTCGGTCCCCTTATATGTACATTGGTACACATAAAACTAGCAGAAGAGAACTGAAGCGCCAGAGGCGGGGTTCTTTTGGTGAAGCGTTACAGAGGGTAATGCATGACTAAGCGCTGCTCAGTTGGCCTCATTGGTTAAACCAAAAAGCGAACGTCCGCTTTTCGCTCATAGCGGATCGTATCCTGCGTAATCCCGCAGTGTGACAGGCGCAAAAATTTATAATTTTTATAAGTTAAAGTTGTGAATCAATCGATTCTGTCGAATCGTACAGCAGACTAACCGGTTATGAAGGGTTGTATCGTGAACAGACAAAGATTACTGGACCACAAATCTCACAAAATGACGGACAAGTATAACGATATCTGTGGAAAAGAGTGGATTCATTGAAACAGCCAATAATAAAGTCGGTAAACTGTTCGTGCAATCTGTCTGCTTATCAGCTTCCAAACCAATGATTTTACCGGACTTTATTCAGTGTTTTGGGGAAGTTTTGAGGAAAAGCCCAGCGCAACAAAAAAACCAACATGCAATTCATTCACATATTGGCTTAATGTTAACGATGTTTCATTACATGTTGTCAATGATGGCGTCGCCAAATTCTGAACATTTCAGGAGTTTAGCACCTTCCATCAGACGCTCAAAGTCATAGGTGACGGTCTTGTTGGCGATCGCGCCTTCCATACCTTTAACAATCAGGTCAGCCGCTTCGAACCACTGCATGTGACGCAGCATCATCTCAGCGGAGAGGATCACAGAGCCCGGGTTCACTTTATCCTGGCCCGCATATTTCGGCGCGGTGCCGTGGGTCGCTTCGAACAGCGCACACTCGTCGCCGATGTTCGCGCCCGGTGCGATACCGATGCCGCCAACCTGCGCCGCCAAGGCGTCGGAGATGTAGTCGCCGTTCAGGTTCATACAGGCGATAACGTCGTACTCCGCCGGACGCAGCAGGATCTGCTGCAGGAAGGCGTCGGCGATCACATCTTTAACGATGATCTCTTTGCCGGTGTTCGGGTTATTGATCTTCATCCACGGGCCGCCGTCCAGCAGCTTAGCGCCGAACTCCTCTTTCGCCAGCTGGTAGCCCCAGTATTTGAATGCGCCTTCGGTGAACTTCATGATGTTGCCTTTGTGCACCAGCGTCAGCGAGTCGCGGTCGTTAGTGATCGCATACTCAATCGCAGTACGCACTAGGCGCTTGGTGCCCTCTTCCGAACACGACTTCACGCCGATGCCGCAATCCTGCGGGAATCGGATTTTCTTCACGCCCATTTCGTCGCGCAGGAACTTGATCACCTTGTCCGCTTCGGCAGAACCGGCTTTCCACTCGATGCCCGCGTAGATGTCTTCCGAGTTTTCGCGGAAGATCACCATGTCGGTCTTTTCAGGACGTTTTACCGGGCTTGGGGTGCCTTTGTAGTAGCGCACCGGGCGCAGACAGACGTAGAGGTCGAGCTCCTGACGCAGCGCAACGTTCAGCGAACGAATGCCGCCGCCAACCGGGGTAGTCAGCGGGCCTTTGATGGCGACGCGATACTCTTTGATCAGGCCGAGGGTTTCCTGCGGCAGCCAGACGTCCTGGCCGTAGAGTTCTACCGATTTTTCGCCGGTGTAAATCTCCATCCAGGAGATTTTGCGCTCGCCGTTATAGGCTTTCTGCACCGCAGTGTCCACTACCTTCAGCATCACCGGAGAAACGTCCACGCCAATGCCATCACCCTCAATGTAAGGAATGATCGGGTTATTCGGCACATTGAGCTTGCCCTGATCCAGAGTGATTTTCTGACCTTCCGCCGGAACAACTACTTTGCTTTCCATTAACCTCTCCTGGGCGTTTTGTTAATAAATTGTAAGATGTGAAGCCATGATACTTAAATATTCACGCCGCGCCAATCGTCGCTGTTTCGCGTTATAATGCGCCGATTGTCACCGACTGCAAAGCTCATGCGAAAAAGTTCTCAGCAAATTCACCAGCATAAACGCTCTGACCGCGCGCGCGGACCGCGACGCGTCATATTATTTAACAAACCATTCGATGTTCTGCCACAGTTTAGCGATGAAGCCGGCCGCCAGACGCTGAAGGATTTTATCCCCATCGGCGACGTCTACGCCGCCGGCCGGCTGGACCGCGACAGCGAAGGCCTGATGGTGCTGACCAATGACGGCGCGCTGCAGGCGGCGCTGACGCGGCCCGGCAAGCGCACCGGCAAAATCTACTATGTGCAGGTCGAGGGCGAGCCGCAGGAGGCGGACCTCGCGGCGCTGCGGAATGGCGTTAATCTGAAAGATGGCACGACGTTGCCCGCCGGCGTTGAAAAGGTCGACGAGCCCGTCTGGCTGTGGCCGCGTCAGCCGCCGATCCGCAAGCGCAAAGCGATCCCGACTCAATGGCTGAAAATTACCCTTTACGAGGGCCGAAATCGCCAGGTGCGCCGCATGACGGCGCATATCGGCTACCCTACGCTGCGCCTGATCCGCTACGCCATGGGCTACTACTGGCTGGAGGCGCTGGCGCCGGGCGAGTGGCGCGACGTCAGCGATTCAGTATGAACTTTTGAGAACGTCAGGTTAATAAACTGGGAGGATAAATGTTTAAACCTCATGTAACCGTCGCCGGTATAGTGCAGGCCGAGGGCGAACTGTTGGTGGTGGAAGAGCGCGTTAAGGGCGTGGCCCGCCGGTCACCTGGAAGCGGATGAAACCCTGCTGGAGGCGGCGCGGCGCGAACTGCGCAAGAGACCGGCATCGATCGGCCCGTCGACTATTTTCTTGGCGTGCAGCAGTGGATTGCGCCCGACAATACGCCTTTTGTGCATTTTCTCTTTGGCCTGGATCTGTCGACAAAGCTGCCCACCGCGACACAGGATGCGGATATCGACCACTGCTGGTGGCGCACGCCAGCGCAGATTATCGCCGCAGATAACCTGCGTTCGCCACTGCTCGCCGAAAGCGTGCGGCTGTGGCAGCAGGGCGCGCGCGATCCGCTGCAGCTAATCGCGCCGTTCCAGTGGCCGTTTCGCGAGGGTGCGCGCCACGCCGACGCGTGATAGAATAGAATACGCCGACTGTTTTTTTATCGTAATCAAGAGTGCGTCATGTCTGACAACAGCCAGAAAAAAGTGATCGTCGGTATGTCCGGCGGCGTGGATTCTTCCGTATCCGCCTGGTTACTGCAGCAGCAGGGCTATTGGGTAGAAGGCCTGTTCATGAAGAACTGGGAGGAAGACGACGGCGAGGAGTATTGCACTGCCGCGGATGATCTGGCGGATGCGCAGGCGGTCTGCGACAAACTCGGCATCAAACTGCACAAAATCAACTTTGCGGCAGAGTACTGGGACAACGTCTTCGAGCACTTCCTCGAAGAGTATAAAGCGGGCCGCACGCCCAACCCCGATATTCTCTGCAACAAAGAGATCAAATTTAAAGCCTTCCTCGAGTTCGCGGCGGAAGATCTCGGCGCCGACTATATCGCCACCGGCCACTATGTGCGCCGCGCCGACGTCGACGGCAAAAGCCAGCTGCTGCGCGGTCTCTACGGCAACAAAGATCAGAGCTACTTCCTTTATACGCTGGGCCACGAGCAGATTGCGCAAAGCCTGTTCCCGGTCGGCGAGCTGGAGAAGCCGGAGGTACGCCGTATCGCCGAACAGCTCGATCTCATCACCGCGAAGAAAAAAGACTCCACCGGCATCTGCTTTATCGGCGAGCGCAAATTCCGCGACTTCCTCGGCCGCTATCTGCCAGCGCAGCCGGGCGCGATCGAAACCGTGGACGGCCAGGTGGTCGGTGAACACCAGGGGCTGATGTACCACACGCTGGGCCAGCGCAAAGGGCTAGGTATCGGCGGCCTGAAAGAGAGCAATGACGATCCCTGGTACGTGGTGGATAAAGACGTAGCGCGCAATCGCCTGATCGTGGCGCAAGGCGGCGACCATCCGCGCCTGATGTCGGTGGGCCTGATTGCCCAGCAGCTGCACTGGGTCGATCGCCAGCCGATCGACGCCCCGCTGCGCTGCATGGTGAAAACCCGCTACCGCCAGGCCGATATCTCCTGCGAGATCGTTCCGCACGACGAGGATCGCATCGAGGTGCACTTCGACGCGCCGGTCGCGGCAGTGACTCCGGGCCAGTCCGCCGTGTTCTATCTTGGCGAGGTCTGCCTCGGCGGCGGCATTATCGAAGCGCGCCTACCGCTGGTTGCAGATTAAGTCGGCCCTGCTGACGCGTAGACAAGAGTAACCGTGGCTAAAAATTATTACGACATCACTCTGGCGCTGGCGGGCATTTGCCAGGCGTCGCATCTGGTGCAGCAGCTGGCGCACCAGGGGCAGTGCCAGCCAGAAGCGCTCAACGTCTCGCTGCGCAGCGTCATAGATCTCAATCCCGGCTCGACGCTGGCGATGTTCGGCAATGACGAAGCCAACCTGCGCCTCGGGCTGGAGACGCTGATGGCGGTGCTCAACAGCAGCCGCCGCCAGGGCGCAGGCGCGGAGCTGACGCGCTACACGCTGAGCATGGTGGTGCTGGAGCACAAGCTGAGCGGCAACAAAGCGGCGCTCGCAACGTTGGCGCAGCGCATCAGCCAGCTCGATCGTCAGCTGGCGCACTACGAACTCAGTTCGGAAACCATTACCAGCGCCATGGCGGGCATCTATGGTCGAAGTCATCAGCTCGCTCGGGCCGCGCATTCAGGTCACCGGCTCGCCCGCCGTGTTGCAGAACCCCCTGTTGCAGAGCAAGGTTCGCGCCACGCTGCTGGCGGGCATGCGCGCGGCGGACACTTTCAGCTTCAGCTGATGTTCTCGCGCCAGCGCCTGCTGCGCGAGGCGAAAACCATTTTATCCCGGCTCTCTCCGGCCTATTAAGCCGTTGAGCCCATACCGTTAAACGATTCAGGAGTTGCACTGATGGAATTATCCTCTCTGACCGCCGTCTCACCTGTCGATGGTCGTTACGGCGAGAAAGTCAGCCCGCTGCGCGCGATTTTCAGCGAATATGGTTTGCTGAAGTTCCGCGTTGAGGTTGAAGTACGCTGGTTACAAAAACTGGCGGCCACCGCAGAGATAAAGGAAGTTCCTGCATTTGACGCCGACGCAAACGCTTACCTTGACGCCATTGTTGCCAATTTCAATGAAGATGACGCGGCGCGCATCAAAACCATCGAGCGCACCACTAACCACGACGTGAAAGCGGTAGAGTACTTTCTGAAAGAGAAAGTAGAGAGCGTTCCGGTGCTGCACGCCGTCTCGGAGTTTATCCACTTCGCCTGCACCTCTGAAGATATCAACAACCTGTCGCACGCGCTGATGCTGAAAAACGCGCGCCGCGAGGTGATCCTGCCCTACTGGCAGCAGATCATCGAGGCGGTGAAGGGGCTGGCGCACCAGTACCGCGATATCCCGCTGCTGTCGCGCACCCACGGCCAGCCCGCTACCCCCTCCACCATGGGCAAAGAGATGGCGAACGTCGCCTACCGTATGGAGCGTCAGCTGCGTCAGCTGGGCAACATCGAGATCCTCGGCAAAATCAACGGCGCGGTCGGCAACTACAACGCGCACATCGCCGCCTACCCGGAAGTGGACTGGCACCAGCTGAGCGAGCAGTTCGTTACCTCGCTGGGTGTCACCTGGAACCCCTACACCACACAGCTCGAGCCGCACGACTATATCGCCGAGCTGTTTGACTGCATTGCGCGCTTCAACACCATCCTGATCGACTTCGATCGCGATATCTGGGGCTACGTCGCGCTGAATCACTTCAAGCAGAAAACCATCGCCGGCGAAATCGGCTCCTCTACCATGCCGCACAAGGTCAACCCGATCGACTTTGAGAACTCCGAGGGCAACCTGGGGCTGGCGAACGCGGTGATGCAGCACTTGGCAAGCAAGCTGCCGGTGTCGCGCTGGCAGCGAGATCTCACCGACTCCACTGTGCTGCGCAACCTCGGCGTCGGCGTCGGCTACGCGCTGATCGCCTATCAGGCGACGCTGAAAGGCATCTCCAAGCTGGAAGTGAACCGCGAGCGTCTGCTGGACGAGCTGGATCACAACTGGGAAGTGCTGGCCGAGCCGATCCAAACCGTGATGCGCCGCTACGGCATCGAGAAGCCGTACGAGAAGCTAAAAGAGCTGACGCGCGGCAAGCGCGTCGACGCGGCGGGCATGCATGCCTTTATCGACAGCCTGGCACTGCCGGAAGAAGAAAAAACCCGCCTGAAACAGATGACGCCGGCGAACTACCTCGGCCGCGCCATTCAAATGGTCGATGACCTGAAATAATCGAGTTGCGCAGGATGGCGCCCGCCAGCCTGCGTTAAGCTGTTGTTTAATCCTCTTTGCATATACTTTACCTTAACTAATTGCTCTAAGAGTAAGGACAAGCCATGCGTGTTTTAGTTGTGGAAGACAATGCTCTGCTGCGCCATCATCTTGCGGTCCAGCTGCGCGAAATGGGCCATCAGGTCGACGCCGCCGAGGACGCAAAGGAAGCCGACTACTTTTTGCAGGAGCATCTGCCCGATATCGCGCTGGTCGACCTCGGCCTGCCAGATGAAGACGGTATGTCGCTGATCCGCCGCTGGCGCGCACAGACGGTACGCCAGCCGATTCTGGTGCTCACCGCGCGCGAAGGCTGGCAGGCCAAGGTTGAAGCGCTGGAAGCGGGCGCCGATGACTATGTTACCAAGCCGTTCCATATTGAAGAGGTCGCCGCGCGCCTGCAGGCGTTGATGCGCCGCAACAGCGGGCACGCCTCGCAGATTATCGATATGGCGCCGTTTCAGGTCGATCTGTCGCGCCGCGAGCTGACCATTCACGGCCAGCCGGTCAAGCTGACCGCCTTTGAGTACACCATCGTGGAAACGCTGATCCGCAACGCGGGCAAGGTGGTGAGCAAAGACTCGCTGATGCTGCAGCTGTATCCCGACGCTGAACTGCGCGAAAGCCACACCATCGACGTGCTGATGGGACGACTGCGTAAAAAGATTCAGGCGCTGCACGCTGATGAGGTGATCACAACCGTACGCGGTCAGGGCTATCGCTTCGATCTCTGATGCGCTGGTTTAACCGCTACCGCCCTCTTTCGCTGCGCGCGCGCTTTTTACTGGCGTGCTCGGCTATCGTGCTGTTTCTGTCGCTCTCCTACGGCATGGTGGCCGTGATCGGCTACGTGGTGAGCTTCGACAAAAATACCTACCGCGTAATGCGCGGCGAGAGCAACCTCTTCTTTACGCTGGCGCAGTGGCAAAACAACCGCCTCACCATCGCGCAGCCGGAGCGCATGACGCTTAACTTCCCGACGCAGGTGTTTATCTACGACGAGCAGGGCAAGCTGCTGTGGCAGCAGCGCGACGTGCCGGAGATACGCAGCGAAATCCGCCCCGAGTGGCTGCTGAAGCCCGATTTCTACGAGATCGACATCAGCAACCGCACCAGCGCCGCGGCGATCGGCAATAACCTGTCGGCGCAACAGCGGCTGCACGCCATCGATAACAACAATAACGATACCTTTACCCACTCCGTCGCGGTCAACCGCTACGACGCCACCACCAACCTGCCCGCGCTTACCATCGTGGTGGTGGACTCTATTCCGCAGGAGCTGCAGCACTCCGACGTCGTCTGGTCGTGGTTCAGCTACGTACTGGCCGCCAACCTGATTCTGGTGATCCCGCTGCTGTGGCTGGCGGCCCACTGGAGCCTGCGCCCCATCGGCTACCTGGCGACGCAGGTGCGCGAGCTGGAGACCAGCCAGCGCGAAAATCTGGACGACGCGCCGCCGCAGGAGCTGCGCAGCCTGGTGCGCAACCTGAACCTGCTGCTCAGTAACGAGCGCCAGCGATATACCCGCTACCGCACCACCCTCTCCGATCTGACGCATAGCCTGAAAACGCCGCTGGCGGTGCTGCAAAGCACGCTGCGTTCGCTGCGCAACGGCAAGGATCTCACCATTGAGCAGGCCGAACCGGTGATGCTGGAGCAGATCAGCCGCATCTCGCAGCAGATCGGCTACTACCTGCACCGCGCCAGCATGCAGGCGGATCACAATCCGCTGCTGCGCGATCTCCACCCGGTCTCGGTGCTGCTCGACAGCCTCTGCTCCGCGCTCAATAAGGTCTACCAGCATAAAGGGGTCGAGATCACGCTGGACGTCTCGCCGGAAGTGACCTTTATCGGCGATAAAAACGACTTTATGGAGGTGCTGGGCAACGTGCTGGATAACGCCTGCAAATACTGCCTGGAATTTATTGAGGTCAGCGCGCGCCAGACCGACCAGGCGCTGCATCTGTTTATCGACGACGACGGCCCCGGCATTCCCGAAAGCAAGCGCGACCTTGTCTTCGTGCGCGGCCAGCGCGCCGATACGCTGCGCCCAGGACAGGGGCTGGGTCTGGCGGTGGTGGTCGATATTCTGGAGCAGTATGAGGGCCAGGTAATCGCTTCATCCAGCCCGCTGGGCGGCGCGCGCATGGAAGTGATCTTCCGCCGTCAGGAAGTCGAACATCGCCGCGAGTAGAAAGGCGCGCAGGCTGTTATACTTGCCTGCATTTACAGTCCTGTGTGGAACCCTTGTATGGACTATCAGCTCGATCTTAACTGGCCCGACTTCATTCAGCGCTACTGGCAAAACGCCCGGTACTGCTGAAGCGCGGATTTAAAAACTTTATCGATCCCATATCCCCTGACGAGCTGGCCTGCGTGGCGATGGAGAATGAGGTGGACAGCCGCCTGGTCAGCCATAACGACGGCAAATGGCAGGTGGGCCACGGTCCTTTCGAGAGCTACGACCATCTCGGCGAAAACAACTGGTCGCTGCTAGTGCAACTGGCACGAGGCGTTAGCGGCGCTGCTGCGCCCCTTCCGCGTTCTGCCCGGCTGGCGCATCGACGATCTGATGATCTCCTTCGCCGTGCCGGGCGGCGGCATCGGCCCGCACTTTGACCAGTACGACGTCTTTATTATTCAGGGCACCAGCCGTCATCGCTGGCGCGTCGGCGAAAAAAGTGCCGATGAAGCAGCACTGTCCACACCCCGACCTGCTGCAGGTCGAGCCGTTCGACGCCATCATCGACGAAGAGATAGAGCCTGGCAACATCCTCTATATTCATATTCCGCCGGAATTTCCGCATTAAGGCTACTCGCTGGAGAATGCACTCAACTATTCAGTAGGCTTTCGCGCGCCGAGCGGCCGCGAGCTGGACAGCTACCGCTACAGCGATCCCGAGGTGCCGACGCGCGACTGCCCGTCGCAGATCCTGCCGCAGGAGATTGAGGGCATCCGCAAGGTGATGCTCGACGTGATCGACCAACCTGAGCACTTTGCCAACTGGTTCGGCGAGTTTATCTCCTAGTTGCGCCACGAGCTGGACATCGCGCCGCCGGAGCCGCCCTATCAGCCGGACGAGATTTACGATGCACTGCAGCAGGGCGATCTCCTGGCGCGCCTCGGCGGCCTGCGCGTGCTGACCATCGGCGACGCGGTGTTTGTCAACGGCGAGCGCGTCGAGTGTTCGCAGCCGGAGGTGCTAAAGGCACTGGCGCATCGCCACACGCTGAGCCTAGCGGATTTCGGCAAGGTGCTGGATGACCCGTCGCTGCTGGCGCAGCTCGCCGCGCTGGTGAACGCCGGCTACTGGTAACTTCGGCGACGCCGAGTAGAGCCACCAGACGACGCAAAAGCTAAAACCCGGGGGTAGCGTGGAGCAGAAGAGCAAAGCGTCCCGCTCCAGGGAAGGCGCGGGCTGAGCGAGCAGGGATGCGTTTAGCGACTTTGCGCTTGCACCACGCCACCCGCGTAAGCTCTGCGCCTCCTGACGGAGGCGTTTTTTTACGCTTTTTTCTCGGCGGCCAGCGCCGTCAGCCGCACAATCACATCCACAGCCTGCGCCGTAATATTGAGCGAAGCGAACTCATGCTTGCCGTGGTAGTTATAGCCGCCGGTAAAGATGTTCGGGCACGGCAGCCCTTTCCAGGAGAGCGCCGAGCCGTCGGTGTCGCCGCGAATCGGCTTCACTTTCGGCTCAATGCCGCAGTCGCGCATCGCCTGCAGCGCCAGATCGATAATGTGCGGATGCGGCTCCACCTTCTCACGCATATTGCGGTAGCTGTTGCTGCTCTCCACCGTCACGGAGCAATCCTTGTGCAGCCCGCTGTTGATGCGGTCGGCGATGGCCGTCAGCACCTGTTTGCGTTGCTCAAAGGATGTCGTGTCGAAATCGCGAATGATGTACTGCAGTTCCGCGTGCTCGACCGTACCCTTGATCTGGTGCAGATGGTAGAAGCCCTCATAGCCGTCGGTAAACTGCGGGCGCTCTTTGGCCGGCACCTTGGCATGAAACGCCGTCGCCACTTCCAGCGCGTTCACCATCACCCCCTTCGCCGAGCCGGGATGCACATTATTGCCGACGATCTTCACCACCGCTGACGCCGCGTTGAAGTTTTCATACTCGAATTCGCCGAGATCGCTGCCGTCGATGGTGTAGGCCCAGTCGGCGACGAAGCCTTCCACGTCGAAGTAGGAGGTGCCGCGCCCGATCTCTTCATCCGGCGTAAAGGCGACGCGGATGGCGCCATGCGGGATATCCCCTTTGCCCAGCCGCGCCATCGCCGTCATGATCTCGGCGATCCCGGCCTTATCGTCGGCGCCAAGCAGCGTTTTGCCGTCGCGGTGGTGATTAAGGTGTGGCCGATCAGATTATGCAACACCGGGAACATCACCGGCGACAGGATCTCTTCGCCGGTGCCGAGCGCAATATCGCCGCCGCGGTAGTTCTTAATAATCTGCGGGCTGACGTGTTTTGCGGTAAAGTCGGGCGAGGTATCCATATGGGAAATAAAGCCGATCACTGGTGTCGGCCAGTCGACGTTGGCGGGCAGCGTGCCCATCACGCAGCAGTGGTCGCTGAGCGACACGTCGACAAAGCCGAGCGCGGTCAGTTCCTCCTGCAGCTGACGCGCCAGCCTCCACTGTCCTTCGCTGCCTGGCACTTGACGCGCCTGAGGTTTCGCCTGCGTTTCCACAGCCACGTAACTTAAAAAAACGTTCAAGTAATTGATCCATATACTATCTCTTCCAGAGAAGCCGTCAGTTATGGTACGGAATGAGCGCGATGTCACCGACACCCCGCCGAACACCGCCACGTCAACACCGTGTTCCAGAGCTACGCCCTCTTTCCGCATATGTCGGCGTTCGAGAACGTCGCCTTCGGCCTGCTCATGCAGAAAACCCCAAACGCGGAGATTGCCGCGCGCGTCAGCGAAGCGCTGGCGATGGTGCAGCTGGAAAGCTTTGCCGATCGCCGCCCGCACCAGCTCTCCAGCGGCCAGCAGCAGCGTGTCGCCATTGCGCGCACGGTAGTGAACCGCCCCAAAGTGCTGTTGCTAGACGAGTCACTCTCCGCCCTTGACTACAAGCTGCGCAAGCAGATGCAGAACGAGCTGAAGGCGCTACAGCGCAAGCTCGGCATCACCTTTGTTTTTGTTACCCACGATCAGGAAGAGGCGCTGACCATGTCGGACCGCATTGTGGTAATGCGCGACGGCAAAATCGAGCAGGACGGCACGCCGCGCGAAATTTACGAAGAGCCGAAGAACCGGCTGCTGGGCATCTCGCTCGGCTTCTGGTCGCTACTCTTTTCGCACATCACCTTCTTGCCTGCCCTTTGTGGTGATCACCGTCTATTCGCGGCTGAAGGGCTTCGACGTGCGCATGCTGGAGGAGGCGAAGGATCTGGGCGCCAGCGAAACCACCATTCTGCGCAAAATCATTCTGCCCCTGGCGATGCCGGCGGTGGCGGCGGGCTGGCTGCTGAGCTTTACCCTGTCGATAGATGAGGTGGTGGTCTCCTCGTTCGTCACCGGGCCGACGTTTGAAATTCTGCCGCTGAAGATCTATTCCATGATCAAGGTGGGCGTCTCGCTGGAGGTGAATACGCTGGCGACCATTTTTGCTGCTGCTATTGCTGCTGGTGGTGGGCGTCAGCCAGCTGTTGCTCCGAGATAAAACCAAATAGAGGATTGATGATGAAAAAGTGGTCTCACTAGCTATCGGCTGGGGCACAGGCGGATGACAGCAATACGCTCTACTTCTATAATTGGACCGAGTATGTGCCGCCGGGTCTGCTGGAGCAGTTCACCAAAGAGACCGGCATCAAGGTGATCTACTCCACCTATGAGTCCAATGAGAGCATGTACGCCAAGCTGAAGACATGGAAAGACGGCGCCTACGATCTGGTGGTGCCGTCAACCTACTTCGTCGCCAGAATGCGCAATGAGGACATGCTGCAGAAGATCGACAAGGCGCAGCTCAGCAACTTCAAGAATCTCGATCCGAACCTGCTGAATAAGCCGTTAGACCCGAACAACGACTATTCCATCCCCTATATCTGTGGGGCGACGGCGATCGACGCCAAATCGGTGCAGAGCTGGACCTCTCCGGCAATATCCGCGATCCGAAAGAGATCAACGCCGCCGATGAAGAGCTGAAGAAGCTGATGCCGAACGTGCTCACCTTTAACTCCGATAACCTCGCCAATCCCTATATGGAAGGGGAAGTGAATCTCGGCATGATCTGGAACGGCTCTGCTTACGTGGCGCGCCAGGCGGGCACGCCGCTGGAGATGGTGTGACCAAAGGAAGGCGGCATTTTCAGGATGGATAACCTGGCGATCCCGGCCAACGCGAAAAACAAGGCGGGCGCGCTGAAGCTGATTAACTTCCTGCTGCATCCCGATGTCACGGCGAAGGTCGCGGAAACCATCGGCTACCCGACGCCGAACCTGGCGGCGAAGGCGCTGCTGCCGAAAGCGGTAGCGAATGATGCGTCGCTCTATCCGCCGGACGAGGTGATCAAGAACGGCGAATGGCAGAACGACGTTGGCGACGACAGCGGTGCTGTATGAGACACTGTTCCAGAAGTTAAAGGCGGGTCGGTAATTAAAAAAGGCGGCCAGGCCGCCTTTTGTTGTACAGGTGCTACCCGCTTATTGGCATGTGTGCGGTCTGTTTTAAAAAAAACAGTTAATTATACAAACTACGCAAAAACCCATCCACAAAACGCGGCACTTCCTCGCTTGCCAGCCCGTAGTGGTGCTCGGCGAACTCGTTGCCTACTTGGCTAGGCTCCAGATTCAGCTCCACGGTATGCGCGCCCTGCAGCTTCGCCTCATGCACAAAACCCGCCGCCGGATAGACATGCCCTGACGTGCCGATGGCGATAAAGAGATCCGCCTGATCCAGCGCGTGGTAAATCTCCTCCATGCCGATGGGCATCTCCCCAAACCACACCACATGCGGACGCAGCAGCGCCGAAAACTGACAGCAGGTGCAGCGATCCTCGGTGGTGAGATCCCCACTCCACGCAATCACCTGCCCGCTGCCGGTGCAGCGCGCCTTGAGCAGCTCGCCGTGCATATGCAGCACGCGGCTGTTGCCCGCGCGCTCGTGCAGGTTGTCGATATTCTGCGTCACCAGCAGAAAGTTGTCGCCCAGCACCTGCTCCAGCTCTGCCAGCGCCCGGTGGGCGTCGTTGGGCTGGATCGCCGGCGACTGCAGGAGATGGCGGCGCGCGTTATAGAAGCGCTGCACCAGCTCGGGATTGCGGCGGTAGCCTTCCGGCGTCGCCACATCCTCTACCCGGTAATCCTCCCACAGGCCGTCAGTGGCGCGGAAGGTCTGAATGCCTGATTCGGCCGAGATGCCTGCGCCGGTCAGCACCACCACAAACGGCTGTGGGTGGACCGCCAGTTCGGCCTGGCGGTCGCGCTCAAAAATGCGCTGGCGGAAACGCTGATGCACCTTGCGGCGGGTCTTCTTGTAGCGAGCGAGTCGTAAGCGTCGACGCGGTGTGCGCATAAAAACTCCTTGTGGGCGGCACCAATCCACCCGTAAAGCTCAAGTGTAGCGGCCGCGTATGACAACGCGATGCCGTTGTTTACTGACCGCTCAGCACGCGCGCCGGATCAATGCGGTTGGCGCGCCGCGCCGGATACCAGCTCGCCAGCAGGCTGAGCACGATGGCGGTCAGCAGCACGGAGCCGACGTCCAGCCAGTGCAGCTCCGAGGGCAAAAAGTCGATAAAGTAGATGTCGCCCGCCAGCAAATGATGGCCGGTCAGCGATTCCAGTCCGCGCACCAGCGTGGTGAGATTGAACGCCACCAGCACGCCGATCGCCACGCCGCTGACGCTGCCGAGCAGTCCCGCCAGCAGGCCGTACCAGATAAAGATGGCGCGGATCAGCCCGTATTTCGCCCCCAGCGTGCGCAGCACCGCAATATCGCTGCTCTTGTCCTTCACCGCCATTACCAGCGTCGAGACGATATTAAAACAGGCTACGCCAATCACCAGCACCATCGCCAGATACATAATGGCGCGGATCATCTGAATATCGCGGTACATATAGCCAAAGGTGCCGATCCAGCTGCGGATATAGACGTAGCCGTGCGTCGCCTCGCCCGCGTCGCGCACCAGCTTCACCGCCTGGAAGGGAGCCGTCATCTTCAGGGCGATACCCGTGACACTGTCACCCATATCGAGATAGCGTTGCGCGTCCGCCAGCGGCACCAACGCCAGACTGTGGTCTAGCATGCCGCTCAGCTGCAGAATGCCGCTCACCTGCAGGCGAATGCGCTTTGGCTGCAGCAGCTTCGTGCCGCTGTCGTTGTTGGGAATAAGTACGGTGATCCAGCTGCCCTGCTTGACGTTCAGCACGCGGGCGATGCCGCCGCCTAAAATGATCTGCTGCTGGCCGGCGGCGAAGTTTTTCCAGCCGTCGCCCTCCACGAACTGCGGCAGCGCGCTGAGGCGCGGCTCCTGCGCCGGATCGACCCCCTTGACCTGCAGCGCCTGCAGCTTCGCGCCGCTCTCGATCAGGCCGGTGAAGTTGACGTAGGGCGTGGCGGCGGCGATGCCCGGCACCTGCTCCACAGGGGCTAACAGCGACTGCCAGTTGCGGAACGGCTGCTTCACCGTCTCGATTTCGCCGTGCGGCACCACCGCCAGAATACGGTTATTCAGCTCGCGCTCGAAGCCGTTCATGGCACTGAGGCCGATAATCAGCACCGCCACGCCCAGCGCGATACCGAGGGTGGAGATAATAGAAATCAGCGATACCATACCGCCGCGACGGCAGCAGCGGCTGAAGCGAAGCGCTAATAACAGGGATAACGACGAACCCATCACAGCGCTCCTGCTAAGGTCACCTGCTCGTTCAACTTCCCGTCGTGCATCTCCATCTGGCGCGACAGCCGTTTCGCCAGCTGCAGATCGTGCGTCACCACCAGAAAGGCGGTGCCCTGCCGGACGTTCAGCTCGCCCAGCAGCTCGAAGATGGCGTCGGCGTTGCGCGCGTCAAGGTTGCCGGTCGGCTCGTCCGCCATCACCAGGCGCGGCCGGTTCACCAGCGCGCGGGCGATCGAGACGCGCTGGCGCTCGCCGCCCGATAGCTCCGATGGGCGATGATGGGCGCGCTTCTCCAGCCCGACCGCCGCCAGCATTTCGCGCGCGCGCTGCTGGGCCTCTGCCTTGTTGCTTTTGCCGATTAGCAGTGGCATCGCCAAGTTCTCCAGCGCGTTGAAGTCCGGCAGCAGGTGGTGGAACTGATAGATAAAGCCCAGCTCGCGGTTGCGCAACGCCGCTTTGGCCGAGGAGGACATGGCGTTCAGCGACTGGCCGTCAAACACTACGTCGCCGGCGGTCGGCGCGTCCAGTCCGCCCAGCAGGTGCAGCAGGGTACTCTTACCGGAGCCAGAGCTGCCGACAATCGCCACTAGCTCGCCGGGCTGCAGGCTAAAAGAGACGTTGCGCAGCACATCGGTCTGCACGCTGCCTTCCTGATAGCGTTTGCACAGGTTGCGACACTGCAACAAAGGGGTGTTACTCATAACGTAAAGCCTCAGCGGGTTGAACGGCGGCGGCGCGCCAGGAGGGATAAAGCGTCGACAGTAGCGCTACGGCCATCGCCGTGACGGCGATGGTCACCACCTGCCAGAGGTTGATATCCACCGGCAGCGCCGCGCCGTCGAGAAACAGGCCGATAACCGGCATCAGATTGTTTAGCTGGCTGGCGAGTAGCACGCCCAGCAGTGTGCCTAGTAGCGCGCCGATAATGCCGGCGCTGGCGCCCTGCACCATAAACACCGCGACAATCTGGCGGCGCGTCAGCCCCTGGGTTTGCAGAATCGCCACTTCGCCCTGCTTATCCATGATCAGCAGGCCGAGCGAGGTGATGATATTAAAGGCGGCGACGGCGATGATCAGGCTGAGCAGCAGCCCCATCATGTTCTTCTCCATGCGCACCGCCTGGAAGAGATCGCCTTTGCGCTCGCGCCAGTCTTTCCACACCAGCCCCGCCGGCAGCGACTGCTGGCTCAGCGTATCGACCTCCAGCGGCTTATCTAGCCACAGGCGCCAGCCGGTGACGTTGCCCACCGGATAGCGCATCAGGCGCGAGGCGTCCTGCTGATTGACCAGAATCTGACAGCTGTCCACCTCGCTGTTGGCGGCGTAGGTGCCCACCACGGTAAAGAGACGCTGGCTCGGCATGCGCCCCATCGGGGTGAACTGGCTGGCCGACGGCACCATCAAGCGCAGCTGGTCGCCGCGCTTGACGCCAAGCTGCGTCGCCAGCTGCTCGCCGAGGATGACGTTGTACTGGCCCGACTGCAGCACACTCTGTGGCGTGTTGACCAGATAGGGTGTAAGGGGATCCTTTTCGTCCGGCTGGATGCCCAGCATCACGCCGACCGAGACGTTGTGGGCGCTCTGTAGCACCACGTCGGCGGTGGTGAGCGGCGCCACGCGGCTGACGCCCGCCAGCTTAAGGCTGCTGGCGGGCTGCTGCTGTGGATTGATACTGCCCTTGTCGCTGGTGACTAGCGCCTGCGGCATTAATCCCAGGATATTGCCCTCCAGCTCGCGCTCGAAGCCGTTCATCACGGAGAGCACCATGACTAGGGCCAGCACGCCAAGCATGATGCCGATAGTGGAGAGCCAGGAAACGAAGCGACCAAAGCGATCCGATGCTCGCCCGCGCATATAGCGCAGGCCGATAAATAGCGCGACAGGTTGATACATGTATTCCGTCTTGACAGTTGCCTGTAAAAGTAGACCAGTGATGATAAAGGAGCCGTCCGGTTTATGAAACCTCTTCTAACCCTCTGAGTAAACGGCATAGTGTAGCCGATTTTTCGCAAAACGCGTGCCCGCAGCGACGGACTGGATGTTTCATCGCCAGCCGTGCGGGTAGGCTACACGATAAGGGGAGTCAAAACCGTGCCTGATGGGCGCAGGAGTCAATATCATGTTCAGATATCCCAAAGGCAGTATCGTGAAGCATAAATCGGGCGAGACTAAGGGTGAGATTGTGAACGTTTTCGATCAGGGAGATGCGCCGACCGGCTACTACGTCAAATGGGACGACGGCAACCACAGCTACCATCTGGGAAAAGACCAGTGCTGGGCGAATGTTGATCGCCCGCGCATGCACTCCCAGCCTTCCGCTAAATAACTAACTCGGCCACCGAGCAAAGGAAAAACCGTCGCAGCAGGTGATCGCCAGGGCGTAATGTGGAATCATGGCGCTCTGGAAAAAATGGAGAGAACCAGAAGATCCCATGTCCGAACAGACCCGCTATGCCCTGCCCGCTAAACCTGGCGATCGTCGCCAGCTCGGCCAGCTGATCGGCGCCGCGCACGCGGTGGAATGCGCCAGCATTACCGAGCGCTACGCCGGTCCGGTGCTGATGATTACCCCGGATATGCAAACCGCGCTGCGTTTGCTGGATGAAATCCGCCAGTTCACCGACCAGCCCGTCAGCCATCTGGCCAACTGGGAAACGCTGTCCTATGACAGCTTTTCGCCGCATCAAGATATTATCTCGGCGCGCCTGTTGACGCTCTACCAGCTGCCGACCATGGCGCGTGGCATGCTGATTATGCCGGTGAATACCCTGATGCAGCGCGTCTGCCCGCACTCCTTTCTGGATGGCCATGCGCTGGTGATGAAGCAGGGGCAAAAGCTGTCGCGCGATCGCCTGCGCGAGCAGCTGGAGCAGGCGGGCTACCGCCACGTCGGTCAGGTGATGGAGCATGGCGAATACGCCACGCGCGGCGCGCTGCTCGATCTCTTTCCGATGGGCAGCGAGCAGCCCTACCGCATCGACTTCTTCGACGACGAGATCGACAGCCTGCGGCTGTTCGACGTCGACAGCCAGCGCACGCTGGAGGCGGTACCGGCGATCAATCTGCTGCCAGCCCATGAATTTCCCACCGACAAGGCGGCGATCGAGCTGTTCCGCACCCGCTGGCGCGAGCTGTTCGACGTGCGCCGCGAGCCGGAGCATATCTATCAGCAGGTGAGTAAAGGCACCCTGCCCGCCGGTATCGAATACTGGCAGCCGCTCTTTTTCGAGCAGGATCTGCCGACGCTGTTCAGCTATCTGCCCGACAATACGCTGATTGTGAACTGCGGCGACCTGAACGGCAGCGCCGAGCGCTTCTGGCAGAACGTCGAGGCGCGCTATGAGAACCGTCGCGTCGATCCGATGCGCCCGCTAGTGACCCCCACCACGCTGTGGCTGCGCCCCGACGCGCTGTCGAGCGAACTGAACCGCTGGCCGCGCATGCAGATGAGCAACGAGGCGCTGCCGGAGAAAGCCGCCAACACCAACCTCGGCTATCAGCCTTTGCCGGACATGGCGATCCAGGCGCAGGCCAAAGCGCCGCTCGATCCGCTGCGTCAGTTCCTCGACGGCTTCAGCGGCCAGGTGACCTTCTCGGTCGAAAGCGAAGGCCGCCGCGAGAGCCTGCAGGAGCTGCTGGCGCGCATCAAGCTGCGTCCGCAGCCGATCCAGCGCTTCGATGAGGCGAACGACGCGCGCTTTACGCTAATGATCGGCGCCAGCGAGCGCGGCTTTGTCGATACTCTGCGCGACCGCGCACTGATCTGCGAAAGCGACCTGCTGGGCGAGCGCGTCAGCCGCCGTCGCCAGGATACGCGCCACACCATTAATCCCGATATTCTGATTCGCAACCTGGCGGAGCTGACGCCCGGTCAACCGGTGGTACATCTGGAGCACGGCGTCGGCCGCTATATCGGCCTGACCACGCTGGAGGTGGGCGGCATCAAGGCGGAGTATCTGATGCTCTCCTACGCCAACGACGCCAAACTCTACGTGCCGGTGTCGTCGCTGCACCTGATCAGCCGCTACGCCGGCGGTGCGGACGAAAACGCCCCGCTGCACAAGCTGGGCAGCGACGCCTGGTCGCGCGCGCGGCAGAAAGCGGCGCAGAAGGTGCGCGACGTTGCCGCCGAGCTGCTCGATATCTACGCCCAGCGTGCAGCGAAGGCAGGCTACGCCTTTAAGCACAACCGCGAACAGTATCAGCTGTTCTGCGAGAGCTTCCCGTTTGAAACCACGCCGGATCAGGCGCAGGCGATCAACGCCGTGCTGAGCGACATGTGTCAGCCGCTGGCGATGGATCGCCTGGTGTGCGGCGATGTCGGCTTCGGCAAAACCGAAGTGGCGATGCGCGCAGCGTTTCTCGCGGTAGAGAACCACAAGCAGGTGGCGGTGCTGGTGCCGACTACGCTGCTGGCGCAGCAGCACTACGACAACTTCCGCGACCGCTTCGCCAACTGGCCGGTACGCATTGAGATGCTGTCGCGCTTCCGCAGCGCCAAAGAGCAGGCGCAGGTGCTGCAGGAGGCAAGCGAAGACAAAATCGATATACTGATCGGCACCCACAAGCTACTGATGAGCGATCTGAAATGGCGCGATCTGGGCCTGCTGATCGTCGATGAGGAGCACCGCTTCGGCGTGCGTCACAAAGAGCGCATCAAGGCGATGCGCGCCGACGTCGATATCCTGACGCTGACCGCCACGCCGATCCCGCGCACCCTGAATATGGCGATGAGCGGCATGCGCGATCTGTCGATTATCGCCACGCCGCCGGCGCGGCGCCTAGCGGTCAAGACCTTTGTGTGCGAGTACGACAACATGGTGGTGCGCGAGGCGATCCTGCGCGAAGTTCTGCGCGGCGGCCAAGTCTACTATCTCTACAACGACGTGGATAATATTGAGAAGGCGGCGCAGCGTCTCACCGAGCTGGTGCCGGAAGCGCGCATCGCCATCGGCCACGGCCAGATGCGCGAGCGCGACCTTGAACGGGTGATGAACGACTTCCATCATCAGCGCTTCAACGTGCTGGTCTGCAGCACCATCATTGAAACCGGCATCGATATCTCGACCGCCAACACCATTATCATCGAGCGAGCCGATCACTTCGGCCTGGCGCAGCTGCACCAGCTGCGCGGCCGCGTCGGACGGTCGCATCATCAGGCCTACGCCTGGCTGCTGACGCCGCACCCGAAGGCGATGACTCCCGATGCGCAGAAGCGGCTAGAGGCGATCGCCTCGCTGGAGGATCTCGGGGCGGGCTTTGCGCTGGCGACCCACGATCTGGAGATCCGCGGCGCGGGCGAGCTGCTGGGCGAAGAGCAGAGCGGTCAGATGGAGACGCTGGGCTTCTCGCTCTATATGGAGCTGCTGGAGAATGCAGTAGAGGCGCTGAAGGCGGGGCGCGAGTCGTCGCTAGAGGATCTCACCAGCAATCAGACCGAAATCGAGCTGCGCATGCTCGCCCTGCTACCGGACGACTTTATCCCCGACATCAATACGCGCCTGTCGCTCTATAAGCGCATCGCCAGCGCCGACAGCGAGGAGGAGCTGCAGGAGCTGAAGGTAGAGATGATCGACCGCTTCGGTGTGCTGCCGGACGCGGCGCGCAACCTGCTAGATATCGCCATGCTGCGACTGGTGGCGCGCAGCCTCGGCATCCGCAAAATCGAGATCAGCGACAAGGGCGGCTTCTTTGACTTTGCGTCGCAGAACAGCGTCGATCCCGGCTGGCTGATTAGCCTGCTGCAGAAGGATCCGCAGCAGTGGAAGCTGGACGGTCCGACGCGGCTGCGCGTCACGCGCGATCTCAGCGAGCGCAAGCTACGTATGGAGTGGGTGCAGGAGTTTATGAATCAGCTGCGGGAAAACCGCGTATAAAGAGGGCAAAACCCGCGACGGTGCCCGTTTGCCCCGCCGCGGGTTTTTCCGCCGGCTTGCCCGCACGGCGCAGGCCGCCGGAAATTGCGCCTCCGACGGCGCGCTAAGCCAGCCCCACCGCGGTGGGGCTTTTTTTATGCCACCGAGCGGGTGTGCTTGATGCCAATCAGCGTCGGGAACATAAACAGCGACTGTCCCAGCCCGCGGTTTGTGACCGACCACACCGCCACCGAACAAAGCGAGCAGATACCGACGATCGCCAGCGGTTAGAAACAGGCCTACAGCCACAAGAACCAAGCCTGCTCGAACAGATGGTTGCGCTGCGCGAACAAGATGACCGACATGCCGAAGAACTCGATAACGATGCAGTGAATAATAATGTAAATCTGCAGCGTATTGCGCCCGATCCAGTTCATACAGCGCATGCTGAAGCACTGGTTGAGCCAGCGGCAGGCCGCCACGCTGGCCAGCAACGCCAGCACGTACATAAACAGGCTCTTATCGAGGACGAAGATGGCGTGTACTCCCGCCAGCGCCGCAAGCAGCGCCCAGGGCGCGACATTTTCATGCCGCCATTCGCTCAGGCGCAACATGGTTGAACTCCAGAACACCCCCAGCAGGAAAAACAGATAATATTGCGCCACGCTTTGAGGTCCCCGGAATGGAATAATATTTTCCGCGGCCAGATAATTAAGCACTACCGCAGCGACCAGAAGGGCCACTTTATACTGCCGGAAAATTTTGGTACAGAGGAAATGTAAGCCCAGCCCGTAGAGATACCAGGAGGTGCTCATCGCCATAAAGGTCAGCTTGAGAAATTCAAATAGCGAAACGGCGTAGGCGGGGTTCAGGTTCTGAGAAATACGCTGGCCGGTGATTTCAGTTGAGATGCCGACGATCGACCACCACTGAACAAAGCCTCGCAAAACAAAATAGTAACGAGCACCATGAGTGCACTTCTCCTGCGCCAGAGCGCGAATGGTGTTGAGCACCTCGCCCACCAGCTCTGGATCGAGCGCCGAGGTCGGCTCGTCGAACAGGATCACCTGCAGACGCATCGCCAGCGCGCGGGCGCGAGCCTCGACCTCCGCTTTTAGCTCGCCTTTGAAGATCACCGGCCCTTCAATGATGTTCTCCAGCACCGAGCGATGCGGGAGCAGGTTAAAGTTCTGGAAGACAAAGCCTACCTGCTGACGCACCTGCTCTTTCTGCCGCGTCTGCGCCAGCCTGGCGTCGATGGTGATATCGCCAACCTATTTTCGCCCTAGAAGCTGAACGGCGGATAGGTGCCCTCCAGCCCGACGCGCAGCTCGCCTTTGTCTTTGACTTTGGCCAGCAGGCTTTCCGCTGCGTGCGTCTTGAGGTTCACGCCGGCAATCAGCGCCACCGCCATCACGCTCATCGCCAGATGGCGACCGACACGAGAAAGAATCATAATTACCCCATTTTTTAGTATGTGATGTGTGTTGTCGGACGCGGCGGCAGCCGCGCCCGGTGCGGATTTAGTAATGTGCGAAGTATAAACGTTTTCTCTGGCGCTGAGCAGACCGAAGGATGATAAGCAAATAACGCCGGCGCGCCGTCACCATCGATGCTTATCAGTCCATTGATAAACAGCCGCTGCAGGTCACTGCACAAGAACAGGCCGTTGTCCACACTGTTGTCTACCAGCCCGCCCTCCTCGTTCTCGCGCGTGTCGATATGGCACGCCTCGCCCCAGGGCCAGCTGTGGCGATCGGTGAGGCGCGTGCCGGTCATCACGCAGCCGCCGTAGCACGCCCTGACCGCCGCGAGAAACTCCGCCTGGCTGGCGTGCTGCAGGAAGCTGACCCTGACGCGCCGTCCCACTTCCGTTCCCGCCATCATTACCGTCGGCACCTTATGCTGCGGCGTGCTGAGCACCACAATAAACTGAATGCGGCGCGACAGCGGAAAACAGGGGGGAGACTGCGCATCGAACAGCTGCCAGTACGCCTCGTCGTTCTCCTCGCGCATCAGCGTCAGCTGATCGACGCGGCTCTCCCCCACTACCTGCCAGAGCGTATCGCGCTGCGTGTCGCTACGGCGGCGAAAATAGGCAAAGTGCTACTGCGTCTTCAGATAGTGCTCGAAGCGGCGCAGGTAGTTTTTGCGCTCGTTGTAGTCAGAGATAAACAGCAGATCCGCTAGCGGACGTAAGAGGTGCTGAGGGGGTTAATCTGTAACGGGCAGGCGATTCAGGCTGCGCCCATAAAAAGTTCGCTTTCGCCAGCACGGAGTTACCTGCCTGCTGGATGATCTGCGCTTTAGACATATTTGAAACTTCGGTCGCGTAGTCAGCATTCTGAATACGAGACTGTGCTTCAGACAGGTTAGTCGTGGTGTTGTTCAGGTTGGTGATAGCAGCGTCCAGACGGTTCTGCACCGCACCTAGGCTTGAACGGAAGGTATCGACAGATGCGATATCTTTAGTACCGGTTGCGCCGCCGTTAGCGATAGCAGTGGTAGCAGTGGTTTAATCTTTGCCCTGAACGGTAACGTAGCAGTTGAACCAGCGCCCACTTCACGTGTCGCCCATTGCGCCGTCGGTTACGCCGTTAGTGGTGTCATCGTAGGTCGCGTCGGTGGTGTTCAGAGAAACCGCACCGGTAGCGTCATCGATTGACATCGCGTAGTCGTCATTGCCAGAAGATACAACGTAGGTAGAGGTCGCAGCACCGGTAGAGTCCTGCACGTTGTACAGCGTCAGAGAGCTGGCGTCAACGCCCAGACCGGTAGCAACCGCTGACAGGTCAACGTCTTGCAGTGAGCCGCTTGCACCAACCTGAGTGATAGAGTCGCTCAGTTTCAGGGCGTTAGAAGAAACAGAAAAACCTTTCAGGCCCAGACCAGAGTAGAAGAGTCGATTTTTTTCAGGTCGATGTCGATGGTCTGGCCATCGTTCGCGCCAACCTGGATAGACATTTTGCCGTCTTTAGCCAGTACGTTCACGCCGTTGAACCGAGTATGACCAGATACGCGGTCGATTTCGTCCAGACGAGATTTGATTTCGTCCTGGATAGATGACAGGTCAGAATCAGAGTTGGTGCCGTTCTGCGCCTGAACAGTCAGTTCACGTACACGCTGCAGGTTGTTGTTGATTTCTGACAGCGCACCTTCAGTAGTCTGCGCAGCAGAGATACCGTCGTTGGCGTTACGTGCAGCCTGGGTCAGGCCGTTGATGCACGACGTCTTATTCCGCCGCGACGGCGGAATAAGGCGGCTCAGCGCTACGGCTTCTGCTCGTTGGCCTGGGTAATGGCCGACTTCAGCAGTTCCGGCTCGATATTCTGGATCACCGCCGTGCTCGGCTGCTTCGCCACCTCGTCCAGCGCTTGCTGGCACTCGACCGTCGGGCGATCCACCTTGCGCAGCCTCAGACCGTCGTAACGCAGTTCGCCCCCCTCCAGCGTCAGCGGCATCACGCGCGACTGGCGGTTAACGTTGACGTAATCGCCGCTCAGCAGCGTCAGCTTACCCGGCTTGGCGCTCACGCGCATCCACTGGCGGCAGTCAAGCGTGCTGCCGTCGGCGTTCACAATCAGGCTGCCCATCGCCTGTTCGCTGCGTAATCCGCTCTGCGCGCCGCTGGTTTGCCAGTTGCCCTGCAGGCTGGCGGGCGCCGGCGTCTGTACCGCATCCTCATAGCTGTTGATTTGCGCACAACCGGCCAGCGCCAGCACGGCCGTCAGCATCCACTTTTTCATCGTTAATCCCTGAGATCACTTCAATGACGGCTACGTTATAATTTTTCGCCCGCACTCCGCAAGCGCTCTGCGTCCGGTAGGCTGGCGCGCGCCGCATTTTTCTGCTCTCTGTGGCAGTGCTCGATCGCCTGACAAGGGCTGACGGGTGCGTTACACTGACGCGCTGCACAACCGTAGTGAATTTTCAGGAACCCCTATGAAAACGCCAGAATCCTATTATGATGTATGCGCAGGCGCGCGAGATGTTCTTTACCGCACATCCAGACTTTCAGGCCGCGCTGGATGAACTGATGGAAAGCGACGCCCGTCATGCGAACATGTCGCTGCGCCAGCAGCGCGAATGGCACGCCGAACGCATCTACGCCGCCTTTTTGCGCCAGAAAAATCTCGACGGCATGATCTTCTCGATCCAGCTCGCCGAGCCGGACAAAGCAGTCTCCGTGGAGGCGATTGAGAGCTACCTCAAGTCCCATACCGCCTCGCTGGGTATGAGCTGGGAAGAGTTCTGTACCAAGAACGAACTCTGACACCGCATTGCAACACCTCCAACCAGTAAGAAAAGCTAGGATAAAAATTGTACAATTTCGCAAAACTTATATATAAATTTACTCTACGACTTCGGGGTCGGGGTTGTAATTGTCCTTGAACGAATGGTGCGTTTGCACCGCCTCTGGAGGTGTTGCTGGATTTCCACCTCCAGAGGTTTGGTTTTCCCCTTTTTACCGCCTGTTACCCTGCCCGAGCTGCGCGCCATCCCGTAAAAATTAGCGGCGAGACGGCTAAGTCGCTTGTCACTGGTTTTATTTACAGTATGATGTGCCAGCGAATTTCTTCCCTGTATGGAATCCCTGTATGTTTGTGGAATTGATTTACGATAAGCGTAACGTCGCCGGCCTGCCTGGCGCGCGCGAGATTATTTTGCAGGAGCTGGTGAAGCGCGTGCAGCGCGTTTTTCCCGATATCGAAGTGCGCGTGAAGCCGATGGAGCACAACGCCATTGAGACCGATCTGAGCAAAAACGACAAGGCCACGGTGGCGCGCATTATTGAAGAGATGTTCGACGAGGCGGAAATGTGGCTGGTGGCCGACTAAACGCGACGGCCACCGGGCAGAGCAGGATTATTTTTCCTGCTCGCTGTGGTTGATGGCGGTTTCCATATCCTGAATCACGGCGTCTAGGTCATCCAGCGTCATCCAGCAGCGTGCCCTGTTTATTCAGCAGCGAGTCGATGCGCCCGGCAAATTCTTGATCCTTGTATTCGCCCGCGTCGAAGGCGAGCCAGTGGCTGGAGAGCGTTTCGGTATTGGTCTGCGCGTAGTGGCGCATCTCTTTCAGCTGCGAGGTCACATCGCGCAGGTAGTCAGTTTTGCTTTTCGTTTCCGCTGAATCACTCATCCGTTTTTCCTTTTGCTGTTTTAACCAATAAATATCTCGCATCACTATTTAAACGTAGCGGAGAGTAATGAAGCGGCCTTCAGAATTGTCGGAAGACGCGGCTTGCGCGCGGTCACGGTTGACATGAATACGCGTTATGCTTTGCGCTCTTTTGCAGTTTTAACAGGACGTTAAAATGAAAAAATCCCTTCTGCTTGTCGCTTCGCTGCTGCTTTCCGCCTACGCCTCATCGCCGCGCCTAGCGCCATCAAATTGAGGGCTACGTGAAGTTTGCTTTGACGTCGGTAAAGCGGGCAAGGTAAGCGAAATGCGTATTGTGCAGTCGGAGCCGCGCGGGTTTTCGAACCCTATGTGATCGCGGCCGTCAGCCAGTGGCGCTATGAACTCAACAAGCCAACAAAAAATCTGTCGATGACCATCCGCTTCAGGCTGCACCACAACGCCGACCCCGCCAAAAGCACCATCATCTTCTGATAAAACAGGGGACGCTGCGGCCCCCTTTTGGCTGGCCATTGCCCGACTCCGCTACAGGTATTTACCCGCCAGGGTAAACAGCTCCTCTTTCGCTGCCGCGCCCAGATGCGCGAGACCCTGCTGCACGAAATCAAACGCGGTGTTGAAATCTTTCACGCCTGCGCTGAATTCGTTTTGTTCCGTGTGAACGGATGGGGAGGACGGCGCTGGCGCCTCGCTGCTGGCGGCAGGCTGCTGAGGCTGAGCAGCATCGTCAGCAGCCCGCTCGCTCGCCTGCCCGACAGCGGTATCCGACACGGATACCTGCGTCTGGGACTGCGGGTCGGCTGAAGCAGCATCAGGCGCTGCGGGTTCCGAGTTCTGCATCGCGATGGAGGGCTCGATCGGTACCGGTCTGCTCTTCAGACTGCACGGCGGCTGAGGTATCGGGCGGCGCGGGCCGCTCATCGAGCAGTACGGCAGTCGATATATCCACCTGGGCGGGCTGCGGCATCTGCCGGCGCAGGCTGCTCCGCAAGTTGTGCAGCGGCGGGATCCGCCGACGCGGCCGGATCGATCGCGCTGGTCGCCTTCATCCTCTACCGCAAAATGGGTGCGTCCGCAGCTGACGCGTAAACGCGAAACGGAAAAAGCGACCATGGAAGCCGCAGCGCAGCACGCCGTCGCCGCACAAGAGGAAGAAGCCTACAGCGTGCAGCTCAGCAAAGATGAGCAGGACGTAGAGCGTAAGTCTAACAACCGCATGAGCGCCGAGGCGATGAGCCAGCGCGTCCGCGATATGTCCGAAAACGAGCCGCGCGTCGTCGTGCTGGTTATCCGCGAATGAATGGATGAGTAAAGAGCTATGAGTCTGACCGGAACTGAAAAAAGCGCCATCCTGATGATGACCATCGGCGAAGAGCGCGCCGCCAGCCTGCTGGAGGGTATTCTTGAATCTCGCGAAACCACCAGCAAGATGGAAACACTCAACTTTATGGAGCCGCAGGCCGCTGCCGACCTTATCCGCGACGAGCATCCGCAAATCATCGCCACTATCCTGGTGCACCTCAAGCGTGGCCAAGCAGCGGATATCCTGGCACTGTTCGACGAGCGCCTGCGTCACGACGTGATGCGCTGCGTATCGCCACCTTCGGCGGCGCTGGCGGAGCTGACCGAAGTGCTCAACAACCTGCTGGACGGCACCAACCTCAAGCGCGCGAAGATGGGCGGCGTGAGAACCGCGGCCGAGATCATCAACCTGATGAAAACGCAGCAGGAAGAAGCGGTTATCGAAGCGGTACGCGACTTCGACGGCGAGCTGGCACAGAAGATCATCGACGCAATGTTCCTGTTCGAAAACCTGGTGGACGTGGACGACCGCAGCATCCAGCGTCTGCTGCAGGAAGTGGAGTCCGAGCAGCCGGTGCGCGAGAAGTTCCTCAAGAACATGTCGGCGCGCGCTGCCGATATCCTGCGCGACGACCTCGCCAACCGCGGTCCGGTACGTATGTCGGCAGTGGAAAACGAACGGAAAGCCATCCTGCTTATCGTGCGCCGTCTGGCGGAATCGGGCGAGATGGTGATTGGCGTCAGCGAGGAAACCTGTGTCTGATGCCTTGTCCGCTCGCCCCTGGCAGCTCTGGCAGCCTGAGGATTTAGGCCGTATCAATGGAGCCGGAGCCGGAGCTGTTCGCCTCAGAAGTGGACGAGCAGCTGCTGCAGTTTGAACGCCTGCAGCAGTAGGCGCCGTTACAGGCGCGCATGCAGCAGCTGGTGACAGAGTTCCAGCACTCGCTGGAGGCGCTCGACAGCGTTATCGCCTCGCGCCTGATGCCGCTGGCGCTGGAAGCAGCGCGTCAGGTGATCGGCCAAGCGACCACGATGGACGGCAGTGCCCTGCTGCGCCAGATCCAGCAGCTGCTGGCCGACAGCACCCTGCATCCGGTCGGCTGCAAGCTGAGCACTGAAGATGGCGACCTCGACACCAGCGTGGCGACGCGCTGGCAGGAGCTGTGCCGTCTTGCCGCGCCGGGAGAGTTTTAATGACCTCACGCCTTTCCCGCTGGCTCGGCGCGCTGGACGCCTTTGAAACCCGCATCGCGCAGGTGCAGCCAGTGCACCGCTACGGCCGCTTGACGCGCGCCACCGGTCTGGTGCTGGAGGCGACCGACCTGCAGCTGCCGCTCGGCGCCACCTGCGTGATTGAACGCAACGACGGCAAAAAACTGACCGAAGTCGAAAACGAAGTGTTTCTGATGCCGCTGGAAGAGGTCGACGGCATTCTGCCCGGCGCGCGCGTCTATGCGCGCGACAGCGGCCATAGCGGCAAACAGCTACTGCTCGGTCCTGAGCTGCTGGGCCGCGTGCTCGACGGCCTGCCCTTGCCCGATACCGGCTACCGCGCGCCGCTGATCACTCCGTCCTTTAACCCGCTGCAGCGCACGCCGATCACCGACGTGCTCGATACCGGCGTGTGCGCCATCAACGCCCTGCTCACCGTCGGGCGCGGCCAGCGTATGGGCCTGTTCGCCGGCTCCGGCGTCGGTAAAAGCGTGCTGCTCGGCATGATGGCGCGCTATACCCAGGCGGACGTCATCATGGTCGGGTTGATCGGCAAGCGTGGCCGCGAAGTAAAAGACTTTATCGAAAACATTCTTGGCGCCGAGGGCCGTGCGCTCTCAGTCAGTGGTGATCGCCGCGCCGGCCGACGTCTCGTCGCTGCTGCGTATGCAGGGCGCCGCCTACGCCACGCGCATCGCCAAAGATTTTCGCGATCGCGGCCAGCATGTGCTGCTGATCATGGACTCCCTGACGCGCTACGCCATGGCGCAGCGCGAGATCGCGCTGGCCATCGGCGAGCCTCCGGCCATCAAAGGCTATCCCCCGTCGGTGTTCGCCAAGCTGCCGGCGCTGTTGGAGCGTGCCGGCAACGGCACGCACGGCTGCGGTTCGATCACCGCCTTCTATACCGTGCTCACCGAAGGGGACGCTCAGCAGGATCCTGTCGCCGACTCGGCGCGCGCCATTCTTGACGGCCATATCTTGCTGTCGCGCCGCCTGGCGGAAGCGGGCCACTATCCGCCCATAGATATCTAAGCCTCGATCAGCCGCGCCATGACCGCGCTTATCGATGAGGATCACTACGCGCGGGTGCGCCAGTTTAAACAGCTGCTCTCCAGCTTCCAGCGCAACCGCGACCTGGTGAGCGTCGGCGCCTATGACGCCGGCGGCGATCCGATGCTCGACAAGGCGATCCGCCTCTAACCGCAGATGGAACAGGGCATATTCGAACACAGCCATTACGACGACGCCTGCCTGCACCCTGCACGCGCTGTTCGGCTAACCGTGGAGGAGTAAGCAATGAAAAGCGCCAGTGCCATCGACACGCTGCGCGATTTAGCGGGGCAGGATCTGGAAAAAGCGGCGATCTACCTCGGCGATATGCGCCGCGGCGTGCGCCAGGCGGACGAGCAGCTGACCATGCTGCTCGACTACCCGGAGGAGTACCGCAAAAAGCTGAACAGCGATATGTCCGGCGGCATCGCCACGACGCGCTGGACCAACTACCACCAGTTTATACAGATGCTGGAAAAGGCGATTGAGCAGCACCGCGCCCAGCTGAACCACTGGAACAAGCGACTGGAGCAGGCGCTGACCAGCTGGCGCGATAAGCAGAAGCGGCTTAACGCCCACCAGACGCTGATTAGCCGCGAGGCAGAGCGCGCGCTGCTGCGAGAAAACCGTCTCGCCCAGAAACAGATGGATGAATATGCCCAACGGGCCGCATTGAGGAAAGGCGAATGATTACGCTGCCAACTATTGCCACCGCGATCAGCGCGCAAGGTGACCTGAACAGTTCAGAGACCACAGACCTTTTGCACAGCGTCAAATATCTGCCGCAGGACTTTCTGACTGAGCTCGTCAACCGTCTGCTGACGCTGGCGAAACAGCAGGGAAACCAGGCACAATCTATTGAAAGCGCAGAAGAAAGTTAGCAAGAGCGCGTACCGGTGGGTCAGCTGAACGCGCTGCTGGCGACCTTTGAAAATCCCGGCAGCCTCGACGCGCGGTTGACGACGGAAAATATTAAAGCCGACAGCAAATCCGCCGATGATAAAGAGCAGGAAAGCACAGAAACGCTAAACAGCAGCGACGCGCAAACCATGCAGGCGCTGTTCGCGATGTTGCCGATAACGTCAACCGCCGCTGCGCTGACCAGCACCGCCGCAGAATCCCTGCCGGCTGCCGGCGGCGAGACGCGCCGCAGCATGCTGGCCGCACTGAGCCAGATCTTAAACAACACGCCGGGCCAGGCGTAAACGGCACGCTGGCGCACGGCCGGGCTGACCTTAGCCTGCAGGCGGATGTCGCCAGCGCGCCGCCGAGCGACGACGTGTTCAAAACGTTCGAGAGCAGCGCCGCCGCCGGCTCGCGGCAGGATATCGACCTGATTATGGATATCCCGGTGAAGCTCACCATGGAGCTGGGCCGCACCAAGATGACTATCAAAGAGCTGCTGCGCCTGACGCAAGGCTCGGTGGTGGCGCTGGACGGTCTGACCGGCGAGCCGCTGGATATCCTGATTAACGGCTACCTGATCGCCCAGGGCGAAGTGGTGGTGGTCATAAATATGGCGTGCACATCACCGACATTATCACGCCCTCTGAGCGCATGCGTCGCCTGAGTCGTTAAGAAAATGATGAATACCCAGTCCCACACGCTGCAACCCGCCGCACCCGCGGCTCCGGCCCTCTCTGCCGGCTCCGTGCTGGCCCAGGTCAGCAGCGTGCTGGCGGTGATTGTGCTGCTGATCCTCGCCTGCGCCTGGCTGGCGCGCCGTCTCGGCTTCGCGCCGAAGCGGATAAGCAGCCAGGCGCTGAAGGTGAGCGCGAGCGCGTGGTGATTGTAGATACCGCCGAGGCGCGCCTGGTGCTAGGCGTCACGGCGGCGCAGATTACTCATCTGCATACCCTGCCGCCGCCGCGCCGCAGGATTTTCGTCAGCTGCTGCAGAACCTGGTTAAACGTCCCGGAAAACCCCAATGATGCGTCGACTGCTCCCCTTTCTGCCGCTGCTACTGCTGGCACCGGCCGCTTACGCCCAGCTGCCGGGACTGGTGAGCCATGCATTGCCCAACGGCGGGCAAAGCTGGTCGCTTCCGGTGCTGACGCTGGTCTTTATCACCTAGCTGACCTTTATTCCGGCCATGCTGCTGATGATGACCAGCTTTACCCGTATAATCATCGTGTTCGGCCTGCTGCGCAACGCGCTGGGCACGCCGTCGGCGCCGCCCAACCAAGTACTGCTCGGCCTGGCGCTGTTTCTCACCTTCTTTATTATGGCGCCGACCTTCGACAAGATTTACGACGAGGCCTATCTGCCCTTCAGCCAGGACAAGATCAGCATGGAAGTGGCGCTTGGAAAAAGGCGCGCAGCCGCTGCGCGGCTTTATGCTGCATCAGACACGTGAAGCGGACCTCGCGCTGTTTGCCCGCCTAGCGAATACGCCGCCGATTCAGGGACGGAGGCGGTGCCAATGCGCATTCTGCTGCCTGCCTACGTCACCAGCGAGCTAAACACCGCGTTCCAGATTGGCGTTACCGTGTTTATCCCGTTTTTGATTATTGACCTGGTGGTCGCCAGCGTGCTGATAGCGCTGGGGATGATGATGGTGCCGCCGGCGACCATCTCGCTGCCCTTCAAGCTGATGTTGTTTGTTCTGGTGGATGGCTGGCAGCTGCTGGTCGGATCGCTGGCGCAAAGCTTCTATTCCTGATTATTCCGATTCCCCGGAGAGAAAAATGATGCCAGAATCCGTGATGGTAATGGGCCTGGAGGCGATGCGCCTTGCCTTGATGCTGGCGCCGCTGCTGCTGGCGGCGTTGGTCAGCGGGCTGATCATTAGCCTGCTGCAGGTGGCGACCCAGGAATCGGCCTTGCGGTGCTGATTACCTGGCTGATGGTGCCGATGCCGCCGCCGGTCGAGGTGACGCGGTTTTCGCCTGCCGGCTTCTGGCTGCTGCTACAGCAGCTGCTGATTGGCGTCGAGCTCGGCTTTACTATGCAGCTGGCGTTTGCCGCGGTGCGCCTGTCGGGCGAAGTGATTGGCTTACAGATGGGGCTGTCGTTCGCGACCTTTTTCGACCCTGGCAGCCGCCTGAACATGCCGGTGCTGGCGCGCTTTCTGGATATACTGGCGATGCTGCTGTTCCTGACCTTCAACGGTCACCTGTGGTTGATCTCGCTGCTGGCAGACAGTTTTCATACGCTGCCCATCGGGGTCGTGCCGCTAAACGCTAACGCTTTCAACGCGCTGGTCAAAGTGGGCGAATTAATTTTCCTTAATGGCATGATGTTAGCGTTACCCTCAATCGTTCTGCTACTTCTGATAAACTTGGTTCTAGGTTTGTTAAACCGTGTTACACCTCAGCTGTCGATCTTTGCGGTAGGCTTTCCAATTACCTTAACAGTGAGAATTTTAACAATGGGGCTGATGATGCCACTGGTTGCGCCCTTCTGTGAGCATCTGTTCAGCGAAGCCTTTGATTTGCTAGCCCAGTTTCTGACGGAACTGTCCCACCCCTGAAAATTAAGTATCTAATCATCTCGCTAAAGTGATATTTAAGCTACCCAGAACATTCTGTGTGTTTTTCAAACCAGTTTTCTCAGAAATCAACCAAGGAAATTCTGATAAATGAAAGCTGGCTCTGAAAATTATTCTTATTAACTCCCGCATCAAGTATTTTATTTCCCAAATTCCGAAGGTTGCTAACTCAGCGGATTCGTTGACAAAATCGGCAACAAGTTGTTTTCGAACCAAAAAATCTTTTAACGATTTTTCTTGTCAGAACTTTTTTCCAGCATTGTCAATGCTCGCTGAAACGTCACACTTTCGCGAATCAAATGTTTTTAAGAATCGTCCTATCAGCATTGAGTGAGTTATGCGAGATAGTGACGAAGCTCCCAAAACAGAGTGTTATGCACGCTTATTGCAAACCCCCAGCGATTCCCGCTATCACTGGAGAGATAAGTGACGTTAAGACCGCACAAAAAATCTTTGCAGAAACGGGTCAGGGAAGCATACTTTTGGCATGCGTATGGCCTGCCGCCAGACTGCTGAGCAGAATAAAAAAGTGTCTTAGAAATCTCTCTCGTACCGCAACGCGTAATTCATCGTTGATTTAAACGGATAACAAATCGGTGAGGGGCGCTAACATGCCAACGATTATTATGGATTCATGCAACTACACACGCCTAGGATTATCTGACTACATGTCCTGTAAAGGGGGCAAAAAGAAACACATCTTTTCCGTCCCCGACATTGACCAATTACAGCAGCGCTGCGAACAGCTAAAACCTAGCGTGCTGTTTATTAACTAAGAATGCTTTATTCATGAATCTGATTCCAGAGACCGCATTCGAAATATTATTATGCAGCATCCGGATACGCTGTTTTTCATTTTCATGGCAATCTCTAATATCCATTTTGAGGAATACCTCTACGTTCGTAATAAAATGATTATTAAATCAAAATCGACAAAAACCACGACGCTCGACTCCTTACTCAGCACCTATTTGCAGAAAAAACTTAACGCCTCTCCGCGTATTTCATCAAGCCTGGATATGCATCCGCTGACGCTAATCCAGACGGAGTCGAATATGCTGGAAATGTGGATGTCAGGACATGACACCATTCAGATTTCAGACAAGATGCAAATTAAAGCAAAAGCCGTTTCGTCGCATAAAGGCAATATCAAACGCAAAATCAAAACCCACAATAAACAGGTTATTTATCATGTGGTGCGCCTGACGGGTCACCTCTGGCATCTATGTCAACGTGCGATAATCGCTTCGCAAACAAACCGGCCTCGTGAGGCCGGTTTTTTTTCGCCTTTTTGGCGAGCGGAATCGCATTCATGGCCCTAACCCTTTTTCTTGCTCTGCCGATGTTAGCCTCATAACCACGATATGAGAGCAAGGATATGAACATAACACCGGTTTCTTCTGAGCAGTCCAGGCTTGCCCTGTGGCGCAAATTGCGCCTGATGCCTCTCTTCAGCGCCATCTTTAGCGGCATTATGCTGTTGTTCGCCCTCTGTATTGGACTCGCCAGCTACTTTCTTACCCAGAGCAACCAGTCGCTGTATGACGCCACCGATGAAATACAGGTGCGCATGGGCATCACCAACAGCTCCAACCATCTACGCACCGCCCGGCTAAATATCATCCAGGCGGGCGCCGCCGCGCGCATTAGCGAAATGGATGCGTTTCGCACCAACGTCGCCGCGACGGAAAAGCGTATCCAGCAGGCCAAAGATGGATTCAAGATCTATCAGGATCGCAAGGTGAAAACGCCGGATGATATGGCGCTCGACGCCGCGCTTCAGCGATTACGTCGAGAAGGGCCTGATCCCGATGATCAACGCGGGCAAACAGGGCAGCTTTGAGGGGATCGTCGCGCAGGAAACCGACGTCACCCGCAGGCTCGACGACGCCTATAACGCAGTGCTGCTGCAGGCAATTAAGCTGCGCACCGCGCGGGCGGACGCCATCAACGCCACGGTGGCGAATGAGTCGCGCATCGGCTTTATCACCATGGCGGCCGCCTTTGTCGCCGCCCTGCTGCTGACGCTGCTGACCTTTGTGTTCCTGCGCCGCGTGGTGAGCAATCCGCTGCGCCAGTCCGTGACGCGCATTGCACATATCGCCCAAGGCGATTTAACGGCGCCGATGGAGGCGCACGGCCGCAGTGAGATCGCATGCTGCTGCACAACCTGCAGCTGATGCAGGCGTCGCTGGTGAAAACCGTCGGCACGGTGCGCGAAGGTGCGGTGGCGATCTATCAAGGCTCCGGCGAAATCTCCGCCGGCAACACCGATCTCTCCTTACGCACCGAACAGCAGGCCACCGCGCTGGAGCAGACCGCCGCCAGTATGGAGCAGCTTACCGCCACGGTGAAGCAGAACGCCGAAAACGCCCACCACGCCAGCCAGCTGGCGGCGGACGTCTCTGGCAAGGCGCGCAGCGGCGGCGAACTGGTCGGCGAAGCGGGCAAAACCATGGGCGAAATCGTGGAAGCGATGCGCCGCGTGACCGATATTATGGCTGAGATTGCCGCCGCCTCGGACGAGCAGAGCCGCGGCATTCAGCAGGTGAGCCAGGCGGTGACCGAAATGGACAACGTGACGCAGCAGAACGCCTCACGGGTCGAGGAAGCCTCGGCGGCAGCGGCGTTGCTGGCAGGCCGGCAAGCTGACGAAGGCGGTGGCGGCATTCCGTCTGCAGGATACGCCTGTACGCTCTGCGGCACCCGCGACCCCTGCCCTGCCTGCCCTGAAAAGTCCGGCGCTGGCCGCGGTGAACGACGACAACTGGGAGACCTTCTGAGGTTGCTGTGACAGAGGCACACCCATGCCGCTGTCGCGCAGCGCCACACAGGCGCAGCCATAAAAAAATCCCGGCTCTCTGCCGGGATTTTTTTGCCTGTTAGTCAGCCGCGCGGGCTGAGGGCCTCAGGCCTCGCGGTAAGGTTCAACAAAGATGCCTTCCGGATGATCGCCCTCGTTAAAAAACCAGATCCCCAGCGGATAATCCTCCAGCGCCACCAGATACATTACGCCCTCGTTAAACGGCTCGACGGCGAGAACGGTGCCAAGGCGGCATGGGCCGCCATCGGTTTTGACGGTGACGCGGTCATTGACCTTCATGCGCGTTGCTCCTGATGTGGTAAATGATATTAGTGTAAACGAAGAGGCCGCCCTCAGCGACGCGCAATTACCCAAACCGCATGAATAATGCCGGGAATGTAGCCGCACAGCGTCAGCAGGATATTGAGCCAGAAGGCGCCGCCAAAGCCCACCTGCAGAAAAACGCCCAGCGGCGGCAGAATGATAGCGATAATAATACGTAACAGATCCATGGTATATCCTTGTCGCGTTATGATTTTACTACGCAACTAACTATAGCTGATCGCTATGATTGCAAAGGAAAAATAGGTAAATTTAGGTAAGCGGCGAGTTTTTCACTTTCTTAACGTTTCACGACAAGACCCCTGACAGGGCATCTTTTTACACTTTCCCTATTGCACCAACCCCAAAGGAGCAGTCAACCTAAAAGTAACAAGGATTTTGCCCGCGCAGCGCGGGCTTTTTTGCCTGCTATTCCCGCGCCCTCTCTCCCAACTCATCTACACTTGATCGATCCGCCGCCTGCGGCAGGAGAATCTGTAGATCCTTTTTATGAAAGGGATAGTGACGATGAAATCCAACGATAATCGCGACGCTGAGGTGCAGGGTGCGGCCGACCCGGAGGTCAACAGCGCTGCTGGAACCCCTTCCGCCCCACGCGTCCGCTTCGCCGGAAACAGCTGTCGAGGCAGACGACAGCCGCCATCTCGCCAGCGGCGGCCGCGCCTGGGTCAGCCATCCCGAGCTGGCTGACGAATATGAGCTGGATATTCGCGACTGCAGCTGCAACGAACTCAACCGTTGAGCAAGCGGCCAAAAAATACCCGGCAGGGAGTACCGGGTAAAAAGTGGGCTCCGGTGGTGCTCTGCTCCAACAAAACCGCCGCGGAAATCGCGCTGCTGCAAAAGCGCCTCGGCCTCGCCGGCATGCCTTTTATCGCCGAAAACGGCGCAGCGGTGCGTGCGCATTCCGCCGGACAGCGCCGACTACGACGCGCTCTGTCAGACGCTGCGCTCGCGCTGCAGGCCCACTTTCGCCTGCAGGGTTTTTATGACTTTACCGACACCGAAGTGGCGGCGATGACCGGCCTGACGGAGAGCGAATCGGCGCTGGCGCGCCATCGCGAAGCCTCTGAGGTAATTGTCTGGTGCGACGAGGAGGAGAAGCTGGAGGCGTTCCGCGCCGCGCTGGCGCAGGGCGGCCGCTTCTGGCACGTGATGCCGGCGGGCAGCGGCAAGGGTGAAGCCCTGCGCTGGCTGTTCGGCCAGTATGAACATCCGCCGGTCACCCTGGGCCTCGGCGACGGCCCGAATGACGCGCCGATGCTCGACGCGGTGGACTTCGCCGTGGTGATCAAGGGCTACAGCAAAACCCCGGTTACGCTCGCCAGAGCGGATACACAACAGGTCTACCATACGGCGTACTATGGCCCCGAAGGCTGGAAAGAGGGGCTTGACTATTTTCTGACCTCCTCCAGCTAAGCCGCCCCTACTGCTTACCAAAAGGATAGCGCGATGAGTGATTTCTATTAGAATAACGTGATTACCAATTTCCACAATCTCACCGACCGCAGCGTCGAGTCGCTGGAAAAAGAGATGGTGCGCTTTGCGCGCAAACGCAAAATGGGGCTGATCCTGCCGTCGCTCTTCTCGGAACTAGAAGGGCCCGCGCTGGGCAATATCGTCGACGAACTGGCCAAAGTGCCCTACCTCGACGAGATCGTGATTGGGCTGGATCGCGCCGACCGCGACCAGTTTCTCTACGCGTGGGAGTTCTTTTCGCGCCTGCCGCAGCACCATCGTATTTTATGGAACGACGGACCGCCGACGCGGAGCTGGATAAAGAGGGACTCTGTCGGCCCGCTGCTGCGCTCGCTGCAGAAGGTCTACGGCCACTCTGACTATCTCGACTACCTCGCCAGCTTCCGCTATCTGCTGTCGGAGGAGTTCGCCATGCGCACCCACGTGCTGAACAACATCAAAATTCCCGGCGACTGAGGGCTGGAGATCGGCGTGCTGTCGAAAATCTTCCGCAACTACACCACGCGCCAGTCGTTCTAGGTGGAGATTGCCGACAACTACGATCACAAGCATCAGCCGCTGGCGGAAGATGATGGCACCGGCGGGCTGAAGCGCATGAGCAGCGATATCGTGCAGTCGATGCTGCGCAAGCTGGCGACGATGGGCATGCCGCTTACCAGCGACTTCTTCCGCGTGCTGAAGGCGACCTACTACCGCAACGCGCTGGATATGATGGAGATTTACAACCACAAGGCGGCGGTGGAGATGTTCACCCAGTCGATTCTGGAGGCGGGCCAGGCCTTCATGGAGTGGCCGACCAAGATCACTTGTTGCAGACGCAGATGGCGGATGGTTTCATCTACCTGGTTCGCCATTGACGCCACGTCGTAACCCGCGATGCCCGCCGCCTCGCCAAACCCCGGCATATCAACTACCACGCAGCGGAAGCCGCGATCGAGATAAGGCAGCGTGGCGCACCAGGTGCTGTGTGAACCGCCCAGATAGTGCATCAACACAAAGGTGGTGTCGCCCATTCCCTGTACGCTGTAAGGCAGCATATAACCTCCTAAATCAGGGTACTGTGAATATCGCCCAACTGCGCAATCACTGCTTCGCTATAGCCCGCCTGGCACAGCGGCGCGACCACCTCGCGCGCCACATCGGGCACTTAGCCGATCAGCAGCTCACCGGCGTCGTGCAGCATTGCCGCTTTCAGCGCGGCGGGCAGCAGCAGCGATTCGGTGCGCTTCCGCGTCACGCTGACGCCGTTCGCCTCGACCGTTAACAGATCGCCGATATTGGTCACAATGCGCGCGCTGCTGACGTGCAGACGCTGTAGCTGGCTAAAGCGCCAGCGCTCCAGCACGAAGTAAGGCCCGGTGCAGCAGAAAAGGCGCGTTAATCCCTCTGCTTCCAGCGCCAGTCCCGGCTGCGGCGTGCAGCGCAGCTCGGGCCGTAGCTCCGTCAGCAGCGCATCGATATTTTCTTCCTGTTCCTGTTCCTGTTCCTGTTCCTGCCGCGACAAAGGCGTGCCATCCTCCATGCGCCACGGCATCACGTGCTGCTGAATATTGGAGGTCTGCTCAATCTCATAGAAGCTATGCGGCATGCCGCCCGGCACGTAAAAGGTATCGCCCGCTTTCACCGGCACCCGGTGTATCACCGCATCGTATTCCTGCGCCAGCAGCGCCGCCTTGAGATGGGCGTGTCCACCCCGTCGCGCATGCCCAGCAGGCAGGTGGCGTCCGGCGCGGCCCACAGAATATGCCAGGCTTCGGTTTTGCCGTTCGGCTGCTGTTCCAGCCACTGCGCCAGCGCGTCGCTAGCGTGCAGATAGACCGGCAGCATGCCGCTGCCGTCGATAAACTTGCTCAGCAGCGGAAAATGGGGGGCGCGCCAGCCGGGCGCGACCATCTCGTCAGGGTAGCGTTCGGTCAGCTCACGCAGGCTGCTGCCCGCCAGCTCGCCGTTGGTCACCGTGGCGATCATGCCGTCGACGTCGCTGATTTCCCAGCTTTCCGCCTCCGGCCCATCGGGCAGACCCGCTTTTCCCAACTGCTCCCTGATGCGACGACTGCCAAAAACGTGGGTAGCGATCGGCGTCGTCAGCTTTAAAGGGTAGGCTTTAATCTCTCGCCCTGAAGCAGGTTTAAATCACCGCCACGCCGCCCGTCACGGCAATGGTCGCGCTGGAGACATAGCTGCTCTCGTCGCTGGCCAGCATCACATAGGACGGCGCCAGTTCGGCGGGCTGCCCCATGCGCTGCAGCGGCACCTGGTCGCCGAAGCTCTCGACCTGTTCCGGCGGCATGGTGGCCGGGATCATCGGCGTCCAGATAGGACCGGGCGCCACTGCATTGGAGCGAATGCCTTTCTCAGCCAGCAGCTTCGGTTTCGGCTGGTCGGCGTTGATTGAAGCGGTATTGATAATCGAGCCGCCGGCCAGTATATGCGGCACCGTCGCCTTGCAGATATAAAACATGGCGTAGAGGTTGGTTTTCATGGTGCGGTCGAACTCATCGTCGCCGATCTCCTCCAGCGCGCTGTGCGTCATCTGAAACGCCGCGTTATTCACCACGATGTCGATTTTGCCGAAGCGCTCGGCGGTCTACGCGACGATGCTGCGGCAGTGCGCCGCCTCGGTGATGGCGCTGAATCGTTATCAGCATGAGCTATAAGTGTAAGCAGCCATGTCAGAATCGCAAGGGCAATAGCTAAGCATAACGGTTTGATGGGTAAACAGTTTTAAGCCGCCACGGCCTTAAAAAGCCCGCGCAGCCGGGGCTGGGCCACGCCTGACGCCGCACTAAGCGCGTCGGCTAAAGCAGATCGTCCCAGGTGGTAATCAGCTTCGCCGGCAGTGGCAGCAGCGTTTCGTCCAGCTGCCAGCTCTCCCAGTCGCGAAAGGCGTCGAAGTTCAGTCCGGTGAGCGTCTCTAGCGCGCCTACCGTGACGCGGTACTCGTCGACATTGAGCTGCTGCGTGCCCTGCGCGCGCGGCAGCACGCGGCGCGGCTCATCCAGCAGCTCCGCTTAGCTCACCAGCAGCGCCGTGGCCTGCGGCTTGCCCGCCACGTTGACGCGCAGCACCACCTTCCAGAACATCAGCGGCACCCGCCAGTCGGCATACTGTCGCCACTGATCATCCAGCACCGGTCCGGTCAGCACGCTGATCTTACGCTTCAACGCCAGCACCCCCGACTCAAGGATATAGCGCTCCACGCCCTGCCAGTACTGCAGGCTCTGGTTAAAGCGGAAGTGCTGCGGCGAGCAGTTAGTGAAGTGGAAGGTGTCCTTGTTGGCGCACACCGCCTCAGCCGCCGTACCCCAGGTGGGATCGCTGCGGCGCGTCAGATGGCCGCGGTCGAACCAGCGGCTGTATTCGCTGTAGAAGGCCTGGCCAGTGACATAGAGGCTGTCGATGCGGCTGTCCTCATATCAGCGATCCCCCTCCTCCAGCAGCGATGGCTGGCCACTGCCGTGATCGATGGAAAGATAGCGCGCGCCCTCGATATTGGTGGCAGTAAAAAAGGCGAGCCGCCGCTCCGCGCTCATCAGCAGCGAAAAGTGCTGATAGTCGAGCCGCGCCTCCGCGCCCTGCCTGCCGTCGCGCAGTGGTGCCACCTCGGCGGCGCGCGGCGCGATAATGGCGGCGAGATCGATCGGCGCGCCGTCGAGGAAGTCGGGGCGGAAGCCGTCGCGGTTGCCGTAGTTGGTATCGGGCGCGGCGGCGCTAGCGACGGCCGTGGTCGCCGCCGCACTATAGGCGGTGAGCGCCTGCATCAGCCGCGCCTGCTGCGCGGCGGGCAGCTGCGGCACTTGCAAAAAGGCGATCGGCAGTAGATCGTTGCTGTCGCCGGCGATCACGCCCTGATGCAGATGCCGCTGAAAGGCGTAACGCTGCGCGCCTTGCGCCAGCACAGTGCGGGTCTGCGCGCGCTCGTTTCGTTGTCGCTCATTTGCTTCTCCATGAAAAAAGCCACGACGCCCTTTTAACGATAGCCGCTGCAGATGAACGATCGGCAAACTTACACCTCGGTCCAGCCGCGCAGCAGATTATGGTCGAGGTTGAGCAGCGACAGCACCTCTTCGCTCTCGCCGTGGCGCGCCTTCAGGCTTTGCAGGGTGCGGTCCAGCTCGAACAGCATGGCGCGCTGTTTATCGTCGCGCACCATCGACTGGATCCAGAGAAAGGTGGCGGTGCGCACGCCGCGCGTCACCGGCGTGACGCAGTACAGGCTGCTGGCGAGATAGAGCACCAGATCACCCGCCGCCAGCTTCACCTTATGCTGGCCGTAGGTATCGTTGATCACCAGCTCGCCGCCGTCGTAACTCTCTGGTTCGCTAAGAAACAGCGTGGCGGAGAGATCGGTACGCATCCAGCCGCTCTGGCCGTTGTTGCGCACCGCGCCGTCGATGTGAAAGCCGTAGGTTTCGCCCTGCTGGTAGCGGTTGAACAGCGGCGTAGAGATAGTGCGCGGCAGCGCGGCGGCAAAAAAGAGCGGATGGCTGTGCAGCGCCTTCAGCACCGCCGCCTGCAGCGCGTCGTAGAGCGGTGTGCGGGTGTCGATCTGCTGATTGTTTTTCACCTGCGTACCCTGGCTGCCCACGGTGACGCGGCCGTCGACCCAGCTGGCCTGGGCTAAATGCTGCTGAAACTGCGCGACCTTGTCGGGCGTCAGCACGCTGGAGATTTGGTACATCATGGTTCTGCTCTCGCTAAAAAAATGGGGCCTGCGCCTCACGCTTGTTTCTAGAAATGCACGTTCGCCGTAAACAGGAAGGTGCGCGGCTCGCCCGGATGATAGCGATAGCCGCTCTTGTTGATCGACGCCACATAGTGGGTATCGAACAGATTATAGACGTTAAGCTGCAGGTAGAGGTTGTTGTTGACCTTATAGCCCAGCTTAGCATCCGCCACCCAGTAGCCGTCGGTTGAGGATGGCGTGCCGACCACGCCGTCGCTGCCGCGATGCATGGCGCCGCCGCCAACGGAGAGGGCGTCGGTTGCCTGGTAGTTGCTCCAGAGCGTAAAGGTGTGCTCCGGCGTGTAGGGCAGATCCGCGCTGCCGTCCTGCGCTACCGCGCCGCCGTTGCGCACCGAGGCGTGCTGCAGCGTATAGCCGGCGATCACCTGCCAGTCCGGCGTAATATTGCCCATCATCGACAGCTCATAGCCCTCGACGCGCTTTTTACCATACTGCGAATAGGTACCGTCGTCGTTCTGCGCCACTTCATTTTCGACGTCGGTGCAGAACAGCGCGGCGTTAAGCAGCAGGCGCTTGTCGAGCACCTCCCACTTGGTGCCAATTTCGCTGGTTTCCGCCTTCTGCAGCTTGAAATCGGTGCGGTTGGCGTTGTTGCTGGTGCCGCTCTGCGCCAGGGTAAAGCTGCTGCCGCCCGGCGGCGGCTGCGAGATGGCGTAGTTGACGTAGAGGTTGCCGCTGTCGGTCAGATGGTTGAGCGCGCCCGCCTTCCAGTTCACCAGGTTGCCCGATTTCGCCGTATCCACGGTGGTGATCGGCGTGCCGCAGGCGGTGGCGCTGTCGTACTCGGTATGGTAGTTGTGGAGACGAATGCCGCCGTTCAGCTCAAAATCGCGGGTAATCTGCAGCGTATCAAAGGCGTAAATGCCGAAGGTATCGCTCTGCCTATTGGCGTTGGCGCCGTTGCGGTCCAGCCCGCCGACACAGAGATTGCTGACCGGGTGATAGATATTGACCGCGGGCGGCGTGATGGCGTTGACGCCGTAGTTGATCTGGTTCTCGCGCGTGAACTCCACGCCTGCGCTGAAATCATGATCCAACGAACCGGTGGCAAATTTGGTGGTGAGATTGATCTGGTTGGTCAGAATGCGATTGCTGACATCTTTGGTGTTCTCCAGACGCGCCCACTGCCAGCTGCCGACGTCCGCCGGGTTCGGCTGAATGATATTGCTTGCCCCGCCCATTACCACGGTCAGCAGGTAATCCTGCTTTACGCGCGACCAGCGCGTGGTGTTGCGGACATTGGTGCTGTCGTTGATGTCGTGCTCGAAGCGAATGGTTGCGCTGTCGGTAGTGGAGTCGTCGTAGTCGGAATCGGTGCCGTAGAAGTTATGGGGGTTAACCTTGCCGACGCCGTTGAGCGCGGCGGTCGCGGCGTTGGGGGCCGAGTAGTGCGGCAGGCCGATGGTGGGAACACTGCCGTCCGGCGTGTTGTACTGCTGCACGTGCAAGTAGTTCAGGGCGTCAAGGTCTCGAGGCCAAACGCCAGCGACGGCGCGAAGCCGTAACGCTCATTCTGCACCCTGTCACGCCCTTCTTCGTGGCTCTTTTCACCCATGAGGTTGAGGCGGGTCGGTGCCGGAAGGCCCTTTGATCACCTCGACCTGCTCGGTGTTGAAGGTATCGCGCGTCACGCTGCCGATGTCGCGCACCCCGTCGATATAGATACTGTTAGAGCTGTCGGCGCCGCGCATATAGACCGCGTCGCCCGTTGAGGAGCTGCCGTTTTCGCCGGCAAAGAACGCGCCGACGCCCGGCACGTTTTTCAGCGCATAGCTGAGGTTGGTCACGCCCTGGTCATGCATAACGGTTACCGTGCGCGTGGTGTCGACCAGCGGGCGCGTAAATTTCGGATCGGCGGAGTGGGACGGCGCGTAGAGCGACGACGTCTCGGCGTTGACCACCAGCGTCTCTCATCAGTCGCCGTGGCGTTCTCCGTCGCCAGCGCCGAGGCGGCGGGCGCGATGCCGAGGCACAGACCGGCGAACAAGGTTAATGAATTAAAAGTTGTAAAAGGCTGGTTGCGATTTTTATCCATTTTCAACGATACGCATCTTTTTTTATTGTTTTTCCTCTCCCCCCGCCACTGCGCGCGCATTGCACGGCGCCGACTTCACCTTCGGGATATGCATGAAATGATAAAAATAATGATTATCATTTATTTTCTTGTTTTTATCACGAAATCCTGTAAATAAGAATACGTTTCTTTACACTTTCGAGACGCTTCGATTACAAAGCAACGTTATGTAAAGAAAGCGTTTTTCCCGGGACGAAAAAAGCCCGCTGTGATGAAGCGGGCTCAGGTAGAGAAGAAGCAACAGACGCTATTTTTCAAGATAGCGCTCTATCGCAGGTAGGTATTCGAAGCCGTAGAGCTAGCTGACCGGGATCAGCAGCTCCGTTTCCAGGCTCGCTTCTGTTTCTGCATGCGCACGGCCTCCTCTCTCAAGGTAAGCGGCAAGCCGGTTTTTCCACTGCTGCAGTAAGGTTGTCATCAGGTCGCCCTTGCAAAGTCAGGGCTTCAGTAAAGCCTGTTTGCGCGGCGGACTGAAGCAACCCTTTCTGCGCGGCTCTGCGCGGCAATGCCGAAAAGCGCATAAGTCTTGCCCGCCGACGGCGCGGCGTTACGTCTGTTTCGCCGCCATCTTGCAGTAGTTATCCAGCCACTTGCCGCTGTTCAGCCGCCACCAGAAACAGACACCGCGCACTGCCCAGTCTAGGAACATGCCGAGCCAGACGCCGATAACGCCCATGTCGAGCACGATGCCCAGCAGATAGCCCACCACAACGCGCGCCCCCCACATGCTGAACATCGACACATACATGGTGTAGCGCGCGTCGCGCGCCCCCTTCAGCCCCGACGGCAGCACCCAGGAGGCGGCCCAGATCGGCATAAAGGCGGCGTTCAGCCAGATAAGGTGCTGCGTGACGCTAATCACGTCGGGATCGCGCGTGTAGAAGCGGGCCAGCACGCCGGAGAGTGGCACGGTAAGAAACGCCAGCGCGCAGAGGCAGAGGCTCGCCAGCCAGAAAACGTGGCGGATCTGGCGCTCCGCCTGATAGACCTGATTTCGCCCCAGCCGCGTGCCGGTAATAATGGTCGACGCCGATCCCAGCGCGTTGCCCGGTAGGTTAATCAGCGAGGCGATAGAGAAGGCGATAAAGTTGCCGGCGATGGCGTCGGTACCCATGCCCGCCACAAACACCTGCGTCAGCAGCTTGCCGCCGTTGAACAGTACCGACTCGATGCTGGCCGGTACGCCGATGCCCAGTACCTCCATCAGGATCTTGCGGTTCCAGCGGCGGAAATAGCTCGGCAGGCTGATCTTCAGCGAGGCGTTGAAGCCGATCATCAGCACGTAAATCACGCCAATCGCGCCGATATAGCGTGAGATGGTCAGCCCCAGCCCGGCGCCGATAAAGCCGAGCCCCTCCCAGGAAAAGGCACCGTAGATCAGCATGCTGCTAATGACGATATTGAGGATATTCATCCCGCCGTTAATCAGCATCGGGATTTTGGTATTGCCCGCCCCGCGCAGCGCGCCGCTGCCGATCAGGGCGATCGCCGCCGCCGGGTAGCTCCAGGCGGAGGTTTGCAGATAGCTCAGCGCCAGCTCCTTCACCTTCGGCTCGGCGCCGCCCGCGATCAGGTCGATGATCACCTGGCCCCAGAACTCGATCGCCAGCACCAGCACCAGCGAGAGCAGCGTCATCAGCGCTAGCGACTGCCGTGTGGTGGCGCGCGCGCGCTTGCTGTTGCGCTTCGCTAGGCTGAAGGCGACTACCACCGTGGTGAAGAGATCGATCGCGGCGAAAAAGGAGAGGATGATGATGTTAAAGCTGTCCGCCAGCCCCACACCCGCCATCGCCTCTTTGCCCAGCCAGCTCACCAGGAATGTGCTCAACACGCCCATCAGCATCACGCACAGGTTTTCGATAAAGATGGGCACCGCCAGTGGCGTGATCTCACGCCAGAACAGCGTGCGATAAAAGCGACGTTTGGGATACCACGCCGTGCGCTTTATCGCCTGCATCACTGCTACGCCAGGATTTTGCAAGGGAATAACCAAATTAGAACAGATTGGACAGGAGTTCTAATGATGAGTGCGCTTATCGGTTTATGCAAAGCGTTTCCTAAGCTTTTTTAATCATTATTACAATCTTTTACTGTCGTCCACCTCAGCGGCTGCCGAGCCCCCCAGATAGGCGCTGCGTACCTCTTCATTGTCGAGCAGTTCGCGGCCGCTGCCGCTGAGGCGGATCTCGCCGTTCGCCATCACGTAGCCGCGATCGGCCAGCGCCAGCGCGTGGTGGGCGTTCTGCACCACCAGAAAGATCGTCATGCCCTGCTGCGCCAGCTCGCGCAGGATGGCGAAAATCTGCTTCACCACAATCGGCGCCAGCCCGAGACTCGGCTCGTCCAGTAGCAGCAGCCGCGGCCGGCTCATCAGCGCACGGGCGATTGCCAGCATCTGCTGCTCGCCGCCGGGGAGGGTCATCGCCCGCTGCCGACGACGCTCCAGCAGGAGCAGGGAAGGTGCGCGCCAGCCCGGCGCGGTTCACTAGATGCGCGCCCCCAGCTGCGGCGGACGCAGCCAGTCCTGCGACTGAATTCTTTGCCCGAGAATCTGCATAACGTCAGTGCTGCGCGCCTGCGCGTTCAGCTGAATGCGCCCGCCGCTGGCGCGGTAAAAGCCGGTGAGGCAGTTGAACACGGTGGTTTTGCCCGCTCCGTTGGAGCCGATCAGCAACGTAACCGAGCCGCGCTGTACGCGCAGGCTGACGTCGTTGAGCGCTTTGATGCCGTCGAAGCGCATCATCAGGTGCTCCACCTCAAGAATTGCGTTACTCATGGCGAACTCCTTTGCGCGGCGCCACGCCAACACGGGTGGTGCGCACTAGCCCGCGCGGACCAGACTCACCATCAGCATGCCGAACAGCAGCACGCAGTATTCGGCGAAGCTGCGCAGCAACTCCAGGGCCACCGTCAGCACAAAGGCGGCGATCACCATGCCCAGCGTCGATTCCATGCCGCGCAGCACCACGATGGCGAGGATCAGCGCCGACTCTAAGAAGGTAAAGGAGGTCGGATTGACGAAGCCCTGGTCGCTGGCGAAAAACACGCCCGCGATGCCCGCCGTCGAAGCGCCGAGCAATAAAGGCCGACAGCTTGACCAGCACATGATTAAGCCCCATGGCGCGGCAGGCAATTTTATCTTCGCGCAGCGCCCACGCCCGCCCGATCGGCATGCGCGTCAGGCGATGCTTGATAAACAGCACCAGCACCACATAGATAAAGATAAACTTCATGTTGGGGTTGTAGTCGAGGTGGAAAAATTCATGGAACGGCGTGCCGCCCTCGCTCGCGCGGCGGCCAAACTCCAGCCCGAGAAAGGTGGGCGACGGCACGGAAACGCCGTTCGGTCCGCCGGTAAAGCTCAGCCAGTTGGTCAGCACCAGGCGAATAATCTCGCCGAAACCGAGCGTGACGATAGCCAGGTAGTCGCCGTGCATGCACAGCACCAGAAAGCCGAACAGCGCGCCGGCGAGGGCGGCCAGCGGCAGCATGCTCCAGAACCCTAGGCCGAGATACTGATAGCCGAGCGCCAGCCCGTAGGCGCCGATGGCGTAAAAGGGCACGTGACCCAGCTCCAGCAGCACGTAGATCAGGCCGAGGATCGCCACCGTCAGCAGATACTTGCTGGAAAGAAACGGAAAGGTCAGCGCCACCACCAGCAGCAGCGGCAGAATCCAGCGCAGCCGCGAGCGGTAGCCCGGCGCGCGCACGTAAACGCCGCCGTCCGCGCCTTCGACGCGCCACAGCAGCGCGCGCCCGCGAGAGACGAGAGACGAGAGAAGAGTGCAGAAACAAACTGAGCAGCAGCCGGCCCGCCATCACCGCCCGCCACTAGCCAGGCGACGCGCGCGGTCGTCAGGGTAAAGCTGTAGCCCTTCAGCACCACGCCCACCACCGGCCCAAACACCACACCAGCGCGATCAGCCCGGCCAGCAGCGTGTCGCGCAGCGCCTGACGTACATCGAGAGAGTCTTTCATCGCGGCGCCAGAGCAGGTCAGCGGAATGGTCAGGGCGGTGACGGTCACCGGCGCTGCCGTGGTGACATCTTTCCAGTCAATTTCCGCTATGCCAAAGGCCATCAACACCGCCACGAACAGCAGCTTCAGGGCCGTCGCGTAGACCGGCACGCTGCCGGCCAGCGGCGAGAAGAAAAGCGCCAGCAGGAACAGCAACGCCACCACAATCGCCGTCAGGCCGGTACGGCCGCCCGCGCTCACGCCGGCGGCGGACTCTACATAGCTGGTGGTGGTCGAGGTGCCGAGCAGCGACCCAAACAGCGCGGCGGCGCTGTCGGCCACCAGCGCGCGGCTCATTTTCGGGATATTGCCCTGCTCGTCCACCAGACCGACGCGTTTGGTCACGCCCAGCAGCGTGCCGGTATTGTCGAACACGTCAACAAACAGGAAGGCGAAAATCACGCTGACCAGACCGACGTTGAAGGCACCGGCGATATCGAGCGGCAGGAAGGTCGGCAAAATCGAGGGCGGCGCAGAGAAGACGCCGGTGAAAGGTCGATGACCATAGAGATAAAAGGTGATCAGCAGAATGCCGATCAACACCGCGCAGCCGAACGTTGTAGTCGGGCACCTTTTCCAGCAGCGTCAGCATTAGCTGCTTGCCCAGCCCGAGCCCCTGCTACTGACCGCGGACGATCACCAGTCCGATGGTGGCAGCGCGTTCGCCCCAGCGCCAGAGAATGGCACTGCCCAGCAGTTTGCCCTGCTCCTCAATCGCTACACCTTCGCCGAACTGCAGCGCCTGCTGCCAGTCTTCGCGGCAGTGCGGCCAGTTCAGCCGTTGCGTCATGGCGTAGCCGTGTTCATATCGTGGCTAATAAACAGCACCGACAGCCCCAGCTCGCGGCGCAGCTCGCCGATCAGATCCAGCACCACCGCCGCTACGGTATCGAGCGTCGAGGTGACTTCGTCGCACAGGATCAGATCCGGCTCCGCCGCCAGAGCACGCTGCGCGGCAGCTTTACCAAGTCGAGCAGCTGGTGCAGCCGCTGGGTCAGCGCCGCGCAGGCCGTGGAACAGCGTCAGCGGGCGCGACAGAATGCGCTCGACGCTGTGTGCCGGGTTGAGCGCGGTGTCCGCCATCTGAAACACATACTGAATGCGGCGCAGCTCGTTGTCAGGCCGCTTGTGCATATCGCCCGAAATATAGTGGCCGTTAAACAGCATATGGCCGTGACAGGAGGGGTTGGGGCCGGCGATGGCGTGCGCCAGTATGGTTTTGCCGGAGCCTGATTCGCCGATAATGCCGATAGCCTGCCCCTTCCACTGCCGCAGGTTGATATCTTCCAGGATGCGGATCTGAGGATCACCGCGCCGATCAGCGTGCCGGTGATGCGTCCGACGCCGCCCATCAGGCTGCTGCCGCCGCGATGGCGTCCAGCTCGTAGGACATGCCCATGCTCGACTGGCCGCGGCTAACGCACGCCAAGCCAAAGAGCGCCCCCGCGATAGTATAGACGATCACCAGGTATTTATTGACGTTGATGCCGGACACCTTCGCCGAGGTCATATTGCCGCCGATGGCATAGACATACTTGCCGTAACGCGTATGTTTTAGGGCGATATGGAACACCAGCGCCACCACCAGAAAGATAATCACCGGCATCGCGCCCTGCCCGATGGCGGTAAAGCCTTCGGAGAGAAAGCTGATGGGGTTGCCTTGGGTGTAATACTGCGCCAGGCCGCGTGCCGACCACCGCGGTCAGCGCGATCACCGAGCCGGAGGAGAGATCGATACCGGTGGTGATGATCACCTGCGTCACCCCAACGGCGATAACCCCAATAATCGCCACCTGCAGCACAATCAGGATCAAACGGTCGGCGTTCATCAGAAACGACTGGTCGCGCACATACCAGCCCGCCCCTTCGAAGATCAGCGCAATGCCGACCATCACGATAAAGATACGGTATCTTTTGGCTGCTTATGCCGCAGGCTAGCAAAGAATGACGACTGTTCAGGTGCCGCCGCTCAGGTTATTGATGATCTGATCCATGGTGGGCGTTTTGATATTCAGGCGACGGATCTGCTCCATGCAGTCCTGCGCCATTTTCACATGGCTGACGAAGCAGCTTTTGCTGCTGTACTCCGGCATATTGACGATGCTCATGTTCTCCAGCACCGACAGCACCAGAAACAGTCTCGATTTTTTGCGGTCTTCGGTTAAAAAGGCCATGCCCTTCTCAATCACCGTCGAGGGTAAGTCGATCTTCACCGGCACGCCGGCAATCAGCATCTCGCCGCTGTCGATGCTTTCCATGACCTCGCTGCGTCCGGAGCCCACTAGCCCGGCCACGCCGAGGGTCTCGCCGCGCCGCAGGCTGAAGCTGACATCATGGAAGCGATCTTTGCTGGTCAGGTTGCGTACCATCAGCACCTCTTCCCCGATGGCGTTATTGAACTTGGGAAAAAGCTGCGTAAGCTCGCGCCCGACCATCTGGGTAATCAGCGACTGGAGGGTAAACTGCGCGGTGTGGTTGCTGGCGACCCAGCTGCCGTCGCGGAAGATGCTGATTTCATCGGTGATAGCGAAGATCTCATCCATTTTGTGGCTGATATAGATAATCGCTTTGCCCTGCGCGCGCAGGTCGCGAATGATGGTGAACAGATGAGCCACTTCGCTTTCGGTAAGCGCCGAGGTCGGCTCGTCCATGATGACGATATCGGCATTCCAGGAGACCGCCTTGGCGATCTCCACAATCTGCTGCGCGGCAATGCTTAAATCGCCCACCAGCCGGTCCGATTTCTGGCGGATATTGAGCTGGTTAAGCAGCGTCTGGGTCTGCTGGTTAAGCTTGCCGTGATCGACAAAGCCATATTTCATCGGTTCGCGCCCCAGCCAGATATTCTCGGCCACGGTCATATAGGGCACCAAGTTAAGCTCCTGATGGATCATGGAAATGCCGGAACGCAACGCGTCCAGGGTGTCCTGAAACTGCACCGGCTCCCCTTTAATGCGGATGGAGCCCCGATCGGGACGATACATCCCGATCAGGCAATTCATTAAAGTGGATTTGCCCGCGCCATTTTCGCCCATTAAGGAATGTACCGATCCCGGACGCACCCGCAGCGACACGTTATCGCGTGCCTTCACACCAGGAAAGAACTTGCTGATGCCTTCGGCTTCAAGCGCAAAAGCGGTCATACATAACCTCCGTACGGCTGAGTCGGGATCGGTTATTTCTGGTTACGGTTGACGAACTGCTGCATATTCTCTTTGGTGATCAGCGAGTAAGGGATGTCGATCACCTTCTGTACTTTTTAGCCCTTCGCCAGTTTTACCGCCGCCTGCACCGCGCCTTCCCCCTGTCCTTTCGCATCCTGGAACACTGTGGCGACGATTTTGCCTTTCTTTAGCATTTGCAGCGCATCCAGCATGCCTTCAACGCCGGCAATCAAGATATTGTTAGGATTTTTGCCCAGCGCCTGCAGGGCGCCGATGGCCATTTCATCGTTGTTGGAGGCGATAGCCTGGATATCGTCGCCTGCGGTCATCCAGTTGCTGACCACATCCACCGCATCGTTGCGCATAAATTTGCGCCGTCTGCTTCTGCACCACTTTGATACCGGGGTATTTGGCGACAACTGCCTCGACGCCTTTGGTGCGATCGCGCGTCGATTCGTTGGCGATATCGCCCATCAGAATGGCGACTTTGCCCTTGCCGTTCATCGCTTTCGCCAGCGCTTCCATATGCAGGCGGCCCACCAGCTCGGAATCTGAGCCAACGTAGGCCATTTTGTCGGTGAGTTCCGCCTGAGGACGACGGTTAAAGAAGATCAGCGGGATGCCCGCTTTGGTGGCCTGATCCATGATTGGCTTGACAGCGTTGGTGTCGACCGGATTGACTATAATGGCGTCAACGCCCTGGCCGATAAAGTTCTGCACCTGCTGCTGCAGCTGCGACACGTCGCCTTTGGCATCCTCTATCTGCCCCAGCACACCCTCTTTTTACATCTCTTTCTGTATGGCGGTGCGCAGAATCGTAAGGAAGTTGTCGTCGAACAGCGCCATTGAGACACCGACAGAGAGAGCTTTCGCCATCGCGGCGGCGGGCAACATGCAGGCTAACAGCGTGATAGCGAGCGTTTTTTTAATGTTTATTAATAACCCTTATTGTTGTTAACTTGCCGACACCGCTAATACCGTGAATGAAAAATATTTTTTACATTCACTCAACGTTGTGGCAGTTGAAGGTCTGATGTCAGAGGTAAGGCTCGGACATTTATCTTTTTTTGTGATCAACCCCTCATTTTACAGTCGTCTGTTTCCAAAGGCTTTATTTTAATAATCACGTTCCAGTTTCCGCGATTAATTACGGCCGTGACTATAATCAATTTATTTTTCTATTAATTCTTACTTTTGAATAATTTTATTATAAAAGCAACTGAAACAGTTGTTTTGATCTCGGCAAATAACAAAAATTTGACTTGCATCTAACATCTGCCGGGAAATGCCTTTAAAGTGAGGTCCTGTCGGCAGTTTGAAATCTCGCCGTTTTTGTTGAAAAAGCGCCAATCCGCTGCTTTTGCTAGCATTCAGACGGGAAAAGTGAAATCGTGCTTTGACAAGCCAGAACGGCGTCGCTAATATTCGCCCCGTTCCAACGATTCCTCTGTAGTTCAGTCGGTAGAACGGCGGACTGTTAATCCGTATGTCACTGGTTCGAGTCCAGTCAGAGGAGCCAGATTTAAAAAGGCCGCTCAGGTTTCCCTAAGTGGGCTTTTGGTTTTTTTGCAGCCTGTTTGACGCATCCGTTTAACTGAAAGCCTTCATCTCTTTTCCTTGCCACGGTATAGTCCTTCCGAAGTTAAATTAACTCATGGAAGAGGATGCAGTGACGACCATTTTTATCAATGGCGAAGATCGCACAAAGCAAATTAAAGAGTGGAAACTTAGCCGCAATAACACGTTGCAAGAAATCGAGCTTATTTGGGGCAAACAGCGCTTTCCATGGCATCTTTGCAGTATTTACCCCATTGAAGGGCTTTCTGGCAGGCTATTGATTAAAAATGGGAAGTCTGAAGTTCAGCCCATTAAACGCGCTCAAAGCGTCGGCAATAAATACCTGCTGGTGACCTACGAAAATGGCCAATGTTATCTCGTTCTCGCTAAAAAACGCGCGGGTGGTCGAAGCCGCTGATTTCAAACAGAGCAGCCTCTACGCCTACTTTTTGCAAAATGCCGAAGCGCGCATCGCATGTGCAGACGAAGATAAGCGCGTTATAACCGAGAATATGCGGGATCGATTACACAGTCTGCCAGCCGTACCGACCTCTGCCCTCAACGCCTATTTAAATCGCAGCAACGTTGCACGCCAGCCGCCTGAGCATTTGATTTATCCTTTCGGCCTGAATCTGAGCCAGATTCAGGCCGTGGAGCAAGCGTTTTCTTCCCAGATTTCCATTATTGAAGGCCCGCCAGGCACTGGCAAAACTCAGACCATCCTGAACATCATTGCTAACGTTTTGTTGCAGAATAAGCGGGTCGCCATCGCAGAGAAGGTGTCTCCAGTCGGCATCGGCATTGCAGTAGAAAAGCTCAAAACAACGCTTGAACTCCAGTATGCCAAGGCCCGCTTTCTTGCGGAAATCAACAACTGGAAACAGAAGCAAGCTATCTGGATCGCTGGATGCAGACTCAGTCTATTGAAGAGGATTGGCTGGTAGAAAAATATCGCTTCACACCTCAAAAAATTACCCGCCTGATGGCATTGATTCAGACATGCTCGCGTGACCGCCTGAGACTTGGCGATCGCCTTCAGCTGGCTTTCCACTTCGGCATTATTGACTCTCGCGCTTTCACTACTCGCAAACAGCGACAACAGCGATTTTACCGACTTCAGCTCTACTACTATCTATCAGCTGCGGCTTGAAACTGTTAGGCAGGGGCTGGCGGAGACAGCCTTGCAGCTTGAACAAGTCGAAGTGGAAACATTGGTTAAAAATCTCGCGCAAGATTCTTTTACATGCCTGAAGGTGCATCTTGCTTTCAGGATCAAGGATAATGAAACGTTCAGTGAAGAGAATTATCGTCGCAGACTCGACGCATTTTTCGATCGCTACCCCATAATTGGTAGCACTACCCATTCACTCATTTCGCCTGTTGGCTCTAAGACCCAACTTAACTATGTTATTGTGGATGAGGCATCGCAGCAGGATATATTACCAGGCATATTTGCGTTCGCCTGCGCTCGCAACGTTATCGTGGTTGGCGGTCGAAAACAGCTGACTCACGTACCTGTGAATATACCCCAACCTGCGGACTGTCAGCGCTACGGCCTGCTGGACTCCCTGCTTCACCTGTACGGCGAGCAGGTTCCAGTAACCTTACTTAGGGAACATTACCGCTGTCATCCTAAAATCATTCAGTCGTGTGCTGTGATACCATGCAGTTTTGATCTTCTTTGTTGCTGAGCGCTATGTCGGACACTATCCCAAAAAGAAAAAATGACCCGGAAGGGCTAAAAAAACGCATTCTCGCTGGCGCGCTGACGACCTTTGCCGAGTTCGGCATGCAGGGCGCGCGCCTCGAGCAGATCGCCGAAAATGCTCAGACCACCAAACGCATGGTGATTTACCATTTCGGCACCAAGGAGAAGCTATATATCGAGGTGCTGGAGCAGGTCTATCAGGCGATTCGCCAGCATGAGACCGGCCTGAACCTGAGGGCGATGGAGCCGGAGCTGGCGATGAGCAAGCTAATGGAAGCGAGCTTCGACTATCACGTCACTCATCCCGACTTTATGCGGCTGGTCTGCACGGAGAACCTGCTGCGCGGCCGCTATATCACCCAGTCGCCGCGCATCAAGGCGCTAAACCGCAGCGTGCTGGACGTGCTGGACGATATCTTGACGCGCGGCCAGCAGCAGGGCCTGTTTATCAGTGAAATCGAAACCATCGACGTCCATCGCCTGATTAGCAGTATTTGCGTGCACCACCTCTCCAACCGCTACACCTTTAACGCACCGTTCAGTCCGGACAACAGCGAAGAGGAGAGTATTCGCCGTAACCGGCAGCTGGCAGTGACGGCAACGCTGTGCTACATCCGTAAAACCGTTTAAGGGAAGCGACAACACTGCGATGGGCTACGCTTATCTGACGAACTTTTACAGTTCTCAACACAGGAATGCAGTCGTGAGCAGAGATGTCGAACGTTATCCCCTTCGCCATACCACCCTGAGCACCCAGGACGAGTCGCTTTGGAACTGGGCACAAAACGCCCGCGTCGGCAGCCGCCGGCAGCTGGTGCGCGCGACCCAGGGCCACGTGCGCGTGGTGGGCAGCCGACTGTCACCAAGCCGTATGCTGGACGTGGAAGAAGATGACGTGCTGGTAGATATCAGCGCCCTCTCCGACGTGCTGGCGCAGGATGCGCAGAGCGTGACCGTGGCGGCGGGGCCCCCCCTTTAACGATATCTATATCCAGCTGACGGCGATGGATCGCATGCTGACCGCCTCGCCCGGCATGATTGCGGTGCAGAAACTGGCGGGCGCGATGGCAACCGGCACCCACGGCCAGGGGCTGCGTCAAAGCTCGCTAGCGGATGAGGCGCTGCGCATTCGCATGGTGCTGGCCGACGGTTCCGTGCGCGAGTTCACGCGCGGCGAGCCGGACTTTCCCCCGCCGCGCCCGCCGCGCAGGTGTCTCTGGGCGCGCTCGGTATCGTCATCGCCGTCACGCTGCGCACCTAGCCCTTCTGTATCTACACCTGCCATAAAAATGCCGTCACGGCGGATAACCTTGAGCAGGATCTGCTGCGCTGGAACAATTGAGTTCGCGCTGAGCAAGGCCTGGTGGTTCGTCGACGACAACCTGATGCACGTCTGGAGCGCTCATGAAGCAAGCGTCGAGGAAAGCGCTGAATGATGCCGTGCCCGGCGGAGACGCAGAAGCTGGCGTAGTCGGGGTGCGCCGGTCCGGTGAGGATGGTTTTGAAGCCCTGACGCCCCGCCGGATCTTCATACAGGTAGAGCGCCAGCTCCGCCATGCGGGTATAGCGCAACGTTCCTTTGGTGCCGGTGACCACGATAGGTGAGGTCTCAATCACGCCGTGCGCGCCGTTCTGAAAGCGCAGCAGCTCGCTGGCCTGATCCTCATTCTCCACCGGCGGCTGGGGTCCTGGGCGTCGGGACGGGTTTTGATTACCGTCATCATATCGCCGCTTGACCTTCTCGATATCGCCCACCAGATAGTGCGCCATATTGACGATATGCGCCGCCAGATCGCCCAGCGCACCGAGACCCGCCAGCGCCTTCGGCAGTACCAGCCGCGCGGCGTCTCCGGCTTCGCCAGATAGTCCTCGTTGTGGGTGCTGTAGAAGTGCACCACCTCGCCGATTTCACCGCGCGCAATAGTCTCTTTCGCCAGCTGGCTGGTGGGATTTTTCATGTAGTTGAAGCCTACCAGGGGTTTCACGCCCGCGCGCTGTGCTCACCATCTCTTCGGCATCGGCCACCGTCAGCGGCTTTTCCGAATAAGCATGTTTGCCGTGGCGAATCGCCTCCAGCGCCATCTCCTTGTGCAGAAAGTTGGGCGCACAGATATCCACCGCGTCGATGGCGGGAGCGCACACCAGCTCGCGCCAGTCGCCGGTGTAACGACTGAACCCAAAGGCAGCCGCCTGCTTCGCCGCCAGAGCCGGGTTCACCGTTCACCTCCGCCAGCATTTCCCGCACGATTTCGCCCTTCAGCGCGAATACCGTCGGCGCCTGCGCATAAGCGATAGCGTGGCAGCGCCCGATATAGCCGCTGCCGATCATGCCGATTCTGACTTTATTAATCATCTGCCCCTTAGTTTCATCTGGTGAGTAATGCGGAATATACGCTCCACCTGTTGTGCAGGCAAACGCCAGAGACAAGAAGTGTGAGCGGCGCCAGAATGTTGGCGAGAGTGGAAGCACTGCGGGTGAAATACCGCCTTAATCACTGAGGGGTTAAAAGGCTTTTTTATTTCATAAATTAAGGAGGAAGCAAGGAAGTTGTATTTCATCACCTGGCTTGCGCTCATGCCGCCCGTGCCCGTCGCCCTGACGTTTATTTCAGCAGTTGAACAGATTTGTGAAAAACGGCTTTGACAAGGCCGGTGCAGGTCGATAATGTAGCTCTGCTACAACGATTCCTCTGTAGTTCAGTCGGTAGAACGGCGGACTGTTAATCCGTATGTCACTGGTTCGAGTCCAGTCAGAGGAGCCATATTTAAGAAGCCCGCTCAGGGAAACCTGAGCAGGCTTTTTGCTTTCTCGCCGCGCGGGCGGTGCGCTACTGTTGCTGTTTCAGCGCACGGATCCCCGGCACCAGGCTGGCCGCCGCCGCGCAGCTCAGCAGCACCGCGCGGGTGCTGAACTGCATCGCCAGCGGCCCGGTGGCCAGCTCGCCTAGCGGAATGGTAATAAAGGACCCAATCTCGTCGTAAGCGTAAACGCGCGCCAGCCGACTCGCGTGGAATATGGGTCTGCAGCGCCTGCGCCCACACCACGCCGAACTGACAAAATCCCATGCCCGCCACGCAAAAGGCGCCCATCAGCCGGCAGGCAGGCAGGCGCGCCGCTCGCCAGCAGCAACATGGGAGAGAAAAACGCAGAGCGCCACCAGCTTCACGCTGGTCAGCATCGGCCGCTGCGGACGCCATCGCAGGGCGATGCCGGAACCGATAATCAGCCCGACGCTTTGCGCCGCGATCATCATGCCCCAGCGGGCGAGGCCAAACGCGCCGTCGGCAATCACCGGGCCGAGCACCATCACCATACCGGTAAAGGCAGCGTTGACCTCGGCGAACTGCGCCACCACCGCCCAGACTCAGCTGCGGACGGTAAACTCCTGCCAGCCGTAGCGCAGCGCCTGCCAGAACGAATAGCCTGTTTCTCCCTGCGGCATGCCGGTGCGCACCGCATAGTAGAGCGGCGCGGCCAGCGCGAAGCCCAGCGTGTCTACCGCTAGCCCCCAGCCTGCGCCTACCGTGCTGATCAGCAGGCCGCCCAGCGACGCGCCGATAATGGTTCCGGCGTAGACGCTCGACTGGATAAAGGCGTTCGCCTGGCGCAGCCGCTGCGTCGGCACGGTTTGCGGCACCAGCCAGGGGCGACGCAACTCTGGGTGACGGCGGCGATGGCGGAGGCGAGCAGCAGCACCCGATTGCGCGAGTAGCGATCGGCGAGCACGCCGCCAAACAGCAGAAAGATGACGTAAAACAGCGAGCGGGCGGCGACCACTATGCCAAGATCGGTGGCGGAGCCGCCCATATCGAGCACGGCGAAGGCGAGCGCCACCGGATCGATGCTGTTGCCCAGCACCGTGAGCGTGCGGGCGAAGAAGAGACAGCGAAACGGCGCGTAGTGAAACGCATGGCGCAGCACACGAGCGTTCACAGGCGTCTCTCCCGGCGCTTCGCGCTGTACGGCGCGTGCACCACGCGGCCGCCTGGACTGCCCGCATCCTTCACTGTTCTCTGCGATCACTCTGTGCCTCCCTGCCGCTGACAGCGTGTCTTAAAAAGAAGGCGAAATCATAACCGCAGCCGCGCGCGCCGCACAATCCTTCTGCGCAAGGCAAAAAAAAGCCTCCCGCCAATGCGAGAGGCCTGCATAGCAAGGCGAAGCTTAGCGTCAGCCCAGCTCCGGCGCGACATACTTCAGAATCGCCTCGATTACATGGGCGTTGTACGCCACGCCCTGCTGGTTTGGCACCGTCAGCAGAAGCGTGTCCACTTCGGCAATCGCCTCATCCTGCGCCAGCTGTTTGATCAGCGCTTCCGGCTCCGCCGCGTAGCTGCGGCCGAAAATGGCGCGCGTCTTCTCGTCGAGGAAGCCGACTGAATCCTGCTCCTGAACGCTGCGGCCGAAGTAGGCGCGGTCCATATCGTTCACCAGCGCAAAAATGCTGCGGCTGACCGAGACGCGCGGCTCGCGCTGATGCCCCGCCGCTTTCCAGGCTTTGCGGTAGGCACGGATCTGCTTCGCCTGCTGCACGTGGAACGGCTCGCCGGTTTCGTCATCTTTCAGCGTCGAGCTTTGCAGGTTCATACCCATTTTCGCCGCCCACTCTGCGGTGGCGTTGGAGCCGGAGCCCCACCAGATGCGCTCGCGCAGGCCCTCTGAGAACGGCTCAAGGCGCAGCAGCCCCGGCGGGTTCGGGAACCATCGGCTGCGGATTGGGTTTAGCGAAGCCTTCGCCTCGCCGCACCTCTAAAAAGGCTTCCGTATGGCGACGGCCCATATCGGCGTCGGTTTCGCCCTCCTGCGGCGCATAACTGAAAGAGCGGTAGCCTTCTACCACCTGCTCCGGCTCGAAGTGGTCGCGCAGCGCTGACGACAGCGGTAGCGCTTCTAGATTGAGCCGCGCCGGCGTCTTCCGCCATGTAGAGCGGGTTTTCGTAGCGCATATCGATGACGCCGGTGCCGAACTCGATTTTGCTGGTGCGCGCGCCAACCGCCGCCAGCGGCGGGAACGGCGAGCTAAGCTGACGCGCAAAGTGATGCACGCGGAAGTAAGCGCCGTCCGCACCCAGCTCCTCTGCAGCCACCGCCAGATCGATAGACTGCAAAACAGCACATCCTGCGCAGAACGGGTGGCGGACTGGGAAGACGGGTTCCAGTGACCAAAGGACAAGAAGCCAATTTTTTCATGATTCAGTTCCTTTCGCGGGCAGGTTTCGCCCCTGCGTGTGAGATACGTTTCGATGAGCAAAGGTTACGTCAGCCGCCTTCACACTGATAGCCAATAGTTTTCAACCGTATCATCAACTTTCTCGACATAGGCCAGCCCCGCCGCCTCTTGCTCTTTATCGCCGCCCTGCCGCATGCTGTTCTGAATGCCGTCGCGCCGGGCGGATGCCTCCTCCCGGTTTACTCCAAAGCGCCACGCTGTCGGCGGAGCCAGAGCCAGCCGGGGTGCGACGGCGCAAATCTGGGTCTGGCGCGACAGCGCCACGAAAGTGAACGCCTCTCAGGCTGGCAGCAGGATTTTCTCTATGAAACGGCTTGCGTTACCGATGTACGATATTCATCGCCCCGACACGCTGGCGCGGCGCCTGCAGGCGGAGCTGGAGTGACCGACGGATCTGCTGGCGCACTGGTGCGTCGACGATCTGCTGCTGAGCCAGACCTGCGGCTACCCGCTGATGACCGTGCTGCCTGAGGCGCAGCTGGTCGGCGCGTTTCAGCTCAGCGCGCCGGACTGCGAGGGCATGCGCTACCGTAGCTGGCTGGTAGCGCGTCAGGAAGATGCGCTCCACGCGCTGGCCGACTTTCGCGGCCGCCGCGCGGTGGCCAACAGCGTCGATTCCCACTCCGGCTATAACGCACTGCGCTACGTTATCACGCCGCTGTCAGCGCGGGGACGCTTCTTCAGCGCCCTGCGGCTCAGCGGAAGTCATCGCCGCTCGCTGGCTTGCCTGTGCGCGGGCGAGACGGATCTTGCCGCCATCGACTGCCTGACGTGGGCGCTGCTGTGGCGGCACGCCGCGTCGGAATTGCAGGGCCTAGCTATTATTGGCGAAACGCCGCTCTACCCTGCGTCGCCGCTGATTACCTCGGCGCAGACCGACGCGCAAATGCTGGCGACGCTGCGGCGAGTCGTCGCGCAGGTTGCCGAAGAGAAGGCAGCGCGCGACAGCTTTATCAGCGGCTTCGCCGTGCCAGAGCGCACCGACTATCAGGAAATCCTCCGCTGGGAAGAAGACGCCGCCGCGCTCGGCGTGACGGCTCTGTAACGCAGGCGATCCGCCACGGCAGGCGCAGCAGCGCCAGGCTCATCTTCTCCTGATCGCCTTTGGCTTTCGGCTCGATAGAGAGCGAGATCACCGGTTCCGGGAACTCCATGCGCTCCAGCGTGATAATGGCGTTGGGGTCGCACAGCGTTTCGCCGGTGGTCACATCTTTCAGCCCGAAGCAAGCGGCGATGTCCCCGGAGTGGATATCCTCAATATCATGGCGCGCGTTGGCGTGCATCTGCACGATGCGGCCGATGCGCTCTTTTTTTTGCCCTTGACCGCGTTCCACCAGACGATGTCGCCTTTGCGCAGCACGCCGGAGTAGACGCGCACAAAGGTCGCTCGGCAACCCGATTCGCCTCGCCGTCGTGCGCGCGCTGGCACAGCTCGGCGAACAGAGCTGCAACGATCTGCGCAGCGAGACGGCCAAATCGACCACGACGCATCACTGGCGCGTGCTGCGCGACAGCGGCGTCATCTGGCAGCGCCCGGTCGGGCGGGAAAATCTGATTTCGCTGCGCCGCGACTGCCTCGAGCAGCGCTTCCCCGACCTGCTTGATGCGCTGGCTCGCAGCTGAGCGCCGCGGCGCTGGTAACCGCCGCCGTCAGGTTTAAGGTAGGAGCCTTGACGGGCTAACGTGATATCTATCATGCGCATTCTTATCGTAGGCGCCGACGCAACCGGCGGATATTTTGGCGCGTGTCTGGCGCAGGCGGGACGCGACGTCACCTTTCTGGTGCGCGAGCGCCGCTTCAAACAGCTGCAGGAGAACGGCCTGGTGCTGAGAACGCCGCAGGGCGTGGAGAAGCTACAGCCGCAGCTGACGCGCATCCAGCAGGCGCTGGCTGAAGGCGGCATTCTCGCCGCTGTTGCGCGACGCCTCCTCCAGCAGCAGCTATCCTGCGCCATGCCGCCAAACCGCTGAGCGATCTGCGCCAGCATCTGCGCCTCGCTCTGGCCGCGCGTGTCGAGGGCGCGGTAGCGCGGGTGCTGCGCCATCGCCAGCGCCACCACCCCTTCGATATTGGGCAGCACCGCATGGACGGCGAGGATCGCCATATCGACCGCGACTTTGCCGTCAAACAACTCGCTTAGCGCCAGCCATGCGGCAATCTGATTGAGATCCCGAACGGCCTGTTAGTCAAACTGCATGCTTCCTCCGTTTTGCGCCGCGCGCCGCCGTAACGGGCGCCCGGTCGCGACAAGATTTTGCTACACTGCCCACCTCACTTTTGTAGAGCAATGAATGACTTCCCGCGCCATCACTCTTGACGACGTTGCTCGCCTGGCGGGCGTTTCTTACCAGACCGTTTCACGTGTCCTCAACCATTCGCCGCAGGTCTCGCCGCGCACGCGCGCGAAGGTCGAAGCGGCGATGCAGCAGCTCAACTACGTGCCAAACCGCGTGGCGCAGCAACTGGCGGGCAAAACAACGCGCACCCTCGGGCTTGCCACCAGCGACCTGGCGCTGATGGCGCCGGCGTAGATCGCCTCGGCGATCCAGCAGGGCGCCAGCCGCGCCGGATACCATCTGGTGATTGCGGTGCGTAGCCACAACAGCGCCGCCGATACGGTCAATGAACTGCTGGCGCAGCGCGTGGATGCGCTGATGATCAATCTGCCGCCCGCCGCCGACGAGGCGGAATAGATTCAGGCGCTGTGCGGCGACAAGCCGGTTATTTTTATGGATGTCGAACCGCAGGCGGCGGTGGCGCAGTGCCAGTACTCCAACGCGCACGGCGCGTGGGCGGCGGTTGAGCACCTAGTGGCGATGGGACATCGCCAGATCGGCCTGCTGAACGGCCCTAAAGAGGCGATCTCGGCGCAACTGCGTGACGCGTGGCGTGAGGCGCTGGCGGCGCACCAGCTGCCGGATCGGCTGCCTACCTCTCTGGGCAGTTCGCCGTTGAAAAAAAACCGCAGACTTAAAAGGCTGCGGTTTTTAACGTTACGACTACAGCTTCAGTTTATGGGCCTGTTACTGCGCTTTGGGCTCGCCCATCGACTTCAGTTTTTTCGACAGGTCGCGACGCTCTTTCGACAGATCGGCGTTTTTGATGATGTACTCATCCACGCGATCTTCATAGTCGGAGCGCATTGAGGCGATGATTTCCTGAATCGCCTCGATGCTCATTTCTGGTTTGATGTACTCGCTCAGGTTGTCGAGCAGCAGAACGCGCTTCTGGTTGTCGCGAATTTTCTTTTCGTTATCAGCGATTTCGCGCTGAAGTTTATTTTTACGACGGAACATACGCACAAACTCAAGTACGTCCTGAAACGATTGCTTGGCATTTTCCATGGTGGCACCTTTATTGGGCCTGCTTGCGCAGGGAGTAGAGTCATAGCCTTCAGCTTAGCGGTTTGCCAGTCGGGGCGACAATTGTCGCTGCTAAAATCGGACTGGCACTTATCTTAGCGCAAAGAATGCGCCCTTCGCATTAAGTCATTGTCTCTGGTTATTATTTACGCAGCGCAAGGCGCATCAGGTCTGTCATGCGATCCAGCTGCTTCGCCAGCTCCAGGCTCAGCCAGACGTAGCCGTAAATCGGCGCCTCCTCTAGCCGCTCGCTGCCCGCATCGGCGATCAGCTGCTTCAGCTCGCGCGTAATCTCCGTCAGCTCGTGGCTGTTGGCCACCACCTCTTCCGTCTCACCGCGCAGCGTCGGCGCGTTCAGCAGGATCAGGTGAGTTTCCCTCAAGGCCTACCAGGCTTCAATCTGCATCTCTACCGTGTTAACCATATTGCGGTTGATGGTCTGGATCGCCTCGAACACCGATTTCGGGATACGCGTCTCTTTACTCGCCGGCACCAGCAGCGCGCGCATTTTCACCACGCTGGTGAGCAGCTTGCCAATCGGCTTCTTGAGGCGCGGCTTCTCAATCAGGTTGGGCGAGAAGCCGACATGATAAACCTTGACGATGTCCGGCAGCTGAATGCGCCAGTGCGTATAGGCGCGCTGCGACCAGATGGCGCTGAACAGCAGCGCCAGCAGCGAGCCGAGAATAACGTCGCCGGCGCGCCTACCACTACGCTGAGCGTAATGCCGATCAGCAGCGCCATATAGGGATGCTTGCCCAGCGTCAGGTAGCCGCACACCACCCTCACCACGCCGCACCAGACAAGCATCGCCGGCAGCGATATCAGCTCCAGCTTCAGGGCGATCAGGCCGGAAATCGATCCGGCGAAGGTGCCCCAGATGCGCTGGATGGCGCGCGGAAAGACGTTGCTCCAGGTGGAAATCGGCCCCATCACCACCACCAGCGTAATCAGCGGCCAGGTGCCCTCCGGGATGCCAGTCAGCCGCACCAGCAAAAGGTCAGTAAAAAGGCGATGGCGATACGCACCGCAGTGCACGCTGCGGTAGTGGCGATAGAACCAGAATTCGATGCTCGATATGGGCTTGTCAGGACGCACAGTGGGTTTCCGGCTAAGGGATCATAAAGTGCGCTATTTTATCCCATGACGTTGCTAAGGCTTACTGTCACTTTTACATTTCAATACATTTTTGACGCCTTCTTACACTTATCAATAACAACCTTACACCAGAACAAAAATACAACAACTACGCAACGGCTTATTTCATCTTTGTTTTTTGTTAACAGGACAAAAGGAAACGACATGAAGAAAAGAGCCAAAACGCTGCCGGACGTCATGCGACGGCAGGTGTTGACCTGAACGATGCTGGGCGTTGCCGCCAGCGTCACCCACGCCGTCGAGCCGTCTCTCTTAAAGGTTCCCCAGGCTGGACGCCCTTCACCGATAATCCCCCCCGAAACCCTCGACCAGCCCGGCTGGCTCTTTTTAACCCCGCAAGAGGCCAAAACCCTGGAGGCGATCGTCGATCGGCTGATCCCCGCCGACGAGCTGAGCGTGGGCGGCAAAGAAGCGGGCTGCGCGCAGTTTATCGACCGCCAGCTGCACGGCTTTTACTGCACCTTTAAGTAAGCGCATCATGGAAGGGCCGTTTCAGAAAGACACACCGAGCAGGGCGACCAGTCTCCGCTGACGCCGCAGCAGCGCTACCGCCAGGGCCTTGCCGCGCTCGACAGCTACGTTCAGCAGACGTCACAGAAACGCTTTAAAGAGCTGACGCCGCAGCAGCAGGACGCGCTGCTGGCGGCGATGGAGGCGGGCAAGGTGCACTTTGAGGGCTTTGACGCGCAGTCGCTGTTTATCGAGGAGCTGAACAACACCATGGAGGGCTTCTTCGCTGACCCCATCTACGGCGGCAACTGGGAGATGGCGTCGTGGAAGATGCTGGGCTTTCCCGGCGCACGCTACGACTATCGCCCCTACATCGAACGCCATAATGAGGATCTGCACCTCGAACTCCTCCGCATCGGCTTGTGGAAAGCGAAGGATAAGCCAACATGAAAAAACTACCGAAAAAGGATGTCGTGGTCATCGGCCTCGGCTGGGCGGGGTCGATCATCGCCAATGAGCTGGCCGACGAGGGGCTGGAGGTGATCGGCATCGAGCGCGGCCCGTGGCGCGATACCGCGCGCGATTTCAATATCGGCACCGTGACCGACGAGCTGCGCTACGTGATGCGCGAAGAGCTGATGCTGTGCACGCGCCAGAATACCTGTACCATGAGCAACAACCCGTCACAGACCGCGCTGCCGATGCGCACCTGGGGCTCCTTTCATCCCGGCAACGGCACCGGCGGCGCGGGCAACCACTAGGCGGGTATCACCTTCCGCTTCCAGCCGCACGAGTTTCAGTTGAAAACCCATCTCACCGAGCGCTATGGCGATGCCCGATGAGCTGGTACTGCAGGACTGGGACACCAGCTGGGAGGAGATGGAGCCACACTATATGCAGTTCGAGCGTGTGGCAGGCACCTCCGGCTACGCGGGCAACCTCCAACGGCGAGAAGCGCGCCGGCGGCAACCCGTTCGAAGCCCCACGCAGCGGCGACTACCCGACGCCGCCGCTGATGCGCAAAGAGAATTTTACCACCTACACCAACAGCGAGGTGCTGGAGGTGCTGGCCGACGCCAGCGACAAAAGAGCCACCGGCGTGACCTATATCGACTCCTCCGGCGACGAGTGGGAACAGCCGGCGGATCTGGTGATCGTCGCCGCCTTCACCTTCGAAAATGTGCGCCTGATGCTGCTGTCCGGCATTGGCGAAGCCTACGATCCGGTCACCAACAAGGGCACCACCGGCCACAACTACGCCTACCAGACCACCAACAACGTGACCCTGTTATTTCGATAATAAAAACTTCACCCCCTTTATCGGCGCGGGCGCGGTCGGCATGGGCATTGACGAGTTCAATAACGACAACTTCGACCACAGCGACCTCGGCTTCTTCGGCGGCGGCAGCATTTGCGTGACGCCAATCGGCGCCGCCCCAATCGGCTATCGCCCGCTGCCGCCCGGCACGCCAAAGTGGGGTTCGAAGTGGAAGCGTGCGCTGAAGGATAACTACCTCAGCGCCATGTCGATCGGCTGCGAGGCGAGCAGCTACACCACGCGCACCAACTACCTGTCGCTCGATCCCAACTATAAGGATCCGCACGGCCGCCCGCTGCTGAGCATCACCTTCGACTTTGCATAGAACGACCTGAAAATAGCGTAGTACTGCACAGGCAAGGTGGCGGAGATCGCTAAATCGATGAACCAGTGCGAGATAATCGTCAAGCCGATGACCGGCCACTAGAGCAGCGTGCCCTACCAGTCCTCGCACGTCGTCGGCGGCTTTATCATGGGCGCCGATCCCAGCACCAGCTCAGTGAACAAACACCTGCAGGTGTGGGACGTGCCGAACCTGTTTGTGGTGGGCGCCTCTGCCTTTCCGCAAAACCCCGGCTACAACCCGACCGGCACCGTGGGCGTGCTGGCCTTCAAGGCGGCGCATTTCATCCGCACCTGATATCTGAAACGTCCAGGGGAGATGATCACCGCATGAAAACGCTGAATGCCCTCTCCGCCGCCGCGCTGCTGCTCGCCGCAAGCTTCAGCAGCCAGGCGCAGCCGGAATATGCCAGTACGCGCACGGCAGCTATATCGCCACGCTCGGCGACTGCACCGCCTGCCACACCACCGACACGAAGCAGCCCTATGCGGGCGGCGTCAAAATTAACACCCCCTTCGGTGTGCTGGCGGGCACCAATATTACGCCAGATCGCGAAACCGGTATCGGCGACTGGAGCTACGACGATTTCCGCCGCGCCGTGACCGACGGGATCGGCCACGGCGGCAAACGGCTCTACGGCGCGATGCCCTTTACCGCCTATACCAAAATGTCTGAGCAGGACCTGCAGGATCTCTGGGCGTGGATACAGACCTTGCAGCCCATTCATCACGAAGTCGAAACCAATCAGCTCCCCTTTCCGTTCAACATCCCCACCAGCCTGATCGCCTGGAACTGGCTTAACTTTGATAAGGCACCTTTGAACCCGACCCGAAACAGTCGGTGGATTGGAACCGCGGTGCCTATCTGGTGCAGGGGCTCGGCCACTGCGGCACCAGTCATACCTTGAAGAATTTCCTCGGCGGCGACAAGGGGGATCGCTTCCTCAGCGGCAGCGAAGTCGAGGGCTGGTATGCGCCGAACCTCGGCGCAGACGATCATACCGGGCTAGGGAAATGGACCCAGGAGGATATCGTCAGCTACCTGCGCAGCGGTGTAAACCGCTATGCCATCGCCTCCGGGCCGATGGCCGACACGGTACGTCACTCTACGCAGCACTGGCGCGACGAGGATCTGCGCGCGGTGGCGACCTATCTGAAAGCGGGCAAACCCCATGACGAAGAGGTGCCGCAGCCACTGTCCGCCAGCGACGATCGCATGAAGCTCGGCGCGCAGATCTACGAGGCGAAGTGTTACGCCTGCCACAGCCCGGGCGGACGCAGCGAGCGGAATATCTTCCCCAGCTGGCGTCCAATCCGCTGGTCAATTAGCCCAACGCCACCTCGCTAATCCGCGTGGTCAGCGCCGGCAGCCGCGGCGTCTATACCGATGCGTGCCCGACGGCACCGGAGATGCCGCCCTTTGCCGGCGTGCTGGACGATGAGCAGATCGCCGACGCGCTGATCTATGTACGCAACAGCTGGGGCAACGCCGCCGCGCCGGTATCGACCAGCGACGTGAAGGAAGTGAAAGAGGAAGTGAAGTCGGTGCGACAGGCGGCACGGAGGCCGCCTGCTGCTATTTAAAATTTCTGTTTCAGATAGTCCTGCGCGCGCGTAAAGATCCCCGCCTCTTCAACGGTGCTCAGCGCCACCAGCGGATAGCTCGCCAGCTGTTTATCTTTGTCCATCATCTGAATCTCGCCGATGGTTTTGTTCGCCTTCAGCGGCGCTTCAAGGTCCTTCCGGTTAATCACATATTTGGCCCCCACGTTCTGGATCTCGCTGCGCGGCAGCGACAGGTAGACATCCTGCGCGGTGCCGACGGCGACGCTGTGCGGATTGCCGTACCAGACGTTTTCCGTGCCGATCTTCTTGCCCGCGTGAAATAGCTGCACGGTATCAAAGGTGTTCTGCCCCCAGACCAGCAGCTTGCGTGCCTGCTCTTCGCGCCCTTTCGCGCTTTTGCCGCCCATTACCACCGCAATCAGGCGATGCTGCCCCACCACGTTCGAGGCGATAATGCTGGCGAAAGCCGTTGCTGGAGCCATTCGAATCCGAAACTTCAGACCGGTCAGAATATGGTTTACCATGTATAAAACGCAGGTAGCTAGCATCCAGGCCATACTCTCTGACAACCGCTGTTCAGAGAAACGTTCGGGTAGCGGTAAACGCACCGCTGCCTGTCATAATGACATTGATGAACAAGCATAAGCAGAAAGCACTCTGTAAGAGAAGTCTCTTTTGGCTTTTTTATCAAGGAATTAATGAACAATCATCCACGGTAATGACATTTGAAAAACGATCGCGCACAGCTTACGTTCCTCTTCCACGATTACGAAACCTTCGGTAAAAGCCCGTCGCTGGATCGCCCGGCGCAGTTTGCCGCGCTGCGCACCGACAGCGACTTTAACCCGGTCGGCGAACCGCAAATTTTCTACTGCCGCCCCGCCGACGACTATCTGCCGCAGCCGGAAGCGGTGATGATCACCGGCATTACACCGCAGGTGGCGCGCGCGCGCGGCGTTTCAGAGGCGGAGTTCGCCGCCCGTATCTATGCGCTCTTTACCGAAGAGCAGACCTGCGTGGTGGGCTATAACAACATGCGCTTCGATGATGAAGTGACGCGCAATATCTTCTACCGCAACTTCTACGATCCCTACGGCTGGAGCTGGCAGAACGGCAATTCGCGCTGGGACCTGCTCGACGTGATGCGCGCCTGCTATGCGCTGCGTCCTGACGGCATCGTCTGGCCGGAAAATGAGGATGGCTTCCCCAGCTTCAAACTCGAGCACCTGACCAAAGCCAACGGCGTGGCGCATGAAAACGCGCACGACGCTATGTCCGATGTCCATGCCACGTTGGCGATGGCGAAGCTGGTGAAAGAGAAGCAGCCGAAGCTGCTTGAGTTTTTGTTCGCCCACCGTAACAAAAACAAGCTGATGACGCTGATCGATATTCCGCAGATGAAGCCGCTAGTGCACGTCTCGGGCATGTTCGGCGCCGCGCGCGGCAACACCAGCTGGATCGTACCACTGGCATGGCACCCGGATAACCGCAACGCGCTGATCGTCGCGGATCTGGCCGGCGATATGACGCCGCTGCTGGAGATGGATGCGGACGCCCTACGCACGCGTCTCTATACGCGTAAAGATGATCTGGAACCGGACGCGTCGCCGGTACCGATCAAGCTGGTGCATATCAACAAATGTCCGGTACTGGCGCCGGCCAATACGCTGCGGCCCGAGGATGCAGCACACTTGGGCATCGACCGCGAAGCCTGCCTCGCCAACCTGGCGCTGCTGCGCCAGCATGTGGAAGTGCGGGAAAAAGTGGTCACGCTGTTTGCCGAAGCGGCGCCTTTTGCCTCGTCCGAGGACGTCGACGCCCAGCTCTATGACGGCTTTTTCAGCGACGCCGACCGCGCGGGAATGAATATCCTACGCCAGACCGCGCCCGCCAATCTGCCGGCAATGGATCTCACCTTTCAGGACGCACGCGTGGCGAAGCTGCTGTTCCGCTATCGCGCGCGCAACTTCCCCGGCACACTGGACGATGCCGAGCAGCAGCGCTGGCTGCAGCACCGCCGCGAGGCCCTGAACGCGGAGCGCGTGCAGGCTTTCCTGCTGGAGCTGGAGTCGCTGGCCAGCCTGCATGAAGAGGATGCGGACAAGATAGCGCAGCTGAAGGCGCTCTATCTCTATGCGCAGGAGCTGGTCTCCTGAGGAGCATAATGAGGAGCAAAACGACATCCTACACGCAGGAACTGGTATTCTGAGTAGCTGAGCGACGTCGGGCCGTCTCGCGACTGGAGGCGGCCAGCTTTGTCGCCGCCTCTTTTAGATTGCGCGCTGTTCAGGCGGTTTTATCGTGGCGTCACTTCACCGCGCTGGCAGCGCGGGGCGCCTTTTTCGCCCACGCGATAATCTCCCGCTAGCGGGTAACAGGACGCCACCTGCCGCCTGCATTCTTGCTGCGCCCTCAACGCCTGCCGCTTTTACCTTCGTTTGCGCCTGGCCGGCCACCTGCCGTTTTCCATTTCTTTTGCATCCGCCTTATCCTTTGCCGCCTTACCTCCCTGCTGCCCCGGCCTTGAGCCTCACGGGCGAAGCATGCCGCACAGCAGGCTTCAATAACGCCCTTTCTGCGCTGCGCCTGACATAGCCGGCAAAGCGTCGCTCATGCGTGCCCCGGCATGAAGAAAAAAATAAAAACAGCACTCACTCCATCCTTGCTGGGCGCGATAAAAACCGCAAAGCATCAGGGATGACGCGCTGAATTTTACTAAGGAAATTTTAGAAATGCTTAATTCACTTAAATAACGCCCAGGTTATTAGCAACCCCAAAAAACAGAGTGCCAGTTAAATCCCATAAAAATTAATCACCTGAAATTTTATTTAGCTTACAGTAATCTAAGCTAGCCGCTAAGGCAAAGCGAAACGCCCTGCGGCCATATTGAAGCGCCTAATGACTCTGCCATAATGACACCCCGTTTCTTATCGGACCGAAAATCACCTGACGACAGCGGTAATAAAAGCCGGCACAAGAGCAGCAGAAAATTGTATTAACAACGCACCGGCGTTGAAAAAAACAGTTATCGCCACCGGCTAACGACGCGATGAATAACCTCCACCGTTTGCGCCAGAAAGCGACAGCGCGGGGGTGCAAACAGAGCAACGCGATTTTCGTCGCGTAAATGAATGTTTACACGCTAATTATCCGTCATGTCTGTCAGAGGAAAGGAATATTCATGACACTACGCCAGGGGAAATATCTGCATGAGTTATTGCGCTGTCGCCGGAGCAGTCGCGCTGTCCAGAGAAGCACGCAGCTGTCTATTCAGATATCCGGCAACCGCAACGCTGATGAAAATAAGCAATTAACTCTGACGACCTGTTTTCATCCGGTGGGAAGCGAGAGGCGCTTTTTTATTAGCGAAAAGAGTAACGCTTATATAGCAGAGCCAGTTTCAACACTGAAAATAAGGCAGCGAACGGGTTGTAACCTGACTGGCTGCCGTTAACCTTAAATCCAAGGATGACATGCTAATGACTTTGAGAACACAGTTATCTCTTTCACTGGCGATAAGCAGCGCGCCGTTTACCGTATCCGCTTTTGCCGCATCCGATAACACCATTAACTTTCAGGGAGAGATTGCAGAAGAAACCTGCTCCGTGACGGTGAACGGTAATACCACGTCACCGTTGGTGCTGATGCCAACCGTCAGCGCCTCCGAGCTGACCACCAAGGGCAATATTGCCGGCCAGACCACCTTCACCGTCGGCCTCACCGGCTGCACCGGCGACAGCAAGGCGGCATCCACGGTTTCGACCGTGTCGGCAACAACGTCAGTTCGGCGGGCAACCTGACCAACAGCGGCACGGCAAAAAATATTGAAGTACAGCTGCTCGACACCAAATACGGGGTGATCAACCTCACCGGCGGCTACACTGGCAGCGGCGACCTGACGCTGGCCGCAGGCAAAACGGCGTCGACGGCAACCTACAGCACGCAATATTACGCTACCGTCGCGGCTACCGCCGGTACCGTTGCCAATACGCCGTGACCTATCTCAGCGCCCATACCAGCCAGGTCAGCGCGAAGCCGCTCAGCCCCATGATGGTGGTCAGCACCGTCCAGGTTTTCGGGCCGTCGCCCACGACAGCCCCAGATAGCGCGTCACCACCCAAAAGCAGGCGTCGTTGACGTGCGACAGCCCCAGGCCGCCGAAGCAGGCCACCAGCACGCGCACCATATCGCTCTAGCCGCTGACCGCCGAGGTCAGCAGGCCGCTGGTGTTGAACAGCACCAGCTGCAGATTGTTGTCGTCCAGCAACTGCTTCAGCTACGCCGCCGGATAGTCGTAGGGAAAAAGAAACTCCACCGCCTCGAAGCCCGCCAGCCGCGTCAGATCTTCCGCCAGACGCGCGTCGCCAGGCTTGTAGCAGGGCACCACCGGCACGTCGCCGACGCGCATCACCACGTAGGGCGTGAACGGGTGGATGCAGTTTTGCGCGTCCAGCCCCTCCAGGCAGGAGAGCGCGCTCAGGTAGTGGCTGTGCAGGTGCACCACCGCCTTGCAGGCAGGATCGTTCAGGTTGAGATCGCGGTGAAACGCCACCTCTTTAGAGGCTTGTCGCCGGAAAGCCACTCCCCCGCCAGCGTCACCTTCGAGAGCCGCTCGGCCTGCAGCTCACCGAGGCAGGAGCCGGTCGGGGTCGCCAGCAGGTGGCCATCCTCGTTGCACCATTTCTTCACGCGCCTGTTGTTCAGTCATCAGAAAACTCTGTTTACGCGCGGCGGAAAAATGTGTTCGTCGCCAAAATTGCCCGACTTCAGCGCCAGCGGTTGCTGGATGTCGCGCACCCAGGGGACGCCCGGTGAAATGGTCGGGCCGATATAGAACGCGGTGACGCCGAGGCTCTGCGCCACCACGCCGGAGGTTTCGCCGCCCGCCACGATAAAGCGCTGCCAGCCGCGCGCCTTGAGGCCGAGAGTGACGGCAGCAAACAGCTGCTCCACAGCCTCGCTGCTGCGCTGCGCACCATATTCGCGCTGAATCACCTGCAGCTGCTGCGCATCGGCGGTGGCGTAAAGCAGCGGTGCCAGCTGCTGGTCGCTGTGGGCGACGACCAAGTCGCACAGTGCCTGCGCGTAGGCGTCGGCGTTCTCAAGGCAGCGCGTCACCTCAACCTCCTGTAACGGCGCCTGCTGGCGGTAGCGCGCGACCTGACGGTTGGTCATCTGCGAGCAGGAGCCAGAAATCACCACCGCGCGCGCGCCCTGCGGCCGACCTGAGGCCTCCGCGCTGGCGCGATCGCTGTCGCCGCTCGCCCACTGGCGCGCCAGCCCCGATCCGCCGGTCACCAAGCGCATATCGCGCAGCGCCTCGCCCTGCGTCAGCAGGTGCTGCTCATGGAGGGTATCGAGCACCACAGTAGTTAGTGCCCTGCTCTTTCAGCTGGTTCAGCCTGCTGCGCACCGCCCGCGTGCTCTGATCGAGCAGCGGCGCGGCGATCAGCCCCGCCTTGCCGCTCGCCTGACGTTTCATCAGGCGCAGCAGGTTGCTGTCGGTCATCGGCGTCACCGGATGGTGGCGCATGCCGGAGTCGCTCAGCAGCTGCTCGCCGACAAACAGGTGGCCAAGATAGACGGTGCGGCCGTTGATCGGCAGCGCCGGGCAGATCACCGTCTGGGTTTCCCCCAGCGCCGCTAGCAGCGCGTCGGTGACCGGGCCGATATTGCCCCTGCTCGGTGCTGTCGAAGGTGGAGCAGTATTTGAAGTAGAAGCGATCGCAGCCCTGCGCCTCGAGCCAGCGCAATGCCGCCAGCGACTGAGCGACGGCCTGCTCCGCCGGGCAGGAGCGCGATTTCAGGCTGACGACAATCGCCTGCGCGCTCAGCGCAGCATGGCACTGCGGCACGCCGTTGAATTGGATGGTGGAAAGGCCGTTCTGCACCAGAAAGCTGGCGATATCGGTGGCGCCGGTAAAGTCGTCGGCGATAATGCCCAGATGCGTCATGCGGACTCCTTGCCCTATGGCAACGCGATACCGCTGAAGATTTTAATCACCGCGCTGTCATCTTCGCGGCCGTAGCCGGCGTTGCTCGCCCCGGTGAACATATTGAGCGACGTCAAGGCGAGCGGCAGCGGGAAGCGCAGCAATTTAGCGGTTTCCGCTACCAGGTTGAGATCTTTGACGAAAATATCGACGGCGGATTTCGGGCTGTAGTCGCCGTCCACCACTTGACGCATGCGGTTTTCGAACATCCAGGAGTTGCCCGCCGCGTTGGTCACCACGTCACACACGGTTTCCAGCGGAATGCCGGCGCGCACTGCCATCGCCATCGCCTCCGCGCCAACGGCGATATGCACGCCCGCCAGCAGCTGGTGAATGATTTTCACGGTCGAGCCGAGGCCGATCTCTCTGCCGACGCGGTAGACCTTCGCCGCCACCGCATCCAGCACCGGCTGCAGGCGGGCAAACGCCGCGTCGCTGCCAGATGCCATGACCGTCATCTCTCCGGTGGCCGCCTTCGCCGCAACGCCGGAGACCGGCGCGTCCAGCATCAGCAGCTGATGCTGCGCCAGCCGCTGCTCGATCTGCTGCGTGTCCTGCGCAGCGGGATTGAGATCGACGCCCCAAGTATTCAGACCGGCGCGAATGCAGGACGTCGCTGCGCCCATTTCCATGGAACCGAAACCGATAACGCAGACATTTGAGAGTGGCACAGAGAGCCTAATTAAAGTAATTATTTATTAAATGTTGTTAATTCTGGCAGAGAGTCTGGCGGATAAATGTGCTTTACGTCACACATATTCACTTAACATACCATTTAATAACAAATACTCACATCTCATTTATCCTGTCGACATGCTTTAACTTTAAGAAAGATAAGGCGATTTCCCTGCAAAAACTTTCCGTTTTGCCGCCCGCGCAAATCCATTACACTGTGAAAAATTGATAAGAGTGGAGGGCCCAATGATCCCGATTGAACGACATCAACAGATCCTTGCGCTGGTGGCGGAGCGCGGCGTGATCAGCATCGCCGAGCTGACGGAGCGGCTGGGCGTGTCGCATATGACCATTCGCCGCGACGTGCAGAAGCTGGAGGAGCAAGGCGCAGTACTGTCGGTTTCCGGCGGGGTGCGCTCCGCCGACCGGCTGGCGGTGGAGCCGTCGCACCAGGCGAAAACCACGCTCTATAACGCGGAAAAGAGTGCGATCGGCCGCTGCGCCGTGCAGCATATTCCGCGCCACAGCTGTATCTATCTTGACGCCGGCACCACCACGCTGGCGCTGGCGCGCGAGCTGCTGGATCGCGACGATCTGCTGGTGGTGACCAACGATTTTATGGTGACGAATCTGCTGATGGAGGTGAGCAACTGCCGCGTCATTCACACCGGCGGCAAAGTATGCCGGGAAAACCGCTCCTGCGTGGGCGAGAGCGCGGCGCGCAGCCTGCGCAGTCTGGCGATCGATATCGCCTTTATCTCCGCCTCCTGCTGGGGGCCGCGCGGCCTGTTCACCCCTGACGAGGATAAGGTCACGGTGAAGCAGGCGGTCAGCGAGGTCAGCAGCAAGCGCGTGCTGCTGAGCGACAGCTCCAAATACAACAAAATCGCCACCTTTCTGACGCTGCCGCTGCAGCGATTCGACCGCATCATCACCGATACGCAGCTCGGCAGCGCTGCGCGTAGCGCACTGAGCCAGGGCAGCTGGGAGCTAGTGCTGGCGGAGTAGCCCGCCCGTAAAAATTTTCCTTAAGTCGCGTGCTGTAATAAAATCGTCATCCTGAAGCGTTACCGTCGAAGCCGTCAAGGTAATTCACTGAATAACAGGATAAAAAATGAAAAAGTTAACGGTTATTGCTGCAGCGCTGCTGCTAGCGCATCAGGCTCAGGCGACCACGCTGCCGCAGGCGGCGGCGCTGGCGCGCACCACCACGCCGGAGGCGCACGGCCAGATGTTCGATGCACTGGAGCAACAGATCCTGCAGGCGGAGCGCCAGGCGTTGCAGAACGGCGCCCCGGCGCTGACGCGCCCGCAGCTGGAGCAGGCGAAACAGTCGACCACCCAGGCGGATCGCGCCTGGCTCAAGGCGAGCGGCTACGATTTCCAGGTCAAGGCCAACCAGCAGGCGGGCATCACCCTGCTCTCTGCTTTTTCCACCCTGCCGCAGCCGGTGCTGGAGGCCAACCGCGCCACTGTGGCTGACGTCAATCTCAATGCGACGCAGGGTACGCGCCACCAGGCGCTGGCCGATGCGGAGGGCATCAGCTACCTCTACTTCACCGCCGACGCGCTCGGCCCGCGCCTTGGCAAAGCCTTTTTAGCTGCCTACGACAAAGGCGAGCTGAGCAAGGCGGCGGCGCAGCGTCGCGCGCTGCCGGCGGGCTATCCGCTGTCGGGCGCCACGCCGGAGCAGCAGTTCTGGCAGCGTCTGGATCTCAGTGCGGCCAACGCGCAGGCGAAACATCAGGGATAAAAAAAGGGTGAGGCTTGCGCCTCACCCTTTTTTCACCGCAGGCGAATTATACTTCTTAGCTGTACTGCAGCACCGGATTGCGGAAGCTGCGGGTGACGAACGCGAGGTAGACAATCCCCACGGCGGCCCAAATCAGGCTCATCACCATCGAACTCTCTTCTAGGTTGATCCACAGCGCGCCAAGCACTGGCAGCACCAGATAGTTCAGGTCGTCGCTAAGCATGCGGTTACGCTTCTCGCGGATCCAGAACTGTGCAATCACCGACAGGTTAACAAAGGTGAAAGCCACCAGCGCACAGAAGTTGATCAGCGCGGTCGCCGTCACCAGGTCGAAACGGATCGCCATCAGCGCAATCGCGCCGACCAGCAGCACGTTCAGCGATGGGGTGCGCCATTTCGGATGGATATAGCCGAAGAAGCGCTCCGGGAAGACGCCGTCGCGGCCCATCACGGACATCAGATGCGACACGCCCGCATGCGCCGCCATACCCGAAGCCAGCACCGTCACCACCGAAAAGATCAGGATGCCGAACTTGCAGCTCGTGGCCCTCCACATAGAGCATAATCTCAGGCTGCGACGAATCCGGATTCTTGAAGCGCGAGATATCCGGGAAATAGAGCTGCAGGAAGTAAGAGGCCACAATAAAGATCAGGCCGCCAATCAGTGCGTTCAGGAAAATCGCGCGCGGAATGGTGTGCTCCGTATCTTTGGTCTCTTCCGACAGCAAGCTGATGCCGTCGAAGCCGAGGAACGAGAAGCAGCAGAGGATGGTCGCGCCGGTAATCATCGGCACCACGTGCGCGTCGGCAGACCAGAACGGCTGCGAACTGCTCAGCGTGCCCGCGCCTTCGCCGTGCGCGACACCGTAGATCACATTCCTGTAATCCCGATCATCACCACGACCTGCATCCCCACAATCAGGCTGTTGAAGTTGGCGACGGTTTTAATGCCGCGCAGGTTTGACAGCGTCATAAACGTCACCAGCAGCACCACGAAAATCCACGACGGGATGCCGGGCACCAGCGCTTCGAAATAGTTTTTCGCCAGCAGAATGTTGATCATCGACATGAACAGGTAGTCCAGCAGTGATGACCAGCCGACGTGCGGACTGATAGCCTTCTATACATAGGTATAAGCGGAGCCCGCAGATGGGAAGCGGCGTACCAGCTTACCGTAGCTTATGGCGGTAAACAGAATCGCAGTCAGCGCAAAGGCGTAAGCGGTGGCAACGTGACCGTTAGTCAGACCCGACACGAGCCCAAAGGTATCAAACATGGTCATCGGCTGTATGTAGGCCAGGCCCATCATGAAGACCGGAAGAAGAGTCAGAGTTTTTTCAGGTGCGCACGCTGCGGTGCTGAGGTATTAAGCGACATGTTTCAGTCCTCCCATGATGCACGCCAGCCAGGCGGCATCATGGGAGAGAGAGGCGGCAACAGAAGCCGGCGTGGCGCCGTAGTCGTCACGGAAACGAGAGCCAGCGTGGGCCGGCTGAATGAAAAACATCCCCATCATATTTGTATCCTCAGTTCTTACGCTTACACGTTTTTTTTAACGTGTATCTATCAGGGTGCGCCCGGCCTCATGCGAATCGGTTAAATACATGCAAAAAAATAACCGAGGCTCTGATAAGCATCGGTTATATTCGTTTTTTGCAGGCCGCGTATTCTGCCCCAGAATGCAGGAAAAACACAAGACCTGCTAAATAAGTATAGCGACTTTCGTCAGACGTTTTTTAACATCCAGTCAATCTCCGTCGCGGTGACTAGCCGTTCAAACTGCATCAGCTCGTGGCGCTTGCAGCTGTACCAGATGGCGCCAAAACGCTCGCCCAGCAGCGTCTGCAGCGGATAGCTGTTTTCGAACTTATATAGCGCGTCGCTCTGGCGCACCGGCAGCGGCATGCCCTCCGCCTCGTGGCCGTTGCCATGCACCGGCTGCGGCAGCGGCAGCGCGGTGTCCAGCCCGTGCAGGATGCCTGCCAGTATCGCCGACATCACCAGATAGGGGTTGGCGTCCGCGCCCGCCACTCGATACTCCACGCGGTGGTTTTCTACGTCGCCGCAGGGAATGCGCAGCGCCACAGTGCGGTTGTTGTGCCCCCAAGAGGCGTGCAGCGGCACGTAGGCCTCCGGCACGAAGCGGCGATAGGCGTTGACGTTGGGCGCCAGCAGCGCCATCGACGCCGGAAGCAGATCGAGCATGCCCGCCAGCGCACGCTTCAGCAGCGGCGAGTCGCTGCCGTCGTCGGTGGCGAAAGCGTTGTGTTCAGCGTCGTCCAGCATGTTGATATGCACGTGCATGCCGCTGCCCGCGTACTCCTCGTAGGGCTTCGCCATAAATGTGGCGGTCATGCCGTGGTTTTCCGCCACCTGGCGGATCAGCCTTTTCAGCTGTACCGCGTGCTCGCAGGCGCTCAACACGTCACGGGTGTGATGCAGGTTGATTTCGAACTGGCCGGGCGAGGCTTCTGCCAGCGCGCCGTCGGCGGGAATGTTCTGCTGACGCGCCAGCGCGTCGATGTCGCGCAGCACGTCGCCGAAGCGATCGAGATTGTCGACCGAGTAGACCTGGGTCTGCATATTGCGTTCGCCGCTACCCGGCGCACACGGCGGCTGAATATAGCCGTCGGCGTCGCGGATTTTGTCGACCAGATAGAACTCCAGCTCTACAGCTACCACCGGAAACAGCCCTCGGTTGCGCAGCTGCTGCCAAAGCCGGTTAAGGACATTACGGGGTTCAACGTCAAAGGGAGTGCCATCTTGGTTGCACATGGTCAACAGAAGCTGCGCGATGTGTTGCGGATCGGATGCGGAGGGAACTAGGGTGCCGGGTACCGGCATGCAGAGGTTGTCAGGTTCGCCGAGTGACTGCCCTAGCCCGGCTTCTTCGACGGTGTTACCGAGAATATCCATGGCGAAAACCGAGGCGGGGAAATAACACCCTTTCTCCAGCGTCACCAGCGCACTGACCGGGATACGCTTACCGCGAAAGACGCCATTTAAATCATTTAATAAAATATCGACATACTGCGTTTCCGGATGGCGTTCCAGCCAAGTTTTCACCTCAAGCTGGAACGCGCTGGTTCGTCTCTCTTCACTGTGACACGTGAAGTCTTTCACTTCCACGAGGTTCGTCATGTCCCACCCGCCTTCTACCGTTAGTTGGTTTGCGCAATGCTCAAAATAACAGCCACCCATCTAATATAGCGCTAACACAAAAAGTGTGCAAATGTAACAAGACTGTTTGAGAAACAAACAGCACGTTGCTAGATTGAAAAAAATATTGCACGCTTTACGCTTCTGCACGCCCGATCGGTGAATTTTTTGAACAGCAAGTCGAGGAGAGTTATGGGCATTATTTTTGACAAACCCTTGATTGGCGTAGCAATGTGCCATCTGCATCCTCTTAACCTCGCACTGGGAGAAACGGAGGCGATTCGCTGTCACGGCGGGCGCATCTACGAGCGCTCCGTCGCCACCGAGGTGAAATATGGCGCGCCCAACCGGGTGAAAACCGTGCGCGGCAAAGCAAGCGCCACCTTCGTGATTTTCGCTGGCAAGGCCTATCTGCCCTCGCAGCTGGAGCCGCGGCTGAAAAGCATGGCGTGTGGCTCGCAGATCGTCGCCAGCGAACCGCTGAGCCGCGATCGGGTGCTGGCGCTGCTGCCGAACAACTACTGCGTCGAGGACTGCAACTATCTGCTCGACTACTTACGCCCCACCGCGAACAACCAGCTGCTCTACGGCGGCGGCGTGGTTTACGGCGCGCGCAAGCCGCAGGATATCGAGGCGTTGATCCGACCCAAGCTGCTGCGCACCTTACCCGCAGCTGCGCGACATTCAGTTTAGCTACTGCTGGAGCGGCAACTTCCTGCTGACGCTCTCCAGGCTGCCGCAGTTCGGCCGGCTGGAGCGCAACGTCCACTTTAGGGAGACAGCGGCCACGGCGTCACCAGCACCCACCTCTCCGGCAAGCTGATTTGCGCGGCGATGCAGAGCGCTTCGACACCTTTGCGAAGCTGCCGCACCTGCCCTTCCCCAGCGGTCGGCGCTTCAAGGTGCCGCCGACCGCCATGGGCGCCGCCTGGTATACGCTGCGCGACCGGCTCGACGTTTAAAAGGCGGAGATTACTCCAGTGGCATTTTCGCCGGGTCGTCGTAGCGGTAGGTGAAGCCCAGCGCGTCGCAGATGCGCGAACCGTCGATCAGCTTGCCCGTTTCCGCCCGATCGGACGGGACAAAGGTGGGCGACGTCAGGCCCAGCTGGCGCGACACGGCGGGGTAAAAGTCCGCCCGTGCCGCGGATGCTGTGGCTCGCAGAGGTTGAAGACGCGCCCGCCTGCCGGCGACTGCAGCAGCAGCAGGATAGCGCTGACCACGTCATCCAGATGCACCAGGTTGACGCCGTGTGCGCCGCGTTGGTCAGCCCGCTTTTTCCCGCGAGGAAGCGGCCGGGATGGCGACTCGGCCCCACCAGGCCCGCCAGGCGCAAAATATCCACCTGGGTGCCGAGCAGATCGTGCAGCCAGCTCTCAAGCTCAGCCAGCGTCTTGCCCGCCACCGTTTCCGGCTGCAGCGCGCTTCTCTCCGTCATCACGCCGCTGCCGCCGCCGTAGACCGACGTCGAACTGGTAAAGATAATGTGCGGCACCTGATTAGCCAGCGCGCTGTCTACCACGCTCTGCACCGCCTGCATATAGCTGTCGCCGCCCTCCGCCGTGCGGCTGGCGGACAGTGTCACCACCAGCGCGTCGGTGTCCAGCAGCGTGGCGAGATCCTCGACGTCGCACGCGATTTCCGGCGTCAGCTGCAGCTGCACCGCCTCAATGCCGCAGCGGCGCGCCGCCTCGACGCCGTCCGGCGTGGTTTTGCTGCCGGTCACCTGCCAGCCGCGCGCCGTCAGCGCCATCCCCAGCCAGCCCAGACCGATAATTGCGACCTTTTTCATTTGCTCTCCTGCGCTTGTCTTACTGCTGTTCATCCTTAGTGCGCTCCGACGCCGAACCCGCAAAGGTTAAAAAAGAGTTGCGCATTGGCGCTATCTTCGCTAGGTTAATCAGCATGCAAATGAATACTCGTTCAGCAACGGAATTTACTATGACGCGCGTTCAGTTTAATCATCATCACCATCACTCTGACTAGTCTTTCAGGCGATGGGTGCTGGGAGACATTCAGCTCTTCCAGTGGTGCGAACGAAATTTTTTAGAGAACCCCCGGAAGATCGTCTTCCGGGGTTTTTTTATGGGCTGGCGCAACACCTTTTCAGACAGGAATGAAAACGAGGACAGGACCGATGTTAGATAACAAACGCATTCGCATAGCTATGCAGAAATCTGGCCGTTTAAGCGATGACTCACGTGAACTGCTGGCGCGCTGCGGCATTAAAATCAACCTGCAGCAGCAGCGCCTGATCGCCTTTGCAGAGAACATGCCGATCGATATTCTGCGCGTGCGCGATGACGATATTCCTGGTCTGGTGATGGACGGCGTGGTGGACCTCGGCATCATCGGCGAGAACGTGCTGGAAGAAGAGCTGCTGACGCGCCGCGCGCAGGGCGAAGATCCGCGCTACCTGACGCTGCGCCGTCTCGACTTCGGCGGCTGCCGCCTGTCGCTGGCGATGCCGGTGGATGAAGAGTATAGCGGCCCGCAGTGCCTGAATAACGCCCGCATCGCCACCTCCTATCCTCACCTGCTGAAACAGTACCTCGACAAAAAAGGCCTTAACTTCAAACCCTGCATGCTGAACGGCTCAGTGGAAGTCGCGCCGCGCGCCGGCCTGGCGGACGCGATTTGCGACTTGGTCTCTACCGGCGCCACGCTGGAGGCCAACGGCCTGCGCGAAGTGGAAGTGATCTACCGCTCCAAAGCGGTGCTGATCCAGCGCGACGGCGAAATGGCGGTGGAGAAGCAGGAGCTGATCGACAAGCTGATGACCCGTATTCAGGGCGTTATCAAGGCGTGCGAATCCAAATACATCATGATGCACGCGCCGAGCGAGCGTCTGGAAGAGGTGATCCAGCTGCTGCCGGGCGCGGAGCGCCCAACCGTGCTGCCGCTGGCGGGCGATCAGAGCCGCATGGCGATGCACATGGTGAGCAGCGAAACCCTGTTCTGGGAAATCATGGAAAAACTGAAAGCGCTGGGCGCCAGCTCGATTCTGGTGCTGCCCATTGAAAAGATGATGGAGTAAACCATGTCATTAATGACCCCCGTCAACTGGCAGAAGTGCAGCGAGGCGCAGCGGCAGGCGCTGCTGCAGCGCCCGGCCATCGCGGCCTCTGAAACCATCGCCGCCACGGTGCGCGACGTGCTGGACCAGGTGAAGTCGCGCGGCGACGCGGCGCTGCGCGACTTCAGCGCGCGCTTTGACAAGGCGCAAATCGATGCGCTGCGCGTCACGCCCGCGCAAATCGCTGCCGCCGGCGCGCGGCTGAGCAACGATTTGAAAAAGGCGATGGCCGTCGCCGTCGCCAATATCGAAATCTTCCACAACGCGCAGCAGCTGTCGACGGTGGATGTCGAGACGCAGCCCGGCGTGCGCTGCCAGCAGATCACCCGTCCGGTGCGGTCGGTCGGGCTCTACATTCCCGGCGGCTCCGCTCCGCTCTTCTCCACTGTGCTGATGCTGGCCACCCCGGCGCGCATCGCCGACTGCGGCCGTGTGGCGCTCTGCTCGCCGCCGCCGATTGCCAATGAGATCCTCTATGCAGCCCAGCTGTGCGGCGTCGAAGAGGTGTTCCAGGTGGGCGGCGCGCAGGCGATCGCCGCCCTCGCCTTCGGCACCGAGAGCGTGCCGAAAGTGGACAAAATTTTCGGGCCGGGCAACGCCTGGGTCACCGAGGCGAAGCGCCAGGTGAGCCAGCGTCTCGACGGTGCGGCGATCGATATGCCCGCTGGTCCGTCGGAAGTGCTGGTGATCGCCGACGCGGGCGCGACGCCCGCCTTTGTCGCCTCGGACCTGCTGTCGCAGGCGGAACACGGCCCCGACTCGCAGGTGATCCTGCTGACGCCGTCCGCTGAGCTGGCGCAGGGCGTCGCCGAGGCGGTCGAGGCGCAGCTGCAGGCGCTGACGCGCGCCGCCACCGCGCGTCAGGCACTGGCGAGCAGCCGGTTGATCGTGACGCGCGACCTCGAGGAGTGCGTGGCGATCTCCAACCAGTACGGCCCGGAGCACCTGATTATTCAAACGCGCCAGCCGCGCGAGCTGGTGGACGCCATCACCAGCGCCGGCTCGGTGTTTCTCGGCGACTGGTCGCCGGAGTCGGGGGGCGACTACGCCTCCGGCACCAACCACGTGCTGCCGACCTACGGCTACACCGCCACCAGCTCCAGCCTCGGCGTGGCCGATTTTCAGAAACGCATGACGGTGCAGGAGCTGACGCCGCAGGGCTTCCTTAATCTCGCCGCCACCATCGAAACGCTGGCCGCCGCCGAGCAGCTGGAGGCGCATAAAAACGCCGTTACCCTGCGCGTTGCCGCGCTGAAGGAGCAAGCATGAGCTGGAATATTGAAGAGCTAGCGCGCGACAACGTGCGCGCCCTGACGCCCTATCAGTCCGCACGCCGCCTCGGCGGCAACGGCGACGTCTGGCTCAACGCCAACGAATTTCCGCTGCCGGTGCCCTTTGAGCTGTCGCAGCAGACGCTGAACCGCTACCCGGAGTGCCAGCCGAAAGTGGTGATCGCGCGCTACGCCGCTTACTCCGGGCTACAGCCGGAACAGGTGCTGGTGAGCCGCGGCGCGGACGAAGGCATCGAGCTGGTGATGCGCGCCTTCTGCGAGCCATGCAAAGACGCGATTCTGTTCTGCCCGCCGACCTACGGCATGTACAGCGTCAGCGCCGAGACCATCGGCATTGAGTACCGCACCGTGCCCACGCGGGAGAACTGGCAGCTCAATCTGCCCGCCATCGCCGATCGCCTCGACGGCGTGAAGGTGGTCTATATGTGCAGCCCCAACAACCCGACCGGCAACCTGATCGACCCGGACGATATCCGCGCCCTGCTGGAGATGACCGCCGGCAAAGCGCTGGTGGTGGCCGATGAAGCCTATATTGAATTCTGTCCGCAGGCGAAGCTGAGCGGCTGGCTGAAGGATTACCCGCACCTGGTGATCCTGCGAACGCTGTCGAAGGCGTTTGCGCTGGCTGGTCTGCGTTGCGGCTTTACCCTCGCGAACAAGCCGGTGATCGATCTGCTGATGAAGGTGATCACGCCCTATCCGCTGGCGACGCCGGTGGCTGACATTGCCGGCCAAGTGCTGAGCGATCGGGGCATTGCGCTGATGCGTCAGCACGTCGCCGAGCTGAACGCCAACCGCGCTTGGCTGCTGGAGCAGCTCTCCCGGCTCAGCCTAGTACAGCAGGTTTTTCCCAGCGAGACCAACTATATTCTGGCGCGCTTCGCCGATTCGCCTGCGGTGTTTGAATCCCTGTGGGATCAGGGCATTATTCTACGCGACCAGAACAAAAATCTGGGCCTTGCGGGATGCCTACGCATTTCTATAGGCACGCGTCAAGAGTGCGAGCACCTAGTGGCCGCACTGCAGGTTTTATCTGTGGAGAACGCATGAGTCAGAAGACCCTTTTTATCGATCGCGACGGCACCATTATCGCGGAGCCGCCGGAAGACTTTCAGGTAGACAGCCTAGAGAAGCTGGCGTTTGAGGAGAACGTGATCCCGGCGCTGCTGGCGCTGCAGAGCGCCGGCTACCGACTGGTGATGATCACCAACCAGGATGGGCTCGGCACCAGCAGCTTTCCGCAGGCGGATTTCGACGGCCCGCACAATCTGATGATGCAGGTGCTGAGCTCGCAGGGCATCCGCTTCGACGACGTCCTGATTTGCCCGCACAAGCCGGAAGATAACTGCGACTGCCGCAAGCCGAAGACCAAAATGGTCGAGGCCTGGCTGGCGGAGGGCGCCATCGATATGGCCAACAGCTACGTGATCGGCGATCGTCTGACCGATATCGCACTGGCGCAGAATATGGGGATTCAGGGCATTCGCTTCGGCCGGGAAGGCGAGGACTGGAATGCCATTCAGGCGCGCCTGACCAAACGCGATAGCCATGCGCTGATCAACCGCAACACCAAAGAGACGCAGATTCAGGTCGAGGTGTGGCTGGACCGCGAAGGCAACAGCAAAATCAACACTGGCGTCGGCTTCTTCGACCATATGTTGGATCAGATCGCAGTACACGGCGGCTTCCGCATGAATATCGAGGTGAAAGGCGATCTCTATATCGACGATCACCACACTATTGAAGATACCGGGCTGGCGCTCGGCGAGGCGCTGTGGAAGGCGCTGGGCGACAAGCGCGGCATCGGCCGCTTCGGCTTTGTGCTGCCGATGGACGAGTGTCTGGCGCGCTGCGCCCTCGATATCTCCGGCCGTCCGCACCTTGAGTTCAAGGCGGGGTTTCGCTACCAGCGCGTCGGCGATATGAGCACCGAGATGGTGGAGCACTTCTTCCGTTCGCTCTCCTACGCCATGATGAGCACCCTGCACCTGAAAACCAAAGGCAAAAACGATCATCACCGCGTCGAGAGCCTGTTCAAAGCCTTTGGCCGCACGCTGCGCCAGGCGATCCGCGTCGATGGCAATACCCTGCCCAGCTCGAAAGGAGTGCTGTAATGAACTTGGTGATCCTCGACACCGGCTGCGCCAACCTCTCGTCGGTGAAATGGGCGGTGGAGCGTCTCGGCTACGCGCCTGACGTCAGTCGCGACCCTGACGTGGTACTGCGCGCCGACAAGCTGCTTCTGCCGGGCGTCGGCACCGCGCAGGCAGCGATGAATCAGCTGGAAGAGCGCGATCTGGTCGACCTGATCAAGACCTGCACCCAGCCGGTGCTGGGCATCTGTCTCGGCATGCAGCTGCTGGGCGGCAGCAGCGAGGAGAACGGCGGTATCAACACCCTCGGCATTATCGATGCCACCTGCGGGCTGATGAATACCCAGGGACTGCCGCTGCCGCATATGGGCTGGAACCAGATTATCGCCCAGGCGGGCAGCCACTTGTTTCGCGGCATCGACGAGGAGAGCTACTTCTACTTCGTGCACAGCTACGCCATGCCGATTAACGCCAGCACCATCGCGCAGTGCGACTATGGGCAGCCCTTCACCGCCGCCGTGCAGAAAGATAATTTCTTCGGCGTGCAGTTCCACCCGGAGCGCTCCAGCAAAGCAGGCGCGCAGCTGCTGAAAAACTTCCTGGAGATGTGATGATTATCCCCGCGTTAGATTTGATTGAGGGCAAGGTGGTGCGCCTGCATCAGGGCGACTACGACCAGCAGCGCAACTACGGCAGCGATCCGCTGCCGCGCCTGCAGGATTACGCGCGCCAGGGCGCGACGGTGCTGCATCTGGTGGATCTCACCGGCGCAAAGGATCCGGCGAAGCATCAGATCGCGCTGCTGCAAACCCTGCTCAACGGCGTCGACGCCATCGTGCAGGTCGGCGGCGGTATCCGCACGCGCGACGACGTGAAAGCGCTGCTGGACGCGGGCGCCAGCCGCGTGGTCGTCGGCTCCACGGTGGTGAAAGCGCCGGAAGAAGTCAATACATGGTTCAGCGAGTTCGGCGCCGAGGCGATCGTGCTGGCGCTGGACGTGCGCATTGATGCGGCAAACCGCAAAGAGGTCGCCATTGGCGGCTGGCAGGAAGCGGCCGGCGTAACGCTGGAAGAGGTGATCGTGCAGTTTGCGCCGGTAGGGCTGAAGCATGTGCTCTGCACCGATATTTCACGCGACGGTACCCTGAGCGGCTCTAACGTCGCCCTCTATCAGGAAGTGACCGCGCGCTTTCCCGACATTGCGTTTCAGTCTTCAGGCGGCATCGGCGGCCTAGAGGATATCGCGGCGCTGCGCAGCAGCGGCGTTAAAGGCGTCATCATCGGACGCGCCCTGCTGGAAGGTAAATTCACGGTTTCGGAGGCTATCGCATGCTGGCAAAACGCATAATTCCCTGTCTTGACGTGCGCGACGGCCAGGTCGTCAAGGGCGTCCAGTTCCGCAATCACGAAATCATCGGCAATATCGTGCCGCTGGCGCGGCGCTACGCGCAAGAAGGTGCGGATGAGCTGGTGTTCTATGATATCACTGCCTCCAGCGACGGCCGCGTGGTGGACAAAAGCTGGGTGTCGCGCGTGGCGGAGGTGATCGATATTCCCTTCTGCGTGGCGGGCGGCATTAAAAGCGAGGAGGATGCGGCGCGCATTCTGGAGTTCGGCGCCGACAAGATCTCCATCAACTCGCCGGCGTTGGCCGAGCCCGGGCTGATTACCCGCCTAGCGGATCGCTTCGGCGTGCAGTGCATCGTAGTGGGCATCGATACCTGGTTCGACGAGGCGAGCGGCAAATATCACGTCAATCAGTATACCGGCGACAAAGCGCGCACCCGCGTGACCGAGTGGAAAACGCTGGCGTGGGTTGAAGAGGTGCAAAAGCGCGGCGCGGGCGAAATCGTGCTGAATATGATGAATCAGGATGGCGTGCGCAACGGCTATGACCTGACGCAGCTGCAGAAAGTGCGCGCCGTCTGCAGGGTGCCGCTGATCGCCTCCGGCGGCGCGGGCACGGTGCAGCACTTCCTCGACGCCTTTGAGCAGGCGAACGTCGACGGCGCGCTGGCCGCCTCGGTGTTCCACAAGCAAATTATCAATATCGGCGAACTGAAGAGCTTTCTGAAAGAGAACGGAGTGGAGATTCGCGCGTGCTAACTACAGAGCAACTGGCTCGCCTCGATTGGGCCAAAACAGAGGGCATGATGCCCGCTATCGTGCAGCACAGCGTCTCCGGCGAAGTGCTGATGCACGGCTATATAAATCAGGACGCGCTGGCAAAAACCCTAAGCGACGGCCGCGTCACCTTTTTCTCGCGCACCAAACAGCGTCTGTGGACCAAAGGCGAAACCTCTGGCCACTTTCTCAAAGTAGTGAGCATCACGCCCGACTGCGACAACGACACCCTGCTGATGCTGGCCGACCCCATCGGGCCGACCTGCCACCGCGGTACCTCCAGCTGCTTCTCACCTGCCGCCCCCAACTGGGTATTCTTGCACCAGCTTGAGCAGCTGCTGGCGTCGCGCAAAAGCGCCGATCCCGCCAGCTCCTATACCGCGCAGCTCTATGCCAGCGGCACCAAGCGCATTGCGCAGAAGGTGGGCGAAGAAGGCGTGGAGACCGCACTGGCGGCCACGGTCAACGACCGCCAAGAGCTAACCAACGAGGCGTCCGATCTGCTTTATCACCTGCTGGTGCTGCTGCAGGATCAGGATCTCGACCTCAGTGCCATTATCAATAATCTACGCGCGCGGCATAAGTAGCAGCGCGCCATGCTGCTCAACGTCGGAAAGCGAACAAGATGTTGAGCGGCACGGTTCTTCTGTTCGCTTCAGGACCCGGCTATGACCACTTATGACAAACTGATCGCCCTGCTAGATCAGCATCAGGCGCGCTATCGCCTGATGGCGCATGACGTGATCGGTAAGTGCGAGGCGGTGGCGGCTATGCGAGGCACGGCGTTGGTGTGTCACGCCAAAGGCAACGGTGAGAAACAGCATGTGCTGGCGGTACTGCCAGCGGATCGGTAGGCGGATTTAGGCAAAGTGGCGGAAGCGGTCGGCGGCCGACGCGCCTCGCTCGCCAGCCCTGCAGAAGTCGATATGCTGACCGGCTGCGTGTTCGGTGCCATTCCGCCCCTCTCGTTTCATCCCGATCTGACGCTGGTGGTCGATCCGCTGCTGTTCGTGCGCTATGAGGAGATCGCCTTTAACGCCGGCCGGCTGGATCGGTCGGTCATCGTGAATACTGAGGACTACCGCCGCCTCTGTAATTCTAAATTATTGAAAATAAAACATTAATTTTCATAACTAGCGCAGGCAGGTACTTTGCTTATTCAACATCACGATAAAAGAAGAGACTATAGCCACTCCTGTTTTCTAACGTCTGCGTACCGCGCTGATGACCGCCGTACTGGCAGGCTGCGCCTTTGGCTCGCAGGCAAAAATCGCTCAGGTACGTTTCGCGGTCGATCCGACCTATCCCCCTTTTGAGTCCAAAACCCCGCAGGGCAAGCTGGTGGGCTTTGATATCGACCTGGGCAACGCGCTGTGCGCGCAGATGCAGGTGAAATGCGTCTGGGTGGAAAGCCAGTTCGACGGCATGATCCCGGCGCTGAAGGCGCGCAAGTTCGGCGCCATTCTCTCCGATATGGATATTACCGAAGAGCGCCTGAAGCAGATCGACTTTACCATGCCGCTCTATGACACCCATACCCAGCTGATTGCGCGCAAAGGCTCCGGCCTGCAGCCGACCGCCGAGTCGCTGAAGGGCAAAACCGTGGGCGAGGAGCAAGGCACGGTGCAGGAGCGCCATGTGCGCGCCAATTGGCAGCCGTACGGCGTGACTATGGTGCCCTACGGCGATCAGGCGCAGGTTGAGAGCGATCTGATCTCCGGTCGTCTCGATGTGGTGTTTACCGATGCGGCGCAGGCGGCCAACGGTTTTCTGAAGCATCCGCAAGGCAAAGATTTCGAGCTAACCGGCCCGATAGTGCAGACCCGATTATCGGTCCGGGAACAGCCATCGGCCTGCGTAAGGGCGATAGCGAACTGAAAACCGCGCTGGACAGCGCCTTCGCCGAAATCAAAAAGAACGGCACCTTCGACGCGATTCAGAAGAAGTATTTCGCGACCGATATCTCTATTCAGCAGTAACCCTGAGGCGACCTAAGTGGCCGCCTGCTTTGATTCGGCACGATACTTTTCTTCATTTTCTGGTCGCAACCTGCGCCCTATTCTAATGACAGGACAATCAGCGCCCCATGCATCAACAACATCATTCCCTAATCAGCGCCTCGCTGGGCACCCAGCGCGAGATCATCAGCTTCCACTTCGGCGAAGAAAAATATAAGCAGGTCTATATTCAGACTGCTCTGCACGGCGACGAGATCCCCGGCATGGCGGTCTCCTGGTATCTGAAACAGAAGCTAATGGCGCTTGAGTCCGCAGGCCGGCTGCGTGCGGGCTTTACGCTAGTGCCGGTGGCCAACCCGCTGGCGCTGAGCCAGCACTGGCAAGGCACACATCTGGGCCGCTTTCACAGCGAGTCCGGCCAGGATTTCAACCGCCGCTTCCCCTCGCTGGGTGAGAAGCTGGCGGCGGAGCTGGATGGTTCTCTGACGCCGAACGAAAGTGAAAACAAGCGTCTGATCCGTGACGCCATCGATCGCCACTATCACGACGTGATCGCCCGAACCGAGCTGGAGGCGCAGCGCTTTACCCTGATGCGCATGGCAAGTCAGGCGGACCTGATGATCGATCATCAGCGCGCTGCGAGCGCGGCGGAAGAGCCGGCGATTTCAGCCGAGGTGGCGGCGCCGGTTATCGGCGGCGACGAGCTGGCGCTGGTCACGGCGAACGCCGAGGATATTGCAGCGCCGCGGCGAGAGCGCTGGAGGCGGTCGAGGTATCGAAAGAGGTCAACGTGATTACCTTGCGCCATACGGAGCATGCGCCTCTCTCCCCTGCGCTGAAAAAACCGGCGACGCCGCTGGCCGCCTGCAAATATATCCATTCGCCGGTGTCCGGTTTGATTCTGCATCGCAAAAAGCTGGGCGCGTGGATCCGTCCAGGCGAAGTGGTGGCAGAGGTGGTTGATCCGGTGACAGATTTCGTTACGCCGCTGGTGGCGGAGTATGGCGGCGTGCTCTACGCGCGGCACTGGGCGAAGTTTGCAACGGCGGGCATGCTGGTAGTGCGGCTGGCGGGAGAGGATGAGGTCAGGAGCGGGGATCTGCTGGTGGGATAAAAAAGGCTTCCTGACGGAAGCCTTTTTCATAATTAGTCCAGCCACTCGGTGTGGAATACACCGTCTTTATCAATGCGCTTATAGGTATGCGCACCGAAGTAGTCGCGCTGCGCCTGAATCAGATTGGCAGGCAGCACTTCTGAACGGTAGCTGTCGTAGTAAGCGATAGCGGCAGAGAAGGTCGGCGTCGGGATACCGTTCTGCACCGCATCGGCAACCACGTCGCGCAGCGCCTGCTGATATTCGTTAGCGATGTTCTTGAAGTAAGGCGCCAGCAGCAGGTTCGCAATGTCCGCATTTTCCGCATAAGCATCGGTAATTTTTTGCAGGAACTGTGCGCGGATGATGCAGCCAGCGCGGAAGATTTTCGCGATTTCGCCGTAGTGCAGATCCCAGCTGTACTGTTCAGAGGCGGCACGCAGCTGAGAGAAGCCCTGAGCATAGGAAACGATTTTGCCCAGATAGAGCGCACGACGCACTTTCTCTACGAATTCCGCTTTGTCTCCGGTGAACGCCTGCGCCTGCGGGCCGCTCAGCACTTTAGAGGCCGCCACGCGCTGCATCTTTAGAGAGGAGAGATAGCGGGCAAATACTGATTCAGTGATCAGTGACAGCGGCTCGCCAAGATCCAGGGAGCTCTGGCTGGTCCACTTACCGGTGCCTTTGTTCGCCGCTTCGTCCAAGATGACGTCAACCAGGTCGTTACCCTCTTCATCTTTCTTGGTGAAGATATCTTTGGTGATGTCGATCAGGTAGCTGCTCAGCTCGCCATTGTTCCACTCGGTGAAGGTTTTCGCCAGCTCTTCGTTGCTCAGACCCAGCGCGCCTTTCAGCAGCGCATAGGCTTCAGCGATCAGCTGCATATCGCCATACTCGATGCCGTTATGCACCATTTTCACATAGTGGCCAGCGCCGTCCGGACCGATATAGGTTACGCAGGCTTCGCCATCTTCCGTGCGCGCAGCGATTTTGTCCAGAATCGGGGCAACCAGTTCGTAAGCTTCTTTCTGACCGCCAGGCATGATAGACGGACCTTTCAGCGCGCCCTCTTCACCGCCGGATACGCCGGTGCCGATGAAGTTGAAGCCCTGCTCAGACAGCTCTTTGTTACGACGAATAGTGTCTTTATAGAAGGTATTACCGCCATCGATCAGGATGTCGCCTTTGTCAAGGTGCGGCGTCAGGGAAGCGATGGTTTTATCCGTCGCTTCGCCCGCCTGAACCATCAGCAGGATACGACGCGGTTTTTCTAGCGAGTCGACAAATTCTTCGATGGTGTAATAAGGCGCCAGTTTCTTGCCCGTATTTTCAGCGATAACTTCATCAGTCTTTTCGCGTGAACGGTTAAAGACAGAGACGGTGTAACCGCGGCTTTCAATATTGAGAGCCAGGTTACGGCCCATTACTGCCATACCTACAACGCCGATCTGTTGCTTGGACATTACATACTCCTGTCTGTGGTCTCGCAGAATATTACCAGTAACACCCTTCACTAAGTGGCCGATATGTTAACTCAGGATTGCCGATAAGAGGTAATGATTGGTGCGATAGCGGGTTGAAAAAATGAAAAATCATAATTATCAGTAACTTATTGATGTTATTATAGCTAGCGACCATTTTTTTAGCAGTGAAAAGCGATTCGAATCTGTTGTAAGCCGCTTCGCCATAGCTTTTTGCCTGTTCGGGATTTTGCCAGATTTCATCCATTGCCCTACATAATGCCGCCGGATCGGAGGGCGGAACGACCAGACCCGTTTCTCGGTGTATATTAATATAGGTTGTACCGGTTCCGATTTCGCTTGAGATAAGAGGCTTGGAGTAAAGCGCGCCTTCCAGCAGCGAAATGCCAAATGCCTCTGAACGCAAGTGAGACGGGAATACCAGACATGTACTTAATTGTAATAATGCTGCTTTGTTACTGTCGCCAAGCGCACCGAGAAAATGAATATTATTAACCGATAGCTTTGTTGCCTGTGCTTTCAGTTCCGTTGCAATCAGACCGGCGCCGACAACAACAATAGGGTAGCGGCTATTTTTAGCTGCCTCGATTAAAATATGTAAACCTTTATAATAGCGGAAAGTACCTATAAACAGAAAGAACCCGTGAGGGTAAATTGCTTTCCATTTTTCAAGTACCTCTGCGTCATTATTTTGATAAAAAGTCTTATCGAGACCGTAAGGAATAACATCAACTTTTTCTTTAAACTGCTGCAAGACAGGACTACTTTCAACGTGATTTGACGATGCAACAACCATGTGTTCAACTGATTTAAGAAAGCAAGTCATAAATGGTTCATAAAGTTTAAGCAAAGTCTTTTTTTAACAATATTAGAATGATAACTGACCACTGAAAGTTTTTTATATCTGCAGCAAAATGCATAAGGTGCATAAATGAATAAGGGAAATGATAGTTAATAATATCGGTAGATTGCGAAAACCTTCGAAAGGTCGGCACCGCTTTAAAAGAAAAAGGCGTTGATGCAAATTCGCAGAACGTTTTCACACGATGAATCGTATGATGGTCAAGTATTGAAACTTCCTCTTTAAAATCCGGGCTGTGGGTAAGAACGGTGGAATGTATGCCTTCTTTTACCCCACCTTCGGCAAGTTGATAGATTACCTGCTCAATGCCGCCGAATGTATCCGGATAATATGTTTTATAGCAGTGTAGAACATTGATCATATAAATTTAGCAACCTGCTCGTAAGCTTCTATTGTTTTATCTGCACAGAGTGACCATGAGAATTGCCGAGCATGAGCAAGCCCTGAGGCTATCATTGCCTGCTTTTTTCAGCATCTTCGGTCATACTCTGAAAATAAGATGTCAGCGTTTCAACATCTTCTGGCGAATGCATCAAAGCCTCATCGCCTACTACTTCTGGAAGTGAGGTAGCATTGGAACAAATAACCGGCGTACCTGACGCCATAGCTTCCAGAACCGGCAATCCAAATCCCTCATAAATTGAGGGGAACATAAAACTGGTCGCCGCGCTGTAGAGAACATGCAGATCTTTTCCTGATACAAAACCCAATTATTTCAACCACCCTTATCTTTCGCCTTTATCAAACAGGCGAAAAAGCTCTGTATTTCCCCAGCCTTTATAACCGCTTACCACAAGAAGGAAGTTGAGTTTTGTATTGCCAAGTAAACGGTCGTAGGTCTGTAACAGAGTGAGAATATTTTTTCTTGGCTCAATGGTGCTGGTATAAAGAAAAAAACGACACGACTGAAGCTGATACTGTTCAAGAACAGCTTGTGTTTCTACCTCAATGCGAGGATGAAATAACTCATTTCAAGCTAATGGAGCAACGGTAATCTTATCTTCAGACAGATCGAAGAATTCAATCAGTTAACGTTTTTTATAGTAATAGTCGGTAATTAACCTTGCCGATCGATAAACCGTTTTTCTCAACTCTTTCTGCATCAAATGGACGCGACCTGCCGGATAAAACTGTGGCTAGTGAAATACTGATAAATCATGAAATGTCGCAACGCTATGCTTTACGCCCGGAGGAAAATAACAGTTTGGACTGTGAAAAATGTGATTTTTGTAATTAGGCAGCGGCTATGGCTTCAGACGTGGGAATGTAAGACGATAAATTTAACTGACCGTTTTACTATTCTGTAGCTTCCTTTTCACGGACTGGATAGATTGTGACGATTCACTAGCAACCGCCAGTGAATCTCGCATTTTTTTACCATGAAGCCAGGTCAGCGCTACTTTTTCCTCACGCTGCTGGAGTTCATGCGCAAGTTCAAACGCGTAACGCCCAATGCCCGTTAAAGGATATTTGATGAAGTCAGTGGAAAATAAAACATTGAGCTTTACACTTCTAACATCCATTTCAGATTTTCCCTCAGTGGAATGATGCGTAATTGATGATGCGTTAATTGATTAAGCAGGCTAATATCGCCGCAAAGCTCTTTAATTTCATTTACTCTGGCAAACTGCGGATTTATTTCAATACGGATAGAGTGAACAGTAATTTCTTCGCACATATTGATAATTTCAAGCAAAGAATGCATTTTGCCAGAAGCTACGTTAGCGGTCAGGCCGAATGCGTTGGATTCAAATAAGGCTGCATAGCTTTTGACCAGGTAACGCACATCTGAAAAGTCGTGCCAGACGTCGATATTACCCAGTTCGATAATTTCTCTGCGCGATTTGAAATGGCTTACGATTTTCAGAATTAAAATTTTTCTGCCTGCCCAACAGCAGTATAATTAAATGGCTGAGCGATTATCAGCGGCAGCTTATCCTGAAAAAGTTTGGCCACATACTCCATCAGCCAGCTTGCTGACAGCATAATAGTTTGCAGGATTAGCGGGAGTAATTTCGCTGAGTTTACCTAGCGTATTATTTCCATATACGTTTGCACTACTGGCCCTCAACACGGCATTGGGTTTCTTATCCGAATCAACTAGCGCCCGAAGCAAATATCAGGATGAAAGCCCATCCCTAACTCAAGTAAAGCAGCTACTCGTCCATGAGTCGTTATGTTACCCATTGTTGGCTTCGTCGTGCCCGTTAATAATTTGCTTTTACCTGTGCCATTAATATCAACAATGCCTACCGATTCTCCTGCAGCGATATCAAAAGAGATATTTTAAAAGCCTACTTCTTTTTATGCTGTTAAGCTTTTCTTAGCAGAAATCTTTCAACGATCCTGTGCCATTTGGAAGTTTATGATTTATATAATTTTGATATATTCTGTACTGAAATACTTAAAGTCATAACTCATCTACTATATCAGCAGAATGTTTTCTGAAGAGTACCTATCCCAGCACAAGCCATATCAACGAAATCAAGGTGATTGGTATAAGCGCATACCAGTCCGGAGCATTGCCAAATAAAAAAATTATAGTGACTTTTCATTATTGTTGACATTGGATTATATTTTAATGCGTCTTGCGCCCAATCAGGATGTGTTTTGCTTACATACTATTGGGGAAAACCAAAACAGCAATAGTATGGATAGAAACTGGCTTACATCTCTTACAAATACATTCATTACACCTAAAATCACACCCAATCCAACTGTAAACAAAATTTGCATAAACAATACAGGTATAATGGTCAGTACAACCCAGACTAGGAATGTATTGATTATTACGAGAAACATTAAAAATAAAGAAAAGGTGATAGAAAAATTGATAATAGAAGATAGTGTTACGATTATTGGCAGATATATCCTTGGAAAACTAACTTTTTCAAAAAATTAGTATTTCCTAAGAATACGTTAACCAGCCCATTGAGGGTCTCCGCAAATAACCCCTATGTCAATACACCTAGTATAAGTAAATACTGTAGGCGTGTGGCATAGACATATCAGGAATGCGCGCGCGCATCAACTCTGAGAAGACTAATGTATAGACTGAAATCATGGCTACAGGTTGAAGTACTAGCCACAACGCACCTAAAAAGCTGCTTTGATAGCGCGACTTCCAGTCGCGCTTAATACTATCAAGAATAAATCCCCAATAGCGACTGATACTAGCTAGCAAACTAAAAATCATTAATTATTCGCCATTTAGTTTATCAAGCAATTCTTCCGTTTTTTCTCGCATGAGCTCGCTATCCGCTTTAGCCTCTACATTGAGCCTGACTAGTGGCTCGGTATTTGAATGCGCAGATTCAATCTCCACTCTTTATAAGCGATACTGATTCCATCATTCAGTTCGAGAGTGCATCCTTCCACCTCGTATTCATTCCTGATTTTATTGATTTTTTCGTGTGCGTTGTGAATTTTCGAGTTGATCTCACCGCTACACGGAAACGCCGTCATTCGCTCTTCAACCTGCTGAGACAGCGTCTGCCCTTTCACCGCCAGCAGCCATGGGATCATGCCGCTGTCGCAATAAGCAAAGTCACGGAAGTAATGATGCGCGCTAATTTCGCCGCCATAGACCGCATCTTCTTCGCGCATACGCTCTTTAAAGGCATGGCCGGTCTTTGACATAACGGGGATGCCACCCGCTTTGGTAAAGACGTCAACGGTGTTCCAGGTCAAAAGCGGGTCGTGAATAATCTTTTCGCCAGGCTCTTTCTTCAAAAACGCTTCCGCCAGCAAACCGACGATATAGTAGCCTTCGATAAATTCGGCGTGCTCATCAAACAGGAAGCAACGATCGAAATCACCGTCAAAAGCGATACCCATGTCAGCCTGATGGTTGCGCACCGCGTCTGAGGTATCCTTACGACACTCCAGCAGCAGTGGATTAGGGATCCTGTTCGGGAAGTTGCCATCAGCCTTATGATGAACCTTGATAAAGCTCACCGGCATATTAGCCTGCTGGAAGAGTTTTTCAATCTCGTCAATAACGTGACCAGCCGTGCCATTGCCTGAGTTGATTACCAGCTTCATCGGCTGAGTGAAATTCACCAGATCGATATAGCTCATCAGGCGGTCGACATAGGCATCCAGCACGGAAATCTGCTTATAGCTGCCACGTGCGGCCTCATGACGCTGCACATCGCGCAGGCCGGTATCGCCGCTGATAGGACGCGCGCCTTTGCGCACAAGTTTCATGCCGCTATAATTCATCGAGTTATGGCTGACGGTGACTTCAATCCCGCCGTCAATGCCCAGATGGAAAGTCGCGAAATAGATCTCTTCCGTCCCGCTCAGTCCGATATCCAGCACGTCAGTGCCTTAATCCATCAGTCCCTTTGCCAGCGCCATTTTCAACGCTTCGCTGGTGAGGCGGACATCACCGCTAACATCGCCAAGATAAGCTCCCGACTGGATTTCCAACAGTTCGAGAGGGATCTTGCCCGGGTTTTCCAGCGTATGCTGATGGCCAATCGGAATAAACGTCGACTGGTTTTCTGTCAACAACAGCGTCTTGTCCTGAATCGTGACTTTGGTGGTGCCGGAAAGGATTACCCAGTGCTCTGTACGGTGATAGTGCATTTGCAGCTTAAAGGCTTCACCAGGTTTTACCGTGATACGGTTAATGTTGAAGCGCCCGGTATTCACCACTAAATTGCAGCGGCCCCAGGGCCAGTAGGTCTCGCAGTGGCGGCGGTACTCGCTGCGACATTCGCTTTTCAAAAACTCCACGACGCGTTTCACATCCTGTATCTGATCTTTACGCGCCACCAGCACGGCATCTTATCGTGTTGACGATAATCAGATTTTCTACGCCGATCGCCGCCACCAGCTGATCTTCGCTGTTGATGTAGCAGTTTTTCGTGTTGTGCAGGAAGGTATCGCCCTTCAGGAAGTTGCCCGCAGCGTCTTTGTCATTCACTTCCCACGGCGCTGGCCAGGAGCCTACGTCGCTCCAGCCGGCATAATCCACTGACTCATCGGGACAGGCGATAAAATCGTCTTTATCGATGCTGATAAAGTCGTTGCCTTCTTTTACGTTGGCCATCGCACGACGGCAGGCTTCCAGAATATCCGGGCGGAATTTTTCAGTTTTTGCAGATAACGCTTGGCGCTGAACATAAACATGCCACTGTCCCAATAATATTCGCCTGACGCCAGATAGTCCTGCGCGGTGCTGAGGTTCGGCTTATCAATGAAGCGCTGCACGCCAAACGGCGCATCTTTCGCGCCCGGCAGCTGCTTACCACGGTGAATGTAGCTATAGCCAGTTTCGGGTCCGGTAGGCACGATACCTAAGGTAACCAGATGATGGCCCTGCTTGGCATATTTGGTTGCGGTCTTGATGGCGTCATGGGAAGCGGCGCGATTATCAATGACGTGATCGGCGGCAAGCACCAGCAGTACCGGATCGTCGCCCTGCTCCACCACATTGATCGCTGCCAGCGCAATAGCCGGCGCGGTATTGCGCCCCACCGGCTCAAGAATAATGTTATGTGACAGCTTTTTAATCTGGCGCAGCTGTTCTGCGACCAGGAAACGGTGTTCTTCGTTACAGATGACCAGTGGCGCACGCGCTTCAACGCCGGACAAACGGTTTACGATCTCCTGCAGCATGGAATGTTCTCCATGCAGACTAATGAACTGCTCGGGATAAAGTTCACGTGAAAGTGGCCACAAACGACTGCCGGTTCCTCCGGCCATGATTACGGGAAGTAACATTCCACATCCTCTAACGATTTCAGTTTGTGCTAATGCAATTCTCAGCGGGTTACTTTTTTTAGTCAAAACAGAAAATAACCACGCTATCGCCCTTGGCTTGCAGCAACCAATCTGCTGTGTGATTAAATAGCCGTCAGTTGTTCTTGTTATTAAGCGCTGATTAATGAATAATGCAGCCGCAACAGTCTCTGACCATCACAAATACCACATTTTGTGCAGCAGAATTAACATGGTTATTGGTTGATTGTTTACGCAATAAGCGCAATCGATACTTATTTGATTCTTACGCCTGGGAAAGGCAATTTAAATAGCGGCAAAACAGCATAATAGTAGGAGAAAGGTGTTTTTGCTTTGATATGCCGCACAGCGGCTTAAAACAGGCAGTTTGGTCAGAAACAGAGGCACTGGCGCGGCCAGGAAAAATCTGTTTTCGCTGGGCGCTTTATCCGCGCGCCGGGCTGGCGCGCGTCAGAGGGTTTGTTGTCTCTGTGCCATCCTAAAGCACGGTTTGGGCAAAAAAAACGGCCAAAGCCGGGTAGGTTATCGTCGCTGAACTCAGCGGAACCCGTTCGGGTTCTTACTCTGCCAGTTCCAGGTATCGCGCATCATCTCATCGATGCCGCGCGACACGCGCCAGTCCAGCTCTTTATCCGCCAAACCGGCATCGGCCCAGAACGCCGCGAGGTCGCCGTCGCGACGCGGTTTGATCTCATAAGGGATCTGCTTGCCGGAGGCGGCTTCGAACGCCTTGATCATCTCCAGCACCGAGTAGCCTTTGCCCGCGCCCAGATTATAGGCCTTGTAACCCTCAACCTGCGGTAAATGGTCCAGCGCTTTCAGGTGCCCTTCCGCCAGATCGACGACGTGGATATAGTCGCGCTGACAGGTGCCGTCCGGCGTCGGATAGTCGCCGCCGAACACGCCCAGCTGCGGCAGACGGCCAATCGCCACCTTGGCGATATAGGGCAGCAGGTTGTTGGGAATGCCCGTTGGGTCTTCGCCAATCTCGCCTGACTCATGCGCGCCAACCGGGTTGAAGTAGCGCAGCGCAATCGCCCTGAATTTAGGGTCAGCCAGGGCGAAATCGCGCATCACGAATTCAACCATCAGCTTGGAGGTGCCGTAAGGGCTGGTGGTGCCGCCGATAGGGGTGGTTTCCACATAGGGCACCGGCGCATTGGCGCCGTAGACGGTGGCGGAAGAGCTGAAGATAAAGTCACAGACGCCCGCGGCGCGCATCTCTTCCAGCAGAACCACGGTGCCGGCGACGTTGTTCTCGTAATACTCCAGCGGCATGCGGGTGGACTCGCCTACCGCCTTCAGCGCGGCGAAGTGGATCACCGCGGAGATCGGGTTGCTGGCGAACAGGTCGCGCAGGTAGGCGCGATCGCGAATATCGCCCTCGACGAAGGTCGCCTTTTTACCGGCCAGCTTCTCGACGCGGTTGATCGCCTCGCGCGAGGCGTTGCACAGGTTATCCAGTACTACAACGTCATCGCCGCGCTGCAGCAGCGCCAGCACGGTATGCGAACCGATATAGCCCGCCCCGCCCGTTACCAAAATAGCCATGTGAGCTCCTGTCAAAGCTGCCGCGACGCTGCGTAGCAAAAATCATGGGAAACGGTTATTTTGCCAGAATTTTTTCGATTGCGGCGCGGAATTCCTGACCCATGCCGTTGCTGCGCAGACCGTAGGAGACAAACACCTGCATATAGCCGAGCTTGCGTCCGCAGTCGAAGCTGCGACCGCTTCAGCAGCGCGGCGTTTACCGGCTTCTTCTAGCTCAGGCTGGCGATGGCGTCGGTCAGCTGAATACGGCCCCAGGCGCCCGGCCCGGTGCGCTCCAGTTCGCCCCAGATATCGGCGGAAAGCACATAGCGACCCACTGCAGCGAGATCGGAGTGCAGCGGCGCCGGATCTTCCGGCTTCTCAACGAAGTTGGTAATGGTGCTGACGTCGCCTGGGTTGTCCAGCGGCTGTTCGATGGTGATCACCGAGTACTCGGAGAGATCGGTGGTCGGCGTATACCGCGCCAGTACCTGCCTGTGGCCGGTCTCTTCAAAGCGCGCCACCATGGCGGCAAGGTTGTAGCGCAGGTGGTCGGCTGTGGAATCATCCAGCAGCACGTCCGGCAGCACCACCACAAACGGGTTGTCGCCGATCATCGGGCGGGCACACAGGATGGAGTGGCCGATGCCCAGCGGCTGCGCCTGAAGCACGTTCATAATGGTCACGCCCGGCGGGCAAATAGACTGCACTTCGCTCAGCAGCTGGCGCTTGACGCGCGCTTCCAGCTCATAGTTGGTGCCGAAGTGGTTTTCCACCGCATTTTGGGAAGCATGGGTGACCAGCACAATCTCTTTGATGCCTGCAGCGACGCATTCATCAACGATGTATTGAATCATCGGCTTATCAACGACAGGCAGCATCTCTTTTGGAATTACTTTCGTCGCCGGGAGCATATGCATACCGAGACCCGCAACCGGGATTACGGCTTTAAGCTTGGTCATATTTTTTCCATTTCATGAAGTGAATACGTGCTGTCGATTATGCAGGATCGGCCAGAACTGCAAGTATAATCTTTATCCGAAAAGCAGACACTAAATGCCTGTCATCTCTTAGAAATTCATCTTTTTCCCACGCTTCGCTCGCCCCATAAAGCGAGGAAAGACAAGCGCTAACCGCCGATGAAAAACGCCCTGCCGCAGCAAGGGCCGACATGGCGCAATGCCAGGCTAAAAACGAGTAGGGCGGCCTAGCGGCCGCCCGAAGAGAGGTGCACCGATCAAAGCCAGCGCGCAAACCATTCTGGCATGACGAACAGGTCGAAATGGTTCACCAGCAGGATCACCGCGACAAATACCGCCGACACCGATACCCACTGCCGCGCATTAGGGCAGAAAGCGGATGCCGATAACCGGTTTCATAAAGAACGGATGGGCGAAGGCGGAGATCAGCACCTGAGAGATAGAGAGCGTCAGCGCCACGTAGAGCACGTTGGGCCAGATAAAGGTGGTGCCCAGCACCGCCAGTACCACCAGGCTCGCCACGATGTTCCAGTAGAACTCAACGTTAGTGCGCCCGTTCGCCTGCGAAATCGCCCCGGTCAGGCCGCCCAACGGACGCAGCATGCCAAACAGCAGCATCAGCGGGATCAGGTGATAGACCTGCTCATGGGAGGCGCCGTAGAGCACGCGCACAATCACTGGCGACAGAATGCCAATCGCCAGATACATCGCGCTGCTGAACAGCATGATGACGAAGGTGCCCTTGAGGAACAGCTTTTTCAGCTGCTCAGGATCCTGCTGCTTCTCGGTGAAGCGCGGCAGCGCCAGTCGGTTGATTACCGGCGACACCAGCTTCAGCGGCTGAAGGATCAGCTCTTTCGCCAGCGAGTGGATGCCCAGCATCTCCGCGCCCATCACCTTGCCGACAATCAGCGCGTCTGCCTGGGTGCGCAGCTGGTTGATGGTCTGCGAGCCGAGCTGATAGCTGCCGTAGCGCACCGCGCCGACAAAGGTTGCCCGACCGAGCTCCCACGTCGGCCGCCATGACTTCCCGCCAAAGGCGATCATGCAGAGAATGCGGGTAAAAGGCGTTGATAAACAGCCCCAGGATCGCCGCCGCGACCGTCAGCGAGGTGAAGTAGAGCATCGCCACAGTGCAAGCGAAGGCTAACAGCTTGGTCGCCATCTCGATTTTCGCCAGCAGCACCATCCGTTTGGTTTTGATGTAGTGCGCCTGATACTGCGACAGGTGGCCCAGCACCAGGAAGTTCAGGCTGGTCAGCATAATCAGCCCCACCAGCTCCGGCAGATGGTAGAACCAGGCGATGGGATACGCGATGCCGAGCAGTATCAGGCAGGTCACCAGGCTCAGCGAGACGTTGACTCAGTAAATGGTGCTCTGCTCGCGGCGCGTAATCTCCTGCCGGTGCACAAGGTAGCTGCTCATGCCCATATCTCCTGCAGCACGGTGGCGACCGCAAGAATGGCATTGATAATCGCCAGCAGGCCCAGCTCGTGCGCCTCCAGCTTGCGCGCCAGCACGCTGAGCTGCAGCACCTGCAGCAGGGCGGCGAAACAGGTACTGCCAAACAACCATATCGCCTATGATTTCAGTCCGCTCACGCCAGCTGCTCCAGCAGTTTCGCCATAGGCGATGTGCTGGTTGAATTCCGTTTCAACTTTATGGCGCGCCGCCGTCACCACCGGCGTCATATCGACCTCGCCCTGCGACAGCTTCAGCAGCGTGTCGGCCAGCGCCTCGGCGTCATCCTCCGGCACCAGCCAGCCGGAGAAATTGTTCTCGATCAGCTTCGGGATGCCGCTGTGAAAGGTCGAGACCACCGGCAGGCCCACCGGCCATAGCCTCCATCAGCGCGACTGGAATGCCCTCCATGTCGACATCGGCGGCGGTTTTCGACGGCAGCAGGAAAATATCCGCCTCGCTGAGCGCGGTGCGGATCTCCTCCTGCGGCTTGAAGCCCGGCATGGTGACGCAATCTTCGAGGCCGGCGCGCGCGATGTGTTCGCGCATCATTTCATCCTGCTCGCCGTTGCCGATGATGGTGTACTCAAAGCGACCGCCGCGCTGCTTGAGGATCTCGCTCGCCTTCACCGCCACGTCGACACCCTTCTTTTCGGTCAGGCGCGCGACGGAGACGATTTGCAGCGGCGAATGGAACGGCTGGCGCGGCTGGAAGTTGAGCTTCTCCGGCTCGATGCCCATGCGCGTCACGTGGTTCTTCTCCAGCGGACAGCCCATCTCAATTAGCTTGCGCTCCCAGAGATGGCTAATCGGCAGCATCAGCTCGCTTTGCTCGAACAGGTTGAGGTAATCCTGCTTGTGCTCTTCCAGAATATGGCGGCGCGAAATACCCGCGCCGAGGAACACCGTCGCCTGCTTGCCCACCAGTACGCCCAGTTTGCGCAGCTTGTTGGCCAGCGCGCCGGCGTAGCCGAAGTGCACCAGGAAGACGTCGGCGGTATAGGGCTGGCTGGTATTGGCCACGATAGAGGGCAGCAGCAGCTTGCTCGACTGCGCGCCGTAGCGGCGCACGTTAAGCGAGCGGATCAGCGCCGGTTTCGCCACCTTCGGCAGCATCATCTTCAGGCGCTGGTTGAGCTTGTCGATATTCGACACCTTCTCTTCCGGCAGCTGATAGTGGGTGCGCGCCGCCAGGTGGTATTCGTCGAAGGCCGCGTGTCGGTTCACCAGGTCGCCAGGAAACACGGAAATGATCTCCACGTCGTAACCGGCATCGATAAAATGGGTCACCTGATTCAGCACGAAGGTCTCGGAGGCGACCGAGAAACGCATGATGAAGAAAGTCAGTTTCATGACATTACCCTAATCTGTTGAGGATCTCTTCTGTGATCTGGTTCCCGACTTCGCGCTCGTGCGCGACCGCCGTATCTACCTACTGCTTGATGGCGTCATACTCCGCCAGCACGTGCTTGAGCTTGTAGATAAGCGAGCCGTCCATCAAGCTTTTCACGTCTGTCGCCATCTGCAGCAGTCCCAGCTGATTCATCACGCCCATCGATTTGTGTTCGTAGTTGATGGCAACCGCCGGGGTGCCGAAGTTCATCGAAATAATCGCGGAGTGCAGGCGCGTGCCGATGGTGAGATGGCAATGGCTCAGCAGAATGCCCAGCTCCAGATCGTTGAACTCATCCATGATGACATGGTAGTGCTCAGGCTGATCGACGCGGTCGCGCAGCATCAGAGCCACCATGCGGTCATCCTTGGCATAGCTGTCGATGCCGGTACAGCTGGAGAAGGCGACCACCTGATAGCCGTCGGCGATCATGGCGTTGATCACGCGGCCAAAGGCGGCCTCATACTCTTTCTGCGTCACGCCGAGACGCTTGTCGAACGGCGCCAGTTCGCGCACGGTAATGGCGATGGTTTTGCGGCCATTGATAATGCCCTGCCATTGCAGCAGATTATGGCTCGACGGCTCGACACGGCGCGTGGTAACGCCATTTTTTTTCATCAGATCGAGGCTGACCGACTCGCGCAGCACCAGGCTGTCGACGCGGTCAAAAACAAAGTTCGCCAGCGCGTTGACGCTCGGGTTCTGGAACGGCCCGACCGAGTGGCCGATAATATAGATAGGCTTTTTCGCCATCAGCGTGCAGAGCGCATGGTCGAACATGGTCACACCGTAGAGGTCGACGAAAAAAGAGCCGCCGACTTGAATAATCGCGTCGTAGGCTTTCAGGCTGTGGTAAAGGCTTCAAGATGCGCGGGAACAGCGAAGGATTTAAACAGGCCGCCCTTACCGAGATGCACCGTAATGATATTGGGCATCAGGCGATTCGCCACCTTGCGCTTGACCGTGCCGACCAGCCCTTGGCCGATTTGCTGTTGTGCAGAAACAGGGAATCCTGCTGAATATCTTGCTGGAGCAAATACCCAGAGCTCATTGGATAACGGCTGATTACGCCAATCTCTATATCACTGCGGGCAACTTGCATAGAATCGATCAGCCCACGCAGAATCCAGAATCGCGCCATCCCCGCGATTCCCACACGTATGGTTACCCACCAATAAAATTTTCATAAAATAAAGCTCCGAAAAAATTTCTTTTAATTTTTACCCGACCTGTTATTGCGATGCGTCGGGTAAACAAGCCGTCATATCCTGAACGGACAAAGTGAACTCTGTGTAAAAAAAACCAAAACAATCTGCTGCTCCAGAGGGTCTTGCTCGCGCCCTTCCCTGCGCGCGATGATAAATAACCTTAGCCTTTCAGGGCGAAATAGGGCACTGCGCACGGCTCGCCGTTGACCACCCCACCGAAATAAAGCCCTTTGGCTGGGCGGTATCGACCTGTTCGGCGCTCAGCGCGCGCGAAGCCAGCAGAAGATCGCCCTGCTCGTTTCCGCCGATGCTCGCCTTGCCGTTGTGCAGACTAAAGCGCTGCAGCGCCGCCTGCTCCATACGGGCGTCGACGCGCGCGCAGCGGCCAGTGGCGAAGCGCTCGCGGGCGGTGCTTTTGATCAGCACCACTACCGAGGGCGTCCAGCCCGCCAGCTTGACGAAGATACGTGCGTTGGTATCGTGCGGCGCAAGATAGCGCACCTCCACTACCGGACTGCTGCCCTTCGCCGACCAGCTCGCCTCCGCGCCGTACTTTTTACGCTGCACGTGGACAACGGCGCGGCCGCCGGTCGAACGATCCTTGATCGGGTTCATCAACGCCTTGTCGGTGCTGCCGTTGCTAAACTCCGACTGGCCGAAAATCTCGATCTCCCAGCTGTCGCCCATGTCGGGCGAATAGAGCGTGCCCAACTTGAACCAGGTCTGCTGGTTGCTATTATTCACCAAGCGCCAGCGCGAGGTCAGGTAGTTGTACTTCGGGCTTCCGTCGGTGGCGACGCCGTAGGACTCCACGCGCTTCGAGCCCATCTCCCAGGCGCTAAGCAAGCGCTAGCCCTGCGCGGAGTTGTCGATCCAGCTGCCGAACTGCAGGCTGGTCTATCGCATGTTATGGGCGATCAGCGGTTTTTTGCAATCCTCGATGCTCAGCGCGTCGACGATCCACTGGCCGTTGGAGATATCGCCCGGATAGTCGCAGTGCTCGATCCAGCCGTTATCGATAATCGACTGTCCGCAGCGCGGCAGGTTAAACCCTGGCGCCGCGGCAGTTCTGCACATTGAAGTTGGAGAGTTAGATGGCGGTGCTGTGATCCTACTTGCCCTGCTTGCGGCCGGACCAGCCAGATTTGATCACATCGCCGGTACAGCGCGAGGCGTACCACTGGTCAATTTTGTAGTCGAGCGTGTCCTGCAGGCTGAGGGAGACGTCGCTGACCCGGCTGAAGAAGCGCAGGCATGCGCCGCGAAAGAACTGGCCGCCCTCACAGATATTGCTGAAGAAGCCCTGCTGGTTGGGACGCTTATCGGTGTTGCCGTTGAAGATCAGGTTGGAGAGCGCCACCCAGCGCGCGTTGACCTTGAAGACGAATTCCGACTGGCCGTCGGAGACGATGGTGGTAGCCGGAAAGTAGCCGAAGTTGACCATCGCGCCGGAGAGGCGGAAAAATCGGCGTTCCTGTTGCGAAAAGTCGATGGCCGAGACGAAAAAGGTGCCGGCGGGAAATTGCACGCAGATCGGCTGCTCCGCCTTTTCCGACCACTGATACATAACCTTGACGGCGGGCGCGGCGTCGGTTTTACCGTCGGCGATGGCGCCGAAATCGAACAGCGACAGGTGGTTGAAATCGGCAACCACGCGGCGCCAATGAAAGCCTTCGCCGGCAAAGATCACGCCGCCGTCGTCCGGCGCACTCTGGAAGCAGCCGACGAATTCGCCGCCGCCCACTTCCAGCCCATCGTGCCGGCTTTTCAGCTTGATCTTCGCCCCTTCGAACAGCGGCCGAGTTTTAAGCAGATCGTCCACCGAGGGAATTACGCCAATCAGCTGGTAGCCGCCTGGCCCGGTCGGCTGACGTCAGGGATATTAAACAGCGTGGCGCCCGACTTGTCCTTCACCCCCATGCCGTGTGCCGGATCGGCGATCAGCACGGCGTTATCGTGAATAAAACGGGCTAAGCTGCCCTTGTTCAGGGCGATCAGCTATGACAGCTTGCCGCTGGCGTCGCGCAGAAACACCGGGATCTGGTTGCGCCTGGCTAGCGTCGCTGCCCGCTTTACCAATCCACAGCTCGTCCTCAAAGGTGTGCCAGAACTGCGGCGGCATAGCAAGAGGTTTTCCGGCGTCAGAATCGGCACGTCGTCCTTCGGCAGCGCCGACGGCTCCACCGGCTTCATGGTGACGCCGCTGCTGTTCGCCGCGTAGCTGGAAAAGGCGCTCACCGAGAGCGCGGCAACAATGGAGGAGGCTGCGGTCTGCAATACTTCTCTTCTTTTCATGCATGAAATCCCGTGGTCAATAAGGCCGTCAGTGGGCCAAAACAGTTTCCCCTGAAGCAGTGTGCAATCGGCCTGTTCCTGGCCGCGGTTAAACCAGTGCCAGCCAGCTCTGCTTGATCTGCTTACCGTCGAATTTAAGAGCGGTAATTTTTGTGTTTTGACTCATGGCGTAGAAGAGCGCATCGTCGCTGGCAAGCTGATCCATGCGCGCCAGAAGTCGCCTTGTCGTTCATCGGCACCAGGAAGCCATCCAGGCCCTGATTTATGATCTCCTGCGGGCAGGTCGGGCAGTCGTAGGCCACCACCGGCAGCGACCAGGATTTTGCATCCAGCAGCACCAGCGGCAGCCCCTCATAGCGCGAGGCCATCAGCGCCATATCGCTTTCACGGTAGTAGTCGTTGATGTTGCTGACGCGTCCGACGAAGTTAACGCTGCCGCGAATGCCGAGCGCCGACGCCTGATCCTCCAGCTGCCGGTGCAGCTCGCCGTCGCCGGCGATTACCAGCGTCTATTCAGGATGGGTCTGGACGAAGTCGCGCCAGATATCGAGCAGCAGATTGAACCCCTTCTTTTGATCGAGACGGCCGACCGCCAGCGCCTGACGGCTGCGCGTGGTGCGCGCGAAGGCTTTGTAGACCACCGGATTGGGGATTTGCTTGCTCTGAATGCGCCAGCGGGAGAAGACCTGATGGTCTTTATCAATCAGAACGATCACCTGATTCGTAGTAGCGCAGCAGCAGGTACTTGGGGAGTTTGATCGGCTTGCTGAAGGAGTTTGATGGCGAGATGGCGATGTGTTCGCAGGCATAGGCCTTGAAGCGCTTCTTCTTGCCGGAGAGCAGGCTCCAGAAGGCGAACATCACGCTCAGGCGGCCCATACTGATTAAAACACACTGTCGACCTCTTCGCTGTGAATGTGTCTGACGATGCTTTTAATCGAATTGCTGTGCCCTTCAAAGCTGACGATGCTCTTTACGCGTTCAAAGGGATAGAAAGGTTCGCCGCTGCCTTCCAGCGAGTAAACCGTGACGTCGTGCGTTTCGCCCAGACACTCCGACATAAAGTTGCAGATGTTTTCGGTGCCAACAGTAAGAGTAGGCATCTTTGATCACTAGGACCATTTTTTCATGTAAAGCTACCCACCTCAAAAGAGTAAAAAGACCATCCGGTTATCGATGCTTAAGGGTAAACAGCACGCCGTTCACCATGTACCAGCCGTAATAGTAATAGATTTTTAACGGATTGTTTTTATAGATAATTCTTAATAATTACAGGTGCCATTTCGCCGCTTTATTCTTGTTACGCGAAAGGGAATCGCCTAATTCGTAATGCTAGAAGAAAATGCCCTGCGGCGGACGGCGGAAGAGGAGAAGCAGACGCGATACTGCTTCTTGACGAAGTTTTCCTGCTGCAGGTAAGGCTTGCTGTAGGTGATGTCGTGATCGGCGTTTTTGGTTTTGTAGTGATATTCGGTGATCACGAAGTCGTCGCCTGCGGCGATGGCGGCGGCCTGCTGCGCCAGCTTGTCGACGTGCCATTCGTCATCGCTGTCGAGAAAGGCGATGATCTCCTCTTTCGCCGCGCGCAGCCCAATGTTGCGCGTCTCTGTCGCGCCGAGATTCACCTCATTGTCGAGAATGGTGATGCGCGGGTCCTGGCAGTGCTCGCGCACCAGCGCCAGCGAATCGTCGGTGGATTTGTCGTTGATCAGGTAAAGGTGCCAGTCCGGCCAAGCCTGGTTCATCACCGACTATACGGCGCAAAGTACCATCTGACGTGCGTTATACATCGGCATCACAATGCCTACGGTACCCGAGACCGCGAATGCCGCCAAAGATAATCAGCGTGGTGGCGCCGATGCAGAGCAGATAGGTCAGGATATGGGGGTGGTGCGGTCATCTTTTTTCAGCAGAATTTCCACGATCGACACCAGCACACGATCGACACCAGCAGAAGAAACCCTGATACATACCAATATGGAGCCATAGTGTGATTCCTTAATTCCACACCTCGTCCGCTCAACAGGCTTCTGCGCCACGCGCGGTGAAAGCGGCGTCGAGGCGCGCATGCCCTGTTGCTGAAGCATTCTGTTACGGGCACCCGCCCGGTTATACGTTTTATGCGTGGCGTCTGGCGCAAAACACAGAATCACCTGTGTCTATCGTTGCGTGTTGTCTCTGAGCGACGATAAAAAGGGGCGGTCTGACCGCACCGTTATCATCAAACCTTAGCTTTTGGTCGGCTTGCCATATTCATAGTCGTAGCCATAACCGTAAGCGTTCGCTGCCTTACGCACCACGGCGTTGAGGATTACGCCTTTGATTTCAATGCCGTTCTGCGCAAAGCGCTTGAAGCTGACGTCGATCTCTTTGGTGGTGTTGGTTTCGAAGCGCGCCACCATCAGCGAGGTGCCCGCCAGTTTGCCGATGATCGAGGCGTCAGTCACCGCCAGAATCGGCGGGGTATCGATCAGCACCAGATCGTAGTTCTTGCTTGCCCATGCAGCGGTGCATCAGCAGCTCCAACGGGGTTGGTGGCACCTGACCGCGCGGCAGGAAGTCGAAGCCATACACGTCGCGCTGGATCCGCGCCGGGCTGAACTCGGTTTTGCTCGACAGCACATTAGAGAGACCCGATTTGTTCTCGGCAACAATCAGCTCGTGGGTGATGACGATCCGGCGGAGATTATGGCGTGCCTCAACCACAACCAGCATACGCGGCTGCTGATTACCGACCAGCGCAACGAGCTGCTGAGGGTCGTGTACGCTATCGATCTGCTGCATCAGTCGCTGCACAGGCAGTCGCTCGATCTGCGCGCCCTGATCCGCCAGCCGCTGGTATTCCCAGAGCACCTGACGCTACTACAGGCGCTGGAGCAGTTCCGCCAGGGGCGCACCCACTTTGCCTTTGTGGTGGATGAATTCGGCTCGGTGGCGGGGATCGTTACGCTCAGCGATCTGATGGAGACCATCGCGGGCAACCTGCCGCTGGCGGGCGAGGAGATCAACGCGCACTACGATGTACAGGCGCAGGAGGAGGAAGGCCTCTGGATTGTCAACGGCCAGATTCCGCTGGAGGATCCGGCGCTGTAAGTCAGGCTGCCGCTTGACGAGCGCCGCAATTACCATACACTGGCGGGCCTGCTAATGGACACTCTGCAGCGCGTGCCCGGAGCAGGCGAAACCCTGCACATCGGCCACTATATGCTGCGCGTCCTGCAGGTAGAGCACCACCGCGTGCAGAAGGTGGAGCCTGCAACAGCCGCAGGATCTCGATTACGAGGTGTGAGTTACGGGCGGAGCAGCTTGCGCAGGCTGTCGCTTTCGTTGTTTTTCGGCTGGCGATCCAGCCACTCGTTGAGACGCGACTTCGCTTCGCTCTGCAGCTGCTGGCGCAGCACCTGATCCACCGGCAGCGAATACTGCACGTTGTCCCAGCTGCCGTAAATACGCAGCGGAATCGCCTGCTGCGAAAGCAGGCTCACCAGCTGCTCATCCCCTTGCCAGCCGCTCAGCTTCAGGCCCACCGCCACATCCAGCTGGTGCTGCGGCATATTCACCTCGCCGGCACTCTGTAGCTGCAGGCGATCGCCCTTGCCCTGCAGATCCGCGACGCGCAGCACGCCGTCGAGCCAGCGAATGCCCTGATCGCCGCTCTGGTCGCTGCTGACGCGGTCGCTGGCCTGCACGCGCGCCGAGCCTTGCCACTGGCGCTTCGCCGCCAGCGACAGATCGTCCTGCAGCGTCTGCGGCAGTTCAAGGGCGGCGAGCAGCGGCTGTATGGCGACATTCTCCAGCACCGGCTGCAGCGCGACGCGCGTCTCGGGCTGACAGATATCTACCGTGCCCAGCGGCGAGAAGGTGCCGTCGCCGAGTTTGCTGCGCAGCGCGTTGAGCGGTGAATCGGCGTTGCTTTGCAGGCGCCTGCGGCGCGTTGGTCATCAGGTTGTCGAGGTTAAGCTGGGTGGCGTGCAGCCTGAGAGAGAACTGCTGCGGCAGGCTCAGCATGCCGCTCGCCTCGCCGGTCAGCGCACTGTCGTTGACGGTCAGCTGCAGCTGGGTCGGCGCTCAGCTTGCCTTTGATGCCCTGAGGCGGAATATTCGCGCCGCTCAGCGCGTGGTTGAGTTCGTCAATTTTGCTGCTTAAGCGGTGTGGGTACTGCGCGGCGCCAAGCTGCCCCTTTAAGGAGATAGTGGCGTTGCGCTGGTTGCGCGTCAGGCTGGCGCTGAGTTCGATGCTCGCCTGATGGCGCGCATCCTGATTGAGGCTGAGGTTGAAGTTGCGGAAGTTATACTCGTCGCCGCCCGGCTCGCGCCAGATCAGCAAACTGTCAGCGACGCGCAGCTGCCCGATGTCGAACGACCAGCCGCTGCCCGGCTCGCTCGCGTCGCTGCGCGCCGGCGCGACCGGCGCGCTTTCCGGCGTGGCGCGCACCACCGCATTGCTCAACATTACCTAGCTGATGCTGAGCTGGTGTGACAGCAGCGGCCAGAGATTGACGTCCAGCCGCATATTTTTGGCCGTCACCAGCAGCTGCGGCGCGGTCAGGCTCATGCGCCCGGCAAGGATGCTGAGTTTGGGCCAGACGTGCCAGCGCAGATCGCAGTCCACCTCCAGCCGATAACCACAGCGCTGCTCGACCTGCTTTACCATATAGGCGCGGAAATCGTTTGGGTTCACCAGCAGCACCAGCGCGGTCATGCCCGCAACTACGACCACCAGCAAAATGGCCAGAGTGGTTATCACTCTCTTCATCACATCCCCATGTTCGCGTTTTAATCTTTATCGATACGACTGGCGACAGCGCCCTGCTGCCCGCGATATTTGGCGTCTTCGCGACGGTTGTAGGGCCGCACCGCCGGGCCGGAAAGCGGCTCAAAGCTCAGCGCGCCGATCAGCATGCCGGGACGCAGCGCCAGCGGCAGCTTACCGGAATTATAGAACTCCAGCACGATGCGTCCCTGCCAGCCGGGATCAATGCGGTGCGCGGTAACGTGCACCATCAGGCCGAGGCGCGCCAGTGAAGAGCGACCGTCGAGCCAGCCCACCAGATCGTCCGGGATGGTGACCGACTCAAAGGTCACCGCCAGCGCCAGCTCGCCGGGATGCAGGAAAAAGGCTTCCCCTTCCGGCAGCACTATCTCGTCGCTCATCACGCGCTCCAGCGCGGCGCTCACTTCATCTTTCGGGCCGCTTAAATCGATAAAGGGCGCGGTGTGTCCCCGAAAGGTGCGGAACTGGTTGCCCAGACGCACGTCCACGGTGGCGCCGTTGATGCGTTCTACCGGCGGGCGCGGATCGATGGCCAGCCTGCCGTTGTCCAGCCAGGCTTCAATATCGCGGTCGCATAATTTCATTGCGGTAACTCCATGACATAAGTGTAGCGAACAGCCTGCAACGCGCGTGTCAGGCGGCTCGCCGCGCGTCAGACCCGACGCAGATTATTCAAAAAACTGATTGATTTTGGCCTTGAAGATATCAATGACGATGTGGTTTTTTCCACCGCGCGGCACGATAATATCCGCGTACGGCTTCGACGGCTCGATAAACTGCAGGAACATCGGGCGCACCGTTTTCTGGTACTGGCTCATCACCAAGTCCATTAGAGCGGCCGCGCTCGTTAACGTCGCGCTTCATGAGGCGCATCAGGCAGATATCCAGCCGGGTATCGACGAAAATCGAGAAGTTCAGTTCCTGGCGCAGACGGGCGTCGGTCAGCAGCAGGATCCCTTCAAGGATAATCACCTTTTTCGGCTTCAGGTGAATGCTGTCGCGCGTGCGGGTATGCTCGACGTAGCTGTAGACCGGCAGGTCGATATCCTGGCCCGCCTTCAGCGCCTGCAGATGCTGCAGCAGCAGGTCATGATCCATGGAGCTAGGATGGTCGTAGTTGGTTTTCGCCCTCTCTTCCATGGTGAGGTGACTCTGGTCCTTATAATAGGCGTTTCCCGGGACCCCGATATGCGCGTCACCGACTTGGTCGCGGATTTCACGGTAGGGCGTGCTGGCGATTAAACTTTTTCCGGATGCGGAGGCACCGGCAATGCCCACAATCACGCACTGATGAAACTTGTCAGTCATACTTCTTAAAGACCTAATACTGGAGCCTGCGCTGTACGCGGATAAGGCGTTTTGACGCAGGACGGAATAGGAGGGTTTAGTCGGCGCCAAGTATAGGGATTTCAGCCTGTTGATGCCAGAGAAAAGCCGTTATCGGGATTTCAGAATTTCCCCTTTTCAAACCCGGCCCTTTCCCCGATAAACTGTATCCTGTTCTGTCTTCATCTGTGCGGCCGGCGCAGCGACGCAGAGGATGGCGTGGCGTCCGCGACAGCGCGGGCGCTCTCCGCCAGGCAGCCATTAAGGAAAACTATGCACTGGAGAACCCTGACCTACTTTGGCGACAGCATGCTGCTGATCCTGCCATGGAAAAGCGATAACCGCTGCACGGTGTGGTACTGGCTGATCGCCTTTGGTCTGGCGGGCCTGCTGGTCAGCTTGTCGAAGATCCTTTTTCTCGGCTTCGGCATTGGCTGCGCCCGCTTTAACTTTACCGGCTTCAGCGGCCACAGCGCGATGTCCGCTACGCTCTGGCCGGTGATGCTGTGGCTGGTGTCCGGCCGCTGGCCGGCGCTGTGGCGCGGCGTCACTATCGGCGTCGGCTATGTCATCCCGCTGATGGTGAGCTTTTCGCGCCTAGTGATCCAAGCCCATTCCCCCCAGCGAGGTCGCCGCTGGCCTGCTGCTGGGCTTCACGCTGAGCAGCGCCTTTCTGCTCAGCCAACGCCGCACCGCGCTGAAGGGCTTTAGCTGGCCGCAGGTTGGCGCCGCCTTTCTGGTGCCGCTGCTGCTGCTGAGTCACGGCCGCGTGGCGACGACTCAACAGTTTCTTGAACGTTTTTCTGCCGATCTCGCCGGACTGGAAAAGCCTTACACCCGCGCCAATCTGTTCCGCCGCTGCCCCTCACTGCGTCCTGCTGCACGGCGGCAATATACCCGTTAATCCGTTGAATAACGCCCAGATTCTATTTAACAGATGCACGACGACGCCGATGTGCTAGCATGCCAGATAGAGAATGACTGGCGCATTTTTCGTCGTTTAGACGCCGTGCGCATTGCCGAGTTAGTGAATGGGTGTTGAACTGTTATCTTTGTCGGCTACGCCGTCAGCCCGCCTGCTGAGCGCCCTGCTGCTGGGCGTGACCGCCTTTTTACTGACGCTGTTTTGTCTGGAGCTGATCGTGTTCAGCGGCCTGATCTCGCAGCTCTGGTTCGCCACCGCGCTGATGACGGTGGTGGCGTTTCGCACGCCGTCGCACCAAGCGCCGCTGCTGGGCTGTGCGGCGGGCACCGCCCTGGCCAACACACTGATCCTCGAGCCGGAACCGGCTAACCTGAAATTCACCCTGATCAATCTGCTGCAGGCGATTGCCGGCTCCGTTCTGCTGCGCCAGCTGTTACGGTGCCACGCCCCGCTTAACACGCTGCTCGACTGGCTGCGCTTCATGCTCTCGGTCGGCGTGCTCATCCCGCGGCTCGGTGGGCTGTTGGCGGTCTGGATGATGCACATTCGCGGCGAGAGCACCCTCTCTTTCCTTTTTACTTGGGTGATTGCGGAAAGCATCTGCATGCTGGGGCTGGTGAGGCTGGAGACGCACGGCAGCGCCTCGGCGCAGATCGTCACCTAGCTGCCCTTTCTGCTGGTGCTGATACCCAGCCATATTATGGCGCTGGTCATGGACGCCTCCCGGCGCGAAAAGCACCACATCAGCGAAAGCGAGACCCGCTTTCGCCACGCGATGGAGTACTCCGCCATCGGCATGGCGCTGCTCTTGCCGCAGGGCACCTGGCTGCAGGTGAACTATTCGCTCTGCCAGACGCTGGGCTTTCCCTCCGCCGAGCTGAAGAAGCTCACCTTCCAGCAAATGACTCACCATGACGATCTGGAAAACGATCTGCAGCACGTTGACATGCTGCTGCGCGGCGAGAGCGACGCTACACCATCGAAAAGCGCTATTTCCGCAAAAGCGGCGAGATCGTCTGGGCACGCCTGACCGTTTCGCTAGTGTGCGACGGCAGCCACAGTCTGCTCTACTTTATCACGCAGATTGTCGATATCTCCGAGCTAAAGCAGAGCGAGCGGGTCAACCGTCACCTGATGGAGCGCATCACGCTGGCCAACGAGGCGGGAGAAATCGGCGTCTACGAATGGAAACTGATGAGCAATGAGACGATGTGAGAACGGTGCATGTACACGCTGTTCGGCCTCTCCGCCCACCAGCAGCCCAGCCGCGAGCTGTGGCGCAGCCGGGTGCACCCGGCGGATCGCGACCGGCTCGATCAGGCGCTGCTGCAAACGTCGCCGCGCGCTGGCGCCTTTGAGATGGAGTACCGTATTCTGCATTCTGACGGTATCCGCACCTTGCGCACCCAAGCGAACCGCTTTTTCAGCCACGACGGCCACATTGAGCGCATGCTCGGCATCTGTCAGGACGTGACCCAGCTGTGCAACCTCACCGACGCGCTGTTCGAGGAGAAAGAGCGTATGGCGATCACCCTCGACGTCATTGGCGAGGCGGTGATCAGCACCGACAGCGATATGCGCGTCACCTTTATGACCCCCGTGGCGGAGAAGATACTCGGCTGGCGGCTGGCGGCGGCGGGTAGGCAGCTGAGCGAGCTGCTGCACATCACCTATAGCCGCCACGGCGCGCCGCTGGAAAACCTGCTGCTGCGCCGCCTGCCGGTGGAGAAAACCACCCCGGCGCTGGATGACGAGCTGGTGCTACACGGCGCCGACGGCGGCGAAGTGGAGATTCACTACAGTATTACGCCGCTGCACACGCTGGAGGGCGAGGAGATCGGCGCGGAGAATGATTATCGCTTCAGCTGGCAAGGCGGCCTCTATCAGGTCGGCGCCGAGCTGCTTTCGCAGGCTGATATCGCCTGCTACGACGCCAAAAACGCCGGACGCGGACGGCTGGCGGTCTAGGCGTCGCCGGAGGACTGAGCCGCTTGCCAGCCCCGACAAGCTGCGCTAAAGTTGCCCCCTTTTTTTCAGGGAGGGGCATCCAATGTTCATTGGTTTCGCTTACGGTACGGCGAACTGTCCCATTGCCGTGCGCGACAGCAGCGCGCCGCGCCTGCTTACGCTGGAAAATGGGCAGCGCCTGCTGCCCTCAATGATTGCCGCTCCCACGCGCGAAGCCGCGAGCGAATGGCTCTACCGCCATCATCAGGTGGCGACGCCGGACGCGGAAACCACGGCGCTGCAGCACTATATGGTCGATCCGGAAAAGACCTGGTTCGTTAAATCCCCTAAATCCTTTCTCGGCGCCAGCGGGCTGAAGCCGCAGCAGATCGCGCTGTTCGAAGATCTGGTGTGCGCCATGATGCGCCATATCCACGCGCAGGGCGAAGCGCAGCTCGACGGCACTATCGACCAGGCGGTGAGCAGGCGCAGGGCATTCTGCTACGTGCCGCGAATCGCACCGGCTTCCGCGACGTAGAGTTTCAGTTTGAGCCGGTCGCGGCGGGGCTGGAGTTTGAAGCGACGCTGGAGAAAGAGACGCGCGTGCTGGTGAGCGATATCGGCGGCGGCACCACCGACTGCTCTATGCTGCTGATAGGGCCAGAGTGGTGCAACCTGTCGGACCGGCGTCAGGGCCTGCTTGGCCACAAAGGCACCGCGCTGCCGTGGTGGAACGCGGTGGCGATCAACGATGTGCCGGCGCAGAGCGAATTCTACTCCACCGCCTGCGGCAAGCTGCTGCGCGATCTGGTGCGCGATGCTGAACAGGGTGACGTGGTGGCGCGTTTGCTGAAGGTGTGGCAGCAGAAGTTGGGCTACCGGCTGGTGCGCGCAGCGGAGGAGAGCAAGATCTCCCTGTCCGAACGCGACGCGTTTGACGCCAGCCTGGCGTTTATCGCGCCGCAGCTGCACGCCACCATCAACGACACCATGCTGGAGGAGGCGATCAACCAGCCGCTGGAGCGGATTCTCGAGCAGGTACAGCTGGCGCTCGCCAGCTGCACGGCCAAACCGGAAGTGATCTATCTGACGGGCGGCAGCGCGCGTTCGCCGGTGCTGCGCGACGCGCTGCAGCAGGCGCTGCCGGAGACGCCGATCGCCAGCGGCGATGACTTTGGCTCGGTCACGGCCGGTCTGGCGCGCTGGCAGAGTTAATGTTTCGTTAAGAAGCTCGCATAGACGGGTTTTACAGCAGCTGAGATGTTCAGAAAGTGGAAGGCTGGGGCCGAAGAGCAAAGCGTCCCGCGATAGGGACAAAAACGCTGGGAGCGTTTTTGAACAACGCAGCGCGTTGGCCCGGCTAAGGGCGCACCACAGGGATGAGGTGCGTATTTGCGCGGGCCGAGCGCGCAGGGATGCCTTGAGCAACTTTGTGATCGGTCCCTGCCTTGAGCGACCGCACCCTGACTACAGCATTAAGCGGCCCATAACAGGCCGCTTTGAGCCGCTGTCAGAAGTTGATATTGGCGCTGATGCCGCCGACAAAGGCATCCTTCACTTCGCTTACCGCGCCCGGCGCGACGATATATTGCAGATTCGGACGCACCTGCAGCCATTTCGCCAGCTTCACGTTGTAATAAAGCTCGTAGTTATACTCCGAACCTTCCTGTAATCGGCAGATAGATCGGGCTGTCGAAGTCCGTTTCGTCGTTGGCGGCGTTCTGCTGACGCAGCGCGCGGGTGTAGTCGCTGTTCACGTGGATGCGCGCCGCGGCGATGCCGAACTCATCTTCAGGACGCGCGTCGAACGGTCCGGCACAGGTAAAGGCGGTCGACTGATAGTTGTCGGTCTTCGAGGTCTTGTAGTCGTTCATTACCGCCTGAACGGTCACGCCGAGGCCGCGGCTTACGTCGCCGCCCTGCGCGGTCAGCTGCTGCTGCAACAGCACATAGCCGCCATAGGAGTGATCTTTGTCCTGATAGGCGCCGTCGCGCCAGCTGCCGTACACGTCTCCGTTGGCAGAGGAGTAGTAGTAGCCGATGCGGTAATTACCCGGCAGTTTGTCGGGACCCAGCGTCGGCTGCCAGCCCAGCTCCACCGGCACCAGATTGCCCTCGAAGTTGCTGGTATCGAGGCAGAAACCGTCGCCACGATCGTCGTTGGCACGGTTCTGGTTATAGAAGCCGACCTGGAAGAAGACCTCCGGGGTGATATTCAGCTTCACGCGGCCGCCCCACTGCGACACCGGCCAGTTGAACCAGCGGTCGCCGCGCCAGTTGCCTGCCTGGCCGCTGCCAAACGCCAGGTTCTGGAACTTGCTGTTGAAATTATCGAAGTCCTCGCCCACGGTGACGCGGCCCGCCTTCAGGTTGACCACGTCATCAAACAGCCCTTTGCTCAGCCAGAACTGGATCAGACGCTAGGTCTGGCCGCGGCCGTATACCTCCTGCACCTAGGAGAGCATGCCGGTGCGGCGATCCGCCACCTGATCGAAAATATTGCGGCCGTCACGGTTGGTGATGGTCGCCTAGAACTGCTTATCCTGCCAGCCGAGCAGTTTTTCCAGATCGAGATTGGCGCCGAACGCCCACTGACCGCTGCAGCGCATCGACGTATTGGTATCGGCGCCGCCGACGAGGTTAGAGGCGCTTTCCATGGTGTAGTTGACGTCAAATTTAACACCGTCATTTTCCAGCTGCGTGCGCGAACCGTCCCAGTCGCCAAACATATAGGGCGAGTCGTAGCTGAAGGCGTCTGCGGCTACCGCAGAGGCGCTCAGCATAGCGAACATCAGGGAGCCGGCTGCGAGGCGCAGCGGGAACTGCCGCACTGCTTTTTTCTGTTCATAATCGCTCTTCTTATCTGATTAGGGCTCGTTGCAGAGCAGAGGATAGTGCTGGCAAAAATTCAACTTTTGTAAAGATGTGCGCACGAATCGGCAAAGAGGCATTTTTTTCAAACATTTGTGAGGGAGATAGCTGAACAGAAACGTGTCAGCGGCTTGACGTTCAGGCTGAAGGGGGTCGCCGAGGCGGCGCCTTGCCTCGTCTGAGACATCAGGCGCTGGCCTGCGCCAGTTTTTCGAATTCTTCCGGCGCCAGCCGCAGCCGCATGGCGCCCACTAGATCCTCCACCTGTGTCGGAGTTACGCCGTGCGCGTGCGCGATCTCATCCAGCGAGGCGAGAATAGCCAGCCCGCGTGGATTGAGGTATTTCTCCACCACGCCCTGCCCGCGCGCTCTTGCCGGCATCCTCTGCGCGGCGATATTTGCCGCTGAGAAAGCCGCTCGCCAGCGAATAGTAGTTAATGACGCCCAGCCCGTGCTGCATCGCCACCTGCTCCAGCGCCGCCTCATAGCCTGCGCGGTCGTAGAGGTTGTACTCGGGCTGCAGCGTCTCATAGCGCGCCAAGCCGCGTGCGCTTCGCTGATCGCCAGCGCCTCATGCAGGCGCGGCGCGCTGTAGTTGGAGGCGCCGATAGCGCGTACCTTGCCCTCTTTGATCAGCGAATCGAACGCGGCGAGGCTCTCTGCCAGCGGCGTCTCCTCGTCATCGCGGTGTGCCTGGTAGAGATCGATATAATCGGTCTGCAGGCGGCGCAGCGACGCCTCTACAGCCTGGAGGATATATTGCGGCTTCAGGCCGGCTTTCTCCGGCGACAGCGCCATGCCGACCTTGTCGCCAGCACGATGCGGTCGCGCTTGCCGCTCTTTTTCAGCCAGTTGCCGATAATGGTCTCCGACTCGCCGCCCTTATTGCCCAGCGCGAATAGACATCGGCGGTATCGATGAACCATAGCCCCTGGTCCACCAGCGCGTCCAGCAGCGAGAAGGATCCCGCTTCATCCAGGGTCCAGCCGAATACGTTGCCGCCGAAGGCCAGCGGCGGCACCTGGATGCCGCTGTCGCCGAGCTGGCGGGTTTCAACCTGACGCTATTGTTTTCTCCTTTTCTTTCATACCCTGCCAAAAAAGCATAGCAAACCGCCAGCTGCCCTTTTATGTGTCTTTGCGCGATAAGTTTGTGCTAAAAGGGATACTTACGTCGGACTGACAGATATCCTTAATTCCTTCAACTTCTGCCCGCTTTGCGAGTCTACACTCTGCTATTTGCAGGCTACCGCGTTTCAGCCTGCGTTTTGGGAACGGCAATACAGCTGGAGAGCAAACAATAAGATGAACCGACCTTCCTTGTTGAAAAAAGGCCTGATTTTCCTGACGCTGGCGGTCGCCGCAGCGGGCACCTACTACTGGTGGCAGCATCCGGCGTAGCCCGACAGTGATACCCAGAGCAGCGCCCGACCGCACCGCGGCAAAGGCGCCGGTGCAGGCCGTCACCGCCGCCAATACCGTCACGGTGCGCAGCCGCGTCGACGGCGAGCTGATGGCGATCCACTTTCAGGGGGCGAGCAGGTCAAGGCGGGACAGCTGCTGGCGGAGATCGATCCGCGCCCCTATCAGGTGGCACTGACCCAAGCGCAGGGCCAGCTGGCGAAAGATCAGGCGACGCTGGCCAACGCGCGTCGCGATCTGGCGCGCTTTGAGAAGCTGGCGAAAACCTCGCTGGTGTCGCAGCAGGAGCTGGATACCCAGCGCTCGCTGATCAGCGAAACCCTGGGTACCCTAAAGGCGGACGAGGGCAGCGTCGCCAGCGCCGAGCTCAACCTCACCTACAGCCGCATCACCTCACCGATTGACGGCCGCGTCGGCCTGAAGCAGGTGGACGTGGGCAACTATATTACCAGCGGCGACACCAACGGGCTGGTGGTGATCACCCAGCCCCACCCTGTCGACGTGGTGTTCAGCCTGGCGGAAAAGAACCTAGCCGAGATTATGCAGACGCAGAAACAGGGCGCGCCGCTGGTGGTCGAGGCCTGGGATCGCAGCAACCAGACGCGGCTGACGCAGGAAACGCTGCTCAGCATCGACAACCAGATCGACGTCACCACCGGCACCATCAAGATGAAGGTGCGCTTCGATAATCAGGACGACAAGCTCTTTCCCAACCAGTTCGTCAACGTGCGGCTGAAGGTCAACACCCTGCAGGATGCGATTGTGATCCTCACCGCCGCACTGCAGATGGGCAACGAGGGCCACTTTGTCTGGGTGGTCAACAGCGACGACAAGGTCAGCAAAAAAAAGCGTGACCGCTGGGCTGAACGCGGGCGAGCGTGTGATAACCGACGGGCTGGATCGCCTGACGGAAGGGGTGAAGGTGGAAGTGGTTGCGCCGCAAAGCACCGCGCTGAAAAGCAGCCGCGCCGCGCAGCCGGCCATGACGCTGGCGGTCACCACCAGCAGCATGCTGCTGACGCAGGTGCAGGTGCAGGATATGGTGGAGACGCGCATCGCGCAGAAAATCTCCCAGGTTTCCGGCGTCGAGCTGGTGACGCTCTCCGGCGGCCAGCGGCCAGCGGTGCGCGTGCAGATGAACGTGCAGGCGCTGGGGCTGACCAGCGAGCAGGTGCGCACGGCCATCAGCGACGCCAACGTCAACTCGGCGAAAGGCAGCCTCGACGGCCCGGAGCGCGCCATCACCCTGTCCGCGAACGATCAGATGAAGTCGGCGGAGGATTACCGCCAGCTGATTATCAGCTACAACAACGGCGCGCCGGTGCGGCTGGGCGACGTCGCCACCATAGAACAGGGCGCGGAGAACCGCTGGCTGGGCGCCTGGGCGAACCGCGAGCCAGCCATTGTGATGAACGTGCAGCGCCAGCCGGGCGCCAATATCATCGCCACCGCCGACGCTATCCGCGCGCTGCTGCCGTCGCTGACCGATCGCACCACCAATATCCGCGCCTCGGTCACCGATACCCAGCACGAGCTGATGCTGGCGATCGCGCTGGTAGTGATGATTATCTACCTGTTCCTGCGCAACGTGCCGGCAACCATTATCCCTGCCGTCGCCGTGCCGCTGTCGCTGGTGGGTACCTTCGCCGTGATCTATTTCCTCGGCTTCTCTATCAACAACCTGACGCTGACCATCGCCACCGGCTTCGTGGTGGATGACGCCATCGTGGTGCTGGAGGAATATTGCGCACCACGTCGAGGCGGGCATGAAGCCGCTGCAGGCGGCGCTGAACGGCGTGCGCGAGGTGGGCTTTACCGTGCTGTCGATGAGCCTGTCGCTGATTGCGGTCTTTTTGCCGCTGCTGATGACCGGCGGGCTGATCGGCCGCTTCTTCTCGGAGTTCGCCGTTACGCTCTCGGTGGCGATCGCTATCTCGATGGTGATCTCGCTTATCCTGACGCCGATGATGTGCGCCTACCTGCTGAAGCCGAACGCGGCGCGCAGCCAGCCGCGCCGGCGCGGGCCGGCTGCTGCCGGCGATCCAGCTGGGTTACGGCCGCTCGCTGGGCTGGGTGCTGAACCACGCGCGCTGGGTGCTGCTGCTGTTCGGCACCGTCGTGCTCACCGAGTGGCTGTTTATCCCGGTGCCGAAAACCTTTATGCTGGAGCAGGATACCGGCCGCCTCTCCGGCTTTATCTCCGCTGACCAGAGCATCTCGTTTCAGGCGATGCGGCAGAAGCTGCCGTACTTTATGGTGATCGTAAAAGCCGAGCCGGCGGTGGAAAGCGTGGTGGGCTTTACCGGCGGGATGCGCACCAACAGCGGCTCGATGTTTGTCTCGCTGAGGCCGCTCGCGGAGCGCAATGAAAGCGCCCTGGCGGTGATCGCCCGGCTGCGCGCGAAGCTGGCGAAGGAGCCGGGCGCCAATCTCTACCTTAACGCGGTGCAGGATCTGCGCGTCGGCCGCCGCGAGTCAAGCGCCAGCTATCAGTATTCGCAGCTGTCGGACGATCTGGCGGCGCTGCGCGAATGGGAGCCGAAAATCCGTCAGGCCTTCGCCGCCCTGCCGCAGCTGGCGGACGTCAACTCCGATCAGCAGGACAAGGGCAGCAAAATGGCGCTGATCTACGATCGCGAAAGCATGGCGCACCTCGGTATCGACGTCGCCGACGCCAACACACTTCTCAACAACGCCTTCGAATAGCGGCAGATCTCCACCATCTATCAGCCGCTGAACCAGTATAAAGTGGTGATGGAGGTCGATCCGCGCTATACTCAGGATATCAGCGTGCTGGATCAGATGTTCGTGATCAACGAGAGAGGGCAAGGCGATTCCGCTGTCGTGGTTCGCCCGCTGTCAGCCCGCCAACGCGCCTCTCTCGGTAAACCATGAGGGGCTTTCCGCCTCCTCGACCATCTCCTTCAACCTGCCGGAAGGCGCCTCGCTGTTAGAAGCCTTGGCGGTCATCGACCGTACTATGACCGCTATCGGCGTGCCCACCAGCGTGCGCGGCAGCTTCGCCGGCACCGCGCAGGTATTTCAGCAGTCGCAGAGCAGCCGGCTCTGGCTGATGCTCGCCGCCATCGGCGACGTCTATATCGTGCTGGAGATGCTCTACGAAAGCTATGTGCATCCGCTGAACATTCTCTCCACGCTGCCCTCGGCGGGCGTCGGCGCGCTGCTGGCTCTGACGCTGTTTGATACACCTTTTAGCCTGATAGCCCTGATCGGCATTCTGCTGCTGATCGGCATAGTGAAGAAGAACGCCATTATGATGTAGGATTTCGCCCTTGAGGCGCAGCACAGCGGCGGCCTGAGCCCGCGCGACGCCATTTTCCAGGCCTGCCTGCTGAGCTTTCGCCCGATCCTGATGACCACGCTGGCCGCGCTGTTCGGCGCGCTGCCGTTGGTGATCACCAGCGGTGACGGCACGGAGCTGCGGCGCAGGCAAGAGCGTCGCGGACTGGCGCGCGAGTAGTTGCTCTACACTTTTACTATAGAGCATAATGCTCAACGATTAACCACCTTATAAAGGAGGCGTTTTATGTCGCAAGGCACCATTTTTACCAGTAATCGCACGCAAAACGTTCGTATTCCCGCAGACGTGCGCTTTCCGGAAAACGTAAAAAACGTGACCGTTCGGGCGGTGGGCAATGAACGCATTATCGCGCCGGTTGAGCATGCCTGGGCCAGTTTTTTCCTGAGCGAGCAGCGCGTCAGCGACGACTTTATGTCGGAGCGAACCACGCCGCCAGCCGATGAGCGGGAAGCGTTGTGATGCATCGTTATATGCTGGATACCAACATTGTTATCTATGTGATAAAGCGTCGGCCCATAGAGATGCTGAACAAGTTCAACGCGCAGCTGGGCCGCATGGTGATCTCTTCAATTACGCTGGCGGAACTCTATTACGGCGCCGAGAAAAGTCAGTTCCCCAATCGTAATTTACGCGTCGTTGAGGATTTTGTTTCGCGCCTCGACGTGCTGAGCTACGACGCCAGGGCCGCCTTTCATTACGGCGCTATTCGCGCCGATCTTGAACGTAAAGGGACGCCAGATCGTGGCGAACGATCTGCATATCGCCGCGCATGCGCGCAGCGCGGGCCTGACATCTGCGCCGTAAGCTGGAAGCGCTCGACACCGACCAGCCCTTTATCCGTGCCGTTTACGGCATGGGCTACCTCTGGGAAGTGGATCCGCGTCAGTTGATTTAGATCAATTAACTTCCCCGCATCACCGCCTACAATTCCGCACCTTTTGCCAGGCCGCCTGTGCGGCCGCGGCACGGGCCGCGCTAGGCGGCATGCTGACCTGACATCAGTGAGACAACCATGAAACCCGAACTGCTTTCCCCGGCGGGCAAGTTGAAAAATATGTGTTACGCCTTCGCCTACAGCGCAGACGCGATCTATGCCGGACAGCCGCGCTACAGCCTACGCGTGCGCAATAATGAATTTACCCATGACAACCTTGCCAAAGGGATCGCCGAGGCGCACGCGCTGGGCAAGAAGTTCTACGTGGTGGTCAATATCGCGCCGCACAACGCCAAGCTGAAAACCTTTATTCGCGACCTGACGCCGGTGGTGGAGATGCCGCCGGACGCCCTGATCATGTCCGACCCCGGCCTGATTATGCTGGTGCGCGAGGCGTTTCCGCAGATGCCGGTGCACCTTTCGGTTCAGGCCAACGCGGTTAACTGGGCGACGGTGAAGTTATGGCAGCAGATGGGGCTGACGCGCGAGCTGTCGCTGGAGGAGATTGCCGAAATCTGCCGGCAGGTGCCGGATGCCGGAGATAGAGCTGGAGGTGTTCTCGTGCACGGCTCGCTCTGCATGGCTTACTCCGGCCGCTGCCTGCTTTCCGGTTATCTCAACAAGCGCGACCCGAATCAGGGCACCTGCACCAACGCCTGCCGCTGGGAGTACAAGGTCGCCGAGGGGCAGCAGGATTAAGCGGGCAATATCGTCGCGCACCATCACCCTGCGCCGCAGGCGATTATCCCGACGCTCGGCGTCGGCCAGCCCACTAACAAGGTGTTCCTGCTGGAAGAGAAGATGAAGCCGGGCGAGAGGTGATGAGCGCCTTTGAGAATAAGCACAGCAACCTACATTATGAACTCAAAGAATCTGCGCGCGGTGGCGCACGTTGAGCGCCTGAGCGAGATGGGGGTGCACTCGCTGAAGATCGAGGGGCGCACCAAATCGTTCTACTACTGCGCACGCACCGCGCAGGTCTATTGCCGCCGCCGGCAAACCCTTCAATCCGCAGCTGCTGACCACGCTTGGAAGGGCTGGCGCGCCGCGGCAGCTGGGCAGAGGTGGCGGAGAAGAATAAGTTTTCCCTCGGAGACACGCTGGAGATCATGACGCCGCAGGGCAATCTCAACTGCAGCCTGGCGGCGATGCAGGATGGACGCGGTGCGGCGGTCGAGGTAGCGCCGGGCGACGGCCATCGCGTCTGGATCGCAGTGCCCGAAGCGGTGAGCCTTGCCTTCGCCCTGCTGCTACGCAATTTTCCCGATGGCAGCAGCACGCGTGATCCCCACGGAAAATTACTCACGGTCTGAAAGTAAACCAGGGACGTTAGAACAGGATCACAGACCGCCGCTGCGCGCTCCTTTATAGTCGCGCCTGCTGCGAACAAGTAACAACTAATAGCTGCTGTACTAGGAACCACCTCATTCACCCGCCCGGCTCCCCCGTGCGGGTTTTCTTTTTCCCGCTTTTCTCCCCTAAGTTTTTCGCCCTGACTATGCTATAAGCACAGCTCATTGTGGGTTTTCAAGGAACGGATAATGGAAAAACAACCGCTTACTCTGCTCATCCTGAATGGTAAAGGTAAAGGCGCCGGCAATGAAGAGCTATGTAGCGCGATAAACCAGCTGCGCGACGAGGGCTTTGCCATCGCGGTACGCGTCACCTGGGAGAAAGGCGACGGCAAGCGCTACGTCGAGGAGGCGATGCGGCTGGGCGCCGATACGGTGGTCGCCGGCGGCGGCGACGGCACCATCAACGAGATCGCCACCGCGCTGACCGCCGTGCCAGCCGCGCAACGGCCGGTGCTCGGCATTATTCCGCTCGGTACCGCGAACGATTTCGCCACCAGCGTCGGCATTCCGGCAGAGATAGAGCGGGCGCTATGTCTCGCCCTGCAGGGCAAAGCACATATTATCGATCTGGCGCGCGTCAATCAGGATCGCTATTTCGTCAATATGGCGACCGGCGGCTTCGGCACGCGTATCACCACCGAAACGCCGGAAAAGCTGAAGTCGGCGCTGGGCGGCGTCTCCTACTTCATTCACGGCCTGATGCGCATGGATACGCTGAAGCCCGACAGCTGCACCATTTCTGGCCCTGGCTTCCACTGGCAGGGCGACGCCCTAGCGATCGGCATCGGCAACGGCCGACAGGCGGGCGGCGGACAGCGCCTCTGTCCATCTGCGCTGATCAACGACGGGCTGCTCGACCTGAGCATCGTAACCGCGCAGGAGCTGCTGCCGACTCTGCTGCACTCGCTGACCAGCAACGATGACAATTCTAATATTGTGACGGCGAAGCTGCAGTCGCTGCGTATCGTTTCGCCGAACGAGATGACCTTCAACCTGGATGGCGAGCCGCTGTCCGGCTACGAGTTCACCATTGAGATGCTGCCAGGCGCGCTCAGCTGTCGCCTGCCATCGCAGTGCGCGCTGCTGGCCTGAGGTAGCACCTCGCTGTGAGGTCAGCGTTAACGATAAATTTTGTGCTGACGCACACAGCATGGCCTATGGCAAAGTGGCAAAAGCGGCATCTCTGCCGGCGCGGCCTGTGCCGATACGCACCTCAGGGATGAGGTGCGTCCGTAAACGACCCCACGCGCTGCGTTGTTCCAAAATGCCCCGGCGTTTTCTCCCTGGCGCGAGACACGTTGCGCCTCGGGCCAAGCTGCGCGCGTTTTAACGTGAATGCAACCTGTAAGCGTCAGCTAGCGCTGGTTGCCGACCGCTGGCAGAGCTCAACTTTCTCTCTGTGATTTTCTTCACAACTCTGCATCGCACCTTATGTAGTAGCGTAATTGCGCGTACTTTTTTAGCATTGCTTACTGAATAAAAGCTACAAGAGATGAAAATTATTAACGCTGAAGTGTTTGTCACCTGCGCAGGCAGGAACTTCATCACGCTGAAAATCACCACCGATGACGGCCTCACTGGTATCGGCGACGCGACGCTTAACGGCCGCGAGCTGCCGGTGGCCTCCTACCTGAAAGACCATATCTGTCCGCAGCTGAGCGGCCGCAACGCCCATCAGATTGAGGATATCTGGCAGTACTTCTATAAAGGTGCCTACTGGCGTCGCGGTCCGGTCACCATGTCGGCTATCTCGGCGGTGGATATAGCGCTGTGGGATATCAAAGGCAAGGCCGCCAACATGCCGCTCTATCAGCTGCTGGGCGGCGCATCGCACACCGGCGTGATGATTTACTGCCACACCACCGGCCACACCATCGACAAAGTGATAGACGACTACGCAAATCATAAAGAGATGGGCTTTAAGGCGATCCGCGCGCAGTGCGGCGTGCCGGGCATGAAAACTACCTACAGCATGGCGAAAGGCAAAGGGCTAGCGTATGAGCCGGCGACCAAAGGCGACTGGCAGGAAGAGCAGCTATGGTCGACGGAAAAGTACCTCGACTTTACGCCGAAGCTGTTTGAGGCCATTCGCGATAAATTCGGCTTCAACGAGCACCTGCTGCACGATATGGCATTACCGCCTGACACCGATTGAAGCGGCGCGCTTCGGCAAAAGCGTCGAGGATTACCGCCTGTTCTGGATGGAGGATCCAACGCCGGCTGAAAATCAGGAATGCTTTCGCCTGATCCGCCAGCATACCGTCACGCCAATCGCGGTGGGCGAGGTGTTCAACAGCATCTGGGACTGAAAACAGTTGATCGAAGAGCAGCTGATCGACTATATCCGCACCACCATTACCCACGCGGGCGGGCGGCATCACCGGCATGCGCCGCATCGCCTCGCTCTATCAGGTGCGCACCGGCTCGAACGGCCCGTCGGATCTCTCGCCAGTCTGCATGGCGGCGGCGCTGCACTTACTTTCTGCTGCACTACATCGAGCGCGCCATGACCCTGTTCGAAAAAGATCCACGAACCTGCTGTAAGGTCGTGCTAACAACGTAGCAGCGCAACCCCACCAGGGATTCCGTCGGCAGCGCGCTGCCGACGTCATATCACTATAAAAAAGCGTTGGAGACCCTATGTTTAAAAATCTGCGCTGGACAATCGTACTACTGCTTTTTCTGGTTTAATGATCAACTACCTCGATCGTGTCGCCCTCTCTCTTACCCTGCCTCTGGTGGAAAAAGATCTGGCGATCAACGCCGAGCAGTTCGGCATGATCTTCGGCAGATTCTTTTTTGGTTACGCCCTGTTTAACTTCGTCGGCGGCGTCGCTACCGACCGCTTTGGGCCGAAAATCGTGCTCGGCATCGCGGTCGGCATGTGGTCGCTGTTCTGCGGCATGACCGCGCTGGCCACCGGCTTCTGGTCGATGCTAATCCTGCGTGTGCTGTTCGGCATGGCGGAAGGCCCGATCTGCGCCTCGGCCAACAAGGCGATTAACGGCTGGTTCCCGAAGAAACAGGCCGCCACCGCCATGGGCCTGCTCAGCGCTGGCTCGCCGCTGGGCGGCGCCGTCGCCGGTCCGATTATCGGCTATCTCGCCCTCGCCTTCGGCTGGCGTCCCGCGTTCGTCATCATCTGCCTGATCGGGCTGGTGTGGATGGCGATCTGGCTGTTCGTCTCGGCGGATAACCCGGCTAAAAGCAAGCTGGTGTCGCCGCAGGAGCGAGCGCTGGTTGAGAAGCTGAAAGAGGAGCAGCCTGGCGAAGAGGCGGATCTGGTGCACGCGTCGCACGGCTTTGGCTACTATCTGCGCCAGCCGATTATCCTAGTCACCGCCTTCGCCTTCTTCTGCTACAACTACATTCTGTTCTTTTCCTGAGCTGGTTCCTGGCCTATCTGGTGCAGGCGCACGGCCTCGACATCAAATCAATGTCTATCACCACCATGATCCCGTGGATCGTCGGCCTGGCGCTCGGGGGCTGGATTTTGGACAAGATTTTCAATATCACCGGCAAGTTGTTGTTGCCGCCCAAAATTGTGCTGGTGGTCTCACTGTTCGCCGCCGTTTGTATGGCGCTGGCGGGTACGGTAAAGAGGTCAATTCTGCGGTAATGATGATGTCGGTGTCGATTTTCTTCCTCTACATCACCGGCGCGATCTAGATCTACTGGGCGATTATTCAGGATGTGGTGCACAAAAGCCGCGTTGGCAGCATCAGCGGCTTTATCCACCTTGTCGGCAGCCTGTCGGGCATTATCGGCCCCATTGTCACCGGCTTTATCGTGCAGCACACCGGCAAATTCGACAGCGCCTTTGTGCTGGCTGGCGCGGTTGCCGCCATCGGTGCCTTCTTAGTGTTGTTTGTCATCCGTAGCCCGAAAGCGAGCAGCAAGCCGGTTTCGGCGTAAGTAACGCGTTTTACATGACTGAATCACGGAGTGCAGGACGCCCCGTATGCCATAAGGACGGATTATGTTAGAGATCGATCGCCTTCCCTCCGACGTACTCCGCCCGCGCTACGACCGCAGCAAACTGAAAACCCGGAAGGTGCATATCGGCTTCGGCGCCTTCCACCGCGCGCATCAGGCGCTGTGTAGTGACAAACTGGCGGAACAGGGCATCGACTGGGGCTACTGCGAAGTCAACCTCAACAGCGGCGAGCTGATTCAGGCGCTGCGCCAGCAGGATCACCTGTATACCCTTACCGAGATGGCCGACGACGCGCTGCATACACGGGTGATCGGCGTTATCACCTAGGCGCTGCACGGCAAAGGCGATAACATCGAGGCGTTGATCGCCGCCATGAGCCAGCCGGACGTAGCGATCGTGACGGAGACGGAGAAAGGTTACTGTCACCATCCCGCCAACGGCGATCTCAATCCCCAGCATCCCGATATCCTGCACGATATCGCCCATCCCGACGCGCCGTGTTCGCTGCCGGGCCGATCCTTGCGGCGCTCCGCCGCCGCGACGCGGACCTGCCACCGTTCAGCATGATGTCCTGCGACAATATGCCAGAAAACGGCCACGTGACACGCAACGTTATCGTCCAGCTGGCGCAGCGGCAGGATGAGGCGCTGGCGAGCGATATTCAGCAGCAGGTCACCTTCCCCTCTAATGGTGGATCGCATCGTTCCAGCGATGACCGACGAGGCCTTCACCCGGCTGGAGGCGCGGCTGGGCAGCAGCGATCCGGTTGCGGTGGAAGCGGAGCCGTTTTTCCAGTGGGTGATCGAGGACAATTTCGTCAGCGGCCGCCCGGCGTGGGAAAACGCAGGCGCGGAGCTGGTGGCAGACGTGCTGCCGTTCGAAGAGATGAAGCTGCGCATGCTGAACGGCAGCCACTCGTTTCTGGCCTATCTCGGCTTCCTCGCCGGCTATGAGCACATCAGCGACTGCATGGCCGACGCCAGTCTGCGCACCGCCGCGCGCCGGCTGATGCTGGAGCAGCAGGCGCCGACGTTGCGCACCCAGGGCGTGGATTTAACCGCCTACGCCGACTCGCTGATTGCCCGCTATGAAAACCGCGCCATCAAGCATCGCACCTATCAAATCGCCACCGACGGCACGCAGAAGCTGCCGCAGCGTCTGCTGGACAGCGTGCGCTGGCATCTGCGCAACGGCAGCAACTGCGATCTGCTGCTGCTGGGAATGGCCGACTGGATGAGCAAGGCGCGCCGATCGCCATCCGCGATCCGCAGCAGGCGGAGCTGGCGCAGCACGTGGCCAACAGCTCGGAAGGCGAAGCGCGCGTCCGGGCGCTGCTGGAGATGAAAGCGGTGTTTGGCGAGGATCTGGCGCGCAACGAAACGGTGGTGGCGACGCTGACGCGCTTCTGGCTGCAGCTGCGCAAACAGGGCGCGCGCGCCACTGTCGCGCAGGTCGTCAACTCGCTGTAATTGTTCAGTATTAAAAGCGCTGGCGCAGTAAAAGCATGCTGATTAGACTGACACTTTCCCAACGGGCTGGCTGCGGCCAGCCGTCACGACAGCCAGGAGTTCCTCAGTCTCGACGATGAGTTTCATCGCCTGATTTCCGAGAGCATCGACTGCGCGCTGGCGTGGGAGACGGTGGAAAATATCAAAGCGGCGATGGACCGGGTGCGCTTTCTGACGCTGAGCGAGGTTTCGCCGTCGGAGAGCCTGATTGAGCAGCATGAAGAGATCCTGTCGGCACTGAAAAATCACGATGCCGATGCGGCGAAGCGGCGATACGCCGCCATCTGCAGAAGATGATTTTTTCGATTACGCCCATCGCCGAGCGCAACAGCGAGTGGTTCGAGTCGCCCAGATCCCGCAAGCGTAGCAGACAGAAAAAGACCAGCGCTCTGCTGGCCTTTTTTTATGACGCTCCGGCGAGCAAGCCCGCTGAATCCGTCGACAAATACGCAGTTAAACCACCACTAGGCCCGTCATATGCCTGTCGACAAACACACCAGATTAAGCCGTCGGCGGCGAAGCCAGCTCGCGCACGGCCAGCGCGCAGGGCCTGGGAGCAGGCCCGAGTATGTGAACCAAGACCGAGCACTGCCAGTGCGGGAAATGGCGAGCAAGCCAGGCTTAATCAGGCAATGGTGATCTCTTTGGCCAGATAAACATCCTGCACCGCATTGATTAGCGCCACGCCATCCTTCAGCGATTTTTTAAACGCCTTGCGCCCCAGAATCAGCCCTATGCCGCCCGCATGCTTGTTGATAACCGCAGTGCGCACCGACTCGGCGATATCCGTCTCCCCTGCCGAGGCGCCGCCGGAGTTGATCAGCCCGGCGCGCTCCATATAGTAGTTCGCCAGCTGGTAGCGTACAAGATCGATCGGATTGTCGCTGGTCAGCGTGCTGTAGACGCGCTCGTCGGTATGGCCGAACTTCACCGCCTTGTAGCCGCCGTTGTTGTCCGCCAGATTCTGCTTGACGATATCCGCGCCCATGGTCGCGGCCAGATGGTTGGCCTGCCCCGTGAGGTCGGCGCTGACATGATAGTCCATGCCCTCTTTTTAAAGTCGCTGGTAGCCGGTGCCGGCAAGGCGGCCGGTATTGTACAGCGTCTGCATATTGCGCAGCAGCGCCATGCAGCGGTGTTGAAGCAGCACGTCTGCGTCCTGGCCCAGCAACAGTACGATATCCGTCATGTTAACTCCTGTCAGAATGGGGAAATGAACCGGCGCGCACCGGTTCGCACCCCCTCATCCTGGACATCTCAGGATCGCGATGCAAATTGCTGACTCCATTTTTCAGACGGATCCACAGCAGAATGTCGCGCCCGCCCACCGGATGCCCTACCACCAGCGGTGAAAATGGTGCACCGGCCCAATCCCCTTGCCCACTTCAAGCGTATCGGCCTGTATCAGCGCCTGCTGCAGCCAGGCTTTGGCCTCGCGCAGCGTCTGCGCCCAGTCGGCATGACGCGGCCGCAGCGCGGCCAGCGCGGCGGAGAGCGAGCAGCCGGTGCCGTGGGTATGGCGCGTATTGACGCGCGGCGCGGTAAAGCGCGTCGCGCCGTCGCGCGTGATCAGCCAGTCCGGGCTTTCGCTGTCGCCGAGGTGGCCGCCTTTTATCAGCACCGCCTGACAGCCGAGCGCCAGCAGTGCTTCGCCCTGCGTCAGCATGGCGTCTTCGCTGCGCGCCGGGGCGCAGTCGAGCAGCGCCGCCGCTTCCGGCAGGTTGGGCGTGATCAGCGACACCTGCGGCAGCAGCCGCTCGCGCACGCTGGCAACCGCGTCTGGCGACAGCAGCGGGTCGCCGCTCTTCGCCACCATTACCGTATCCAGAACCACAAACGGGATGTCGGCTCGTTTCAGTTGCTGTGCCACCATATCTACGATAGCGGTTTCCGCCAGCATGCCGATTTTCGCCGTATCGATGCGCACGTCGCTGAGCACCGAATCGAGCTGCGCGCCGACGAAGTCAGGATCGATGCGGTAAACCGACTGCAAGCCGCAGGTGTTTTGCGCCACCAACGCGGTAATCACGCTGGTGCCGTAGGCGCCGAGCGCCGAGAAGGCCTTGAGATCCGCCTGGATCCCGGCGCCGCCACTGGGATCAGTGCCGGCAATGGTTAAGGCGTTGATGCGATTCATGCGCGCGCCTCCTGTGCCTGCTGCCACAGGGCATCGATCAGCAGCGTGGCGAAGCTGCCCGGCGCGTCCGTCTGCGCGGCGGCGCGTTCGCCCGCGCCCCCCATCACGCGACAGGCGCTGGCGACGTTGCTCAGCCGATCGCCCGGCAAACTGCAAAAGGCGGCCGTCACGGCGGAGAGCGCGCAGCCGGTGCCCACCACGCGCGTCATCAGCGCACTGCCGCCCGCCACGCTCAGCGTGCGCTGCCCGTCGGTGACGTAATCGACCTCGCCGCTGACCGCCACGATGGTCTGGTGCGCCTGCGCCAGTGCGCGCGCCGCATCCAGCGCCGCCTCCGCCTGGTGACGCGTATCGACGCCGCGCCCGCCTGCGTCCCGCTGGGCCAGTGCCAGGATTTCCGAGGCGTTGCCGCGCACCGCGGCCGGCCGGCGCGCCAGCAGCTGCTGGCAGAACGCGCTGCGCAGCCGCAGCGCACCTACCGCCACCGGATCGAGCACCCAGGGCGTCTGCGCTGACTCGGCGGCCTGTACCGCCGCCAGCATCGCGTCGCGACGGTCGCGCGTCAGGGTACCGATGTTGATCAGCAGCGCGTCGGCGACAGCGGCGAACTGCGCCGCTTCCTCGGGATCGATCACCATGGCGGGCGAGGCGTGTAGCGCCAGCAAAACGTTGGCGGTGAGGTTCTGTACCACATCGTTGGTCATGCAGTGCACCAGCGGCTGGCGCTGAACGAAGCGGGCGAGAAGGGGCGCGAAGTGCGCGTCGGAAAAGCGTTGAGGTTGAAGGATCATTATCACTCCCAACCGGCGAACAAGAAGGCGAATGCGGTCAGGCATCTGACTTCCCTACGCTGGCATTATCCAGATCAGGTAATACGGGTATTTCTCAGCCTTCACGCAGAAGGGCACCCCGAGTCGTGTGTTACGCCAGCAGCATAGGAGAGGCGGACGCTGAAAGCAACTCCCCAACCCCGAAAGAGAGGTATTACCAGTTAGTGCCCGTCTGCATGATCTCGATCAACCAGCACGCGGTGAAAAAAAGGCCTAATGCTGCGGGTTTAACGTTCAGCGGATAACGACACAACAACTTATATTATATCGATAGCAAAGAACTGAGCCAAGAGATGCGCCGCCCCTTCAGCGAACGAAACGCCCGTCTCCACACCAGCGGTGCCTGAGCACCGCTTGCCCGTGCTATCGCGACGTATCCCGTGAATTTCACGGCGTTTTAACGTTTTACTCACCTCTACCCGTAGCAGAGGAGCCCGATAAAATTTTTCTCGCTTATCCCACACCGTCACCGCTGGCAGGATATTCATATCGCACGCGCCAGCGCCCAGCGGCCGGTGCTACTTTTCCACCTTTGTTTCCGCCCGCTGCCGCACCTGCTATGCCGTTATCCATCGCGTCTACTATCGCGATATTAGCGATACGCAGGCGCGATGCTGGCTGGGCTAGAGGCGCCGGTTAATTAGACGCAGGCGGGTGACGGTTCTGACGTCAACATGTTAAGTTGATGTTATCTAACCCAGACTCTGTGTTCACCATGTCCAGCCTGCTTGGTACCCTTACGCATCAGATTTACCTTTCCGCTCCGCTGTTTGTGCTAATTTTTCTTGGCTACGCGCTGACGCGGTTCGGCAAGTGGCCGGTCACTATCAGCGAAGGGATGAACCGCTTTGTCTTTAACGTCGCCCTGCCCTGCATGCTGTTTCGCGTAATGAGTGACTTCTACAAAAGCCCGCCGGTGGATATACGGCTGCTGCTGGCTGCTGATTTTTATTCTTGGGCGCGTGCTGGCCGCGCGCCTGCTCAGGCTCGACGGCGTTGCCGGCACGGCTTTTGCCCTCGGCGGCATCTTTTCCTATAACGTAATGCTCGGCATTCAGGTGGCGACGGTGCTGCTCGGCCCGCAGGCGCTGCCCTCGGTGGCGCTGGTGCTGGTGTTCAACAGCCTGATCCTCTGGACGCTGCTGACGCTGTCGGTGGTGTGGGCGAAACAGGGCAGCGTTTCGCTGCAGGGCATCGGCGGCACCCTGCTCGGCGTGGCAAAAAGTCCGCTGATTATCGGCATCCTCAGCGGCACCGCCTGGAGCGTGTTAAAGCAGCCGCTGCCGACTATCGCCGCCGAGCCGCTGCGCATGCTGGGAACTATCGCCGCGCAGCTGTCGCTGGTGACGCTCGGCATGAGCCTAGCGCACTACCGCATGCGCGACGGGCTGCGCGAAAGCTATACCATCCGTTTGCTGAAGCTGTTTCTGCAGCCGATGACCGTCTGCGCCATTGCCTGGCTGGTGCGTTTGCCGCCGCCGGAGAGTCGAGTAGTGGTGCTGCTGGGATCGATGGCGGTGGGCGTCAACGTCTACCTGATATCGCTAGAAGTTCAACGTGCTGACCGGCCCGGCGGCGGCCAGCATGCTGTTTTCAACGCTGTTTGCGGCGGTCACTACGCTGCTGTGGATGCTGCTGATGACGCTGGCGGGCTACTAAAAAACCGCCCTGGGACAGCGGTCCCGGGGCGGTTTTCAGCCGGTTTGGTGCGGATCAGGTAATCAAAGGCGCTGAGCGAGGCTTTGGCGCCTTCGCCGCTGGCGATGATGTCTTCTTATAGGGCACTGTGGTGCAGTCGCCAGCAGCGAACACAGCCTTTCAGGCTGGTTTCGCATTTGGCGTCGATGAGGATTTCGCTCATCCATCTTGTTGAGCTCTACCGCGCCTTCCAGCCCGTTGGTGTTCGGCAGCAGACCAATCTGCACGAAGATACCGCTCAGCGCGATATCGTGCGCCGTCTGGTTGGTGCGATCGATATAGGCTAGACCGGTGACTTTGCTGCCGTCGCCTTTCACTTCAGTGTTCTGCGCGTTCAGGATCGCGTCAACGTTTCTCAGGCTGCGCAGCTTGTTCTGCAGCACCTGGTCGGCGCGTATTTCGCCGGCGAATTCCAGCAGGGTCACGTGCTCGACGATGCCCGCCAGGTCAATTGCCGCTTCCACGCCGGAGTTGCCGCCGCCGATAACTGCGACGCGCTTGCCTTTAAACAACGGGCCGTCACAGTGCAGGCAGTAGGTAACGCCCTTTGTGCAATACTGCTCTTCGCCCGGCACGCCCATGTTACGCCAGCGCGCGCCGGTGGCGATGCTGCTGCTGCGTGATTTTAGCACTGTGCCTGATGCAGTTTCCAGCGTGTGCAGGCCGCCCTCTTTCGCCGCCGGAATCAGCTTGATGGCGCTCTGGGTGTCGATCACATCGACGTTATAGTCGTCAATGTGTACGCGCAGCGCGTCAGCCAAGCTTGGCGCCTTCGGTTTTCTGCACGGAGATATAGTTTTCAATGTCTACGGTGTCGAGCACCTGACCGCCGAAACGCTCGCCCATCAGGCCGGTGGCGGATGCCTTTACGCGCCGAGTAGATCGCCGCCGCCGCGCCCGCCGGGCCGCTGCCGACGATCAGCACTTTATAGGCGTCGCGCTTGTTCAGCTCTTCCGCCGCGCGCTTCTCGGCGTTGGTGTCGACCTTACCGCCGATCTCAGCGAGGCTCATGCGGCCCTGACCGAACTCTTTGTCGTTCAGGTAGACCGCCGGCACGCCCATTACGTTGCGCTCGGTAATTTCATTCTGGAACATGCCGCCGTCGATCGTAGTGTGCGAGACGCACGGGTTGATAATCGCCATAAGGTTCAGCGCCTGCACCACGTCGGGGCAGTTGTGGCATGAAAGCAAGTAATAAGTCTCGAAATGCAGGTCGCTGTCGAGCGACGCGACCTAGTCCAGCAGGCTCTGCGCTTCTTTCGATGGATGACCGCCGGTTTGCAGCAGCGCCAGCACCAGCGAGGTAAATTCATGACCCATCGGCGAACCGGCAAAGCGCGGACCGCTGTGCGAGCCAGGGTTAGTAATCAGAAAAGAGGGCTTGCGCACCGGACGATCGTTCTCTTCGCGGAAGCTGACTTTATCAGACAGGCTTGCGACATCCGCCAGTAAATCGCGGATCTCCGCTTACTTTGGCGCCATCATCCAGGGTGGAGATCAACTCAACAGGCTTGGTTAATTTCTCAAGATAGGCCTTGAGCTGAGTTTTTAAGTTAGTGTCGAGCATAGTGAGTTCCTGTCAGAAGAAATCGGGTACCGCAGCACCCGATTGAGAAAGATCGAAAAGCCAGTACGGAAATTAGATTTTGCCGACCAGGTCCAGAGATGGAGCCAGGGTGGCGTCGCCTTCTTTCCATTTAGCCGGGCAAACTTCGCCTGGGTGAGCAGCAACGTACTGTGCCGCTTTCACTTTACGCAGCAGGTCAGACGCGTCGCGACCAATGCCTTCAGCGGTGATTTCGATCGCCTGGATGATGCCTTCCGGGTCAACGATAAAGGTACCGCGATCCGCCAGACCTTCCGCTTCGCGCATGATTTCGAAGTTGCGGGTCAGCGCGCCAGTCGGGTCGCCGATCATCGCGTACTGGATTTTCGCGATGGTGTTAGAAGAACCGTGCCAAGCTTTGTGGGTAAAGTGGGTGTCGGTAGAGACAGAGTAGATATCTACGCCCAGTTTCTGGAATTCTTCGTAGTGGTCAGCCACGTCGCCCAGTTCAGTCGGGCAAACAAAGGTGAAGTCAGCTGGATAAAAGAAGAAAACACTCCATTTACCTTCAACATCTTTCTCAGTTACTGAGATAAACTCGCCGTTTTTAAACGCAGCGTTTTTGAACGGTTTGATTTTGGTATCAATGATAGACATCTGAAGTCCTCCGCTAAAAGTTGCGGTCTACCTTACAGTATTTTCGGGCTAACTTCTAATACGCAGAAGTTATCAATCAGATAATGAAAGCTATCAAAGTAGTGAAACGCGCCGCCAGAGGCGCCGACCGCGCATTTTACACGCAAAGCACCTTAATTTAACGCGGTTTATCTTTTCCCGACAGAGCTGCTAACTTTGAAGAAAAGAGGCTGAGAGAGCTTGTTTGTGCGAATACGTTCTTTTTACCGAAGCGGATCGGCCGTTTCTGCGCACGCTGTTTCTGGCCGCGTGCCGGCACAACTGGCGCTAGCTCGACGACAGCCATTGGCAGCTGGAATATTTCGACAGTGTTATTCTCGGCGAGACGGTCTGGGTGGCCATCGCGTCGGCTTCGCCGGCGTGCTGGAGAATGACAACTTTTTGCACAACCTCTATGTCGCTCCAGCGTATCAGGGTCAGGGCGTGGGCAGCGCGCTGCTAGAAAAGGTGCCGTCGCGCTTTCGCAGCACCGGCGCGCTGAAGTGCCTGCTGACGAATAAGGCAGCACAGGGATTTTATCTGCAGCGCGGCTGGAAGATCATCGCGCAGGGCGAGAGCGAGCAGGGAAAAAAATATGTGCTGATGCACTTTGTGCTGGCGTTGTCCCTCGACGCCAGCGCAGATCGGCGCTAAAGCGCGCGGAAGGCGATATCCCCTGGGATCACCTCGCCCTGCCAGTAAAGCCGCGCCGCGACGCGGCCCGCCAACTGACGGTAGAGCGCGGTAAATTCGCTGTCGGGACGACGGATCACCGTCGGCTCGCCGTCGTCGAGATCTTCGCGCAGGTTAATGTGCAGCGGCAGCTGCACCAGCAGCTGGGTCTGGTAATCCGGCACCAGCTTTTCCGCGCCGCCGGTGCCGAAGATCGGCTCGTGAAAGCCGCAGCGGCTGCAGATATGGATGCTCATGTTTTCCACGATGCCGAGCACCGGCACGCTCACCTTTTCGAACATCACGATGCCTTTGCGCGCGTCGAGCAGCGCAATATCCTGCGGCGTGGTCACCACCATCGCGCCGGTCACCGGCACGTTCTGCGCCAGCATCAGCTGAATATCGCCGGTGCCCGGCGGCATATCCAGCACCAGATAGTCGAGATCGGGCCAGAGCGTTTCGTTGAGCAGCTGCATCAGCGCCTTGCTCGCCATCGGGCCGCGCCACACCATGGCATTATCGTCCGTCACCAGATAGCCGATGGAGTTGGTAGCGAGGCCGTGCGCCATAATCGGCGCCATATGGGTGCCGTCCGGCGACGTCGGGCGCTCGCGCTCGGTGCCCAGCATCGTCGGCACCGACGGGCCGTAAATATCGGCGTCAAGAATGCCGACACACGCCCCTTCCGCCGCCAGCGCCAGCGCCATATTGACGGCGGTGCTCGATTTGCCCACCCCGCCTTTGCCGGAGCTGACGGCGATAATGTTCTTCACCCCGTTGACGCCGGGCTGGCCTTTGACTCGCTTCAGCGTGGCGATATTGTGGCGCAGCCGCCAGTCGATCGCCTGAGCGCCGGTCAGGCGCAGCAGCTCGGCGCTGGTCTGCGCCTTCAGGGTGTCAAAGGCGCTGTTCCAGGCGAACGGCATCGAGAGTTCGATATGCAGTTTGCCGTCGAGCAGCGCCACGTGGTGCAGCGCTTTCAGCGCGGTAAGGTTGCGTTCGAGGGTCGGGTGCTGGAAGCCGCCTAACACGCCCATAACCACGGCGCGCAGGGCTTCAGGTGAATGTGGTGCCCGGGATTGTGCTGTCATCCCCACTCCTTTTTTATTTTCTGTCGCTGGGTTCAGCGATAACAAAACAATCATATCAGATGTCGACGCGGACGACGTCAGGACGCCTTGTGTTTACGCCTGCCAGGGCATGGGTTACCATCTAAGCTCGTTTTTTCAATCAACAGAAAGCTACGCAAATTATGACTCAAGTCGCTAAAAAAATAATGGTAACGTGCGCCCTGCCGTATGCGAACGGATCGATCCATCTCGGCCACATGCTCGAGCATATCCAGGCAGATATTTGGGTGCGTTACCAGAGAATACGTGGTAATCAGGTCTATTTCATCTGCGCCGACGACGCGCACGGCACGCCGATTATGCTGAAAGCTCAGCAGCTGGGCGTGTCGCCCGAGCAGATGATCGCCGAAATGAGTCAGGAACATCAGGTCGATTTTGCCGGCTTCAACATCAGCTACGACAACTACCACTCGACGCACAGCGACGAGAACCGCGAGCTGTCGGAGCTGATTTATACCCGCCTGAAAGAGAAAGGCTTTATTAAAAACCGCACCATTTCTCAGCTTTACGATCCGGAAAAAGACATGTTCCTGCCGGATCGTTTCGTGAAGGGCACCTGTCCGAAATGTAAATCGCCCGACCAGTACGGCGACAACTGTGAAGGGTGCGGCGCGACCTACAGCCCGACCGAACTGATCGAGCCGAAGTCGGTGGTGTCCGGCGCGACGCCGGAGATGCGCGACTCCGAGCACTTCTTCTTTGACCTGCCATCGTTCAGCTCCATGCTGCAGGCCTGGACGCGCTCCGGCGCGCTGCAGGAGCAGGTAGCGAACAAAATGCAGGAGTGGTTCAAATCGGGCCTGCAGCAGTGGGACATATCGCGCGACGCGCCCTACTTCGGCTTTGAAATCCCTAACGCGCCGGGCAAATACTTTTACGTCTGGCTGGACGCGCCGATCGGCTATATGGGTGCGTTCAAGAACCTGTGCGACAAGTGCGGCGATATAGACTTCAACGAGTTCTGGAAGAAAGACTCCACTACCGAGCTCTATCACTTTATCGGCAAGGATATCGTCTACTTCCACAGCCTGTTCTGGCCGGCGATGCTGGAAGGCAGCGACTTCCGCAAGCCCAACAACCTGTTCGTACACGGCTACGTCACGGTAAACGGCGCCAAAATGTCGAAGTCGCGCGGCACCTTTATTAAGGCGAGCACCTGGCTGCAGCATCTGGACGCCGACAGCCTGCGCTACTACTACGCCGCCAAGCTCTCTTCGCGCATCGACGATATCGACTTGAACCTAGAAGATTTCGTGCAGCGCGTCAACGCCGATATCGTCAACAAGGTGGTTAACCTGGCGTCGCGCAACGCCGGCTTCCTGACCAAGCGCTTCAACGGTCAGCTGTCGACCGAGCTGGCGGATCCGGCGCTCTACCACACCTTCGTCGACGCCTCCGAGAAAATCGGCGACGCTTGGGCGAGCCGCGAGTACAGCCGCGCCATTCGCGAAATCATGGCGCTGGCCGATCTGGCGAACTGCTACGTGGACGAGCAGGCGCCGTGGGTGGTGGCGAAGGAAGAAGGCCGCGACGCCGATCTGCAGGCGATCTGCTCCATGGGCATCAACCTGTTCCGCGTGCTGATGACCTGGCTGAAGCCGGTGCTGCCGATGCTCAGCGAACGCGCCGAGGCGTTCCTCAACAGCGAACTGAGCTGGGACGCAGTGGCGCAGCCGCTGCTGAACCATCAGGTCGCGCCGTTTAAGGCCCTTTATGGACGTATTGAAATGACCAAAGTCAAAGTGCTGATTGAAGCGTCGAAGGAAGATGCCGCAGCTGCCAGTAAGCCGGCAACCGGCCCTCTGGCGGACGCGCCGATTGGCGATACCATCGCTATCGACGACTTCGCCAAAGTTGATATGCGCGTGGCGCTGATCGAGCAGGCCGAACTGGTGGAAGGCTCCGACAAGCTACTGCGTCTGCAGCTCGATCTGGGCGGCGAGAAGCGCCAGATTTTCTCCGGCATCCGCGCCGCCTATCCCGATCCGTCGGTGCTGGTGGGCAAGATGACGATCATCGTCGCCAACCTCGCGCCGCGTAAGATGCGCTTCGGCGTCTCGGAAGGCATGGTGCTGTCAGCGGGTCCGGGCGGAAAAGATCTGTTCGTGCTCTCTGTGGACAGCGGCGCGCAGCCGGGCATGCCGGTTAAGTAAGGGGTTAAAGCTAAATAAAGGCGACAAATTTGTCGCTCTTAAGGCCGAGTCAATGTGCCCGTCGCGGGTGGTATGGCCCGATTGCAAAGACGCAAAAGACCGCATCCCGCCAGCTCGGCCTGCGCGGTTACATGCCTCATCCCTGAGGTGTGCCCGTCAATGGGCTAACGCGCTGCGTTGTGCAAAAACGCCTCGGCGTTTTTGTCCCTGCCGGAGAATGCTTTGCTCTTCGGTCCATGTCCCCCGCTTGCAAGCTTCTCTGCGACCCCTGGTCAGGAGAAACCGTCGCCCTTGAGGTAAATGTGATCTCCGGCACGCTAATCGCTTAGTGCGTATGATTATGATGTTGTGCAGTGAAAATAGGAGCATGCTATGCTCACCGTGCTGTCTCTGTGCTGGCGCTACGTGCGCGCCTTCGTCATCATCGATCTCTGCCTCTATGTGGGCAACACCCTCTCCTTCTGCTGCCTATTACCATTCCCGGCAGCATTCTCGGCATGCTGACGCTGTTCGCCCTGCTGGCTTTGCAAATTCTGCCGGTCGTCCACTGGGTTAAACCGGGTTGCCACCTCTTTATTCGCTATATGGCGCTGCTGTTCGAGCCCATCAGCGTCGGCGTGATGAAGAACTACACTGACGTGCTGAGCGCGCAGTTCGGCCCGATTGTCACCTCCATCCTCTCGTCAGCACCTTCCTGGTGCTCTCCATTGTCGGCTGGAGCGCCCATAAGCGGCATACCCGTAGCCCGAAGGAGGGTTCCCGTGAGTGACATCTGGTGGTCGCTGCCGCTGCCGCTCTACGAACAGATGCATCAAATCCGTGCGCGCTGGAAATCGCTGATCGGCGTCTGCCTTATCGGCAGCCTGACCGCGATGCTCTCCGGCACCGCGATTGCGCTGTGGATGGGGGCGACGCCGGAAATCGCCGCCACCATTCTGCCGAAATCGGTGACCACGCCTATCGTCATGGCGGTCTCCGACTCGTTGCACGGTATTCCCGCCATCAGCGCCATCTGCGTGCTGATCGCCAGCGTGCTGGGAGAGGGTGTTCGGCCATATGGTGCTTAGGGGATCAAACACCGCGCGGCGGAAGTGGACTATCAGGAGGGCGCTTTCAGCTCGCTGGTGCTGGTGCTGGTGCTGTGCGGCATTATCACCTCGCTGCTAGCGCCCTTTCTTTTCCCGGTGCTGCTGCACGTGCTGGGGGAAAACTTTGCGAGAGATCTTGCTAAGTTGAAACACGGCAAAATTGTTGCATTGTCAGGGCGATACAGATCACATGTAATCCTTCGGGCGGCAATCGGCAGCCTGATTTCAATGAGGCTACCGTGCATCCACGTTTTCTCTCCGCCTTCGGCGCACTGCCTGACTCTCTTAAAGCCGCTTTTCATCCCGTGCTGGACGACGCGCAGTTTCAGGCGGTGCTGACGCCGGAGCAGGTCGCATCACTGATGCAGCAAACGCAGCTGGACGCGGATAAGCTTGCCCTTGCGCTGCTGCCACTGGCGGCGGCCTGCGCGGTGGCGCCGGTGTCGCGCTTCAACGTCGGCGCGGTGGCGCGCGGCGTCAGCGGCCACTGGTATTTCGGCGCCAACATGGAGTTCTTCGGCGTGGCGTTGCAGCAAACGGTGCACGCCGAACAGAGCGCCATCGCACACGCCTGGCTGCGCGGCGAACGCCGCCTCGAGGCGGTGACCGTCAACTACACGCCGTGCGGCCACTGCCGTCAGTTCATGAACGAGCTTAACAGCGGCACCGATCTGCGCATCAGCCTGCCCGGCCGCCGCGTCAGCACGCTGGCCGACTATCTGCCGGACGCCTTCGGCCCGCGCGATCTCAACATCGAGACGCTGCTGCTGGACCAGGTGGATCACGGCTATCAGGCGCAGGGCGACGCGCTGGCGCAGGCGGCCATCGCTGCCGCCAATGAAAGCCATGCGCCCTACAGCGGTGCGCACAGCGGCATAGCGCTGCGTACCGCCTCAGGCGCGCTGGTCACCGGCCGCTACGCCGAGAACGCCGCCTTTAACCCCAGCCTGCCGCCGCTGCAGGCGGCGGTGTCCTGCTCAATATGCAGGGCGAAGCCTGTGAAAACATCGAGGCGGCGGCGCTGGCCGAGGTGGAAAACGCCGCGCTGGCGCAGTTTGCCGCGACCGAAGCGACGCTGGCCGCGCTGGGCTGCCATCAGCAGACGCGCGTCACGCTGCGCAAAGACTGAAGCCCGCCATGCTTTTCAACACTTACGATATCTTTTATTTACAAAAGCTGTACATCGGCGAGAAATTTCATAGGATCGGGCGCCAGCAACACAAAAAGAAAACGACTAGCGTCTGTGCTTTGCCAGACAACACCGCAACCGGAGCATCAATTAATGGAACATGAGTACGAAAGTAAGCGTCCGCTGTATATTCCCTATGCTGGCCCGATCCTGCTGGAATTTCCCCTGCTGAACAAAGGCAGTGCCTTCTCGCTGGAAGAGCGCAACGAATTTAACCTCAACGGCCTCCTGCCCGAAGCGGTTGAGAGCATTGAAGAGCAGGCAGAGCGCGCCTGGCGCCAGTTCCAGGACTTCAAAAACAATAACGACAAGCATGTCTACCTGCGCAACATTCAGGACACCAACGAAACCCTATTTTATCGTCTGCTCGACAACCATCTCGAAGAGATGGTGCCGATTATCTATACCCCGACCGTGGGTGCCGCCTGTGAGCACTTCTCCGAGATCTACCGTCGCGCGCGCGGCGTCTTTATATCCTATCCCAATCGCGACCGCATTGAGGATATGCTGCAGAACGCCACCAAGCAGAACGTGAAGGTGATTGTTGTGACCGACGGCGAGCGTATCCTCGGCCTTGGCGACCTGGGCATCGGCGGTATGGGCATTCCCATCGGCAAGCTGTCGCTCTACACCGCCTGCGGCGGCATTTCGCCCGCCTATACGCTGCCGGTGGTGCTGGATGCCGGCACCAACAACCAGCAGCTGCTCAACGATCCACTCTATATGGGCTGGCGTCATCCGCGCATCACCGGCGAAGAGTATGACGCTTTCGTCAACGACTTTATCCAGGCGGTAAAACGCCGCTGGCCGAACGTGCTGCTGCAGTTCGAAGACTTCGCGCAGAAAAACGCCATGCCGCTGCTGCAGCGCTATCGCGACGAAATTTGCTGCTTTAACGACGATATCCAGGGCACCGCCGCGGTCACCGTCGGCACCCTGATCGCCGCAAGCCGCGCCGCCGGCAGCCGCCTGTGCGAGCAGAAAGTGGTGTTCCTCGGTGCAGGCTCCGCTGGTTGCGGCATCGCCGAGCAGATTATCGCGCAGATGAAGTCGGAAGGATTAAGTGACGACGAGGCGCGCGCCCGCGTGCTGATGGTGGATCGCTTTGGCCTGCTGACCGACAAACTGCCGAACCTGCTCGACTTCCAGAGCAAGCTGGTTCAGAAGAGCGAAAATTTGAAGGAGTGGGACGTCGCCAGCGACTCCATCTCGCTGCTCGACGTGGTGCACAACGCGCGTCCGGATATCCTTATCGGCGTCTCTGGCCAGCCAGGGCTGTTCACCGAAGAGATCATTCGCGAAATGCACAAGTACTGCCCGCGTCCGATTATAATGCCGCTCTCTAACCCAACCTCGCGCGTTGAGGCGACGCCGGCGGATATTATCGCTTGGACGGACGGCGCGGCGCTGGTAGCGACCGGCAGCCCCTTCTCACCGGTGAGCTGGAAGGGCAAAACCTACCCGATCGCGCAGTGCAACAACGCCTATATCTTCCCCGGCATCGGCCTTGGCGTCATCGCCTCTGGCGCCACCTGCGTCACCGACTCGATGCTGATGACCGCCAGCCGCGCGCTGGCCGACTGTTCGCCGCTGGTGAATGAGGGTAAAGGTCCGGTGCTGCCAGAAATCAAAGATATTCAGGGCGTGTCGAAGGTGATCGCGATTGAAGTGGGCAAAGCCGCGCAGCTGGCAGGCGTGGCAGTCGTCACCTCGGAAGACGTACTGTCGCAGGCGGTGGCCAATAACTTCTGGCTGCCGCAGTATCGCCACTATCGTCGTACCTCTATCTGATTTTGCGTCGCCAGGCCGCCTCAGACCCGGCCATTGCGCAAGTTGTCGCCAGCCAACCGGCGGCAACTTGCGTCAGCGCAGCTCCTCAAGTAGCCTTGACCCACCGATTTTCTCCCTGACGTCGAGCGCACTCGCGTATGTTAAAACGCGTTCTTTCTGGTCTCCTGATCCTCATTTTACTGGTAGTGGCGACCGCGATCGGCCTGGATCGCTGGATCAGCTGGAAAACCGCCCCCTATATCTATAAAGATATCGCCTCGCTGCCGCATCGTCAGGTGGGTGTGGTGCTGGGCACCGCCAAATATTACCGCACCGGCGTTTACAATCAGTATTACCTCTATCGTATTCAGGGCGCGCTGAACGCCTATAACAGCGGCAAGGTCAACTATCTGCTGCTGAGCGGCGACAACGCTATGAGCAGCTATAACGAACCCATGACCATGCGCCGCGATCTGGTTAAGGCCGGCGTCGATCCGCAGGATATCGTGCTGGACTACGCCGGCTTCCGTACGCTCGACTCCATCGTGCGCACCCGCAAGGTGTTCGACACCAACAATTTTATTATTATCACGCAGCGCTTCCACTGCGAACGTGCCCTGTTTATCGCCCTGCATATGGGGATTCAGTCACAGTGCTTTGCGGTGCCCTCGCCGAAAAATATGCTCAGCGTGCGTTTCCGCGAGGTGGGCGCTCGCCTCGGCGCGCTCTCCGACCTCTACGTCATGAAGCGTGAGCCGCGCTTCCTCGGCCCGCTGGTGCCAATCCCCGCCGTGCATGAAGTGCCAGAAGGGACGCAAAGCTATCCGGCAGTCACTCGAGAGCAGCTGCTGGAGAGCGAACAGAAGGCGCACCCATAACCTGCCCGACCCGCTGTCACTTTGGACAGCGCCGCAGCGCAGTCAACATCCGCAGCCCTGAAGCATGGCTAATGTCGGTGCAGCAGGCTCAGCAGGCATCGTCTTAAAAATTTCCAGACAACGCAAAAGCCCGACAAGCGAGTGACTGAGGCCATGGAGCAAAGCGTCCCGTGACAAAGACAAAAACGCTCCTAGCGTTTTTGAGCAACGCAGCGCGTTGGCCCGTTTACGGGCGCACCTCAGGGATGAGGTGCATATCCGCGCGGGCCGAGCGAGCATGGATGCGATAAGCGCCTTTGCGGAGCGGCCCCTGTCATTCGCGCCTGCGCCAGACCAACAGACTACTCACCTGCCCAAACCTCCAGACCACACCCTACCCCTCCGCCCAAAAACAAAAAAAGCGACCCGAAGGTCGCTTCTCACCTGCAACAGCCTTACTTCTTACGCAAATACTTCAGCGAATCCAGCGCCACCGCAAAGATAATAATGCCGCCCTTAATAATGTACTGCCAGTAAGGGTTCACGCCGATATAGGTCAGACCGTAGTTGATCACCGTAAAGATAATCACACCGGTCACCACGCCCGCTACCGTACCCACGCCGCCGGCAAAGGAGACGCCGCCCACCACGCACGCCGCGATGGCGTCCAGCTCATACATAAAGCCGAGGTTGTTGGTGGCGCTACCGATACGGCCCGCTTCCAGCATCCCGCCGAAGGCGTAGAACATGCCTGACAGCACATAGACCAGAATCAGGTTAAACGGCACGTTCACGCCTGACACCTTGGCCGCTTCCGGGTTGCCGCCGATAGCAAAAATATTCTTGCCGAAGCGGGTCTTGTTCCACAGGATCCAGACGAACACGATGGCGATAATGGCATAGAAGGTAATATAAGATAGCTTAAAGTCGCCAAAGCGGAAAAAACCCTGCGCAAACTTTGAAAAGCCGGTGTCGAAGCCAGCAATCGGCGAGGCGCCCACATAGTCGTAATAGAGCGAGTTAATACCGTAAACGATAATCATGGTGCCAAGCGTGGTGATAAACGGCGTTACCTTGAGGTAGGCGATAATCACGCCGTTCAGCAGACCAATCAGGCCGCCAATCACGCAGACCACCAGGATCACCACCGGAATCGGCACGGTATCTAGCGCCGGGAACACCTTATTGGCGTTCTCCATCGACTGCAACAGCGTCGCCGCCACTACCGCCGCAAGGCCCACCTGACGACCCGCTGACAGGTCGGTACCCTGCGTCACAATTAGCCCCGCCACGCCCAGTGCGATAATAATGCGCACCGACGACTGAGTCAGAATATTACTCAGGTTCATCAGACTTAAAAACGTCGGATCCTGGAAAATAATAATGGCCAGCAAAACCAGCAGAACGACATAAATGCCGCCCTCTTTCAGCCAGGTTAGCGCATTCTTTTTAGTAGTCGCTTGCATGTTAACAGCCCTTGCTTCATTAAAGGTGTAATGACGCTAAACGTAATATTTCGTTCTGCGTTGTTGTCTTGGTATCTACAATGCCCGCTACCTGACCATTACTCATTACCAGAATACGATCGGTAATACCCAACAGCTCCGGCATTTCGGAAGAGATAATAATGATGCCCTTCTCTTTCTTCGCCAGTTCGGCAATCAGCTGGTAAATTTCAAATTTGGCACCAACGTCAATACCGCGCGTCGGCTCATCGAGCATCAATATTTCCGGCTGTGTTAACAGCCAGCGCCCGATAATCACCTTTTGCTGGTTGCCACCCGAAAGTGAACCGATTTGCGTATGGTGGCCTGGCGTTTTCACGCGCATCGCGTCGATAACCCACTGGGTATCGCTCTTCATGCGCTTATTATCCAACAGCCCCATCGTATTTTTATATTTCTTGATATTGGAAATAAGCGAGTTAAATCTGATATCGAGAAAGGCGTAAATGCCGGTCGAGCGACGCTCTTCCGTGACTAGCGCAAAACCGTGATTAATCGCTTCGTTGGCGCTGTGGTTGTTGATGGCTTTGCCGTGCAGCTTAATGGTGCCGCCGACCTTTTCGCGGATGCCAAACAGGATTTCCACGATATCGGTACGCTTGGCGCCCACCAGACCGGCAATCCCCAGAATCTCCCCTTTGTGCAGATCGAACGAGACGTCGCGAATCGACGGCTGGCGCAGCGAGGTTAAATTACGCACCTCAAGGATCACTTCGCCCGGGAAGTTGGTTTTGTCCGGGAAACGCTGGTTCAGCGAACGGCCGACCATCATGGCGATGATCTTGTCCATATCAAGCCCTTCCAGCGGCTGGGTGGCGATCCACTGGCCATCGCGCAGAATGGTGATCTCGTCGCACAGCTGGAAAATCTCCTCCATCTTGTGCGAGATATAGACGACACCGCAGCCGCGATCTTTCAGCTTACGAATAATGGTAAAAAGATGGTTAACCTCTTTTTCCGTCAGCGAAGAGGTGGGCTCATCCATAATCACGATTTTCGCATCGTAGGAAAACGCCTTGGCAATTTCAATCATCTGCATCTGCGAGACGGACAAATTCGCCACTTTGTCGCGCGGATCGATATCAATATCCAGCTCTTCAAATATTGCTTTGGTATCGCGATACATTTTATCTTGATCGACAAATGGGCCTTTTTTCGGGTAACGACCCAGCCACATATTGTCCATTACGGTGCCTTGCAGAACCAGGTTCAGTTCCTGATGCACCATAGAAACGCCATTTTCCAGCGCCTCTTTGGAACTTTTAAAATTAATTTCCTCACCCAAAAACAGGATGCTCCCCGTATCTTTGTTATAAATACCAAACAGGCATTTTAATAAAGTGGATTTGCCGGCGCCGTTTTCACCCATCAGTGCATGGACGGAGTGAGGCCGCACTTTTAAATTCACATTATTTAAGGCTTTTACCCCTGGAAATGATTTTGACATATTCGTCATTTCCAGCAGATATTCACGCTGCGCGGTCGGATTATCACTGGCCATAATTTACCTGGCTAAAAAAGCGTTGGTCACGTAAAACAGGGCGCGGCTCGGCCGCGCCCGGACAGGTTACTTCTGGAACAGGGACAGGTTCTCTTTGTCGACCGCAACGTAAGGAACGCGGACGATCTTGTCGGTGATCTTGAAGCTGGTGCCTTCGGTCGCGGCTTTGCCATCTGCCAGGTTTTTCGCAATATCCAGCGTCGCTTTCGCTTGGTTTTCCGCATCGTTCAGCACCGTGCCTGCCAGCGCGCCCGATTTCACCAGCGCCAGCGCTTCCGGCAGCGCATCGACGCCGAACACCGGAATCGAGGTCTTGTTGTGCGCCTTCAGCGCTTCAACCGCGCCCATTGCCATGGCGTCGTTATTGGCGACCACCACTTCGATTTTGTTGGCGTTCGGGCCGGAGAGCCACGCGTCCATTTTGTCTTTAGCCTGCGCGGTATCCCACATCGCGGTATCCATCGCCAGCTGCTTCGTTTGCAGACCGTCCTGATTCAGGGTATCGATCACATATTTGGTGCGCGCTTCGGCATCCGGATGGCCCGGCTCGCCCTTCAGCAGCACGAACTGAACCTGACCATCTTTGTTGAGATCCCAGTTCGGCGAGGCTTTCCAGTGCTTCTCGATCAGCTTGCCCTGGATAATGCCAGACTCTTTGGAGTCGGTGCCCACGTAGTAGGCTTTGTCATAGCTGGACAGCACTTTCGCGTTTGGCTCTTTGTTGAAGAACACCACTGGCACGTTGTTGCCGCGCGCTTTGTCGATCACTACTGTGGCCGCTGCCGGATCCACCAGGTTAATCGCCAGCGCCTTAACGCCTTTCGCCATCAGCACGTCGATCTGGTCGTTCTGCTTGGACTGGTCGTTCTGCGAGTCATTCATCAGCAGCTGAATGCCGCCCAGGCTTTTGGCTTCTTTCTCAATATCCTTGCGCACCATCGACATAAAGTTGTCGTCATATTTATAGATGGTCACGCCGATACGCGTGTCCGCTGCGTGTGCGGTTGCGCCGAACATCATGCTGGCAACCAAGGCGGTAAGCGTGAAAACCTTCTTATTCATGGTATCTCCGGTTTTTTGCAGGTGTAGTACATCGCTCAGACGCACCAGGCGCAAATGAGCTATCGGTAAAATAAGATTCGGCGAATCAATCAAGGCGGGTGTCTCACGCTACGCCGCTGCTGAACCGCCGTCCGAAAAAACTGACTTCCTTGTGCGACAACGTATCCTGAAGATGTTGTGAACCATTTCAAGCAGTGGCTGAAACGGCGCCTGCCGGGAGGTGGGCGGCGTTACATAATGTTTCAGTCCGGTAAGAAGCTGCCATCATAGTGGGAGCAATGTTAATTAACTGTGAATGTAATCACAGATTGAAAACGGTTACATAGCGCCATCGCCTGAATTAGTGACCGACGCCACACTTTGCCGCTGCGCCACGGAATGGCGACGCACCAGCGTCGGCATAAAGATATGCTGCGCGCTGGCGTCCAGCTGGCCGGCGGCGCCGAGCAGTGCCAGCTCTGTTGCCAGTTTTGCCATAGAAACAATGGGACAGCGCACATTGGTCAGCTGAGGATCGGTGTAGCGAGAAATAGGAATGTCATCGAAGCCGATGACTGAGAAATGCTGCGGCACCTGAATGCCGTTGTCTTTCAGCGCGGTGAGCGCGCCCGCAGCCATGCTGTCGTTATAGGCGAAAATCGCGCTGAGGTGGACGTTGCGCCCCAGCGGCTCCACCATCATCGCCTCGCCGCCTTGCATATCGGGTTCGGCGCTGACAATCCAGCTCTCCTGCGGCCAGATGCCCTGCTCCGCCAGCCGTCGCGTCGCGGCTGCACATCCTCGATGTCATGGCTGGAGCAGAGATAGCCGATGCGCCCGTGCCCCATGCTGCTGCATGCGGGTCGCCATCAGCGCGCCCGCCACGTTATCCAGGCTGACGCAGCGATGGGCGAAACCAGGCACAATGCAGTTGACCGGGCACCTGCTGCATAAAACTGGCCAGCTCCTTGTCTGAAAGCGTTTTCGCGTGCACTACCAGCGCGCTACAGCGCTGGCGGATCAGCACCTCAATCGCGTGGCGCTCTTTCTCCTCCGGATGCCAGGAGTTACTGATCAACACATGTTTATGCATGCGCTGCGCCATGGTATCGACCGCTTTGACCTGCGCACCCAAAAGGGCTCGGAGACACTCATCCCCACCGCGCCGATGGTGTCGCTGACCTGCGTCGCCAGCGCCTGCGCGTTGGCGTTGGGCCGGTAACCCAGCGACTCGACGGCCTGCAATACGGCGTCGCGCGTGTCGGCAGCCACGGCGCTGCTGCTATTCAGCATGCGGGAGAGGGTCGCCACCGACCCTCCTGCCAGACGGGCAACATCACGAATCGTTATCATGCAGCAGTTCCACTGAGGAAAAAAAGCATCACTTCAGGAAGTAACCCGCCGCTATTCTGTCAGGCGCGGCTGATTGGCAGCGTGAATTGCGTCACACTGATGAAAGCGATTACATACAATTATGTAACCTTTGTGATGAATATCATTGTCCGGAGGCGGGACGATGCGGCGGCTTGCCTGCTGCGTCAGGCGGCGCCACAGCCCACTCCAGCGGTCCCTGAGAAAAGAAGCGCAGCCAGAGCAGTGAAAAGAGGATGTTAACCAGCCAGACGGCCGGCACAAATGCCAGCAGCTGCAGGCGATCGTAGTGCATGAAAAGCTGAAAGCGGTAAAACAGCGTGGTGCAGATCAGGGTCTGTAATACATAGTTGGTCAGCGCCATGCGCCCGACGCACTGGATGGCATAGCTGAAGCGCCAGCGCGCCAGCTGCAGCCACCATGCGAGAATCAGCGTGGCGTAGCCTAGGCTGATAAAGGGACTGGAGAGGTCGCGCGGCACCTGTAGAAAAAAGGCGCTCCAGCGAGACGACCAGTGCAGCGCCCACTGCGCCCAGCACGCCGGCGAGCGAAATGGCATAGCCCACCGACAGCAGCGTCAGGGCACAGCGGCGATAGTGGCGCGCGCTGAACTCGCCGATCAGCCAGCCGCTGCGCAGCAGCGCCGCGCCCATCATCATCAGGCCGGCCAGCTGCCAGCCATACTGCGAGGCGAGCACCATCAGGCTGGAAGAGAGATGGTCGAGACGGTTATGCACCGCCTCCCAGCCGCCCGCCAGCTTCCAGAAGCGTTCATACTGCAGATCGGCCTCGCCGGGGATCCACGAGCTGTTCGGCGCGGGATCGGAGATCAAACCGAATATCAGCAGCACGCCGCAGCCCATCAGATAGAGCAGCGTGCCGGTATGCAGCAGATTGCGCGTCGAAGGGGCGTCGCGCAGCATGCGCCAGACGATCAGGCCGACAATGGCTTAATCCAGTAGGATATCCCCTTCCCACATAGCCACGGCGTGAAACAGACCGAGAAGCGCCAGCAGCGTCAGGCGCGAAGAGAGCCAGCGGCCGCCGCGCGGCCGCTGCAGTTGCAGGCCCGCGCCGAACAGCAGGGCAAAAGAGCGTCAGGAATTTCAGCTGCGCCAGGGTGTCGAGCACCGCCCAGGTCCAGATGTCAGCGGCGCGCGGCGCGCCGTGCCAGGCGGGATTGAGATAGGCGGCAAAAGGCAGGGCGAAGCCCACGATGTTAAGCAACAGAATGCCGAGAATGGTGCAGCCGCGAATGAAATCCAGCTCAAGATAACGTTGCATAGCGATCCCTGTTGCCGTCTATAACCGCCGTCAGCGAACCCCGCCGACGACGCGGGAACCAGGCGTCCCGCGTCAAAACGTCGGGAGCCGGACTGAATCACGCCGCGCGCGGGAAGCGCGGGCGCGCCTCAGGATAAAGCGCGGCCCCGTCGGCGGCGATGCCGTTACCAAGCGGCCAACGCTTGAGTTATCTCGCCCGCGCGCTCGGCCGCCGGAGCAGCTTTATACGTGTCGCACCGCGCGCAAAAATTCCTGGCGGGTATTCTGGCTCGATTTGAACAAGCCGCCCAGCGAAGTAGTGGTGGTGGCGCTGGTCGCGTCTTTCACGCCGCGCGCCTTGACGCAGTAGTGCACAGCGTCGATAGAGACCGCGACGTTGTTAGTGCCGAGCAGCGTTTGCAGCGCCACCAGCACCTGCTGAGCCAGACGCTCCTGCACCTGCGGGCGCTGGGCGAAAAACTGCACGATGCGGTTAATTTTCGACAGGCCGATCACCTTCTCTTTTGGGATATAGGCTACGGTGGCTTTACCGTCGATAATCACGAAGTGGTGTTCGCAGGTGCTGGTCAGCGTGATATTGCGCACTGTGACCATCTCATCCACTTTCATCTTGTTTTCGATGACGGTGATTTTCGGGAAGTTGGCGTAGTCCAGACCGGAGAACGCTTCATCCACATACATTTTGGCGATGCGATGCGGCGTATCCATCAGGCTGTCATCCTCAAGATCCAGATTCAGCAACTGCATGACTTTGGTCATATGGCCGGCGATCAGGCGCTTACGGGTTTCATCATCCATCTCGCGTGTAGGCGCGCGCAGCGGGGTTTCCAGACCGCGCGCCAGCAGCGCTTCATGAACCAGGATAGCTTCCTGACTAAGGGTGCTCATTACTCTTCTCCGACAGGTGTAACGCCAGCTGTAAAGGTCGGCGGGTTCAATTCTGAGCGCGTATTGTGAAGCTTTCCGGTTGGGTAATCCAGCAATCAGTCTGATTGGTGATGAAAGCTTTTCATGATGCGCGGCGCCAGACCAGCAGGCCGTCCGCCGCCAGGCCCAGCGCGGCGATCCACAGCGCAGGTTCCAGCCGGTGCAGCAGCGCGGTAGAGATCGATGAGAGCATCGGCCCCGCCAGCTGCACCACGAGAAGAAAGCCGCCGCCCACCAGCAGCGCGCCGATCAGCAGGCCGGCGAAGCCTGGCAGCCACACCGCCGCCAGCACGCCCAGCGCCTGCGCCCAGAGCGCCAGCCGCCGGTTGCTGCGCCCGAAGCCGCGCGTCAGGATACCAAGGGCGATGCCGATGATCGCCGCGCCGCCGAAAATCGGCCAGACGAACTGGGCGAAGGCGGCCGCCGCGATCTGCGACAGAAAGGCGCTGAGCGCCACGCGTAAAGCCATTGCACCACTCCTGCGGTTTAACTATCGCTTGCTTTTATAGCATGCAGCCTTATTAAACTCACGAAAAATGAATAATTCTTACCAAGTTGTTTACGAGAAGAGAATACATGGATCCTGTGGACGAAACCGGTTCGCTGGCGCGGCGCGCCGCGGAACAACTCCATCGCGTCCCGTCCAACCTCACTACCTCACTACGCGGCTGCGCTAGCTGGAAGAGGAGATTGGCGTCGACCTGTTTATTCGTGAGAAGCAGCGCATTCGCCTGTCGCCGATGGGCCATAACTTTCTCAACTACACGCAGCGTATACTGACGCTGAGCGACGAGGCGCTGAGCATGGCGTGTGCGGGCGATCCGGCCGGCAATTTCGCGCTCGGCTCGATAGAGAGCACCGCCGCGATGCGCCTGCCCGGGCTGCTGGCCGCCTACCACCAGCGCTACCCGCAGGTGGCGCTGTCGCTGATCACCGGCACCTCCGGCGAGATTATCGACAAGGTACGCGAGGGAACGCTGGTCGACGGCCCGGCGCCTTGGGACAAGCTCAACGGCTGCATCGCCTTTCGCGGGCCGCTGATCCTGATCACTAGCCTCGATCACGTGCCGATCCACAGCGCTCGCGACACCCAGAACGACACCCTGTTCGCCTTCCGCAACAGCTGCTCCTACCGGGTGAAGCTGGAGGCCTGGTACTGGTACCGCGACAGCAGCACGGCTGCCGCACAGCGTCATGGAGATTCAGTCCTACCACGCCATGATGACGTGCGTGGCGGGCGTGGCGATGATCCCGGAATCGGTGCTGAAGCAGATGCCGGAGCGCGCCCGCGTACAGGCGCATACACTGCCGCCCGCCTATCGCGACGCCGCGACTTGGCTGATGTGGCGCCGCGACGCCTTTACGCCCAACGTCGAAGCCCTGAAATATTTAATCATCGATATGTTTGACGACCGCCAGCAGGATGACTGGCTGCTGCATCCGCTGCAGGCCGCAAACTAAATCCTTTTTTCGCGCTTTGCAGCTGCCGGGCATCGTGCAGGATTACCTCGACGGCAAGTTCGCGCTGAATGACTTCATCACCCACACCGTGCCGCTAGAAGAGAGCAACGACGCGTTCGATCTGATGCATGAAGGGAAGTCAATCCGTTCCGTAGTGCATTTCAACAAGTAACCGGGAGGCGATATGGCATCCACGCTGGAACTGCTGGAAGAGCACCGGATGTTTGGTGGCTGGCAGCAACGCTGGCGTCATACGTCGGCCGTGCTGAACTGCCCGATGACCTTCAGCATTTTTCTGCCGAATCCAAAAGGCGATCCGCCGCCGCCGGTGTGGTTCCTGGCGGGTTTAACCTGCAGCGATGAGAACTTCAGCACCAAGGCCGGGGCGCAGCGCGTTGCGGCGGAGCTGGGTCTGGTGTTGATTATGCCGGACACCAGCCCGCGCGGCGAGGCGGTGGCTAATGACGATACCTACGATCTCGGCCAGGGCGCAGGGTTCTATCTCAACGCCACCCAGGCGCCCTGGTCGGCGCACTTCCGCATGTTCGACTACCTGAGCGAGGAGCTGCCAGCGTTAATCGCCGACAACTTCAGCGTCAGCGAACGGCAGTCGATCATGGGCCACTCGATGGGCGGCCACGGCGCGCTGATGCTGGCGCTGCGCCTCGGCAACCGCTTTGCCTCCGCGTCATCGTTCGCGCCTATCGTCAATCCCAGCAAGGTGCCCTGGGGGCAGAAAGCGTTCAGCACCTATCTGGGCGAAGATCGCGCCGCCTGGCGCGACTATGACAGCTGCACGCTGATTCGCGAGGTGCAGACGCGCCTGCCGATGCTGATTGACCAGGGTGACAGAGATCAGTTCCTGGCGGATCAGCTGCAGCCGGAGCGACTGGACAGAGTGGCGAAAGAGATAGGATTCCCGCTGACGCTGCGCGTGCAGACGGGCTACGACCACAGCTACGACTTCAATCGCCTCCTTTGTTGAGGATCATCTGCGCTTCCATGCGCAGCATCTGCTGGTGTAGACAGTTCAGGGCCGCAATGCGGCCCACAGACGGCTCTCAACTTAAGGAGTGGGTGGCAGGGACAGAAGAACAAAGCGTCCCGCACCAGGGAAGGCGCAGGCCGAGCTGGCAGGGATGCCGCTTTTTGCGTCTTTGCGATCTGTCCCTGCCAGCCGCGACGGCACATTGCCGACAATCTCAGGGCCGCTATGAGGCCCTTTTTCTTAAACCAGTTCCGACCCCACCAACCCGTCGATCATCACCTGCAGCATCCCCTGCGAGCAGTGTTCAATACGCCCTTGCACGCCGTACACTTGTGCCAGCGTCTCTGGCGTAATCACCCGAGCCGGTACGTCGTCGGCGATTAGCGCACCCGCTTTCAGCATCAGCGCATGGTGCGCATGACGCAGGGCAATATTGATGTCGTGTACCACCACCACGGTGACGATGTTGCGCTGGGCGGTTTCACGCCGCACCAGATCCATCACGTGGAACTGGTAGTTAAGATCCAGCGCGCTCAAGGGCTCGTCCAGCAGCAGCAGCTCCGGGCAACGGATCAGCGACTGCGCCAGGCCGACCAGCTGCTTCTGCCCGCCCGATAGCTGATCGAGATAGCGCATCGCCAGATGCGCGATGTCGAGCTGCTCCAGCAGATACATCACCTCCGCTTCGCTGGCGGCGCTGTGCAGCCCGCCGGAGGCGCGCTGCGCCACGATAATTGACTCCAGCACGTGCAGATGCACGCCCGCCGGCAGCGACTGCGGCAGATAGACCACGCGCTGGGCACGACAGGCGAACGGCTGCTGCATCAGCTCTTCGCCGTTCAGCCACAGCTCCCCCTGCCCTTTGTTCAACCCGGCCAGCGCGCGCAACAGCGTCGACTTGCCGCAGCCGTTCGGCCCGAGCAGCACGGTGATCTTGCCGCGTGGCAGCTGCGCCACGCTGAGATCCTCAATTACCCTGCGCTTCGGGTAGCTGGTGGTGAAATGCTTTAGCGTCAGTCCCTGGGTCATACGTTCCCCCGATAGCGCAGGATAATGCTGAGGAAAAACGGCACGCCCACCAGCGAGGTCACGATGCCGATCGGGATAATGACGCCGGGTATCAGGTTTTTCGACGTTACGGAGGCCATCGACAGCACCAGCGCGCCGGTCAGGGCGCTGGCGGGCAGATAGTAGCGATGATCTTCGCCGAAGATCATACGGGCGATATGCGGCGCCACCAGGCCGATAAAGCCGATCGGCCCGACGAAGGCCACCGCCAGCGCGGAGAGAATGCTGATGCGCAGCAGCGTGGCGAGACGCAGGCGGCGCACGTCGATGCCGAAGCTCACCGCACGATCCTCACCAAGGCGCAGCGCGGTCAGCTTCCAGCTGCTGAGCAGCGAAAACGGCAGCAGCAGCGCAAAGGCACCGCTCAGCACGCCGAGTTTCTCCCACGAGGCGCGCACCAGGCTGCCCATGGTCCAGAACACCAGCCCCTGCAGGGTGTCCTCGCTGGCGATAAACTGCATCATGGAAACTAGCGCGTTAAAGGTGAACACCAGCGCGATGCCGAACAGCACCACGCCAGAGGTGGAGACGCGCGTCCAGCGCGTCACGCCGTCCAGCATCAGCGCGGCGAACAGCGCAAAGACAAAGGCGTTGGCAGAGGTCAGCCACTGGTCCGGCACGCCGGGAATGCCGATGCCGAGGATAATCGCCAGCGCCGCGCCAAAGGCCGCCGCCGAAGAGACGCCGAGGGTAAAGGGACTGGCCAGCGGGTTGTTGAGGATGGTCTGCATCTCGGCACCCGCCAGTCCGAGGCAAAAGCCGACCACCACCGCCATCAGCGCGTAGGGCAAGCGGATGTCCCAGACGATCACGCGCGTGCCGGCGTCAACCGTCGCGGGATGAAGCAGAGACTGCCACAGAGTCGGCAGCGAAAGCCCGGCCGGGCCGAGCGTAAAGTCGAGCACCAGCGAGGCGATAATCGCCAGCGTCAGCACGGCGATCATCAGCATACGGCGCCGCAGCACCTGACGATAGCGGCCCATTGCGCCCTGTGCGGGCAGGGTTGAATCCGTCATAGAAAGCCTGTTCAGTGGGTTCGGTCGAAAACGCAGCCACACACAATAGAGCAGATGATAATAATTATCAATTCTTTGACGGGCACAAACCCGCGCCCAGACGAAAAAATCGCGGGCAGGCCTCGCTCTGTGTGCAAAGAGAGGTAGCCTTAGCCTTTGTGCGTCGGAAACTCCATCTCGCTGTACGAAGCGGGTGCCGCGCGTCAGCTTGTAGCCCATCCAGATAATCAGAAACAGCAGCAGGCCGATGATATAGGTGGCGGCGACGCCGTACCAGTCGATGCGGTCCGCCAGAAACGCCTGGTAGTTCTGACCGAGGGTGATGATCAGGTAGAGCACAAAGGCGAAGATCGGGCCGAGCGGGAAAAAGCCCGAACGGTAAGGCAGGTTGCTCAGGCTGTGGCCCTGCGCGATATAGCCGCGGCGGAAGCGATAGTGGCTGATGGCGATGCCGAGCCAGGAGATAAAGCCGGTCATTCCGGAGGTGTTCAGCAGCCACAGGTAGACCTCCTGATTGCCGAACTTCGAGCTCAGGAAGCAGAGCGCGGCCACCACCGTGGTGGCTAGCAGCGCGTTGCGCGGCACGCCACCCTTCGACAGGCGAGCAAAAATGCTCGGCGCCTTGCCTTCGCACGCCAGGTTATAGAGCATGCGCGTTGAGGCGTACATGCCGGAGTTGCCCGCCGACAGCACCGCAGTCAGGATCACCGCGTTCATCACCGCAGCGGCGGAGAGCAGGCCCGCGTTCTGGAACACCAGCGTAAACGGACTGACGCTGATGTCGGTCACGTCATTGTGCAGCAGCTGCGGATCGGTATAGGGCGGGATCAGGCTGATAATCAGGATAGCGAAGATGAAGATAGAACAGCAGAATACGCCAGAACACCTGGCGCACCGCGCGCGGAATATTCTTCGCCGGATTTTCCGACTCATCCGCCGCGATGCCAATCAGTTCAATGCCCTGGAACGAGAAGCCGACAATCATCACCACGCCGATCATCGCGGCGAATCCGCCGGCGAACGGCGCGTCGCCCACCTGCCAGTTCTGCTAGCCGGCGTGCTCGCCGCCGCGTAGGATGCCGAGGATCATCAGCACGCCCACCACGATAAAGATAATCACGGTGGTAACCTTGATCAGCGAGAACCAGTACTCCGCTTCGCAGAAGCCTTTTACCAAGATGGTGTTCAGCAGGAACATCAGGCCAATCAGCGCATAGGAGAGCAGCGCCCCGCCCGGCCCCGCCTGAGAAATGGTGGCGCCAGAGGCGACAAACAGACCGGTGCCGATCGATCCGCCAATGGCGATCATCGTCAGGTGACGCACCTTTAACTCACGTCGTAACGCAGGTTGTTGTGTTGTATTTGTGTCGTTATGCATGTGTAAACACTAGGCTCGCTAAAAATGAGGCGCGATTGTAGCAACTCACTCTGCTCTGTATAGCATTGCCGTCCTGTTATTAGTTACCTTAATGATCGCCGATGAATTATAAGCAAATACCGCTTGATGCTATTCTCGGCAGTAGGCGAGAAAGCGCTGCAGCGCCCGGGAAAGATGCTTCTGGCGGTGGTGAATGCGGTAGAGGGTGCGCGTCAGGCGCGGCACCGGCAGCGCCACCAGCGTGCCCGCGTCAAGCTGATCGGCGATCACCCGGCGCGACAGGCAGCTGATGCCCATATTGTGGCGCACCGCATGCTTGATCGCCTCGGAGTTACCCAGCTCCATACCCAGCTGAAAGGTCGGCAGATGGGCCAGCATCAGATAGTCGACTATTTCCCGCGTGCCGGAGCCGCGCTCGCGCAGGATCCAGGGCGCGTTGCCGAGGCTCTCCAGCGTCACCGGCTGCTGCAGTATCGCGGCATCGGGCGCGGCGAACACCACCAGCTCATCCTCCAGCCAGGGCTCGCTCACCAGCTCAGTCACGTGGCATGGCCCCTCGATTAGGCCGACGTCGACGCGAAAATCGGCCACCGCGTTGATCACATCCTGGCTGTTGCCGACGCTCAGTTCCAGCGGCAGGCCAGGAAAGTCGCGGCGGTAGGCCGCCATCATGCCCGGCAGCAGGTAGTTGCCGATGGTGCTGCTGGCGAAGATGCGGATGGCGCCGTTTTCCTCTTTAAACAGCTGCTCAATCTCCCCTGCCTGCTCCAGCAGCCCGATGGCGCTCGGATAGAGCAGGCGGCCATGTTCATTCAGCACCAGCCGTTTGCCCACGCGGTCGAACAACTGCACGCCAAGCTGGTTTTCCAGCTCGGCCAGCGCCGCGCTCACCGCCGACTGCGAGAGCGCCAGAATCTGCGACGCCTGGGTGGTGGAGCCGCTTTTCAGCACCTCGGTAAAGACTTCAATCTGACGTAGGGTGATATGCACAAGCTCTCCTTACATTGCGCAGCGCTGCACAAGGTAAAACAGCACCGCCAGCCAGATCAGCACCATCAAAAACAGGCCAAAGCCGCTGCCCACCTTTATTGCCGCGCGCGCTGCTGATGCGCACGTCGCGCGGCAGCAGGCGCAGCAGAATCAGCACGTCCAGCGGAATGATGATGGCGTCGTCGAGCAGGCCAATCACGGGAATAAAGTCGGGGATCAGATCGATGGGGCTGAGCGCATAGGCCACCAGCCCAAACGCCAGCAGCTTAAACCACCAGGGTATGCGCGGATCGCGGCAGGCGAACCACAGCATCAGCACGTTTTTTTTGATCAGCGTGGCCCAGCGGCGCAAACGGGTAAACAACATCTCTCTACCTTATCATTCTACATGTTTAATGTTAAACATATTATCAATTTCATTTTTAAGCCAGCGTGGCGCATACTTGCATTGACTTGAAAGGAGCATGATATGGCTGAGCTGAGTTTTCCCCGATTTCCCCTGTCTGGCTGCTGGCGCAGACGCAGCTGCCGTCGCTCCTCGCCGCGCAGTTCAGCATTTTTACCGGTTCAACCATCCATGAGGTAGCGCAGGTGGTTGCGGCCGGCCATGCGGTTTTTGCTCTGCCTTGGCGGCTGGCGGCGCAGCCGTCGCACGCGCCGCGTCAGGGCATAGCCTTTCCCTGGTTTGCGCTGGGATTTATCACCGTGGCGCTATTTAACTCGCTGCATCTGCCGCCGGCCGCGGGGATCGCGGCGCTTAACCAGCTGGCCAACCTGCTGCTGGCGATGGCTATGGCGACGCTCAGCCTCACCACGCGCTTCAGCGCACTGCGTAAGGCGGGCGCGAAACCGTTGCTGCTCGGGCTGATGGTGTTTGTACGGCTGATGGTCGGCGGCGGCGCCATCAATCTGCTGGTGCAGCATTTCGCCCGCTGAGCGCATCAGGTATGCTGCGGCCTCATTTGAGTCAGCTATGTTCAGGAGAAGCGGCATGAAATATATCGGCGCACACGTCAGCGCGTCTGGCGGCGTAGAGCAGGCAGTGATTCGTGCCCACGAACTAGAAGCCACCGCGTTTGCCCTGTTTACCAAGAATCAGCGGCAGTGGAAGGCGGCCCCGCTCTCAAAGGCGACCATCGACGCCTTTAAGGCCGCCTGCGAAAAGTATCATTTTGGCCCGCAGCAGATCCTGCCGCACGACAGCTTTCTGATTAACCTCGGCCATCCGGAAGCGGAGCCGCTGGAGAAGTCACGCGCCGCCTTTATCGACGAGATGCAGCGCGCCGAACAACTGGGGCTGGGGCTGCTGAACTTCCATCCCGGCAGCCATCTGAACAAGATTGACGAAGAGGCGTGCCTGAAGCGCATCGCCGAGTCAGTGAATATCGCGCTGGATAACAGCTCGCAGGTGGTGGCGGTGATTGAGAACACAGCCGGTCAGGGCAGTAATCTCGGCTTCCGCTTTGAACATCTGGCGGCCATTATCGAGCACGTCGAGGACAAGTCGCGCGTCGGCGTCTGCATCGATACCTGCCACGCTTTTGCGGGCGGCTACGATCTGTGTACCGAGGCGGCGTGCGAAGAGACCTTCGCCGCCTTTGAGCGCATTGTCGGCTTCCAGTATCTGCGCGGCATGCACCTCAACGACGCCAAGAGCGCCTTTGGCAGCCGCGTCGACCGCCACCACAGCCTGGGCGAAGGCAACATAGGTAAAACGGTGTTCAGCTGGCTGATGAAGGATGCTCGCTTCGACGGCATCCCGCTGATTCTGGAAACCATCAATCCCGATATCTGGAAAGATGAGATCGCCTGGCTGAAGGCCGAGCAGAAAAACTAAAAAAGGAGCCAGCTGGCTCCCTTTTTTTCTTAGGGCAAGGATCAGGTTTCACCAGCTCCTCTTCCGGACGTTTCAGGATGGCGTAACCCAGACCTGCGATAGCCGTACCGACGATAATCGCCAGCAGGTAACCCAGCACCGGCGTGATCGCGCCGGGGATCAGCAGCACGAACAGCCCGCCGTGCGGCGCCATCAGCTTCGCGCCGCCGACGATACAGCACGGCAGCACGCGCATCGGGTCGCGCACCGCGAACGGAATCGCCCCTTCGGAGGTAAAGCAGAGGCCCATCGCCAGCGGCGGCACCATACCCGCTGCCATAATCGCCGCTATCGGCGCATAAGTCTGCGAACTCAGCAGGCCGACGCCGAAGGCGACTTTAATTCACCGAGCCGCCCATATCGTTACACATCATGCCGCCCAGAATCGCACTTAGAAGTACCGCATTAGCCGTGCCCATGTTCGCCAGCCAGGTGGTCAGGCCGCTCATGATCGCCGCGACCGGTTTACCCACCATGTAGAGCATCAGCAGGCCGGTGATCAGGCTGGCCACCAGAGGAATGATCAGGATTGGCTTCAGCGCCTCCATACTCTGTGGCAGTTTGAACTTGCCGCTGATCAACTTTGCCGCATAGCCGGCGATCAATGCCGCCGAGGAAGCCGGCGTTGATGGTGGTGGCGATCATGCCGCCAATCAGGCATGGGGTCAGGCCGGGACGATCCGCGATCGATAAGGCGATAAAGCCCGCCAGCACCGGCACCATCAGCGCGAAGGCGCTGCCGCCGCCGATCTGCATCAGCGCCGCCGCCAGCGTGCCCGGCTCTTTAAAGGCGGTGATGCCGAAGGCGAAGAAGTGCGCGATGCTCAGGCCGCCCGCCACCACCATCGGCAGCATATGGAGACGCCGGTCAGCAGGTGACGATAGGCGCCCGCCTTCTCTTTTTTCTCTTCCTGCGGTGCACCGCTCTGCGCGCTAGCCGCCTTGTAGGGTTTGGCTTCGGCAACCGCCTTGTCCAGCTCCTGCGCGGTTTTCTTCAGCGCCAGCCCGGTTGAGGTGCGATACATCGGCTTGCCGGCGAATTTCGCCAGATCGACCTCGATATCTGCCGCCACAATCACCAGATCGGCCGCCGCCACCTCTTCCGGGGTTATGGCGTTGCCTGCGCCGACGGAGCCGCGGGTTTCCACTTTCACCCACCAGCCGCGTTTGGTCGCTTCCGCCTGAATCGCCTCGGCGGCCATAAAGGTGTGCGCCCACGCCGGTCGGACAGGCGGTCACCGCGACCATACGTTTTTGCGCGGCTAGCTGCGCGGCGGCCGGTGCCGCAGCAGCAGCGCGCCATCGTTCGGCACCTCGCCTCGCGGCCGACGACGATCGCCAGCTCCGCTTCAGCCGGGTTGTCCGTCAGGGTCACGCCCGCCTGCGCAGCAGCGGCGGTCAGCCGCTGTTGCGCCATCATACTAGGCGGAAGCCAGCCCAATAGAAGGATCTTTTATCAGCAGCGTTTTCATTATCGCTCTCCTGCTATCCGTTAACGGGTTGCAGATCGACGCGAGCCATCATCGCGGCCAACCGGGTACGATCGGTCACGCCGACGTTGCTCTGGCTAACGGCCAGGGCCGCCACGGCCGTCGCAAGACGCAGCGTGTGTTCACTGGATTCGCGCATCAGCAGGCCGTAGATCAGGCCGCCGACCATCGAGTCGCCCGCGCCAACGGTGCTCACTACTTCGCACACTGGCGGTTTAGCGAGCCACTCGCCTGAGGCGTTGACCCACAGCGCGCCTTCGGCGCCCAGCGAGATCACCACGTGGGCGATGCCCTGCTCGCGCAGCTCGTTCGCCGCGCCGATCACGTCCTGCAGCGTCGGCAGCTTGCGGCCGGCCCAGATCTCCAGCTCGCGGCAGTTTGGCTTCACCAGCCAGGGTGCAGCCTTCAGGCCCGCCACCAGCGCTTCGCGGCTGCTGTCGAAGATAATGCACGGACAGTAGGTGCGCAGTTCGCTCATCCAGCGGGTAAAGGCGTCCGGCTGCACGCCAGCCGGTAGGCTGCCGCTGACGCACACCATGTCGAACTGGCCCAGCCAAGTCAGCGAGTCGCTGGTAAAGCAATCCCAGTCCTGCTGGCTGACCTCGAAGCCGGAGAAGTTCAGGTCGGTGACGTCGCTGTTCTGCTCGGTCAGCTTGACGTTGATGCGCGTGCGGCCCGGCACGACCTGGAAGCGGTTGGCGATGCCCAGCTCGCTGAACAGCTGCTGAAAGCCGTCTTGGTTCTCTTTGCCGAAGAAACCGCCCACCGTAACGTCAATGCCCAGATCTTTCAGCACCTTGGCGACGTTGATACCCTTGCCTGCGGCGTGCAGGCCGGTGGTTTTTACCAGGTTAACCTCGCCGCGCTCGATCTCTGGGACGAATCCCACCAGATCGTAGGCCGGGTTCAGGGTAATAGTGGCGACGCGTCTGCTCATGCTACCCCCTAGCCCAAGCCGGAGTTGATTGCTTCGCCAATGGCGTTCAGCGCCTGCTGCGCATCTTCGCCGCTGGCAGTAAAGCGCAGGCGGTGGCCTTTCTTGACGCCCAGCGCCACCACCTTCATCAGGCTACGCCCGTTGGCCGGTTTGCCGCTGCCGTCGAGATTGGTGACGGTGATGTCGCTGTTGAACTGCTTGATCACGCTTACCAGCGCTGTGCCGGGACGCGCGTGCAGACCGTGCTCGTTGCAGATGGTGAAATCCGCGCTCAGCACCTCGGCCTGCTCGTCGACTTCGCTGGTCAGCAGCGCGCTCAGGTAGCTCAGCACCTCCAGCGGACGATCGTCGGTGGCGGCGACCGTCACCAGCAGTGCAACCTGCTCGCCTAGCAACGCCGCGCGGCTGACCGCGACCGCGCTGCGCAGATTGCCGCGGCAGCTGTCGTTCAGCCAGATGCCCTGACCGAGGCTGAGGGGCGTCGAGGCCACTACGTCAGCGACGAAGCTGGCGTCTACCGCGCCGGCCGCCTGCAGCCGGCCGGCATTCAGCGCCTGCAGGGTGATTAAATCATTAGCCGCCACGTCGAGGGTGATCAGCGAGGTGTCGAAACTGAACTCAGCCGCCTGCTTTTCGCCTATCCGCAGCGCGCGCAGATCTTCCGCCGACGCGGTTTTCAGCTGTTCAGCCACGCTGTCGTCGCTCAGCACGTGCGTCAGCTGGCGCAGAAGCTCCAAGTGTTCGTCCGATTTGGCAGCGATGCCGAGCGCCACATAGGCAATTTGATCCTCGCCCCAGGCGACGCCCTGCAGAAACTGAAACACCTGCACGCCGGTTTTCTGCACCAGGTCGCGCGTATCGGTAGTGCCGTGTGGAATCGCAATGCCGTTGCCCAGAAAGGTGGACGTCTGCTGTTCGCGCGCCAGCATGCCGTTGACGTAGCCTTCCGCCACGTTGCCCGCCGCCGTCAGCGCCGCTGCAACCTGGCGTATCGCCTCTTCTTTATTCTGTGCAGCGGCTCCGGTGTAGATGGCCTGCAGTTCGAGCTGGAACATATATCTCCTCGCTTACTGAATTGAATCGTTTCAGCCTTGCGGTCGTTAAAAGCGTCGCAAGATGAGGAAAAAGCCAACAGCTGAAACGTATCAAGTAGTCTGGAACAGCGCACCTGGGCATGCAAGAAATTGCGTAAAAATACGTAGCAGGTTTTTGGCGTTACGCGCATTTCAATTGCGCCGTCGACAAATTGGGATTCAGGCGCTGAAGTGGATGCTGTAACGAGCGGCTCGCACAAGGAAAAGCGTCAGCTTTTCAGGGCGCCGTGTCCGCTTCCAGCTTCAGCAAATAGATCATGGCGTCGTGACGAGTTTCGCCGCACATGTCGCGCGCGGGCTGCAAACCGGCGCAGACCGCGGGCCGCAGCGGCGAGCCGAACAGCTTGCAGCGTAGGTCGGCGTCGAGCTGCACGCAGGGGGTATTGGCGGGCTTGCCATGCGGCATGCCGGGAATCGGCGAAGAGATGGAGAGCGCGGTACAACAGGCGCCGCACTGACTACGGCATTGCATGATACGCTCCAGCGGGAAAGAGAGCGCGACAATAACAGTCCGTGCGCCGGAAAGCCATGCCCGCCTGCGGCCGCAATATTTCCAGCGCCATATTGCCTGTTTACCCTGGCGCGAGTAACGTGGCGCGCATCGGAATCTTTCTTTAAGCAAGAGTTGCAATGCCAAGAGCGAATGAGATCAAAAAAGGAATGGCGGTGAGCTGGAACGGCAAGCTGCTACTGGTCAAAGATATCGATATCCAGAGCCCGAGCGCGCGCGGCGCCGTTACGCTCTACAAGATGTGCTTTACCGATATTCGCACCGGACTGAGGGTGGAGGAGCGCTTTAAGGGCGACGATATTCTCGACGCCATCCAGCTCAGCCGCCGCAGCGTAACCTTCTCCTATATTGACGGCGACGAGTATGTCTTTATGGACGATGAGGACTACCCCCCTACTCGTTTAAGCGGGATTGATGCGGCGTGCGATATTTGAAGCCAAAACGGGCGATAAATGACGGGCTACTTTTGTTTCCATCAGTGCAACGAAATTACACTGTCATTTTTTATCGGAGGCACTTTGGCCTGTTCGAGTCGTACGATCAACTGGACAATATTTGTAGATGCTGGTCAATGAAACGCCATACAGTAATGCCAGCTGTTTTCTATCATGGCCGGACTCAAGTAATTTTTTAGCCTGCTCTTGCTGTGCAGAAGATAATACGCAAGGTCTACCGCCAATACTTCCCCTGCTTCTCGCTGCGGCTAGACCTGCCTGAGTACGTTCAACAATCAGCTCCCGCTCCATTTGCGCCAACGCAATCATCACATCAAAGAAAAAACGCCCTGCGGACGTAGTAGAAGTATCAATGGAATCCGTCAAACTATGAAAATGAATACCTTCATCTTCCAACATTGCTTTTAACTATATAGTAAGGGCGGCATAATGCTGCGCCTATGCATCGTTATCAGGCGCTTCCGGCCACTCAATATCCGGCGCTTTGCTGATATCCCCCCGGTTAAGCAGCACGCGGTATTTTTTCCACACGACAAGCTGGGCCTTTTCTGCCTCAGTGGCCATATCGAGGTCTACCGCATCCTGTAGCGGCTGAGTACGCGCACTCGCAACTGTCAGCCGTTATGCTAATTCCTGCTTTGCCGCCTGCTGCGACGCCTGGACTTCTGCTGTTTGCTGGGCCGCTTTGTATGTTACCCATTCCTTTCCGTTCCAGGTATCAAATTCCGTTGCCGGAGGCAGTAGCGTTACCTTCTCGGATAGCTAACCCATCGCCGCGACAGTCGAGGCTTCACGTGTTCCGGTGTTGTAAACGGTTTTACCTCGATAATCGGGTATATACTCCCAATACAACCCGTCGAGGCTACGCCGTAATGCCTGATCGGAAGGCGGTAACACGAGGTTATCGGGGTAACTGTGCGCAGGTAAACCTACATCCACAATCAGATACTCATCGCTGGCACTCAGGTATTCCCGTGTGTCCGGATGCACATGATAGACAGTTATCCAGCCTGCATTTTTGCTGAGGCCGTTTTCGCCTAATTCGGCAGTTTCAATATCCGTTGAATAGTTGCTCATTATGCTGCTCTCACAATGTAGTTAAAGACGATGTTACGCGGGCGGGGTTCATTGGCAGTTCGCGTTTGTCGCGATGAATCAAACACCCCGCGTGCGCCACCTCTATGGTATGTTGATGACGCGTCGTAATTAACCCTCGCGGTGCTGTCGATGTGTAAGGCCCCGGAGGGGGGGATAATCGATACCTCCACCCGCGGCTTGATCGTCTATCACCCATTTTGCTGTTATCGGTTGCATCGCATCATTCCGTGTCGATAGCAGGCCGCGCCCCAGATCAACCTCGCGCCCATTATCCCAACCGCGAATAAATTCGCCGCGCAGGTCTGGCAGCTTGCCGGTGGGGTAGAGAGGCTAAAACCGGATAGGTTGTTTTGTTAAATTCCTGCCCGTTGCATTTCAACCACCCAGAAGGGGGAATTGCACCCGGGAACGGCAACGGGATACCCGCCAGTTCGTTGGCGGTGAAAACCTGCGCCCATGCGGACCAGGGCGCATTCCTAAAATCCCGACGACTGCGAATATAAAGCGGGGCATGAGCACCACTGGTATTGCTCCAGCTCAGCAACAATTCACCTTCCCCGCCAGCCCCGTTGAGATGGATGACATTACCGTAAGGGGTCGGATACCATTGTTGTAGGCCTCATACAGCTGGATACCGGACGCACCCTGATTGAGGCCACTTAATGCCGGAACCCGGCCACGGGATACCAGCGTATTGACACTAATGCCTGTCGAGCCATTAAAGGGTACGCCGTTAATCTTTCGCGCCGTCTGCAATGTTGTTGCTTATACCGCGTTGCCGTCAAGATTACCGCTGATTAACGTGTTAAAAATCTGTCTATTAATCCACCGATTTTCTTTTTCCAACAAACCAAGGTTTTTCACAAATTGATTTTTGTCCGGGATGTCGGCACCATTTTCATTTTTTGCCAGCTTTTGGCTCAGAAGTTGCGTCACGCTTTCGGCAAATTTCGGGTTATTGCTGATGGCCTGCGCGAGCTTGTTCAGCGTATCTAAATCGGAAAACGCATGGTCGACTACCGTATTCAGCCTGTCATTGACAATTTTTACCGCTTTGGGGGTTGCCACTGCTGCTCTGGTTAGCATTGCTGAGCTTGACAAAACCTTTTTCACCTAAGCTTGCATCCGGGTGATTTCGGGAGCGCGTATGTGCAGTCAACGCCGCTTCGGCCTCTTTTAATTATTGCTTTAACCAGGCGGTCCGATTAGCCAGTTCACGTGCGGGTCGGTTGGTAATACCGTCTGGCCCACCCAATAGCGGATCGGAGGTCTCTATCTGGTAGATACCGGATTCCCATTCGGCCTGTTCTTTTAAATGGCTCATTTCATCGTGCTTCATGTTGCACTATTCCATGCCCTAGTTTTTTGATGATAATATATTCTACGAATGCGTATTCAGTCAGCATTTTTGTATGCCTTTAGCTGCGGCCATGATTATAGCGCCCGTTATAATAGGTCGTCTGATTTTTATAGCGCAACGGCACTGCCGTATAATCCAGCGCCACCAGTTCGCTAAGCGCTGGCGCAAACGCCGCCAATGTCTCGCGTAATTTTGCTGCCTGGTCATTAGTGATAAGCCGATTGAGCATCACCCGATACAGCGCCCAGTACGTCTCACTATCGGGATACGCTGTCGCCTGTTCAGGTTTTAGCGCCGCCGCGCCTTCAGGTATCGTTACCTCCCCCAACCCCAACGCCCGTATCATGGTACGGAGTGACCAGGGTATGCCTTTATACCGATGCAGGGTTATCGCCGATTTCAGCATCACGCGGCAGGCATCATCCGATTCCGCCAGATGTCAGCCATTGATACCGGTCAAAGCCAGTTGCCCAGCCAGCCAGGGCAAGGACGACGCCTCGGTCATATCCAGCAGATAAACCAGCAGCGGCGTCAGGTCAATTTGCTGTAACCATGCCGCCTGCGCTGCCAGTACCGTCGGCTCAAGGGTCTTGAAACTCGTGAGCTGCACCCGGTAAACGCCCGTTACCGAGAGTGCCGCGATAATCTGACTGGGTACAATATCCCGACCCAGCTGTTTAGCCTGGCGGGCGACATACTGCTCAGCGGCCTGCCGCGCCTGTTTCAGTACCGGCCCCCCGGCTGGTTGGCATAAAAGGTCAGCTGGGCGCTAATCGCATAGGTTTCCCTGTAGGCGCACAGGTCAATCATAACCTCTCGGCCTGCGCCGGCCACAGGGTTTTACCGCTGGCCGCTTCATAGGCCGTGATCATCTCGCGGGTAATAGCCTGCGCATCCGCTGCAACAAAAACCGGCTTCTCAAGGGTTAGCGCCATGCAACCTCCGTTTGTTGGTGAGCCTGACTGCCTGGCAGTCGCCAGCGCAGCAGGAGATTCACCCGCTCACCCTGCGCATCTAGCGTGACCTGATGTAATTCGCATCGGGGCTCCCAGCGTCTGATGGCCTCCACCGTTTCCCGTACCACATGCGGCAAGGCGCGTTCTACCGGCATATCCAGATAGCGATACAGGTCACTGCCAAAATCCGGTCGATGCGGGTCGCGGCCTTTTGGGGTGCCTAAAATCAGTCGCAGGCACTTCTGAATATCTTCGACGCCACTGACCCGTTAACCCAACGCGTGCAGCGCGGGTTGCCAGTCTGCGGTGCCAAGACCTGTCATTATGTTCATCAAACGCGTTCCTCCCTCACTTATAACGGCTTGCCGGTAGGCTTACCGTCATGCCCATTACTATGGGGGCATGGTCATCAACGGATGTCTGTGCCGTCTTAATATCTTCCGTGGTTTGAATGCCACCCTTAATGCCCACTGAGCCGTCAATGTCGGCACCACCACGCCCGGATAGTCCCCCTTGATACGTTAACCGTTTCTGTACATTAAAATTGCCCGTCGCGATAGTTTCAGGGCTGTCCAGGGTGAGAATATCGCGGGCTATCACACTGGCAGTTTGCGTTTGAATCAGCACGTGGCCTGGGTGGTCAGCGTCAGGGTCTGTATATTGCCCCCGATAGTCATCGCGTGGTTTTTTCGGTCATACTCGACAACGGTCCCATCGGCAAAATCCATCCGCCGTTTATCGTGGTTTGCCACCGTGGGGGGGGGGGGGGTCAACATCGGAATACACGGCCCCTAACGCCACGCCATCATCGCCGTCAGCATCCGGCAGCAGACTCACCTACTCACCCACATCGGGTAGCCCGTAATCCTTGTTATTCTGGGTATTAGTATCGCGCAGGCTGTAATGGCTGACGGCTTGCGGGGTAATGACGTTAACCGGCGCTGCCTCACGCAATCTGACGCGTTCAGAAAAAATCAGCTTGTGTGGAGTGACTTTGACGATATAGCCATATTCCTCCGCCAGACGGCGCAAAAAAGCCAGGTCGGTTTCATGTTGCTGCGTCACCCGGTCAAGGGGCAGTGGCGCAATATGCCCTTCCAGTGTCAGGTGATGTTTTTGTGCAATACGCCGGGCGATAGCCGCCAGGCTGGTCTGCTCAAACGCCCGGTAGCTACGGGTCCGTAGCCCCACCGTCACCGAGGCGGATAACCCGCGCAGCGACACCGTATCAGGCGGGCCAATGAGTTCTATTTCATCAATAGAAAAGATACCACAGGGACGTAATGGCGCGCCGACCATGCCGAGCGCCAATGAGAGCGTATCGCCTTTACCCGAATACCAGGCCCCGTGCCAGCGCCCGGCGCTGTCTTCCAGTTCGACCGTCAGCTCGTCAAACTGGCCACTGAGCTGATCGGTAAAGCGGATCCCGAGCACGTCCGGGGTGATATCGTGCGTGATGTCTTTTGGGCCATAATGCAGGGTCCAGGTTGGGGCCGGTACCGCCTGCTGTCTTTGTGTCGTTAACGCAACCATGGCGGTGTCTCCTCCACGGTGTCCTGTGCGTTAATCAGCGGGATAGCGCCAGGGTGATGCCGGCAGGCAACACCGGTGTGATCGGAATAACTGGATTGGCGGCAATGATCCGCACATAACCCAATGCGTCACCGTAATAGTGGGCGGCCAGCGTATCCCAGCGCTCGCCCTCACGGGTAATATGCTGCCAGGCACCCTGGCTGTGTGCTTTTTCATGTTGGCGTGCAGACATGGTTTTTCCTCCTAGCGACGCGTCATCAGATGACCGGTCAAACGGCTTAGCATCGGAGCGACGTCGTTCCAGGTACTGACCGCACCGCCCACCTGACCGGCCACCGTATCCAGCACCCCGGGCAGTGCCTGGCTGGTACCGGGCGTCAGGGTGTCCAGCGTGTTCTTCGCCTGGCTGGCCGTGGTCACCACCTTGCCCGCCGCACGGGTCAGGCTACTCGCCGCAGAAAAATGGGCCTCCAGGCCCGCGAGCATCGATAGCTCATGCATCAACGGGATAGCTACCTCACCCAGGCTATTATCACCCTAGTGACGCGTGTTAACGCCGCGACTGGATCCGTTTTCATCTAACGCACCACCCGGATCGAGTGTGAGGCCGTGGCCAGTGCCGGCGGCTTAAGCAGTTGGCGCAGATCGCCGGTAAATTTACGCAGACTGATATCGACCTCCAGACATTGGGGCAATACCGTCGGCATGGGCCAACAGCGTGCGACCGGTGAGCGTGGTGATCACAAAATGCCCCAAGTACTCGCCATTGCCGAGCACAAACGCCAGTGCCTGATGAGCACGACAGGCGGCCTGTAGCCGTTGCAATTGCGCGGTCGGTTGACAGCACTGCTGATGAAACCGCACGCTTAAACTGTATTCATCGCACTTGTCGCCGACCCACTGCAGGCCCGGTTTACGGCCAATGCGCGCCTGCTCGGCAAACTCACCGTCAAGGGGGGCTTCCAGCGCGGTAAAGCCGGTCTGTAACAGCACTTCAATTTCGCCCAGGATCGCCAGCATCAGTGAAAGTCCCGCCGTTGTTGTTGGTGCATCAGCTGCGCCAGGCGTTTTTCCAGCTCACGCACACTGATAGTCAATGCATCACGCAACGCCGCCAGGGTCGCCCGAGACTGACCGTTCATCACAATCTGCGGCGCAAAAGTGATCTGCGTTCCTGAAAATGCCTTCCCCTGACCGGCAGGGGGGATCGGGGGATCAGGCCAGTTGGGCACACGCGGGAACGGTGGTTGCATCAGCGGCATCAGGCCGCCGACGGCATGTTCTAACGCGGGCGTGGTGCGGGTAATGCCCAGCACCGCGCCCTGCACAATATTATCCCCCAATCCGGCAAAGACCGTTGAGGGACTGTGTATGCCGAGCGTCTCCTTAAACCAGCCCGACACACTGTCACCAAAATGGACAATCGTCTCTTTGGCGGCGGTTAAACGACTCTTGATCCCGTTGACCAGACCATCAATCAGCTGGCAACCTGCATCGGTAAAGTGGGCGGGCAGTTCAACATGGAAATAGCCCATCACTCCGGCGAAGGCTTTATAGAACAGCCCCACGGGTGACCAGTTAAGGATAAGCACACCGACATCAGCCATACCGCCGGAAAACGCCTGTTTCACCTCGGCCCAACGGGCGTTAAATAAAGCGCTTATCGGCGTCCAGTAGCGGACAATAAGGTAAGCGCCGGCGGCAATCGCAGTGATCGCAAGGCCTATAGGGGTAAACATCAGTGTCCGCCCCAGCCACAGCAGTGCGTGTCCGGCGAGGCGCAGGCCCGTCACCAGCCCACCGGCTAACACCTTGCCCAATCGACCCACACTGCCCGCCAGTCGGCTTAAGCGTCCCCCCATGCCAAAGGTGGTGCTGAGTAATAACCAGCCGGTACGCAGGCGGGTAAATCCGCCCCACAACAGGCGTATCGGTGAACCCAGCAGATTAAGTGCCAGACGAACAGCCAGCTGTGCACCCTTAAACACCAGGATAGCGCCCACAGTTTTAGCGATACCGCTGACCAGTTGAGGGTGGGTCTTGACCCAACCACTGGCTGCATTCAGATAAGGCAGAACTGTTTGCGTTAACGACAGTACAGCGGGGGAGAGTGATTCACCGACACTGAGTGACAGCTCTCGACTGGCAACGCCTAACTTTTTCATCTGCTCAATCGGTGAGGCCAGCCGTTTTTTATAATCGCCTGCCAATACATCCTTGTCCGCAGCCGCCAGGGCCTGGGCGCGGATTTGCCGGTACTTGTCCATGTTGGCCAAAATTGGATGCACAAAGGCCATCACCTGCATATCGGCAAACAGTTCACCTAAGGCAAAGTTCTGCCGTAAAGCGAGTAATACCTTATCGCGCGCGGTATCGTCCTGCAGCGCCATCGCTGATTTAAATTGTGCCAGCGCCTCGGGACTCTTCTGCGCCAGATAGCTTTGCAGGGTATTCATCATCCCTTCAATCGGCGAAATCCCGTGCGCTTTTTGTTGCATTAAGGATTTTTCAATATCGATACCGACATCCGCAAAACGTTTTGGGGTTTCCGGTGCATACGGTTTTTCAAGAAAGTTATTAAAATTGTTTGCCGCTTTATCGGTGCTACCTGCGCCCATTTTGGCTACCTGCAAGGCGGCGATCATCTCCGCGACGGCCGCCTTGCCCTGGGCCACGTTGGTCATTTGTGGGAGGCCATCAGATACCTCTGACCATACGGATAATCTCGCCTACGGCGGTGGCGGCATCCATGGCCACCCCCACCGTTGAAGCGGGCAGCCCGCCGCCGGTTAACGCGCTTTCTGATACCACCCGGCCTTCACTGTCGGTCTTGAGCAGTTCACCGGCGCTAATCGCGGCACCGGCTTCTACCGCCATGATGCCCAACACATTAATCGGTACGCTGTCCCCTTTTTTACCGGAGACCTCGGCGACACCGAGTTCCGTCCCTGTGCCCTTAAAGGGTTTTGCCGTAATCCCCACCAGACGGCGAGCGGTTAACGCCTCCACCGCCACCACGGTCGTGGTTAGTACCACCTGTTGCGTGACCATCTTTTACGCTCCTTTAATACCGCTAATCAGATACCCGGCTTCACTGCCCACCATCGCTACCTTGGAAATATCGGTGTAGCGGATATTCACCACCTTACCGCCGACACTGTCAAAGCGGTCGGCCAGTGGCATTCCCTGACGGCGGAAGGTGTAGCCAAAAGACGGCCTATGCTCATCCGCACTATCACTGCCGGCTGACGGAAAATTGACGACATGCAGCATCAGGTTGTCTTTCCACAGGTCGGTGGTGGTTTTACCGTCTTTCGCCAGCTGAATGGGTGCGCCAATCAGCACCTCATCCACCTGGAATAAATCTTTTAAAATCTCGGTGGTGATACGTTTGCGTTCGTTCCCGCCCAGCTCGTCTTGCAACACTTATGGAAGCGCAACAGCGCCACCATGCTTACCCCCATGGTGATCACATTGGGGCACAGGCCGATATTGGCCCGGACTACTACCATCCCGGCTTCAATATCTTTCAGTGGATCGCCATTTTTCTTGTTCCAGGCGGCCTCTCCCGTCAAGGTTTTGGTGGCGTTGATGGCATAGACCGAAGCCTATTGCGCCAGCTCGGCGACATACTGCTCACGACGCAGCAAAATACCGTCGGTAGCCTGTTTAATCGCCTTGATTTCTTCATTGAACATTAATTCCGCCTGTTTCTCTCTTAACAGGATATTGCTGTCCGCCCCGACAGCCCGTTTGGTTTCATACAGCGCCAGGCGGCCCTTGCCAAAGGTCGGCACCTTGACGCCTTCTTTTCCTACCCGGACGAGAGGAAACAACTTTTCCCAAAGCAGGCTGGCGTTGCGGTATGCAGCGGCAATATGGGTGAGCACCGGGTCGTTGACGCGTTTGCTTTTTTAATAATCAGACATAGGACTTTCCTGACAGGCAGCGCTTCACCGTCGCTTCGTAAGAGATGGACTCACGCGCCTTAAGCGCCATGGCCTGTTGATGCAGCGCATCCGGATCGGATGCTCGCTCACTGAAGGTCAAACTTTTTGCGGCGTGCTGAGTCTACCCGGTACCGCCTGTGGGCGAAAATCAACCAGCGGGGCGGATGAGGTTAGCAGCGATTTAACCGCTTCTACCAGTGGACGGGTGTGGCTGCCTTCGGTAAACTCCAGCGGTTTTTCACCTTGGGTTAGTGCATCCAGTAACGCGACGACCACTGGCTGTCCCGCCGGGGCCAGTCGCCCGTCGTTCATCAACGTTTCGGCAAAGGCCACACTGGCGTCATGAGCGACTTTAGCGGCCTGCTCTGCCTTTTCGGCCTGATGGGCACTAATCGGTTGCTTTAACGTCGCGTTCTCGGCTTCCAGCTGCTTTTCGATTTCGTTTTTTTCCACAGTGAGGCTCTCCGTTGTGGGATAAGGGTTGACAATCCCAGGCTCAGAAAACGCCAGGGTCCTGGTGGTTAGCGCAGGGGGATCAGACGGGGTACCCACGTAGTGGTTCAGTAACGCCCGTAACCGAACCAGCAGCGAGTCATGGCTGTCATCCAGATCTTTAGTAAATTCCACCACCCCGTCCTCGGTGTCCGCAAAAGAGACCGCGCGCAGCCCTTTAACAGCAGGCGGTTGTGCGCCAAGAAAACCGACATGGCGTAAATACAGGGCACCCGGAGCCGGATTATTCGGCGCGTGGGGTAAATAGAACGACGCCGAGATTTTTTTGTAGCGGCCCGCCGTCACCGGTTCAGAAAAAGCCGGATCAACCTGCTGCGGCTCTGCCAGCAGATCACGTCCTTGCGCCGACAGCTGTTTGATCCAGCCGTAAGCGGGTGCATCCGTGGTCGGATGGCCGGTCACTATCGGGGTTTCATGTAACGCCGGATCGTAGGCATCCGCACAGGCGCGTAAATCCTGCTCGCTCACGTTCAGGACCTGCCCGTGGCTATCCCTATGCCGACCGCGCGTAAAAATATGCAGGGATTTCATGGCACCTCCATTAATGGCAGCAGTGTATGCCAGGTCGGCGCATTTCCCTTTTAAAGGGCTTTAAAGGTTTTCATTTGCGTCTATTTTTGAAAGCAGATGAATGACGAGGCGGCTATCAGGGATAACCGTGTCAGTGAGGGGTTTATAAAGCTTTATAAAGGGCGGAAACACGCTCGGGTATCGCGTTGTATCATTTAACCTCCCGAGCGCGTCAGGCAGCGCTTAGCAGTGAGTGGCCTGTTGCAGATAATCAAGGACCTCATCGAGCAGCTGGCGTTTGACTTCAGCCTGTAGCTGTCCCCCCTCGAATACCGGAAGGTAAGGGCGCAGGGGCAGCGTCACTGACCTACCGCGTCCCGCTTTTCCACCCTGTTGATGAAGTCGGGCATAAACGCGATTCGTGCCGACCAGTACCTGGTGCGCATCATATTCCGGCGTCACGCTGCGGCGTAAATACTCGTCCTGGGAGAGCGTCATGCACTGGCGGGCCAGTGCCGCGACCGACGGTTGCCAGCGTGGCCGCTCCTGCGCTTCAAGATTCAGGTCGGTGGCGGTTTTCAGCGTTTCAGACCAGCGGCACATCAGCGGGGTCAGGTTGTAAGCAGCGTTCTCCAGGTGCTTCAGGGCCAGTTTAAGATCGTTATCGGTTATCTCAACCGACAGAATAGTAGAGGTCATTCCGTTCTTCCCACAGTGTTGACGGCTAAGGGGGGTAACGGCCCCTGATAGCGGGTTAAGTCCGGTCGATACCCTTCACCGGGATTATACGACCAGCCGATATCTGGGGAAAACACCGTATGCGGGTCGAGCGTCAGCTGAGCTACCGGCTGCATTTCGCCAGTTTTGCGCGAGACCACTTGCAACGACCAGCGCAGGCGGTCGCCGGACGTTTCCACCGTTAGCCCGCGCGCTTTAACATCACGCGCTGACAGGACCGTCCGCAACTCCAGAAAATGCAGGCCCTGTGGCAGGCGATGGCCCAGGAGGGCATTGTTCGTGATGCGTCAGCAAAAGCCCTGGCACACTTTGTTAAACGGGAAACCGGCTGCGATTCGCCTTACTGGCTGGATAGCCAACAGGCCAGCCAGGTTATCGAGAAACTCAAGCAGTGGCAAAAACGCGTGGCGAGGGCAGCATCATGCTAGAGAATACCTTTCGTAGCAAAGGGCCGGAGTTACTGGTTGAGCTGGCCGAGCACACCGCCCAGACCGTCAGGCAGATTATCGACGTTGACCCCGCTGTTGCCAGCCAGATAGGCGATGCCGTCGCCAGTCAGATGATGGCGGTGGTCTGGGGCGGGCAAAATGTCTATTTCCCGATGGGGCTGATATGGAAAGTCAGCCAGCACGACCGGGAGATATTTGCCGACTTCAACGGCCATAACCACCACGCGCTGGCGCGTAAATACAAAGTCTCGCTACAGTGGATTTATTCGGTAGTTCAACGGGTTAAAAAAGAAGAGCTGGCACGCATCCAGGGCACTCTGTTTGAAGATGAAGATAAGCCGTCTCAATGACGTTTCTTGTTGCACATAGTGAAACTTAATTACCGTAACCTGTCCCAGATAGATCCAGTTTGTCCCAGGTAGATCCACATTTATCGCACGTTTCCCTTTTAAATATCTCACGTCCTATCAGCAAGCCGCAGGATCGCAACCCCTTCGGCAGCGTCGCCGCCGACGGCAGCTAAGCCTTTGGCTTTCTGCGTCAGTTTTTGCCAGGTGTGGGCGTCTGCCTGCACGGCGAGGCGTGCAGCTACGATATCAGTCCGGACGAAGATTTTATTATCGACCTGTCGGGTGAGCCGAACCGGCTGATCGTGACCGATCTGAGCAGGCATGGCTTTAAGTTCGCCAGCGTGCTGGGCGAGCTGGCAAAGGAGTTTGCCTGCGATAAGCCCTTTTCGTTTAACCTCGCGCCCTTCTCGCTGGGCCGCTTCGCCCGCTAGCCGCAGAGAATAAAGCCTGACGCTGGCGCGTCAGGCGCTGTGGCTTACTCTTTCTCCGGCGCCGGGATCGACATCGTCAGGCGGCCGCGCGATTTATTAAAAATCTTGTTGCCGTTTTCCCGACCGGCGCGACGCGCGCGCTGCTCTTCCGGCGACAGCTGCGCCTCTTCCATACAGAGCGGGCTGCAGCAGTTTTGGAGCTTCTCTGTGCAGCGCTGACACTGAATAAACAGCAGATGGCAGCCATCGTTCACGCAGTTGGTGTGAGTGTCGCACGGCGCGCCGCACTGATGGCACTGCGCCAGCACATCTTCGGAAATACGCTCGCCCATGCGTTCGTCGAACACAAAGTTTTTGCCTTTGAACCGCACCGGCAGACCCTGTTCGCGCGCGCGACGCGCATACTCGATAATCCCGCCCTCAATGTGGTAGACGTCGTCAAAACCGTTGTGACGCATCCAGGCGCTCGCTTTCTCGCAGCGAATGCCGCCAGTGCAGTACATCACAATTTTTTTGTCTTTCTGATCTTTCAGCATGTCGACCGCCATTGCCAGCTGATCGCGGAAGGTGTCGGCCGGGATCTCCATGGCGTTGTCGATACGCCCCACCTCATATTCGTAGTGGTTGCGCATATCGACAAACAGCGCGTTGGGATCTTCAAGCATGGCGTTGACCTCCGCCGCTTTCAGGTAGGTGCCAACATCGCTGGCGTCGAAGCTCTCATCCTCAATGCCGTCCGCGACAATGCGGTCGCGCACCTTCAGGCGCAGCACCCAGAAGGATTTGCCGTCGTCGTCGAGCGCCAAGTTCATACGCAGATTGTTGAGCGCCGGATCGAAGCCGTAGATAAAGGCCTTCATTTTTTCATACAGGCTGGCAGGCACGCTGATCTGCGCGTTGATGCCCTCTTTCGCGACATAGACGCGACCGAATACCTTGAGTTCGGTCAGCCCGAAGTAGAGCGCATCTCGAAAGGCTTTCGGATCGGCGATTTGAAAATATTTGTAGAAAGAGACGGTGGTGCGCGGTTCGGTTTCCGCGAGCATGCGCGCCTTCAGCTCTTTATTGTTAACAAGGTTGTGTAACACTGGCATGGTGTTCATTCCTGTTGGGAAGAAAAATTGCGCCGCACATGATACAGCAATGCGTCAGGATGCAAAGGAAATTGATCGCGATCGCGGTTCCGCCCGGGCTGGCAGCGCTGGCACCGACGTCCGGCGCGTGGCCCTAATCGCCCGAGTTTATTTCAGCTCAGTGGAAAAGCTGGCACAATAGGGGAAATCAACGAGATATTTGCACCGGTGGGTGCCTTGCGCAGGATAAACTTTTTCATATGACCCAGCTGCCTCAATTTTCCCGAGAACTCCTTCATCCCCGCTACTGGCTGACCTGGATCGGTATCGGCTTTCTCTATTTGCTGGTGCTGCTGCCCTACCCGCTGCTCTACGTGCTGGGCTGCGGCCTGGGCCGCATCGCCATGCACTTTATGAAGCGGCGCGTCGCTATCGCCCAGCGTAATCTGGAACTCTGCTTTCCCGATATGCCCGCCAGCGAACGCGAGGCGATGGTGAAGCATAATTTCGAATCGGTGGGTATGGGGCTGATCGAAACCGGCATGGCGTGGTTCTGGCCTGACTGGCGCATCAAAAAATGGTTCACCGTCTCCGGGCTGGAGCATATCCAGAAGGCAAAGGACGAGCAGCGCGGCGTGCTGCTGATCGGCATGCACTTTCTGACGCTCGAACTGGGCGCGCGCATCTTCGGCATCTATAACCCGGGCATCGGCGTTTATCGTCCGAATGACAACAAGCTGCTGAACTGGCTGCAGACCTGGGGCCGCATGCGCTCCAACAAGAGCATGCTGGACCACAAAGATTTAAAAGGCATGATCCGCGCGCTGAAAAACGGCGACATTATCTGGTACGCGCCGGATCACGACTATGGCCCGCGCAGCAGCGTGTTCGTGCCGTTTTTTGGCGTAGAGAAAGCGGCCACCACGGTCGGCACCTATCTGCTTATCCGCAGCGGCAAGCCGCACGTCGTGCCCTTCGTGCCGCGTCGTCTGCCGCACAGTCGCGGCTATGAGATGCTGATCATGCCTGACGTCATCGCGCAGATGCCGCTGGAGAGCGATGTGGCGACCGCCGCGCAAATGAACAAAGTAGTGGAAGAAGGGGTGCTGCTGGCACCTGAACAATATATGTGGCTGCACCGTCGTTTTAAAACGCGTCCCGAAGGCGAACCTTCGCGCTATTAACTGCAGCGGCGGGAATGCCCATTCCCGCCTGCCTTTTGCTTAATCTCTCCTAACGTTAACAAAACTGGCCATACGGAAATAACTGCCTAATTAATCAGGTTAAATTTTTGCAGACCGCTTTTAACGATCCAAGCTAAACTCCAGTAAGGCTTATCCGGTTTGCGCGGCTGAAATAATTGATTACGGACGCTAAAATAATCACACTGCCTCTCAAAGGTTAATTGCCTTTTCGCCAGGATAGCCGCTACTAAATTAATGTTTACGCTTTTTCTGAGATGGCCCTGAATTATTTATATTCTAGGTCTTTTTCTATTTATCAAGTGAAAACACTTTGTCTTGGCTTATGTGTGAAGAAAAATTAACTTATTTTACAAGCGATTGTTCTGGTCCATGCTGGCTTATACTCATAATAATTTTTTTATTATCATCTTTAGACCTTTATGGATTTTGAACATTCAGAAACATCTCGGTAACTTCGCCTCAGACAGCGAGATAATTTATCTGTGTTTAAAAAATAAAAATATTATACACAGCAAATCTCTAGTGGGAACATAAAAATGAATAAAGGCATCTATTACTACGTAAATATCAGTACCGATCAGGAAAATTATCACTATCTGCACTGTAAAGAGTGCAAACGCATGCCTAATAAAAATGACATGGTATTTATTGGCACTCTCTATAACCTGAACCAGGCATTATCTATTGCCCGCATTAATTTCAAAAAGGTGAAACGCTTCATCAAATGCTGCATTCGCTATTCCGCACCGGTTATCCGCGAAACGGTGCGCCCTGTACTGCATTTCCCGGAGAAGTCGCTGTGAAACCGGGATGACTTTCTTTCCCGCCTCCTCTTTTTCACCCGTCATCCGAAAATTTTCGTCTATCCTTCTCTGACATCCCGTTAATCAGGCAAGGAGAAAAGTGATGAGCATGTTCAGTACCTTAGAAGAAGCCATTGATGCTGCACGTGAAGAGTTTCTCGCCGATCATCCTGACATTGAAGAAGAGGATGCCAGCATTGGTCAGTTTGGTCTGCAGAAGTACGTGATGCAGGATGGCGATATCATGTGGCAAGCTGAGTTCTTTGAAGAGGAAGGCGAAAGCAGCGAATGCCTGCCCATCTGCAGCAGCGAGGCGGCGCAGGCCATTTTCGACGGCGATTTCGATGAGATCGAACTGCGCCAGGAGTGGTTAGCGGAAAATACCCTGCACGAATGGGATGAGGGCGAATTTCAGCTGGAGCCGCCGCTCGATACCGAAGAAGGCGAGACTGCGGCTCAGGAGTGGGATGATGACAACAGCGAATCCGATCGCCTGCTGTAACTACTCAGGGGCCGTGCTGGGCGTCGCTCGGCAACAGCAGCGTATCCACCACCAGCGACAGCGGCAGGTCAAGGATCGTCACCACGCGCCGTCACACACGTTCCACTGCACGCCTGGATAGTATTGATTGCCGTGCCCCTATCCGGGCATGGCGCGGCTGATAGTACTGCCGCATCCGCTCAGCAGCAGCGCCCGTTAACTTCAGTAAACTTTTCACTTGCGATACTCATTCTGGTCAGCGGCTATTGTAGAGAATTCGTCCTGTCCGTCATGCCTTTATTCTGCCAAAAAAGCGTAATGATGACGTTAACGCCGACACATCCGTGTCAGAGAATAAAAAAAGCAGCATTGCTGCCGCTTTTCTCAGGAGGTTTAGCTCTCTCTGGGCGGCAGCGCCAGCGGATTAAGCGCCAGCTTCTGATAGCTATCTACCCACAGATGATACTTCTCGCCGTTCTCCCACAGGCGCGAGTGAACGCGCGCCAGCACCACCGGATCGCTGATCAGCTGCAGCCGCTGTTCGCGGTTCAGCTTCTCCGGCGCATCGCTCAGCGCCTGATCGACGCGGCGGTCGCGCGCATGCTCCAGCAGCTGGCTCTGCTTGTGACGCGAGGTCGCCAGCGCGGTGGCCAGCGCGTTAAACGCCGGGTGGAATAGCGCATGCATAAAGCCGTGCTTCAGCGCACGCTCGCGGTTGAGCTGCAGATAGTGGTCAGTATCCACCAGCTCTTTCGGCGGTTCGAACTCTTCCGGGATCAGGAACAGACGCATGCGCTTGCTCTTCAGCCCCACCGTCGCGCGGCTCGACATCACCGACACAAATGGCGACAGGATCAGCGAGAAGACGATCGGCGACAGCCACCAGAGGAAGTTCAAGTCCAGCAGCCCCATGCCCACGGCCCAGAAGATGCCCAGCAGCATTTGCGAGCCGTGACGGCGGAACGCTTCGCTCCACTGCGTGGCGTCGTCGTCGCGCTGCGGCGAGTTCCACACCACTTCCCAGCCGAGGAAGGCGCTGACCACAAACACGGTGTGGAATAGCATACGCACCGGCGCCAGCAACACCGAGAAGAGCATCTCCAGCAGCAGCGAAACAAACAGCCGGAACGCGCCGCCGTAAGCCTTCGCCCCTTTGCACCAGATCAGCACCACGCTCAGCAGCTTCGGCAGGAACAGCAGCACCAGCGTGGTGGAGAACAGCGCGATCGCCAGCTCAGGACGCCACTGAGGCCAGACCGGGAACAGCTGTCGCGGCTGCAGGAAGTAGGTCGGCTCCATCAGCGTATGCACCACCTGCAGGGCATTGGAGAGCGCGAGGAACATAAACCAGAGCGGTGCTGAGAGATAAGACATTACGCCGGTCAGGAACACCGCGCGGTGCACCGGGTGCATGCCCTTCACCAGGAACAGGCGGAAGTTCATCAGGTTGCCGTGACACCAGCGGCGGTCGCGCTTCAGTTCGTCCAGCAGGTTCGGCGGCAGCTCCTCATAGGAACCAGGCAGATCGTAGGCGATCCAGACGCCCCAGCCAGCACGGCGCATCAGCGCCGCCTCGACAAAGTCGTGCGACAGGATTGAGCCGGCAAAGGAGCCCTCGCCCGGCAGCGGTGCCAGCGCGCAGTGCTCGATAAAGGGCTTCACGCGGATAATGGCGTTGTGCCCCCAGTAGTGCGACTCCCCCAGCTGCCAGAAGTGCAGGCCAGCGGTGAACAGCGGACCGTAGACGCGGGTGGCAAACTGCTGGCAGCGTGCGTAGAGCGTATCCATGCCCGACGCCTTCGGCGACGACTGGATAATACCGGCGTTGGGGTTCGCTTCCATCATGCGCACCAAACCGTTCAGACACTCACCGCTCATCACGCTGTCGGCGTCCAGCACCACCATATAGCTGTAGTTGCTTCCCCAGCGGCGGCAGAAGTCGTCGATGTTGCCGCTTTTACGCTTCACGCGACGACGGCGGCGTCGATAGAAAATTTTGCCCGCGCCGCCGACGTCACGCACCAGCTCCATCCACGCCTTCTGCTCCGCAATGGCAATATCGGGATCGTAGCTGTCGCTCAGCACATAAACATCGAAGTGATCGGCGTTGCCGGTGCGCACCACCGACTCCCAGGTGGCGCGCAGGCCGGCGAACACGCGCTCGACGTCTTCGTTGCAGATCGGCATGATCAGCGCGGTGCGGTGCTCAGGGTTGAGCGGCTCGTCGCCGGCGGTTGAATAGGAGATGCTGTACTTGTCGCGGCCAATCAGCAGCTGCAGGAAGCCCATCAGCGCGGTCCAGAAGCCCGCAGAGATCCAGCAGAAGAGAATGGCGAACAGGAACAGAATGCCGGTCTGCAGTACGTAAGGCAGGATCTGCATCACCGACTGCTGCCAGTTCTGATTCAGCATATCCATCAGGTCGAGCAGCGTCCAGCCCTGGTAAGGCAGGATGGTTTTCATGTACCAGATGGTGATAACGGTCTGAAACAGAGTGAGGATCAGCAGCACATAGCGGCGAATCGAGCCGACTTGACGCCACTTCTCCTCGGCTCGCTGCTCTTCCGCGTTGGCGTAGCGGTGGGTCAGCTTCTCGCCACGCAGCGAACGCCAGGCGCGCGCCAGCGGGTTGGTGCGCCAGATCTCCGGGAACATCATCGAACGCTTCACCTTCGGCATCGCCTTCAGGGTGGTGCGATCAAGATAGTCCTTGCCGAACTGTTCGCCGTCGGCCACCGCGTCGGGCCACGCCATTTTGACGCGTGCGGAAACCGACTTGAGCGGCACATCATCGGGACGATCGCTGGCGGCCACATCTTGGCCAAGCGCATCGTGAATAAAATGAAACGCCTCCGCATGCTGCAGCGAGGCGCCCAGATCTGCCTTCCTTGACGCATCCAGCGGCAGGGCTTCCACGTAGTTTTGGGGAATAAATGTCGGATTATTCATTGGCAGGAAACTGATAGCTCCAAGTTTCCGTCAATATCTTGTCGCCGCTAACCAGCGCGGCGCACATCTCGGTAGGCTGCTTGTTGTCTTTGACGCGCAGACGCAGCACCAGACGCCAACCTTTGGTGACGGGATTATAGCGCACGCTCTGCTCGACCACTTCGCCGTTGTCACCCACGCTGACCTGCGGCGCGGCCTGGCTGTTTTCCGGCATCTGACTCATCGCTTTGCCAACGAAGTCGATGGTGAAAGCGATAGAGCCGTCCGGCTGACGCACCAGATTCGACTGCTTGACGTCGCCCACCGAGCGCAGCGTGTTTTTCACCCATGCGGTGTCGTCGGAGTGAAGCTGGTTTTCGTCGCGCGTGAAGTGCAGGCGATAGCTGAAGTTCATCTCTTTGCCCGGATCCGGCAGGTTTTCCTGCGTCCAGAAGGCGACGATGTTGTCATTGGTTTCATCGGCGGTCGGAATTTCAACTAGCTCAACGCGCCCTTTGCCCCAGTCGCCCAGCGGTTCTACCCAGCCGCTCGGACGCATATCGTAGCGGTCATCGAGATCCTGGTAGTGGCTGAAGTCGCGGCCGCGCTGCAGCAGACCAAAGCCTTTCGGGCTTTCGATGGTGTAGGTGCTCACCGCCAGATGACGCGGATTGTTGAGTGGACGCCAAATCCACTCGCCGTTGCCGTTATGGATCGACAGCCCGTCGGAATCGTGCAGCTCCGGACGAAAGTTGGTCACCGGCGACGGCTGGTTGGCGCCGAACAGGAACATGCTGGTCAGCGGTGCCACGCCGAGCTTGCCGACTTTTTCGCGCAGGTAGACTTTCGACTGCACGCCCACGGCGGTCTCTCTGCCCGGACGGATAGTGAAGCGGTAGGCGCCGGTGGCGCGCGGCGAATCGAGCAGCGCATAGATTACCAGCTGTTTATCCTGCGGCTTCGGCCGCTCGATCCAAAACTCCCTGAAGCGCGGGAACTCCTCGCCCGACGGCAGCGCGGTATCGATCGCCAGGCCTCGCGCGGAGAGGCCATACGCCTGATCGGCACCGATCATGCGGAAATAGCTAGCGCCGAGGAAGCTGGTGATTTCGTCATCGTTATCTTTTTTATTCAGCGGATAAAGCACCTTAAACCCGGCGAAGCCCAGATTTTTCACCGCGTCCGCATCGTGTTTCACATTGCCGAAATTGAAGTACTCAGGGCTGTATTTGATTTCGCGTACCGCGTTAGCCGTTACCTCGTTCAGTTTTACCGGCGTGTCGAAATACATGCCCTGGTGGTAAAACTCGAGTTTGAACGGCGTACGCAGTTTGCCCCAGTACGCTTTGTCGTGGTTAAACTGGAGCTGCTGATAGTCAGCAAATTTCATTTCACGAAACTGAGAGGGTAAATTGCTTTTTGGCGCTTCAAAACTTTTCCCTGCGAGCGATTTGGCTTCTTTAGCAACATCATCAAGATTAAACGCCCAACTATTATTGGCGTACAACACCAGCAGAACTGCCGCACCGACCCAGCGCATCTTCATCAGTCCGCCTTTATTTTCTACTTTATTCAGCACATCCCCCCCTTTCGTGTGCCAAGTGCAAACCTGCTTATCTTAAAGGACTATTAGGTTTTCGGACAGCATATCCCAAAGAATGTTCCGCGGTTTCGTAAGGGGTAGCCCACTTTTAGGACAATTAAACTCTCCAGAATCAACTGATAGTATAGGCAGTTTACAGATGGGTAGAATTCCGCGCCAGCATCATCCAGTTTCAGGGCGAAGCTGGTCAAAACGGACTAAAAAAAATGGAATTTTATGAGCACAGCAAAACCTGAACGTGAATATTTCCTCGATTCAATTCGGGCATATCTCATGCTGCTGGGAGTGCCGTTTCACGTCTCTCTGATCTATTCAACGCAGAAGTGGACCGTTAACAGCCAGGAGGCGTTGCTCTGGCTGACGGTGCTGAACGATTTTATTCACGCCTTCCGCATGCAGGTCTTCTTTGTTATTTGCGGCTATTTCTCCTACATGTTCTCTCTGCGCTACGAACCGCGCCGCTGGCTGAAGGTGCGGCTGGAGCGCGTCGGCATTCCGCTGCTCACCGCCGTGCCGCTGATTACGCTGCCGCAGTTTTTTATGCTGCGCGCGCTGTCGGACAAGCTGCGCGACTGGGACAGCCTGACGCTTTACGGCAAGTTCAATAACCTGATGTGGGAGCTGATCTCCCATTTGTGGTTTCTGCTGGTGCTGGTGATCCTCACCACGCTCAGCATACTGACCTTTAACTGGCTGCGTCGGCAGCAGCATCACATCGACTACAGCCGCATCGGCTGGGGCAAAGTAACGCTGGCGATAATGGGCTATGCGCTACTGTGGGACCTGTTCCGCCGCGCGGTGTTTACCTTTTTCCCGGTTCTGCTAATGGACGGCCTGTTCAGCATTATGGTGATGCAGACGCTGCTGTTTCTGCCCTTCTTTATGCTCGGCATGCTCGGCGCGCTGGCGTGGAAGCACCCCCCGCCCTCAAGCAGCTGTTTGTGCGCTTCAATCCGGTGATGTGCTTCGGCGCGATAGGAGTATTTATCGCCTACAGCCTGAACCAGCGCTACAGCAGCGGCGACGGCTGGCTGTATGAGATCGACGCGTTGATCACCACCCTGATGGGCCTCTGCATGCTTAACGTCTGCTTCTGCGTCGGCCATCGCCTGCTCAATGCGTATTCGCCGCGCATTATGTACCTAGTCAACACTCGCTGTTTATCTATCTGGTCTACCATCCGCTGCCCCTGCTCTACGGCATCTTTATTACGCCGCTGATCGGCAGCGACACGCTGGGCTTTTTCGTCGGGCTGGTAATGGTGTTCGGCGTGGCGTTTCTGCTTTATGAAATCCACCTGCACATTCCGCTGCTGCGCTTTCTCTTTTCCGGCAAGCCGCAGCGTAAATAACGCCAGCCTGTGCAGCGGGGCGGCAGCGCTACAGCCGCCCTTCTGTCCGTGCATCGGCGCGTCCTCTCTCTAAGGCGCGCACAAGAGCGGCGTCAGGCAGTAAGTCACGGGGGGCGTATTGCCCCGCCCTCCCTGTCGTCCTGACCTAGCGCCGGGCGCCGTTACAGCAGCCACTCCACCGGCAGACGCCACACCAGCCGCACTAGCAGGCGCTGCACCCAGGTGCAGCGTGGCTTATGCTTGTGCACCTGCTCCTGCGGCTCGCCCGCATACTCCACCCAGTTGACGCGCCCCCACTTGTCGAGCCGCAGCGACCAGGCGCGATCGCGCATCGCGGTGCTGAAGCGCTAATGGGTTTGCTGCGCCAGCGCCTCGCTCTCAATTACCAGCCCCATCTCGGTATTCAGCACCTAAAGGAGCCGATAAACAGCGTCTGCTGGTCAACGGTGAAGGTTTTGGCGTGCAAGCTGGAGCCGGAGTTATCGGTCAGGCCGCGATCGTGTGGCGCATCCGGCACGCCCGAATGCGGCTTCAGCTCATAGAGTTCGATGCCGCGCCGCAGCAGCTTCTTGCGCCATTTGGCATAGCCGGCATGCACCACCGAGACGTCTTTGGCGGCCAGCGAATTGGTGAGAATGGCAATTTTCACCCCGCGTCGCTTCAGCGCCAGCAGCTGGGCGACGCTGGCGTGCGTCGGCACGAAATAGGCGGAGATAATATCGAACTGCCGCTGCGGCGCGCCGATCACCTCCAGCATGCGTGGCAGCAGCAGGGTTTTGCGCTTCGCGCGCCCCAGCCCTTTGCGCGGATCATCACTCAGCAGGCGCGCCCGCGCCCAGGTCATGCGCAGCGTGCCCTGCTCCGGCTGGGCGACAAAGTGCGAACTCTCCAGCCGCGCCATATAGCACTGCACTGGCTCGCTGTCGCGCCACTCCGGCGGCAGCGAGACCGATCCATCCTGATGCGCCTGCTCATCCAGCACCTGCCTAAGCGGCGCGACCGGTTTGCTGTTCCAGTAGCGCTTAAAATCCTCGGTTACCTCTGCCACCACCGGGCCGATCGCTAGTATGTCGAGATCGGCGAACAGCGGCTCGCTGCCGGTGGCGAAATATTCGTCGCCAACGTTACGTCCGCCGACGATGGTGGCCACGCCGTCCACCGTAAAACTTTTATTGTGTATTGTGCATGCGGCGATTGAGCCGGGCGAAGTCGGTGAGGTAGCCCAGCGCGCGGACGGTGCGGAACGAAAAGGGGTTGAACAGCTTTACCGAGATGTTGGGATGACGATCGAGACGGGCCAGCGTATCGTCGAGGCCGGACATATTGTTATCATCCAGCAGCAGCCGCACCTTGACGCCGCGCCCCACTGCCTCCAGCAGCGCGCGGAACAGCAGCCGTCCCGACATATCGTTTTGCCAGATATAGTACTGTACGTCGAGGGTGCGCTCCGCTTTGCCCATCAGCATATAGCACGCAGCGAAGGCGTCCAGCCCGTCGGCCAGCGGACGAATACCGCTCAAGCCGGGGTGGCGCGCGCTGCGTGGGCCGACAATCTCCTCAAGCCAGCTGACGGAAGAGAGGTCAGCTGGCAGGTTTAATACTTCGGTCATTAGGGCTCCCTGGGTTATCGACACCCCCTTATTATTTAACGCTTCCGCCAAATTGCCTATACACGCCGTCTGAGAGTGGCCGTCCAGCTGCATTATCGACAGAGAGCTGGGCGGCAGCGAAGCGTGCCTAGATATTCTCGGACTCAACTACTATCCCGACAACCACTGGTTTTTCCCCGGCGAGCCGATGCCGCAGGTGCATCCGCTGCGCCAGCCGCTGCATCGCCTGCTGGCGCAGTGCTGGCAGCGCTATCAGCGCCCGCTGCTGCTGGCGGAAACCAGCGCGGAAGGCGAGGCGCGCGCGCCCTGGCTGCAGCACGTCAGTAAAGAGGTGATGCTGGCGCTCGATCAGGGCATCGGCATCGAGGGGATTTCGCTCTATCCGGTGGTGGAGTATCCCGCCTGGGCGGAAGACCGCCGCTCGCCGAGGGCGCTGTTCAGGCTGGGCGATCCCAACAGCAACCGCACGCTGCACGAAGGCTTAGCGCTGGTATTGCGCAGTCAGCAGATCAAGTTTCAGAAGCGCTTTCAGGTGGGGTGAACCGGCGTTTTTTTCGCCGTACAGCGCTGTACGTCCCGGGAGGGTCCGGCAGGATGGCGGACGTCGGTCAGCCTGGTCACTAAAAAGAGAAATACCACGCCGATTAAACAGGCTGACAGTAGACCGATAATGGCGATCAGTTTTTCATCGCGCGATTCCATACTCTCTCCTTTTTAGACGACGCTGATACCTGTGGCTCCCGTCAGCTCATCCAGAGCGTCACCATAAGAACGAAAATTATCAGCGTAACAGAGGTCACCACAAGCACGACGATGGCGAAGTGCACGTCGTCCAGCGACTGGCGAAGCGGCTCATTGTGCGGATCGTACGGCGGCGGTGGAAGCATAGGTTCTCAACAGAATTCAGACATTCGCCACAGGGCGGCGGCGACCAGTTTAATGAAAATCGGCCGCTCCGCCAGCGTTTTCTTGCCGCCAAAGAAACGGGGCGCATCATGAGCCCCGCTTGCGGATCAGAAGTCGTAGCTGACGCCGACTTTCAGGGTACGGCCATCGCCGTCAGCCCCTCCACCGTCTTGATGTCATACTCGGCGCCGAGCACGAAATTGTAGCGCGGCATGCCCACTGCATCCTTGCCGTTATAGGTGCCGTTTTCGGTTTGGGTCATCTCCGGATCGATCCAGGTGGCGCTGCCGTTGAGACGCACGCCCAGCACCGGCTCGCCAAACAGGTTCAGCTCAATGCCGCGATTGAGCTGCTCGCCGTCCAGACCATAGCTGCCATCGCTTCTGAGGATGCCGGAGGACTGTTTGATCTCAAACAGCGCCAGCGAGCCGCCGACGCGCTGAAAATAGACCTTCACGCCCACCTCATTCTGTTTCGAATGGGCGATGCCGGTGGTGGAACCGTAGTTAGAGGAGCCCAGCGGAGCCACATCGCCCGGCTGCAGCGATTCGGTATGGTTGGCGTAGAGCGCGACCGATTCGACTGGCTTGTAGACGATGCCGTAGGTCGGCATCCAGCGGCTGTCGGTGTAGCGAGACGTGGTGTCCTCCACGCCGGTGGTGTTGCTGTAGTTGCGCACCACCACTTTCTGATGGCGCGCGCCCAGCGTCAGCTGCACGCTGTCGTCCAGCACGCCCAGCGTATCGCTCAGCAGGTAGCCCTGAGTGCGGTTGCGGCCGGTGGTCAGCAGATCGCTGTAGTTGCCGCCGGTCAGGTTATTGGTCGGGTTCGCCACGTGGCCAATGTTGTAGATGTTGGTCGCTTCGGTATTCGCGCCATAGGCCATCCGCCAGGCGGTGTTGTTGCGCGAGGTATAGGCCGAGTAGCCGAGATTCACCTTGTGGCTGATGAAGCGGGTATCGAACTTACCGCGAATGCCCGCCATGCTGCTTAAGTTAGTGATAATGCGGTTGGTGTCAAGACGGCCGATCTGCGTATTGCCGTCAGTGTCGGTGAGCGTCGGCGACGCGTTGTCGCCCAGCTAGTGCGAGTGCTGGCCGCCTACGGCACTGTAGAGCGTCCAGCTGTCGTCGGTGACATCATACTCTGCGCGCGCCATGCCGAATTCAGATTCAATATCGCTGTAGACCCATTCTTGCCTGTAGTTATGGCTATTGGAGGGCAGCACCAGAATAAAGTCGATGCCGCTGATGTTGACGCCGTTGTCCGCATTGTGGAAGTTTTTTTCTGGTAGCACAGATCGAGCGAGGTGCGCAGGCGTTCACCGCGGTAGTCGAGCCCGATTGAGGCGGTGGTGGTACGCTTCTGCTAGCCGTCTACACCGGTCTCCCCTTCGCGATGCACCGCGTTAAGGCGCACGTCGAACTGGTTGTTGTCGCCGAAACGGCGGCTGATGTCGGTGCTTGTGCCGATCTGCTGCGTCGAGGTGTAATCGACGCTGACGCGCGTCAGCGGCGCGTCATCCGCGTGCTTCGGCTCTAGGTTGATCATGCCGCCGACGCCGCTGCTGGCGGCGCCGTTAAGCAGGCCGTTGGCGCCGTTGAATACCTCGACGCGATCGACCAGCGCCGCATCCATAACCTGACGCGGTACCACGCCCGGCAGTCCGCCGAAGGTCATGTCGTCGCCGTCCAGCAGGCGGTAGGTTTCGGTGAAGTTGCCGTAGCCCTGCACGGTCTGCACGCCCGCATCATTCTTCACCATGTCGGCGATGGTTTTCGCCTGCTGATCCTGAATGAGCTTTGAGGTAAAGCCGATAACGTTAAACGGCACGTCCATGGCGTTTTGCTCGCCCAGCATGCCGAGACGGCCGCCGTGTGCCACCTGGCCATCCAGGTAGGCGGGCACCAGCTGGTCGCCGCCGGGTTTGAAGTCACTCTGTAGCGTGGCGGTGACCGTCAGTGTCTGCTCGCTGTTGCCTGCGGCAGCCGCGGCGTCGCTGGCCGCTGAGGATGGGGTGGTGGTATTGGTGGTAGCAGCCATCACTGGCAAACAACCGGCGCTGACCAGTAAAGCCAGCAGCGTCGGTTTAAATCCGGGAGTAGAAAGCGAACGGCGCATAGTCGATCCCTAACGTTAAAGTTACTGCGAATCATTATTATTGTGGTTTGTGATCATGTGTGGACTTACGTTTAATGCAAGCGAAATCTTGCTGTAGGCGAGTTGTCGTAAGAATAGCGAACAACGCTCTGTTACGATGCACAAGCGGTGGCTACGCGTCGCGCCAGCGTTTGAAGATAAGTGACGTATTAATGCCGCCAAAGGCGAAGTTATTTGACTGGATATAGTCCGTTTTCAGCAGGCGAGGCTCCCACAGGATGTAGTCCAGTTCGCTGCATTCTGTTGCGAACTGGTGCAGGTTCAGCGTCGGCGCAAACCAGCCTTCGCGCATCATCTCAATATTCATCCACGCTTCCAGCTCTCCGCACGCGCCCAGCGTATGCCCGAAATAACTTTTCAGAGAGGAAATGGGCGTACCGCTGACAAAAACGGCTGCCGTCGCCTGGCTTTCTGCGATGTCGCCGCGGTCAGTAGCGGTGCCATGCGAGCTGATGTGGCCAATCTGCTGCGGCGTCAGGCCAGCGCTCTGCAACGCGCGTTCAATACAGATCTGCATGGTTTCGCGCCGCGGCTGCGTAATATGCGCCGCGTCGCAATTGGTATGGAGGCCCATCAGCTCAGCATAAATGGTTGCGCCGCGCGCATGCGCATGCGCATGCTCCAGATACTCAAGAATCAAGGTGCCGGCGCCTTCACCAATGACCAAGACATTATGCTGCTGATCAAAGGGCGCAGGCGAGCTTTCAGGCACGTCGTTGCGTTGACTGGTAGCGAACAGGGTATCGAACACTACCGCTTCCGAGGGACAAAGCTCTTCCGCCTCGCCCGCCACCATGATGTTTTGGTAACCGTGACGGATCGCTGCCTGAGGTACAGACGCTGGAGGTAGGAATAACCCGACCGCGCAGCCCGAAAAACAGCCCGGCGTTGACCGCGGTGGTGTGCGGCATCATCTGCACGTAGGTGGCGCCGGTAATGTTATGAGTATGCTTCTCGGTCAGCATGGTGGCGAATTCGCTGACCGGGCCGTTGCTGCCGGTTAAAGAACCAAAGGCGATACCGGTTTCACCGCCCACCAACGCCGGATGATCGCGCAATCCCGCCTGCTCTAGCGCCAGTTCGGTCGCGCGTGTCGCCAGCAGCGACACCCGGCCCATAGAACGAATGCGTTTACGGGTATAGTGCGCCGGCGGCGCAAAGCCATCGATGGGCGCGCCCAACAGCGTATGAAGGCCGTCATAAACCTGCCACTCCGGCATGCGACACACCGCGTTTTTGCCGGCGCGCAACCGCGTCGCGATTGCCTACCACTGCTCGCCGAAAGCCGTGACCCCACCCATTCCGGTGACGACTACACGACGCATCACAGCATGCCTCCATTAATGGAGATAACCTAGCGCGTCACATAGCCTGCGATGTCAGACATCAGATAGCTTGACCGGCTACCTCTTCTGCCGCGCCCATGCGCTTCATCGGAACGATTTTCAGCGCCTCCTCGAGCACATGCGGCTCCAGCCCGTCCATGCCGGTATCCACCAGGCCAGGCGCGATGCAGTTGACGGTAATCTTCCATATCGCCAGTTCAATAGCCAGCGCCTTGGTCACTCCGATAATGCCCGCTTTCGCCGCGCTATAGTTGACCTGGCCGCAATTGCCCGCGATGCCGGACACGGACGAGAGGGTAATAATCCGTCCGCCTTGGCGCAGGCCGATCATCGGCATAACGCACGGCTGGATGACATTATAAAAGCTGTCGAGGTTGGTATGGATAACGCTGTCCCACTCACTCTCGGTCAGCGCCGGGAAAGCGGCGTCGCGCGTAATACCTGCGTTGCTGACGAGACCGTAATAGGCGCCATGGGCGTGCATATCCTTTTCCAGCGCGTCGTGCCGCGATCCGCCACGTCGAAACTCAGCAAACGCGCGCCGCCGCCCGCCGCCTGAATCTGCGCCAGCGTCTGCTCTGCGCCTTCGCGGTCGCGGTTGAAGTGCACCGCGATCTGAAAACCGTCCTGCGCCAGACGCAGCGCGATGGCGCGGCCTATCTCTTTGCTTGCGCCAGTAACCAATACGGAACACGTCATGGCTGTTTTCCTTGTGACATCAGTTGGTGTAACTCTTGTTCGTTAGTTTGATAAGTATTCAGTCTTCCACTGGCGAGTATGCGGTCGCCATGACTGATTTCGCCCTTGAAACTGCCCATGCGTTCGTCACCCATCAGCAGGCGAAGCCGGATATCGAGCGTAATCGAGCCGGGAAAGGTTGCCGTTGCCGCGCGCCAGTTGCGGCCGCCCAGCAGCATGTCGGGCTGAATGGTTTGTGCGCCCGAGCGTCTGGCATGCCAGCCGGACCAGACGCCGATGGTTTGCGCCATGATCTCGACGCCAAACCAGGCTGGCAGCTCACCCTGCGCATTCAGGAAAGGGGCAAGCACACCGTCGGACGTGGTAGAGACCTGGCAATGTACGCTCTAATCCTCTACTGCGATGACGCGTTCAACTAAAACCATGGGCGTCTGATGCGGTAAATAATCGCTAGCGCAAAGCGCTGTACTCATAATGTCCGTCCTAAAATCAGGCAGCTGTTATTGCCGCCAAATGCAAACGAGTTCGAGGCAATAACCGGTTTCTGCAGCGGCTGCGGTTTCAGTAACAACCCGCAGGGAGGCAGACTGCTGTCCTGTGTGGTGGTTGAAAAATCCTGTGCCGGCAAAAGCAAACCGTCACGCAGAATTAATGCGGCGAGAGCCGCCTCGATAACGCCCGCTGCACATAACATATGGCCAGTAGTAAGGTGCTTGGTCGAACTTGACGGGACCTGATCGCCAAACAGGCGATGCACCATGTTTGACGCGATCTGATCGTTAAGCGGCGTCGCCGTACCGTGCAGGTTGATATAGACTACCGCCTGCGCCGACAGGTTCGCGCTTTGCAACGCCATCTGCATGGCACGCTGCGCGCCCTCCCCCCTAGGGATGGGGCGCGGACATATGCCAGGCATCCGACGACTCGCCCACGCCCAGCAGCATCAGCGCGGCGCCTTCGCCGATTGAGATGCATCGCAATCGCGGCTAAAGGGCGCACAGCGTTGCTCCGAGAGCGACGCCAGACTGTCGAAGCCGTTCACAGGCATGCGGCTCAGCGAGTCCGCGCCGCCGACCAGCGCGACGTCGGGCAGCCCGGCGGCTATTAGTCGCTGACCGCTGATGATGGCGCGCGCGCTTGAAGAGCAGGCGGTAGAGATGGTGTATGCCGGGCCGTCAAGCTGTAGACAGTGGGCCAGAAAGCGCGAAGGATCGCCCAGTTCCTGCATCTGGTAGTGGTAGCTGCTATATGAGAGCGCGCCTCTGGCGATCACCTTCATCTACTCCTGAGGTGCTGGTGCCCAGCACAATCGCCACGCGCCCGGCACCATATCTGGCAACCGACGCATCCAGCGCCGGACGGATTTGCGTCAGCGCTGCCAGCAGCAGTTGATTGTTGTGCGTATTGTGCACCGCCAGATGCGACGGCACCGGAGGCAACTCGCCTTCTACCGCGCCAAGCCAGCAGCGTCGCCCGCCGCTCAGCCAGCCATCACGCGGCTGCATACCTGGCGCGACGCCGCGCCCCAGATTTTACGCAATGGCGGCTAAATCGTTGCCCAGGGCGTTAAGCATGCCAAAAGCGGAAATGTAAATCATGATGCATCCAGATGTTAAATACGTATCAGTAGCCGAAAGCGTGCTGCCGGATGCCTACCGAGGATAGCCCCGCTAGTTCAATCTTCTCGCCGTTTGCGCTTAACAGCACCAGCAGGGATTCGCTTTTGCCCCTGACTTCGCCAGTCAGCAACTGCTGTTGGGCGGGTGCGATGCCCGGCGGCGGTGGCGTGACGCGTACCCCTGGCCTGAGCCAGGCGGTGGGACGCGCACTATCAGGCGCATGGCTGGCGCAGCCGCCCAGCAACACAGCCGACAAAAAAATCAGGGCGATTCGCCACATTATCTTTTCCTCGATTTCGATGGCCGCAGCGCCAGCGGAGGATAAAGGCGCTGAAAATGCCGCTGTACAACACAACGCCGAAACTGGATATCGCGCTGGTGCTGCTGAATATGAGCATCCCAAGCGTCAGCAAGGTGGTAATCATGGCCAGCGACACCGCCAGCAGCGAAGTCAGCGGCGTGCCGTTCGAGTTGCTGAAAAACAGAGTGTAATTGATGCCGATGCCAAGTACCAGGATCAGCGCCAGCAGCGCGAAAAAAAGATTAAGCGATGCGCCGACCCAGCCGAGCGTCGCAAGCGCCAGCGACAGCGCCGACGGCATTACGCTGCGTAAAACCGCCGTTAGCCCCAGAAGCAGCACGTAGCTCAGCGCAATCAACAGCAGCGCCAGCAGGCCGCTCAGCAGCGTACGCCAGAAGCTAAACAAGGCATCGTAACTCGCCTTGCGGTTGACCCAGCTCACACCCTGCTGCTGTTCGGCCAGCCGCTGCAGCGCCTCGCTGTTATGCACGCCGCCCACCGGCACCAGTACGCCGCTACGCCCATCCGGCAGCGTCAGCCACAGAAGCCGCCAGCCAGCGCTGAGCGGACTCGCCAGCCAGGCCCTACGGCGTGACGGGCATGGGTTCGGTCTGGGGCGGCGGCACGGTAATGCCGCCTGTTACAGCCTGGCAATGATGTGCGATGCCGCATCATGCAACAGCGCGGCGTCCTCCTGCTGTTGCTGCAGCGAACGTAGTGGCAGGATGCGCACCGTCTCCAGCCAGCTAGCCTGCTTCGCCTGCTGCAACGCGGGCGAGAACCTCGCCAGCTGCTGCAGCGTTTACTCCGGCGACTAGCCCCAGACAACAAACTTTATAGCGCGCGATCAGCGTCGTCAGCGCCTGATAGATCACTCCAGCATAGAGACTTTTCACAATGACCATGCCAGTTTCCATCCCCTCCTGCCTCCAGAAGCAAAACCACATAAAAAGTCCCCACAGCAACGAAAACAGCAGCCAACCCCTGATAAATTTCACTACGCCTAGCATTTTGCTTTCCTCTTGTTTCTGCAGCCCGCGCCGCGTACTGGAGCGGGGAACATAACGTATCCCGCGCGCGTTTGCACAAACGCGTGCGCCAGATGGGAGCGCGGTCAACTTTCCCTACGGCCAAGCGTGGCGCGAGGCGCGCCGCTGACGTCAGGGCACACAAAGCTGCAAATGAGATGAAGGGTAGCGGGCCAGCAGTGAACGTGAATGTTGAGTCATTCAGCGCAGGCTGACGTCAGGCCGGAGACTAAGCGGAAACCGTAAGCACAAAAAAACAGCCCTGAAGACGGTCACGACATTGCTTACTACTGCTTTGTTTTAATTCGGTATGTTTAATCGGTAGAGATGGTGCCCGGGGCGGGACTTGAACCCGCACAGCCATACAGCCGAGGGATTTTAAATCCCTTGTGTCTACCGATTTCACCACCCGGGCAGGGTGTAAGTGGAGGCGCGTCCCGGAGTCGAACCGAGGTGGACGGATTTGCAATCCGCTGCATGGCCACTCTGCCAACGCGCCTTTATTCGCTGTGCCGCCAAGCTATCCTGACAGGCTAATCTGGAGCGGGAAACGAGACTCGAACTCGCGACCCCGACCTTGGCAAGGTCGTGCTCTACCAACTGAGCTATTCCCGCATTGTTCAGCAATTTTATAAAACTTGCTGATTTTGCTTATCTTCTGGCAGCCTCGCTGCCGTTCGATGCGATACATTCTACTGACCTGACACAATGAGTCAACAGAATTATCCTCATCGAACGTCCGTTTGCTGCTTTTTAAGTCGCATCGATCAGCTATCGAGCAAATCGCCACGCGCCGCGCTTAAATACTGGAACACAGACCAGAATGTCAGCACCGCGGCGATATAGAGCGCCACCACGCCAACGGCGATCACCGTGGTATCAGGACGCCACAGCAGCGCCACCAGCGACAACATCTGCGCGGTGGTCTTCACCTTGCCAATCCAGGAAACCGCGACGCTGCTGCGCTTGCCGATCTCCGCCATCCACTCCCGCAGCGCAGAGATAATGATCTCGCGCGCGATCATGGTGGCGGCCGGCAGCGTGATCCACCAGGAGTGGAAATATTCCGCCACCAGCACCAGCGCAATCGCCACTATCACCTTATCGGCCACCGGATCGAGGAAGGCGCCGAAGCGGGTAGTCTGTTTCCAGCGCCGCGCGAGAAAGCCGTCAAACCAGTCGGTGACGGCGGCAATGACGAAAATCAACGCGGTAGCAAACGGGGCCCAGTAAAACGGCAGATAGAAAGCCAGCACGAAAAAAGGGATGAGGACGACTCGATACAGGGTGAGACACGTCGGAATGTTAAATTGCATATGCCGGTAACTGTCTGGAATGGGTAGAATTTCCCCTATAGTCCTACATTGCCCCACCCGTTTCAATGCTAGTGTTTTAGTGAATGGTATATTTTTTCTGCCAGCGCAAACGAAATGCCGGGCACGTTAGCGATCTCTTCCACCCTGGCGTTCATCAGTGGTTGCAGGCCGCCCATATACTTAAGCAGCTGCTGACGACGTTTGGGACCGATGCCTTCGATACTTTCCAGCGCGCTGGTGTTCTTTACCTTCGCCCGTTTTTTCCGGTGGCCCGAAATTGCATGATTGTGAGCGTCGTCACGAATGTGCTGGATGACGTGCAGCGCAGCTGAGTCCGGCGGCAGAGACTCCCCCTCCCCTTCCGCCTCGAAAAAGAGTGTCTCCAGCCCCGCCTTACGATCGCTGCCTTTCGCCACGCCCAGCAAAATCGGGTGTGAGTTGTCCCACTCCACCTCCAGCTCGGCAAAGACCTGCTTCGCCTGGGAAAGCTGCCCTTTACCGCCGTCGATCAAGATAACGTCCGGGATCTTATCCGCGTCCAGCGCCTTGCCGTAGCGACGTCGCAACACCTGATTCATCGCCGCGTAGTCATCGCCGGGCGTGATGCCCTCGATGTTGTAGCGGCGATAGTCGCTGCGCAGCGGGCCGTTAGCGTCAAACACCACGCAGGAGGCGATGGTCTGCTCGCCCATGGTGTGGCTGATGTCAAAACACTCCATGCGGTTGATTTTATCCAGCTCAAGGAAATGCGCCAGCGCCGCCAGCCGCTGCTGGATGGTAGAGTGCTGCGAAAGCCGCGTCGTCAGCGCCGTGGCGGCGTTGGTGCGCGCCAGCTTGAGATAGCGCGCGCGATCGCCGCGCGGTTTGCTCTGAATATTGACGCGACGTCCCGCCAGCTCGCTGAGCGAGGCGCCGAGCAGCTCGCGCTCCGGCAGGGTGAAGTCGAGCAGGATTTCGCCCGGCAGGGTGCGCGCCTCACTGCCCTGCAGATAGAAATGCCCGACAAAGGTCTGCACCACTTCCGCCAGGTCAGTATCCGCTGGCACCTTGGGGAAATAACTGCGGCTGCCTAGCACCTTGCCCTGACGAATAAACAGCACGTGCAGGCAGGCTATGCCGGCGTCGTAGGCGACGCTCATCACGTCCAGATCGTCGCCCTGATTGGAGACGAACTGCTTCTCAGTGATGCGGCGCACCGCCTGAATCTGGTCGCGTAGGCGGGCCGCCTTCTCAAAGCGCAGCCCCAGGCTCGCCTCTTCCATGCGCTTCACCAGCATGTTCAGCACCTGATCGTCTTTGCCGGCGAGAAACAGCCGCACATATTCGGTCTGCTGGGCATACTCCTCTTCGCTTACCAAGCCGGCCACGCAGGGACCGAGACAGCGTCCAATCTGATACTGCAGGCAGGGCCTGGAGCGATTGCGGTAGACGCTGTTTTCACACTGACGAATCGGAAACACCTTCTGCATCAGCGCCAGGGTTTCGCGCACCGCGTAGCCGTTGGGAAACGGACCGAAGTATTCGCCTTTGGCGTGCTTCGCCCCGCGATGGTAGGCGAGTCGCGGATGGGTGTCACTGCTGAGAAAGATAAAAGGATAGGATTTGTCATCGCGCATTAGAACGTTATAACGCGGCTGATAGAGCTTGATGTAGTTATGCTCTAGCAGCAGCGCTTCCGTTTCCGTATGCGTAACGGTGACGTCGATATGATGAATGCTGCTGACCAGCACCTCTGTTTTCCGGCTGCCAACCTGGCTGCGGAAATAGCTGCTGAGGCGCTTTTTGAGATCTTTGGCTTTTCCAACATAGATGACGGTGTCGGAGGCGTCGTACATACGGTAGACGCCCGGCTGACTGGTGACCGTGCTGAGAAAGGCTTTGGCGTTGAAAACATCACTCACTACTGATTAAAGGCTCCGCATTGTACAGGCCATGACGAATGGCCAGATGCGTTAACTCTACGTCGCCGCTGATATTCAGCTTGCTGAACATGCGATAGCGATAGCTGTTAACGGTTTTAGGACTGAGACTGAGCTGTTCGGAAATTTCCGTCACCTTTTGCCCTTTGGTGATCATCAGCATAATCTGCAATTCCCTTTCCGACAAACAGCTGAAGGGCGAATCTGTTTTTTGCAGCTCTATCTGGCTCAGCGCCATCTGCTGAGCGATATCGGAGGCGATGTAGCGCTGCCCGGCGTTTACCGAGCGGATGGCGTTAACCACTTCCTGCGGCGCGGCGCCCTTGCTGAGGTAGCCGGCCGCGCCAGCCTGCATCACTTTGGCAGGCAGCGGATTTTCCGTGTGGATAGTGAGCATGATGATTTTGATATCGGGATTGAAGCGCACGATTTTGCGCGTCGCCTCCAGACCGCCGATGCCAGGCATGTTCATATCCATCAGCACAACGTCCATCGGCTGAGCGCGGCACCACTTCACCGCGTCCTCGCCGCAGCAGGCCTCTCCTGCGACCACCAGACCTTTAATATCTTCCAGTATGCGTCGAATACCGGCGCGTACCAGTTCATGGTCATCAACAAGAAGAACACTGATCAACGGGGGTACTCCACAGGCTAGAAATGAGAAAAACCGGACAGGCAATGCACGCATGATACCTGTTTTTCTCTGGAATGAACATCAACGTACAGAATCCTGAGCCGTATTCAATGATTTACATCAAAGCTGGCAAAGTCGTTCAAAAAATAGAGGTAAGAAGCGGGATTGTTGGATGGTTAATTTCAATAATCCATACAATTCAATTTATTAATTCCGCCTCGGCGACCAGTTCGCTTAAAAAATGTCGGCCTTTGCGAGCTGAAAATAATACATCTGCTGATGTAAATAATCTCTTGCAGATAACCCTCCTTCCTCGCGCTTCGCTTAACGAAGTAAAAACAGGCGCTGTGATATACTGCTGCACAATGGTGCGCATCTTTACGGCGCGATTGATTAACCCCATAAGGAGAACACGATGAGCGATGAAGATTTCGCAACCTCGCACGACACGCTGAAGCTGGCCGATGAGGTCGCCTGTCTGAAAATGATGGTGATGCTGATTTTGAAAGGTATGGGCCAGGCGGATGCCGGCAAGGTGATTATCAATATGGAGCGCTACGTGCAAACGCTGGGCGACAAGCCGCAGGCGGAAGTGTTCAGCAATACCATCAAACAGATTAAAAGCGCCTATCGTCAGTAAGGCGTTCGCCCCCGCCGTCGCGCGGGGGCACGCCGTCTGAAATAACAGAATAAGATTTTTCTGATAGAGATTCAATTTTCCTAAACACAATAAATTTTCCTCCGCAGGCCGCCCTCTTATCGGGTTAATAAGCAAAATTAACCCGGTAAGGTAATTTATTTGTAAACATAGAGTTAAGCTTAGCTAAAGAGAAAAACAACCAGACAGCGAAAATTCCTTTTTCGCCCTCCGCCTCGCTTAACAGTTCACACTGTCAGCGCCGGAGGAATCGGTCTACGCTTAACGATTCAAAGGGACGGATCATCCTCTACGCAAGGCCTGAGGCAGCTCGCGGCTTCAGCGTCTGTTGACCGGCGCGCATTAACATTTGCAGAAGACTAACTACGTTGAATCAGCTGGCATTACCCTTTCTTCTGTTTGGCGTCTGTACCGCCCTGATGATCCTCAAGGATATTTTCCGCCACCTGCATCCCGTCAGAGTCATGAATGTGATCTGGCCTCTTACCGGTCTTTACATGCCGTTCGTCGGCTGGCTGGCGTGGTGATATCTGGGCAGAAAGCCGTCGCACCAGCTCAAGCTCGCGCTGCTAGTGCCGCAAAAAATTCATCATCATGCAGGCTGGCCCACCATATTTATTTCTACCTCGCTTTCGGCAGCCGCCCGTATTCTCAGCGAAGTGATCACACTTCCAATTATCACCTTGCTGAACCACTATCAATTTCTGACGCCGCTCTGGCTGCAGGCTATTATCTGCCTTGCTATTTCCTTGTTTAGCAGCCTGTTTTTACAGTTTATGGCGATTAAGCAGCGCAAATCGCTGTCGTTCTGGCGCACGCTAATGACCGCCTTTACCACCGAAACTTTTCCGCTGCTGGTTTATCAGGCGGGCGTACTCCTCTTTAATGGGACTGGCCCTGAAATTTGTACGTCACCAGCAACTCGACCCGCTCCCGCTTATGACCACCTTCTGGTTTATGTTACAGCTGGCCATGCTGACCGGATTTATATATTCCTGGCCTGCCAATCATTTTCTGATTAAACGGGGCCTTAACCCGGCGGTCTAGTTTAACGGCAATAGCCGGCGCCGCGCATGCCAAAGTGAAAATGGCTGGCATGCGCGGCGTTATAATCAGGGCCGAGAGCATTGCAGAAATTATTCCCCCCTCCTGCCAGGGCTGATGCAGCAGTGCCGCTTTATTTTCCGGATGTGTCCAGTTTTTTCCTACGTCGGCAAGCTGAACGCCGGTGACATCCCAGGCGTGCTCGCTTAACCGCCCCTCTGTACGGTGATAGATGTTGCGACAGACATAGCTGCCGACGTGGCTGATGCGCACCAGCGCGGTGGCGGGTTGCGCCAGCGCCAGCCGCTGCTGGTGGCTGCGTAACACGTACATCGTGCTGACGACCGCCATCGGACAGCTGGCGAGAAAGCTGCTGCTCAGGCTGACCGCGCCGAACCGCTGGAGCGGATTATGCAGCGGGCGGTTTCCCTTCACGGCGGGCGGCTGGCTAAACTAAAGCTGACCACGCCCGCCTCGCGCGCGGCGCATCACGTCAAGGCAGGCGGCGGGATCGTTCGCCAGCCGCTTGAGCTTGTAGCGCGTCATCCAGCGCGGCGAGAACCTACAGCGCGCAAAGACTCAGTTTCTTGATCATTGTGCCTATTGCATTTATTCAGTGGAGAAATACTCTGGCTATCAACCGATTAGCTCTAATCAGAGCACAGTGCCGCACAGTATAACCCAAGCAGGCGGCGAAAAGCGCCCAGTAACTGCAAAATCTGTGAATGGACTATAGCAGAGTTGGCTGAAGACGCCTGAGCCTGGGCGTAGAGAAGGAACGATGCGCCGAACGGCGCCAGAAAAGCAACAGGCCAGCACATTGTGCTGGCCTGTCTGATGTGGCGGAGGAAGAGAGATTCGAACTCTCGGATGGTTTCCCATCGGCGGTTTTCAAGACCGCTGCCTTAAGCCACTCGGCCATCCCTCCGGATTGATGCGTTTTGCATCGACAAAACGGCTGCGCCGTTCTGTTTTTTCCCCGACTGAGCACGAAGGTGGCGGAGGAGGAGAGATTCGAACTCTCGGATGGTTTCCCATCGGCGATTTTCAAGACCGCTGCCTTAAGCCGCTCGGCCACCCCTCCGCAATGAGGCGCACTATAAACATCTCCCCGATGCTTGTAAAGCCCACGCGAACTCATTCGCCTGAAAAACAGCCAAAACGGCGTTATTCGTTGGCAAAAACGCCATTCCGCTCAGAGAAACAGCGGTTTATCACGTGTAAAGAAGGGTAAAACGCCTTTCGCCTGTTTAGGCCGCTGCGTATTCTCTGCTCAGACTTCGTGTTCTGATGAAAGGAGCGCATTATGGACAGTTTGATTACTTCGTCCTCGCGGACATCGCTGCTCAGCACGCACAAGGTGCTGCGCAATACCTATTTCCTGCTCGGCCTGACGCTGACCTTCTCTGCCGTGACCGCTACCGCCAGCACCGTGCTCGGCCTGCCCGGTCCCGGCCTAATTCTGATGCTGGTCGGCTTTTACGGTCTGATGTTTCTGACGCATAAGCTGGCGGACAGCCCGATGGGCATTCTGGCGGCGTTCGCCTTTACCGGCTTTCTTGGCTACTGCTCAGGCCCGATTCTCAGCTCGTTTTTAACCGTGGGCATGGGGGATGTGATTGCGCTGGCGTTGGGCGGCACGGCGCTGGTTTTCTTCTGCTGTTCAGCCTATGTACTGACCACGCGCCGCGATATGTTTTTCTTGGGCGGCATTATGATGGCGGGCTTCGTAGCGCTGCTGGTGGCGGTTATCGCTAACCTGTTCCTGCAGCTGCCTGCGCTGCACCTGGCGATCAGCGCGCTGTTTATTCTGTTTTCCGCCGGCGCCATCCTGTGGGAGACCAGCAATATCATCTACGGCGGCGAGACCAACTATATTCGCGCTACCGTCAGCCTTTACGTTTCGCTCTACAACATCTTTATCAGCCTGCTGAGCCTGCTCGGTTTCGCCCGCAGTAATTAACGGGCTGAGCCCCCCGCGACAGGGATGTCGCGAGACGCGCTCGCGTCGCCCTGAGCAACGCAGGATGCCAGTCTACCCTACCCCGCTTCGGCGGAGTTTTGCTTTTTCCCAGCGTGCATTTTGCTAGAATAGCGCCGACGCAAGCCGTTGTAAGGAGTAAACGTGGAATTTAACGATAAAACCCCGGCCATGGATGGCGAGGGCTATTTAAAGCATTCTGATGACTGGAGCGAAGCGCTGGCGGAAGAGATTGCTCGTCAGGAAGGCGTCACCCTGAGCGACGCCCACTGGGAAGTGGTTCGCTTCGTGCGGGCTTTTTATCAGGAGTACAACACCTCGCCTGCTATCCGCATGCTGGTGAAGGCGATGGCGCAAAAATATGGCGAGGAAAAAGGCAACAGCCGCTATCTGTTCCGCCTGTTTCCTGAAGGGCCGGCCAAGCAGGCGACTAAAATCGCCGGCCTGCCGAAACCGGCAAAGTGCCTCTGACTAACCGGTGGTAAAGCGGCGTGGCGCCTTCGCCGGCTGGTGCGGCTCCAGCAATACCTGGTCGACGCGGGCGCTGCGCGGTCCGCCCGCTTTCAGCCAGGCGATCAGGGCATCGACCTTTTCCGGCTCGCCCCAAGCAAGCACCTCGACGCTGCCGTCGTCTAGGTTGCGCGCATAGCCCAGCACGCCCAGCTGCGCCTGAGTGCTGTAGCGAAAGCCTACCCCCTCACCTGACCATAGCAGATTCGTCATCGCCTTTCGGGCGTGATTGTCGATGTCGATCCGGAATATTCGCTGGATACGCCTAAACTGGACGATCACGCGTGATGGAAGATGAAGAGGGCGACCAGGCGCATACCTAATATCGCCGAAATCCAGCTGGTGGGCGAAACCAGCGCTGAACATCCCGGACAGCCGGAGATGGATGAGCTGGCCGCATCTATTCGTCAGCAGCAGGCGGCATCCGACGCCGCCTTGCGATTTATCCCTGCCGCGTCACACCCATACGTGAGATTATCCATCTTAGGACAGCGATCCATAATAACGGTCAGGCCTGCATCAGCACCGCAGCCTGCTCATTAATCACACCCAGCTGCAGCCAGAGGGTATCTGCACCAACGGCGATCGCCTCCTGCGCCACCCCCCATGCTGCTTCCGAATTGCGGAACACATCCACCATATCGATTTTCCTCGGCACTTCTTCTAGAGTCACATAGGCGGTTTGCCCTAGCAGGGTTTTCCCCGCCAGCTTCGGGCTAACCGGAATCACCTCGTAGCCCCAGTCCAGCAGATATTTCATTACGCTGTAGCTTGGCCGGTCAGGACAATCGCAGGCGCCCACCAGCGCAATGCGGCGGGTACGTGTCAGCACATCGCGGCTCGTTCGGTCATTCATTTTTTATCCTCTTTTCAGAGCTTTGAGTGTAGATGGCGCGCTTTCAGCCTGCGCCGGACCGTAGCGAGATATTTTGCGCTGGCGCACGAAAAAATATATCCAAATGTAAATTAACTGCCATAATGTAATGATTTGCTACATACAAAACCTTGCGCCCTTTCTGGAGTCTACATGAAACTCTCTCTGGCCGTGACGGGGTGGGTTGTTCTCCTCGCGTCAGCATCCTGTCATGCCATAACTCTGAAGCTCGATCCGCAAATCGATCTGCTGGTGCTGGATGGGCGCAAAATTTCCGGCTCGCTGTTGAAAGGCGCCGATAGTCTGGAACTGGAACGCGGTCAGCACCAGTTTTTGTTCCGCGTCGAGCAGCTGCGCGACGCGCATAAAGATGCCTCTCTGCGCTATCAGTCTGCGCCGATGATCGTCACATTCAACGCACAGGTGAAAACCATAGCTATTCGTCTGCCTGCGCTTGAGAGCCGCCGCGATCGCCACCATTTCGATCGCACGCTTAATTTTCAGCTGGTTGACGAGCGCGGCCGCGAAATCGACAGTAAGCGCGACCGCCTGCCCCTCTCCGGCGAGGGCGATATGGAAAAAACGATGATCCTCTACAACCGCAACGGCCAGGTCGCCTCGGTGCCGCAATTTGCGGCAGTAAATGAAGCGACGGTGTCCGCTTTCCCTACGGAAGCCGAATTCGCCTGGATCGACGACATAGATGAGACGCAAATGCCCCTGATTAAACGCTGGTTTCAGCGCTTCGATCAGGCGACGCGCCAGCAATTTCTCTGGCTGGTCAAAATGTTGCGTACAAGTTGATAGCCAGGAAAGGCGCAGGATAAACTCGTGCGACTCTTTTACGTAAGCGATTTTACCAAGATGCCTTTATGGAACAGACTGTCCGTACGCTTGGCCTCAGCAAACATATTGCGCTGGTGGCGCACGATCACTGCAAAGCTTCCCTGCTGGAATGGGTAAAGCTGAATCAGGCGACGCTCGAGCCGCACACCCTCTACACTACGGCATTACCGGCAACCTTTATCAATTGCCATACCGGACTGAACGTTAACGCTATGCTGAGCGGCCCGATGGGCAGCGATCAGCAGGTCGGCGCGCTGATCGCGGAAGGAAAGATTGATGTGCTGATTTTTTTCTGGGATCCGCTCAATGCCGTGCCGCACGATCCGGACGTCAAAGCGCTGCTGCGGCTAGCGACCGTCTGGAATATTCCTGTCGCCACCAACCGCGCCACGGTACACTTTATCATTCAGTCGCCGCTGTTTGCGCAGTCGGTTAAGCTCTCTCTTCCAGACAATCAGCACTACCTGCAAGCGCGCCTCGAATAATCAGGCCTTACGCAGTAGCGGCACGCCAAGCTGGCGGAATGCGTCGACAAAAAGCGACGGCTGCTCGCGATCGTACAACAGCCAGACCTGCTGGCGTGCGCGAGTCAGCGCCACATAGGCGAGACGTCTCTCCTCCGCATCCGGAAACTCTTCCAGCTGCGGCAGTAGCCCCTGCTCCATAACGGATTCGCGCGCCGGCGCGGGAAACCCCTCTTTGCCCGCCTGCAGTCCCAGCAGGATCACGATATCAGCCTGCTGCCCTTTGCTAGCGTGGATGGTCATAAAGTCCAGCCTGAGCCTCGGCCAGCAGGTTTTCGCCTTATCCAGCACATCGGGACGTAGATAGTGATAGCGCGCCAGCAGCAGCACGCGCTCGTCCGGCTTCACGTAGCCGCTGAGCTTGTTCAGCAGCGGCTCCAGCTGCTCTTGTGGCAACAAGTTTATCGCCTTTTTATTGCCTTTGGTCAGGCTATTGAGCGGCTTCTTCAGCTGGTGCGGGTTTTGCAGCACGAAGCTGTTGGCAATATCGCCGATGCGCTCGTTGAAGCGATAGGTGGTGTCGAGCACGCAGCGATCGCCAGCGCCAAAGTGGTGATGGAAAGCGGTGGTCAGGCTCATCTCCGCACCGCTGAAGCGGTAGATCGCCTGCCAATCATCGCCCACGGCAAACAGCGTGGTGTGCTTGTTCTGCTGGCGCAGCGCCGCGAGCAGGGCGGCGAGCTGCGGCGAAATGTCCTGGAACTCATCCACCATAATATGCTTCCACGGGCTGATAAAGCGCCCTTTGTCCAGGATGGCGACAGCCTGCTGGATCAGGACAGCAAAATCGAGCGCGCCCTCCTCTTTCAGCGCCTGCTTCCACGCCTTCAGCAGCGGCGCCATCAGCTTCACCCGCTTGCTGAACAGTGCTCTCACCTCGTCAGGCACATCGGCGATCATTGCCGCCTGCGAGCCGCCGTGCATCCGCATCAGCCCAAGCCAGCGCTCAAGGCGCGGCGCCAGCCGCTTCGTCAGACACTCGTCCTGCCAGAAGTGCCCCTCAGGCAGCGTCCACTGCAGCTCGTCGCGCAGCCACTGGCGCCAGCCGTTGGCCTGCGCCTTTTTCTCCTCGCACTGCTGACGCCAGGCGTCGATAAGCAAAGCCTGACGCGCCGCCGCGTCACTCTCAAGCTTGCTGACAACCGGCTGCTTGTTACTGCCTTCGCGGATGATATGCAGCGCCAGCGCGTGGAAGGTGCGCGCCTGAATATCGGCGACGCCCAGCCGCGCGCGGATACGCTCGTTCATCTCCTCCGCCGCCTGGCAGCCAAACGCCAGAAGCAGAATCTGTTCAGGCGCGGCCAGCCTGCGCGTTAACAGCCAGCCCGCGCGCGCCACCAGCACCGAGGTTTTGCCGCTGCCTGCGCCGGCCAGCACCAGCACCGCCTCTTCGCCGTTGACCACCGCCTCGCACTGCGAGGGGTTGAGCGGCGAGGTTTCCACCGTGGCGAAAAAGTCGTGATATTGCGTCAGCATGCGCGCGGTCCAGTCGCGGTTGCGCTGGCGTAGCGCCGCCTCGCCCTGCTCCAGCCAGCGCAGGCAGGCGTGGTACGGCTCGCGGCAGTCGCTGAACTCATCGAGGCGCGCCAGCGGCAGCGGCAGCGCGGCAAACCGCTTGTCGATCTGTGCGCATAGCGCCTGCAGTTCGCTGCGCATAATCCAGCGATCCTGGGCGCCGAAGTCGTCGACGCGTTGCCTGAGCTGCGTCAGCACCTCAACGCAGACGGCGCTCATTTCCGCGCTCCACGCCTGCCAGGCCTGCAGCAGATAGTGGTAAAAGCGCTGGGTTTCCTGCCACTCGGTGCCGTGCAGACGCACGACCTTATCCTCCGGCAGCAAAAACTCCAGCTCGCCCCACACCACGCCGCGCCTGCAGCTGATGTTAAGTAAGGTATTAAAGGGAATAAGGTATTCGTGTTTGTCGCCACTGACTTCTACGCCAGCTGCCAGCAGGCGAACACGGTTATAAGGGTGCTGAGCGAGCCGTTTGCCCATCGATGTCGCGTTGAGTTCCATGTCCATACCGTCACACGGGAAGAAAGATTATCGGCAGTTTACCTGCCAGATACTTGGCGCTCCAGCCTTAAAACAGGCTAAACTTGGCGGCACATCTTTGCGGAAAGCAAAAGGAAAAATCATGCGCACCGTACTGAACATTCTTAATTTTATTCTCGGTGGTTTCTTTACCACCCTCTGCTGGCTGTTCGCCACGCTGATCAGCATTCTGCTGATCTTTACCCTGCCGCTGACGCGTTCCTGCTGGGAAATCACCCGGCTCTCACTATTGCCCTACGGCAACGAGGCGGTGCACGTGGACGTGATACGCCCGGAGAGCAAAAGCGCCATCATGAATAACGGCGGCACCTTTCTGAATATTTTCTGGCTGATCTTCTTTGGCTGGTGGCTCTGCCTGACCCATATCTCCACCGGCATCGTGCAGTGCCTCAGCATTATTGGCATTCCGGTAGGCATCGCCAATTTTAAAATCGCCGCCATCGCGCTCTGGCCGGTTGGCCGCCGCGTGGTCTCTGTCGAAGAAGCACGCGCGACGCCAACGCCCGTCGTCGCTACTGAGGCTGCCGCATGATGTCGAAAGCCCTGCCAGGCTGGCGTAACTATCTGTTCAACAGCACCTGGCGCTATCTGCTGCGCATCTTTCTCGCGCTGACCGGCTCAGCGGACGTTTGCGCAATCTGCTGATCACCCTGCTCTGCTTTTGCATCGCTTCCGTCTCGGTTGAGCTGCTGTTCCCGCACCCGATCGCCTTTATGGCCGGTCTGGCACTCTCGACGTGGGTCTTTATCCTGCTGGGGGCGCTGGGCCAGCGTTACGCGACCATCGCTTTTGGCGCACTGCTGATTGCGGTCTATACCATGCTGGGCATCGGGCTATTTGACCAGTGGTATATGCAGCCGGTGCTGCTGCTGGTGGGCGCGCTCTGGTATAAATTTTGATGCTGCTTGGCCATCTGATGTTGTTCAGGAGCCGCTGGCGGGCAGCTACGCTCAGCTAGCGCGGTATCTGGAGGCCAAGGCGAATCTGTTCGATCCCGACGGCGAGGCGCAGGACGACGCCGCGCTGATCCGCACGGCCATGGCCAACAGTCAGCTGGTGGCACAGCTTAACTTCACCAAAAGCCCCCTGCAAAGCCGCCTGCGCGGCGACCGCGGTTCGCGCAGCACGCGCTGCAGCCTGCACTACTGTTAGTCGCGCAGGATATCCACGAGCGCGCCAGCTCCTCCCATCTGTAGTACCATCTGCTGCGCGACGACTGGCGCTATACCGAAATTCTGTTTCGCTTTCAGCACCTGCTGAACAGGCAGGCTAAGGCGTGTCGCCAGCTGTCGCAGTGCATCCTGCTGCGCAACCTGCGCGCCATCGATGCGCAGCTGGCGTCGATTGAATCGGACCAGGCGCTGAGTAGCGACTCGCAGGCGAGCAATAACCGGCTATCGCGTGAAGGGCTGAGCGGCTGGAGCGATATTCGCCTGCGGCTGAGCCGCCATCTGACGCCCGCCTCGGCGCTGTTCCGCCACGCGGTGCGTATGCCCCTCGAGCTCTGCGTTGGCTACGGTTTTATTCAGGTAATCGGCGTCGAGCGCGGCTACTGGATCCTACTGACCAGCCTGTTTGTCTGCCAGCCCAACTATAACGCCACGCGGCGCCAGCTGGCGCTGCACATCGCCGGCACGCTGGCGGGCGTCGCTATCGGCCTGCCGCTGCTCTGGCTGGTGCCCTCCACGGAGGGCCAGCTGATCCTTATCGTGGTCAGCGGCGTGCTCTTCTTCGCCTTTCGCCAGGTGCAGTACGCGCAGGCGACACTGTTTATCACCCTGCTGGTGCTGTTTTGCTTCAACCTGCCTGGGCGAAGGATTCGACGTGGCGCTGCCGCGCATCGTCGATACGCTGCTGGGGTGCGTGCTCGCCTGGCTGGCGGTGCCCTTTATCTGGCCCGACTGGCGCTTCCATCAGCTGCCCGCGGTGGCGGCGCGCACGCTTAATATGAACTGCCGCTATCTGGACGCGATGATGGAGCAGTACCATCAGGGCAAGGATAACCGCCTCGCCTACCGCATCGCGCGACGCGACGCGACGCGCACAATGCCGACGCCGAGCTCGCCTCTGTGGTGTCAAATATGAGCAGCGGATCGCGCACGCATCAAAAACGCAAAGAGTCCGCTTTCCAGCTTCTCTGCCTCAATCACTCTTTCCTGAGCTATATCTCAGCGCTCGTCGCGCACCGCGACAAGCTCAGCGACGATGTGCTGCTGGCACTGCTGGACGATACGGTCTGTTACGTCGAGGATGTGTTGCAAACCGAGGTGGTCAGCAGCCCTGATGTGGAGAAAATGCAAAACGCGTTAACGCAGCGTATCAGCGAGATGGCCGCCAATCAGGAGACGCGTGCGCTGCTGGTGTTGCAGCAGCTCGGCCTGCTGGTCGCCCTGCTGCCGGAGATCACCCGCCAGCGCCGCACACTGGGGAGGCCTAACAGGCGCTCTGCTTGAGCGTCTCCAGATACCAGGCGTTCAGTTCCGCTCTGACCGCCTGCGAAAGCGCGGTCTCGTGCCGCCCTTCAATCGCCCCCTCCAGCGCCAGCAGCGTTTTAAATCCAACGTGCCGGTTGATCGCCTGCAGCCTGAGCCAGCACTGTTCCGCGCCCAGCTGTTGCAGGTGGCGGCGTTCTTTATGCCCGCCTCGTGCAGCAGATTTACAGGTTCAATTAATAATTGCGATCGCGTCCTGCCTTCGCTTGTTTTTACGGGCCGTTTTCCAAATTTAAGGTTGAGCTTCATCCAGGAAGCTATCACTGTATACCCACGTAGTATAATACTGAGAGATAACCCAATGCGCGCACAACACTTTAATAATGCAGGCTTTGCTCACCGTCACGTTACCGCCTCTCAGCCCGCACAACACAGCGGCTGGATTACGGAACTACGCTACAGCGAGCAGCCCGGCATGATGCAAATATTGCTGTCTACCGCTGCTCAAGCAGCTCAATCAGAGTCGCGCTGGCATCTCTGGCTCACGCCTGCGCATAAGCTGAACCGCGCTTGGCTTCAGCAGTCAGGTTTGCCGCTGAAGAAAAGTATGCACGTCGCCGATTCGGAGCGCTGCACCTCGGTGGAAGCAATGATTAAAGCTTTGCGTACAGGGAATTAAAGCGTGGTGCTGGCGTGAATCCCCTACGATCTGGACGAAGAGGAGCGACGTGAACTGGATCACGCGGCGACGGAAGGCAAAGCGCTGGGGTTGATTATGCGCCCTGGCTATACGGTGGATGCCTAGCTGCAACCAAATAAAGCGATAAAAATTCAGTCGGATTTGTTTAATTAAGTAAAAATAGGATTTTTCTCTGGTCTTTTGCATTTTGTGTCTCGGCTAAACCACTGATTCTTTTCCCTCCAGCTTTGACAAGAGTTTAGCTGCATCTAAAAGCACAACGCTATTAAGACCAGGTCAAATGTTAGTATGTATGTATAAAGCCCTGTTTTTTGCAGTATCCCTTACATCATACTTGTAAGTTTCCAATCTCGTTGTAGACTTTACTTCGCTAGGGTGCTCAATAACTTCCGTTTTTTATCGGTAGAGTAATAAGCGAGCGTTTTAACCCGGCGAAGGATTACAACCAAGAGCATCCTTTTTGCTCATTGTCTATTTGGATGATAACGAGGCGCAAAATGAAAAAGACAGCTATCGCAATTGCAGTGGCACTGGCTGGCTTCGCTACCGTAGCGCAGGCCGCTCCGAAAGATGACACCTGGTACACCAGTGCTAAACTGGGCTGGTCTCAGTACCATGATACTGGTTACTACGGTAACGGTTATAGCCACAACAATGGCCCGACTCACGAATCTCAGCTGGGTGCTGGCGCATTCGTGGGCTACCAGGCTAACCCGTACATGGGCTTCGAGCTGGGCTACGACTGGCTGGGCCGTATGCCGAACAAAGGCACCGAAAACGACGGCGCATTCAAAGCACAGGGCGTACAGCTGGCTGCTAAGCTGAGCTACCCGATCACTGACGAGCTGGATGTCTACACTCGTCTGGGTGGTATGGTGTGGCTTGCTAATGCAACGCAGAATAACTCTGAGAACGGACGCATCGGCGATCACGACAACGGCGTTTCTCCGCTGGCTGCAGTGGGTGTGGAATACACACTAACCCAGAACTGGTCAACCCGTCTGGACTACCAGTGGGTTAACAACATCGGCGAAGCGCAGACCGTTGGCGCACGTCCGGACAACGGCATGCTAAGCATAGGCGTTTCATACCGATTCGGTCAGGATGAGGCTGCTCCGGTTGTTGCACCGGCTCCGGTTGTTGAAACCAAGCGTTTCAACCTGAAATCAGACGTAATGTTCACTTTCAACAATTCTACCCTAAAGCCGGAAGGTCAGCAGGCATTGGCTCAGCTGTATAGCCAGCTGAGCTCAATGGACCCGAAAGATGGTTCCGTTGTCATTCTGGGCTTCACCGACCACATCGGTTCAGACCAGTACAACCAGAAGCTGTCTGAGAAACGTGCCCAGTCTGTAGTTGACTATCTGGTTTCTAAAGGTATCCCGTCTAACAAGATCTCTGCACGTGGCATGGGCGAATCTAACCCAGTTACCGGCAACACCTGTGACAGCGTGAAAGGCCGTCAGGCTCTGATCGACTGCCTGGAGCCGGACCGTCGCGTAGAAATCGACGTGAAAGGTATCAAAGAAGTTGTAACTCAGCCGCAGGCTTAATTTTACGTCATAAAAACCCCCGCAATGCGGGGTTTTTTTATGTCTGCGATTGCTGGCTGGCCAGATGCGCCGACAGTACTGACCTGCTACTCGTTACCCGTTTCAGACTTGCCCAGAATCGCCTGCAGATCCTGCTTCAGGCTCGACATTTGCGTGGCATATTTATCTTTGCGCTCCGCATCCTCGATCAGCTGAACAATCGTCTCCGAGAGCATGCTGCCGCGACGCTGCGCCAGCCCCGCCAGGCGTTGCCATACCAGATATTCAAGATCGATCGATTTCTTGCGCGTGTGCTGATGTTCCGCATTGAAATGTCGCTTGCGGCGGGCGCGAATGGTCTGTTTCAACCGGTTATCCAGATCTGGATGGATATGCTGCGCGATCCATTCGGCTACCTCAACCGGATGATTCTCCATTGAAAGCAGTTCATCAACAGCAGCCTGGGCGGCGCTCAGTTCAAGATGGCGCGTGATCTGCTCGCCTTCCCGATGCTTCTTCACCAGGTACATCCATTTCCACCCACTTTCAAGATTTTCGAGTTGTTGGTATTTCATCAGAATCTCATCGTGACCGCGTAACAAAGCAAGAATAACAGCTTTTCAGAGAGATGCTGTAAGGAAAAAAGCGTTCAGTGTCTCAGGGTTAATCAGAACCATGCAGTGCTCAACAAGGACGTTTCCTGTATAATCATGCCTTTGTTTAATCAACCAAATGCGAATATTTTGACCAGCCCCCAACTTTCCTGGCAAGACCTTCAGCCGAATACTAGCGAATACGCGTCCCTCTTTTCCCGCATCGCAGAAGAAGAAACCGATAGCCTGGCGTTGTTACAGCCGCGCTTGCTGAACGCACTGGTGCATCTGCATCAACAACGCGAAGGTTTTCCTCTGCTGCTGGTGTGTAGTCAGGAAAACGGGAGCTATCTGGAGCTGATTACGCGCCAGATGACGCGCATCGCTGGCGAGCCGACAACCCTGTTCGGCGGCCACTATCACTTTATCGCCGATAACGTTACGCTCCAGCCGCCTGGTGATGCTTCCCATCCCTTTACCGGCACCGGCCAGGTGCTCTTTGCTGAATGGATTGAAAACGATCAGCTGTTCGGCTGCGTCCGTTTGCATCGCGATCGCCTTCAGCTGGAGCCGGGCCTGCTCCATCGCGCCAACGGCGGGACGCTGGTGCTGTCGCTGCGTATGCTGCAGGTGCAGCCGCTGCTGTGGCTGCGCCTGAAACGCGCCATTCAGCTGGGACGTCTTGAGTGGCTTTCGCCCGACGAGCGTCGCCCGCTGCCGGTCTCGGTACCGCCGCTGCCGTTCTCGCTCAAGCTGGTGCTCTGCGGCGATCGCGACGCACTGGCGGCATTCCAGGAGAGCGATCCTGAGCTGCACGAGCTGGCTACCTATACCGAATTTGAAGAGAACCTGCAGGTGGCCGATGAGGAAGACATGCTCGCCTGGTGCCGCTGGGCGCAGGATGTCGCGCTGCAGGCGAGGCTGCCGGCGCCCGAGGCTGATTTCTGGCCGCCCCTGATCCGCGAGGCGGTACGCTATACCGGCGATCAAGAGGTGCTGCCGCTCTGCCCGCGCTGGATGCTGCGGCAGATGCGCGAAGCCTTTATGCAGGAGAATGCGCTGAACGAAACGGCGCTGCTCAAAGCGCTGGAAGCGCGCAGCTGGCGCGAGGCGTTCCTCGCCGAACGCATGCGCGATGAAATCCTGCTGAAACAGATCCTGATTGAAACCAAGGGCGAGGTCGTCGGACAAGTCAACGGGCTTTCCGTGGTGGAATTCCCTGGCCATCCGCGTCCCTGGGGCGAGCCGTCGCGTATTACCTGCGTGGTGCATCCGGGAGATGGCGAATTTACCGATGTTGAACGCAAAGCGGAGCTGGGCGGCAATATTCACGCCAAAGGCATGATGATTATGCAGGCCTTTCTGATTGCGGAACTGGAGCTGGATCAGCAGCTGCCCTTCTCCGCCTCACTGGTATTCGAACAATCCTACTCGGAAGTGGACGGCGACAGCGCGTCGCTGGCCGAGCTGTGCGCGCTGGTCAGCGCGCTCGCCAGCCAGCCGGTGAATCAGCAGATCGCCGTCACCGGCTCGGTCGATCAGTTCGGCAATGTCCAGCCGGTGGGCGGCCTGAACGAAAAGATCGAAGGCTTCTTTACCATCTGCGATGACCGCGAACTGACCGGCGAGCAAGGGGTGATTATTCCCGCCTGCAACGTGCGCCACCTGAGCCTGCGCCAGGATGTCATAGATGCGGTCGAAGCGGGCCGCTTCCATATCTGGGCGATTGATCGCGCCGAGGTGGCGCTGCCACTGCTTACCGGCATGGCATGGCGCAGCGAAACCCCGGATGGCGACGGTCTGCTGCGCCGCATCCAGGATCGCATCACCCAGCTCAACCAGCAGGAAACTACGTATCGCCGCTGGCCCTTTCGCTGGCTAAACTGGTTTAACCAGAACTAATTAAATTGCCCGGCGTACAGCTGTTCGTTAAACTTCGTGCTTCACAAAAATAAGGCTTATTGAACATGGTTGATAAACGCGAATCCTATAGCAAAGAGGACCTGATTGCGTCAGGTCGCGGTGAACTGTTTGGCGAGAACGGTCCGCCGCTTCCATCAGGTAACATGTTAATGATGGACCGCGTGGTCAAGATTACCGAAGACGGCGGTAAATATGACAAAGGATTTGTGGAAGCTGAGCTGGATATCAATCCGGACCTGTGGTTTTTCGCCTGCCACTTTATCGGCGATCCGGTCATGCCGGGCTGCCTCGGCCTTGACGCCATGTGGCAGCTAGTAGGCTTCTATCTCGGCTGGCTTGGCGCCGAAGGCAAAGGCCGCGCGCTGGGCGTCGGCGAGGTGAAATTTACCGGTCAGGTGCTGCCGACCGCGAAAAAAGTGACCTACAGTATTCACTTCAAGCGCGTCATTAACCGTAAGCTGGTAATGGGCGTGGCCGATGGCGAAGTGTTCGTTGACGGTAACCTGATTTACTCTGCCAGCGATTTGAAAGTGGGTCTGTTCAAAGACACCAACGCGTTCTGATTGCGCAAATGAAAACCTCCGCCGCTGCACCAGTGAGACTTCGCCTCAACCATCTGATATGGATACATCTCTTTTGAGCGTCCTGTAATGCCGAACTGGTAGCCACGTGAGTGTGCAAGTTCAAGGCGGTCTCGTTTCTATCTATTCATACCTTTTATCCTCATATCAGGTCTGTGGAAGCTGGTGGAAAGAAATAGAGTGGCAAAATAATACTAAGGCACGTATAAAATACTACCTGCCCCGGTCTGAAAGGTCAATGCGCAAAATTCACGCCAGTGTCATCAATTCGCCGTTAATTTGCCACTATTGACAAGAGGCGCACGCGGTCGGGCTCGCTTAGTCTGCTGAAAGCACAATAAAAAAAGCCCCTGCCCGCATCTGCGTAAACAGTGCCAGACAGGGGCGCCATTAAATCGTTAACAGATATTATTCTGCTGACGCGGCCGCATTCGCTATTTGCTGCGCGGTTTGCTGCCAGCCGAGCGCCAGCGTGCGCACCAGCGCGTCATAGCCATCCTCCTGCTGCGGCAGCGCCAGATTGAAGCCCTGCTTGATTACCTGTCCGCTGTGCTGCAGCACCCATTCGCCGCTGATCACGGCGCGCCCGTCATAGCGGCCCTGGAACCCAGTGACCGTGACACTCAGGGTGTCGTGCGTGTAGCCAAGGGGTGCTGCGGAGACCAAACGTCCCGGTAGCGCTTTGCTCAGGTTCGCCACCAGCGTCTGTTGCAGCTGCTGATCGAGCGGACCGGCCCAGAGATTATTGGCGGCGATGACATATTTCACGTCGCTGGTCTGGTAGACCAGCCCGTTGCCTGCCAGATAGTCGGGCACCGCGACCTGCTGCACCCACAGCGCAGGCGGCTGCGCGATGCCGCCTCTGCGTACCGGCATCGCCGCCGGCGACGACGGCAGCTGATAGTACGTATTGTCAATGGTGCTGCTGCAGGCGCTGAGCAGCAGCGCGGCGCACAAAACGATGCCTTTTTTCACTGTTTCGCCCTATTTGGCTGTGGATCCTGACCCGGTTTGGCCTCGAAGACGAGCGCGTTGCTCTTGGTATTGAGCGTTTTCAATACCGGCTGTAGCTCGCGCAGTACCTGATCGAGCCGCTGCATATCACCGACCAGCTTGTTGTAGGCTGGCGAACCAAGCTGCAGCCCCTTCATGCTGCGGTTCAACTCGCGCAGCGTCTGCTGCATATCATCCGGCAGCGTCTTCATCGCCGGGCTGGCGGTAATCTGATTGAAGTTTTTCAGCGTGCCCTGTAGTTCGCGCAGCGTGCGCTGGCTCTCTTTCAGCGTGCCGGTCGCCTCGGTGATCATGCCGTTAAGCGGCAAGGCGTTGATCTTGTCGAGCGCCGCCACCAGCTTCTGCTGGATCTGGCTGAGGCCGTCGCTGGTGGTCGGAATGATTTCATAGCCGGCCACTTTTTCCGGGCCCTTGTACGCCGGCATGTTATCGTAAAAGTCGAGGTCGATATAGAGCGAACCCGACAGCAGGTTGCCGGTCTTCAGCGAGGCGCGCAGGCCGCGTTTTTTACCATCCTGCAGATGTTGCTCAAGATCGAAATCTGCGCCGAGCCGTTTGATAAAGCGATCAGGTTCGATACGGATCAACACCGGCACGCGATAGTCGTTGTTCAGCGCCTGATTGACGTCCGCCGTCGTAAAGAGCACTTCCACCACGGTCCCCAGACGAATGCCGCGGAATTCTACCGGCGCGCCAGCCTGCAGGCCGCGTATCGAGTCGGTAAAGAACATCAGGAAGTCGATATGGTTGGTATAGAGCGAATCCTGGATGCTGCGCTGATCGTCGAACAAGTGATAGTCGGCGTTGTTCGCCGCCGTCTGGCCGAGATCCCAGCCGTCCGGCACGTCGAAGCTGACGCCACCGCTGAACAGCGTGGTGAGCGCTCCCATCTCCACGCGCATCCCGGAGGCGGACATATCTACCGCGATGCCGCTGTCTTTCCAGAAGCGCACGTTGGTCGTTACCAGGCGGTCATAGGGCGCGGCAATAAACAGCTGATAGGTCATCATGCGCTTGTCGGTATCGAAGCTACTGGTTTCCACCGTGCCAACGCGGTAGCCACGGAACAGCACCGGATCGCCGGCGTTAAGCTGTCCCGCCTTTTTGCTGTCGAGCGTAATGTGGATGCCCTTCGCGTCGGGCGGCGCCAGCGGCGGCGCGTCAAGCAGCTGATACTGCTCTTTCTTCTCCTCTTTGGTGCCGGGCTGCAGTTCGATATAGTTGCCGGAAAGCAGTGTGTTGAGGCCGGAGACCCCTTCGCGCCCTATCTGCGGCTTCACAACCCAGAAGATGCTGTCGCTGTGCAGCAGTTTTTCCATGCCGGAATTAAGGCGCGCGGTGATCTCGACGTGATGCAGATCGTCGGTCAGCTCCGCCTTCTCCACCACGCCGACGTCGACGCTGCTGCTTTTAATGGTGGTTTTCCCCGCCTCAATCCCCTCGGCGTTTTCCGTTATCAGGGTCACTTCCGGGCCGAGGTGGCCGAAGTGATAAAACAGGATCCATCCGCCGATTAATAGCGCCACGATGGGGATAATCCAGACCGGAGACCAGCGTTTTATCTGGTCGACTTTGGCATGGCCGTGGTTAGTTTCCGTCAAGGAGCGGCTCCTTTATAGTGTGTTCCTGCAGGCGATCCCATGTCAGGCGCGGATCGAACGCCATAGCGGCAATCATCGTCAGGATGACCACCAGCGCGAACAGCAGTGCGCCCGGGGCGGGATAGACATTCACCAGTTGCCCCATGTGCACCAGCGCAGAGAGCACGGCGATCACAAACACGTCGATCATCGACCAGCGGCCGACGAACTCGACGATTTCATAAATCAAATGCATCTTTTCGCTGCCGAGATGACCGCGCCCGCTGGCGTTCCAGCAGAGCCAGCCAATCGCCAGCATCTTCAGCGACGGCACCATGATGCTGGCGATAAAGATCACCAGCGCCACCGGATAGGAGCCGTCGCTCCAGAGCAGGATCACCCCCGCCATGATATTTGACGGATAGAGGGTGCCCAGCGTTTCGGTCACCATAATCGGCAGCAGGTTGGCGGGAATGTAGATCATCAGCGAGGTGAAAAGCAGCGCCAGCGTCCACTGCAGGCTGTGCCTGCGGCGCGGCGCGGCGATGACGCCGCAGCGCGGACAGTCGAGCTGTGCCACCGGCAGAATGGCGGTGCAGCAGGGACAAGAGCGCAAGCCCTGCCGCAGACCGCTGAGGCCTTTTTCCGGCGCGTGGGGCAGCGGCGGCATCGGGGCGATCTGGTTCCACAGCCAGCGCCGGTCCACGCACTGAAAGGCGCGCACCTGCAGCAGGCAGAAGAGGCACCAAGGCCAGAAGCTGGTTTCGAGACCGATATCGCCGTAGGCCATCAGCTTGACGAAGCTGACCAGCACGCCCGCCATAAAGATCTCCGCCATGCCCCAGCTGCGCAGCTGAAACAGAATGCGCGCCAGCCCCAGTCGCAGGCTGACCAACATGCTGACACGGTTGACCAGCAAAATGATGGTCAACATGCAGAGGCCGGGAACCGCCTGCACAAACACCAGGAAAAGCGTTGCCAAGCTGCTGTAATCCTCCGACACCATCACTTTTGGGATCTGCAGCAGCGAAATCTGGCTGCTGAGGCCCGCAACTTTCATGGTTATAAAGGGAAACAGATTCGCCAGCAGCAGCATAAACAGCGCTACCAGCGCATAGCCGGTGGGACGCCTGCGCGGCTCATGCCAGTTGGTAGTCAGCACCGTATGGCAGCGCGGACAAGATGCGCGGCTACCCTGTGGCACCTGCGGCAGTTTTACCATGAGATCGCACTGTGGACAGAGCATCCACGCCCGATTGTCAGCGGCTGAACACATCCTAACTCCCTTATGATTACGCGCCATTTTTCAAAGCTTCCAGCTCTTCCCAGCGCTCGAACGCCACTTCCAGCTTCTGCTCTGCCTGCGCCAGCGCATCCAGCACCGGCTGGGTCTGATCGTACGGCTGGCTGAAAAAGTCCGGACGACTCATTTTAGCCTGCAGTTCGCCGATTCGCGCCTCCAGCTTCTGCGGCAGCTGCTCCAGCTCTCGCGCCAGATTATAGCTTAGTTTACTGGTGGCGCGTTTGGCGGGATCATTTTTTTCCGCCGCGGGTTTTGCCGCCGCCGGCTTGCTCGCCTGCGTGCTTTTTGGCTGCTTATAGGCGGCGCGCTGCTGCTGCGCGTCATGATAGCCGCCGACGAAACTGCCGATTTCACCGTTGCCTTCAAAGATCCAGCATTCGGTCACGGTGTTGTCGACAAACTGACGATCGTGGCTGACCAGCAACACCGTACCCTGGTAGCCGTCAATCAGCTCTTCCAGCAGCTCTAGCGTCTCGACGTCGAGGTCGTTGGTCGGTTCATCGAGGATCATCAGGTTGCTGGGGCGCAGAAACAGGCGCGCCAGCAGCAGGCGGTTGCGCTCGCCGCCGGAGAGCGCCCGCACTGGCGTCATCGCGCGTTTGGGATGGAACAGGAAATCCTGCAGATAGCCCAGCACGTGGCGCGGCTTGCCGTTGACCATCACCACCTGCTTGCCTTCTGCGAGATTGTCCATCACGGTGCGATCGAGCTCGGCGCTGTGCTGGTCGAAGTAGGCCACTTCCAACTTGGTGCTGCTGTGCACGCGGCCTCTGTCGGCCTTCAGCTGCTGCAACATCAGGCGCAGCAGCGTGGTTTTGCCTCAGCCGTTCGGCCCGATCAGGGCTATCTTGTCGCCGCGCTGCACCTGTGCGGAGAAGTCATGCACCAGCGTTTTGCCGCCCACGCCGTAGTTGACGTGCTCCAGCTCAAAGACGATTTTGCCGGAGCGCGACGCTTCGCCCACCTGCATATTGGCTTTGCCCATCACTTCGCGACGTTCGGAGCGCTCGCGGCGCAGCGCTTTAAGCGCCCGCACGCGCCCTTCGTTACGGGTGCGGCGTGCCTTGATGCCCTGACAGATCCACACCTCTTCCTGCGCCAGCTTGCGGTCGAATTCGGCGTTCTGCATCTCTTCAACGCGCAGCGCCTCCTCTTTGCCTTCCAGATAGAGGTCGTAATTGCCCGGCCAAGAGACCAGCTGCCGCGATCGAGGTCGACGATGCGCGTCGCCATATTGCGGATAAACGAACGGTCGTGGGAAATAAACACGATGCTGCCGCTAAAGGTCTTCAGGAAAGTTTCCAGCCAGTCGATGGTTTCGATATCAAGGTGGTTGGTCGGCTCGTCCAGCAGCAGCACGCGCGGGTTGCTCACCAGTGCGCGGCCCAGCGCCGCCTTGTGCAGCCAGCCGCCCGACAGCGACGAAAGCTCGGTATCCGGCTGCAGGCCGATCTGCTGCAGCACGTCGTTGATGCGCCTCTCCAGCTGCCACAGATTGTGGTGATCGAGAATCGTCTGCAGGCATCCCATCTCGTTGAGGTTTTTCTCGCTGGGGATCGAGCATCACCGCATGGGAAATGGCGTAGATAGGCCTTGAGGTGCTCGGCCTGCTCCTCGACCCCTTCCGCCACGAAGTCATAGACCGAGCCGGTAATATTACGCAGAGGATCCTGCTGCAGGCGCGCCATGACCAAGTCATGCTCAAAAATAATACGGCCGTCGTCAAGCGGCTGCTCGCCGTTAATGATTTTCATCAACGTCGATTTGCCGGCGCCGTTACGGCCAACCAGACAGACGCACTCGTTCTCTTCGATATGCAGCTCGGTATTGTCGAGCAGCGGCGCATCGCTGAAGAAGGAGAAGAGGTAAGCGCCGTGAATACTGATTAGTGACATCTTTGCTTATTCCTTACCGTCGTGGGTAATCAACCAGCAATTGTGAATTTGACGGTTGCGGGCAAAATTCTGCGACAGAGTTTTCTGGGTGATGTCCTGCGCCTTCAGGCCCAGCGACGCCACGCCTTCAAGATCCATTTTGAAGCCGCGCTTGTTGTTGGAGAACATAATGGTGCCGCCGGCGCGCAGCAGACGCTTCATATTGCGCATCAGCATCAGGTGGTAGCGCTGCACGTCAAAATCCGCCGCCATGCGTTTGGCGTTGGAGAAGGTCGGCGGATCGATAAAGATCAGGTCGAAGGTTTCATTGCTCTCGCGCAGCCAGTTCAGGCAATCCGCCGGCATCAGGCGGTGCTGTCGGCCGCTCAGGCCGTTGAGGCGCAGGTTGCGCTTCGCCCATTCCAGGTCGGTGCGCGACATATCTACCGTGGTGGTGGTGCGCGCGCCGCCAAGGCAGCGACTGCACCATTTTGAGCTGCAGCTGTATTCCAGCTGGCGGTATTGAACTGGCATAAAGGCGATCAGACCGCTCAGGCGTAGCGCTTTCCGCGTGGTGCGGCAGCAGGCGGTCGTTCATCACCTTGACAACGTCGCCCAGCGCCATCGGTTTGCCCGCCAGCGTCAGCCCAGGCTGCGCCAGCAAACAGAGCGTGGCGTTGCCGCCGCTTTCCATCGCCAGCAGGCGCGCCTGTTCGCCGTTTTCCGCCAGAGTCACCTCGAGCATATCGCCCGGCTCCGGCTGTATGACGCAGGTCCAGGCGGTGAAGTGCCAGCTTTTCGGCATCAGCGGCTTGAGAAAGCGGCTGGCGATCAGCGCGTTCAGCGTCAGCTAGGCGCTTAATCCGCTCAGTCGGCAGTGCTCTTCAAAGGTGAAATAGAGCGCGGCATCCTCGACGCTGAAGCCCGTCGCGGTAAAGGCATCCGGCGTCAGCATTTTACGGGTAAAACGAGAGCGGAAAAGCATACCTTCTGCCAGATCCAGCATCATCCGGTCATGGTCGGCGTCAAAATACCAGCGCCATTTATCGTCAGGTTTGATTTTCATGGGATGCCTTGTCATTATTCACGCTTTTCATTACGCAGACTCAGCAAGCTCTGCAGTTGAGCAAAAAGCTGAAAATACGTATAATAAGGGAAAATATAAACGAGCCAGAGGGAGAAATAAAATCCCTAGCGCGGTTTTGTCGGAAATGTCTTAGAGGTAAGTCACGATATCTTTTATTAAGCCGGGCCCTTTATAAATAAAGCCGGAGTAAATCTGAATAAGCGTGGCGCCGGCGGCCATTTTTTCGCGCGTTGCCGTTAATGAATCGATGCCACCGACGCCGATAATCGGCAGCGCGCCGTTCAGCTCCTGTGCCAACCGTTTGATCACCGCCGTGTTGCGCGACTGCACCGGACGGCCGCTCAGGCCACCGCTTTCGGTGCTGTACTTCAGGCCGCTGACCAGTGAGCGATCCAGCGTAGTATTGGTAGCGATCACGCCGTCGATATTATGCCGTATCAGACTGTCGGCAATTTGTATTAATTCTTCTTCTGAAAGATCGGGCGCAATTTTTACCGCGACTGGCACATATTTCTGATGCTGCTGCTCCAGCGCTTTTTGCCGGGCTTTAATGGATGCCAGCAAATCGTCCAGCGCCTCGCCATATTGCAGCGAGCGCAGCCCCGGGGTATTCGGCGAAGAGATATTTACCGCAATATAACCAGCATGGGCATAGACTTTATCCATGCAGATTAGGTAATCCTCTTTGCCATTCTCTACCGCGGTGTCTTTATTTTTGCCGATATTAATGCCTAGGATGCCGTTAAAACGCGCTTTTTTAACGTTTTCCACCAGGTGATCAACGCCGCGATTATTGAACCCCATGCGGTTGATAATGCCCTCGGCTTCCACCAGGCGGAACATGCGCGGCTTGTCGTTACCCGCCTGCGGCCGCGGCGTCACGGTGCCCACCTCGACAAAACCAAAGCCCATCGCGCCGAAGGCGTCGATGCATTCCGCATTTTTATCCAGACCGGCCGCCAGCCCCAGCGCATTGTTGAAGCGCAGCCCCATGCAGGTGACGGGACGGGAAGGAAGCTGCTGACGGATCAGTGCCTCCAGCGGCGTGCCGCTGATAAAGCGCAGCTGTTGAAAGGTCAGCTCGTGAGCGCACTCGGGATCGAGCTTAAACAGTACCGGTCGGATGATAGGATAAAGCATGCACTCTCCTGGATAGCGGAAGCGATAAATGATCAGGGTGCACGGGAAGAAAATGTGCGCCAGAATGGTAAAGGCCTCTGGCGCAAAAGTAAATTACCGACTGTAGTGCCGCAGACAAAGTGATCCGCCAAAAACTGGATCGCTTTATCTGCAATTTCTTCATAAAAGAAAAACCACCACATTTTGTTTACATGACGGTTTTAATACCCAATCAAAACATCATGAACTTGGTTTTAACGTTTCCGGCTTAGGATAAGGCTGCACTTTAAATAATTTTGTATTGAGGCGCTTCTTCGCGCGTTTGTCCAAAAAGCGGATATATCGAAATTGCTGGAAGCGATGAACAGTTGCACGCTCTATATTGGCCCTCAGGTATTCTCCTCGCTTGCCGCCCCGCGTGCACAGCGCTCATCTGCAAAGGATTGCACCCATTGCACCTGAGGATAAAGTAATCTGATAGTTTTCAGTGCATAGCTGATCGCTCGTGACTCTGAATTTTTAGGCATGTCATCATGCAGCCATAAGCGGTTAAGCTCCATATACTCACGATTCCCTGTACCAGAGACCACTTTTGCGCCACTGTTAGGATTCAGGGCGTATCCCCACTGCATCACGCCAACCAAAGCCCTACCGGAGAATACCCCAAGATGTAGCCAGGAATTATTAACAAACCGCCGGCTATAATGCCGACTTGTTACAATGACGCGGGCCAGCCAGCAGGCAATGGTTTCTACCCGCAATTCGTGTGAGCCGTATCCAACAATCTGGTCATTATCGAAAATGGGCTGGGGTGGTGTGAGAATGCGTGACGTATGTGCGCGCTTCATTTCCGGTCTCCGACTGGCGTTCGGAGACGCTGGTTGAGGGATTGCTCATCCTCATTTCATTAAATGCTTTGCAGCGCGGGCATTTTATCTGTATGTAAATCGCTTCTGCTTTTGCCAGCAATCGGTGACAACCGCAGCAGCGTATCTCCTGTAACATCTTCTCATTTCCCCACTGAATCAAGAAAGCATATGTTACCTGCCAAGTAGGGAGAGGATGATTAACCCACTGCAATTGATCTGTTTTAGCGATCGATAAGGCTTTATTGATCGCTAATGCCACTTATGTTTCATGTTAGCCGGCGCAAGGTCGGTAGTGCGATTTTCTGATGCGGTGTGCGATATTTGAAGCCAAAACGAGCGATAAATGGTGGGCTACTTTTGTTTCCGTCAGTGCAACGTAATTACACTTTTATTTTTTGTCGGGGTCGCTTTGACCTGTTCGAGCAGTTAGATTAACTGGACAATATTTGTAGATGCTAGCTAATGAGACGCCATACAGTAATGCCAGCTGCTTTCTACTATTGCCGGACTCAAGTAATTTTTTAGCCCGCTCTTGCTGTGCGGAAGATAATGAGCAAGGTCTCCCCCCGATACGTCCCCTGCTTCTCGCTGCGGCCAGACCTGCCTGAGTGCGTTCAACAATCAGTTCCCGCTCCATCTGCGCCAACGCACTCATCACATGAAAGAAAAAACGCCCTGCGGACGTAGAAGTATCAATGGAATCCGTCAAACTATGAAAATGAATACCTTCATCTTCCAGTTTGGAGATTAAAGTAATCAAATGTTTAATGCTACGACCCAGCCTGTCGAGCTTCCAGACCACCAGAGTATCCCCCGATTTCAGGCAGTTTAACGCGCGTTTTAATCCGGGTCTCTGGTCTGTTTTTCCACTGATTTTATCCTCAAAAATCTGTTCACAATTTGCGCGAATCAACGATTTTTGCTGTAAATCGGTGTTTTGGTCATTTTTGACACCCTCATATAGCCTATTTTTGCCATTTTAGCCCCTTAACCTTCCTCTAAAAGACTTGTTATGCCTGGTTTTGGTTAAAATTTTAGCTAAATTCTGAATTCAATAAAACCTTGGTTTAACAGAAATGGTAGTGCCGGTAGGTGTTCCACTACCCTGGCCCGCCGAAAATCCGCCTGCCGGGTGGCTTAAATGCAACGGTGATACCTTCGATAAAGTGGCCTGTCCTCAGCTGGCAGCGGTCTATCCTTCAGGCAGAACACCGGATTTACGTGGTGAGTTTATTCGGGGCTGGGATGATGGTCGTGGAATCAATCCAGGAAGGGCGTTGCTGTCTCTGGAGTATGGGGCATTGCAAAGCCATAAGCATGGCTATCGTGACCGATATTATGTCGAGCATGGCAGGCCTCTGGGCCGGGCAGAGCACAAAGAAGCGGCCCCTGAAAATTATAACAACAAGGTCGGCTCGGGAGCCACAGACGGTGACAACGACTATTTTCTGTACATCGACAGCACAACCTCACCCTCCGGCAGTAGCGAAACCCGTCCCGTAACGTCGCCTTTAATTACATCGTGAGGGCAGCATAATGCTGTGCCTCATGCATCTTTATCAGACTGTTGAGGCCACTCCATATCACCATCCGGAGCGGTGCTGATATCCACGCGGTTAAGCAGCACACGGTATTTCTTCCATGCCAGCAGCGCGGCTTTTTCGGCGTCCGTTGCCATGTCAGTGTCTGCGGCGTCCTGAAGCGGAGCAATCGCGACGGTAGCAATCTGCATCAGCGAGGATTTTTGCTTCTCTGCTGCTGACATCAGATCTTCTTTTGTTGGTGGTGGTCTATCTCCCCATGCTGGAAAACCATCCGTACCAACTATACGCTGCTTTCCTTTGGGAGGCAGATTGCCTGCAAATTCCAGCCAGACATCATCACCGACTTCAATGGTATCTTTGGGAAAGCTGCCTGCCCTGATATAGTCCTGTTTTAATTCTTCAGGGAAAAAAGCATTTTCACCCGGACTGTAGTAATACATGATTAATATCCTATTGCTATCCAGGTTGTAGTCGGTTGTAACCTTGATATGCGCCCTATCGACTAATCCGGCAGAGTGTGAACATAGATCTTCACCCATCCCTATAGCTTCAGCAACCCAGCCCAGCGCCCACAGGCCTTCGTTTGGAAACGGAAGGGGCAGCGGAAGAATTTTTCTGTCAAAGCTTTCGCTATCCGTTTTACCCCACTGAATAATCAATCCCGTGTCCCCGCATTTCCACCATCCATTGACCCCGCGCTTCGCCGTATTCGGTTGGCCGCAGGCCCCTTTGGGCTGGAAGGTCTTTTTCAGGTAAGCGTCCAGCCACTGATTTCCCCATTGACTGCCGTAGATATTGCCGTCAGAGGCTATCCTTGCGGCTCCGGCATACACGGAAGACGGAGAACGAAAACCGCCATCTTTATGAAAAACGTACTCACCGCCGCCGTCATTGCCGTTGTTTAGCCGAACGCCATCACCGCCCTTGTCTTTGTAGAGCCACATGCGAACGCTGCCATCCTGATTATGAATACCCAGATGCTTGCGGTTATCCCCCTTCAGCGAAATTTGGGTGCCCTGTGAAATAATGTCGCCATTGACCGTTCCACCAGTTCGTTGATCGAGTGCATTTTTTGCACAATCTATCGTTTCTGTTAAACCAAGGTTTTTCACAAATTGATTTTTGTTCGAGATGTCCGCCCCATTTTCATTTTTCGCCAGTTTCTGGCTCAGAAGCTGCGTCACGCTTTCGGCAAATTTCGGGTTATTGCTGATGGCCTGCGCCAGCTTGTTCAGCGTATCTAAATCAGACGGCGCTTTGTCAACAACCGCATTCACCCGCTCATTGACCGCTTTAGGCGTCGCGGCGGTAGTTTCGTCCGCGCTGCGAGGGGAACTGTTTAACTGCACTATCCCTTTGCGGTGAAGCGTCGCCTCCTGAATGCCGTCCTGGGTCGCCAGCTTGCCCAGGCCCAGATGCGTACGGGCCTTTTCCTGTGCCCCTTTGCCCGCCGCCGCAATCTCCGCCAATGCCTGGGTTTTCAGCAGCGCCTCCTGGCCGATAATGGCCCGGATAGCCAGCGTCAGCTGGTTTAACTTGCCCTTATCCGGGCGGATGCCGGCGGCGTCCAGCAAGGCCAGTTGTTCGGCTTGCTGGATATTGAACCAGTCCTCCCCCGGCCAGCTGATGCCCTTGTTGCCGTCGCCCTCGGTAAACCATAACGGCGTGGTGCTCTGGGTTTCTTTCAGCGGCGGCATGGTGGCAATGCCGCTGTTGTTATCTAAAAAATACATTAGCCTTTCTCCTTTTTGTCGGCATACACATAGCGAAAGTCCTGATGCGCCGGCTTATAGCGGTTTAACAGGCATTCGAGTATCCCGGAGTAATAAATCCGCAGCGGCGTGGTGATGGGGTCAAGCACATGCAGCGGGCGATAGTCCACGTGGGTCTCAATCGTCACCATCGTGACCCACTGATTGTCCGGCAAGGTGCTCAGGCTCACCGTAAAGCCATAAGAGCGCGCCAGTTCAATGTAAAACTGCCGGTTGAGGCTCGGTTTCATGCGCAGCTTGTTGGCCGCATAGCGCTGGCGCTCATCGATGCCGGCATCCTTACCGATATCACAGTCCGGCAGCCCTAAAAAACGCTCCCAGTCAGCCAGCAACCGTGTGGCGGTCAGCGGAAAGCGCTCGGCCAGCAATTGCCCGGCGCGTTCGGTGACGCGCGACGTACTGCGTGCCAGGCCGCCGGCCAGCAGCGTATCCGGCGCTTTGTTCCAGGCCAGGCCGTCAGGCAGCAGTTGCAGCAGCGCGCGCTGATGTGCCTTTAAAGCCATGTGATATCTCCCATCACCAGTAGCTCGGTTTTTCCGCTACTGACCGGCGTCAGTGGACTTTTCAGGGCGTAATCCTCCAGCCCGCCTATCCCCGACAGCACGCGCCAGAATGCCGAGGGCAACAGGGTTTCGCCCGGCTTAGCCGCCGTGTAAAACAGTTGCCTGAGCGCCTCGCGGATACGGGCTTGGTTATCCGGGGGTATTGGGGGCGATACGCAGCGTGATATCGACCTTCTTTGCCCCCGGCGCAAACACCGTCACTGTCGGCCCCTCCGGTTGGCCGACCCACTCGCCGGTGGCCGGGTCCAGGTGGCGAGCGAGATAGTCGGTCACCCGCGCAATATCGGCCGGGCCAGGGAAGATATCCGGGTGATGGTCCATCACGAAGGTCACGCCCACCGTGCCCGCCCCGTTCCAGGTGGGCAGACACCAGCTGCGGGTGACGCCCGGGACCTCGCGCGCCCAGCGCTCGTAATCCCAGCGTGTGCCGCCGCCTGGGGGAAACTGTACCCGATACAGCAGGCGCGACAGCAATTCCTCCACGCGCTCGCGGTCAGCGCCGCCCCGGATCCCGGGCGCATCGGTCAGCGCCTGCGGGGCCACCCCGGCGACCGGGGTCACAAAACCGAGTGCCTGTCCCGCACCGCAATCCCCCGCCAGCCCCGGCTGGTCGGCCTCGACGTTGACCGTTAAGGTTCCCGCCTTGCCCTTGGCGGCGTCTGTCAGGCGGTAAAGCGCGCCGTCGGCCCGTTGCAAACGCGCCCCAACCGGCACACTGGCGGCATCATACAGCGACAGCCTGACCGGGCCGCTGGCCCGGGCGGCCTGCTTGCGCACCACACCCCAGAAAGCACAGTGTTTGAGCAGCTCGCTCTCGTCAGCGTCGCCCGGAATGATTTGCCGGGCTATCCAGCCCAGGTGCTCATGCTCCAGCGCCGACAGCCCGGCCTGCGCCATCGCCATGGCCCCCAGCAGACTGTCCTGGGCCGGCAGCGCGCCCGGCAGGCGTTGCGCCACATCCTGCTGCGTCTGGCTGATAAGCTCGCCGAGCGTGGTTATCTGATACGGCATTTACATTCCCTCCAAACGGGCTTTAAAGGTAAACGGGCGCGCACTGCCGTCCTTGAGCGTCAGGCGCACGATCAGGCGCAGCCAGCCCGGCAGCGGCGCACTCGCCTGGCAATGCAACTGGCTGATCATCCCGGCGTCCAGCAGGCCACGCAGCGCCTCATCGGCGTAGGCTTCTGCCCGCGCCAATACCGCAGGCAGCGCCTTTTCCCGTGACAGCAGCCACAGCCGCGAGCCAACCGGGCGGTCGCGATAACTGTCCGCCCACCATCCGCGCCGGTCATGGCCGCCATCCGGCAAACGGTCGGAGACCTCAGCGCGCCGGTCGGTAAACAGGCACAGCAGCACGGTGGTCGTCAGGCTGTCGTCGGCGAGTAAATCCGCGCCGGCCTGTACCAGCACCCCCTCGCCATTCATCCAGCGCAGCGCCGCGTCACTCATTGCGGCCCCCGATCAGACTGCCCTGGCCATTTTCCTGATGGCGGTGAGTACTGTGTTTGACGCCACCGATAACGGCTTCCGGTGCGGCAAAGGTGCCCTGGGACTCCGCGTCCCCGGCAATCGTCATGCTCTGTTTCACCGTCAGGTTTTTCTCAATCACCACATCATCAGTAAAACGCGCGGTCGGGGTGTTAAACACCGCCTCCTGCTCGGCGACCACTTCCAGTGTTTTACAGGTGATGATGCAGCGGCCGTCCCGGGTCAGACGCAGGCGATGCCCCTCATAGTGATACAGGCCGCTATCCCCGGCGGGCAGCCCGGTGGGCCGATAACGCCGGTCTTCTACCACTAGCACGGTCGCCTGGTCACGACTGCCGCCCAGGCAGGCAAACACCACCTCGGCCCCCGGCAACGGCACGCTGATATGCCCGTATTGCTGCGGGCGCTCGACCTCATCGAAGGTTTCGCCGTCCAGCGCCGTCAACTGGACGTTTTGCGCTTTCAGGCCGTCATTCACCCCGGTCAGGATACCCCGCCCGAACAACAGGCGGATCCCGCGCATCACCGGGGCAAGCAGGCGTTGCAGTGCGATATTACTCATCGAGTTTATTCCCCTGGTTAAGCCAGGCCCGCACCAGACCATCGACGCCGCCGTCAGTACCGCCCGCCTGACGCTCCGCCTCCGCCGGCACAATAAACGCCTCGCGCGGGGCCAGTGTTAACGTTGTGCGTTCCCCGTTGTCCGCATCGAGATCAAACTGCACCTGGCTAATTAAAAGGTCACGACTGACCATCGACAGACGCGGCGCAATGACGCGGGTCAGCCGGTTGGTCTGCCACAGTTCGCCGCTTTCGCGCCGCCAGCCCGTGACCACGGCGGTAAAGCGCTCTGACTGGGCTAGTGCCCGGCGGCTTTCCCGCAGCGCGCGCGCCCGTGCGGTGGCGGGGGTCAGTTTGCTGTCAGCCAGAATGACTTTGGGGCGGTAACGAGCAATCGCGGGATCGTCGCTTTCTCCCCTGGGGGCAGCGCGCAGCGCGTTGGTGTTGGCGTCGCCGGCGTGCCCACCGCCGCCGCCGTGGCCTTTAACCCGATACTGACTGTGGCGGTCGCGCCAGTCCTCGGTGTACTCGGCGGACAACAGATTTTCACCCAGACGCAGGGTGTCAGTGGGGGTGTTCGCCGCCTGGGTAAACACCAGATCGCCGTCGGCATCACTGGTCACCAAAACGCCCCGATGACGCGCCGCCCGGCTCAGCACATCCGCCACGCTTTCCGACAGTTCAAGGGTAAAGGAGGTAAAGGGTTTGGCGGCCTCGGGGTCAGACACCGCCCAGCGCACCGCGATGCCAAAAGGTTTGCACAGGTCTTGCGCAATCTGTTGCAGGGTGCGTTGACGCCATTGACCGCCCGGGTAGACTGCCGAACAGTCCACCAGATCGCCGGTTTTATCCCGGCCCTTTATCGTGACCTGTGCCGAGTCGGCCCCCATCTTGTGCGATACGCTGTCGAGGTAGCCGGTGATGACCGGTTGCCCGTCAAGGGTCAGCGCGAGCGTTCCGCCGGCGCGCAGGCTGTCGGGCAACGCCTGGCCGGGCATCATGATCCCGAGGGTAAAATCCCCGGCCAGACGCGCCAGCCCCCGGGTAATAATGACCGACAGCCAGTGGGTGAAAATCCGGTTGTCGATGCGCAACGCCACCTCAGCCACCGGGCACCTCCACGCGCTCGCCCCCCGGCACAAACAGCGGATGACGCAGCCGGTTGCGACGAATAAAGCGCGCCGTGTCACGCGCATCCCCGCTGATGCGGTACAGGGTCACCAGCGCCGGCTCGGTGGTTGTCACCGCGGCCTGGATCAGGCCGGGTAACGCCACGCCGCGGTGGGATAAATCCGCCACAAAGGCGCGGCTTAACGCCCGAACCTGCAAGGCCAGGCTCTGATAGCCCAGCGCCGAGGTGGTCAGGGCACACGCATCCAGGCGGCGCGCGACCTGCTGGCTGACGCGCACCACATCCGGTGTACTTTCCAGCCAGACGCTGCCGCTGCAGCTGTCACTGAGCGGGCGCGGGGCGGGGCGGGCGAGGCCGCGCGTGGCAACACCTGTGCCGGTGCGTTTTGGCTGACCGCCGCCAGACTGGCGGTGAGCAGGGACGACAACATCTGTACCTGCACCACCGCCACCGCCAGGCGCAGCGTATTTTGCAGCAACTGCACCGTGGCGCGGGTGGCCGGTTGCAGACCCTGCCTATCGCGCTGGCGGTCCTGACGGACCAGCGCGCTGTCCAGCCGGTCGGCCAGCTGGACTATCTGGTGCTGGAGTGCACCGGGCTGCGGGGAGACCGGCGCGCGTGCCCGGTTTTTTATCTGCTCAGGTTGGGGGTAAGCCCGCAGGCGCTGTATGCCCTGAAAAATCCCCTTGAAGGCCAGCGCCAGGCGGTCGGGAGTGGTGATAAGCCCCTGGATATTGCCGCGCAGGGCGGTGAACGAGGCGATAAAGCTCTGCATATCGGCCAGCAGCCCCAGACCATTGAGGGCGCTTTCCAGCATGTTGGCTTTCTCGTTGACGCACGCCATCAACACCTGTGCGTCATGCAGCGAGGTCTGCCAGCCGTCAGCCAGGGTGGAAAACAGTGAGGCCAGCGTGCCGTCGCCCTGGCGATTGACCACCCCGGCGGTATCCTGCGCTACCGTAGGGGCGGTCTCATCGGCCACCGGTACCACCGTGACGGTAAACTCCACCAGACGCTGGTTATCGACGCTGTAGCGGCTTTCAAAGTGTTCAACCAGCACCGACAGCGTACCCCAGTCCGGGTGCAACAGCTTGCCCGGTCCCGGCGCATTCAGCGCCTGCGTCAGCCGTACCCGTTGTGCCTGCGCATCATCGCCGGTCAGTGACAGGGTGAAGGTGTGCTCAGGCAGTTTTTCCCTAAATCGTCCGCCCCGCCATGTTCACGCAGCGGATATTCCCGCCGCACCACCCGGCGACCGCCGCGACTGCGCTGCTCTTTGTAAACCCAGAAAGGCACGCCGCGAAAGCGGCCCTGACCGGTATTTTTCATCTGCGCACCTCAATAAATACGGTAGTTGTCGCCGTTATACACATCCAGAGTTAACCCAAAGGCGTTACTGTCGGTGACGGCGCTGTTTTGCAGCACCAGTCCCGGGGCCAGCGCAATACGCATGTCCGCCTGGGCTTTCACGGACGGCTGCACCGTCTGTTGCTCGTCCTTCCTGTCCCACCGGGCGTAGATATCGCCCAACCAGCCGCCGAGTTTTTCGCCGAGCACACTACCGAGCATCGAGCCAGCCACCGCCCCTATCGGGCCACCGATGGCGCCGACGAGTCCGCCCGCTGTCGCACCGGTAGCCGAACCTAGCGCACCGCCTTTATCCTCGGCGCTGGCATTCTTATCCAGCAGCGTCGGGGCCAGCGACAACGCCGTCAGCGCCGGCCCGCCCAGGCGCATTGCGCCGCGACCGAGCGCCCCGGCAGACCGTCCCAGCCAGCCGGTGAAACCGGTGAGCTGCGCCGTTACCCCACCCAGCAGGCCGCATGCCCGCTGTCCCACACCGGACAGCCAGCGTCCGGCCGTGCTCACGCCCGGTATCCGGCTTAACCGTGCGCCGGTGCGATTGACCATGCCGCCAAAGAAGCCTGAGACGGCGGAGGCCGCCCGCCCCAGGCGGGAGCGCGGCACCGGGGCCGCTGGACGGCCAGGGCGCATGCGGGAGCCTTTACGGCGGGTGCGACCGTTGCCATCGACATCAGTCTCACTGCCACCCCCGACGCCGCCCGCCGGCCAGTTGGTGACAAACACGCTCACCGGCGCGCCCAGACCGCCACCCATCGCAAACGGTGCGGGACCAGGCAAAGCCGCCGGGGCATTTTTGCCGCGCCCCCGCCACCACCGATAAGCCCGCCACGGGTAACGCACCGGTGCACTGGCCAGCCCCCAGGCGGGACGGGCTATCGCCATGCCGACACGGGCCAGTTTCGAGGCGACATAAATCGCCAGAATGGCCCTGGCCGTATTGGCGGCGTATTTGCCGATACTGTCGATAGTCTCGCCGTAGCCAGCCAAGCGCCACGCCATCAGCTCGGTGTTGACCCGGTTAAGGCCATTTTTAAACAGCGTGACGCCACGGCGGGCGCTGTCGAATACCCCGTTAAAACGACTGGCCAGCCTGTCGGCCCATTGGTCCTGCAAACCGCTTTCCTGCCCCTCACCGGCAAAATCCAGAAAGTCTTTTAACTCGGTTTTAAGCCGTTTAAATGGCCCTTGATTCATCACCTTGACGGCGAACTGCTGCCAGACATCGCCCAGTTGGGAAGTGAGTCCCGTCCAGGAGTTCATGGCGTCTTTCTGCGCCCCTTTAGCCTGCTCGCGCAGCGTCTGGAACAACAATTCAATGGATTTTGGCCCAAGTAACCCTTTTTCACCCTGTGTGGTCAGTTCGTTACGGCTTTTGCCGAGCTTTTCCGCCAGTACGCTATAGACATCAATGCCGTAGCCGGTGAGCAGGCTCGCGTCCTGAGCCTGGATGCTCTTGCGCGAATACATCTGTTTAAGCTGAAGGGAAGCGCCCTGGGCTTCCGGCAACGTCCAGCCGTGCCGTGCACCCTGGTCTTCCAGCATCGTAATAAAGTGGCGCGCTTCCTCACGACTCATGCCAAACCCCCGACTGGAGGCGTATTCCTGCACCACCCCTTGCAATCCCCAGGTGGTGTCCCTGGCATTCTGTATCGCCCATTTCAGGTCGGCGTCGGTCTGGGCTTTATCGTGATGGTTCAGTGAGTTCAGGCGAATGGTGTAGTTTTCCCGCCGGGTCGATAAAGGCTTTTTTTCAGGCCATACAGCGCCGCGCCCCCGGCCAGCAGCCCGTAAAGGCGCGCTACGCCGCCATAGGCCGCTTTGGCGCGCGTCTCCAGATGGTCAAAACCGGATGACACCGACGCCAGCCCCAGGCGCAGACCGCTAAAGGTGCGCTGGCCCTGATGGCCCAGCCGGTCAAGCTGACTCCCCAGGCTATTCGCCCGAAGACCAAGACCGTGCAGGGATGCGCCGCCTTGCCGCCCCATGCCGACCAGACTTTGACCAAACAGCCGCGCCTGCCGGAGCAGGTTGCCCAGCAGGTCAACAATCACTGACGCTTTTATCTGCTTTCCGGCCATCGTTTACTCACGCTGTAATAAGTGGGTGGCTTGCTGGCAGTGCCGGTAAAGCCGGATTAACGGCAGGGAAAGCGCCCAGTCCATGCCCGACTTGGTGGATGTGGCGAGCATCAGCGCCGCTTCCTCAATGTTTTCCCGACACTGCATCCAGTCGCCCCGAATCAGCCGCCAGCTGGCCGGCCAGCACGCTGCCGCCCAGACGCTGGGCGATGATAAGGCGTTCAATATAGCGCGCCGACAGACTTTTCAGTTGCAGCAGCGACAACGGGCCGTTGAGGTTGCCCAGCCAGGCAACCTGCCGGCGCAGCAGCTCAAATTCGACCATCGCCGGCGAACGCACTAATTCCGAGCCGTTAGCCGTCTGCACCACCCGCTCTGCGGCCAGCTCAGCATCAATAATGTCCTTGCCGGTTAATGGCCGCAGGGTAACGTCCGTGTGGCGCTGTTCGTCGTCACCGCTGCCGGTGACCAGACCCAGTTGCCCGCGCGCTAGTTCGTCGGCGACGCTGGTGATATCCGGCGACACTCCTTCAACCTCGTGGGCCGCCGTCGCCAGGGTTTCCATGCTATCGGTCATACTCGCTCCTTACGCCACACGCTGGCTGCGAATGGCGGTAAATTTGGCGGAGATTTCTCCCGCGTCCGTCAGGGACTCTTCCCCGTTGCTCCAGGCGTTGGTCATCATAGTGCGTTGCGCCGGAATCGGCTTCAAACTCCAGCGTCACATCGTACCAGCCGTTGATGACATCCACGCTCAGATCACCCCGTGCCGGAAATTTGCATTCCAGCGTGGCGGCGCGAGGTGTCGATTTGTAGCCGTAGACGCGCGCCGGTCACTTCCATCAATCAGAATCTTTTAGCTATCACATATCTCAGAGCTCAATTAATACAGCCAAGATACTAGATAAGCTGACTGCGGAACAACGCAGAGAGATTTTACAGAGGTATGGTATTGACGAGGAATATAGTAAAGATACGATAAATCAACCTGTTAGCCAGCATAAAAAGGAAGCTGGCTGATATTATCCATCGGCTAGCAACACGATTTTAGCAAAAAAATGGCTCAATGATCACCGAAAGGAACAAGAAAAATTACCACTAAAGGTAGTTTGAATGTGTTTTGAAGATAGTTTGAGACGATTTTACATGGATCAGTTTGTTTGCTTAATTTTATCTTTTAGCTATTAAATGGATCACTTTGCAGCTCCAATGTAACATTGATTAAAATTACGCCAACTTGAGAATTACCTCCTGATTTACTTAGTTTTTATCCCACCAGATCCCGCGAATTCCCGGATATTCCCGTTATACCTATTGGATCACTTTAGGTAAGTCTCCACATCGGAGCGTTAGCGCGCCCCGCTTCTGCTATGATAAATCTGCCGCCCCGCCGAAATTTTGCTTGTTTCCTTGCGACTCGCAAGTAACATAGCAACACTCCGGTCTGGGGAACTGTATAAACTCACTTCTTCTATATATAGAGATATTTATGAGCGTAGTGCCTGTAGCGGACGTACTGCACGGTCGCGTCGCGGTTGACAGCGAAGTCACCGTACGTGGTTGGGTGCGTACCCGAAGAGATTCAAAAGCCGGTCTTTCCTTTGTTGCCGTTTATGACGGTTCCTGCTTTAATCCCGTTCAGGCTGTCGTCAATAATTCTCTGAATAATTATCAGGATGAAGTGCTGCACCTGACCACCGGCTGTTCAGTGATCGTGACTGGAACCGTCGTGGCCTCGCCGGGCCAGGGCCAGGCGTTTGAGATCCAGGTAACGCGCGTGAAAGTGACCGGCTGGGTGGTCGATCCCGACACCTATCCGATGGCGGCGAAACGCCACAGCATCGAATACCTGCGCGAAGTGGCGCACCTGCGTCCGCGCACCAATCTGATCGGCGCCGTGGCGCGCGTGCGTCATACCCTGGCGCAGACGCTGCATCGCTTTTTCCATGAGAACGGCTATTTCTGGGTCTCAACGCCGCTGATTACCTCCTCCGATACCGAAGGTGCCGGCGCAATGTTCCGCGTCTCGACGCTGGATCTGGAAAACCTGCCGCGCACCCCGCAGGGCGCCGTCGACTTTAACGAAGATTTCTTCGGCAAAGAGGCGTTCCTGACCGTATCCGGTCAGCTCAACGGCGAAACCTACGCCTGCGCGCTGTCGAAGATCTACACCTTCGGCCCGACCTTCCGCGCAGAAAACTCCAATACCAGCCGCCATCTGGCGGAGTTCTGGATGTTGGAGCCGGAAATCGCATTCGCCACGCTGGACGACGCCGCCGCGCTCGCCGAAGCGATGCTGAAGTATGTCTTTAAAACGGTACTGGACGAGCGCGCCGACGATATGGCCTTCTTTGCCGAGCGCGTGGATAAAGAGGTGGTAGATCGCCTGCAGCGCTTTATCTCCACCGACTTTGCGCAGGTGAATTACACCGACGCCATCACCATTCTGGAAAACTGCGGCCAGACCTTTGAAAACCCTGTTTCCTGGGGCATCGACCTCTCCTCTGAGCACGAGCGCTACCTTGCCGAGCAGCACTTCAAGGCGCCGGTGGTAGTGAAAAACTATCCGAAAGATATCAAAGCGTTTTATATGCGTCTTAACGACGACCAGAAAACCGTGGCAGCGATGGACGTGCTGGCGCCGGGCATCGGCGAAATCATCGGCGGCTCGCAGCGCGAAGAGCGCCTCGATGTGCTGGACACGCGTCTGGAAGAGATGGGCCTAAATAAAGAAGATTACTGGTGGTATCGCGACCTGCGTCGATACGGCACCGTTCCGCATTCAGGTTTTGGTCTCGGCTTTGAACGTTTAATCGCCTATGTCACTGGCGTACAAAATGTAAGAGACGTTATCCCTTTCCCGCGCACGCCGCGCAATGCGAATTTCTAATATGTCCTAATTAATTATAAGAAACTCATATATATTAAAGAGGCCGAACCTGTCGGCCTCTTTTTATTTTTGTAAATTTTGAGTTCTCTCACAAAGTTCCGCCATACTTACAGGTTGTAATATGAATTTTCTTTTGAAACAATATTGCGAGTTAAGTAGCATTTTCCGTGTGGCATATCCTGCTTTGTGATGGAAAGATGCGTGCAGATACAGGAAGGCACCAAACTTCTTTCAGGGTTCCGTAACGGTTTCTTGACGGCAGTGGCAGGTGTCCGAATAAACTCTAATTGAGGGTAATAAATAATGATGAAGCGCAACATTCTTGCAGTGGTTATCCCTGCTCTGCTAGCTGCCGGCACAGCAAACGCAGCAATAGAAATTTATAACAAAGACGGCAACAAACTTGACCTGTACGGTAAAGCTGCTGGTCTGCACTACCTCTCTATTGACGACGACGACAAAAGTTACGTACATTTTGGCTTCAAGGGTGAAACCCAGATTAACGACCAGCTGACCGGTTACGGTCAGTGGGAATACAACGTTCAGGCCAACAACTCTGAAGGTTCTGATACGCAGAACGGCAACCGTACCCTTCTGGGCTTCGCCGGTCTGAAATTCGGCAACGCAGGCTCAATCGACTACGGCCGTAACTACGGCGTGGTGTACGACGCTATCAGCTGGACCGACATACTGCCGGAATTCGGCGGCAACTCTGGCTACTCAGACAACTTCATGAACGGTCGCAGCGCCGACCTGCTGACCTACCGCAACAAAGATTTCTTCGGCCTGGTGGATGGCTGGGACTTTGCGGCTCAGTATCAGTTCCAAAATAAACGTACCGGCATTCGTAGCGCCAACGGCGACGGCTGGGGCCTGTCAACCTCCTACACCTCGCCAATCGGCCTAGGTATTGTAGGCGCATACAGCAACAGCGAGCGTACCTATGAGCAGTCGGCTGGCGTGGCTGACAGCATCGGCGACATGGTTGGTCAGGGCAAACACGCTGAAAACTGGGGTACGGCTATTAAGTATGACGCTAACAACTTACACCTGGCGGCTTACTACGGTGAAACCCGTAACTCTACACCGTTCACCCTCACTACTACTGACAGCACCACTTCTTTCGCTAACAAAGCGCAGAACATCGAGCTGGTTGCACAGTATCAGTTCGACTCCGGTCTGCGTCCGTCTATCGCCTACGTGCAGTCTAAAGGCAAATACATCGAAGGTGTGGGCGATGCTGACCTAGTCAAATACATTGACGTGGGCGCTACCTACTACTTCAACAAAAACATGTCGACCTACATTGACTACCAGATCAACCAGCTGGATTACGACAAAAGCCTGGGTCTGAACACCGGCGACACCTTAGCCGTAGGCTTGGTTTACCAGTTCTAAGTTACGCGTCACAGAAAAACGGAGCCGAGGCTCCGTTTTTTTATGCCTGACATCCGCCTCCGCGGGCCATTTCGCGCCCCGATGCGCTACCACGCGTTTACGTGCGGGCGCCTCGCCGACGATATTTCACCTAAACGGTTGGCAATGCGCGGCGATGACGCTAACCTGAGGACTCATTTCGTTAAAGTTCTCTCTACTGGACACGACTCATGTTTGAATCTATCTCTGCGGCACCGGCCGATCCCATCCTTGGTCTGGCCGATCTGTTTCGCGCCGACGATCGCCCGCACAAAATCAACCTCGGCATCGGCGTCTATAAAGACGAAACCGGCAACACGCCGGTACTGACCAGTGTTAAAAAAGCGGAGCAGTATCTGCTGGAAAACGAAACAACAAAAAACTACCTCAGCATTGATGGCCTAGCCGATTTTGCGCGCTGCACCCAAGAACTGCTGTTTGGCGCAGAGAGCTCGCTGATCGCCACAGGCCGCGTGCGCGCCGCGCAGACGCCGGGCGGCACCGGCGCGCTGCGCGTTGCAGCCGATTTTCTGGCTGCGCAAACCGGCGTCAGGCGCGTCTGGGTGAGCAATCCTAGCTGGCCGAACCATAAGAACGTGTTCAACGCCGCCGGTCTGGAAGTATGCGAATACGCCTATTACGATGCGGAACAGTATCCGCTCGACTTTGACGGCATGCTGGCCGCGCTGCAGGAAGCCAAAGCGGGCGACGTGGTGCTGTTCCACGGCTGCTGCCACAACCCCACCGGCATCGATCCGACCGTAGAGCAGTGGAACCAGCTGGCGCAGCTCTCGCTGGCGAAAGGCTGGCTGCCGCTGTTCGACTTCGCCTATCAGGGGTTCGCCCGCGGCCTGAATGAGGATGCAGAGGGGCTACGCATCTTCGCCGCCGCGCATCAGGAGCTGATTGTTGCCAGCTCCTACTCGAAAAACTTCGGCCTCTATAACGAGCGCGTAGGCGCCATTACGCTGGTCGCCGCCGATGCCACGACGGCGGAAACCGCGTTCAGCCAGGTGAAGTACACTATCCGCGCCAACTACTCCAACCCGCCGGCGCACGGCGCCGCGGTGGTGGCGACCATTCTCAGCAATCAGGCGCTGCGCACTATCTGGGAGCAGGAGCTGACCGATATGCGTCAGCGCATTCAGCGTATGCGTCAGCTGTTCGTCAATACGCTAGCAGAGAAAGGCGCCGCGCGCGATTTCAGCTTTATTATCCAGCAGAACGGCATGTTCTCCTTTAGCGGGCTGACCAAAGATCAGGTTGTCCGCCTGCAGAAAGAGTTTGGCGTCTATGCCGTGAATTCGGGCCGTGTCAACGTGGCGGGTATGACGCCGGACAATATGTCGGCGCTGTGCGAGGCGATTGTCGCGGTACTGTAAGCGGGCAGCGAAAAGCAAAATGGGCCATTACGGCCCATTTTTTCATTGCAGGAAAGGATTGCTGATACGCTCGCGTCCCAGCGTCGACAGGCTGCCGTGGCCAGGTAGAAAGGTCACATCGTCACCCAGTGGCAATAGCTTCTCTTTAATAGAGGCGATAAGAGCCGCATGGCTGCCCTGCGGGAAATCACTGCGGCCGACGCCGCCGTTGAAGATCACATCCCCGGAAACCAGCAGGCGTCCCACGCGATCGAAGAACACGATATGGCCAGGGGTATGGCCCGGCGTATGTAGCACCTCAAGGCTGACCTCGCCCACCTGCACGCTGTCGCCCTCTTCCAGCCAGAGATCCGGCGTAAAAGAGGCGCACTCTGCCAGACCAAACATGCGGCTTTGCGTCGGCAGCGCTTCCAGCCAAAAGGCGTCCAGCTTGTGCGGCCCGACGATAGTCGCCTGATAGTGCGCGGCAAGCTCTGCCGCCGCGCCCACGTGATCCAGATGGCCATGCGTCAGCAGGATCTGCGAGGGCGTTAACGCCAGCTGCTGCAGCGTCTGGATAATTTTTTCCGCTTCGCCGCCGGGATCGACTAGCGCGGCGTCGCGGGTCGCTTCACACCAGATAACGGAACAGTTCTGCGCAAAGGCGGTAACAGGAATAGTGTGGTAGTTCATAATGCTCCATGACCGACGCACGCAGCGTTGCCGGCGTCGTCACCAGTGCCTGAGCGGCTCGGTATCAATTTTATCGTACGTTTTGCCATTAAAAAACTCAGTTTTAAGGGTTTCACCGGTGTGAAGATTGCTGAGCGTCAGCACCCGCGGACGCGACGTTGGAAGCGAGGCCATGGCCACGTTGGGCAGCAACGCCATCCCGGCCGCAGCCGTTCCGCCAAGAAGCAATTTGCGACGTGTTAAGTTAAAACTGGACATGAAAAACGGTTACCTGAGATTAAAGCCAACGAAATGTGCAAAAACCGCACAAGGCCGCACCATAACCGCCAGTCTGAACGGCGTCAACCCGCCGTAGAAAAGTTTGTGCGGCGATCCCGGTCGGGATCGCCATTCTGGAAGGCGTATCGCACGCCGGAGCGTGCGAAACAGCGGTGGAAAATCAACGGTTAGAGTAACAGTTGGCCGGCGCGGGTCAGAACCTGGCTGCCGGAACGAACTGGGTTATCGTAATTGTAAATATCTGTTTGGAACTGCGGCTTGCCGTCATCTGCCACCCAGGCGGTGAGATAGTAAAGATTAACCGGGATGCGATGGCGGATCAGCACATAGCGCGTATCGCCCTGTTTGAGCTGATCCGAGATGCGCGAGTCATTCCAGCCCGCATCCTACAGCAGCAGTCCCGCCAGCTCCGACGCCTTGTTGACGCGCACGCAGCCGGAACTAAGCGTGCGGATATCGCGATGGAACAGCGCATGGTTGGCGTATCATACAGATAAATCGCGTCTGAACTTGGCATATTGAACTTATAGCGGCCCAGCGAGTTCATGTTGCCCGGTGCCCGACACAGGCGATAGGGGAGTGAGGAAGTGGAAACCATACTCCAGTCAATCATGCTAGAGGTAGTCTGGATCCTGCTTCACCTTGGGAATAATATCCTGCCACACCAGCGTGGTGGGCACGTTCCACGGCGGATTAAGCACCACGTTGTTCAGGGCGCTGCGCATCAGCGGCGTTTTGCGATCGGGACGACCAACAATCACGCGCGACGACAGAATTTTGCTGCCTTTAGTCAGCGAGAAGTTGAGAATATTCACCATAATGCCGTTATGCATATCGTCCGGCAGCAGGCGCTGGATATTCAGTGCCAACAGCGCAGCGCGCATCTACGGCGTCGCGTTAAGCCATTCGCGGGTGCGCGCCCCGATGGCGTTGTCCCCAGTTCCTGCCACTGCTGAAAGCGTTTTACCGCCTCCACCAGCGTGGCGTCGTAGACATTATTGTGGCCTCTGTCCGCCGACGCTTTCTGCACGCTGCCTGTGACCTGCGGCGTCTGCGGCGCCAAGTCGCTGACGCTGGCGGTGGAAAGGCTGACTGCCGTGGGCTGCGTGCTCTGGCTGACGGGAACCTGTGCAGTCGGCACCGCGTCATCCGCCGGCATCGGCGCGGCGATCTGGGCCGACAACATGCCGTTGCGACGTAAAATTTCACGCAGCGCGGGCACGTCGTCGCTGACCTGACCCGGGTGCAGCGTCTCGCGGTTCTTCAACTGCGGCCAAGGTCGGGTATCAGCCAGCAGCTGTCTCAGCACGGCACTCATCGGCGCATATACCGACGGCTGCGCCAGCTTGTAGGGCACATTGTTGTAAAACCAGCTTTCGCCCTGCGTCGGCACGCTGGAGACGAACTGCAGATAGCCCAGCATGGCGTCGCTGAGCACGGTGAACGCCCGACATCGCGACTTCCGCCAGCTGCTGCTGGAACTGCTGCACGGCGGCGTGATCCTGTCACATCGGCTGGATATTGTGCGCCGCGTACAGCGAGGCGAGATAAAAAGGCTGCTCTTTGCCGGCAAACGCCTGGCGCAGCCACTGTTGACTCTCGCTGACCGAAACAGCCGTTGAATAGGTGCCGGGTAGTGCTGCAATCACCGCTGCCTGCGTAAGCTGCAGCGGCGAAAAGGCCAGCGCGAGCGCCAGCAGAGAAAATACATATTGATGCGTTTTATTGGTCAGCAACATCCCTGCCCCCTCATTTATTTACCACGTAGCGTTTTCTGTATACGCTGCAACTGGGCTGCTACTTCTGTTCTGAGTATATGAATAAAAAACGGCATTTGCCTCACAGGACAAATGACGTTAACAGATTACCCAAAGCGGTAAACCTTGACCAGATTACGCCTGCTAGTTTTCCTCTTCCAGCGGGGCTTCCGCCTTGCTGTCGCGGCGCGTTGGCGCGGCGTCGGCAGAGAAACCACGCAGGCCGACAACGTGGACGTGTTCCGTATCGTTGAATACCTTACGCATCAGCTTGTAGGTAGTGCCTTTCTCCGGGCTGATATTTTCCGGTGCCGCGATCACCAGCTGCATATCCAGCCTCTCGCACAGTTCGAACAGCGTGGCGATTGAGCGCGAATCAAGTCGCGCCGCCTCATCGAGGAACAGCAGACGACAGGGCGAGATATCCTTGCCGCGCAGGCGACGCGCCTCCTCTTCCCAGCTCTGCACCACCATCACCAGAATCGACATCCCGGTGCCGATCGCCTCGCCGGTGGAGAGCGCCCCGCTCTCGGCGCGCTGCCAGCCGTCGGATCCGCGGTTGACCTCCACCTCCATCTCCAGATAGTTGCGGTAGTCGAGCAGCTCTTCACCGATGGTTTGCGGCGTGCGCTGTCCCATATCGATCTGCAGGTTCAGGCGCTGATAGAGCTTCGCCAGCGCTTCGGAGAAGGTCAGGCGGCTGCTGTTGAAGAGGTCCTGATGCTGCTCATGCTCTTCCGACAGGGTATCCAGCAGCGTGGCGTGCGCCTCGCGCACGTTGACGTTGAGACGCACGCTGCGTACCTGGCCGAAGCTCACCATCTGCAGGCCCTGGTTCAGCTGGCGAATGCGGTTCTGCTCGCGCTGAATTGTTTTGCGAATGATGTTAGAAACGCTGCGCGAACTGATCGCCAGCGTCTTCTCGCGCGCTGTCAGCTCTTCGGTCAGGCGGTTAAGCTCGATCTCCATCTGCTCGATCGCCTCCACTGGGTCGTCAGTGCGAATGATATCCTGGCGGATACGCTCGCGCAGATGCTGACAGACGGCGATAAAGAACTGGATCTTGCGCTCCGGCCGTTTGGGATCTTCCGATAGCCGCAGCACGTCGCGTAGGTGTTCATTATCCGCCACCGCGAGACGCAGCGCGCCCAGCGCCTTATCGGACATGGAACGCAGCTCGTTGCCGCACAGGTAAGCCAGCTCGCGACGATGCAGACGGCGCTCGACGCCGTTCTCTTTCACCAGGCGCAGCACGGCGCACCAGCCCGCTTTGGCGCTGACCACCTGCTCGCGCATGCGATGATAGTCGCGTTCCAGCACGCGCAGCTGCTTCTGCAGGTTCTCCATCGCCGCTTCGCCGAAGGTGAGCTGCTTCTCCAGCTGATTGCGACGCGCGCGGTTGTGGCTCAGCGCGGCGTGAAGCTCGTCGCGGCGGATACGCGCGCGCTCTTCCGCGCTGGCGTCGGCGTGCACGCCTATATCTTGCATCTCCTGCAGCAGCTCTTTGAGCATATCGCGCTTGGTGTCGTGGGAGCTTTTCAGCGACGCCAGTACCTGAGTGTACTGCGTCATCTGCGCCCGGTTTTCGCGCTGGCGTTCGCGCGCGCGGCTGCGCTCCCCTTCCGCTTGCTCCAGCTGACGACGCAGCTTGTCGCTGAGGTCGTTATTGCCGTTCAGCATGCCCGCCGAGTCGCCATAGCTGAAGTGGGCGCGACGCTGCACCACCTCCGTCAGGGCGAACGCCTGCTGGCGCGCGACGCGCTGCTGCTGCTGCGCCTGCTGATAGTCATCCTGCAGCTGTTCGTGCTGTTCCGGGTCGCTCTGCAAGACGCCGATCAGCGACTCGAGCCTGCTGAGCTTCGCGCCGTGCTGATGCAGGAAGCGCGTGGCCTCCTGCGCCTCTTCCACCTGCTCGCAGATCTCTTCGCAGCGACCGGCCAGCGTATCGTCCAGCAGCAGGTTGACGCGCGGCAGCAGGCGGTTCAGCTGCGCCACGCCCTCTTTCGCCTGCTCATACTGCTGGCACTGCTGCTGGTTATCGCTTTCGTGCTGGTTCAGCGCGCGCTCCAGCTCGGCGCGGCGGGCGTTGAGCTGACGGATCTGCGCTTCTGGATCCTCTTCGAACGCCACCGCCAGATAGCTGCCGATAAAGCGGCTAAAGGACTGGTGCAGGCGCTGCGTTTTCTGCACGTCGAACGAGAGTGTGGCGTAGCGTTCCGCCAGGCGATCGCGTTCGTTATGCAGTAGCTCCAGCTGGTTTTCTCGCGCGGCGCGGCCAAACAGCGGCACTTTCGGGAAGCGTGAGTAGCGCCACTGACGCTCCGCAACCTTCACCACGACCGCGCCCTGCAGCTCCTCTACGGCGAACACGCTGTCGTCGAACGACTGCGGATCCCCCTCGATCAGATAGAGATCTTCCGGACACTCTTCCAGGCCGTCGAGCTGCTCGCGCACCAGCGCAAGCTCGGGTACCACGATAGCGTGGCGCGACGGGCCGTAGAGCGCCGAGAAGTAAGGAGCGTCTTCCAGCGTGACGTCGTCGTAGATTTCCGACAGCAGCACCCCGCCGAAGCGCTCCACTAGCTGCGTCAGGCGCGCATCTTCGGCGCCGCCAGGCTGGCTGAGGCGCTCGATCTGGCGCTCGACGTCGCGCTTGCGCGCCGCCACTTCGTCACGCTCCACGGTGGTTTCGCGCTCGCGCTCCAGCAGTAGCTGCATGTATTCGGTAATATGCTGCCTGTTTTCCAGCGCCTCGCCGGTCTGCTCGCTGAGCTGGGTGAGGATCTCCTGCGCCGCCAGCCAGTGCGGCGCGCGCGCCGTCAGCGCCGCGATGCGTTCGCGCAGCGACTCCAGCTCCTGGCGCATCGCCATGCGGCGCTCGCCGGCATCGGCGACGCCAGCGCTCAGCTGCTCAATCTGCGCTTCCAGCTCGTGATGCAGTCCGTCGAGCGCGTCGGCGTCGTAGTGCGCGCCCTGGCGCTTGCAAAACTCCGCCAGCAGCCGTTCGGCCTCCTGCTGTTCGCGCAGGCGCTGCTCCAGCTCATTCAGGCGCAGGCGCAGCGACGAAAGCTGGTCGGCGTAGTGGCGCTGATTGGCAGCGTCGCGCAACAGCTCGCGGCCGGTTTGCCAAGCGTCCTGGCGCGGCACGTTGCCGGCGATGCTGGTGACCAGCGCCAGCGCCTGCTCAAACTGGCTGTGCGCCGCTTCCACCACGCTGAGCTTCTGCTCCATCCGCAGCAGGGTATCCGTCGCTTCCTCTTCCGTTACCTGGAAGCGCACCAGCCACTCGGCGGCGTTATCGCTGGTCAGATCCGGTAGCTGGCACAGGGTGCGAGCGCGCTCCAGCGCCTGCAGCGCTTGCTGATACTGGATGGCGCGCGTCTGCTGCACGTCGAGCGCCTGCTGGAAATTGGCCAGCTGGTTTTTCAGCTCGTCTACTTCCAGCTCCGCCGCCTCGGCGCGCACTTCGTTCTCTTCCTGCACCTCGCGTGCTTGCGCCACCACTTCGTTCTGCTCTTCCAGACGAATGGTCAGCTCGTCGAGGTCAGCCTCGTAGCGCGCGATTTTTTCCTGCTGGCGCATCGCAGTTTGCACCAAGTTGAGATGGTCGCTGGCCGCCTGATAATCCGCTTCCAGATCGTTCTCCGCGCCGCCGTGTTCGGCAAGCTCGCACGCCATTTCAATATGGCGATACTGCTCGGTAGCCAGCTGTTTGCGGCTGGTGAGCAGATCGCGGCGCAGCTGCAGGGCGCCGTCGAGATGGATGCGGCGCTCGTTGGCGTGGAGCATATAGTCCGCCGACACGTAGCTGGTCGCTTCGGAGATCAGGTGCTTAAACAGGTCGCGATCTGACTGGGTGACGCGGATTGCCTCTAGCGTCATGCGGTTTTCGCGCAGCGCCGCTTCCATATCCTGGAACGCCTTGCGCACGCCGCTGTTTTCCGGCAGCAGGTAGTCGCGTAGCGAGCGGGTAATGGCGCTGGAAATGCCGCCGTATAGCGACGCCTCGATCAGGCGATAGAATTTGCTGCGGTCGCCGGCGGAGCGCAGGCGGCGCGGCACGATGCCGTGCTCGAACATCATCGCATGGTAGTCGGTGACCGAGCTGAACTGGCGGAACTGCACTCCTTCATGCGCTTCGACGCGCTCTTTGACTTCGCTCAGCGGCAGCACGCGCGCCTGGCGGCTGTTCATGATCTCGGTCAGCATGTCAGTCGGCTGGCTCTCCATCGGCAGGCCATGAATGCTGAAGGGTTTGATGTCGACTTTTTTATCGCGGCCCGCTATCTGCTGCAGGCGCACGCCCGCCACCACGTGCTGGTATCGCGAGTTGATAACGTCGAGCACCGCATAGCAGACGCCGGCGCGCAGCTTGCCGTGCAGGCCTTTGTCACACGAGCCGCTGGTGGCGCCCGCTTCCGTAGTGTTACGGAAGTGCAGTAGCGTCAGATCGGGGATCAGCGCCGTGACGAAGGCGGCCATGGTGGTGGATTTTCCCGCCCCGTTGCCGCCCGATAAGGTAGTGACTAGCTTGTCGAGATCAAAGGTGCGGGCAAAAAAGCCGTTCCAGTTAATCAGGGTAAGCGATCGAAATTTTCCGCGCTTAATCACGCCTGTTCTTCCTCCGCGCTGTCACTCGCTTCGCCGTCAATATCATCCTGCTCGCTGGCAGCGATGACGCTGTCGAGCGTCATCGCCTCGCCGTCGCGGATCAGGCGCAGCTGCGCCTCATGCGGATCGTCGCCTCTGCGCACGTCGGCGCCAAAGCGGAAGACCGATTCGGTGATGCGAAATTTGCTGCTGTCGTTGCCCATAAACCACACCATGCCGAGACGACGCAGGCGGCTGAGCGACGAGCGCATCTTCTCCTGCAGCCTAGCGCGGTCGAGATCGGAGCCCGTAGAGCGCTGGTTCACCAACTTCAGCAGCTTGCTCTCATCCGCCAGCGTCAGCAGCTCGTCGTAGAGCTCTTGCTGGGTGAAAATGCCCTCGTTCGCCAGGCGCTCCGGGCTGAGGTAGAGATAGCAGAGCAGCTTGCCGACCATCATATCCAGCTCGGGGAGCACCGAGCGCGGGATCAGCGTGGTTGAGCGCGGGCGCAGATAGAAAAAACCTTCTGGCGCGCGGATCAGCTCCACGTTGTAGCGGGCGTAAAACTCCTCCAGGAACGTCTGGTAATCCATCAGAAAAGCGTGCTGGTCCAGCTCTTCGATGCCGACATGGCGGCCCGCGCGCAGCTGACTGTCGAGCGCGGGAAAAATCGGATTGGCCAGTGCCTGTGCCAGCCTAAGCGGCATCACTTGTTCAATACTTGTCGATGACATGTGCCTGCACCTTGGCTCCGTAATCATTAATGGTCTGCCACTCGGCGGGCAGACCGGCTAAATCGGCTTCCGCCACGCCGAGACGCACCGCCTGATCGACGACGATGCACGCCAGATCGAAGTGGTGCACCCAGGGATACTGGGCGAGATAGTCGCGCATCACCGTAGCGAGGTTGAGCGGCTTGCGCTCGGATTTGTAGTTCTGCAGCGCCGCTTCGATCATGGCGGCCAGCTGTTCGCAAATTTCGTTGAACTCTTCATACTCCAGATCGGCGGGCAGTTCGCCCATCACCTCGTCATTGCGCAGCGTCAAGTCTTCGTCGCGCATGTCGAACAGGCGATCGGCGTTGGCGTAGGTCAACACCCAAGGCTGGTCGAAATAGTTCTGTACCGACTGGCGCAGGCGCTGCGCGAAGACGCGGTTCTTGTCCATGTCGATAGCGGTTCGGATAAATTTGTGCACGTGGCGGTCGTAGCCGATCCAGAGATCGATCGCCTGCTGGCCCCAGCTGATGATACGGTCGAGCTTGCTTTGCAGGTCAAACACCAGCTTGTCGACAAAACCGAGATCGGGACTGCTGAGCGTGGCGTCCTGAATGCGCAGCAGGTTGGCCTGCAGCTTGTCGCCCGCCGCTTCCAGCGTGTCCTGCAGCTCGCGCAGCGTGCCGGAGGTTTCCGACAGCAGCATTTCGCAACTGGAGATAGCCGCGCGCCAGTCTTTGTTCAGCAGGTCGGCGATATCCTGCTTGACCGCCTGCTGCTGTTCATCCATCAGACGCTGCGTCATGTCGATGCTGTCGAAGATCTCTGCCACTGAATATTTCAACTGCGCGAAGACGTTGCGATGCCAGTGGAACTCGTCGCCATCTTCCTCCGCGGCGTCCGCGGCGCGCTTCAGCTCGCCCGCCACGATCGACAGCTGCACCGACAGGCGCAGGGTCGATAACTCGCGCTGGCGGATGTAGTAGTCGGTGATGCCGATGGCCAGCGGCGTCAGGCGGTAAATGGCCTGCCCTTCCGTCATCTCGCTGGTGAAGCGGTTGATCAGGCGCTGGCGCACCATGTCGTTGATGGCGTTGTTGGCGCGCACCACGACAGTTTCATGGGTTTGTTCAAACGCTTTGCTGACGTGATGAAAGGCGTCGATCAGCTCACCCTCTCTCATTTCGCCATCCATGCGCTCGCCGTTGAGGGTCGCGATGGCCAGCAAAAAGGCCAGACGATCGACCGGCAGCACAAGGGAAAAGTCATTTTTGCGCGCCCAGCTGACCAGCTCGGGTACCGTCTGGGAAAATTCACTCATAGTTCGTCCTTCTGCCCTGGTTTACGCGCGGTCACGTGGATATAGCGTCCCAAGCTTAAAAAGGATTCCTGGCGGCAGTAACGCCGCTCCATCTCAAGAATGCTCGCATCGCCGCCGCCGTCCGCCGGCGGGGCTTTCATGTAGTCGCTGAAGACGCGCACGCCGGTGCGCTGCTCAATCTCAAAGCCGCATGCGGTAAGCCAGCGGTAGACATCTTCAGGATCGCGCGGGAAGTCCGGCGACAGAGAGCGCTTTTTCTGCTTCACCATATTGACCCGCAGATAGCCGAAGTTGCCCAGCGTCAGATTGCGAAACACCAGACTGTTGCGGTTAAAGAACATCAGCAACATCACGCCGCCCGGACGCAGCGCGTCAAACAGCGCCTGCAGCGCTTTCTCCGGCTCAGCGACCCACTCAAGCACAGCGTGAAACAATACCAGATCCACCGGCGTATCCAAATGCTCGCCCACCTGCTGCGCGCCGATTTGTCTGAATTGCATGTGGTCGCTCACACCCTGCGCCTCGGCATGCTGCCGCGCCCGGCGCAGTATCTCGCCGGAGAGATCACACAGCAGAATTTGATGGCCGCGCTGCGCCAGCCCTCTGGAGATTCGTCCCAGCCCGCCGCCGGCATCCAGCACGCACAGTGGATCCGTGCCGAGGGTGAGCAGAATTGCCTCCAGCTCATCCCAGAGGATCGCCTGCCGCATGAACGCCTTGGTGGTGCCGTAAATATTTTGCGAAAATTTTTCCGCGAGATTGTCGAAGTTACGATCCTGCATCGTGGACTCCGGTTTGCTGCGCTCAGACTTGTGCTATTTTGTCACAGGCTCAACAAGAATGAACCTTTCATCCCCTTCTTCCTTTCCGGCTGCTGTTTTTTCGGACAACAGGAGAGTTTTGCCGATGTTTTTTGCACTGAAAAAGCTGGTGGGCGGCCTGATGATGTCTTTACTGCTGCTGCTGATCATGGCGGCGGGTATTTTGCTACTTTGGTCGGGTCGTTGGCAAAAAAGCGGCAAAATAGTGGTCTCCGTCAGCTGGGCACTGCTGTTATGTTGCTGCTGAGCCTGCAGCCGGTCGCCTGCTGCAGTCGCTGGAGTCGCTGGAGTCGCGCTATCCCACCTGGAGCGGCGAGGAGAAGGTCGATTATATCGTGGTGCTGGGCGACGGCGATACCTTTAATCCCGGCTGGGCGCCCAGCTCCAATCTTATCGGCAATAACCTGCCGCGGGTGGCCGAAGGCGTCAGACAGTGGCGGCGCTATCAGGAGGCGACAATGATTTTTACCGGCGCCGCCGGCGGCGCGAATCCGGTCAGCAACGCGGCGGTCGCCGCCAGCCTGGGCGTGCCGGAAAATCGCATGATTGTGCTGGATCGGCCGAAGGATACTGAACAGGATGCGGGCGCGGTGCGCGGCGTGGTCGGGCAGCAGCCTTTCCTGCTGGTCACCTTCGCCAATCATATGGCGCGCGCTGACGTTCTTCCATGCTGCCGGGCTCGCGCCCATAGCCGCGCCCGCCAACCAGTTGGCGATCAGCTCACCGCTTAACTAGTGGGAGCGCGTCATCCCGTCGCCGCTCTGGCTGAGCCACAGCGACCGCGTGGTCTATGAGACGCTGGGTCAGGCGTGGCAGCGGTTAAAGGGCGATAGCGAGCCTTCAGCCGAGCCAGGGAAGTAGCTGCGCGCAGGCGCGGTCGAAGCGCGGGCGATCGAATCGCCCATTCTGCACCAGCTCGTCGATGCAGTCCCAGAGCTGGTAAAGCCAGCGTCGCCAGAGAAAGCCTTCAGAAACCGGCGCGCACTGCAGGTAGTGCTGCAACAGCATCTGCTCCATGGGCGTGTCGCCGAGGTGAATAAGCTCATACTCACGCGGCCCCCACAGGATGGTGCCGGGCTGCGTCATCGCCAGCAGCTGATCGCTGCGCGCGTTTTTAATCAGGCTGGTCAGCCGCAGGTTGCCGTGCAGCATCACGCAGGCATCGTCAAAATCGCGGAAAAGTCGCGCCAGCTGCTGGCGGCTGCGAAACAGCATCTGCCGGTCGGCAAGGGTAAAGGCGAGCGGTCGCAGATAGCTGAGGGTTGACCACAGCACCTCGACGCGCTGCTGAAACCAGGCGGGCCAGCTGTTTTGCTGGGTGCTGTCGACGGTGCCGACCAGGCCGTGGCTGCTGATGCGATGCCAGGCCAGCAGCCCTTTCACCACCTCTTCGCACAGCTGCTGCCGGCAGGCGGCGTCGCGGGGGGGCGCTTCGGCCGAGACGCCCTCCAGACGCGCCATCAGCAGCATCTCATGCACCGGCGGCTGCTGGCTCAGCACCAGCCCATAGACCGCCGGCACCTTGATCAGCCCTTCATGGCCAAGCAGCGCCAGCTTTTTCGCCTCTAGCGCGGCGCGGCCCTGATAGCGGAAATATTTCGCTACCAGCGGCATCGGTTTGTCCTGGCGGTCATAGAGCGCATACAGCCGCGTCGACGGCTGCTCGCTGATGGTTTCGAGTCGGCTGACCGTCTCGCCCAGCACCAGCGACAGTTCAGATTTAAGACTTTCCATGCATTCTCCTCAAGGAAAAACGTCACACCATCCTGAGGGCCTTCACAGACGGAAGCAGGGAAACAGATCAATAAAAGCGTCGGGGAGACCTCCCCAACGCCGTCAGCCCTGCATAGCAGCGCGTATGCGCGCCAGATCTTCAGGCGTGTCCACGCCGACGACCGGCACCGTTTCCGCCACGGCAACGTGAATCTTTTCGCCATACCAGAGCACGCGCAGCTGCTCCAGCAGTTCGATACGCTCCAGCGGACATGGCGCCCAAGAGACGTAGCGACGAATAAAACCGGCGCGGTAGGCGTAGATGCCGATGTGGCGCAGCAGCGTGTCGCCGATCGCCTCGCGCGAGGCGGCATAGCGCTCGCGGTCCCAAGGAATGGTGGCGCGGGAGAAATAGAGCGCGTAGCCCTGTGCGCCCATCACCACCTTCACCGCGTTCGGGTTAAAGGCCTCTTCCGCATCGTGAATCGGCACTGCCAGCGTCGCCATGCCCGCCTGCGCGCCGGCCAGATTTGCCGCTACCTGCCGCACGATTCCCGGCGGGATCTGCGGCTCGTCGCCCTGCACGTTAACGATGATTTCGTCGTCGGCGAACCGGCAAGCCTCAATCACCTCCGCCAGGCGTTCGGTGCCAGACTGATGGTCGGCGCGGGTTATGCAGACCTCGCCGCCGGCCGCTTCCACCGCCGCCTTGACGTCAGGATGATCCGTCGCGACGATGACGCGCTGCGCGTCCGATTCACGCGCCCGCTCCATTACGTGTACGACCATCGGCTTACCGGCGATATCGACCAGCGGTTTGCCGGGCAGCCGTGTTGAAGCATAGCGCGCAGGAATAATCGCCGTGAAACTCATGGATGGATCTCTTCGACCGAGAGCGTGCGCGCTTCGTTTTCCAGCAGCACCGGAATGCCGTCGCGCACCGGGAAGGCGAGCGCGTCAGGTTTACAGATTAGCTCCTGCTGCGTATTGTTGTAGTAGAGCTTGCCGTTGCATACCGGGCAGGCAACGATTTCAAGTAAACGGTGATCCATAAATCCTCCATCACGGACCGATTGCGTAAGGCGCTAAGAATACCATAGCGCAGTGTTTCAGCGTGCGCGGAAAGCGCCGACGAATCTGCGGCGCAGACCGCAAAACTCAGGAATCGAGCGGCCAGTGCAGCAGCTGCAGCGCAGCAGGCATCTGCTCAAAGTTGACGCGCTCCGCCTCCTGCCACGCGGCGAAGCGGCTAATCGCCTGCTGGATATCCCTGGCAAAGGCGGCGCTGACGCGCATGTCCGGCTCCAGCCAGACGTTTTTGATCGACAGCAGCCGCGACTTGCGCAGCATGCGCACATACAGCCGCGCCTTGATTGCGCCGCGATGCAGCACGGGCAGCACGAAATAGCCATATTTCCGCGTCGCCTCCGGCGTATAGCATTCGAGCGGTAGTCGAAACCAAACAGTTCCGGCGCGCGGCGGCGATCCCAGACCAGCGGATCGAACGGCGACAGCACCGCGCTGTGGGTCGCCCGCAGCGGCAGCAGATCGCGATGTAGCCACATCTCGCCTAGCTCGGCGACCTCGACTGGCAGGATCTCTCCCGCCTGCTGCGCGTACTGCAGGAAGGCCGGCAGCCAAGCGGCGCAAAAGATGCCTAAGCTGTGCGCTGTTGCGCAGCATCTCCCTCTGCGCGTCCGCCTCGCTGAGGGCATGCAGCACATCCTGCCATTCCTGTAGCACGCGCGTGTGCAGATCGTAAACCTGTTGAAAATTACGCCACTCGCTGACCATCAGTTCGCCCGCGCTGAAGATGTTTTCCAGATGGCGCTTGTGCGGCTTCCACGCCTACCAGCCCGGCTTATGATGCTGGACGCTGGTGAAATCGGCGGCGCGAACCGGCCTATGCTCCTTGATATGCTGCAGCAGCGCGGCGATCTCCTGCTGATGATCGCGCATCCACTAGGCGTTATATTTCCAGCCCAGCCGTTCCGGCTCCAGCATGCAGTGCCACAGCAGACGGTAATCTTCGCACGGCACGAAGCAGGCCTCGTGCCCCTAGTATTCAAAGAGTTCGCCCTGCGCCAGCACATGCTCCAGCCAGCCCGTGGGGTCGCTGCCGAGGCGGCCGAACAGCAACAGGTAAGGGCTGCGCGCCACCACATGAATTGTGTCGATTTGCAGCAGCGACATGCGTCGAATGCAGGCGAGCAGATCGGCGTAGCGGGCGCGCCGGGCAGGCGTACGCAGCAGTCCCTGCGCCGCCAGATGAAGGTGTCGTGCCTGTTGCAGCGAAAGCGTCCTGTTCATTCCCTGCCCGCCTGTGACGAGAGGTTAGTTGAGGTGTTCGGCCCTGTTGTACCGGACCAGGCGTTCGATATCATCCAGCAGCGGCGCGACGGCGCTACCGCGCAGCTCGGCCTCTACCGGCAGATACCACCAGTCAGGCTGCGCAAAGCCGCGACACTTGACCGCATCTTTTTCGGTCATCAGCAGGCTTTGTCCGGCGGCGAGCAGGCCGTTGAGCTCATCTTTTCTGTAGGCGTAGTGATCGGCAAAGGCGATCTCCGCCACCGGCGTGACGTCCCCATCACGGAGCGTCTGGAAGAAGCGCGGCGGATGACCGATGCCGGCCATCGCCACCACGTTGTGTAGCGCAGAAAGCGGCACTGACCGCTGCGTCAAAAGATTCACCGCATCTCCGGGTAGCAGCGTCATGGCTATTTCGCCCGGCTCTGCGCGGCCGCCATTGACGATAACGGCGTCGACCTGCGCCAGTCGCGACGCCCGTTCGCGCATCGGGCCCGCCGGCAGCCACCAGCCGTTGCCGAAGCGGCGCACGCCATCGACCACCACGATTTCCCGATCGCGCTGCAGCGCGTAGTGCTGCAGGCCGTCATCGGTCACAATCACATCGACCTGCTGTCTGGCCAGCAGTGCCTCCACGGCGGCGCGACGCTTCGGCGCCACCGCGACCGGCACGCCGCTGCGCTGGGCAATCAGCACCGGTTCATCACCCGCCTGCTGCGGCGGCGTGTCGGCGTTGACCAGCAGCGGATAGCTTGCCGCTTTGCCACCGTAGCCACGCGATACCACGCCAGGCTTCAGGCCGCGGCGCTGCAGCTCCCGCACCAACCAGATCGCCACCGGCGTTTTGCCGTTGCCGCCTGCGGTGAGATTACCCACCACGATAACCGGCACCGGCGCCCGCCAGCTCTGGCGCCAGCCGCGCTGGTAGCTGAGGCGGATAAGCGTAGACACCGCGCCATACAGCAGGCTGAGCGGCCACAGCAGCCGCCACAGCGGCGAGCGTCCGCTCCAGATGCGCTCAATCATTGTCCGAACTGCATTTTACGCAGCTGGGCATAGGCGCCCAGCTCAGCCAGCAGGGCGGCGTGGGTGCCGCGCTCGACGATACGGCCATCTTCTACCACCACGATCTCATCCGCTTTTTCAATGGTGGAGAGGCGATGGGCAATCACCAGCGAGGTGCGGTTTTTCTGCAGCTCATCCAGCGCCGACTGAATGGCGCGCTCGGACTCGGTATCCAGCGCCGAGGTCGCCTCGTCGAGAATAAGAATCGGACAGTCTCGCAGCAGCGCGCGCGCGATAGCGATGCGCTGGCGCTGGCCGCCGGAGAGCAGCACACCGTTTTCGCCAATCACTGTATCCAGCCCGTTATCCATCTTATTGATGAAGTCCATGGCGTGCGCCATGGTGGCGGCCTTCTCGATCTCCTCGCGGCTGTACTGCGCGCTGCGCGCGTAGGCGATATTGTTGGCGATGGTGTCGTTGAACAGATGCACATTCTGCGACACCAGCGCCACCTGATTGCGCAGCGAACGCAGCGTGTATTCCCGCAGGTCGTGGCCGTCGAGCAGAATCTCGCCTTCCTGAATGTCGTAAAAACGCGTCAGCAGGCTGGCAAGCGTTGACTTGCCTGAGCCGGAACGTCCTACCAGCGCCACGGTTTTGCCTTCCGGCAGCGCCAGATTGATATCGCGCAGCGCGGGAACGTCGCGGCATGGATAGGTGAAGGTGACGTTGCGGAAGGCTACGTCGCCTCTGGCGCGGCTGATTTCACGCGTGCCGTTGTCCTTCTCCTGCTCGCTGTCGAGGATGGAGAACAGCGTCTGGCAGGCCGCCATGCCGCGCTGGAACGGCGCGTTGACGTTGGTCAGCGATTTCAGCGGACGCATCAGCGCAATCATCGAGGAGAACACCACGGTGATAGTGCCTGCGCTCAGCGTCTCCATCACGCTGGGGAAGCTGGCGGCGTACAGAACAAACGCCAGCGCCAGCGAGGCGATCAGCTGAATAATGGGATCAGAGATCGAGGAGGCAGAAACCAGCTTCATGCCCTGCTGGCGCATGCGGTTGCTGAGGCGGGCGAAACGCTCTGTTTCAACATCCTGGCCGCCGAAAATCAGCACCTCTTTGTGCCCTTTCAGCATCTGCTCAGCGCTGGTGGTGACCAGTCCCATAGTGTTCTGCATGCTTTTGCTGATGTTGCGAAAGCGCTTTGAGACGGAGCGAATGGCGAACGACACCACCGGCGCCAGCACAATAAGGATCAGCGACAGCTGCCAGCTGTAATAGAACATCATAATAAACAGGCCGATAATTGAAGCGCCCTCGCGCACCACCGTCACCAGCGCGCTGGATGAGGAGGAAGCGACCTGCTCGGAGTCATAGGTGATACGCGACAGCAACATGCCTGTGGATTGTTGATCGAAGAAAGAGACCGGCATGCTAATCATATGGCTGAACAGGCGACGGCGCATACTCATCACCACATTGCCGGAAACCCAGGAGATACAGTAGCTGGAGATGTAGCTGGTGACGCCGCGCGCCAGAATCAGGCCGATAACGGCCACAGGCATCCAGATCAGTACCGACTTATCCGCTTTACCAAACCCATCATCCAGTAAAGGTTTCAACAGGGAGAGCATAAGTGTGTCGCTAGCGGCGTTCAGGATCAGGGCGACAGCAGCCACAAATAAACCCACTTTATGCGGCGCGATCATCGGCCAGAGTCGACGAAATGTCTGCCACGTTGAGAGATATTTATCTTGATGCATTATTTATTCACACTGTTTAAAATAGCCGCTCATTCTACCTAGATTCCCATTTTACGCCAAACCACTGATGGTACCAACGGGGCAAAACTTGCTCTCTCAGTCCGGATACCGTGGTTTTGTTTCCCCTGACGGTGAGCGCGATCTGCCCGTATTGCGCGGTGTCGTACCAGGCGAAGCCCGCCTGCCGGTAGTTTTTCAGCACGCTTTTCACCGGCATGCGCCAGGCGTTATAGCGCGCCATTGAGGCGATAGCGATGCTGCCCGCCACGTTGCGCAGCAGCAGCGTCCGGCTGCCGTGATGCGGCACCTGAAGGATGTCTGCCTTGAGCCGCCCTTTTTCCAGCGCCACCAGCTGACGCTCCGCCGGCGCCTCCAGATCCCCCGTTAGCAGCAGGCGCATCACGCCATCGCTTACGCTTATCACGCAGGACTGGTTGTTATTGCTGACGTCTGATAATGCCAGCGGCTACAGCGCTTCGATATCGAGCCGTCCCCAGCGCCAGCGCTCGCCGCGCATTCAGGGCAGATGCGCCGGATTGCGCAGCGCGCTGCGCACCGGGATGGAGGGCCAGCGCCGCGTGCTGGCGCGCAGTCCGCTGCTGTGACCTAGGTGGCGATGGCTGAGAATCACGCTTTGCAGGCGAAGATGCTTGCGCATCAGCCTGGGGATAATGTGATGCGTCCTGGCATCGCCGTGTTGCCAGCGCGGCCCGGTGTCATACAGCATCGCCTCGTTGCCCTGGCGGATAACCACGCTCAGCCCCTGTCCGACGTCCAGCATATCAATATGCTAGCCCGGATCCTCATCTAGCCTGCGCCAGGCGACAAGCGCCAGCAGCAGAGTGAGGCAGCTTACCGGAGCCGCCTGCCACAGTGCGCCTCGCCATATAATCAGCCCACCCCAGACGACGATTGCCAGCATGCCGGCGTCGTAAAATGGCCACCAGCCGCTCGGCAGCGCCTGTAGTGCCGCCACCAGCCAGACCCGCGACTGACCCCGGCCAGCCACCATAACGCGGCGCACAGGCTGCCGACCGGCGTCAGCATCGCCAGCAGGATCAGAGGCACGCTGATAAAGGTGATGGTGGGTATCGCCAGCAGATTCGCCGCCAGCGCCGAGAGGCTGATGCCCTCAAACAGCATCACCTGAAGCGGCGCCATCAACAGCATAATGCCGAGCTTCGGGTGAAGTAGCTGGAGCGGCAGCCAGCGCCTGCCGCGACGATAGCGCGCCGGTAAAGGAAACCAGTGATACCAGGTCAACATAATGGAGACCGCCAGCGCCGAGAGCCAGAAACTCTCCGACAGCATGTAGAAAGGATCAAACAGCGACAGGCCGCCCACGCACAGGCTCAACACCTGCTAGCCGCCGATATGGACGCCCTTAATGCGAAACAGGATCCACAGCGTCAGCGCAATCAGCGCTCAATGCGCGGGCGGCTGGCTGGCTGCCCGACAGCCAGGTATAGATGGCCACCAGCAGCCAGCTCATTACCAGAGGAAAGAGGTAGCCGGTCAGGCGCGCCGGCAGAGCGCGCTGGACGCCATGCGCTAACAGCCAGCCCATGCTGGCGGCCAGCGCGATGTGCATGCCTGAAATAGCCATCAGGTGCGCCGTTCCGGTCTTGCGCAGCAGCTGACGCGTCTCTTCACTCATCTCCGTGCGCTCGCCAAAGGCCAGCGCCTGCAAAACAGCAGACTGATTCAAGGCGTTGATGACCGGCAGATCGCACATAAGGCGTTGCCAGCGCCAGCTGCAGGTCTCGCTTTCAACCCGCTGTTGCAGTATGCGGCCGCGCAGTGCCGTATGGTTAGCCAGCGCGAAACGCTGCGCGTCAAACTCTCCCTCGTTCAGCTTCACATGGACCGGGCGCAGATTTAGCCGCATCCTCTAGCGCTGGCCTAGGCAGTAGTGCTGCTCTCCCTCTCGCAGCGTAAGCCAGGCAAAGCGCAGCGGAAACAGGTAGCGCCCCTCCTTTTTAATAAGCTGCACCTTAATCTGCTGCCGACTGGCGCGCACCTCGTCAATCCGTACGCTATAGATAGCAGGCACGGCGCTAGCGGTTTCCACGGCATCAATGCCTGAGCGGGCGCTGCCCAGCATCCAGGCCAGCAGCAGCGCCACGCCTGCGATACGCAGCGGGCTTCGCGGCATCCAGAGCAGTAGCCCACCCGCCAGGGCGATGCCAACGATGGCTGCCGCTGACGGCAGCTGCGACAGAAAGAGCAGCGGTAGCGCCGCGACGATGGCGAGCCGGGCAATCAGGGGTGCGGTCATCATCCTGTCCTTATTCAACAGGCCCAGTATGCCGCTGCGCGCCGCATCGGTCGCGGCGCCTTTTGCCCTTCTGCGGGCGCTCTCGTGCGCAATGGAGTACGTTGCAGTCAGGGTTCACAGAATGTCGTGCTGGCTCGCATGCGCCACGTTTCTCTGGCAAAAAAAAAGACATCCGGAGATGTCATTTTTATTGTTCGTTTACGGCTTAGCCGTAGATATTTGCACGATCGCGCAGCTCTTTGCCCGGTTTGAAGTGGGGAACGTATTTACCTTCCAGTTCCACTTTGTCGCCCGTTTTCGGGTTACGTCCCGTGCGTGGCGCACGATAATGCAAAGAAAAGCTGCCAAATCCCCGGATTTCGATGCGTTCGCCCTGCGCCAGCGTTGTGGCCATGTGCTCCAGCATCTCTTTTACAGCATCCTCAACGACTTTCGCCGGAATATGAGTTTGCTGGCCAGCAAGTCTTTCAATCAGTTCTGACTTGGTCATGTAACCTCCGGTTAATTTTTGTTGAAAAGGTTTGACTGCTTTCTACCGCTGCCGGGCGAGTCACCTCGCCCGGCGCTTCAGATCGATTACTCGCTTTTAGCTGCTTTGAACGCTTCAGCCATTGCGTTAGAGAAGTTGCTTTCGTCCTGTTTGTTGTTAACAGTCGCGATAGCATCTTTCTCGTCAGCTTCGTCTTTCGCACGGACAGACAGGCTAACAACACGGTTTTTACGATCAACACCGGTGAATTTGGCTTTAACATTGTCGCCAACATTTAGTACCAGCGTTGCATCTTCAACGCTGTCGCGTGAAGCTTCAGAAGCGCGCAGGTAGCCTTCAACGCCGTCAGCCAGTTCAACTGTAGCACCTTTAGCGTTAACAGTAGTCACTTTACCGTTAACGATCGCGCCTTTCTTGTTCAGCGTGATGTAGTTGTTGAACGGATCTTCAGCCAGCTGCTTAACGCCCAGGGAGATACGCTCACGTTCTGCGTCAATCTGCAGTACAACGGCGGCGATTTCGTCGCCTTTTTTGTACTCGCGAACGGCTTCTTCGCCAGTTGCGTTCCAAGAGATGTCAGACAGGTGAACCAGACCGTCGATGCCGCCGTCCAGGCCGATGAATATACCGAAGTCAGTGATTGACTTGATTTTACCTTCAACGCGATCGCCCTTGTTATGGATCTCAGCAAACTGCTGCCACGGGTTGGCTTTGCACTGCTTCAGGCCCAGGGAGATACGACGACGCTCTTCGTCGATGTCCAGAACCATAACTTCAACCACGTCGCCCACGTTAACAACTTTAGCCGGGTGGATGTTTTTGTTGGTCCAGTCCATTTCAGAAACGTGCACCAGACCTTCAACGCCTTCTTCAATTTCTACGAAGCAGCCGTAATCAGTCAGATTGGTCACGCGGCCGGTCAGACGAGTGCCTTCCGGGTAGCGCTTAGCTATAGCCACCCACGGATCTTCGCCCAGCTGTTTGAGGCCCAAAGATACACGGGTACGCTCGCGGTCGAACTTCAGCACTTTAACAGTGATTTCGTCGCCCACATTGACGATTTCGCTCGGATGCTTAACGCGTTTCCATGCCATATCGGTGATGTGTAGCAGGCCATCGACGCCGCCCAGATCAACGAATGCGCCGTAGTCAGTGAGGTTCTTAACGACACCTTTGACTTCCATGCCTTCCTGCAGGTTTTCCAGCAGCTGATCGCGCTCAGCGCTGTTTTCAGATTCGATAACCGCGCGGCGTGAAACCACGACGTTGTTACGTTTCTGATCAAGCTTGATTATTTTGAATTCAAGCTCTTTGCCTTCCAGGTGCAGCGTGTCGCGAACCGGACGCACGTCAACCAGTGAACCTGGTAGGAACGCACGAATACCGTTCAGCTCAACTGTGAAGCCACCTTTAACTTTGCCGTTAATAACACCGGTAACAGTTTCAGCGTCTTCGTAAGCTTTTTCCAGCGTGATCCAGGCTTCATGACGTTTAGCTTTCTCACGGGACAGTAGGGTTTCACCGAAGCCGTCTTCCACTGCATCCAGGGCAACGTCAACTTTATCACCAACCTGAATTTCCAGTTCGCCGGCTGCGTTCTTGAACTGCTCTGCCGGAATGGCAGACTCAGATTTCAGACCCGCATCAACCAGAACGACATCTTTGTCGATAGAGACAACAACGCCACTAACGATGGAACCCGGGCGAGTTTCAATTTCTTTCAGGGACTCGTCAAAGAGTTGAGCAAAAGATTCAGCCATATTGATAATCTTAGGATTCTTCAATTTAACGTCCACCTGACGTCATTGTCGGATGGGGTTGTTTCACGTGCCCTGCGCGCTGTCCCTGGCACAGGGCTACTGCAATTCGTTACGCCAGAAAGATTAAATGCCCAGCTGTTTGCAGGCATATTCCAGTACCTTATCAATGACTTGCTCAATGGATAACTGTGTAGAATCCAGAACCAGCGCATCGGCGGCGGACACTAAAGGCGCAATGGCGCGGTTACGATCACGGTCATCACGTTCTTTTATCTCGGCTAAAAGGCGATCAAAGTTAACACTAAAGCCGCTCTCTTGCAACTGTAGCATACGGCGCTGGGCGCGTTCTTCCGGGCTGGCGTCGAGGAATATTTTTACCGGCGCGTCAGGGAAAACCACTGTGCCCATATCGCGGCCATCGGCGATCAAGCCTGGTGCGTCGCGAAAGGCGCGTTGACGACGCAGCAACGCTTCGCGCACGCGAGGAAAGGCGGCCACGCGCGAGGCGGTGTTGCTCACCTCCTGCGTGCGGATCTCACTGGTTACCTCTTCACCTTCCAGAATGACCTGCATTTCACCATCCTGGCTGACGAAACGCACGTCCAGGTGGGCGGCGAGCGGCACTAGCGCCTCTTCAGACTCAATGTCTACCTGATGGTGCAGCGCAGCCAGCGCCAGCACGCGATAGATGGCGCCGGAATCCAGCAGATGCCACTGCAGCGCTTCTGCCATCGCTTTGCACAGCGTGCCTTTGCCCGCGCCGCTGGGTCCATCGACAGTTATAACCGGGGCAATTGCCGTCATTATTCTCTCCTGTTGTTGCGCATAATTTTTTCAGCCTTCGGGCTGTCCAGAATAGGGAGCATTATACGCTAACGAAGCTGTGGAAGTTACCCTTTAGCCATAGACAACGCTAAAAATTCCAGCATATTCAGAGGATTTCTTGGCCAGTAAGGTCAGGCGCAGTGAGAATGCCGGAGAGCAAGCTCTCCGGCAGATCGGCCGTCAGGCGTTTTGGCTGATTTTCGCCAGCTGCTCGAAATAGTCAGGGAAGGTTTTCGCCGTACAGCCCGGATCGAGGATGGTGACCGGCGTGTCAGAGAGCGCCACCAGCGAGAAGCACATCGCCATGCGGTGATCGTTGTAGGTACCGATCTCCGCATGCGTCAGAGTCGTGGGCGGGGTAATGCGGATATAATCATGGCCCTCTTCGACCTCTGCGCCGACTTTGCGCAACTCAGTCGCCATCGCGGCCAGACGATCGGTCTCTTTGACGCGCCAGTTGTAGATGTTGCGCATCAGCGTCGTACCCTTCGCGAACAGCGCCGTGGTGGCGATAGTCATCGCGGCGTCGGGAATATGGTTCATATCCATATCGATGGCGTTCAGCTGGCCGGCGGTACAGGCGATATAGTCGCTGCCCCACTCCACGGTGGCGCCCATTTTTTCCAACACGTCAGCGAAGCGGATATCGCCCTGCACGCTGTTGCGGCCGATGCCCGTGACGCGCACCGTTCCGCCCTTGATCGCTGCCGCCGCGAGGAAGTAGGAGGCGGAGGAGGCGTCGCCCTCGACCAGATAGTCGCCCGGCGACTGATAACACTGCTGTGCTTTGACAACGAAGCGCTGATAGTTCTGGTTTTCTACCTCGACGCCGAAACAGCGCATCAGATGTAGCGTAATGTCGATATAGGGCTTCGACACTAGCTCGCCTTTGATAGAGATAACGGCGTCGCGCTCGGCCAGCGGCGCGGTCATCAGCAGCGCAGTGAGAAACTGGCTGGAGACGCTGCCGTCCATGCTGACTTCACCACCGGTAAACCCACTCTTGAGACGCAGCGGCGGATAGTCGCTGTTCTCCAGATAGTCGATCTGCGCGCCGCCCTGACGCAGCGCATCCACCAGATGGCCGATGGGACGTTCTTTCATGCGCGGTTCGCCGGTCAGCACGATATCCTGCTCGCCGAGGCAAAGTACAGCCGCAAGCGGACGCATTGCCGTGCCGGCATTGCCGAGAAACAGCTCCAGCGGCTGAGCAGCGTGCAGCGGCCCCGCCTGCCCCACCACTTCGCAGACGGTGCGGTCAGCAGAGAGGGTAAATTCGACGCCTAATGCCTGCAGGGCGTTCAGCATGTGCTTGACATCATCGCTGTCCAGCAGGTTAGTCAGGCGCGTAGTGCCTTTCGCCAGCGCCGCTAGCAGCAGCGCGCGATTAGAAACGCTTTTTGAACCTGGCAGGTTAATGGTGCCGTCAACGCGTGCAATCGGTTGTAAGGTCAGGGAGTCCTGCATGTGAAACCAAATCTCCAAAAAAGTATAAAACCCCGCCATGAGACGGGGTATGAAGTCAGCGCCAGCGTAACGGCCAGGGATTAGCCGTGGCGACGCGCGAAGTCAGTCATAAAGTCGGTCAGCGTCTTCACGCCTTCCAGCGGCATCGCATTATAGATCGATGCGCGCATGCCGCCTACCACGCGATGGCCTTTGAGCGCATGCAGGCCAGCGCTGAACGACTCTTCGAGGAACAGCTTGTCCAGCGCAGCATCCGCCAGCTGGAAAGGCACGTTCATACGCGAACGGTTTTCTACGGCGACGTTATTGCGGTAAAAGTCGCTGCCATCGATAACGCCGTACAGCAGATCGGCTTTGGCCTGATTGATCTTGTCAATTTCGCCTACGCCGCCCTTCTCTTTCAGCCATTTGAAAACCAGGCCCGAAAGATACCATGCAAAGGTCGGCGGCGTATTGAACATAGAGTCGTTCTCCGCCAGCACCTGATAATCGAGAATAGAAGGCACCGATGACCGGGCTTTTCCCAGCAAATCGTCACGCACGATCACGATGGTCAACCCCGCCGGGCCGATATTCTTTTGCGCACCGGCGTAGATCACGCCATAGCGGCTAACCTCCAGCGGACGTGACAGGATAGTCGAGGAGAGATCCGCCACCACAACTTTGTTGCCGAAGTCAGGCTGCTCGTCGATCGCGATGCCGTCGATGGTTTCGTTCGGACAGTAGTGTACGTAGGCGTCGTCACTGCTCAGCGACCACTGGCTCATCGGCAGAATGGCACGCTTGCCGTCGCGCGTGGTTTTCACGTCCAGCATGCGCGGGGTGCAGTATTTCTCCGCTTCCTTAATGGCGCTGTGCGCCCAGTAGCCGCCGTCAATGTAGACCGCCGTCGCGGCGTCGCCTAGTAGGTTGCCCGGTACGGCAGCAAACTGCGCGCGCGCGCCGCCGTGGCAGAATAAAACTTTGTAATTAGCCGGGATTTTTAGCAGATCGCGTAAGTCCTGCTCCGCCTCTTCCGCGACCTTGATAAACTCTTTGCTGCGATGGCTGATTTCCATAACGGAGGTTCCCAGGCCGTGCCAGTTTGTCAGTTCTTGTTCTGCACGACGGAGCACTTCCACCGGCAGCATTGCTGGACCGGAACTAAAATTATAAATCTGCGCCATTTCCCCTCACCACGTTTATCCAGAACGATTATTAATTGCTTACCGGTTTTATCACCGCCTCTGGATGCCTGCAATGATAAATTGGGAAGGGATCACATTTCCTGAATCTGCCGCCCCGCAGCTTATTTCACAAATACAACGCGCCGCGAAATTTTGTGAGGTGTTGCGTTTTCAGGGCGATCGGCGCGCGCCGGGCCGCGTTTCAGGGAAAATAGCCGTGGAGAAATTTCTGCCGTCTTCATAGCGCCGCGCCGGCAAAATCCCCATCATTACGCACTTTACGCCCACCTATATATTGAGAGAGCGGCTTCATGACGCAAACGTTCATTCCCGATAAAAACGCAGCACTGGAAGATTCCATCGCGCGCTTCCAGCAAAAGCTGATCGACCTTGGCTTTAATATTCGAAGAAGCCTCCTAGCTTAACCTGGTTCTTCACATCTGTTCCGTGCATATTCGCGACCATGATTGCCCGCTCTGCTTCACTAACGGCAAAGGCGCCAGCAAAAAGGCGGCGCTGGCGTCGGCGCTGAGCGAATATTTCGAACGCCTCTCGACCAACTACTTTTTTGCTGATTTCTGGCTCGGCAAATCGATCGCAAACGGCGATTTCGTTCACTATCCCAATGAAAAATGGTTCCCGCTGCCTGCGGACGGCTCGCTGCCGGACGGCATTCTCGATGCAGGCCTGCGTGCCTTCTACGATCCCGACGACGCGCTGACCGAGCCAGAACTGGTGGATCTGCAGTCGGGCAACGCCGAGCGCGGCATCTGAGCCCTGCCCTTTACGCGCCAGTCCGGCCAGCAGACGGTCTATATCCCGATGAATATCATCGGCAACCTTTAATGTCTCGAACGGCATGTCTGCGGCCCCCCCTAATGAAGCGCACGAGTAGGGCCTCTCTGAAGTGTTCGAACGCTATATCAAAAACCGCATCATCGCCGAAGCGATCAGCCTGCCGGCGATTCCTGCCAGCGTGATGCATCGCTATCCTGGCGTGATTGAAGCTATTGACCGTCTCGAAGCGGAAGGCTTCCCGATTTTCGCCTATGACGCCTCGCTGGTCGGCAACTACCCGGTGATATGCGTCGTACTGTTCAACCCGTAGAACGGCACCTGCTTCGCCTCATTCGGCGCCCATCCCGATTTCGGCGTCGCGCTTGAGCGTACCGTGACCGAGCTGCTGCAGGGCCGCGGCCTGAAGGATCTTGACGTCTTTACGCCGCCGACCTTTGACGATGAAGAAGTCGCCGAGCATGCCAACCTGTAGACGCACTTTATCGATATCGATATCGATATCGATACCAGCGGCCTGATCTCCTGGGATCTGTTCAAAGAGAAAGCGGATTATCCCTTTGTTGACTGGTTTTTCAGTGGCACCACGCAGGAAGAGTTAGCCACGCTGATGACGATTTTCGCTAAGGAAAACAAAGAAGTTTATATCGTCAATTACGATCACCCCGGCGTCTACGCCTGTCGCATTATCGTGCCGGGCATGTCCGATATCTGTCCGGCTGAAGATTTGCTACTGGCAAATAACAATATGGACGCCAGCCTGCGCGATACGCTTTTGTCGCTGCCCGCCAGCAACTGGAATTCGGAAGAGTATCTCGACCTGATTGCGCAGCTGGATGAAGAAGGCCACGACGATTTTACTCGCGTGCGCGAGCTGCTTGGCCTGGCGAGCGGCAAGGACAACGGCTGGTACACGCTGCGTATCGGCGAGCTGAAGGCAATGCTGGCGCTGGCGGGCGGCGATCTCGATCAGGCGCTGATCTGGACCGAATAGTACGAAGAGCGCCGGCGCCATCGCGGCGTTGCTCAGCATGGCAATCGCTCCCAGAATCACGACAAATACCTGAACGCGCAGCACCAGCAGGCGGCCAAAGCGATCGGCAAGGCGACCGATAGGTCACTGTCCGACGATACCGGCGCTGACCAGTAGCGCCATCCAGTAGCCGACGCTGGCGTCGCTAATGCCCTGATGGAAGAGATAGAGCGGCATCAGGCCATAGAGCGATCCCAGCACGATGCCGGAAATCACGCAACCATTAAAGCCCAACCTTGAGCTGCGGCGACGCAGCATCGGCCAGATTTTGCCCGGCGCGGCGTCGGTAGCTTCGCTTCCGGCGGTGATTTCGATAAAAACCAGCGGCAGAATGGCGCACAGCATCAGCGCGGTCAGCCAGGGGATCACGCTGAACAGCGCCGTCGGCACCTTGCTTACCAGTAGTTGGCCTGCGACAGTGCCCAGATAGTGGACAATCATATAGGCGTATAGGCGGCGAGCAGCTGACCACGGTTCGCACCGTGCCGCTGCACAGCAGCGCGCTCTCGACCACGACCCAGATCAGCGCGCAGCCGATGCCGGCGCAAAAACGCAGCGTCGACCAAGCCCAGAAGCCCTCTGTCATCACTAAACCTGCCGTCGCCACTGCAAACACCAGCGTGGCGAAATAGTAACTGCAGTTGAATCCGTACTGCTTAATCAGCCAGTCGGCAACCAGCGTGCCCAGCAGGTTACCCATGTAGAAAGAGGAACTCAAGACGCCTACCTGTCAGGTGGTCAGCGCGTCGTGAGTCAGCCACAGCGGCACCAGCGTATTGAGCACGGCAATTGCGATCGTCAGCAAAAGCAGGCCGCAAAACAGCAGCACCACAGGACGTGACCATGTGGACATAGGGATAAAACCAAGAAGAGAGGAAGTTGCACGCAGTTTGCCACTGCGTAAATTAAAGGAAAAGCACAATAATCTGACACTGCACATTTTGCTGCAAGATAATTTAATTTATTTATCTTCAGTAGGTTATGGGAAGGTTAAACGCTACCTCTCGCTGCGCTATCTTCATGAAAAACATCATTTTTATCTTTGCCAGCCTAGATAATGTCGATAACGTTTATTTCTGATAAGTTTCTGCTGCGCGCTAAATCAGGCAATAAAAAAACCCGGACGCGTCCGGGTTTTCTCTGTTACTCGCTTATCCGCCGATAATCTCAATGCCGCCCATATAGGGGCTCAGCACGTCCGGCACGACAATATGGCCGTCGGCCTGCTGATAGTTTTCCAGCACCGCTACCAGCGTGCGACCCACTGCCAATCCGGAACCGTTCAGCGTATGCAGCAAACGCGGCTTCTTGTCGGTTTTGCTGCGGCAGCGCGCCCGCATGTGACGCGCCTGGAAGTCGCCCATATTGGAGCAGGACGAGATCTCGCGATAGGTATTCTGCGCCGGCAGCCAGACTTCCAAGTCGTAAGTTTTGGTTGAGCCGAAGCCCATATCGCCGGTGCAGAGCAGCACCTTGCGGTATGGCAAGTTGAGCAGCTGCAGCACTTTCTCCGCGTGGCCAACAAGCTCTTCCAGCGCCTCCATGGAGATTTCCGGCGCGACGATTTGCACCATCTCGACCTTATCGAACTGGTGCATGCGAATCAGGCCACGCGTGTCGCGACCGTAGGAGCCCGCTTCAGAACGGAAGCATGGCGTGTGCGCGGTCAGTCTGATCGGCAGGCTCTCCTCCTCCACAATCTCGTCGCGCACCAGATTAGTCAGCGGCACTTCCGCCGTCGGGATCAGCGCATAGTTGCTGCTCTCTGACTCCTCTTCCAGCGGACGGGTGTGGAACAGATCTTCGCCGAACTTCGGCAGCTGACCAGTACCGTACAGGGTGGCATGGTTAACCAGATAGGGCACATAGGTTTCCAGATAGCCATGCTGCTGGGTATGTAAGTCGATCATAAACTGGCTCAGCGCGCGGTGTAGACGCGCGATCTGTCCCTGCATCACCACAAAACGCGAGCCGGTCAGCTTCACTGCAGCGGCAAAATCGAGGCCTTTCACCCCCTCGCCCAGCTCAACGTGGTCTTTAATCTGAAAATCAAACTGGCGCGGCTCGCCCCAGCGGCTGATCTCCTGATTTTCGCTGTCATCTTTACCCAGCGGCACTTCATCCGCCGGCAGGTTTGGCAGTGCCAGCGCAAAATCGCGAATCTCGATTTGCAGCGCATCTAGTTCCGCTTTGGCCGCATCCAGGCGGTCGCCCAGCGCGTTCACTTCCTGGCGCAGCGGCTCGATATTTTCCCCTCGTGCTTTGGCCTGACCGATGGATTTGGATCGAGAGTTGCACTCTGCCTGCAGATTTTCCGTTTCGACCTGTAAGACTTTACGACGCTCTTCGAGGGAGCGCAGCGTTTCCACATCCAGTTTAAATCCTCGAAGTGCCAGTTTTTCTGCGACTGCGTCTGGCTCATTACGCAGCAGATTGGGATCGAGCATGCTTATCCTGTGTAATAAAAGGTTGAAAGAACGAATGAAGGGGGTATTCCGCATGGAATGCATTGAAATCCTTGCCCACTTTACCGTACCGCCTGTTTCAGCGGTAGCGTTTTATCGAGCTATTTTGATCCTGTTCGGTCAGCCAGGCGAGCTTTTCGCTAATTTTCCCCTCAAGCCCGCGCTGCGTCGGCGTGTAGTAGCGCGTTTGCGCCATTTCAGGGGGAAAATAGACTTCGCCAGCCGCATAGGCATGCTGCTCGTCATGCGCATAGCGGTACTCTTTGCCCAGCCCCATATCTTTCATCAGCCGGGTCGGCGCGTTGCACAGATGTTCCGGCACGTCATAGTCCGGATGCTCGCGCGCGTCGCGCAGCGCCGCCTTAAAGGCGGTGTAGACCGCATTGCTTTTCGGCGCGCAGGCGAGATAGACGATTGCCTGAGCGATGGCGCGCTCGCCTTCGGCGAGTCCGACGCGAGTGAAGCAGTCCCAGGCGGCTATTGCCACTTGCATGGCGCGTGGATCGGCATTGCCCACATCTTCCGAAGCGATCGCCAGCAGCCGCCGCGCGACGTAAAGCGGATCGCCGCCTGCCGTGATGATGCGCGCATACCAGTAGAGGGCCGCGTCGGGCGCGGAGCCGCGTACCGACTTGTGCAGCGCGGAGATCAGATCATAAAAACGACCGCCTTTATTGTCGAAGCGCGCCGCGCGCTCGCCGGAGACCTCAGTCAGCAGCTGCGGCGTCAGCTCGCACTTGCCCTGGGCGTTGCTTTCGGCCATGTCGGCCATCATTTCCAGCGTGTTGAGCGCACGGCGCGCGTCGCCGTTCACCAGTTCGGCAATAATGCGTCGCGTATTGTCCGGCAGGACGATATTGCTGTCGCCGTAGCCGCGCGCTTTATCCTGCATCACCTGGTCGAGCACCTGTTCAATATCCTCGGTGGTCAGCGATTTCAGCAGATAGACGCGCGCGCGCGACAGCAGCGCGGAGTTAAGCTCAAAGGAGGGATTTTCAGTCGTGGCGCCGATAAAGGTGATGGTGCCATCCTCAATATGCGGCAGAAACGCATCCTGCTGGCTTTTATTGAAGCGGTGCACTTCATCCACGAACAGGATGGTGCGGCGCCCGACCTGACGGCTCTGGCGCGCCCGCTCTATCGCCTCGCGGATCTCTTTCACGCCCGAGGTGACGGCGGAGATGCGTTCGACGTCGGCATTGCCGTAGCGCGCGATAATCTCCGCCAGCGTGGTTTTTCCTGTGCCCGGCGGCCCCCAGAGGATCATCGAGTGCAGGTGGCCAGCCTCGATGGCACGCGGTAAGGGTTTGCCGGGCGCCAGCAAATGCTGTTGCCCCATATATTCCCTCAGCGTTTCTGGGCGCATACGCGCCGCCAGCGGCTTGAAATCTTCCGACTCGAAATCCAAGGACAGGTTACTCACGCTTACCTCACTGACGTTGATCGTCTACCGTCACTCCCTGCGGCGGCGTGAAGGTAAACTTATCCGGGCTGATCGCGCCGTTTTTCTGGCTTTTCAACTGGTAGCTGCTACGCTGCCCATCCTGCTCAATGGCGCTGAACTGATTGATGGTACCTGCCGAGGTGACATTCAGGGTGAACTGCTTCAGGTTGCCGTCGCTGCTTTTCGGCGTCAGTTCGAAAGCGTCGCCCTGCTGTTTGATATTGTACTGCTGCCAGTCGCTCGGCTGATTGCGCGCAATCAGCACAAAGGGCGTGTTGCTGGTGGCGTTTTTCAGCAGGCTGACGCTCGCCTGCTCAACGAATGGATTATAAAACCACAGGTTTTTGCCGTCGGAAATGATCACGCTTTCGTCCGGCGCGGTCATATGCCAGTTAAACAGACTGGGACGTTTGACCCAGAGTTCGCCTTCCCCTTCCTGCACGTTGGCGCCGCTGCTGTCGGTGACCTTCTGCGTGAAGCTGGCGTGAAAGCTGTTCACCTTGCTCAGACGCTGCTGCAGTTCGCTGGAGGCGTCCGCCATTACGCTGGTAGAAGCAAAGATGGCCAGCAGGCCAGGCATGATTACGCTTAATTTCATCTGCTCTGATTCCTTATTAATTTCAACCCAGTTCATAACGTTTTCATTCTGGTCGCCGTTTCGGCATTGGGCCAGGAGAAAAACCCGAAAGCATAATCTGATATGGGGATAAACGTCGCCTGAACAATGGGCCAGTAAAAACTGGCCCATGATTGTTTGTTGCAAAGCGCGTCGCGCTACATCTCGTGAGGTGGCGGCGAAAGCACCTCGCGGTTGCCGTTGTGGCCTGGCTCCGAGACGATGCCCTGCGCCTCCATCTGTTCGATGATGCGCGCGGCGCGGTTATAGCCGATACGGAACTGACGCTGTACGCCGGAAATCGATGCGCGACGCTTGTCGACGACAAAGGCGACCGCCTGATCGAACAGCGGATCGAGCTCTTCGTCACCCTCCAGACCGCCGCCGCCTTCGCTCTCTTCGCCCGCGGTAATGCTGTCGATATATTGCGGACATCCGCGCGCCTTCCAGTCCTGCACCACGGCGTGCACTTCCTGATCGCGCACAAAGGCGCCGTGCACGCGCACCGGCATTGAGGAGTTCGGCGGCATATAGAGCATGTCGCCCATTCCCAGCAGCGATTCAGCGCCGCTCTGATCGAGGATGGTGCGCGAGTCGATTTTGCTGGAGACGGTAAAGGCGATGCGCGTCGGAATGTTGGCCTTGATCAGGCCGGTGATCACATCTACCGAAGGACGCTGGGTAGCAAGCACCAGGTGAATGCCCGCCGCGCGCGCTTTCTGCGCCAGACGCGCGATCAGCTCTTCCACTTTCTTGCCGACCGCCATCATCAGATCGGCAAACTCATCCACCATCACCACGATGTAGGGCAGTTTTTCCAGCACCGGCGGCGTGGTGTCCATGCTGTCACCCGGCTTCCAGAACGGATCGGGGATAGGGCGGCCCATCGCTTCGGCCTGTTCGACCTTCTCGTTGTAGCCCGCCAGATTACGAACGCCCAGCGCCGACATCAGCTTATAGCGACGCTCCATCTCGCCGACGCTCCAGCGCAACGCGTTGGCGGCGTCCTTCATGTCGGTGACGACTTCGGTCAGCAGATGCGGAATGCCTTCATACACCGACAGCTCGAGCATTTTAGGGTCGATCATGATGAAGCGCACCTCTTCCGGCGTCGCCTTGTAGAGCATGCTGATAATCATAGTGTTGACGCCGACCGATTTACCGGAGCCGGTGGTACCGGCTACCAGCAGGTGCGGCATCTTCGCCAGATCCGCAACCACAGGCTGGCCGGCGATATCCTTGCCCAATACCACCGCAAGCGGCGACGGGTTATCGCGGAATTTGGCGCAGTCCAGCACTTCGCGCAGGTAGACGGTCTGGCGATGCTTGTCCGGCAACTCCAGGCCAACGTAGGGCTTGCCGGGGATCACTTCAACCACGCGCACGGCGACCGCAGAGAGCGAACGCGCCAAATCGCGCGACAGGTTGGAGATGCGCGCGGCTTTAACGCCCGGTGCCAGATCCAGCTCGAATCGGGTGATTACCGGTCCAGGCGAGATGCCGACCACTTCCGCTTTGACACGGTAATCCGCCAGACGCGCCTCTACCAGACGCGCCGTTTGCTCAAGAGCAAACATATCGACCGGCTCCTCCTCCGCCGGCGGCGGCGTCAACAGATCCAGCGTCGGCAGCGGCGTAGAAGGTTTCTCCAGCAGCTGGTTATGGTGCATAAGGAAGGGGTGAATCAGGCTGTTATGCAGCGAATCGCTCTGCGCCGCGGCGGGCGCTTCCTCGACCGGCTCTGGCGCGGTGGCAGAACTACCATAGGCTGCATGGCCGCTTGATACGGGCGCAGCGGCAGGTGCGCTATAACTCGTGCGCTCGTTCGATACAGGAGCAGAAGCAGGTGCGCCGTAAGCGCCAGTGGCGGCGGGCCGCTCACCGGCAGGCTGCCCTTGCGGCGCAGCAGGAATAAAAGCGTATGACGCCGACACTGGCGCAACAGGCACAGCCGGCTGCGCAACGGGCGCGTCGGCAGGCAGCTGCCAAGCGGCATGCGTGGCCGCGGACGCCTCCGGTTCCGGCGCTCTGGCAATAGTGAACAGCGGCTCGTTTGGCCCGTCGTCCACCAGATCCTTCATCGGCGAGAAATCAAACGCCGCCGAGGTGTCGAGGCTGAAGGTCGGCGTCTGCTCTTCCTGCTCAGCGGCGCCGTAGCGCTGCTGTTGCTGGCTGGCGAAGGCGGCGCGCAGCTGCGCCTCCGCGTCGTCAGAGACCCATTCGGTCTGAGAGGCAGCGGACTCAGCGGAAGTTTCGGCGCGATGTTGCTCCTCGGCTTTCGCCTTCTCTTCCGCCATGCGTTGAGAAGGCAGCTTAATGCCGTAGGAAGCCAGCTCGCGGCGCGTCGGCAGTTTTACCGGATTGGGACGCGGCATCGCCGGGCCGATGCCCTGCTTCATCTGCTGGTTGTAGTCAACTTCAGGCGCCACGTCGAACAGCGGCGCAGCCGCGGCCTGAGCAACTGTCGCCGTAGCGGCGCCTGCGGCGACGGGCAGCACATCCGCATCACGCCAGTTGCCCATTTTCGGCCCTTCATCCTCTTCCCAGCCGATAAAGGCAGAAGCGGGCTGTCCCTGAGGCGCGTCGGAAGCGTAGCGCGGCGCCTCTGCGGTTGCTGGCGCGTCAGAAGCCGTATCGAATGCAGCACATGGCGGCGTGCCCGCAGAGGTTTCCGGCTGCGCCTGCGGCATCTCGAATGTATAGCGCGGCGGCGTGTCTGCAGGCATTTCCGGCTGCGTCTGCGGCTCGTCGAACGCCGCACGCGGCGGCTGCGCGGCAGCAGACAGATCAGGCTGGGCTGGCGCAACGTCCGGCGCGAAAGCGCCAGCGACGCTATGAGGCGCAGCGATTGCTCCGCCCGCGGCGGCCACTGTCGCGACGGCTGGCTGTGCAGCAGGCGCCGCGGCGTGCGTCGGCGCGGCAGAGGATGGCGTTCTGGCGACTTCGGAGGTCGCGCTTAATGCCCTGTCCGTCGCCGTGGCCGCTTTGGCCAGCAACGAATCGGCAGGCGGCTGCGCGACCTGCTCGCCACTGGCGCGCGGCGCCGTATCGGCGTCGATAACGTCGTCCTCTTCCTGCCAGGGCTCATCGCGGCGCGAGCGGTTGCTGGCGAAGGTCAGCACGCCCATCACGACGCCGCCGATGCGCTCGGCGATGGTGAGCCAAGACCAGCCGGTGTACAGCGTAATGCCAGCCGCCCAGACGCAGAGCAGCGCCAGCGTGTCGGTCATCGGATTAAACCAGGGCGCGATAGCGTTGATGACCAAGCTGCCGATCACGCCGCCCGACGCGAAATACCAGATATCATCGGCATTGAGCGCCGCCAGACCGCAGGTGGTGACCACCAACGCCAGCACGCCGATCAGGCGCAGGCCAATGGCGAAATAGTCGATGTAATCCTGCTGTTCGCGCTGGCGGAAAGCGATCCAGCACTGGCCGACAATCACCGACGGAATGGCATAGGCCATGATGCCGAAAATAAACAGCAGCGTATCCGCCAGCCAGGCGCCCATGCCGCCGCCCAGGTTATGAATCGGCTTATGCCAGGTAGTTTGCGACCAGCTCGGGTCGGATGGATTGAAGCTGACGAGGGAAACCATCAGATAGACGGCGAAAAGTGAGACGAGAATAAGCAACGCTTCCAGCAGACGACATCCACTGCTAAGCGGTTTTAACGAAACTTCTTTATCTTCGGTGTATTCCTGGCTCAAGAGAACTCTCCAGGTGCCTGTAAATTATGAAGGCAACAGCGTCGGGCTTGCCCGACGCTGGTCCTGTATGAATTCACAGGAGTGTATCGAAATCTCACAGGTTTTGCACCTGCGCTACGTTATCGGGTTTTAATCACCAAGCGATTGCTCTGTTTGACCTCTTCCATCACCACATAGGTACGCGTGTCGTTCACGCCTGGCAGCCGCAACAGGGTCTCGCCCAGCAGTTTACGATAGGCGGACATGTCCGGCACGCGGGTTTTCAGCAGATAGTCGAAATCACCAGAAACCAGGTGACACTCTTGAGTTTCCTCAAGTTTTTGCACGGCGGCGTTAAATTGCTCAAACACATCCGGCGCACCACGATTCAGAGTAATCTCAACGAAAACCAGCAGCGACGCATCAAGATAGTGTGGGTTAAGTTGCGCGGTGTAGCCGAGAATGAAACCCTGACGCTCCAGACGACGCACACGCTCAAGACATGGCGTAGGCGATAATCCTACGCGCTTGGAAAGTTCTACGTTGGAAATACGACCATCTTTCTGAAGTTCATTCAGGATGTTTCTGTCGATTCTGTCGAGATCCTTTCCGGGGCGTTTCTTATTGTCTACCATTATTATGGTCTCTCTTAATTCCTTCCCTTTACCTGCCACGCCCTAAAACGTTCATTGTTCAAGGCATAATTGAAGTGAAGAATTAGAGCCTGTGCGCTATCGTGCATCCATCCGCATGACGCATGTTGCCTGTCCACATCATACGTCATTACCCATGTCAGACCGTAATCTACTGGAAAAAAACGCCTCGCGCGGGAATGCACCCGGCGTTATCGCGCTTTCACCTCTTCGCTTCTGCCATTGTTTTCGCAAAAGCGCAGGCGATTGTCAAAGTAAAAAGACCAAATTCAGGACAAGATGCCAGACAAACCGCTGGGTTACCGTTTTTAAATGAGTATTTTTAAACTACTGCACCAAGAAAAACCGATTATTGCCCCTTTTTAGCGCAGAGGCGTGCAGAATCGCCGATTATCGCCTACGCCGTTTGCAGCTATCGGCAACAAAATTTTCCAGCCCTTTTTTTGCCTCGTTAAATTCCCTACAATTCCGGGTCATGTTGTCAACCGAATGAAACTGAGGATTATATGAGTACGGCAAAACACAGTAAGTTGCTCATCCTGGGCTCTGGCCCGGCGGGTTATACCGCAGCGGTCTACGCTGCACGCGCCAACCTGAATCCGGTGCTCATTTCCGGCCTCGAAAAAGGCGGCCAGCTCACGACCACGACCGAGGTCGAAAACTGGCCCGGAGATCCGCACGACCTCACCGGTCCTTCGTTGATGGAGCGCATGCAAGAGCATGCCGAGAAGTTCAATACCGAAATCATTTTCGACCATATTCATACCGTCGATCTGCAGAACCGCCCGTTTCGTCTCACCGGCGACAGCGGCGAGTACACCGCCGACGCGCTGATTATCGCCACCGGCGCCTCTGCACGCTACCTGGGCCTGCCTTCTGAAGATGCGTTCAAAGGCAAAGGCGTTTCCGCCTGTGCCACCTGCGACGGCTTTTTCTATCGCAATCAAAAAGTGGCGGTCATCGGTGGCGGCAACACCGCGGTGGAAGAGGCGCTCTACCTGGCGAACATCGCCGCAGAGGTGCATCTTATTCATCGCCGCGACAGCTTCCGCGCTGAGAAAATCTTGATCGATCGCCTGATGGAAAAGGTGCGCAACGGCAATATCGTGCTGCACACCGACCGCACGCTGGAAGAGGTGGTGGGCGACCAGATGGGCGTTACCGGTCTGACGCTGCGCTCGACGCTCAACGAGGCGGAAACCGAGTCGCTGGAGGTGGCGGGCCTGTTCGTCGCCATCGGCCATAGCCCGAACACCGCGATTTTCGACGGCCAGCTGGCGCTGGAGAATGGCTATATAAAAGTCCAGTCCGGCCTGCATGGCAATGCGACGCAGACCAGCATCCCGGGCGTCTTCGCCGCCGGCGACGTTATGGATCATATCTACCGTCAGGCGATCACCTCGGCAGGCACCGGCTGTATGGCTGCGCTGGATGCCGAACGCTATCTGGATGGTCTGGTTAAAAACGATCTGTAAGTTGTTAATCTCCTGATCTTAATTATCTGAGGCGACGGTTTTCCGGTCGCCTTTTTTATGCCGCCATGCTAGATTCGGGCGCCTGACCTGAAGAGAAAGCTTCATATCCTTTCTTTGGTGGATGGCTACGCTTAGAGTCACGAAACCCGGCAACAGGAACTTACCCCGCTGGCTACGCCAGCAACGCGCCTTCGGCGGCCGCTGGTTGCGCCTGGCCACGCTGTGCGGTCTGGCCAGCGTGCTAGTGATTATCGCCCAGGATGCCAACCGCCGTAACTTTATTGCGCTGGCGCGCCTGAGCGGCGACTTTCTCGATCGTATCCGCGTGCGCGAACCCCTGCGCCTGTTCCATCGCGCCGACGCTGAAACCGCCGCCATTGCCGCCTCGAACCACGATTTTCGCCAGCGTACCATGGAGGTGTTGCGTCTCGCCTTTCTCTCCTCTGCGGTGCAAGAGTTTTTCGCCTCGCTGGCGATTGCGGTGGTCGCGGTCTATTTCGGCTTTACCTATCTAGGCGAACTGCACTTTGGCCGTTGGGGGCAAAGCGTGACGCTGTTCGCCGGCTTCGTTGCCCTGCTTCTGGCGCCGGAATTTTTCCAGCTGCCGCGCGATCTTGGCGCCTTTTACCATGCCAAAGCACAGACGGTCGGCGGCGCGGAAGCGATCGAGCGCTTTCTGCGTGACAGTCCGGCGCCTGAGGAGCCGGCGGGTTCGGCCAAGCTGGACGCCGACGCGGCGCAGACTGTCGTCGCCGAAAACCTGGTGGCGCTCAGCGCGGATAAAAAGATCCTCTGCGGCCCGCTCAGCTTTACCCTGCCAGCTGGCAAGCGCGTGGCGCTGGTGGGCAAGAGCGGCGCCGGAAAAACCGTGCTGATGAATGTGCTGCTCGGCTTTTTGCCCTGCGAGGGGTCGCTGCGCGTCAATGGCGTCGAACTGCGCGAGCTGAGTCGCACCCACTGGCATCAGCAGATAGCCTGGCTGAGCCAGAATCCTCAGCTGCCTGCCGAAACCCTTTGTGAAAATATCGTGATGGGCGGCGCGCAGCACGATAGTGCGCTGGACGCTCTGCTGGCGGAATGCGGCGTCAGCGAATTTTTACCGCGCCTCGCCGAGGGCCTCGCGTCGCGCGTCGGCGACGCGGGCGCAGGACTTTCCGTGGGTCAGGCGCAGCTTATCGCGCTGGCGCGCGCGCTCGACAAGGCGTCGCGCCAGCAGACCACCCTGATGATCACCCACCAGCTTGACCAGCTGGCGCAGTGGGACGTTATCTGGGTAATGCAAGAGGGGTAGCTGGTGCAGCAAGCTGGCAGCAGCTCACCGCCGCGCCTGGACCGTTTCGCCAGCTGCTCTCGCATCGTCAACGGGAGACCGCTTAATGTCTGTACTGCGTCCTTTTCTGCACCTGTTTCAGGACCATCCCTAGCGTCTGCTGCTGGACGTGCTGCTGACCATCATCACCCTGCTCGCCAGCATTGGCCTGCTGGCCCTTTCGGGCTGGTTTCTCGCCGCCTCCTCGCTGGCGGGACTGGCCGGACTCTACAGCTTCAACTACATGCTGCCAGCGGGCGGGCGCAGCGCGCTATTTCGAGCGGCTGGTGAGCCATGACGCCACCTTTCGCGTGCTGCAGCATCTGCGCGTTTTTACCTTCAGCCGCCTGATTGTGCTGGCACCGGGCCAGCTGGCCGCGTTTCGTCAGGGCGACCTGCTCAACCGCTTCGTTGGCGACGTCGACACGCTCAATCATCTCTATCTGCGGGTGATCGCGCCGCTAGTGGGCGCCTTTGTGGTGATTCTGGTGGTAACGCTAGGCATCGGGCTGGTAGACAGTCAGCTGGCGCTAGTGCTGGGCTGTGTGATGCTGGCGGCGCTGGCGCTAATGCCGCCGCTGTTTTATCGGCTGGGGCGCCTGCCGGACTCGCTATCGCGCAAGAGCGCGCGCTGGCGCCTGCAGCTGATACACTGGCTCAACGGCCAGGCCGTACTGGCGATTTATGGCCTGGCGGAACGCTGGCGCGAGCAGCTTGACCACGATGAGCACAGCTGGCAGGCTGCGTCAGCATGCGCTGCAGGGGCTGGCGGACTGGCCTGCCCCTGGGGCGCTGATTGCGCTGGTGGTGTTTGGTGCACTAGCTGCTTTCAAAGCGCTGGGTCCGGCCGCCGCTGCCTTTCTGTGCGTCAGGCAGGACTGGCGTGACTGCTGGAGGACGAAGAGGGCCTCAACGCTTGGCTTGGCGAAGGCAGTCATGCGCTGTCGGGCGGCGAGCTGCGTAGGCTGGCCATTGCGCGCGCCCTGCTGCACGACGGCGACCTCTGGCTGCTGGATAAACCCTTGGAAGGGCTGGACGCCGCCACGGAGCAACATATTCTCACGCTGCAGCAGCAGGTCGCCGCATGCAAGACGCTGATTATGGTGACGCATCGGATGACCGGGCTGGCCGCCCTGGATCGCATCTGCGTGATGGAAAACGGCCGCATAGTTGAACGGGGCAAGCACCACGAGTTAATCTCAAGAGAGGGCCGCTACTGGCAATTCGAGCAGCACTTTGCGCTATAGTCTTAGCGAAAAGCCGACGAGTAGAGAGACAATGAGACTGGTGCAACTGTCGCAGGAATCCCTGCATTTCCCTCCGCCTGAGATGGCGCTGCGTGAGCCGAACGGGCTGCTGGCTATGGGCGGTGATCTCTCCCCTGCCCGTCTGCTCAGCGCTTATCAGCGCAGCATCTTTCTCTCGTTCTCTCCAGGGGCTCCCATTCTGTGGTGGTCGCCCGATCCGCGCGCGGTGCTGCTGCCGGATGAATTTCATCTCAGCCGTAACATGGCACGTTTTCACCGCCGCTCGCCGTTTCGCGTTACGATGAATCAGGCGTTTTTCGAGGTGGTATAAGGCTGCGCCACCGGCCGCGAAGAGAGAACGTGGATTACGTTCGAGGTCAAGCGCGCCCGACAGCGCCTCTATGAGTTAGGGCAGGCGCATTCGATAGAAGTATGGCAGGATCAGCAGCTGGTGGGCGGGATGTACGGCCTGGCGCTGGGGCAGATTTTTTGCGGCGAGTCGATGTTCAGCCGCCGTGAAAACTCCTCAAAAACGGCACTCTGGATATTTTGCCAGCATTTCATCAAACATCAGGGCAAACTGGTGGATTGTCAGATTCTCAATCCCTATTCCGCCTCGCTGGGCGCGCAGGAAATCTCTCGCGTCGACATCTGCAGTATGTTCAGTCCTTTGCCTGGCAGCCCGTCAGTGTGGGATGCTGGCGTACTCAGACCTTTTTTAAGCCTGCGCAGATGTTTTGCACATAATCAGGCGCAAAAGTGGTATAATAGGCATGTTTGGTATGTCGGCAACGGCGAGCCGGAGTTGCCAGGCTGGGAATCACTACGCACTCCCGGAACTGTTTCAGATGAGCGCGTGTTACCGCCGACTGATGCAGATTCTTGGCCCGCTAATCCCCCCCCCCCCGCAGACGTCACATAAACACCCAAATTTAACCGAGATGCGCGCAAAGCACGGCGAAGCGTTGGCTTTACCGCCAACGTATCTTTACATAAATCGTGGAATTCGGCATTATCTTGCCGGTTCACTGAAAGCTAGTCCACCCAGAGGATTCGATGGCAAAAGAAGACAATATTGAAATGCAAGGCACCATACTTGATATGTTGCCTAACACCATGTTCCGTGTAGAACTTGAAAACGGACACGTGGTTACCGCTCATATCTCCGGTAAAATGCGTAAAAACTATATCCGCATCCTGACGGGCGACAAAGTGACTGTTGAGCTGACCCCGTACGACCTGAGCAAAGGCCGCATTGTCTTCCGTAGTCGCTAAGCGGCTCCACTCGCTATTTGCCGCCTGACGGGCGGCGAAAAAAGGCCAGATTCGCATCTGGCCTTTTCTATTTCTACGCGACGGTAATCAGTGTACCGTGCCTTCCGTTTTGCGTTTTTCTGCGCTGAGGAAGTGGTATATCAGCTGCTTCTTCTCTTTATCGAGCGCCACCGAGACCGATCCGCCATCCACCAGCGAACCAAACAGCAGCTCGTTGGCCAATGGTTTTTTCAGATTTTCCTGCACCGTGCGCGCCATTGGACGCGCGCCCATCGCTTTGTCGTAGCCTTTATCCGCCAGCCAGTTGCGCGCTTCGTCGCTGACTTCCAGCGAAACGCCCTTCGCGTCCAGCTGCGCCTGCAGCTCAACAATAAATTTATCAACAACCTGATGGATTACCTCCGGTGACAGGTGGCGAAACCAGATAATATTGTCGAGACGGTTGCGGAACTCCGGCGTAAAGATCTTCTTGATCTCTTCCATCGCATCGGTGCTGTTGTCCTGCTGGATCAGGCCGATCGACTTACGCTCGGTTTCGCGTACACCCGCGTTGGTGGTCATCACCAGCACCACATTACGGAAGTCTGCTTTACGACCATTGTTGTCGGTCAGCATGCCGTTATCCATCACCTGCAGCAGTAGGTTAAAGACATCCGGATGCGCCTTCTCGATTTCGTCGAGCAACACCACCGCATGCGGATGTTTGATCACCGCATCGGTCAGCAGCCCGCCCTGATCGAAGCCGACATAGCCCGGAGGCGCACCGATCAGGCGGCTGACGGTATGGCGTTCCATATACTCGGACATATCGAAACGCAGCAGCTCAATGCCCAGCGCTTTCGCCAACTGAACCGTGACCTCGGTTTTCCCTACCCCGGTTGGTCCGGCGAACAGAAAGGAGCCGACCGGTTTACGATCCTGGCCCAGACCGGCGCGGCTCATTTTGATCGCCTCGGTCAGCGCTTCAATGGCGTTATCCTGACCAAACACCAGCATTTTCAGCCGATCGCCGAGATTTTTCAGCTTATCGCGGTCGGTAGCGGAAACGCTCTTCTCGGGGATACGCGCAATACGCGCCACCACGGACTCGATATCTGCCACGTTGATAGTTTTCTTGCGCTTGCTGACCGGCATTAATCGCGCCCGTGCGCCCGCCTCGTCAATCACGTCAATCGCCTTGTCCGGCAGATGGCGATCGTTGATATATCTCACCGCCAGCTCAACCGCCGCGCGTACCGCTTTTGCGGTGTAACGCACATCGTGGTGCGCTTCGTACTTCGGCTTCAGCCCGTTCAGGATCTGCACGGTTTCATCGACTGACGGCTCGGTGATGTCGATCTTCTGGAATCGACGCGCCAGCGCGCGATCTTTTTCGAAGATATTGCTGAATTCCTGATAGGTCGTTAAGCCCATCACACGAATTTTCCCGCTGGAAAGCAGCGGCTTGATCAGGTTTGCCGCATCGACCTGGCCGCCGGACGCCGCGCCTGCACCGATGATGGTATGGATCTCATCGATAAACAGAATACTGCTGTTGTCCTGCTCCAGCTGTTTCAGCAGCGCCTTAAAGCGCTTTTCGAAATCACCGCGGTATTTGGTGCCCGCCAGCAGCGAACCGATGTCCAGCGAGTAGATGGTGCACTCTTTCATTACTTCTGGCACATCACCCTGCACGATGCGCCAGGCAAGGCCTTCCGCAATAGCAGTTTTACCGACGCCCGATTCGCCCACCAACAGCGGGTTCTTTTTACGGCGGCGGCACAGAACCTGAATCGTACGCTCCAGCTCTTTGTCGCGGCTAATCAGCGGGTCGATCCCGCCGACGCGAGCAAGCTGATTGAGATTGGTGGTGAAGTTTTCCATACGTTCCTCCCCGCCTGCTTGCTCTTCGTTAACCGGATTCTCATTGTTCGGCGCCTGACCGGGTTCGTCTTTGCGCGTTCCATGGGAGATAAAGTTCACCATATCAAGGCGGCTGACTTCGTGTTTACGCAGCAGATAAGCCGCCTGCGACTCCTGCTCACTGAAGATGGCGACCAGTACGTTGGCGCCGGAGACTTCGCTTCGGCCCGATGACTGAACGTGGAATACCGCACGCTGCAACACGCGCTGGAAGCTGAGCGTCGGCTGCGTGTCGCGCTCTCCTTCGCTGGCGGGCAGCACGGGCGTGGTTTGTTCGATGAATGCTTCAAGTTCTTGCCGCAGCGCGACAATATCGACGGTACAGGCTTCCAGTGCCTCTCTGGCCGACGGGTTGCTGAGCAGAGCCAGCAACAAATGCTCGACGGTCATAAACTCATGACGGTGCTCACGCGCTCTGGCGAAAGCCATGTTTAAACTGAGTTCCAGTTCTTGATTGAGCATTAGGCACCTCCCCCAATTATCGCTCTGACAACCTCGCTCTCACTATATGAATGAGGGCGAGTTCAGGCTTTTTCCTGCGTACACAGCAAGGGATGTTGATTCTCCCGTGCATACGTGCATAGTTGTTCACCTGTGCGACGTTGGTCTCCGCCACTTACAGCGGTAAAAACACCACAGATCGCCTTTCCATAGTAGTGAACTTTCAGCATCAGTTGCGTTGCACGTTCAACATCAATAAGAAAAGAACTTTTGCAGAACGTCAATAACAAATTCCATAGGCGTATAATCGTCATTATTGAGGATGACTGTATATACATGGAAGGCGGCTTCAGTCCTTCCTTCGCTGTGTCCTCGGCCAGATGTTCAAAGTTAAGCCAGTCGTTAGTGTTTGCCATAATGTTCCGTTGAAATTCTGCGTATCGGTACGGACAAGGGCCTGTCCATACATAGAGTTTAACACGCCTGTCAAGCACCCCATCGCCGAGGGAATTTTCTGCGTAAAAACGCGCGCGCGACCTGCATCACAAAATTCGCAATAGCGTTAACCGCTTCAAATTTTGAAGATTTTATCCCCACGCTCGCCGGTGATTTGCTTGACGCCAAGGTCCGTTTCTCTACATTCTACAGATACAAGCTGATTGAGTTTTAAACAAGCTCGACCCACAGCTTCAATTCACTCTCTTGGTTACCAATACGTCTTACGAGGGAAGTAAAAGCATGGAGACGGGTACTGTTAAATGGTTCAACAACGCCAAGGGCTTCGGCTTTATCTGTCCGATCGGTGGCGGAGATGACATCTTCGCGCACTATTCTACGATTCAGATGGATGGTTATAGGACGCTAAAAGCCGGCCAGCAAGTTCAGTTTGATGTTCATCAAGGGCCAAAGGGTAATCATGCCAGCCTGATTGTGCCGGTTGACGCTTCGCCGCACGCCTGAACCGCCATCATCCCATTCTGAATGCTCCCCCCAAAAATGCCAGCCTTGCCGCTGGCATTTTTATTTCGTTCCGCACGTGCGGTTAATCCGCCTTACCCCGCACCAGACCCAGCACGTGGGTGAACATCTGGCGCAGCAGCGGCGGTATCGCCTGCGTGCCGCGTTCGGCGGCGGCTATCGCCAGCGCCGGCTTCGAACTGTGCTGAATAGCGCGGTTAATGATATGGCGCGGACTCATGGCGATGTTTGCCGGCAGGTGCTCCATCTGCCGATAGACATCGTCAAAGCCCGCTTTATAGAGGAAATGCTCCATATCCAGCGCGGGCAGCTGCGTCAGGCTGCGCTCGTGCTCTTCAGGGGAGACGAGCTGGCTGCGCGCCGTGGCCGCATATTTTTGTCCGGCATCGTCGCCGTAGATAAATACGTGCCAGGCGATCTCCATACGCGCCGCGAACTTCAGCAGCGGCTTCAGGCCAGACTGGGCAAATTCAATCACCTCAATGCCCTCGGCGGCGAAGTGATTGCCGCACTGGCGCGCCAGCTCATTGATGATCCAGACCTAGGTTTCGCCTTCTACCAGTAGCCAGCAGCGGGCAAACAGCGATGACGGTCGGTTGACGTGAATATGAAAACTGATGCGGCGGCTCTCCTCCACGCTAAGCGCCTGCGGCCCAATACGCCAGGCGGCGATGCGCGCCGGCTCGCGCACCAGCCGACAGACATTCTCCACCGCCGTCAGCGACAGTAGCTCGCTGGAGTTGGTGGTGGCGATCTTCTGCAGCGGGATCAGCTCCAGCAGGTTCCACGCCATCGAAAGCATAATGGGGTGCAGCCGGGTTTCCGGATCCTCGACAATCAGCAGCGGACGCGCCTGAGCTAGCAGCACGAACATGCGCAGCAGCAGGATCTGTCGGCTGCGTAACCCGGTTGCACTCACCAGCTGATTGAGCTGACCCAGCGCGCGCTAGCCTTGCGCGCTGCTGCGGATCCGCGCGCCGCGCGTCGCCGGCGTGGTGGATAAGAAAATAGTGCTCCATCAGCTGCTGCAACGTCGCCACGCCCTGCCGCAGCGTCTCGTCGCTGAGCTGGTGCGGCTGCGCATCAAGCTGGCGCGTCAGGCTGGCGACCTCCGCCGCCAGCGCGCTGAGGCGCGACGCGTCGGCGTCGCTGTCGTCGTGGCGCAGGCGTCGGCTGAAGCGCGCGTCGCGCAGCCGCAACACCGGATGCGGGCGCACCAGCTGGCTGATGGCCGCCTCGCTGCCCGCCTACGGCAAAGGTTCGCCATCCTCGCGCAGAAAGCGGCGCGACGTGACGATCTCCGCCCCCTTTTGCCGCGCGCGGACGCTGTAGCAGAGCCAGCGCGCGCCCTGCGCGTCGCACTGCCAGAATGGCGCGAAAAGCGCATCCTGCTGATGGTCGTCGTCGCGGAAGTGAAAGACGATCTGCAGCCGCCGCATCTGCGCGTCGCTGTTGCCGGGAGTAAAGTGAAAATCGTCACGAGTAAACGCTTAGGGCGTTTCTTGCGGCACAAGCAGCAGGCTCAGCGCGTCCAGCAGGCTCGACTTCCCCCAGGCATTCTTGCCGATAAGCAGGTTGGTTTCGGTCAGCGGCAGCGACAGATGGTTGATGCCGCGAAAAGCCGGAAATCTCGATATGTTCAAGTCTCATAGGTTGTCCATCCTCGTGTTAGCTCAGGCATGGCAGACGCAGCGGCATTCGTTAAGCAAAGCAACGTAACGATTTACTCTCAGCCCCTTTTTCGCTAGCGTGTCGCCACTTCTTGCAAGTAAACACAACCTGTTATGTCTGGACTGCTTATTATTCTGCTGCCGCTGACGATCGGCTGACTACTGCCGCTGCGCCAGCCGGCGCTGTTACGCCTCGTTAACCGCCCGCTGGGCTGGATGGTTTACTTCATTCTGTTTGTGATGGGCATCAGTCTCGCCTTTCTCGATAATCTCAGCCGCAATTTACTCAGCGTTTTTCACATCGCGCTGGCGATCCTGCTGTGCAATCTGCTGGAGCGCGCCCTGCCCTGGCAGCATCGTCACCGGCAGGAGGCGCTGCAGTCGCGGCTGCGCATGGCGCTCGACTCGCTGACGCTGTGCGGCGTGGTAGTGGCGGGCTTCCTGGCGGGGCTGACGCAGCTGCCGTTTTTGCGCCACGCTACCGCCGCCAGCGAATACGCGCTGATGCTGCTGCTTTTTCTCATCGGCCTTCAGCTGCGCGGCAGCGGTATGACGCTGCGTCAGATCCTGTTTAACCGGCGCGGCATGCTGGTCTCGGCGGTGGTGCTGCTGAGCGCGCTGCTGGGCCTGCCGCTGAAGACCGGGCTGGCGCTGGCCAGCGGCTTCGGCTGGTATTCGCTCTCCTGCATCCTGATGACGGAGGCATTCGGGCCGGTGATCGGCAGCGCCGCCTTCTTCAACGACCTGCTGCGCGAGCTGCTCGCCATTATGCTGATCCCGGCGCTGATCGCCCTCCATCACTCCAGCGCGCTGGGCCTGTGCGGCGCCACGGCGATGGATTTCACCCTGCCGGTGCCGCAGCGCGCCGGCGGCAGTGAGATCGTTCCGGCTACAATCGTGCACGGCTTTATCATGAGCTTGCTGGCGCCGCTGCTTATCGCCTTTTTCGCTGCCTGAGGCGCAGCGCACTTTATTTACGGCATTTACGGCTGCCCGCGCGAAACTTCGTCCAAGCTTTCTCTTTGTCCCGCCACCGGGAAGAGAACGTTTCGTCAAAGGAGAGCAGAATGAAGCAGACCGTTGCGGCGCAGATTGCCAAAACGCTGGAGAACGCAGGCGTTAAACGTATCTGGGGCGTCACCGGCGACTCCATGAACGGGCTAGCGACAGCCTGAACCGCATGGGCACCATCGAATAGATGCCGACGCGCCATGAAGAGGTCGCCGCCTTTGCGGCAGGCGCTGAGGCGCATATCAGCGGTGAACTGGCGGTCTGCGCCGGTTCTTTCGGGCCCGGCAATCCGCATTTGATCAACGACCTGTTCGACTGCCACCGCAACCGTGCGCAGGGGCTATTTCGCGAATGCAGCCACTACTGCGAGCTGGTCTCCAGCTCGGAGCAGCTGCCGCAGGTGCTGGGCATTGCGATGCGCAAAGCGATCCTGAACCGCAGCGTCTCGGTGGTGGTATTGCCGGGCGACGTGGCGCTGAAGCCGACGCCGGAAAGCGTATCCGCCGCAGCTGCCGCAGGAGCATGAACTGGCGCGACTGGCGCAAACCCTGAACGACGGCAGCAATATCACGCTGCTGTGCGGTAGCGGCTGCGCCAGGGCGCACGCAGAGGTGGTCGCGCTGGCGGAGAAGCTGCAGGCGCCAATCGTCCACGTGCTGCGCGGCAAAGAACATCTCGAACATGACAACCCCTACGACGTCTGCATGACCGGCCTGATCGACTTCTCTTCCGGCTATCACGCCATGATGAACGCCGATACGCTGGTGCTGCTTGGCACAAAATTCCCCTACCATGCCTTCTATCCCGAACAGGCGCGGATTATTCAGATCGATATCAATCCCGGCAGCCTCGGCGCGCACTGCCACGTCGACGAGGCGTGCGTCGGCGGGGTGCAGCCGACGCTGCAGGCGCTGCTGCCGCTGCTGGAGAATAAGCGCGACCGGCATCATCTCGACAGCGCACTGGAACACTACGTTGACGCGCGCAAAGCGCTGGATGAGCTGGCGACCGCCAACGACATGCAGGCGATCCATCCGCAGTATCTGGCGCAGCAGATCAGCCACTACGCCAGCGATGACGCCGTGTTCACCTGCGACGTCGGTACGCCGACCTTCTGGGCGGCGCGCTACCTGAAAATGAACGGCCGGCGCCGCCTGCTCGGCTCCTTTAATCACGGCTCGATGGCGAACGCGATGCCGTAGGCGCTGGACCGCCAGCGTCAGGTGGTGGCGATGTGCGGCGACGGCGGCTTCAGCATGCTGATGAGCGATCTCATTACCCTAGCGCAGCTAAAGCTGCCGGTGAAGCTGGTGATTTTCAATAACAGTGTGATGGGCTTTGTCGCCATGGAGATGAAGGCGGGCGGCTACCTCACCAACGGCACCGAGCTGGATAACCCCGACTTTGCCGCCATCGCGCAGGCCTGCGGCATCAAAGGCTTCCGCGTCGAGAAGGCATCTGAGCTGAACGACGCGCTAGAGCAGGCGTTTGCTCACCTAGGCCCGGCGCTGGTGGACGTTATTACCGCCAAAGAGGAGCTGGCGATGCCGCCGCAGATCAAGATGGAGCAGGCGAAAGGCTTTAGCCTCTATTATATGCTGCGGGCGATTCTGAATGGCCGCGGCGACGATATTGGTGGAGCTGGCGAAAACCAACTGGCTGCGGTAAACGAGAAAGACAACAGCGGGCGTCTTAGCCCGCTTGTCTTTTCTCAGGAGAGCAACGTGATCGATCTACGCAGTGATACCGTGACCCGGCCAAGCGCCGCGATGTTGCAAGCTATGATGGCCGCCGAAACCGGCGACGACGTCTATCGCGACGATCCTACCGTCGACGCGCTGGAAGCGGAGGCCGCGCGGCTCAGCGGCAAAGCGGACGCGCTGTTCTTTCCGACCGGCACCTAGGCCAATCTGGTGGCACTGCTGAGCCACTGCGAACGCGGCGACGAATATATCGTCGGCCAGCAGGCGCACAACTACAAAATATGAAGCGGGCGGCGCGGCGGTGCTGGGCAGCATTCAACCGCCGCCGACGGCAAGCTGCCGCTCGATGCCGTGGCGGCCGCCATCAAGCCGGACGATATCCACTTTGCGCGCACACGTCTGCTCAGTCTGGAAAACACTCATCACGGCAAGGTGCTGCCCCTCGACTACCTTGCCCGCGCCTTTGACTTTACCCGCGAACGCCAGCTGGCGCTGCATATTGACGGCGCGCGTATCTTCAACGCCGTGGTGGCGCAAAACGTCACGCTGGAGGCGATCGCGCGCTACTGCGATACCCTGACCAATCTGCCTGTCGAAAGGGCTGGGCACGCCGGTGGGATCGCTGCTGTGCGGCAGTGAAGCCTATATTGAACGCGCGCGCCGCTGGCGTAAAATGGCGGGCGGCGGCATGCGCTAGGCGGGCATTCTGGCGGCGGCGGCGGGTCTCTATGCGCTGCAGCACAACGTGGCACGCCTGCAGGAGGATCACGACAACGCCGCGTGGCTGAGGCAGCAACTGCAACAGGTGGGAGTCGACATGGTGGATCAGCAGACCAATATGCTGTTTGTGCGCGTGCCCGCCGAGCAGGTTGAGGCGCTGAAAAGCTGGCTCGCCGAGCGCCGTATCCTGCTGAGCGTCGGGCCGGTTACGCGCATCGTGACGCACCGCGATGCGGATCGCTGGAGCAGCTGCTGGCGCACAGGAAGGGCTTTTTGCAACGCTAATCGCCATACTTCTCCAGCAGCGCCTCGGCGATTGCCAAGGTTTCCGCGTCCGGCAAGCCGCGATAGTCCGCCGGACGAAAATGCATCTGAAACGCTGCGATCAGCCTTTGCTGCTGACGCGGTGTTGTCGCGCCGCTCACGTCGTAGCCATAGTCAGACAGCGCTGCCAGCAGGGCGTCTGCGGCCACCGGCGCGTTAGGCGCCCTGCCCGCTAAATAGTGCTGCACGCGCGTCGCGTCTGGCCAGGCGCCGATGCCCTGCGCTGCCAGCTGTTGTCATGGAAACAGCGGTCCCGGATCCTGCTTGCGCTGCGGCGCGATGGCGTAGCGCTGGGCTACATCCCTGAGCAGCGCCGTCAGCGCGGCGATCTGCGCTGGCGTAAAGGGCTGCCAGTCGCGTCCCGTCAGGGTACGCGTATAGCCGCGGTTCAACAGCTCAATGCCGACCGAGGTGTCGTTGATGCGCGTCGCGCTAGAAGCTGGGACCGGCATGCCAGGCCAGCTCGCTTTCCGGCATCAGCTGCCAGACGACGTCTTTGCCGCCGCGCTGCGGCGGCTGACGGGGGATCAGATAGGGAGCGCTGACCTCGCGATCGGTCAGGGTTGTCAACGAAGAGGAAAAATCTTCGGCGGTATAACAATTACCTTAATGCGCGGCCGGGCACCATAAGCGGTGTGCTGCGTATCGACCCAGTAGCCCGACCGCGGCGCCAGTCCGCTCTGGCAGCCCACCAGCAGCAGCGCCAGCGCCACCAGCAGCCGTCTTAACGCAGGATCACCGCCGTGCCGGTAACGCTGACATAAGCATGCTGCTCTCTTTGCCGACGGTTTCATCTGCGCCTGCAGCAGCCGACGCCAGGCCTGCCGGGCAGCAATCAGCTGGCGAAATACCGTCCTTACCTGAGCGAACGCCTCTATCAGGCGCTGCAGCAGGCGGGCACGCAGGGCAGCAGCGCCAGCGCGCAGTGGCGCGGCAGCGACCTCTTCTCCAGCCTGCCGCAGGGTCCGACCGCTGCCAGCGTGGCGGACAGCTCGACCATTCCGAACCGCGACGCGCGTAATATTCCGCTGCGCGTCGAGCTGAGCCGCGACGGCAAAAGCTGGCAGGATGAGGTACTGATGATCCGTGAGGGCACCTGCTGGGAAGTGGATGACGTGCGCTATGTCGCCAACTGGCCCCATCCCGGCGGCGGCACGCTCAGCCAAGCGCTGGAGCAGACGCGCAAATAAGCGAAAGGTTTTTCCACGACGCCGCCTCTCAGCGGCGTTTTGTTTTATCGCGAGCCGCGCGCGGCGGCTTGCCGCGAACTGGCGCGATATCGTGCTACTCTTTAAGAGCTTCGCTGCAGTTTCATAAATTTTAACCCGCTTCATTTGCATAACTATTCCGGTGCGGTTAAGATTTACGGTATTAATGGCTATTCAAAATTTGCGCATGAGTATTCAATTAAACGGAATTAACTGCTATTACGGCGCCCATCAGGCGTTGTTTGACATCAACCTGGATTACCCGCAAGGCGAAACGCTGGTGCTTCTCGGCCCAAGCGGCGCGGGGAAAAGCTCACTCCTACGCGTACTCAACCTGCTGGAGCAGCCGCGTTCGGGCAGCCTGCAGATTGCCGGTAACCACTTCGACTTCACTAAATCCCCTTCTGACGCCGCGATCCGCGAACTGCGCCAGAATGTCGGCATGGTCTTTCAGCAATATAACCTCTGGCCGCACCTCACCGTGCTGCAGAACCTGATCGAGGCGCCCCGCCGCGTGCTGGGCCTCAGCAAAGCCGACGCACAGGCGCGCGCCGACAAACTGCTGGAGCGTCTGCGCCTGACGCCCTACGCCGATCGTTTTCCGCCACACCTTTCCGGCGGTCAGCAGCAGCGCGTCGCTATCGCGCGCGCCCTGATGATGGAGCCGCAAGTGCTGCTGTTCGACGAGCCGACCGCCGCGCTCGACCCGGAGATCACCACGCAGATCGTCAGCATTATCCGCGAGCTGGCCCAGACGCAGATTACCCAAGTTATCGTTACCCACGAAGTTGACTTCGCCCTTAAAACCGCCAGCCGGGTGGTCTATATGGAAAACGGCCGCATCGTGGAACAGGGCGACTCCAGCCGATTTACACAGCCGCAAACCGAGGCGTTTGCACATTATCTTTCGCACTAAGTCAGGAAGCTCCTAATGAAAAAAATCTTACTTGCTGCACTGCTTGCTGGTCTGAGCCTGAGCGCATCGGCGGCGCAGACCATTCGCTTCGCCACCGAAGCCTCCTATCCGCCGTTTGAGTTCGTCGACGCCAGCAACAAAATTCAGGGCTTCGACGTCGATCTGGCGAACGCGCTCTGTAAAGAGATGGACGCCACCTGCACCTTTACCAACCAGGCCTTTGACAGGCTGATCCCTAGCCTGAAATTTCGCCGCTTCGACGCGGTGATGGCGGGTATGGACATTACGCCGGAGCGTGAAAAGCAGGTACTGTTCAGCAAGCCCTACTACGATAACTCCGCGCTGTTTATCGCACAGAAAGGAAAAGTGGCCGACGTGGCGGCGCTGAAGGGCAAACGCGTCGGCGTGCAGAACGGCACCACCCACCAGAAATATTTAGCCGATCAGCACAGCGACATCACCACCGTGCCCTACGACAGCTATCAGAACGCGGTGTTGGACCTGAAAAACGGCCGCATCGACGCAGTCTTCGGCGATACGGCAGTGGTAAATGAGTGGCTGAAGCAGAACGCCAACCTGGCGCCGGTCGGCGACAAAATCACCGACAAGGCCTACTTCGGCACCGGCCTCGGTATCACCGTGCGTCAGGGCAATACCGACCTGCAGGCGAAATTCAACGCCGCACTGGAGAAGGTTAAAGCCGACGGAACCTACAAAACCATCTATAATAAATGGTTTCAGCAGTAACCCCCGATGAGTGAGTTCTATCCTCTCGCCAGCGCCGCCAGCATGACCGTCGGCCTTGCTGTGTGCGCCCTTATCGCCGGCCTTGTGCTGGCCATGATCTTTGCCGGCTGGGAGTCGCTGCGGATTAAGCCGCTGGCGTGGATCGGCACGGCGCTGGTGGCGCTGATTCGCGGCCTGCCGGAAATCCTGGTGGTGCTGTTTATCTATTTCGGCGCGTCGCAGCTGCTGCTTACCCTCTCCGACGGCTTTATGCTTAACTTCGGCCTGTTTCAGCTGCCAGTGCAGGTTCAGATCGAAAACTTCGACGTCAGCCCCTTTCTCTGCGGCGTGATCGCGCTGGCGATCCTCTACTCCGCCTACGCGTCGCAGACACTGCGCGGCGCGCTGAAGGCGGTACCACAGGGGCAGTGGGAATCGGGCCAGGCGCTCGGGATGAAGAAATCCACAATCTTCCTGCGCCTGATTATGCCGCAGATGTGGCGCCATGCGCTGCCCGGCCTCGGCAACCAGTGGCTGGTGCTGCTGAAGGATACCGCGCTGGTGTCGCTGAGCAGTGTCAACGACCTGATGCTGCAAACCCGGAGCATTGCCACACGCACTCAGGATCCTTTCACTTGGTTTCTGATTACGGCGGCCATCTACCTGGTGATTACGCTGCTGAGCCAGGCGGTGCTGCGCTACATCGAGCTGCGCCCTACCCGCTTTGAACGGGGGAACGGCTGATGCTGAGCTATTTACCGGAGATTCTGAAAGGGCTGCATACCAGCCTGACGCTAACGCTGGCGTCGCTGCTGGTGGCACTGGCTCTCGCCCTGCTGTTTACCGTGGTGCTGTCGCTGAAGACGCCGCTGCTGAATCCGCTGGTCAAGATCTATATCACTCTGTTCACCGGCACGCCGCTGCTGGTGCAGATCTTCCTGATTTACTACGGCCCGGGCCAGTTTCCCAGCCTGCAAAGCGTTCCCTGGCTGTGGCACCAGCTGTCGCAGCCCTGGCTGTGCGCGATGCTGGCGCTGTCGCTCAACAGCGCCGCCTATACCACGCAGCTGTTCTACGGGGCGATGCGCGCCATTCCGTCAGATCAGTGGCAATCCTGCGCCGCGCTGGGGATGAACCGCAAAGATACGCTGCGCATTCTGCTGCCCTACGCCTTTAAGCGCGCCCTCTCCTCCTACTCCAACGAGGTGGTGCTGGTGTTCAAAAGCACCTCGCTCGCCTACACCATCACGCTGATGGAGGTGATGGGCCACGGCCAGCTGCTTTACGGGCGCACCTACGACGTGATGGTGTTTGCCGCCGCCGGGCTGGTTTATCTGGTGGTCAATGGCCTGCTGACGCTGATAATGCGCCTGATTGAGCAGCACGCTCTGGCTTTTGAGCGCAGAAGTTAATAACCAGGCAAGCAATGCTCGCCTTTTTCATTTTTTACTCACAAATATTGCATAAAGATTTATTTACTGGCATCGTGTCTCCCGTTCCGCCTCTGATATGATTTGAGGGAGTACGATAATGAAAAAATGGATCCTCGCCGCCGCCCTAGCGATGCTGGTTACGGGCGCGCAGGCCGCCGATAAAATTCGCTTCGTCTCTTCCGCCGCCTATCCACCGTTTGAATCGCTGGATCGCGAGAATCAGATCGTCGGCTTCGACAGCCTGATCCCTAGCCTGAAGTTTCGCCGCTATGATACGGTGATCTCCGGCATGGACATTACCGAAGAGCGCAGCAAGCAGGTCGATTTCACCCAGCCCCTACACTAACTCCGCCATCTTTATCGCGCGCAAAGGTCAGTTCGGCGATTTCGCGGCATTGAAAGGCAAGCGTATCGGCGTGGAGAACGGCACCACGCACCAGAAGTATCGTATCTGCTGGAGAAGCATCCTGAGGTGACGCCGGTCGCCTATGACAGCAATCAGAACGCCATTCTGGATATGAAAAGCGGCCGCCTTGACGGCGTGTTCGGCAATACTGCGGTAGTGAATCAGTGGCTGAAGACCAACAGCGACCTTCGGCACCAGGCTAGGCATTGCGGTGCGCAAAGGCAACGGCGCGCTGCAGCAGCTTAACCAGAAGTGCTTCCCTGAGTAACGACATCGGATTGGGCCAGCGGACAAGAGTCTGACCGGTTTTGCATCGTCCCTGATTCAGGCCGTCAGGACGCTGGCCCGCCCGATTTCTCCCGCCGTGTCAGCAAGCAGAGTACCTCGAAGTGCACGGTATGGGGAAAAATATCGAACAGCTGCACGCGCGTGACGCAATAGTCCGCCAGACGTGCGATATCCTGCGCCATGCTTTCCTGATTGCAGCTGGAATAGATAGCGCGGTGGCGACCTGCGGATTGGTCTGGAAGAAATTTTGCGGCCGGATCCAGAGCGGCACCTGATTGAAGCTCTCCGCCAGCGACTGCGCCGGCGTCAGCGCGATCTCCTCCTCCCCTTCCAGAATCAGCCATATGCACCGGCTGAATATTTGCGGAGATGACCTGAAGCTGCGGCAATTACTGCTGCAGCCACGGCAGCGCGGCGCGCAGCTGAGCCAGCTTCTCTCTGGAGCGCAGCATCATGCCGCCCTGGCTGTTTTCGGTCAGCAGCAGAAACTTCAGCTCGCCGCGCCTGCGCGCCAAGTTATAGGGCGTTAGGCCCGCGCGGGCGATGAAGGGTTTCAGCATGGCAAATACCGGCGCGAAGCTGGCGGGATAGAGCGGACAGGCGGTGAGATCCACCGCCGTGCCGTCGCGCTGTACCATGCCCAGCACCGGACGCTCCACGCTGCCGCTGACCACCATCTTCGCTTTGTTGCGGAACGCCTGCTGCACCGAGGTGACCGGCGGCAGCCACTGCGCGACCGGCTGCTGCGCCAGCAGTGCTTCCAGCCGCGTCTGCTTGTCGCGGAGCTGTTGCGAATAGGATTTTTCCAGCCACTGGCATGAACGGCAGAGGTCGGCGTTATAGAGCGCGCATTGCATCGGGTAAGGCCTGTGTTAATCGTGGGAAGGTCGGGCGGAGCGCGATTGTATCACCGCTTGCGGAAAAATACGCGGCTGCCGGCCGGCACAAACAGCAGTCCCAGCACCAGCAGATCGGGCAGCTTTTGCATCAGCGTATGGTGAATGATTTGCGCATTGTTCGCGCCGCTGGTGCTGAAAATCTCCGGGTAGACGGCGCCGGTCGAGGCCAGCAGCATATAGAGCAGCACGATAAGCTGCGTCGCCGCAAAGCCCCAGCTCCCCGAGTTGCTGCCGCGCAGCAGCAGAAAGGCGCAGAGCAGCTCATAGAAAAAATAAGCTGGCTGGCGATAAAGATAAGCTTAGAATCCCAGGCCTGCGCGCTGCGATGAACGAAGTTCAGGATCACCTCAACGCCCAGCTCGTTCGCCAGCATCAGCACGCTCAGGCAGCGCGTGGCGATAATGGCGATGCCCGCGACCGTAACCGGTACGGGCGCGCGCGCGGGCGCGAGAGAGAAAATTGTTGTTCTTCAGGGCTTCCGACATTGGCAGGCTCCGTCACCACGCTAACGTCTGGCTTTCTGAATATCGCGAATACGCTGCTTTTCCTCATGGGCCATCCAGCGCCAGGCGATAAAGCCCACCAGCCCGACGATAAAGAGGATCAGCGAGGCCAGCGCGTTGATCTCCGGATTGACGCCGCGGCGCACGGTAGCGAAAATCGCCATCGGCAAGGTGGTGGCGCCCGGTCCGGTGACGAAGCTGGCGATCACCAGGTCATCCAGCGACAGAGTAAAGGCGAGCAGCCAGCCGGTTACGATCGCTGGCGCGATCATCGGCACGGTAATCACGAAAAAGACCTTCAGCGGCGTCGCGCCGAGGTCCATCGCCGCCTCTTCTATCGAGCGATCCAGCTCGCGCAGGCGCGAGTTGATCACCACCGCCACATAGGCGGTACAGAAGGTGACATGCGCCAGCCAGATGGTGAGCATGCCGCGATCGCTCGGCCAGCCGAAGGCATTGCCCATGGCGACGAACAGCAGCAGCAGCGACAGGCCGGTAATCACGTCGGGCATCACCAGCGGCGCCGTCAGCATAAAGGCGAAGCCGGTATGACCGCGAAACCGGCCGAAGCGCACCACAACTAACGCCGCCAGCGTCCCCAGCACCACCGCTATGGTGGAGCTGAGCGCGGCGATGGTCAGGCTGAGCACCACCGCGTTGAGCATGGCCTCGTCCTGAAACAGGACGCGATACCAGTGGAAAGAGAAGCTCTCCCATACCGTGACCAGCTGCGAGCTGTTAAAGGAGTAGACCACCAGCAGCAGCATCGGCGCATAGAGAAACAGGAAGCCGCCGGCCAGAATCGCGGTACGCCACGGCGAGCGGATCGCAGGAAGCTGATTCATGCTTTTTCTCCCATTTCACGGTTTTGGTGCTTGTGGAACCAGACAATCGGCAAAATCAAAATCAGCAGGATAATCACCGCCAGCGCTGAGGCGACCGGCCAGTCGCGGTTGTTGAAGAATTCCTGCCACAGAATGCGGCCGATCATAATGCTGTCCGGTCCGCCCAGCAGTTCCGGAATGACGTACTCGCCCACCGCCGGAATAAACACTAGCATCGAGGCGGCGATAATGCCGCCTTTGGTCAGCGGCACAATCACGCTGAAAAAGGTTTTCAGCGGCCTGGCGCCGAGGTCGAGTGAGGCTTCCACCAGCGAATAGTCGATGCGCGTCAGCGCGGTATAGATCGGCAGCACCATAAAGGGCAGATAGCAGTAAACTATGCCGATATAGACCGCTATATTGGTGTAGAGGATCACCAGCGGATGGTCGATCACCCCCAGCCACAGCAGAAAGCGGTTCAGAATGCCGTTGTTGTTCAGCAGCCCCATCCAGGCGTAGACGCGCACCAGAAACGAGGTCCACGACGGCAGGATCACCAGCAGCAGCAGGATGGTGCGCATCGACGGCTTGCTGTGCGCCACCGCCCAGGCGAGCGGATAGCCCACCAGCAGGCAGAACAGGGTCGAAATCGCCGCCGCCTTCAGCGACTGCAGATAGGCGTCCACATAGAGCGAATCGTCAGTCAGCGTCAGGTAGTTGCCGAGGTTGAGCACGATATTGAGGTGGTCGTCAGCCCAGCTAATCAGCTCGGTATAGGGCGGAATGGCGCGCGCGATATCGGCGAAGCTGATCTTCAACATCATCAAAAACGGCAGCAGGAAGAAGAGCACCAGCCAGAGATAGGGCAGCGCGATCGCCAGCTTGCGGCCGTGGCGCATTTTCATGCGCGTCGCCCAGCGCTGCAGCAGCGTCCCAGCCAGCGTGCCGGGCGGTTTGCCTGAGTGAGAAAGTTGACTCATTGCGCCTCCTTAAGCCGTTAACACAACGCAGCTGTCGACATCCCAGCAGATACGCACTTCGTCGCCCCAGGTCGGCTGTCCCTTGCGGAAACGGTGGGCGTTCTGCAGCTGAGCGCTGATCATCTGCCCGCTTTTCAGCCGCACGTGATAGATCGAGAGGTCGCCGAGGTAGGCGATATGCACCACCTCGCCGACGGCGAAGTTGTAGCCGTCCGCCGGCACCTCTTCGCACAGCATCACCTTTTCAGGCCGCAGCGCGACGTGCACCGGCACGTTGTCCAGCACCGAGATATCGGAATCGACCTTCAGCGGATGCACCAGCCCGGGACTGTCGATCACCAGGCCATCTTCCTGGCGCTCACGCAGCATGCCGCTGAAAACGTTGACCGAGCCGATAAATTCGGCGCTGTAGACGGTGGTCGGATGCTCGTAGATCTCCTCCGGCTCGCCAATCTGAACGAATTTGCCGCGGTTCATAATGGCGATGCGTCCCGCCATGGCCATCGCCTCTTCCTGATCATGAGTCACCATCACGCAGGTAGCGCCAACGCGCTCAAGAATATCCACCACTTCCAGCTGCATGCGATCGCGCAGCTTTTTGTCCAGCGCGCCCATCGGCTCGTCGAGAAGCAGCAGCTTGGGCCGCTTCGCCAGGCTACGCGTCAGCGCCACGCGCTGACGCTGACCGCCGGAGAGCTGATGCGGCTTGCGCTTCGCAAACTCCTGCATATGCACCAGCGCCAACATCTCCGCGACGCGAGCCGCGATTTCGCCCTTCGGCAGCCGGTCCTGTTTGAGGCCGAAGGCGATGTTCTGCTCGACCGTCATATGGGGAAACAGCGCGTATGACTGAAACATCATATTGACCGGGCGCTGGTAGGGCGGCACGTGGGAGAGATCCTGCCCGTCCAGCACGATCTGGCCGCTGGTCGGCGGCTCGAAGCCCGCCAGCATGCGCAGCAGCGTCGACTTACCGCAGCCGGAGGCACCGAGCAGCGCAAAAATCTCGCCTTTATAGATGGTCAGGCTGACGTCGTCGACGGCGTGCTGCCCGTCAAACGATTTGATCAGGTTGCGGATCTCCAGCAAGGGCGTGAGCGCCTTTACGGTTTTAGGTTGAGGACGGGGGATCGCGTCGTTCACTAACAGTTCACTCCGGTTGACACGGAACGGCTAAGCCAGCCGCAAAAAGAGAAAACAGAGGCCAGCGCAGCGCCTCTGTTCCAGGTTGTAAGCTTGCCTCTACGCAATCAGCCGCTTATTTGCCGCTTTCCACTCGCGTCCAGGCGCGGGTGCGCGCGCGATCCAGTTTCGGATCCTGCACCTTGAGCACAAAGAGCTTCGACATCGCCTCCGGCGTCGGGAAGATGCCCGGGCTGTTGCGAATGTCGGCGTTGATCAGCGGCAGTGACGCCTTGTTACCGTTAGCGTAGGACATCTTATTGGAAACGTCGGCAATGACTTTCGGATCCATGATGTAGTTCAGCCATTGATAGGCGGCGTCGAGGTTTTTCGCGTCTTTCGGGATCGCCATCATGTCAAAAAAGGCGAGCGCGCCCTCTTTCGGCACGCTGTAGGCGAGGTGCTCGCCGTTTTTCGCCTGATTGGCACGGTTTTTCGCCTGCAGGATATCGCCGGACCAGCCGATGGCGACGCAGGTATTGCCGTTCGCCAGATCGTTAATGTACTGCGACGAGTGGAAATAGCGGATGCTGGGACGCAGCTTCAGCAGCAGACCGGTGGCTGCGCCGGTGTAGTCTTTGGCGTCAGCGCTGTTGGAATCTTTGCCGAGATAGTTCAGCACGGTAGCGAAGATCTCTTCCGGCGCGTCAAGGAAGGAGACGCCGCAGCTTTTCAGCTTCTCAAGATTTTCCGGCTTCAGCACTAGATCCCAGCTGTTGACCGGCGCGTCGGCGCCCAGCGTCGCCTTCACCTTCTCGACGTTGTAGCCGATGCCGGTGGTGCCCCACAGATAGGGAATAGCGTATTTATTGTCGGGATCGTGCTGTTCGACCTTCTGCATTAGCTCAGGATCGAGGTTCTTGTAGTTCGCCAGCTTGCTCTTGTCGAGCGGCTGGAATACGCCGGACTGCAGCTGGCGCGCCAGGAAGCTGGAAGATGGCACCACCACGTCGTAGCCGGTACTGCCCGCCATCAACTTGCCTTCCAGCACTTCGTTGGAATCAAAGACGTCGTAGACCACCTTCACGCCGGTCTGTTTTTCAAAGTTTGGCACGGTATCGGCAGAGATATAATCTGACCAGTTATAGACATGCAGCGTTTTATCTTCCGCCATCGAGCCTGCAGAGGCGGCCATCAACACACCAGCAATCGCCCCTAACAACCATTTTTTCTGATTAGACATCTTTTTTATTTCCTCCTGAGCGGCTCATCTCAATCTGGCCAGACCGGGCTCCCGGTGCAGCAAGCGGGGTATAAATTCACCGATATTATGAATCAATATTCACTGAGAGTTTAATAGCAAAAACTGATACCTGCGCTGCGAATGCGCGCCTGATACAGCTCCGCAAGAATAGCGGCAGTGCCCTTTCTCTACCAGACCCCAGCTTAAAAAACGCCTTTTAGCGATATGTTATGCATGTTTGTGCTATTTGGTCTGGCAGGATTGGCATAAACCACGAGAAATATCTGGCAGCAGCGGGCGAAAAGCAGAATAAAAAATGGCGGGGATAAAACAGAAACTGCCGTATAAAGCGGCAGTTAAAACAGGGCATGCGAGGCGGCCGCGTCAGTGCAGCAGCGAATGGCTGAAGCTGGCGAGCGGACGCTCCTCCTCTTCTTCGCCCATCATCAGCAGATTATTGGCGAAGGCTTCCATGATCACCATGGAGAGCTGCTCTTCGCTCTGCTTCATAAAGGCGGCGAACTGACCGAAAGTCAGCCCGGCGCTGGTGCCGAGCGACTGACAGACGATCAGCGGGATCAGCGCCGTCGGCTTCACCTCCGCCAGCGCGGAGAAAGAGAATAACGTTGTCGACCAGATCGATTTTGGCGTCAAACACCCCATCGAAGTTTTGCATATGCGGCAGATGGAGTGCCTGACAGGCATCACATTCGAACAAGTGATATTTTGCTGATCCAGCCAGCGACGTAACAGGTGGATATCCGGAACGACAAGAGAATTTATCGTAGTGTCCCAAGGAGTGAAGAAATAGGCGACCAAGCTTACGGAAAAAATGGCGTGGACGCTACGAAAACCGCTGAAAAGCGCGCCTCAGCCGCCGGTTTTAAGACTGAAACCGGGCAAGGTATGACGTTCAATCCGGCGGATCATCATGGCGGTGATGTCGATGCCGGTCGCGGTTTCGATGCCTTCCAGCCCAGGAGAGGCGTTGACCTCCATCACTAGCGACCCGCGACGGGCGCGCAGGATATCGACGCCCGCCACTTCCAGCCCGAGCGTGGCAGCCGCTTTCACTGCGATCGCCCGCTCCTGCGGCATGATCGCCACCGGGCGGGCGCTGCCGCCGCGGTGCAGGTTCGAGCGAAAGTCGCCCTCTTTGGCCGTGCGCTCGATGGCCGCCACCACTTCGTCGCCGATCACCAGACAGCGCACGTCGCGCCCCTGCGCCTCCTGGATAAACTCCTGCACCAGAATATGGGCATTCAGGCCGCGAAAGGCGTCGATCACGCTCTCCGCCGCCTGCCGCGTCTCCGCCAGCAACACGCCGATGCCCTGAGTGCCCTCCATCAGCTTCACCACCAGCGGCGTGCCGCCCACCATGGCGATCAAATCCTGAGTGTCGTCCGGCGACGAGGCGAAGCCGGTCACCGGCATATCAATCCCCTGGCGCGCCAGCAGCTGCAGCGAGCGCAGCTTATAGCGGGCGCGGGTAATGGCGACCGATTCGTTGAGCGAATAGCTGCCACACATTTCGAACTGGTGCAGCACCGTGGTGCCGTAAAAAGTGGTCGCAGAGCCGATGTGCGGAATCACCGCGTCGAAGTGGCCGAGCGCTTCGCCGCGGTAGTGTACCGCCGGCGACGCCGGGTTGATGTTCATGTAGCAGGAGAGCGGAGCAATGACCTGAATCTCATGTCCGTGCAGCGCAGCTGCCTCACGCAAGCGCCGGCAGGAGTAAAGTTCGCCGTCGCGCGACAGGATGGCAATTTTCATCATCGATCCTTGCGGGTTTAGCGTGTCGCCCAGCCCTGCTGATGCAGGTAGTCGAGCATAAAGGGACGTGTCTCTTTGATAATCAAACGCCGGATCAGCTCGCTCCAAGTTTCGCTCCGCTGGTTGCTGTCGCGCTGCTCATAGTAGATCGCCGTGCGGCTGTCGTAGTCGGCCAGCACCTGCTGATCGACCGGCTGATAGCTGTTTTCATGCACCAGCATCGCCTGCGGCAGGCGCGGCTTGACATCCGGCACCGCATCCGGGTAGCCGATGCAGAAGCCAAACAGCGGCAGCACGAACTTCGGCAGGCCGAGCAGATCGGTGACCTGAGCGATGCTGTTGCGGATGCCGCCGATAAAGACGCCGCCGAGGCCGAGCGATTCAGCGGCGACCATGGCATTTTGCGCCATTAGCGCGGTATCGACGCAGCCCAGCAGCAGCTGTTCCGCGCGTCCCAGCTGCGCATTGGGGCAGATTTGCAGATGGCGGTTGAAGTCGGCGCAGAATACCCAGAACTCGGCGGCGTCCGCCACCCACTGCTGACCGCCGGTCAAGGTCACCAGCTGCTGACGCAGCGTGGGATCGGTGACGCGAATAATCGAGGAGCACTGCAGAAAGCTGGAGGTGGACGCCGATTGCGCCGCGGCGATGATCGCTTCGCGCTGTTCCGCGCTAATCGCCTGGTCCGTAAAGGCGCGAATGGAGCGGTGGCTGCACAATAAATCGATAGTTGGTGTCATTAGGGTCTCCGGCGAGTGTCAGTTTTTTTAGCGGTGCGATCCAACAGCTGCGGCGCCATGGCCTGGGCGGTACGACACATCAACAGCCAGGCGGCGGGCAGCATAAGCAGAATGCCGATCAGCAGCAGCGCTTTCGGTAAACGCGTCACATTTTGCATCGGCTTTCTCCTGCTTCGCACCGGGTTCAGGTTGTCAATTATGGTCAAGCTTCACAGACTTTCATAGACGAGGCGCATCAGACTAACAGGCATTTTCTGCTTTTCTTAAGCGCTTTGAGCGGGCATCATGTTGACCATTCACCCTGGCCTTTTGTGACGCGAGTCACATTAAAGGTGTCTGAATTAAGGAGCGTTTCATGGTTACCGTTATTTTTGGTCGTCCAGGCTGCCCCTACTGCGTGCGGGCAAAAGAGCTGGCCGACAAGCTCAGCGCTGAGCGTGACGACTTCACCTATCAGTATATCAATATCCAGGCGGAAGGCATCACCAAAGCGGATCTGGAGAAAAGCGCGGGCAAACCGGTGAGCACCGTGCCGCAGATTTTCGTTGATGAGCAGCATATCGGCGGCTACACCGATTTTGTCGCTTGGACGCAGGCTAACCTCGGCGCAGGCGCCTGAGTCTTACTGACGCTGACAAACGGGCCGCAACGGCCCGTTTTTTTTGCGCTCAGCGCCAGATGATGCGCAGCAGCAGCGCCCCGCTTCCCGCCCAGAACAGTGCGCTCAGGCTCCACGCTGACAGCATGGTTAGGCTTGTGCGCGCCAGCAGCGCGCCGTTGGGCAGCAGCGTGCCCCACAGCGCCATCAGCAGCGTGCTCTTTAACAGACTTTCCGCATGCAGCAGCGCCATCACCGCGCCGGGCAGCAGAAACAGCAGCAGCTCCGGCTGGCCGCTCCGCGTCGCCAGCCAGCCAGCCAGCCAGAAACGCTGCGCATAAATAAACACCAGACTGTAAAGCGCGACGCCTAACATCGCACTCATCCAGCGCAAGGAACGCTGTGGCATATCACCCCACTTATCGAAAATCATTATAATGACAACAACCTGCCGGGATCTGGTGGAAATAAAATGAAACAGGCCATCGGCTGGAGAAAAGTTTCCGCACGTGGCTGAAGGTGACTTTTATGATTAGAATATGCGTCGTCTGCAACCTAGCCTTTTCCAGCGGAAAAAGGCAGGCAGTGTGCGGCCTGCAATAGATTGCGAAAAAAAGCTTTTCATCAACAGTTTACACGTAAATAAGAAGTTAAACAGTGAATATAAACGTCGCAAATTTGTTAAGCGGAAATGATGTTCTGTTATTATTTGTCGTTCTGGCGCTCGGGCTGTGCCTAGGTAAATTGCGCCTGGGTTCGGTGCAGTTAGGAAATTCCATTGGCGTGTTAGTTGTTTCTTTATTACTCGGACAGCAACATTTTGCGATTAATACCAATGCCCTCAGCCTGGGCTTTATGCTGTTTATTTTTTGCGTCGGCGTAGAGGCGGGGCCTAACTTTTTTTCTATTTTCTTTCGCGACGGCAAAAACTATTTCATGCTGGCGACCGTGATGGTGGTCAGCGCCCTGCTGCTGGCGCTCGGCTTTGGCAAGCTTTTCGGCTGGGATATCGGCCAGACGGCAGGCATGCTGGCGGGCTCCATGACCTCGACGCCGGTGCTGGTAGGCGCAGGCGACACGCTGCGACAAAGCATGAGCGATGGCGGGCAGCTGGCGCTGATGCAGGATCACCTCAGCCTCGGCTATGCGTTTACCTACCTGATTGGCCTGGTGAGCCTGATCTTCGGCGCGCGCTACCTGCCACGCCTGCAGCATCAGGATCTGCCCACCAGCGCACAGCAGATCGCGCGCGAGCGCGGCCTCAACGCCGACAGCCAGCGTAAAGTCTTTCTGCCGGTGATCCGCGCCTATCGCGTCGGCCCGGAGCTAGTGGCGTGGAGCGGCGGCAAAAACCTGCGCGAGCTGGGGATCTATCGCCAGACCGGCTGCTATATCGAACGCATCCGCCGCAACGGCATTCTCGCCAGCCCCGACGGCGACGCGGTGCTGCAACCTGGCGACGATATCTCGCTGGTAGGCTACCCTGACGCCCACGCGCGCCTCGACGCCAGCTTCCGCAACGGCAAAGAGGTCTTTGACCGCGACCTGCTCGATATGCGCATCGTGACGGAAGAGATCGTTGTGAAAAACCATAACGCGGTGAACAAGCGCCTCAGCAAGCTCAACCTGACGGATCACGGCTGTTTTCTTAACCGCGTGATCCGCAGCCAGATTGAGATGCCGATCGACGACAGCATTATGCTGCACAAGGGCGATATCCTGCAGGTGAGCGGCGAGGCGAAGCGCGTAAAAAACGTGGCGGACCGCATCGGCTTTATCGCCATCCACCGCCAGGGAACCGATCTGCTGGCGTTTTGCGCCTTTTTTATCGTCGGCCTGATGATCGGCCTGATCACCTTCCAGTTCAGCAACTTCAGCTTCGGCATCGGCAACGCCGCCGGGCTCTTATTCGCCGGCATTATGCTGGGCTTCCTGCGCGCTAACCATCCGACCTTCGGCTATATCCCGCAGGGCGCGTTGACCATGGTGAAAGAGTTCGGCCTGATGGTGTTTATGGCGGGCGTCGGCCTGAGCGCCGGCAGCGGCATCAGTCACGGCATGGGCAACGAGGGCGTGCTGATGCTGCTGTGCGGCCTGCTGGTGAGCCTATTGCCGGTAGTGATTTGCTATCTGTTCGGCGCCTATGTGCTGCGCATGAACCGCGCGCTGCTGTTCGGCGCCATTATGGGCGCCCGCACCTGCGCGCCGGCGATGGAGATTATCTGCGATACCGCGCGCAGCAATATCCCGGCGCTGGGCTACGCGGGCACCTACGCTATCGCCAACGTGCTGCTGACGCTGGCGGGTACGCTGATCGTGATTATCTGGCCGATTTTGCCTCTATAAGATTTTTTTGCTGCAGTCCAGAACTTTTTTGTTAAGGCTCAGCACTGAATAGGTGCCACTGCTTTTCTTTGAAATCCCCAAATTAAGGAGCCCGCCAGTTTTATACTGACGGGCTTTTTTATGTCTGCTATTTGCCCTTTCCCATGCACGCCGCACGGATGACGGGAGATCATCAAACTTAAACCGTTCTGCAACCTGCATGTCATTTAGGAGCGGGCGCTATATACGCCGCTGGCCTGCGCCGCCAGGATACCCTTTGCTTTTGACATTTTGTGCGCCGCGCAGGCGCACCCGATGAGGACTGTTTACCCCGATGGAAGCGTTAAACCACTCACTGTTTCTCCTGATCAACGCCACTCCGGCCTCGCCCACCTGGCTGCTGGCGCTGGCGCTGGCGACCTTTATCGCCAAAGCTCTTATCGCTATCGTGCCGCTGCTGATTGTCGCGCTCTGGCTGTGGGGACCGCGCGACCGGGTCGCCTCCCAGCGCGTGCTGGTGCTGAAAACCGGCATGGCGCTGATTTACGCGCTGGCCATCTCCTGGTGTATTGGCCAGCTGCTGCCGCATCCCCGCCCCTTCGCGATCGGGCTGGGCTATCAGTTTCTGCATCACGCGCCGGACGACTCCTATCCCAGCTACCACGGCACCACCATTTTCACCTTCGCGCTGGCCTTTCTGTTCTGGCATCGACGCTGGTCGGGCGTGATCCTGCTGGCGGTCGGCTGCGCCATCGCTTGGTCACGCGCCTATCTCGGCGTACACTGGCCGATGGATATGCTGGGCGGATTTCTGGTGGGGCTGCTCGGCTGTCTGGCGTCGCACCTCGCCTGGCAGAGCTACGGCGCGCGCATGCTGGCGACGGTTCATGAACTCTATCGCGCGCTGTTCGCGCTGCCGATACGCAAGGGCTGGATTCAGGATTAAGCAAGCGTGCAGCGCGCTGGCCGTAATGCGGATAGCACTGACAGGCAACCCCATAGTCTGAAAGCGGATGGCATAAGCAGAGGAGCAAAGCGTCCCGCGACAGGGATGTCGCGGGCCGAGCGCGCAGGGATGCCTTGAGCGACTTTGCGATCGGCCCATGCCATCCGCGTCTGCTCAGCGCTAACAGCGCGCTCGTTTTAACTAAACCACTTACCGAACAGCGAGTGGACCTGCATCAGCACGAAATCGACGATGCGGCTGAAGAAATTGCCCTCCGGCACCTCCTCCATCACCACCAGCGGACGCTGCTCAATGGTTTTGCCGTCCAGCAGTAAATCGATGGTGCCCACCACCTGATTTTTCTTCAGCGGCGCTTCCAGCTGCGGCGTGGTCAGGGTGTAGCTCGCCTTCAGGTTCTTCATCTGCCCTTTCGGCACCGTCAGCACTGTCAGCACCGCATCTTTCTCGACGCCTAGATTGACCTCTTTGCGATCGCCAAACCAGACGCGCTGTTGGGCGAACGGCTTGTCCGCCTTGATCGGCGTGACGGTTTCAAAGAAGCGGAAGCCCTAGGTAAGCAGCTTTTCGCTCTCGCGGAAGCGCGCGGCGTCGGTGGCGGTGCCGAGCACCACGGAGATCAACCGCATATAGTTTTCGGAGGCGGAGGCGACCAGGTTGTTGCCGGCGCCTGAGGTATGGCCGGTTTTAATAACGTCCACCTGCAGGTTGGTGCTCCAGAGCAGCCGGTTGCGGTTCATCTGGCGAATATGGTTGAAAGTGAACTCTTTCTCTTTGTTCAGCGCATACTCGTCGGGCACGTCGCGGATCAGCGCCATATCGCGCGCGGTGCTGTACTGCCCCTCGGCATCCAGCCCGTGCACCGTCATAAAGTGGGTATTTTTCAGCCCGAATGCCTTCACGTAGTTGTTCTCAGGCCGATAAAGGCGTCCTGGCTGCCGGCGACATAGTCCGCCAGTACGATACAGGCGTCGTTGCCAGACTGGATCATGATGCCTTTATTCAGCTCAGAGACCGGAATGCGATCGCCGGGCTTGAGAAACATTAGCGAGGAGCCCTTCAGCTTTGGATTGCCCGTCACCCAGGCGTCCTGGCCCACTGTCACCATATCGTCGCGTTTGATTTTGCCCAACTTAAGCGTCTGGCCGACCATGTAGCTGGTCATCATTTTGGTCAGGCTGGCGGGATCGAGCCGATCGTCCGCGTTGCCCTCCGCCAGCACCTTGCCGCTGGCGTAATCCATTAAAATCCAGGCTTTGGCTTCGACCTGCGGCGGGGCAGGCGCGTCTATGGCAAGGGCCACGGGGGCGAGAAAAAGCAGTAAGGAAGCGGCGGCGGCCTGCCGCAGGCGGCGAGAAGTGTGAATAGTCGTCATGTACGCTGGCATTCCATGTTAAATCGCGGTTTTAGGGCAGAACTCCCAAAGTGAAACGCTAACCCCTGACGCGACTAAAAAAAACCGCTCAACCGTAAAGTTATCTAGAGTTTGGTAGAGTAACCTTGGCATGCGCCAAGCGCACCAGCCAGTGTCGCCCCTGTGGCGCGCACAGAAAAGCCGGTGAAATTCCGATTTTTCGCAGAACGGTTAAGAGCGTCACAAAATTCTGCCAGGCTGTTGGGAGTCAACTGAAGAGATCCACCATGGACTTAGCCGTGTTTGACCTGGACGAAACCGTCATCTGTGAGGACAGTACCGCCCTGTAGCTGCGTTGGCTGGTTTCACAGGGGTTTGCGCGTGAAAGTTTGCTGGCCGAAGAGCAGGCGCTGATGGCGCGCTATTACGCGGGCACGCTGGCGATCGGCGTCGAAGTGGTTAACGACCGCTACAGCGGCCTGACCTACGGAACCATGACCTATAAAGAGGGCAATAATGTGACGCGGCTGACCGACTGGCGCGCGCTGTAGCTTAAGAGCCTGTTTCACTACACCTGGGCCTACAGCGATTCTGTGCACGACCTGCCTCTGCTGACGTAGGCCGATCATGCGCTGGTGATCAATCCCGACGCGCTGCTACACCAGGAGGCGCTGAATCGCGGTTGGGAAGTCTGTCGCTGGGCGCGCTGATTAGCCGCAAGAGGCGCTAGCGTCCTGCGCAAGGCCCACTTTCAGCAGCTTGCCGTTGTTGTCGTCGTTCAGCACATAGAGATAGCCGTCCGGTCCCTGGCGCACGTTGCGATCCGTCAGCAGGCGCTACGCCTCCACCACCTTGTCACCATTGACGCTGAGGCGGATCAGGTTCTTCTCTTTAAGCGCGCCGATAAACAGTGATTTTTTCCACTGCGGGAAGCGGGCACTGTTGTAAAACGCTATGCCTCTCAACGCCGGCGAGTTTTTCTAGTAGAAGACCGGCTGTTCCATTCCCTCTGCGTGGCTGCCCTTTGATTCCGGCACGTTGCTGCCGTTGTAGTCAATGCCCCGGGTCGCCAGCGGCCAGCCGTAGTTTTTGCCCTTTTGCGGCATATTCACCTCATCGCCGCCGCGCGGGCCATGCTCGCTCTCCCACATCTGCTGCGTCCAGGGGTTAAAGGCCAGTCCCTGCGGGTTGCGCAGGCCGTAGGCCCAGATTTCCGGACGCGCGCCGCTGTGGCTGACAAAGGGATTGTCCTTCGGCACGCTGCCGTCCTGATTGAGACGCAGGATTTTGTCGGTGAGCTTATCGAGATCCTGTGCGCTGCCGCTGTGGAAGTTGTCGCCGAACACGATATAGAGATAGCCGTCGAAGGCGAGGCGCGTGCCGAGGTTATTACCCGCCGAGAGCTGCGGCGTCTGGCGCACCACCGTTTTAAAGCCGGTCAGGCGGCGATTATCCTCGCTGAACTAGCCGTAGCCGATTACCGCGCCCAGCTGGCCGCTGCTGTTTTCCTCGGTATAGCTCAGCCACACTCGCCGGCTCTGGGCAAAGTCCGGCGCCAGCACCACATCGAGTAGACCCGCCTGACGGCGCACCCCCGCCTGCGGCACCCCCTCAATCGGCTGCGATAGGCTGCTGTCGGGCCGCCAGCTGCGCAGCTGGCCGCTGCGCTCGGTGATCAGCAGCGTCTGATTGTCCGGCAAAAACGCCACCGACCAGGGGTGGTTGAGTTTGTCCTGTAAAACCTGCACTTGCACCTCCGCCGCCAGCGAGGGGAGAGTAGTGAGCGCGCCGCCGAGTAATAGCGCAGCAGTAAATAGGGTCATGATGTGCTCCAGTCGCGAGGGGATGAATTTAAGGGTACCAGCGTGACACGATAATGTTCAGACTTTACAAAAGATTAAGTATGGCTTCCCTGCCATGATAAGCCTGCTCAGGGGGTGCTGAGATGCACCGCGTCGCTGAACGTATCGTCAATCGCGCTTTTTACGTCGCCATAGGTAATGGGCGTGCTGCTATTGTTCAGCGGTTTGCCGAACGCCTTACGCACCACCTTGATCATCGGCTTGCCGGTCTGAGCGTCGCGCACCTCGATTTCCAGAAACAGCGCGCTGTTTTGCGTGCAATAGCCGGTTGCCGCCATGGTGCTGGCGATCAGCGTGCGCAGCCCGGGCTGGGTCACCAGCTGTTTGCGCTCGGCAATCGCCGCTTTCAGTCGCGTATCGGTATAAATAGCGTAGTTAATTTGTCGAGAGCGCGCCGGGAGAAAGCGAAGAAAAACGCCCGCTGCGGGAGCAGCGGGCGGGAGAATTACTCGAAGCAGGTGTCCGGGTTATCGGAGAGGGAGATAAAGCTTTCGCCGCCTTCGGTCAGCGCGATGATTTTGCCCGACTCGATATAGTACACCCAGCCGTGCAGGCGCACCTTGCCTTTACGCAGCGCCAGCGCCACGGAAGGATGGGTCTTGATATTATTCAGCTGGGCGATAACGTTCTCTTTCACCATTTCGTTCAGCTTGGCTTCCGGCGTCTCATAGTCACGCTCTTCCACCACGGTTTTCGCCGCATCGGCATAGTGGAGCCAGTGATCGACCGCTGGCATGTTGTCCATGCACTGACAGGAAGCGATGGCGTTCATCGCACCGCAGTCGGAGTGGCCGCAGATGATGATTTCACTTACGCCCAGCCCCATAACTGCATACTCGATGGTGGCCGACACGCCGCCCGGCTCCGGACCGAACGGCGGCACGATATTGCCCGCGTTGCGGATCACGAACAGCTGGCCTGGCTCCTGCTGGGTCACCAGTTCAGGGACTAAACGGCTGTCAGAACAGGAGATAAACAGCGCCTTTGGATTTTGATTCGACGCCAGGCTTTTGAAAAGATCCTTCCTTTCAGGAAATACATTCTGTTGAAAGTTCAGAAATCCTTTAACGATCTCTTTCATTGTTCCGCTCACACATTATCCACTTCGTCGACTGCGGCGATGCGCACGCAGCTGCCTTTTTATCTGCTTATTATTGAATTCACAGCAAATTTGAATACCGAATTTAAGCATCGGCCCGCGCTAAACTTAACCCTATAAAATTTGTTGACGCAGGCGACGGTAGTTGAGGGGAAATTTTCGCGGGGATATCCAGAGGTTAGCCGTTAAATATTCGTCCGTGACGTTTGCAGTTATTTACCTTTCCCGCCGGGCGCACTGCCCCTTAATTCATTAACAAATACAGGGATATTGGCGTTTATGCCGCCCGATAAGCGCGGCCGCTCATCGCCAGAATTACCCCCATAGATAACGCTACAATTTTCGCCGCAACACAGGTAGAATCGCGCGCCATCGCTGTGCTGAACCTGAAAACAGAGCCATGTCTAATACAACAACAACACTGCCGCCGCGCGTGGGCTTTATCTCGCTTGGCTGTCCTAAAAACCTGGTCGATTCGGAGCGCATCCTGACCGAACTGCGCACAGAAGGCTACGACGTGGTGCCCCGGGCTATGACGATGCGGAAATTGTTATCGTAACACCTGCGGCTTTATCGACAGCGCGGTGCAGGAGTCGCTGGAGACGATCGGCGAGGCGCTGAACGAAAACGGCAAGGTTATCGTGACCGGCTGTCTCGGCGCGAAAGTGGATCTGATCCGCGAAGTGCATCCCAAAGTGCTTGAGATCACCAGCCCACACAGCTATGAACAGGTGCTGTCGCATGTGCACACCTATGTGCCAAAGCCGCAGCACAATCCCTTTTTAAGCCTAGTACCGAAACAGGGCGTCAAGCTGACGCCGCGCCACTACGCCTACCTGAAGATTTCCGAAGGCTGCAACCATCGCTGCACCTTCTGCATCATTCCCTCAATGCGCGGCGATCTCGACAGCCGCACCATCGGCGAGGTGCTGGACGAGGCGAGACGTCTGGTGGCAGCGGGCGTGAAAGAGCTGCTGGTGATCTCGCAGGACACCTCCGCCTACGGCGTCGACATTAAACACCGCACCGGCTTCTGGAACGGCCAGCCGGTGAAAACCAGCATGGTGGGCCAGTGCGAACAGCTGGCGAAGCTCGGCGTCTGGGTGCGCCTGTACTATGTCAACCCTTACCCGCACGTGGACGACGTCATTCCGCTGATGGAGGCACGCGCGTCTAACCATAGCGCTTCTGGTGCGCCTGCTTGCGCGCCAGATAGTCCTCATCTTCGCGCAAGCGATCCCAGTAGCCTTTAAAAATGGCCGCCGCAGCGGCCTTTTCTTCATCGAAGCCGCGCGGCAGCTCATTGCCGTCGGCGTCGTACTTGCGCCCGCCCTTATTGTTGCTATAGCGGCGCGCGCGATAGCCCTCAAACAGCTCCATCAGCTCCGCCGCTGACGCCTTTGCGATCGGCACGGTGCGAAAGCGCCAGTGCGGCAGAATCTCGCTTTTATAAGGCTCCACCATCAGCACACCCTGCTCGCCGCGCCCGACCGGATACAACTCCGGATGTTGGCGAAAGTCGATGGTTTTAAAGTCTTGCTCGTAGTCAAATTTTTTCATGTCTTGAGTTTAGGATCGAGCGCGTCGCCAAGCAAATTAAATGCTAAAACCGTGAGGAAAATAGCCAGGCTGGGAAAAATCGCCACGTGCGACGCCAGCACCATATCGGCACGCGCCTCGTTGAGCATTGCGCCCCACTCCGGCGTCGGCGGCTACGCGCCAAGGCCAAGAAACGATAGGCTGGCGGCGGTGATAATCGAGGTGCCGATTCGCATGGTGAAGTAGACCACGATGGACGACACCGTGCCGGGCCAGGATATGGCGCAGCAGAATGGTGGCGTCCGAGGCGCCTATGCTGCGCGCCGACTCGATATAGGTCTGATGCTTCAGCATCAGCGTGTTGCCGCGCACCAGGCGGGCAAAAGCGGGAATGCTGAAAATCGCCACCGCGACGATCACATTGCTCATGCCGCTGCCCATGATCGCCGCCACGGCGATCGCCAGCAAAATGCCGGGAAGCGCGAACAGCACGTCGCAGATGCACATGGTGATGCGATCCCAGGCGCCCTCGTAGTAGCCCGCCAGCAGGCCGAACAGCGTGCCGATGGCCGCGCCGATCGCCACGGAGAAGAAGCCAGCAATCAGCGAGATGCGCGTGCCCACCAGCACGCGGGAGAAAATATCGCGTCCCAGAGAGTCGACGCCAAACCAGTGCATCAGCGACGGCCCCTGATTAAGCCGGTCATAGTCAAAATAGTTCTCCGCGTCGAACGGCGCGATAAGCGGGGCGATAAAGGCCAGCACGATCAGCAGCAGGACAAACAGCCCCGCCGCCATCGCCACCGGCTGACGGCGAAAGCGCCGCCAGAACTCGCGCCAGGGAGTGCGCACCCGATGTTCCCTGTTCAGCGGCAGGCTTTTCAGCACCGCTTCGCGTCGCCAGTTTTTCATTGCGACTCCTTACTTGTAGCGAATGGCGGGATTAATTGCCGCATAAAGCAGATCGACAATCAGGTTAATCAGGATAAACTCCAGCGAAAATAGCAGCACCTCGGCCTAGATCACCGGGTAGTCGCGCATCTCCACCGAGTCCACCAGCAGGCGGCCCAGTCCCGGCCAGTTGAACACCACCTCCACCACAATCGAGCCGCCGAGCAGAAGGCCGAACTGCAGGCCCATAATGGTAACCACCGGGATCATTGAGTTGCGCAGGCCGTGCTTGTGACTACCACCAGCGATTCGCGCACCCCTTTGGCGCGCGCGGTGCGCATATAGTCCTCTTGCATCACCTCCACGAAGGCCGAGCGGATAAAGCACGCCATTACCGCCGCCACCGCGGCGCCCAGCGTAATAGAGGGGAGAATATAGTGCTGCCAGCTGTCGGCGCCGACGGTGAGCAGCCAGCCCAGCTCGACGAAGAACACCTGCATCAGCAGCATGCCGAGCGCGAAAGCGGGAAAGGAGATGCCTGAGACGGCCAGCGTCGTGCCCAGGCGATCCTCCTTCTGGAAGGCTGGGCATCAAGCCCGGCAAGCCCTTCGCCTTCGGCTGCCTCGCCAACGGCTGGTTCTACGGCCTTCCGGGTAACCCGGTATCGGCTGCGGTCACCTTCAATCAGCTGGTACAGCCGCTGCCGCCGCGCCTGCGCGCGCGCGCTGCCTCGTGGCTGAAGAAATCCCCGGGCCGCCTCGACTTTCAGTATGGCGTGATGCGCTGCGGCGCCGACGGCGAGCTGAAGGTGCACAGCACCGGCCACCAGGGTTCGCACGTCTTCAGCTCCTTCGCCGCCGCCAACTGCTTTATCGTGCTGGAGCGCGAGCGCGGCGCGGTCGAGCCGGGTGAATGGGGCGAGGTTGAGCCTTTTAACGCGCTGCTGGAGGGATAGATGCTGCCCGAACTCAGCGATAAAGAGATGCTGCGCTACAACCGACAGATCGTGCTGCGCGGCTTTGACTTCGACGGCCAGTAAAAGCTCAAGGCGAGCCGCGCGCTGATCGTCGGTCTCGGCGGGCTGGGCTGGACTGCGGCGCCCTATCTGGGGGCGACAGGCGTCGGCACTATGACGCCGATATCGGCCGCGACGAGGTGGCGTCGGCAGCGGAGAGCCTGGCCGCCATCAACCCCCATACGCAGATTGACGTCGTTGACGGCCAGCTCGAGGAGCATGCGCTTGAGGCGCTGATCGCCGGGCAGCAGGTCGTGCTCGACTGTACCGACAACGTGCAGACGCGCGAGCAGCTGAACCGGCTCTGCCGCGCGCGGCGCGTGCCGCTGGTCTCAGGCACGGCGATCCGCATGGAGGGCCAGCTTAGCGTCTTTACCTGGCAGTCGGGCGCGCCCTGCTACCGCTGCATCAGCCGCCTGTTCGGCGAACAGACGCTGAGCTGCGTGGAGGCGGGCGTGATGGCACCGCTGGTGGGCGTGATTAGTGCGATGGAGGCGATCAAGGTGCTGACGGCGTTTGGCACGCTCACCGCCGCCAGGCTGCTGATGTATGACACCCTGAGCGCAGAGTTTCGCAGCGTGAAAGTGGCGCAGGATGCGCACTGAGAGGTGTGCGGCTCGGCTTCTGACGCCTACCGCTGAGCGGCGGACGGCAGGCTGGTGCCTGAAAGCAAAACGTACCGCGCCAGAAATGGCGCAGGACGTTTTAGTTTGAGGGGCTGAACGCAGCGGCGTTCGCCCTCTGCATGCCCTGGCTGGAGATCAGGCGATCTGTGCAGACGCGACGGCACCGCTTGCGCGACTCCGCCTGCGTAGGTAGTCTTCGTAGTTGCCGGTAAAGTCGATTACGCGGTCCTCTTTGATCTCCAGCATGCGCGTCGCCAGCGAGCTGACGAACTCGCGGTCGTGCGAGACGAAAATCAGCGTGCCTTCATACATCTCCAGCGCCATGTTCAGCGATTCGATGGATTCCATATCGAGGTGGTTGGTAGGTTCGTCCATGATCAAAATGTTGGGCTTCTGCATCATCAGCTTGCCAAACAGCATGCGTCCTTTCTCACCGCCAGAGAGCACCTTCGCCGGCTTTTTGATGTCGTCCTGGCTGAACAGCAGACGTCCCAGGATGCTGCGCACCGCCTGCTCGTCGTCGCCCTCCTGCTTCCACTGGCTCATCCAGTCGAAAACGGTCAGGTGGTCGGAAAAGTCGGCGGCGTGATCCTGCGCGTAATAGCCAATGCGCGCATTCTCCGACCATTTCACTGTGCCGCTGTCCGGCGCAAGGTCGCCGACCAGCGTTTTCAGCAGCGTGGTTTTACCGATACCGTTAGCGCCCAGCACCGCAAGCTTCTCACCCACTTCCAGCAGAAGGTTGAGTTTTTTAAACAGTGGGCCGTTATCGAAGCCTTTTGTTAACGCCTCTACTTCGAGTGCATTACGAAACAGTTTTTTGTCTTGCTCAAAACGAATAAAGGGATTCTGGCGACTGGAGGCTTTTACCTCGTCCAGCTTAATTTTATCAATTTGTTTCGCGCGCGAGGTGGCCTGACGCGATTTAGAGGCGTTGGCGCTAAAGCGGCTGACAAATGACTGCAGCTCGGCAATCTGCGCTTTTTTCTTGGCGTTGTCCGATAATAAACGCTCACGTGCCTGGGTGGCTGCCGTCATATACTCGTCATAGTTGCCGGGATAAACGCGCAGTTCGCCGTAATCGAGATCCGCCATGTGGGTGCAGACCATATTGAGGAAGTGACGGTCGTGCGAAATGATGATCATGGTGCTGTCGCGTTCATTCAACACCTGCTCCAGCCAGCGAATGGTGTCAATATCCAGGTTGTTGGTGGGTTCATCCAGTAACAAAATATCAGGATTGGAAAATAAGGCCTGCGCCAGCAGCACGCGTAATTTCCAGCCTGGCGCAATTTCACTCATCGGGCCATAATGCTGTTGAATGGGAATGCCCACGCCGAGTAATAACTCGCCGGCGCGCGACTCGGCGCTGTAGCCGTCCATATCGCTATATTGCACTTCGAGGTCCGCGACTTTATAGCCTTCCTCTTCGCTCATCTCCAACAGCGCATATATGCGGTCGCGTTCCTGCTTTACCGCCCACAATTCATGGTGCCCCATGATGACGGTATCCAGCACGCTATATTGTTCAAAGGCAAACTGGTCCTGCCGTAACTTGCCGATGCGCTCGTTGGGATCGTAAGAGACATTACCGCCGATCGGCGCCAAATCGCCGCCGAGGATTTTCATAAAGGTGGATTTACCGCTGCCGTTTGCACCGATTAAACCGTAACGATTACCCCCGCCGAATTTTACGGAGATATTTTCGAACAGTGGCTTGCTGCCAAACTGCATGGTGATATTGCTGCTTACTAACACGGCATTAACCTTTCATGGATGAGTGAAGAAAAAACGGCGGCCATTATGCCAGACATCGCCCTGCGCATGCCAGCGCCAGGCGTGCGCTGTGCGGCAACCAGCTGGCGGCGGGGGAAAAATAAAAAAGCCGGTGGCTTAATCAGCCACCGGCTACCACTTTGCAAGGATAGGATAAATTAGGCGATCAGGAAATCGTCTAGGTTTTTGCCTGCGTCCAGCGCCTTTTTAATCGCGGCTGGGGTACGGCCCTGGCCGGTCCAAGATTTTTCTTCGCCGTTCTCATCGGTATAGAAATACTTAGCCGGACGCGGCGCGCGCTTGGCGCGTTTTTTACCGGTTTCCAGCGCGCCGAGTAATTCATTTGGATCGATGCCGTCAGCCAGCAGCATTTCGCGATATTTAGAGAGTTTTTCTTCTTTTTCGCGGTTCTGCGCTTCTTCAGCCTCAACTTCTTCACGACGTTCAGTTACAACGACGGTTAATTTTTCCAGGATCTCTTCCAGGTCAGTTAATGGCAGCTCACGTGCCTGAGCACGTAATGTGCGAATGTTGTTCAGAACTTTAAATGCGTCACTCATTACGAATGTCCTTGACTAATGGGGTTAATAAATAAAACTGTAGCGACAAGATTACCCAATTCAAATAAAAAAATAAATTAATTTTCGACGCCAGAAAATTCTGAAGTCGGCGCGTTAAATTTTTCTCGGCTAAAATCCAGCAGAGAGGAATGTGCTATTAACGTCTAATTAACACCGGCACGCAGGATGGGCATCACAGGGTGAAATCGTTTTCATTGACAGCCGGTGAGTTTAATCCTCAACGCCGCCGTGAAGAAACCTGAGAAATAATCAGGGGAAAAACATCGGCTTTTGTAAACATCTTTTCCGTCGGACAGGCACGCGGCCGCGTTAAGGCTAGGTGGGCAGCGGCAAAAAAGAGAGAACAGGCGGCAAACGGATAAAAAAAGCCGGTATCATTGCCGGCTTTACTAAAATTGTAACGATGCATTATGAAGCTTTATTTACTGGACGCCCCAGCGGTTCGTTGATTCGCTCCTCTTTGCTCGCCAGTTTTTCATGCAGATAGTGTTCAATCTGTTCAAGGCTGCGGTTGCGGGTTTCGGGTACGCACTTGATAACAAATATCGCGCCGACAATACCCACCAGCGCAAAGATAAAGAAGGCGCCCACCAGGCCGACGCTGGCCAGCAGAACTGGAAACATCAGGGAAATAAGAAAATTGGCGATCCACATGGCAAAGACGGCGCCGCCCATAAATATGCCGCGTAGGCGCGTCGGAAATATTTCCGACAGCAGCAGCCAAGTGACCGGCGACAGGGCGCCCTGCTGGAAACTTAAAAACATTAGCATGCCGAGCAGCACCATATAGCTGCGCAGCATGTCCGGCTCGCCGTTCAGGGTTTCAGGCATAAAGAAGGTCACCGCGTCGATAAATACCAGGCAGGCGGTGCAACCGAACTGGCCGAGCATGGTCATGGTGCGGCGGCCGATTTTACCCAGCAGCCAGATGCCGACGAAGGTCATCAGCACGGAGATCGCGCCATTGGCAATAGTGGCGAACAGGGACGCGCTGTCGTCCATGCCGACTGTCTTCAGCATGGTCGGCGCGTAATACATAATGGTATTGACGCCGGTCAGCTGCTGGATCACCGCAATGCCCATGCCGATTAGAAACAGCTTGAACAACCAAGGCTTACGAAGCTCGCGCAGGCTCGGCCGCTGTTGCTGCTCCTCCGACAGCGTCTCCTCTATCTCCGTCAGCTCCCACTCGACGTCCTGGCGCGCGCGGGTGCGCTCCAGCACGCGCCTCGCCTCCGCCAGCCGCCCTTTCATGGCGTACCAGCGCGGCGTATCTGGCATAAACAGCATGCCGAAAAAGAGCAGCACCGCTGGCAGCGTGGCAACCGCCAGCATCCAGCGCCAGGTGGTTTCACCACCCCACACGGCGTTAAAACCGGCGTTAGAGATATAGGCGAGCATCTGCCCGGAGACGATCATCAGCTCCTGCAGCGTCACCAGCTGGCCGCGTCGGTTGGCAGGCGCGATCTCAGCGATATAGACCGGCACGGTCGCCGCCGCGCCGCCGACAGCGACGCCCAGCACTAGACGGAAGAAAATCATCCCTTCCACGTCGGGCGCCATGGCAGTGCCCAGCGCGCCGATGGCGAAGATAATGGCCAGCACCAGAATAATTTTTTTCCGTCCGGCCGCCGCAGCGAAATGGCCGGAGGCGAGCGCGCCGAAGGCGGCGCCGAACAGCAGGCTGCTGGTCACCAGGCCGGTGGTTAACGGGGTCAGATTGAGTTCCGGGCCCATAAACAGCAGCGCGCCTGAAATTACGCCGGTGTCGTAGCCAAACAGCAGGCCGCCCAGCGTAGCGACTACGGCGATAACTTTGACGAAGGGTTCGGTGCGCGTATTGCTGTTGGGCCCCGAGGCTTTATTCAGCGTCAGGTAAGGTTCTCTGGACATGTAATCTCCCGATGATAACAAGTGTCACAAAGAAAATAGATTATTTTTATCGTGCAAATAAAATATGAAATTTTAGTTTTGCGCGCTGAGTCATATGTTCCGCCTGAATTTGTCTGGCAGATCACATTCAGGGGCGACAAGGCTTTACCTGACGACAAAAACAGGCGTTCAGGCCGAACAGGCGGCTGCGAGGAGGAAATATTTATCTCATTGCGTTCAGCGAGGCGCAGAAGGAAACAGCGGGCGGAAAGGCATTAGCGGACTGCGGCGTGCGCCGCAGTCCGTAAGGCGAGCGTTAGTTGACCGTGGCGGCCGGCCCAAAGACGCCGAACTGCGGCAGGCTGACGTTCTGGTTGGTTTCCCAACCGCCACCGAGCGCCTTACAGAGCGCCACCAGGTCGAGCGCACTCTGCATGCGCGCCTAAGTCGCCTGCGCCAGCTGACGCTGCGCGTCGAGCACGTCGATAAAGGTAGAGATGCCCTGCCGGTAGCTGTCGCTGGCCTGCTGCGCGCGCCAGCTTCACTCTGGAAACCAGTCGACCGCCCTGGAAAATCGGGATCGACAGCGAGGAGTCGATGGAATAGAAATGGCTGCTCTAGTTGTCGAGATAGCTGACGTCGGTGTTGCGCACGCCAAGCTGGCCGGTCAGCGACAGGCTGGAAAAGAGCTGCGCCACCGAGACGCCGATATTGGCCGTCTGCGCATGCAGCGTCACCTCCGCGCCTGGCGAATATCGGGGCGGCGGCGCGCCAGCGTAGCGGGAATGCCCACCGGCACCATCTGCGGCAGCGCCGGCATCGGCTTCGTGGCGTACAGCTCGTTGTCCAGCACGCCGGGCGTTTTGCCCAACAGCACCGCCAGGCCATTCATCGCCTGACGCGCCTGCGACTGGTACTGCGGCAGCTGCGCCTGCAGCGAACTGAGCTACGCGCGCGTTCTCCACGTCGGTGAGCGGCGCCAGGCCGTTGCGCTGCTAGCGCTGCGTCAGCTCCCAGCTCTGCTGCACCACCGCAATCTTCTGCTCCAGCGTGGCCAAGGTCGCCTACGCGCCGCACAGCTGCAGATAGGCGCGCGCCACTTCCACCTCCAGCGACACCAGCGCGTCGTTGCGCTGTTCTATCGCCGCCTAGGTCTGGGCATCCACCAGTTCGACCTGTCGACGCACTTTGCCCCACAGAGCTGGCTGGCGGTACCGCTGTCGAGCTGGTCGGTGACGCCGTTCGCCTCCAGCAGCCCCTTCAGACCGAGCTGCTGGCACATGACTTGCGCTGCCGTTAAGGCTGGGAAACAGGCCGCCGCGCGCCTGCGCCAGCTCCTGGCGGGCGCCCGCGATGCGCAGCACCGCCTGCTGCAGCGTCAGGTTGCCTTGAATGGCGCGATCGATCAGGCTGTTGAGCTGCGGATCGTTGAAGGTTTGCTACCAGCGCATATTGACGGCGCCCGCAGCAGTTTTCGAGGGCTGCGGGTCGTCCAGCCGATGATTGCTGCCCGGCAGCTGCGGTTTTGGCGCCCTGTAATCGGGACCGACGGCGCAGCCCGCCAGCCAGAGCGGTCTAGCCATCCGACATGTCAAGGTAACCTTCATGTCAGTGTGCTCCTGCGCTGTCTTCGCTCCTAATCGGCGACAGCAGCCAACAAAATGGAATCAAAATCAGAGCGACGATGCTCAGACCGGTAAACTCGGCGATATAGCGAGGATGCGCGCCTGCGCCACCATCTCCTGATAGAGCTGGCCGGTCGCCAGCGTCATGGGATCGCCCAACGCCGAGGTAAAGTCGCGGATCGCTGCTGCCCACTGCTGCAGCGTGATATTGAACGGCTCGTTGAGCGGCGACATGTTATGCACCATATGCGCCAACCGCACCTGCTCGCGCTCGGTAATCGCCGCAGTGGAGAGGGAAATGCCAATCGATCCGGCCACGTTGCGGAACATGGTAAACAGCGCCGAGGCGTCGGCGTTCAGGCGCTGCGGAATGGTGACAAAGGCGATGGTGTTCAGCGGCACGAACAGGAATCCGAGGCCAATCGACTGGGCGCTGCGCATCAGCACCAGGGTTTCGAAATCGACGTCCGGCGTCAGCGTCGACGAGTACATAAACGCCAGCGACAGGCAGGTAAAGCCGAAGGCGATGATATAGCGGGTCTGCACGCGCGGCATCAGATTGATCACCAGCGGGATGGTGAGCACGATCAGGATTGCTCCCGGCGAGAGCAACAGCCTCGACCAGGTAGCGGTATAGCCGAGATCCTGCTGCGCCAGCTGCGTCAGCACCACGGAGCTGCCGTAAAGGATCATCGCCATGCCGGCCATCAGCAGACCAGACACCCAGAAGTTGCGGTCTTTCATCACCAGAATATCCACCACCAGCCTGCGCGCGTACATCAGCCAGTAAACTGCGCCGACGATGCTGACCAGTGCCAGCACGGCAAACAGCACGATAAAGTGCGACTCGAACCAGTCTTCATCCTCGCCGCGATCGAGAAACATCTGCAGACAGCCCAGGCCGAGAGTGATAAGCCCAATGCCGATCATAGTCGATATTGAGCTTGCTCTTCGCCCACTTGCGCTCCCACGGCGGATCTTTCAGCAGCTGATAAATCGCCAGCACTGTCACAATGCCGACCGGAAATATTAATAAAGAAGACCCAGCGCCAGCTGTAGTTATCGGTAATCCAGCCGCCCAGCATCGGGCCGATAACCGGCGCAACGATGATGGCGATGAAGGAGAGGCCGAACGCCTTGCCGCGATCCTCCGGCTTGAAGTAGTCAAGCTGCACCGGCTGCAGGCCGCCGCTGAAAAAGCCCTGCAGCACGCGGAACAGAATAATCTGCCACAGCTCGGTGGCGATACCGCAGAGAAAGGAGCAGACGGTGAACATTACTATGCAGATCAAGAAGAACTGCTTGCGGCCAAACAGCCGGCTGAAGAAAGCGGAGATAAGCAGCACGATGCCGTTCCAGATAGGAGGTCAGCACCCAGGTGGATTCGTCGTAGCTGGAAGAGAGCGCACCGGCAATATGGGGCAGCGCCACGTTGATAATGGTGGTGTCTAGGATCTCCATAAACACCGCCAGCGTGACGGTTACCGCCACCAGCCAGGGGTTGCTGGCAGGCTGCCAGTCCTGCAACTGGCTCATTCCACGGTAACCTTAGGTTCAACCGACAGGCCAAGCGGCAGCGGATGATTGGGATCTAGTCCCTTGTCGATCACGATTTTGACCGGCACGCACTGCACGATCTTCACGTAGTTTCCGGTGGCGTTTTCTACCGGGAAGGTGGAGAAGCGCGAGCCTGAGCCCATCTGGATGCTGTCGACGTGCCCTTCCAGCTTCATATCGGGCCAAGCGTCGACGCTGATCGCTACCTTATCGCCAGGGTTCATGCGCGCCAGCTGCGACTCTTTGAAGTTGGCGGTGATCCAGATATCGGGAGAGACCAGAGAAAAGAGCACGCTACCCGCCTGCACCAGCGTGCCGAGCTGCACGTTGCGCTTGGTGACAAAGCCGTCGTAAGGCGCGCGCACCTGCATCCATGAGAGATTGAGCTCTGCGGTGTTGCGCTGAGCCTGCTCGACCTGACGCTGACGCGCCTCGACGTTGGTTTCCTGCTGGCGGATCTGCAGGGCGACCTCCACCTGCGCCTTCGCGCTCTGCAACTGCGCTTGCGCCGAACGCAGCTGCGCGGCAGCGGTGTCGATATTGCACTGGCTGGTGGCGCGTGGGTCGACGCCGTGCTGACGGCGATAGTCCGCCTCGGCATTGAGCAGGTTCGCCTACGCTTTCGCCTGATCGCGCTGCGCCAGGGTGTCGCGCGAATCGATCTCTACCAGCAAATCGCCCTTCTTAACCCGCTGGTTGTCGTTAACCAGCAGCTTGACCACATAGACAGTGGTTTTTGGCGTGATGGTTACCTCGTCGCCTTCGGTAAAGGCGTCGTCGGTCGTATCTTCATTGCGCGTGCTGAACCAGAACCAGAAGGCGACGATCAGCATCACCACCGCTACAATGCCGAGGATAATCAGCGGCTTTTTGCCGGGTCGTTTGCGTTTCGGTTCGTCGTTGTTCTGGTCGGACTGCTCATTCGGGGTATCTTGCGTCTTTTTCGCATCATCCTAATGGGATTCGCCTTTCTATTTCTCGCTCATAGTCAGTTCCGCATGGCTAACGCCCTAATTCCCGGGCATAAAAGGTCAGATAAACAGTAGATGGTTAATTGACATTTTTAACATTTCTTGACCTTTCATGACAAAATAGGCACGTCCTGCCACTTTTCCTGCGGGCGCGTCGCGCCTCAGGCAAACAGGCGCAGCAGCCAGCCAGCCAGCCAGCCGCTGAGCATCGACCAGGCGAGCATCGGCAGGGAAAAGAAATGGAACTGCCACCAGACGCGGCGGTCTTGCGCCATGCGCAGCGCAATCAAGTTGGCGAGGGAGCCGGGCAGCAGGCCGAAGCCGCCGATATTCAATGCCCAGGCGAGCACCTCGGAAGGTGGCAGCTTTTGCAGCAGCAGAATGGTGGCGGACACGTTGCTGATAATCTGCGACAGCCCAATAGCCAGCAGATAGATGGTGCCGTCACCAAGGTGCGCGAGCGCATCGAAGTGCTGCTGCACCAGCGGCAGGTGCGTCAGCCGGTAGATGTCGATGAACATGACGATAAAGACCGCAAGCAGACTCCAGTCGATGGTGAGCAGCACCTTGCGCACCATCAGCAGATAGCAGCCGACGATCAGCAGCAATGCCTAGCCGGTGAGCTGCCACTCAAGCGCGGCGACAAACAGCGCATAGAGCAGCACGCTGAGGGCGAAGAGCGGTTTTTGCCACTGTCGCGTCTCGTCATGGTCATGCTTAACAATATCGCGCGGCTTAAAGCTGAACTACGTCAGCGTCAGCAGCAGCCAGACGGCAAGCGGCGCCATCTGCGCGATAAACGGCACCACGCCGAGCCTGCAGTGACTCCACAGCAGCAGGTTTTGCGGATTGCCGACCGGCATCAGCAGCGAGCCGGCGTTGACCGCCAGCGCCTCGAAAATAATCAGCCGGGAGGGAGAGAGGCAGGCGCGAAAATTTGCGCAGTGTTAGGGTCAGGGGCACCAAGATAAACAGCGCCACGTCGTTGGTGAAAAAGGTCGACAGCAGCGCGGCGGCCAGCACCATAAACAGCGCCAGCGTGCGCTCATGGCGAAAGCGGCCGATCAGGCGCGCGCCCAGCACGTCGAAATAGCCGCTGGTCTCAAGCCCTTTGGTTAACAGCAGCAGGCCGGTCAGCGTGACGATGGTGTGCCAGTCAACCGCGCCGGGCAGCGCCGCCCAGTGAAAATTCGCCAGCAGCATCAGCAGCGCGCCGACGATCAGTAGCAGATGCAGAATACGATCGTGCAAAAACGGGCGCAGTACGCTTAGCATGGCGACGGATCCGGTGATTAAGAGCGGCTTTCGTAGAACTGCTGGAAGACGGCCAGGGTTTCATCGCTGACGTGATGCTCAATGCCTTCGGAGTCGCGGCGCGCGGTTTCCGGGCTGATGCCCAGCGCCAGCAGAAAGGTTTCAACGATGTGGTGACGCGCGCGGCTCTCCGCCGCCAGCTTTTCTCCTTTGCTGGTCAGAAAGACGCCACGATAGGGCACCTGCTCCACCAGCCCGGCGCTGCCGAGCCGCTTCAGCATCTTGGCGACGGTGGGCTGGGAAACGCCGAGGCGCGACGCCATATCGACCTGGCGCGCCTCGCCGAATTCGCCGATTAAGTCTGAGATCAGCTCAACGTAGTCATCGATCAGTTCGCGACGATGCGCTTCGCGCACCTGTCTAAATCCTTCGACATGCTCCTCGATATCTTTCAGGGGTCCTTGCGGCGCGGACACCACGGTTTTGGCATGACGACTCATTCAGCTTCCTCTTTAATTATTCTCCGCGCTCGTGCTGCGAGGCGGATTTGCTGCGCTCATTGTAAACCAGGGACGAAGAAGCTCAAATTTTTCGTAAATAGCACTGGCTACACGGTATAGCTAGTGCTATGTTTGTCGATATTGTAGGCAAACGCGCTGACATATGGAGAGACCATCGTGCAGGATCATTATTTGTTACTCCCGCTGTTTCTCGCATTTATCGCCGGTCTCTGCCTGCTGCTCCGACGTTATTGATTGGGAGGTCGACATGAGGACAATGAAATGCTGCCTTGACTGCGGCAAATGCTTTCAGACTGAGAAACCGGATTCATCCGCGGTGCTGAAGCCCTGGCTCTGCCTGCTGAGCCGCTCCCCGTTTTCCCTGCGCCTGATGCTGGTTGAAAAAATGCTGGGCAAAAAAACCGCGATCGCAACTGCCCTAACCTGATCTAGCGCGCCCCTTTCATTTTATTACAGCTTTTCGCTTCGGCAAAGGCTGTTTTCCTGTTTCTGCTTTTCCCGCCTCTGCCCGGCGCACGCGTTTTACCTGCGTTAAGTACCGGCATAAAAAACGGCCACTGAGGGCCATTTTTTTTGCAACTGGTCTAAGCAAAGACTTAGAAGCTGTAACTTATGCCAGCAATCGAGGTGCCAACGTCGACGTTGCGGATACGGCTCTGCTCGTAACCTACGTCGATAGCAAACTGCTCGTACGGGTTGAACTGCAGACCGGCACCGTAGGAGAAGCCCACGTCGCTGGAATTTTATCGCGCACAACGGTTTCGTTCTGCTGGAATTTGCCGTAGCCGATACCCACTACGCCGTAGATGCTCGCCCAGTCGTTCAGACGGTAAGGAGGACCTGTGGTAAAGCCCGTAGTAATGACCTTTGTTGTACACGCCAGAATCAGTGCGATCTTTTTCAGTGTAGGTGAAAGAACCGATCCAACCCCGCGGGGTTAGAGCCGTTTTCATAACGGTACTTCAGGTTGAAACCGTTCGCTTTGTTAGCCACGCCCTGATAGTCGGACTGAGCGTAACCGCCGGTGACTGTGCTCTGCGCCATTGCAGAACCCGCAGAAACTGCCAGAACATAAGCCAGTGCTGAAAGACATGCAATTTTTTCATAACCACCTCAAATATGATAATACTTCTCTCCTGACAACGCTAAAAATATAATAAAACTCAGCTAGAAACTCTGCCCGCAAATTATTGTCTAAAAGAAGTTAATAAACTTTCCTATATAATTCTTTTTCTTATGATTTTCGTCATAAATCCGCAATGAATTTTTTATAATAAAAATTGCCCTTTAAGTAAATTCTTTAAAAAACTGACATTTCTTTACGCAACCGATCCTAAACTGGGCTAAATATTGCGCAATCGACGCCGACTTCTCTCTTACATACACGCACGCTTCTTTTTCTGCCTGACTCCTTTACACTGGCGCGGTGTAACAGACAAAAACCTTATCAAGGACGCGTTCACAGGATGTGTCTCTCTCTCTCTCTCTCTCTCTCTCTCTCTCTCTCTCTCTCTCTCTCTCTCTCTCTCTCTCTCTCTCTCTCTCTCTCTCTCTCTCT
>NZ_SMDS01000011.1 GCF_013753875.1 Candidatus Pantoea persica
GCAGTCAGGGTGGTTTTACCGTGGTCAACGTGACCGATGGTGCCCACGTTTATGTGCAGTTTGTTACGTTGAAATTGTTCTTTAGACATCGCTTGTCCCTCTAAGACACGGATATATCAAAGATATCATCACATCAACCAGGCTTTACCTGAGTGCAGGATTTACAAAGAGAGAATCAGGGAGGAGATAAAGGAAGTGGTGCTGATACCCAGAGTCGAACTGGGGACCTCACCCTTACCAAGGGTGCGCTCTACCAACTGAGCCATATCAGCACATCTGGAGCGGGCAGCGGGAATCGAACCCGCATCATCAGCTTGGAAGGCTGAGGTAATAGCCATTATACGATGCCCGCATCCTGGAACTCGGCTACCTGTTCTTTCTGTAGCTTGTGAATAATAAGAGATGTTCCCCTACTATTCGAAGTCTGCCAATGTGGCTGACCGACTTTAACTGTGCCGAAGCGCAGCTTGAATTTGGGGTGAGAGAAGTGACTCACCAACAGATGAACCGGTTGTTTATCTGCTCTCAACCGCGAGGGTTAAGATGGTGGTGGGAGAAGGATTCGAACCTTCGAAGTCTGTGACGGCAGATTTACAGTCTGCTCCCTTTGGCCGCTCGGGAATCCCACCTACTTGATGGTGCCGGCTACCGGAATCGAACTGGTGACCTACTGATTACAAGTCAGTTGCTCTACCAACTGAGCTAAGCCGGCATCAGGTGACGCGCATTTTAGGAAGGTCGGCGGCAGGATGCAACAAAAAAATCACTGTTTTTTCGCTATCGCTTACTATTTGTGCGAGTCGACGCATTTCTTCAACTGGATGGCGGAAAAACAGGCGGAAACGCCCTGTTTTTTCAGGGTACGGCCCCGTTCCGGCCCGTCTATTTTTATTACGCAACTTTTTTACAGCCAGCGCGCTTTTTCTTTCCTGTGCGATTTTGTTGCCTGACGCCGATCGCGTCACAGTAAGAAACGCGGCTGACCGGAGAAGATATGGACGCTCTGCAGGCCGAAATCGGAAAAGTGCTAACGCGCGCAGCTATTTGCAAAAGCGTGCGCGGATTTATCATTTTTCTTCTTTTTATTGTCACACTGATGTTAACCTCCAGCCCATTGTTCTCAGTAAAGACTCTGTGACATGCGGTTGCGTGCATCTGAGGCGCCAGATTTTTCTTCGCCTCCTGGATAAAAGCGGCTTTGCAGTCAGACGCATGCTTATGAATAAAAAGAATTCACCTCTGACCACGCCCTATTTAGAGTTCACTCGCCAACAGTGGGCTGCCTTACGCAGTTCTGTGCCGATGACCCTTACGGAAGAAGAGATCGCACAGCTGAAAGGCATTAACGAAGATCTCTCGCTGGAAGAAGTCGCCGAGATCTATCTTCCCCTGTCGCGCCTGCTCAACTTTTACATCAGTTCCAATTTGCGTCGTCAGGCGGTTCTGGAGCAGTTCCTGGGCACTGCCGGCGAGAAAATTCCCTATATCATTAGCATCGCCGGCAGTGTCGCCGTGGGTAAAAGCACCACCGCGCGCGTGCTGCAGGCGCTGCTGAGCCGCTGGCCCGAACATCGCAAAGTCGAACTCATCACCACGGATGGATTTCTTCATCCCAATGCGGTGTTGAAAGAGCGCGGCCTGATGAAAAAGAAAGGGTTCCCGCAGTCTTATGATATGCACCGGCTGGTTAATTTCGTCTCAGACCTAAAGTCAGGCGTGCGCCAGGTGACGGCGCCGGTCTATTCGCATCTGGTTTATGATGTCGTTCCCGGCGGCGATAAGGTCGTACATCAGCTCGATATCCTTATCCTTGAAGGGCTGAACGTATTACAAAGCGGTATGGACTATCCTCACGATCCGCATCATGTCTTTGTATCCGACTTCGTTGATTTTTCTATCTACGTCGATGCCCCTGAGGATTTATTGCAGCGCTGGTATATCAACCGCTTCCTTAAATTCCGGCAGGGCGCGTTTACCGATCCCGATTCTTATTTCCACCACTATGCGCAGCTCTCTGAAGAAGAGGCTGTGCAGATCGCAACGGGCTTATGGAAAGAGATCAACTGGCTGAACCTTAAGGAAAATATTCTGCCTACCCGGGAGCGCGCCAGCCTTATCATGACCAAAGGCGGCAATCACGCGGTAGATAAAGTCCGGCTGCGCAAATAATAAAAAAGCCTGCGCGAAGCAGGCTTTTTTATTACTGTGGGCGAAGCGAAATTTCGCCGCCCACCCAGGATTTTAGCTCGCCATCCTGTTCCAGCAGCAGGCCGCCCTGCTTATCGATACCTTGCGCCACGCCATAAATCTCTCGCTCGCCGATTAATAGCTTCACGGGCCGCCCGAAAAAGTTATCCAGCACTTTCCAGCGTTCGGTAAAGGGCGTCAGCCCGTCGCGCTCAAAAACAGGCAGCGCCTCGCGCAGGCTGTTAATCAGCCTGGCGGCAAGATTATTACGATCGATTTCAATCCCCGCTTCCTGCAGGTTGATCCAGCCCTGACTGATTTGCGCCGCCTCGGCGCCGCGCATCGCCAAGTTGATCCCGGCGCCAATCACGATCTGCGCCGCATCGCCCGTTTTGCCCGTGAGCTCAACCAGAATGCCCGCCAGTTTACGGTCCTGCAGATAGAGATCGTTGGGCCATTTAACACGCACATCCTGCGCGCCCAGCTGCTGTAACGTTTCCGCCATAACGATACCAATCACCAGGCTCAGCCCCATCGCCGCCGCAGGCCCCTGCTCCAGCCGCCAGTACATCGACATATAAAGATTGGCGCCGAAAGGCGAAAACCACTGCCGCCCGCGTCGCCCCCGGCCCGCCTGCTGATACTCTGCAATACAGGCATCACCCGAAGAGAGCGTATTCATACGGTCAAGCAGATACTGGTTGGTAGAATCAATAACCGGAATGACGGCCAGGTTCGGCTGTTTCAGCTGCGAGAGAATAGCCTCTTTGTCCAGCAGCTGCATCGGCGCGGGCAGACTGTAGCCCTTTCCCGTTAACGTATAGATATCCAGTCCCCAGCTTTTCAGCGTCTGAATATGTTTGTTGATGGCGGCGCGGCTCATGCCCAGCGATTCGCCGAGCTGTTCCCCAGAATGGAACTCTCCGTCTGCCAGGATCTCAACCAGCTTTAACGGGATGCTGTGGTCTTTCATAGAATGGCCTCTACTGCATTGCACTCGCCCTGTGCGCCGATAAAGCGTACCTCCGGCTCCAGCCAGACATCGAACTTCTCGCCGACGCGGGCGCGCACGGTTCTCGCCAGTGCCACCACGTCTTGTGAGGTGGCGCGATCCGCGTTGATCAGCACCAGTGCCTGCTGTTGATGCACTGCGGCACCGCCAAGACGAAAGCCTTTGAGATCGCATTGATCGATTAACCAGCCAGCCGCCAGCTTGACCTCGCCATTCGCTTGCGGATAGTGCGGCATGTTGAGGTAGCTAAGCATAAGCTGGTTGGCCTGCTCACGGCTGATCAGCGGGTTTTTAAAGAAGCTGCCTACATTGCCTGTGACTTTGGGATCGGGCAGCTTGCTCTGCCGCATATGGCATACGGCGTTGAAGACTTCCCATGCGGTAACTGTGGCTGGATTAAGGCGCATTAAATCGCCGTAGGTGAGCACCGGCTGCCACTTCTTAGACAGGCTAAGGCCAACGGCAGTAATGGCGTAGCCCTGCTGATATTGATGCTTGAAAATGCTGTCGCGGTAGCCAAACGCGCACTCCTCGCGACGCAGCCGCTGCGTCACGCCGGTATCGAGGTGCAGCACATCGACGTAATCGCATACGTCTTTAAGCTCGACGCCGTATGCGCCGATATTTGGGATCGGTGACGATCCCGTCATACCGGGAATAAGGGCCAGGTTTTCAAGGCCGGGAATGCCCTTTTTCAGGGTTAACTCAACCAGAGCATGCCAGTTTTCGCCTGCGCCGACGTGAAGCTGCCAAGCCTCATCCTGCTCTGTTATTTCGATGCCTTTGATGCGGTTGAGGACAACGGTGCCAGTGAAGTCTTCCAGGAAAAGCACATTGCTGCCTTCGCCCAGTAAAAGTAATGGCCGGTTGTTCTCTTTGGCCTCTTGCCAGGCGCGAAGAATGGTTGCTGGCGTATCAGCGATAACGCGTTGATACGCGCCTACCTCAAGACCAAGGGTATTATCGTGTTGCAGTGAAGGATACTGGTGGGACATTTTGCAGCCTTAACGAAATTATCTGCGCGTAGTTTACCGCATCACTTCAGGCTTGTAGGGAAGTTTTGTTTACCCTGGGGTGTGCAAAAGCGCTTTTTTACCGTTTTTGCATGCAAAAAATGCCCTGGCAGGGCGTCTGAGGATCGGGCTTCTTTAGCAGAACGATCGTACGCCGGCGGGATCGCCGACGTTTTTGCCAGAACGCGGACGTAAAAAAGCCCCTGCGTCAGCAGGGGGCTTTTTCGGGTTGGATGCCTGGCAGTTTCCTACTCTCGCGTGGGGAGGCCCCGCACTACCATCGGCGCTACGGCGTTTCACTTCTGA
>NZ_SMDS01000012.1 GCF_013753875.1 Candidatus Pantoea persica
GCCGGGTGCTGACCACCAGAGCAAGGGTCTCGGCCAGCAACGGGATCGCGTCGATGTCCGGGCTGTTTAATTCCCCGAATGCGATCCCCACATCAAGTTCTCCCGCCAAGAGCATCTCCTCAATATTTTCCTATGATATTTCCCGCACGTTAAGGGTAATTTCCGGATACTGGGAGTGAAACGCCTCGACAAGCGGCCCGACCAGATAAATTGTGAAGGTCGGCGTTACTGCTAGGCGCAGTGACCCCCGGCTCAGATCGCTTACGTCATGAATACCTGATATGCCGGGCGAGCATAATCAACCTCATAAGATTATCTGATTTATACTATAATAAATGAGACTTTTATCTTATGGCATGAGTTGCTTACTCTTTGTCACACGCAAACGACATCGAGACAACAACCATGAAAGAGATTATTGAAGGTTTTCTAAAGTTCCAGAAAAACGCTTTTCCCGAGCGGGTCAAGCTGTTCAAAAGCTTGGCTAACCAGCAGAGCTCGAGAGCGTTATTTATTTCCTGCTTCGACAGCCGCCTGGTGCCTGAACTGGTGACCCCGCGCGAACTTAGCGATCTGTTTGTGATCCGCAACGCCGGCAATATTGTGCCGTTTTATAGCCCGGAGCCGGGCGGTGTTTTAGCCTCTTTTGAATACGCGGTCGCCGCACTCAAGGTCAACGACATAATAATCTGCGGCGCCATGACTGCCGTTGCCACCTGCGAGTGTCTGGACCATATGCCTCCCGTGTCCCGCTGGTTGCGTTATGCCGACTCTGCCCGAGTGGTGAACGAGGCACGGTAGCATCAGGACCAGTTAGCCAAAGTCGCGGCTATGGTGCGCGAAAACGTCATCGCACAGCTGGCTAACATCCAGACTCACCCGTCCGTTCGTCTGGCTCTTGAAGAAGGACGCGTGACCCTGCACGGCTGGATCTATGACATTGAGAGCGGTCGTATCGACGCCTTTGATGGCAGCACCGGCGCCTTTGTGTCCCTTGCAGATAACCTGGAAGTGAACGCCATTTCCTCACAAGCTAGACACGTAGCCTGAACCCCGTACTTACCCAGTAGAAAAGACCATGATCCAGACTCAATCTTGCCAAGGCCCGCAAGAACCTTTCCTTCGCTGAGATCGTTGACGGCACGGGTTTGTCCAAAGCCTTCGTCACCGCTGCCCGCTGGCGCCGAAGAAGTCGTGAGTAAGAAGCTCGACCTTAATACAGATGAGGTTACGTTACTGCAGTCGATCCCCGTCCGCGGGAGCTTTGCTGATGGCATACCGACCGCCCCGACTATCATATCGTTTCTACGAGATGATGTCAGTTTACGGCCCGACCCTCAAAGCCCTAGTTCACGAGAAATTCGGCGACGGCATCATCAGCTCTATTAACTTCAAGCTGGACATCAAGAAAGTTGAAGATCCGGACGGTGGACATCGTGCCGTGATCACCCTAGACGGCAAATACCTGCCAACCAAACCTTTCTGATATCACGGTGAGTCAGCCTGCTATCTGAAACAGCCGGGCTGACCACAGTTTTAGTTACTGTGTCTGATCTACCGCTTTCTGGTTTCGCGCAGAAGAGTCGCTTCTTCAGCGCTTTTGTCGCGTCAAAAAGCAGCGACCATGTTGCCACCAACACTGTTACCTACCAGGGCCAGATGTTTACCGTCAACGCCGATTTCGCTTCCTTGCTCGGCCACCCAGCGGGTTGCCGCATAAGCCTGATTAATTGCAACAGGGAAATGGGCTTCCGGCGATGGGGTATCGTTCACAAGGACGGCCGCCGCGCCGGACTCACTGACCAGGTCACGAACCACACGCTCGTGCGTCGGGAAATCGCCCAGGATCCAGCCGCCACCGTGGAAGAACATAAACACGAGCAGGGTTCCCTGTGCGTTTTGAGGCTTCACAATGTTGAGTTTGATCGCCCCACCATCAACGTTAATGGCTTTTTCAGTGACTACAGCCGCCGGCAGTTTTGCGCCTTTCTGGGCGTCGATCATCACCTGACGCGCATCCTGCGGAGACAGCTGCTCAATAGGTTTACCGCCTGCGCCGTTTAGTGCATTAAGGAACCCCTGCACGTGACGTTCTGGCTGGGATGCATCGGCAAAGCTTTTGGCTGATACGGCCGCAATGGCGGCCGTCAGTAATACGGATTTAATGTTCATAATACGGCTCTATTAACGTTGTTCGTTACAACATAGCGCGCTATTTAAAAACGGAACATCTTCCGTGTACCCGTTCCAGGAAGATCACGCGCCTGCAAAATTGAAAAGGTTTCCCGCTTCAACCAGCTCGCATTTTTTACATCGACTGGTTGAGAAAAGCCCCGACCAAGACAACAGTCGTGGCCTCACGCGGGATAACTGACTAACTTACAGACCCAGGTCGGACAGGCTCGGATGATCATCCGGGCTACGCCTCTGCGGCCAGAAGTACTTGCGCTCGCTCTCTTTTATAGGCATGTCGTTGATACAGGCAAAACGACGTTCCATCAGACCATCTGCACCAAACTCCCAGTTTTCGTTACGGGGTATTGCGCACATTTCCCCGAAAAGTGCCATCTGACGCCTAAAAACTCATTATTATCAATTCATTAACTTTTAAAAAACAGGCTCTACTGTGTGAGCTTATCGTCTTCCAGAATTTTATATACCG
>NZ_SMDS01000013.1 GCF_013753875.1 Candidatus Pantoea persica
CAATTTCAACGTAACAAACTGCACATAAACGTGGGCACCATCGGTCACGTTGACCACGGTAAAACCACCCTGACTGCAGCAATCACCACCGTTCTGGCTAAAACCTACGGCGGCCAGGCTCGCGCATTCGACCAGATCGATAACGCGCCGGAAGAGAAGGCTCGTGGTATCACCATCAACACCTCTCATGTTGAGTACGAAACCCCGACTCGTCACTACGCGCACGTTGACTGCCCGGGCCACGCCGACTACGTGAAAAACATGATCACCGGTGCTGCTCAGATGGACGGCGCTATCTTGGTTGTTGCTGCGACTGATGGCCCGATGCCGCAGACCCGTGAGCACATCCTGCTGGGTCGTCAGGTTGGCGTTCCTTACATCATCGTGTTCCTGAATAAGTGCGACATGGTTGATGACGAAGAGCTGCTGGAGCTGGTTGAGATGGAAGTACGTGACCTGCTGTCACAGTACGACTTCCCGGGCGACGACACTCCGATCGTTCGCGGTTCCGCGCTGAAAGCGCTGGAAGGCGACGCAGAGTGGGAAGCGAAAATCGTTGAGCTGGCTGGCCACCTGGATACTTACATCCCGGATCCGGTTCGCGCAATCGACCTGCCGTTCCTGCTGCCGATCGAAGACGTATTCTCAATCTCTGGCCGTGGTACTGTTGTTACCGGTCGTGTTGAGCGCGGCATCGTGAAAGTAGGCGACGAAGTTGAAATCGTGGGCATCAAAGACACCGCGAAATCAACCTGTACCGGCGTTGAAATGTTCCGCAAACTGCTGGATCAGGGTCAGGCTGGTGAGAACGTCGGTGTTCTGCTTCGTGGTATCAAGCGTGAAGAGATCGAGCGTGGCCAGGTACTGGCTAAGCCGGGCTCAATCAAGCCGCACACCACTTTCGTGTCAGAAGTTTACGTTCTGTCCAAAGAAGAAGGCGGTCGTCACACTCCGTTCTTCAAAGGCTACCGTCCGCAGTTCTACTTCCGTACTACTGACGTGACTGGCAACATCGAGCTGCCGGAAGGCGTTGAGATGGTTATGCCGGGCGACAACATCAAAATGACCGTTACTCTGATCCATCCGATCGCGATGGACCAGGGTCTGCACTTCGCAATCCGCGAAGGCGGCCGTACCGTTGGCGCGGGCGTTGTTGCTGAAATTATCGCTTAATTGCG
>NZ_SMDS01000014.1 GCF_013753875.1 Candidatus Pantoea persica
ATTATTATCAATTCATTAACTTTTAAAAAACAGGCTCTACTGTGTGAGCTTATCGTCTTCCAGAATTTTATATACCGTAGAGCGGGCGATGCTTAGCTCCCTGGCTATCGCTGTAGCGCCATTACCTTCCTGACGAAGCGCAAGCACAGCGTTACGGTCGATGGTGCGCCTGCGGCCAAACCTGACACCTTTGAGCTTCGCCTCCTGCCGGCCTTCATTGGTACGCTCCAGTATTCTGCGCCGTTCAGCCTCAGCGACGGCTGACAGGATGGTGACAACCATCTTCCCCATTTCACCGTCGGTGCTGATCCCGTCATCAATGAACCGGACTGCCACGCCCTGAGCGTCAAATTCCTTTATTAGCTGAATCATATCGGCTGTATCGCGGCCAAGCCGGTCAAGTTTTTTCACCAGAACCACGTCCCCGTCTTCCACTTTCATGCGCAGCAGTTCCAGACCGTCCCGTTCGACTGAGATGCCGGATGCCTTGTCTGTAAAGATGCGGTTGGTTTTCACTCCCGCATCTCGGAGAGTTTTGATCTGTATATCGAGGGACTGCTGTCTAGTTGACACTCGCGCATACCCAAAAAGTCGCATAAAATGTACCTTAAATCGAATTTCGGACACGTCGTGTCCATTATGACAAAAAAACGATTTAATAGACAGCTCAGGCGAGGTGTTTTATGTTGTCCGACAATTTAT
>NZ_SMDS01000015.1 GCF_013753875.1 Candidatus Pantoea persica
CTATCTCAATCCTGTTGCGGGGAATGAACGCGACGTGTCGTTTCAGTTTTCAGCTTGTTCCGGATTGTTAAAGAGCATAATATTTCGCATCCACCGTTTCAGGTACGCTCTAAACTGTTTCAGAAAACAGTATGATGGAGCTAAGCGGGATCGAACCGCTGACCTCCTGCGTGCAAGGCAGGCGCTCTCCCAGCTGAGCTATAGCCCCATACAGTTACTGCAGAGACCGTCTACTACACTCAACCTTTCCCTTAACGAGAAACGTTAATTCGTGCTCAGGCAAGGCATGTTTTCGCGAAGCATAGTGAACTATGCGAGCCGGAAACATAACGCAGCATGAGTGCGAATTGGTAGGCCTGAGTGGACTTGAACCACCGACCTCACCCTTATCAGGGGTGCGCTCTAACCAACTGAGCTACAAGCCTGTAGAGGTTTTTCTGTTCGTTACTTTCTATCAGACAATCTGTGTGAGCACTTCGAAGGCAGAATCCAGGTTAAGGAGGTGATCCAACCACAGGTTC
>NZ_SMDS01000016.1 GCF_013753875.1 Candidatus Pantoea persica
CTCTCTCTCTCTCTCTCTCTCTCTCTCTCTCTCTCTCTCTCTCTCTCTCTCTCTCTCTCTCTCTCTCTCTCTCTCTGGCAAATCACCCTCTCCGTTTATTCCTGTCGCCCTGCTGCTGGTGGCGATAATATCGCTACAGGGTGGCGCGTCGCTAGCGAAATCCCTGTTTCCGGAGGTAGGTGCCACCGGCATTACCGCGCTGCGCCTCCGGTTGAGCACGCTGATGCTCTGCGCGATCTTTAAACCCTGGCGCCTGCGCTTCACGCGCGAACAGCGCATGCCGCTGCTGATGAACGGGCTGGCGCTGGGCTGCATGAATTTTCTCTTTTACCTCTCGCTGCGAACCGTGCCGCTGGGCGTCGCGGTGGCGCTTGAATTCACTGGCCCGCTGACGCTGCTGGGCACGCGACGTCTGCTCGATCTGACCTGGGTGGTGCTGGCCGTCGCCGGACTCGAGTTCCTGCTGCCGTTTTGCGACAGCATGAAGGCGATCGATCCGCTCGGCGCCGCGCTAGCGGTCGACGCGGGCGCGTGCTGGGCCTGCTATATACTGGCAGGTCAGCGCGCCGGTGCTGAACACGGACCGGCTACCGTCGCCATGAGCTCGCTGATTGCATCGCTGATTTTCGTGCCGACCGGGCTGGCGTTCGCCGCGCCGGGTATCTGGCACTGGAGCATTGTGCCGGTGGCGCTGCTGGTTGCCCTGCTCTCCAGCGCCATTCCCTACTCGCTGGAGATGGTAGCGCTGACGTGGCTGCCAGCGCGCATCTTCGGCACGCTGATGAGCCTTGAACCGGCCGCGGCGGCGCTTTCCGACATCCTCTTCCTCGGCGAGGCGCTCTCGCTTCAGCAGTGTCTGGGGCTGGTGGTGATCGTCATCGCTTCGGCTGACGCCGCGCAATAACTCTCAGAAAGCGGTGAAAATAAAACGCCGCCGGTGCAGTAGCTTACTTCGCTCGCGCTTGGCGCGGGCGCTTAATATTCTCTGCTCTCCCGCGCGGCTAATATTAACTATCAATACACAATATCATCATCATTCTGAAACAAACTGACTCATTTCTCTGCCTGTGCTGGCTAAACGGCTGATTTCCTTCATATTGCCGCCTGCTGCTAAGGCGTGAACCCGGCAGCGCCGTTATTTTCGTGTTGCACTTTATCCGTAAATGCCATCTATTTCATCCATCGACAGCTCCAATCCTGCAAACGTCTCAGGCGCTGCTATACTCATTCCCATGCCTGATTAGGATAACTGTCAAAGGGAGGATTCATACGATGAGTATCGCAAAACTGGTAAAAACGAACCTGACCATCAGGACACCATTGCTGAGCGCGTTGTGCAGCTGGGCGGCGTGGCACTGGTTACCAGCCAGGTTATAAACGATAAAACGTCGCTGTAGAGCTACCCGCTGAACATTTACAGCGTACAGGGTCACCTGAGGACGCTGGTCGACCGTCACGCGATTGTCGCTAACGACACGCGTAAAGCCATCAGCGAAGTAAACGAAGAAGATACCGCCGATATCTTCACCGCCGTCTCGCGAAACCTGGATAAATTCCTGTGGTTTATCGAGTCCAACATTGAGTAACGGCAGTGAATAGCAACAGGCGGGGAAACCCGTCTTTTTATATCTCTTACTCGCCCTTCACTATTTTTTGACATCCATAACATTTCTACCGCTCTCTGCTTTTCAGCCGCCCGACCGTATGCAAAGGTGCGATTACACCAGAATACTCCTCTGCACCACTTTGGTGCGAAAGCGTTTTACTCATGCAAAATCGTGTCAGCTTTAGGATTTAATGCCATGATTCTGTTTAGAATTTAAAGTTGGCATAGTTTTTTCGTATAATCCAGACGTAAACGCAGGTTTCGGGCCTGGGTGTAATTAAGGAAAAATTATGAAGTCACTGTTTAAAGTCTCTGTGGCCGCGCTGGCGCTGGCCTTATCTTTCTCTTCTTCCGCAGCAGAAAAAAAACTGATCGTCGCCACCGATACCGCCTTCGTACCTTTTGAATTCAAGCAGGGCGACAAATATGTCGGTTTCGATGTTGACCTGTGGGACGCCGTCGCTAAGGAGCTGAAGCTGGACTATATCCTGAAGCCGATGGACTTCAGCGGCATCATCCCTGCACTGCAAACGCGCAACGTCGACTTGGCGCTGGCGGGCATTACCATTACCGACGAGCGCAAAAAGGCGACCGAATTTTCCGACGGCTACTACAAGAGCGGCCTGCTGGTAATGGTGCGCAACAATGAAAATGACGTCAAAGGCATCGACGACCTGCATGGCAAAGTGGTGGCGGTAAAGAGCGGCACCGGTTCGGTTGACTATGCGAAAGCGCATATCAAAACCAAAGATCTGCGTCAGTTCCCGAACATCGACAACGCCTATATGGAGCTCGGCACCAACCGCGCCGACGCGGTGCTGCACGATACGCCGAACATCCTTTACTTCATCAACACCGCAGGCAAAGGCCGCTTTAAGGCAGTTGGCGAATCGCTTGAAGCGCAGCAGTACGGCATCGCCTTCCCGAAAGGCAGCAACGACCTGCGTGAAAAGGTCAACGGCGTGCTCAAAACTCTGAAAGAGAACGGCACCTATAACCAGATTTATAAAAAATGGTTTGGTAGCGAACCTAAATAATAATGCTTTTGCTGTCACTTTGAGCAGGGACAGGTTCCCTGTTTTTTTCTATCGCAACAACCTGGAGTCACACCATGGAGTTTGACTGGAGTGTCATCTGGCCCGCCATGCCCGCGCTGATTGAAGGTGCGAAGATGACCCTGATCATTTCAATTCTCGGCCTAGTCGGCGGACTGATTATCGGTCTGGTCGCCGGCTTCGCCCGCGCCTATGGCGGCTGGATCGCCAACAACCTCGCGCTGGTTTTTATCGAGATCATTCGCGGCACTCCGATTGTCGTGCAGGTGATGTTTATCTACTTCGCCCTGCCGATGGCGTTTCCCGATTTGCGCATCGATCCCTTTACCGCCGCGGTGGTGACAATCATGATCAACTCTGGCGCCTATATCGCCGAAATTACCCGCGGCGCGGTGCTGTCGATCAACAAAGGCTTCCGCGAAGCGGGCCTAGCGCTGGGCCTGTCGCGTCGCGAAACCCTGCGCTACGTGATTATGCCGCTGGCGCTGCGCCGCATGCTGCCGCCGCTCGGCAACCAGTGGATTGTCAGCATCAAAGATACCTCGCTGTTTATCGTTATCGGCGTAGCGGAGCTGACACGTCAGGGCCAGGAAATTATCGCCGGCAACTTCCGCGCGCTGGAGATCTGGAGCGCCGTGGCGATTATCTATCTGGTGATTACGCTAGTGTTGAGCTTTGTGCTGCGCCGCATTGAGAAAAGGTTGAGAATCCTGTGATTGAATTCAAGAACGTCTCCAAACACTTTGGCAACACCCAGGTGCTGCACGATATCAACCTGAAGATTAACCAGGGCGAAGTAGTGGTGATTATCGGCCCGTCCGGCTCCGGCAAATCAACGCTGCTGCGCTGCATCAACAAGCTGGAAGATATCACCAGTGGCGACCTGATCGTCGACGGCCTGGAGGTCAACGATCCTAAGGTAGACGAGCACCTGATCCGTCAAGAAGCGGGCATGGTTTTTCAGCAGTTTCACCTGTTTCCGCAGATGAGCGCGCTGGATAACGTGGCGTTCGGCCCGATCCGCGTGCGCGGCGCGAAAAAGGAAGAGGCGCACCGGCTGGCGCGCGAGCTGCTGGCGAAGGTTGGCTTGGCCGAGCGCGCGCACTATTTCCCGTCAGAGCTTTCCGGCGGCCAGCAGCAGCGCGTCGCCATCGCCCGCGCGCTGGCGGTAAAGCCAAAAATGATGCTCTTCGACGAGCCGACCTCCGCGCTGGATCCCGAACTGCGCCACGAGGTGCTGAAGGTGATGCAGGACCTGGCGGAAGAAGGCATGACGATGGTCATCGTGACGCATGAAGTCGGCTTTGCGCAGAAGGTTGCCTCACGCCTGATCTTTATCGACAAGGGCACCATCGCGGAGGATAGCGATCCCGATACGTTGATCGCCCAGCCACCGAGCGATCGCCTGCGCGAGTTTTTGCAGCACGTTTCCTGAATGAACGGGCCGGCATTATGCCGGCCCCTCTCTTTCCCCACCTCGCCCCGCGCTCCAGACGCATTTGCTAGTTTGATTCCACCTTGCCGTTGCGCCCGCTTCTCGCGGCCTGACTGCTGCACTCGCATTCGCCTGCCAGCGCCCTGATGCCGCCCGCTCGCCTGCGCAACGGGCGAAAAATGCCTTTCAGAACATTCACTCGCTGCGCCTGACTATACTTTTTCTTCTGTGGGCCAGAGGTTGCTGAGGAGAAAGTCATGTCGTCAGCCTACATATGTTGTCGCCTGTTGCGGAAGGGATCGCGCTGTTATTGCTCTGCTGTTGCGTGCTGCCCGCCGCGCAGGCGGTAACGCTGCCGCAGGCGGCGGTGGCGGCGCAGCAAACATCCGGCTCCAGCGGCAGCGGCCAGAGCGCGCCGACGGCAGAAGAGAAAAAAGCCGCCTATGCCGCGCTGGCGAACGTGCTGGAGAATGACCAGGCGCGCCAGGAGCTGATTACCCAGCTGCGCGACGGCGCCAGACAGCACGCCCGCGGCGGAAGAGGAGGATAAAACCGTACTGCAGGGCGTGACCGACGTGACGCGCGAATTCGGCGGCGATGTGGCGCAGAAGTTTGCCCGCCTGCATGACAATATCGTCGATACGCCGCACAAGAACTTCAATCCGACCACCTTTTTCAACGCCCTGCGGCACTTTGTGGTGCTATCGGCGGCGCTGTTCGCTCTCTACTGGCTGCTGCGCCTCGCCATGCATCCCCTTGTATCGCCGGATGGGGCGCCGAAAAATCAGGAGCAGCGCAACTGGTTCCAGCTGCCGCTGGCCATCCTCGGCGCGTTCGCCATCGATCTGCTGATGCTGGCGCTGACGCTCTTTACCGGGCAGATCATCAGCGACAACTACCACGGCAACAGCCGCACCATCGCCTATCAGCAGGGACTGTTTCTGAACGCCTTCGCTCTCATCGAATTCTTCAAAGCGATGCTGCGGCTTATCTTTTGTCCCGGCTTCAGCGAGCTGCGCTTTTTCATCTCAGCGACGGCCACGCCCGCTACTGGAGCACGCGCCTCAGCTGGCTTTCCGGCCTGATCGGCTACGGCCTGCTGGTGATTGTGCCTATTGTCTCTAACCAGGTTAACGTGCCGGTCTCGGCGCTGGTCAACGTGCTGATTATGGGCATCATGACCGTCTGGGCGCCGGCACTGATCTTCTCTAACCGCCCAGCATTCACCGCGCCCTGCAGCCGCTCTCCGATCGCAGCATGGCCTTCTTCGCCTTCTTTATTCGCGCCTTCGCGCTGGTGTGGCACTGGCTGGCCAGCGCCTACTTCATCACCCTGTTTCTGCTGTCGATATTCAATCCCGGCGACAGCCTGAAATTTATGATGTCCGCCTCGGTGCGCATGCTGGCGATTATCGGTATCGCCGCCTTCGTCTCCGGCATCCTGACGCGCTGGATCGGCAAAACCATTACGCTGTCGCCCGATCTGCGCAGCAACTATCCCGCGCTGCAAAAGCGGGTCAACGACTGGGTCAAGGCGATTCTCAAGCTGGCACGCATGATCACCGTGTTCGCCACGCTGGTGCTGCTCAACGCCTGGAACCTGTTCGATCTCCTGGCGCGCCAGTGCCGCGCTTTCGGCGATCATATGGCCGACAAAGGCTTTCTCGCCCCCTTCGCACCACAGCTCGTTGTGCTGGCCGCCGAAGTTCCGCAGTGTGTTGCTCTCCAGCTTCAGATTGCACGCTTTGCGCTGCGAGTCGTCTGCCGCTTGCGCCGCCGAGGCGTGGAACGGCGGATTGCACATGACCGCGTAGAAGAATTCGTTTTTGCTTACCACGCCCGCCAGCACCGCGTCGGAATTTTTCTGGCGACGCAGGCGAATGCTGCGCTGCAGGCCTGGATTGGCTGCCACGATGCGATTCGCCGCTTTGAGCGCCGCCTCGTAGATATCAGTGCTGGAAACGCCAGCCATACTCCGCCTGGCCGATCAGCGGATAGATGCAGTTGGCGCCGCAGCCGATATCGAGAATATCCTCCTGCGGGATGGCGCCGCGGTTGTCCTGCGCCAGCAGATCCGCCAGATAGTGCAGGTAGTCGGCGCGTCCCGGCACCGGTGGACAGAGCGCGCCGGGCGCCAGCTGCCACTCCAGGCCATAGAAGTGCTTCAGCAGCGCCTGGTTGTGCAGCATCACCGCCTCCGCGTCGGCAAAATCGATCGACTCGCCGCCATAGCCGTTGGGCCACACCTTCGCTGCCAGCGGCGGATGCGCGACGGTCAAGGCGGCAAAGTCATATTCGCCTTGATGTCGATTGCGGGCGTGGAAAAGGTTACTGGCTGGCTTGTTCATGGCGTCTCCCGGTTTGCAGGCGCGTACAATACGCCGCAGCGGCGCGAAAATAAAGCCGCACAATCCACTTATACATTTCTTCCCGATGCAGCCGATGCTGTAGCGTTAAGATATTGTTAACACTTCGCTACGGGATAAAAGATGACGCATAAACTCTACTCCTACCAACCGCGCGCCGGTCACGGCCTGCCGCACGACCCGCTGAACGCCATTATCGGGCCGCGTCCTATCGGCTGGATCAGCTCAATTTCCGCCACCGGCCAGCGCAACCTAGCGCCCTACAGCTTCTTCAACTGCTTTAACTACCCCGTCCACCGATTATCGGCTTTGCCAGCAGCGGCTGGAAAGACAGCGTGCGCAATATCAGCGAAAGCAAGGAGTTCGTCTGGAATCTGGCGACGCGCCCGCTGGTGGAGGCGATGAACGAGAGCTCGGCGTCAGTGCCGCTGGATCAGGATGAGTTTGCCCTTGTGGGCCTGACGCCGCTCGCCGCCTTGCAGGTCAAATCGAGCCTGGTGGCGGAAAGCACAGTGAACTTCGAGTGCCGCCTGACCCAGCTGATCCAGCTGCAGGATGCGCAAGGCAACCCGATAGACAGCTGGCTGGTGCTAAGCGAAGCGGTCGCCATCCATATCGACGAGTCGCTGCTGGAGGATGGCATCTATCAGACAGCGCGCACCCAGCTGATTCTGCGCGCCGGCGGGCCGAGCGCCTACTACGGCACCAGCGAAAACGAGCGCTTCGCTCTTACGCGCCCGGACGCGCGCCGCGGCTAGACGGCGGCGCGCAGCCTGGTCAGGCGGGTTTGCCGTCGGCCATAAAGCGCTGCACCATCGGCTTCAGCACCTTCTGCAGGGCTGACGCCCGCTCCTGCCGCCAGGCGAACGGCGGCGTCTCATCCATATAGTTCCGCTGCGCCAGCTCCAGCTCCAGCTCCAGCTCCAGCTGCACCGCCTGAATCTTCTCCTGCGGCTGCCCGTGGGCGCGGGTGATATAGCCGCACTTAAAGCGCCCGTTCACTACCCAGCTGTAGTCGCTCTGCGCCGCGTAGACCGCTGCCAGCCCCTGCGCCACAGCTTTTGCCGTCGTTGGTGCCGATATTGAGATCCGGCAGGTGTCCCTCAAACAGGCGCGGGATCGTGCTGGATCTGCTGGTGATAGGGCTGCCTGATATCGGCGAGATAGTCTGCGCGCTGCGCCGCGGTGAGCGTGTTGCCCGGCGTAAAGGTCGGCGCGCCGTCGAACAGGGTTTCCGGAAAGAGGCCGGTGGTGGCAGTAGCGTAGAGCGGCTGATTGTCCGGCGGACGATTCAGATCGATCACAAAGCGCGAATAGTGGCCAATCAGCACGCTGGCGCCCAGGTCGCGCCCGAAATCGAACAGCAGCGGAATATGCTAGTCGATGTCGGGCAAACCGCGCGCCGCCTCGCTCAGCCCCGCTTCCACCTCAGGCGTCAGCTGCGTGCCGGCGTGAGGAATGCTGACCAGCAGCGGCAGGCTGCCCGGCGTAAAGTGAAAAGGTGTCATTGCGCATCTCCGCGAAGATAACGGTACAGGGCAGCTTGCCACCCAGCCAGTAAACCGTTCCGCCGGACGCGCCAGCGGCCAGTGGACGAGGTTTGCCACCTTGCCCGCCTCCAGCGATCCGTGCGTCTTTTCCAGACCCAGAGCCTTTGCGCCCCAGAGCGTGACGCCCGACAGCGACGCGCAGGGCGCCATTAGCCTGCCCGGCGCAGTGATCCCCTCGGTCGCCAATCTGCATTCGCACGCCTTAGCGCGCCATGGCGGGCCTGGAGGAGGCGGCGAGCAATGCGCAGGACAGCCTCTGGAGCTAGCGCGATCTAGATGTATCGCATGGTGCAACGCCTGACGCCGGAGCAGGTCGGCGCCATCGCCGCGTATCTCTATATCGACATGCTGAAAGGCAGCTATACCCAGGTCGCAGAGTTCCACTACCTGCATCACGACCCCAGCGGCGCGCCCTACGCGCAGGACGCGATGCTGCAACAGCTGATGCTGGCCGCCGAGGTCGCCGGCATCGGCCAGACGCTGCTGCCGGTGCTCTACAGCCACAGCGGCTTCGGCGCGCAGCCGTCGCTGCCGGGCCAGAAACGCTTTATTCAGCAAACCGAGGACTATCTGCGCCAGCAACAGCGGCTGGCCGCCGTAATGGATAGCAAACCGCTGCTCAGTCGCGGCCTCTGCTTTCACTCGCTGCGCGCGGTGAGCGAAGCGCAGATGCGCAAGGTGCTGGCCGTCAGCGACGTGACCTTGCCGGTGCATATTCACGTCGCCGAGCAGGAGAAATCGGTCAACGACTGCCTGGCCAAGAGCGGCGAGCGGCCGGTGGCGTGGCTGCTTAACCGCTTTGCGGTCGATACGCGCTGGAGCCTAATCCACGCCACCCACCTTGAGACGCCTGAAATCCAGTAGCTGGCCGCCAGCCGCGCGGTAGCCGGGCTTTGCCTGACCACCGAGGCCAATCTCGGCGACGGCCTTTTTCCGGCCACGGACTATATAGCCCAGGGCCGTCGCTGGGGCATCGGCTCCGACAGCCACGTCGCCCTCGGCGCGCTGTCGCCGAGCAGGCGCGCCTCAACCGCTGGTTGTTTGCCGGCGGCCGCGCGCAGATCCGCGACGTCTGGGTGGCGGGACGCGCGGTAGTCCAAGCGGGCCGCCAAGGCGTGCGCCACCGCGTTTCGCCAGGCGATGGCGGCGCTGCGATGAGAACGCGCTTCCGTTATGCCAACCTGCCAGTCAGCCGCTGGCGCAACGGCGGCGGCGAGACGCGCGAGATAGTCAGCTATCCGCCGGGCGAAGCGGATTTCGCCTGGCGCGCCAGCATCGCTACCCTCGCCCGCGACGGCGCCTTCTCGCGCTTTCCCGGTGTCGATCGAGTGATTACTCTGCTGCGCGGCGGCGAGTGGCGGCTGGCGAACGGCTATGCGCCGCGGAAGGGGTATGGTGGCTGGATGAGGAGACGCGGCTGACGCCCGCGACGCCGGACGCCCGGCTCTTGCTGACGCGCCTCAGCCGATTTCCGCAAGCCGTCTGGCGGACCTGCAGTGTAATCTGGTGCTGTCGCACAGTGTCGGTCTGGGCGATCTGCTGTCCGACAACTTCACACGTCTGGTGATGGCGACCAAAATCATCAGCCTGGCGCGATCGCGCGCGTGATTTTTGCCGCGCCCACCTCTTTAATGACTTTGTTCAGTTCCATTTTTCGCTTCCAGTCAGGGCTGCTGTATGACCACGGCCAACGCCAACTCTGTTGTTATCGCTTCGCCGCGGGCCGCCTGGCGGGACGGCGTTGGCTTCCCGGCAGCGGCGCGCGCTTCACCTTCAGCGCGGCGGGCGCCTCGGGTTGCTCAATGGGAAAAACCGGCAGCGCGGCCAGCAGGCGGCTGCCGTAGGCTTTGCTCAGCAGGCGGCGATCGTAAATCACGATTTCGCCCCAGCACTGATGGCTGCGGATCAGGCGTCCCACCTGCTGTATCAGGGTAAAGGAGGCGCTCGGCAAACTCTGCACCTCAAAGGGATAACGGTTCAGGCTTTTGAGCCACTCGCCCTCGGTCAAAATTACCGGACTGTCCACCGGGGGAAAAGCGATTTTATGAATATGCACCTGGCTGAGCAGCTCACCCTTTAAATCCAGCCCCTCTGCGAACGACTGCTGGCCAACCAGAATGCTGGTTTCCCCCTTCGTCACCCGCTTGCGGTGCAGCTCCACCAGGCGCGATCGCGGCTGGTCGCCCTGCATCAGCATCGAAAGCCGCAGCTCCGGCAGCTGCGCGACGAACTGCTGCATGGCGCGGCCACTAGCGAACAGCACCAGCACCCCCTTGTGCTGCGCGTCTTTCATCTGCTGGCGGAAGAAGGCCGCCATCTCGGCGATATGCTCCGCCTCGTTCGCCATTAGCGGCTCGTAGCGCATCTGCGGGATCACCAGCTTGCCCTGCTCGACGTGATTAAACGGCGAGTCGAGCGCCACAAAGCGGTCGCCCGCCTTTTCATTCAGGCCCGACATCTCCTGCAGGCGGTGAAAACTGTTGAGCGAGAGCAGTGTGGCGGAGGTCACCACCACATGGGGGATTTTGCGCCACAGCAGTTTCTCCAGCTGATCGCTGACACGGATGCCGGCGCAGTGGAACAGCAGGTGCGCCTGGCCGTCGCGCAGCTCGCGAGTAACCCATTTCGACACCGGCGCCCCTGAGGCTTTCGGCATTGCCGCCAGCCGCCACAGTTTGCTGACCGATTCGAACCAGCCGAACTGGCGGTTCAGCTGCAATAGATTTCGATGCAGACGCGTCAGGTCGACGCTGCCGGTCTGCTCGCTAAGGGCGTTAATCAGCCCTTCCGCCAGCCCGCGCAGCGCGTCGCTCAGCTTGAACAGGCGGGCGCAGAGCGCCAGCAACTCTTCCTGCAGCTCGCCCAGCACGAAGCGGAACTCGCCCGGCTGATTGTCGGCGGGCAGCAGCGGATTGAGCGCCTGGCTGAGGGTCGTGAGCAGCTCGCGCAGCTCTTCGCAGTGCGCCTTCAGCCGCTCCGGATTACTGAGCGGCGGCAGCGATTTTGGCCGCATTTGCTTCATAATGCCCTCCACCAGCCGCACAAAGAGATCGAGCTGCAGGCTGCTCCAGCCGGGCGTGATCTCCGCGCTCATCTCCAGCGCGTCGCGCGCTACTTCCGGCAGATGATGCCCTTCGTCCAGCACCAGCATCAGCTGTTTCGCCGGCGGCAGCACCGACTCGTTCTCCATCGCCGCCATCACCAGCGCATGGTTGACCACCACCACATCTACCTGTTCGATTTCGCGGCGGGCAATAAAGAACGGGCATTCGCGATACCAGCGGCAGTGGGAGCCGAGGCAGCTCGCTTTGTCAGTGGAGATACGCTGCCACAGGCTGTCGCTGATGTTCTCTTCGCTGTGGTCGCGCAAGCCGTCCCAGGCGTAGCTGCCGAGCGATTTTTCCAGCCGCGCGCACTGCGTCTGCTCTTCGCGGGTGCTGCTGACCACCTCGTCATCAAGATAGAGCAGCAGATCGCCCTGCTGGTCGTCGCTGGCGGCCAGCGCCGCCAGGTTGCGCGGACAGACGTAGCGCCTACGGCCAAAGGCGGCGGTAAAGGTGAGATCGGGGATGATCTCTTTCAGCAGCGGCAGATCCTTGGTGAGTATCTGATCCTGCAGTGCCACGTTGGCGGTACTGATCACCAGCCTTTTCTCGTCGGCGCGGCTCGCAGCGATGCCGGGAATCAGATAGGAAAGGGTTTTGCCGACGCCGTTCGGCGCTTCGATCGCCAGGTGGCGCGCGTCGTCGCCCGCCAGGCATTTCGCCACTTCGGCGATCATCTGGCGCTGCGGCGCGCGGGGAATAAAGTCCGGCACCTGCTGCTGTAGCGCCTTATACCACTGCGCTATCTGGCTTTTTAATGCTGCTGTCAGGGCCATAGTCAATTACCGCCGGGTGCAAATGGCCTGTATTTTTACACAGTAATCCGCCAGCGTCAGCTTTACGGCGCATTTTTTCGCGCTGCCTCGTAGAATTTTGCTCCGGCAAAATCTTAGCGTAGCCAGCGGCCAGCCCTCAGCGCTATGGTGTGGCCTCACTACTATTCTCATAAGGAAGAAGAGATGACATTTTCCCGTTACGCCTGTATGGCCGCCTGCGCGCTGTTACTTTGCACGACGCAGGCCGCTGCGCAGCCTGACTATCAGCTGGAGAAGGTGGTGGAGCTGAGCCGCCACGGCGTGCGCCCGCCCACGCCGGGCAACCGAAAAGAGATTAAAGCCGCCACCCAGCGCCCCTGGCCGGCCTGGTCAACGCGCGACGGCGAGCAGACCGGTCACGGCTATGCGGCGCTGGTCAACAAAGGACGCTGGGAAGGCGAGCACTACCGCCAGCTCGGCCGGCTGCCCGCAGCCGCAGGATATCTATTGCGCGCCAGCCCGCTGCAGCGCACCCTTGCCAGCGCCGAGGCGCTGATGGACGGCGCCTTTCCCGGTTGCGGCGTGACGGTGCGTCGCGTCGCGGGCGACAAGGATCCGCTGTTTTAGAGCAACGCCTTCGCCGCCAGCGCGCCCGGCCTGCAGCGGCAGCAAGCGGCGGTCATGGCGGCGGCAGGCGATCTCGCCGCGCGGCAGCGGGCGCTCGAGCCCGCTGTTGCGGCGCTGAAGCGGGCAGTATGCCCGTCCGACGCCCACTGCGCGCTGTTTGATCAGCCGTGGCAAATCCGCCAGAGCAAAAGCGGCAGCACTTACGTTGCCGAACTGAGCGTGCTGGCGAGCATGGCCGAAACGCTGCGCATGGGCTAGAGCAAAAATCTGCCGCTCAGCCAGCTCGCCTGGGGCAATATCACTCACGCCGGGCAAATCACCGTGATGCTGCCGCTGCTGACGGCAAACTACGATCTCAGCAACGATTTGTGCTACACTGCGCAAAAGCGCGCCTCGGTGCTGCCCAATGCGCCATGCTGACGGCAGCGGCGCCAGAGAAGCGCGCGGACGCGCCGCCGGATGCGTGCTGGCTGCTGCTGCTGGCCCACGATACCAATATCGCTATGGTGCGCAGCCTGATGGGCTTCAGCTGAACGCTGCCCGGCTACGCGCGCGGCAATATCCCGACCGGCGCCAGCCTAGTACTGGAGCGCTGGTGCGACAAGGCCAGCGGCCAGAGCTTTCTGCGGCTCTACTTTCAGGCGCAAAGCCTGGAGGCGCTGCGCCAGCTACAACCGATCGACGCGGCGCATCCGCTGCTGCGCGAAGAGTGGCACGCAGCCGGACTGCTGCGTTACGCCGGTCGGCACGCTCTGCCCGCTGCGCACGGCGCTGCGCGCTCTGAGCCGCGCAATCGACAGCGACGCCGTGACACCAGTTAGCTATGCCAGCCCCTGATCCAAGCTGACGGCCAGCGGCTTAAACATCACCGTGGTCGCCTCCAGCTCTCCCGTCACCGATTCGGCATAGGCGGGAATCGATCCCGCCGTCTGCCAGCCGAACGACCGGTAGAGCAGGCTGGCGACATTGCCGCTGCGGGTATCCAGCACCAGCAGACGCTTGCCGAGCGCCTGCGTGCGTGTCTCGGCCTGCTGCATCAGCTGGCGCGCAATACCCTGCCGCCGGGCGCGCGGATGCACCAGCAGCTTGCTGATTTCTGCACGGTGGCGGCCGTTGGGCATGCTGGCGGCGTGAATCATCACACAGCCGACCACCGCGTCGGGCTGCCAGGCGACCAGCAGTTCGTTCTGGCCGCTGGAGAGCAAGGCGGCGCGATCCTGCCAGATGCGCTCGATAACTGCGCGATCCTGCGCATCGGTAAAGCCGATACTGGCGCCATCTGCCACGCACGCCTGCAACAGATCGCTGAGTGATGTCAGCTGCTGGCGCGCCTCGGCGCCGTCAAGCCATGTATAGGTCATCATGGTTTACATACCACCAGCAGATAACGTGCGCCGTCGGTGAGATGCGCCGCAAACGCGGAGCGGCCGGTAAGATGAAAGCGCAGACAGTCGCCCGACCACAGCGTCCAGCTCTGCGCCTCCATGCTGATGGTCAGCCCGCCCTGCTAGCAGCCAAATGTGCTGCTCCAGCCCCTGCATAGGCGGCGCATCGTAATCGATGCGCTCGCCGGGAAGAAGCTGCCCCTCAACCAGCTCTGCGCGAAAGTGGGCCGCCGGCGGCGACACGCTGCGGCGCACAAAGCCGCTCGCCTCATCCTGCCAGACCGGCTGGCGATCCGGCGTCAGCAGCAGATCGCTGCCCTCCTCCTACTTCGCTCAGCAGCCGCGACATAGTCAGGCCATAGGCAACACATAAGCGATTTAATAACGCAGCGGTGGGGCTGGTTTCGCCACGCTCAATACGTGACAATGAAGCGCGGCTAATTCCGGTTGCCGTGGCGAGTTCCTTAAGCGACCAGCCGCGCTGGGTGCGCAACTCAGCCAGGCGCGCCGCCAAGCGTTGTTCAGTTTCTGCAATCTGTATCGTTGTTATCTCACTTTTGGGAAGTGATTCTCATAAATGAGATTGAGAGTGAAATTTACGGCAGCGTCAACTTGTACACTTAAAAAACATTGGTACAAGTTGTCTGCGTTCGTTAAGGTAATCTAATTGCGTTCGAAAGTTTGGGGAAGTTATGGCCTTTTACAGTATCGGCGACGTTGCAGAACGCTGTAGAATCAATGCCGTCACACTGCGCGCGTGGCAACGTCGCTACGGCTTGTTAAAGCCGCAGCGATCGGAAGGCGGGCATCGTCAGTTTGATGACGAGGACGTTCAGCGCATTGAAGAAATCAAGCGCTGGATTGAGAGCGGCGTGCCGGTAGGCAAAGTCAAGGCACTGCTCGAAGGAGAAAACGTCAATGTGCATGATAGCTGGGTCAACCTTCAGGAAGAGTTGATGAGCGTGCTGCACCACGTCCAACCCTCCAGGCTGCGCGCCAAAATCGCCGCCATGGGTCGCGAACATCCGGTAGACCCGCTTATCGAGCACGTCATTATGCCGGTGCGGCAGAAGCTGGGGCTGGATCAGAACACCGCGCGCGTGATGAGCAGCCTACTGGACGGTGCGCTGATTGACTACGTCGCTTTCTGCCTGGCCTCCAGCCGCAAAAAGGCGGGCAAAGACGCGCTGATCATCGGCTGGGCTGTTGAGGATCGCACTCGTATCTGGCTGGAGGCCTGGCGTCTGTCCCTGGATGCCTGGCGACTCGACGTGCTGGCGGAGCCGCTCGATCTGCCGCGCCCGGAACTCTTTCCTGGCCAGAATATTTTCGTCTGGACCGGCAAAAAGTTAACCCGTCGCCAGCAGGAGCAGCTGACGCACTGGCAGGAACAGGGTTTCTCTATCCGCGCTCACGAGACGCGCTTTCAGTAAAACGCACACAGGGCCCTTGTTCCCTTTCCCCCTCGCCCTGCTCACGTTATCATCCCCGCCTTTCGGGCTTCAAGGGTTTCCGCATGAACTGGCAAAAAATTTTCTTCACAACGCTGTTTTTCATTATGGCCGTCGGCGGTACGGGCGGACTGATGCTAGTCGGTTATACCCTTATTCTCCACTCGCGCTAAGCAAGCGCTGCAGGCGCTCGCAGACGATTGCCAGCAGCGCCCCTTGGATCACATAGGCGGTATTAAAGCCGCTCAGGAAGATAGTCACCGGCGAACCGAGGCTTTCCGCGCCGACGGTCGAGGCGATCGCCGCTGTGCCGATATTAACGATCACCGAGATGCGCACGCCAGCCAAGATCACCGGCGCCGCCAGAGCCAGCTCTATCTGTCACAGGCGCTGCCACGCGCTCATGCCGACACCGTCCGCAATTTCCCGACTGCTGGCGGACACGCCGTCCAGCCCCGCCAGCGTGCCCTGTAGCACCGGCAGGCTGTAGAGCACCAGCGCGACCCACCGCCGGCCAGACGCCGAACCCCATCACCGGCACCGCAATCGCCAGCACCGGCGGCACCGTCTGCCCGGCGGCGACTAGCGTCTCCACCAGCGGGCGAAAGCGTCGACCTGCGCGGCACGTCACCAGCACGCCACCGCCCACGCCCAGCGCCAGCTGCCAGAAGCTCTCCTGCTGGTGAAGCGGCCGCACCAGCTCGGGAAACCAACGCGCGAACAGCGACGCGCTGTAGGGCAAGCCGGTCAGCAGCGCCGCGAAGAGCGCGATTAACCACATCAGCGGATCGCGTAACCGGATCGAGGGCGCCGAACGGCTCATCCATCAGCAACACCTCGGGATCGGCGGCCAGCGCCCGCACCGCGCCGACGCGCTGCTGTTGGCCGCCGGAGAGCTGATGCGGCAGGCGTCGCGCCAGCGACGCGTCCAGCCCGAGCAGCGCCAGCAGCTCCTCGACTCGCGCGCGGATGCGCGCCTTCGGCCAGCCGAGCAGTGCCGGCACGATGGCGATGTTCTTTTCCACCGTCCAGTGGGGAAACAGGCCGATGGACTGAATGGCGTAGCCCATACGGCGACGCAGATCGCGCGCGTCAAGCTGGCGAATCGACTCGCCGGCGAACAGGATCTCGCCCTCGTCGCACTCCACCAGCCGGTTGATCGTCTTCAGCGTGGTGGACTTGCCGGAGCCAGAGGTGCCGAGCAGCACGCTGAACTCGCCCTTGTCGATATGCAGCGTCACGTCGCGCACCGCCGCCTTGCCGGAAAAGTGCTTGCTGACGCCGTTAAAGTGAATCATGGGTTCTCTCCCGCAGGGAAATCAGCAGGCGGAACAGCGCGTCGATCGCCACCGCCAGCGCAATCACCGGGATCACGCCAAGCAGCACCAGATCGAGCGCGCTGCTGAGCAGTCCCTGGAAAATAATGGCACCGAAGCCGCCTGCGCCGATCAGCGCGGCGATCACCGCCATGCCCAGCGTCTGCACCACCACCACGCACAGCCCGGCGAGCCAGACCGGCAGCGCCAGCGGCACCTCCACTGCAAAAAAGCGCTGCGGCGCGCTCATGCCCATGCCGCGCGAGCTTTCGCGCACATCGCGCGGCACCTACTGCAGACCAGCCACCACGCTACGCACCAGCGGCAGCAGCGCATAGAGCGTCAGGGCGATCAGCGCCGGGGAGATGAAGCTGATGCCCCACACGCCCAGCCAGGGAAAGGTGGACGCCAGCCCGGCCAGCGGCGCGATCAGCAGGCCGAACAGCGCCACGGAGGGTACGGTCTGAATCACGTTCAGCACGATGAAGACGCCGCTCTGCCACGCAGGACAGCGATAGAGCACAATGCCGAGCGGCAGCCCGATCAGCAGCGTGCCGCAGAGCAGCGACAGCAGCGCCACCGGCTGGCGGCGCGCCGGTAGCATCGCCTCCCGCAACAGGCCCATCGCTTACAGCAACTTCTGCTACTGCAGCCAGTCGCGCGCGACGCTGCTGGCGTCCTGGCCGTCAACGGCGATCTTCGCGTTAAGCTGCTGCAGGGTTTTCTCATCCAGCTTGCTGAACACCGGCTTCAGCCAGCTTTCGGCACCGCGGCGCAGATCACCGTCGTCGGCGCATAGATCGGCTGTACCCCTTTGGGATCGCTCAGCGTTTGTGGCCTAGCGCCGCCACCGGGCCGTCGGTGCCGTAGGCCATCGCCGCATTGATGGTGACCGCCGTGTCGCCGCCCGCCAGCGACAGCAGCTGGCTCTGCGTCAGCTTAAAGTCATAGGCTTTCAAACGCCGGCAGGGCGTCGCCACGCTTGATAAACTCTGCCGAGGCGGCCAGCTTGAAGGTGCCACCCTGTTTCAGGTAGCGGCTGAGATCCTCCAGCGAGCTGAGCTTGTTCTGCTGCGCCATATCCTGGCGTACGGCGATGCTCCAGGTGTTGTTGGCCGGTGCCGGCATCAGCCACACCAGCTGATTTTTCTCCGCATCGAGCTGCTTAACCTTCTTGTTTGTAGCCCTGCTGCGCGTTTTTCTACGCCGCATCCTTTTCGTCGTTAAAAAGAAGAAGGCGCCGTTGCCGGTGTACTCGGGGTAGATATCAAGCTCGCCAGCGGTGATGGTGCTGTGTACCACCTAGGTGGTGCCGAGCTGGATTTTGTTCACCGTTTTCACGCCGTGCTTCTCCAGCACCTGCAGGATCACGTTGCCCATCAACGACCCTTCCGTATCAATTTTCGAGCCTACGCGCACGGGATCGGCGGCGTGCGCCGCGCCTGTTGCCAGCATCAGCGCTGCCGTCAGCGCCAGAAAACCAGACCTTGCCATGAGGTATTCCTTTATTTCGGTTATCGATGAGGTGCTTATAGAGGATAGACGCTCCTTTCTGCATCGCTTAACACATTGCCTGAGGCATGAAGTGGCGCGCCGTAACTTTTCATACCGTTATCAGCCTGCTTATAACACATAAAATAATTTACATCTAGACGTCTAGAAGGTAAGGCGTCTATTTTACTCATGATAATTACAAACAACATCATGATCGGTCTCACTTCTTCTTCCGCCCACGTGGCGTTGGCAGGGAACCCGCCCACCGGCGACCCCCAGCGCAGTGCGGAAGACGTTTCCCGCCTGATTAACGGCGGCACAGGGGCGCGCAACAACGGCGCATCGTGGTGGCAATTGCGCTGGGCGGCGTGTTTCTCGACGCCTAACCTTTCGGCGCCATCGTCGGCGCGCTGATCGGCGGCTATCTCACCGATAAAATCGGCCGCTACCGAGTCTTTATGGCGGATACGTTCTTCTTGGTGGCGGCGGCACTCGCCTGCGCCTTTGCGCCCAATGAGTATGTGCTGGGCGGCGCACGTTTCGTAATGGGGCTGGGGGGTCGGCATTGATCTGCCGGTGGCGATGACCTTTCTCGCCGAGTTCTCCCGCCTGCGCGGCTAGGGCAACAAGGCGGCCAGCGTAGAGATGTAGTGTCCCACCAGGTATGAGGCGATCAGCATCTCCTTACGCTGGGAGCCGTCGGGCTATGATGTGGACGCGGAAGATTTTGCCGGGCGTTAAAAGCGCGCCAGCACGTTAGAGCGGCGCCGAGCGCAACGCTAACGCCCCGGCCCGCGCGGAGGCGCAGCTCACCTCTGAGGTGCACCCGTACGGGCCAGCGCGTTACGCTGTCTGACAACGCCTCGTCGTTTCTCGCTGCGCTTCGGCCTCTTGCCTACAGGCAACACAGGGGTTGAAGGCGGGGGAGGACGCTATTCAGGCCGGCATACTCAACGCGTTCAGATAAGCGGATATGCGCGGGAAGGTGTAGAGAAACCAAGGCGTGAACTGCTGCGGCGCGTCAAGCATCGCGCGCTGGATGTCGCCGACGGAGAGATAGCGCCACGCGTCCGCCTCCTGGGGATTGGGTGTCGGCAGATCGTCGCTAACCGCGAAGTAGACGTGGCCATACTCATGCTCGGTCAACCCGTTGCTGAGCGGCAGGTTGTAGCTCAGCTCAAACACCGGCGTCAGCGACAGCCCCATCTCCTCCAGTAACCGACGTTCCGCCGCCTGCTGGGTTGGCTCCGCCGGATAAGGAAGGCCGCAGGTGGTGTTACTCCAGAGGCCGCCGCAGTGATATTTGTCGCGGGCGCGACGCTGCAGCAGCAGCTCGCCACGCGAATTAAACACGTAGACTGTTACCGCGCGATGCAGCAATCCCTTCTCATGCACTTCCAGCTTTTCCATTTTTTCGGTGGGACGATCAAGGTGGTCGACGAGAATAACTTCGATAGCAGACATGGGGATTCCTTAAGAGTAGTCTTAACTATTTCTGGCATCTGCTTTTTATACGCTAGCGCCGCAGCGGGTACCGGCGCGGCTTTGCCGGTTTCCAGCCAGTTGCGCAGGCGGTTGGCGTCGGTGAGGTGGGTATATTTGCCGAAGGCGTCCAGTACCACCAGCGCCACTGGCCAGTTGTTGATCAGGGTGCGCATCGCTAGGCAGTGGCCCGCTTCGTCGGTGTAGCCGGTTTTGGTCAACTGAATACGCCAGTCGTTTTCATAGACCAGATGGTTGGTGTTGCGGAACGGCAGCGCATAGCTGGGATGGGTAAAGACGGCGGTCTCTTCTTTAGTGGTGCTCAGCGTGCCCAGCAGCGGATAGTCGCGCGTGGCGCGCAGCAGCTTCACCAGATCTTCCTCGCTCGACACGTTGTGGATCGACAGCCCCGTCGGCTCGACATAGCGCGTATGGGTCATCCCCTGCGCGCGCTTTGGCATTCATGGCGCGGATAAAGGCCTCGTAGCCGCCGGGATAGTGGTGCCCGAAGATATCAGCGCCAGCATCATCATATTGCTGCGGCTGATTTCGCTGTTGAGCTTGACGTGGGAAAAGACGCCGCGCATCTCCGGGGTATGGCTGATATCTACTGAAATTCGCTCATCCAGCGGTTGCTTCGCATCCAGCGCCGCCATGACCGTCATCAGTTTGGTGATATAGGGGATGGGCCGCACACGATCGGGATGGCTGGAGAACAGCACCTTGCCGCTGCTGAGATCGACAATCATCGCGCTGCTGGAGGCGATTTGCGACTCGGCGACCGTGCCGCCAGGCCTAGCTATTGCGGCCTGGCTCAGGGCGCGCACGTTAAAAGAGTCGCGGTCCGTAGCCCCACAGCACCACCGTCAGCGCCAGCAGCACCTCAAACACCAGCACGCCGATCGCCAGCGTCGAGCCGGAGAAGCGCAGGCTCTCATCCCGGTCGATATTCAGAAACAGCGGAATGCCGATATAGAGCAGATAGCCGGTATAGACCAGCGCCAGCGCGCCGATCAGCACACAGAGCCAGACCAGCGGATAGAGCGCTACGATGCCGCTTAAAAACAGCGGCGTCGCCACATAGCCGGCGAATACAGTGCAGCGCTGCACTGAAGGACGCTGCGGATAGTCGCGCGCCATCCAGTGAATGGCGCGGCCCATTACCGCCACGCCACCTAAAATAATCAGGTAGAACAGGATGCCGAGCCCGATAGCGGTCAGCAGGTTAAGTTGCACGAGCTGCCCTTCGCCCAGATTCCAGCCCAGCTGCGTAGTGCCGATAAAGGAGCAGATCACCGGAATCGCCGCCATCAGCAGCACGTGGTGGGTGTAGTGGTGCGAAACGCTTTCGTTCTCTTGCTTGATATCGCGCATTTCCCGATCGGGATGCGCCATAAGACCCCAGACATGATTCATAGCGTCACCTCTCTGATGAGACAGGCTGCCGAGGCATTATGCATCTGACCAGCGCGGCAGCATCCTCTGAAGTATAAACGGCGCTGCTTGCTTTTGTAGCCAGCGCGCCGCTAATCGGGGAAAAATAGTGCGGTTGCCACCCGTTGACAGAAGGATTGGGCGAAGATGTATAGACTGTAAGAAACGCTGACAGGACAGAGAGCATGATTTTGCATATCGATATCAATGGATTAATAGAACAATACGGCTATCTGGCGCTGCTGATCGGCTGTATCGCCGAAGGTGAGACCTTTACGCTGCTGGGCGGCGTGGCGGCGCATGAGGGACAGCTGAATTTTATCGGCGTGGTGCTGGCGGCGATGGGCGGCGGCGTGATCGGTGACGAGTTGCTCTACTGGATCGGCCGCCGCTACGGCACGCGCATTTTGCGCAAGCTGCATAAACATCAGGACAAGGTGGTAAAGGCCAACCGGCGGATTCAGCGTCACCCCAGCCTGTTCGTTATTGGGGTGCGTTTTATGTACGGCTTTCGCCTGATTGGGCCGATCATTATCGGCGCCAGCCGCGTGAAGCCGCTGAAATTTCTGCTGCTGAATATCGTCGGCGCCGCGATCTGGGCGAAGATTTTCGTCGCCCTAGGCTACTTTGCCGGCGGCATGATTGCCCCCTGGCTGCAGAAGCTCGACCTGCACCTCAAGCATATCCTCTGGCTGGTCGCGGCGGTGGTCTTCGCCTTTGCGCTGCGCTGGGTGATCCGTCGCTGGCACACCCGGCGCGCCGGTTAGATGTCTTTCCCGCCGTAGAACTGCGGGTTGGCCAGCATAAAGCCGCCGTCAACGATAAAGGACTGGCCGGCGGTGTAGCTGGCCCACTCTGAGCGATCCAGGCCATCAGGCTGGCGATTTCCCGCACGTCGCCGGGGCGTTCCATCGGGATCTCCGGCGTTTTAATCTTCTGCGCGTCGCCGTCGCCCATATTGTTCATCGGCGTAGCGATAGCGCACGGTGCCACCGAATTCACCAGAATATTCTCTTTGATCAGGCTGATGGCCATCGATTTGGTCAGGCTGTCCATGGCATGCTTCGCCGCCGTGTAGGCAACGGCGTCGGGCAGCGGCGTGTGCTCATGCACCGAGGTGATATTGATGATGTGCCCGCCGTCGCCCTGCTCCACCATTTTTCGCGCGGCGATCTGGCCGCAGACGAAGGCGCCGTCGACGTCCACGCTGAACACCTTGTGCCACTCTTCGAACGGCGTGTCGAGAAAGGGCGATTTGACGTTGGCGCCCGCGTTATTCACCAGCGCGTCGGTGCGGCCGAGCCACGCGATCAGTTCGGAGAGCGAGCGGCCACCTTCCTGCGGGTCGGCAAGATCGAGGTGCGTAATTTCGGCGCGGCGCCCTTTTTCGCGCACCAGCCGCGCCGTCTCTTGCGCGCCCGCTTCGTCGGAACGCCAAGTGATGACGAGTAGCCCTGCTCCGCCAGCATCAGGGCGCTGGCGCGGCCAATGCTGGAGTCAGATGCGGTGACAATGACGACTTTGCTCTGTGGGGTGCTCATAGGGGTCTCCTCAGGATGTCAGGTCAGAGAAGTAATAGAAGCAATCCGCCGAACGCCAGGTCAGCCCCTGCTGCCGCTTTGTCTATAGTTAAGGCTACTTGCCCGCAACGGAGAAGAGGATGAGCACTATAAAACGCCCGATAGAGGATCACGGCATTATTGGCGATTTGCGCACCTGCGCGCTGGTGGCGAACGACGGCACCATTGACTATCTCTGCTGGCCGGAGCTGGACAGCCCGTCGATATTCTCTGCGCTGCTCGAAAGCGACGACGCGGGCCTCTTCTCGCTGGCGCCGGAGTGGCAGGATATGCGCCGCCAGCAGCTTTACTTGCCGGACACCAATATCCTGCAGACCCGCTGGCTGGGGGCGGAGGGCATCGCCGAGATCACTGACTATATGCCGATCTGCGACGATGAGAAAAAGATGCCGCGCCTGATCCGTCGGGTGAAGATGGTGCGCGGCAGCGCCTGGTTCAACATGCGTTGCGCGCCGCGCCATGACTATGCGCGCGCCGAGACCCAGGCCGCCGCCGCAGGCGACTTTGTCGCCTTCACCGCCCCGAACCAGCCCGCCCTGCGCCTCGCCGCCACCTTCGGCCTGCCGGAGGAGCTGGGCGGCGTGCGCAACTGGGACTATCGCGCCTCCTGGATCCGCGACGCCTCGTTCAGCATGTATACGCTGATGCGCCTCGGCTATGTCGACGAGGCGAAGCACTTTACCCGCTGGGTAGGCCGCTGCGTCGAGAACAGCCACCATGATGAGATGCGGCTGCAGGTCATATATCGCCTCGACAGCGGCACCGAACTGCACGAAGTCGAGCTGCTTAATCTCTCCGGCTATACCGACTCGCGGCCGGTACGCATCGGCAACGACGCCTGGCAGCAGACGCAGCTCGATATTTATGGCGAACTAATGTGATGGATACGATCTATCTGGCGAATAAATATGGCGAGGCGATTTCCGAGCGCGGCTGGCGGAACGTGTCGCAGATGATCGATATGGTGTGCGGCAACTGGAACCAGCCCGACGCCGGCATCTGGGAGATGCGTGGCGAGCCGGAGCATTTCCTCCATTCGCGCCTGATGTGCTAGGTGGCGCTCGCGATCGCGCGCTGCACCTCGGGGCATGAAGCGCTCGCTGCCTATGCCCCATTCCCGCTGGGACAGCGCGCGCAGTGAGATCCGCGCCGATATCTGGAATAACTTCTGGAATGAGGAGCGCGGCCATTTCGTCTCGACGCGTCACGGCAGCTACCTTGACACCTCGATGCTGATGATGCGCTTTGTCGACGCCACCGATCCGGAGTAGCTGGCGACGCTGGACGCCATCAAGCGCGAGCTGGTCAGAGACGGCATAGTGCGCCGCTACAATATCGACGAGACGGCCTGACCGGCTTGGAAGGTCGGCGCCTGCTCGTTCTGGTATGTCGAGTGTCTGGCGCGCGCCGGCCGCATCCACGAGGCGTACTTCGAATTTGAAAAGCTGCTGAGCTACGCCAATCCGCTGGGGCTCTACGCCGAGGAGTTTAACAGCCACGGCCGCACACTAGGCAATATGCCGCAGGCGCTGACGCACCTTGCGCTGATCAGCGCCGCCTTTTTTCTCAACCGCAAACTGAGCGGCGAAGTGACGATGTGGCAGCCCTGCTCGGCCGCCGCGTAGGGCTGGTGGTGGCCGATAACACAGTCCGTAACCTAAAGTCTGCAATGGCTGCTAAAATCCTGATTCACAACATCGAAACAATGCACATTATATATATAATGTGCAGCCGGTCAAGCCGACCGGCACGGATTCGATAAACTGACAAGCCTGCTAACAGGCCATAACGACTTGTAAAATATGAAAATGATTCGCGCGTTCGCTTCAATGGCCTTGACGCTGGCTGCATTCAGTCAGTCCGCCTTCGCTGTGGTTTACCCCTTACCAGCCGCCAACAGCCGTCTGGTTGGGCAAAATATTGAGATTACCGTCCCCCAGGATAACAAACTGCCGCTGGAAGCGTTTGCGGCGCAGTACCAGATGGGCCTTAGCAATATGCTGGAAGCCAATCCGGGCATGGATGTCTACCTGCCGCAGGCGCGCAAGCAGATGATTGTACCGCAGCAGCTGATCCTGCCTGACGCCCCGCGCGAAGGCATCGTGATCAATAGCGCGGAGATGCGTCTTTACTACTACCCGAAAGGCACTAAAACCGTGGTGGTGCTGCCGATCGGCATCGGCGAGTTAGGCAAAGATACGCCGATCCACTGGACCACGTCGGTACAGCGCAAAAAGGCTGGCCCGACCTGGACGCCGACCAAAGCGATGCACGCCGAATACGCGGCGCGCGGCGAGAATCTGCCGGAGGTGTTCCCCGCCGGTCCGGATAACCCTATGGGTCTCTACGCGCTCTATATCGGCCGTCTCTATGCGATTCACGGCACCAACGCCAACTTCGGCATCGGCCTGCGCGTGAGCCACGGTTGCGTGCGTCTGCGCACCGACGACATTAAGTGGCTGTTCGAGAACGTGCCGGTCGGCACGCGTGTGCAGTTTATCGATCAGCCGGTGAAAGCGACAGTAGAGCCGGACGGCTCGCGCTATATCGAGGTGCACAACCCGCTCTCCACCACCAAAGAGCAGTTCAACTCGCGTGAAGTGGTGCCGATCACTCTGACCTCTGCGGTGACCAAAGTGATCAACGACGCCAGCGTCAGCCAGGATCAGGTTAACGCCGCGATCCAGAGCCGCACGGGCATGCCGACCAAGGTTAACTGCGTGGCGAGCGGCGTGCAGACCGCACCGGCCGAGGTGCCGGAAGCGCCGGGCGCACAGCCGCAAGAACAGCCGATGACGCCGCAAGGCGCTAACCTCTAACGTTGTCAACCCGAACGCGGTGCCGCAGGCGCAGCCAGCTGCACCCGCTGTGGTCAATAATCCTTCGTAAGAAGGGGGAGCTGTTGGTTGTTAAAAAGCCCGCTGATGCGGGCTTTTTGGGTTGGGCAGAGAAGGGGTTGAGGCTGGGCGTAAAGAAGGCCTGGCGGCCTCTGGCATTGCACGCCTCTGATTTGGCTATCTTAATGAAAGCGTAAGTCAGGAAAGAAGCGCGGACGTTTGATGACAGAGACCGGCTTTGCGTGGGGTGCGAAGGCTGTTTTCATCAAGCTGTACTGGCCATTAAAGAGCTGAACAACATCAATATAATTAATGACAATCGTGGCGCTCAGCAAGTTAATCGATACGGAACAGGGCGCATATCTGTCACTCAACCCTGCTTTCTCAGACGGAGACAATACGATATTCGCTGTCAGACAGTTGAATACGGGCAAAGCCAGTTTGGTCAAAGTGCAACCCTGCAATGATTAGTCTTTCATCCACGGCCTGCTGCAGCGCTTTTTCTCTTATTTCTTCAGCCTGAGCTGGATGGACGTCAAATATGACGGATACAGCCGGATGCGCTGACTGAATATGTGGAAAATGAACGATATCTCCCCAAATTAACAGTCTTTACTCATTTGAATGAATATGAAACCCGCTATGACCTGGCGTATGGCCCGGCAGCCAGACAGAGCGAATGCCGTGCGCGATCGCCTTCTCGTCAATAAAACGCACCTTTGCTGCATAGGCATTTAAGACCTGACGAACCAGTATGATATTGCGTTTGCCGCGCTCGTTGGCGCTATGCTGTTTTTCATCATTCAGCCAGTGTTGAATTTCAAACGGATGAAGGCGAAGCTCAGGCTTTTTGTAGACAGGTTCCCCATTTTCATCCAGCAAGCCGCCAATATGATCGGGATGACCGTACGTCAATAATATCGTGTCGATATCATCAGAGCAGATGCCGAGCATCTCAAGTTTTTCCCGTAGCTGCCCGCCTACGTTATTGTGCCCACCCGCGCCAGCATCCACCAAAATAATCCACGAATGAGATAACAGTTGATATGGATATATGCCCATACCTCTCAATCCCGGCGCTGCGCTAAATACGCTCAGCCTCGGCGGCCTGAATGCCCGACAGTAAATCAAGCGGGGCTTCCATTGTGCCGTCACTCAGCGCGATAACCTGATAACCGCCGATCTGAAGGAAGGAAAAATAGCAGATTGCATAAACACCTCATAGAAATTGCGAACGACCAACATCTCGCCTAATGAAGTTTCATCATGCTAAGCAATATATTTCCCTGTTAAAATCGATATTATTTCACTGCTTAGTGATATTTTATCACAGCGGTAGATGTCCTGCATATACATTTGAGGCCACGATGATGCCCATAAAAATTCCCAGTAGCCGCTCCCTGCTGGCCTTTGCAGCCGCAGCAAATCACGATAATTTTGCCCGCGCTGCGCAGGCGTTGTCGCTGACCGAGGGGGCCAAGAGATACGCAATCAATCATGGGCATACCGGAAGGCAGCAAGAATCTGGATATTGCAGCTCTGCCGACTTTTCGTGCCGCTGGCTGATTCCCCACCTTGCCAGCTTTTATGCTCAACCCCCTGATATCACAGTGAACGTTGCCGCCAGAACCGATCCTTTTATTCTCACCGGCAGTGGTTTTGACGCTGTGGTACATATTGATCATCCGGCATGGGCAGGTATGTATACTCTGTTTCTTTTCCAGGACACGCTACTACCCGAATGCCATCCAGCGCTGCTTAAGAACAAAGAAAATAATGTACAGCTGAACGAACTGCCGCGAATTCACCGTCGCCAGAATCCGCAGGCATGAACACTATGCGCAAAAAATCGGAATCGAACTTGATAACCCGGCGCAGGGAGTCCGCTATGATCTTCATGAAATGTCTATCGCCGCAGCGCTATCAGGACAAGGCGTCGCCATGGTGCCGCGCATGTATGTCGAAAGGGAGTTGAATAGCGGAGAGCTTGTTGCCCCCTGGCCTGAGGCTGGATCACTCAGCAAAAGGTTTTATTTAGTTAAACCGACCGAAACAGGCATGAATGAAGTGGCGCTGCACGCTTTCGAGTGCTGGCTACTGGCGGAAATCAACCAGGCAACATAATCTCGCCGGGTCTTACAGGCTGTTATTCTTATCTGTCCCGGCGTTGTCAGAACCCGCCCATGCCAGAGCTTATCCCGCACCGCCAGCTGCTTACCTCATCCCCTTCCCTACTTCTTCGGCCTTCTCAGCGCCAGCCCGTCCGCCGCGCAGGTAAAGGCGAGCACCATCAGCACCAGTATCAAAAAGCCGTGCGCGTTGCCCGCCAGCGGAACGCCGCCTACGTTCATACCGAAAAAGCCGGCGACGATATTAATCGGCAGCGCCAGCACGGTAATCACGGTCAGCAGAAACAGCGTGCAGTTACTCTGCTCCATCAGGCGCGCGGCGATCTCCTCCTGCAGCAGCCGAATACGCTCCATCAGGCTGGCGAGATCGTTGAGCACCACGCTGAACTCCTCCGTGAAGGCGCACAGCGTATCGCGATCGAGCCAAGCAGGCGGACGGTTGAGCAGGCGAAACAGCGTCGACGGCGAGGCTGGTGCGCCGCACCACCTGCTCCAGCTGGCGCTCCTGCTCGCCCAGCAGACTCAGCAGCATCTCTTCAGCGTTAACAAAGGCGCACGAAGGAATGCGCTTCTGTATACGCTCGATCATTCCCACCTGCCGGTAGCGCGCGCTGATCAGCAGCTGACGACGGCACTAGATCCAGAGCGTGGCGTTCTGCGCACTGCGCTCCTCCTGCGAAAAGGTCACGTCGTTCAGTACCGCTATCAGCGCTTCGCCCAGCTCTGCCAGACGGGTGCGCGACGAGGCGGAACCGATCTCTTCGAAAAAGTCGTCATCGACCTGAAAGTGGCTCTGAACCCAGTGCCGGGCGCGGGCGTTGTTGAGGTTGATATGCAGCCAGAGAAACTCGCCGTCGCGCAGCGGTTGTTCCCCTGTCTGCACCGCCTCGCGCGCGTTTGAGGCGGCGCGGCGGCGCATCCGGCGCAATCAGATAGCCATAGATCAGTCCCGCCACCTCGTCATCGAAGTCGGGTTTGGGCGGTAAAAGTAAGGGCTCGGGATGCATCTCGCCATCAGAATGAAAGTCAGGCCAAATCAACAGCCTGATACAAATGGGTGACAGTTAAATGACAGGGCCACAGGCTGACTTCATTGTTCTGTCATATAAAGCGCGTATCCCTGCCAGTAATGGGCGCCGGCCAGGGCGCGCCCGCAACTGACTCTGAGGTGTTCCATGAGCGAAAACAGTCTGTCCCGCCTCGGCGAGAGGACCGTCCCGACCTGATCGGCAAGCGTAACCGCTTTTCCAGGCAGCTGTTTCTGATACTGTTGGTGGCGGGATTGAGTTTTGCCGGATTCAACTTGTTCAGAGACGTGCAGGAGACCGACACGCCGGTTACCAGCTATGTCCCCTTCTTCTTGCTTGGCCTGGCGCTGGTGATCGCACTGGGCTTTGAGTTCGTCAGATACAGCTAACGCCGTCGCGACGGTGCTCTACACCCACTCGCTGACGCCCAGCGTCGCGGTGGTCTATTCCGGGCTGTGCAAATTTCTTGGTGTGCTGCTCTCCAGCGGCGTGGTGGCCTTCGGCATTATTTCTATGCTGCCGGTGGAGCTGATTCTGCAGGCGGGCAGCGGCGGCGGCTTCGCGATAGTCTATGCGCTGCTCTTCTCCGCCATTATCTGGAACCTCGGCACCGGGTATTTTAGGCTGCCCTCCTCCTCCCATACGCTGATCGGCTCTGTTATCGGCGTCGGCGTAGCCAACGCCCTGCTGCATGGCCGCAGCGGCATGAGCGGTGTAGACTGGGATCAGACGATCAAGATCGGCTATTCGCTGATCCTTTCGCCGCTAGTCGGCTTTATCTGCGCCGCGCTGCTGCTGGCGATGAAGGCGCTGATCCGCAACCGCGAGCTTTATGAGGCGCCGAAAAGCAACGAGCCGCCGCCCGCCTGGATCCGCGGCCTGCTGATCCTCACCTGTACCGGCGTTTCGTTCGCCCACGGCTCCAACGACGGCCAGAAAGGCGTGGGGCTGATTCTGGTGGGCATCATGCCGATCGCCTATGCCCTTAACCGCTCGCTGCCGCCGGATCAGATCCCGCGCGTCGCGGCGCTGGCGCAGGTCACCGAGGACCAGCTGCTGCAGCTGCAGCCTGCCAGTGCGCGCCCGCCCGTCTCACGCGACGTGCTGACCGACTATGTGCGCACCAACAACCTCAACGCCGACGTGCTGCCCGCGCTGGCGCTGACGCTGGGCGATATCAGCGAGCAGATCCGCCGCTACAGCTCGATGTAGAATATTCCGGCGCAGGCGGTCTCCAACACCCGCAACCAGATGTACCTAGCGTCAGAGACGATTAAGCATATTCAGACCAACAAGGTGGCAATGCTGGAAGAGACGCAGCGCAACCTAGGCGCCATCAAAAATGAGCTGGACAGCGCCACGCGCTTTATTCCGATGTGGGTGAAGGTGGTGTGGCAATTGCGCTGGGCCTCGGCACCATGGTCGGTTGGCGGCGCATCGTTGTTACCGTCGGCGAGCGCATCGGCAAAACCCACCTCAACTACGCACAGTGCGCCAGCGCAGAACTGGTGGCGATGGCGACCATCGGCGCGGCAGATAGCTTCGGCCTGCCAGTCTCCACCACGCAAGTGCTCTCGTCCGGCGTGGCGGGCAGCATGGCGGCCAACCGGTCTGCAGATGGCCACGCTGCACAACCTGGCAATGGCGTGGATCCTGACGCTGCCGGTGTCTGTGCTGCTGGCCGCCGGCCTCTACGCGCAGTTCTGATCGCTGACGGCGCGGCGTTATGCTGCGCCGCTGTTGCGCTGCAGCAGGCGCCCATGACAATGATGGCTGTCGCCAAGTAGACCGACTGCATCCCCCAGTAGCCGATCAGCAGGCCCGCCACCGGGCCGGTGAGCCCCAGCCCCAAATCGAGAAAGGCGGAGTAGACTCCCAGCGCCGATCCCTGATCTTGACGCGCCACATGCTTGACCGCCTCAACGCTCAGCGCCGGGAATATCAGCGAAAAGCTGCAGCCGGTCAGCAGCGCGCCGAGCTCCACCAGCACGCTGCTCTCCGCCTGCCAGATGATCAGCAGGCCTGCCGTCCCCAGCAGGAAGGAGACATCGCCACCTTCAGCCCGCCGAAGCGCGTAATGGCGCGGCTGAAGAGTAGGCGAAACAGCACAAAGCCAAGGCTAAACAGCGACAGCGCAAAGGCGGCGCCGCTCCAGTCGCGGCTGGCGAAGTAGAGGGTAATAAAGGTGGAGATAACGCCGAAGCCGATGGTGCTGAAGCCGAGCGCGAGGCCGAACAGCCAGACGCGCGAAAAGACGCGGTGAAACGGAATGCGCTCGCCGTATTGACCGCCACCGCCAGTTTGCGGCTCGCCAGCAGATAACCCAGCATGTCCATCAGTGCCACCAGGCCGGCAAAGCCGCTGATGCCCATGCCCTGATTCAGCATTATGCCGAGCGGCGCGCCAATCGCCATCGCCAGATAGGTGGCGACGCCGTTCCAGGAGAGCACCCGCGCCGTCTGCAACGGGCCGACGATATTCATGCCCCACCGCGTCGAGCCGGTGCTGCTGAAGCTCTCGCCGACGCCGAGAAAGAGCCGTCCCACCGCCAGCAACAGCAGGCTGAGAAGCGGCCAGTCGCGGCACAGCACGGCGACAATCGTCAGCGCACCGCTCATGCCACAGCAGATCGTGCCCAGCATCACCACCCGCTTCGGGCCGAGACGATCGGCCAGCCGTCCCGACTATGGGCGGCTCAGCTGCGTGGCGAAATATTGCAGGCTGATCATCAGTCCGGCCATGAACGAGCTGAACCCCAGTGAGTTATGCACGAAGCCGGGCAGCACCGCCAGCGGCAGGCCGACAGAGAGGTAGCAAAAGAAGGTGAAGATCAGAACGGAAAGAATACGTTTGTTGAGTTGACCGTCAGTCAGTACCGCGACATCAGACATGGCAGGCTGGCTTGTAGTGAAAAATAGCCTTCACTATACGCTTAGCCTGCTAACGGGTCGCCTGAATTTTTATCACAGGGCGTGACCGAAGTACTGCCGATCAATCACTTCTGCGATCGCGGCGGAGTGTTTCAGTGTGCGGATCTGCGTAAACGGCGCGTCCGCCTGCGGGTAGGCTTTGCGCAGATAGCCGAGCCACTGCTTAATGCGCGCCACGTGGTAGAGGCGCGGTATCGCTCTGCTTCTCCAGCCGCGTGTACTTCTGCAGCAGCGCCACCACCTCAGGCCAAGGCATCGGCGCCTCGTTGTACTTCACCACTCGACTGAGATTGGGTACGTTGAGCGCGCCGCGGCCAATCATTACCGCATCGCAGCCGGTGATGCGCAGACACGCCTGCGCGCTCTGCCAGTCCCAGATCTCGCCGTTGGCGATCACCGGAATGCGCAGCCGCTGGCGGATCTCGCCAATCGCCTGCCAGTTGATCGCCTCAGCGCGGTAGCCATCCTCTTTAGTGCGGCCGTGCACCGCCAGCTCGCTGGCACCCGCCTGCTGCACAGCGTCGGCGATCTCTAAGCAGCGCGCGCTGGAATCCCAGCCGAGCCGCACCTTGACCGTTACCGGCAGGTGCGCCGGCACCGCATCGCTTTCGCGCCGCGGTAGATCAGCTCGAGATCTTTGAGCAGCTGCAGGCGCACCCGTGTTCCGGCGGGCGTGCGGCTGGCGTTGGGCAGTTCGGGACAGAGGCGGTAGAACGATTTGACCGGCAGCAGCTGATCCACCACGCGCAAAAACTCGGTGATGCAGAGGTCATAGTCGTTGACCTCCGTTAGCAGTTCGCGCACCAGCGAATCAAGCACCCCCTCCATCGGGACCAGCAACACCCGCATGGCGTTACGCTGTTCCGGTTTTCTTCGCTGCCGGACGACGTGGCGGACGTGCGGCGCGGTTGCCCTCGGCAGCCTGGCCCTGACGGCGCGGCTGCGGAGCGCGCTTGTCGCCCTGCAGACGTTTTTCGCCCTGCGCGCGCGAGGACGGTGCGCCGCCCTGGCCCTGACCGCGGCCACGACCGCCGTGCGGCTGCTGCTGGCGACCGTTCTGAATCGGCTCCGCCTTGATACTCGGATCCGGCTCATAGCCCGGGATCGCCAAGCGCGGGATTTCGCGCTTCAGCAGACGTTCGATGTCGCGCAGCAACTTGTGCTCGTCTACGCAGACCAGCGACAGCGCGGCGCCGGTCGCCGCGGCGCGGCCGGTACGACCGATGCGGTGCACGTAATCTTCCGCTACGTTCGGCAGCTCATAGTTCACCACGTGCGGCAGCTCTTCGATATCCAGGCCGCGCGCGGCGATATCGGTAGCGACCAGTACGCGAATAGCACCGGTTTTAAAGTCCGCCAGCGCGCGGGTGCGGGCACCCTGACTTTTGTTGCCGTGAATGGAGGCGGCGGTGATGCCGTCTTTATTCAGCTGCTCCACCAGGTGGTTGGCGCCGTGCTTGGTGCGGGTAAAGACCAGCACCTGCTGCCAGTTGCCTTCGCCAATCAGCTGGGATAAAAGCTCCCGCTTGCGCTTCTTATCGACGAAATGCACCTGCTGCGAAACCTGCTCTGAGGCGGTATTGCGGCGCGCTACTTCGACCTGTACCGGGTTGTGCAGCAGCTTTTCTGCAAGCGCCTTGATCTCGTCGGAGAAGGTCGCGGAGAAGAGCAGGTTCTGGCGCTTCGCCGGCAGCTTCGCCAGCACACAGCGGATATCGTGAATAAAGCCCATGTCGAGCATGCGGTCCGCTTCATCCAGCACCAGCACTTCGACCTGCGACAGATCGACCGCGTTCTGATGTTCCAAATCGAGCAGACGGCCCGGCGTGGCAATCAGAATATCGACGCCGCCGCGCAGCTTTATCATCTGCGGGTTGATGCTGGTGCCGCCAAACACTACCAGCGAGCGCAGCGACAGGTATTTGCTGTAGTCGCTGACGTTTTCGCCCACCTGCGCCGCGAGTTCGCGCGTCGGCGTCAGGATCAGTGCGCGTACCGGGCGACGGCCGAGTCCCGTTGCGGGCTGCGAAGAGAGCTTCTGCAACAGCGGCAGAGTAAAGCCGGCGGTCTTGCCGGTGCCGGTCTGGGCGCTGGCCAGCAGGTCGCGGCCGGAGAGCACTACCGGAATCGCCTGCTGCTGCACAGGTGTAGGTTCGCGATAGCCCTGTTCGGCGATCGCGCGCAAAATATCGGCACTCAGGCCGAGAGAGTCGAATGACATTAAGTGTGTTACTCCGGCCCACCCTGACCGCGTTGAACGGTGTAGTTTTCAAAGTGGAAAGTGACGCCAGCCTGCGGCTAACGTGTGAAAAGGGCATAAACTACGATGCGTAAGCCCGGCAGTATAGCAGCTTTCTCCGCAGGGTGCGAGAAAGGCGAAAATAAGCGGGCGGTGCCTGCTCCAGAAAGCAGAAGGCCACCCGAAGGTGGCGTTGTTTATCGCGCTGACAGTTAGCTGCGCTTCTTCTCGATGCGTACCGCCGGCTCTTTCGCCAGCAGTGAGACCAGCGCCGGCCCCACCAACATCACCATGCCGAGACAGCCAAGCAGCAGCGCATAGTGCACAAAGCGCGAGACCAGAAACAGCGTCATCATCGCCGCGCCAAAGTAGTAGGTGGTAGTCGCCTCTTCTAGATAATCACCGATGCTGCGCAAACGAACACTATGCTGCAGGACCAGCATGGCAATAAACACCACGGCATAGGCGGCTACCAGCGTGCTGCACACATCGGTCAGGGCGCGATGCTCCCAGCCCCAGACCAGCGCGGCAATAACCAGCGCGTGCATGGCAATATGCACGCAGGTTTGTCCGGTGATAATTTGAACACGATTAGACCATTTCATTCTCTTCTCCTGGCAGACCCAACAGGTCGCCCAAGTGCAACCCGCACAGGCCGGAAACGGTTTCCTCAATGTAAAGCAATTTTCGGATAACGCCCTAAATTTCCATCCTTGTCCGCACCCGTTTGTGACAAAGACTATACTTTACTTTTGTTGCTGATGAAAAGGAGTGCGTCGAGAGTATGCCACAAACTAAGCAAGGATTTTCCTTTAAAGTCCTGACGATCAATACCCACAAGGGATTACCACTTTCAACCTTCGCTTCATCCTGCCGGAACTGCGTGAAGCGGTACGCGCCACCTCGGCGGACATCGTTTCCCTGCAGGAGGTAATGGACACGCACGCTATTCATCCCCTGCATCCATGAGAACTGGTCCAACACACCGCACTACGAATGTGGAACGATTTCGCCTACGGGCGCAACGCTGTTTATCCGGAAGGACACTATGGGAACGCGATTTTGTCACGGTTTCCCATTCTGGAATATGAAAATCGTGATATTTCTGTGGCCGACAGCGAAAACCGCGGCATGCTGCACTGCAAAAAATGGCAAAGCGTTTTTCCCGCTCGTCTTTGGCTCGATTCAGCGCGCCGAACGCAGCGTGCTGCTGGAGACCTTTATCCTGTTCGAGGATGAGGTCGGCAAAGCATTGCATCGCGAGCTGCTGGCCGCCGCGCAGCGCGGCGTAAAGATTGAGGTGATGGTGGACGGCTACGGCTCGCCCGACCGCTTAGTCAACAGCCTGACGGCCGAAGCGGTGCGCTTTATCTATTACGATCCGCGTCCGCTGGTGATAGGTATGCACACCAACATTCTTCGCCGCCTGCACTGCAAAACCGTGGTGGTGGATGACGTCATCGCCTTTGTCGGCGGCATCAACTTTTCCGCCGAGCACAACACCAGCTACGGCCCGGAGGCCAAGCAGGACTATGCGGTAGAGGTAAAAGGGCCGATTGTGGCAGATATCACCGCCTATGTGCGTCAGGCGATGGGCAGCAAAGCGGTGACGCGGCGCTGGTGGGGCGGCCGTTCGCACCGCCCTGCCGTCAACGCGCAGGTGCTCTATGTCTATCGCAATAATGACGATCATCGTGACGATATCGAAAAACACTATCTCGATATGCTGAGCACCGCGAATGAGGATGTGATTATCGCCAACGCCTACTTTTTCCCCGGTTACCGGCTGCTGCGCGAGATGCGTTCGGCGGCACAGCGCGGCGTGCGGGTCAGGCTGATTGTGCAGGGCGAGCCGGATATGCCGATTGTCAAATTGGGCGCGAAGATGCTCTATAACTACCTGGTGGATGCGGGCGTCGAGGTCTACGAGTACATCCGGCGGCCGCTGCACGGCAAAGTGGCGGTGTAGGATGGGCAGAGGTCCACCGTCGGCTCCAGCGATCTCGATCCGCTGAGCCTGTCGCTTAACCTTGAAGCCAACCTGATTATCTATGACCGCGACTTCAACCAGACACTGCGCGATAACCTTGAGGGACTGCTGGCGCGCGACTGTCCGCCTGCCGCCGCGCACTTGGTGGCAGCTGACGAAAAGCATGTTGGTTTTCCACTTTTTACGCAATTCCCTGGCGATCGCTGGCTGCCCGCGCACACGCCGCTGATTGCGCAGGTCGATCTTATTCTGCCGCTGCTGCTGGCGTAGTGCTCTATCTGGTGCTAGAGAGCCGCGCGAAACACCTGCGGGCGAAGAACGAGCGCAAGCTGCAAAAGAACGCCTGACTGAGAGAAAGAGAGATAAAGACTGTCCCGCCAGCGCGGCGGGACAGCACCGCGGGTGAATCAGCGGCGGTTGCCGAAAATGCGCAGCAGCATCAGGAACAGGTTGATAAAGTCGAGATAGAGCTTCAGCGCGCCCATGATCGAATAGCGGCGCAGCGATTCGCAGATCGCGCAGGTCGATCTGCTCGCCCATCTGACGCAGCTGCTGAGTGTCATAGGCGGTCAGTCCCACAAACGCCACCACGCCGATATAGGTAATCGCCCACATCAGCGCCGGGCTTTTCAGCCAGAAGTTCACCAGTGACGCCAGCACAATGCCGATCAGCGAAACAGCAGGCTGCCGAAGCGGCTCAGGTCGCGCTTGGTGGTGTAGCCGTAAAAGCTCATTGCACCAAACATCCCTGCCGTCACAAAGAAGGTGCTGGCTATAGAGTTGAGGGTATAGGCGAGAAAGATGCTAGCCATCGTCAGCCCGGTCAGCACCGAATAGAGCATAAACAGGCCGGTCGCCAGCTCGCCGCTCAGGCGATGCACCAGGCCAGAGAGCACGAACACCACCGCCAGCTGCGCGATAATCAGGCCTAAGAAGGTCATGCGGTTGGAGAAGATAAAGAACATGATGCGTTCGTTGCCGGCCGCGTACCAGGAGACAAAGGAGGTCAGCAGCAGACCGCAAGTCATCCAGCCGTAAACCTGCACCATAAAAGTCTGCAGCCCGCTGACGGGCTGCACGAGAAAGTCGTTGCGTGGATATCGATCCATGATGCACCTCATGTGAGTGAACAGGCGTCGGCAAGCCGACGGTCAGCCTTTATCTACGACGGCAACACCAAAGACGCGCGGCTGATGGGCGTGGAGTATATTATCAGCGCGCGGCTCTACCAGACGCTGCCGCCGGAAGAGAAGAAGCTGTGGCACAGCCACGACTATGAGGTGAAATCGGGCACGCTGATTGCGCCTAGTCTGCCGCAGGCGGCCAATCACGCCCTGATAGCGCGCATCGCCAATACCTACGGCAAAACCTGGCACACCGACCGCGATAAGACGCTGCCGCTCCGAATTCCGGCGCTGATGATGGGCTTTACCGCCGACGGGCAGCTCGATAATCGCCTGCTGGCGGATCACGATAAGCGCTTCGATATCGACAGCCGCAAAATCCGGGCGTCGCGCGCCGATATCGTCACACAACCGGTGCTGCCGGGGGCCAACGCCTGGCAGCGCGGCGAGGTTATTCAGCTAAAACGCGTTTCCGGCGGCGGCGAGCACGCCCACGGCCATACCCACTTCAGGCCGGCGGAGCAACTCAGCAAGCCTCAATCCTAGCGCTGCGCCGCCTGATGGTCGCTGCCGCGGGCGTCGACCCAGCGGTCGCCTCGCGCTTCCAGAGGGGGGCGCGGGTTCTAAGGTAGTCCATAATAAACTCCGCGGCGGCGAAGGCGCTGCCGCGGTGCGCGCTGGTAACGCCGACGAACACGATCTCATCGCCGGGAAACAGCTCGCCGATGCGGTGAATGACGCTGACGCGCTGTAGCGGCCAGCGGCTGCGCGCCTCGTCGACGATCGCCTGCAGCGCCTTCTCCGTCATGCCCGGATAGTGTTCCAGCGTCAGCGCGGCGACGCTGTCGCCGAGGTTGTGATTGCGCACCTTGCCGGTAAAGGTCACCACCGCACCGTCGGCGTCGGAGGTGGAGAGCCAGGCGTATTCGTCCGCCATGCTGAAGGGGGCCGCGCCGACGCAGATCTGCGTTGCCATCTCAGCCTCCCGTCATCGACGGAAAGAACGCCACGTCATCGCCCACCTGCAGCGGATGGGTCATAGGTACCAGCGTCTGATTGACGGCAGCCAGCAGCTTGCCGGCGTCGAGCGCCAGCGCGCTGCGCAGCGTCGCCATGTAGGGAAAGCTGTCGGGCATCTCTAGCGCGCTGGTGCCGACCAGCTCGCGCACCTGCGCGAAAAACAGCACCTTAATTATGTCTCACCGCCTGGAAGTCGCCGGACTTGCCGTCGCTTTTGCTCAGCAGGCGCAGCTGATCGACCACGATATCCTTCTGCACCGCTTTGCACATGTCGTAGATGGTCAGGGCCGCCACCGACGCGGCGGTCAGCGCCTCCATCTCGATGCCAGTCTTGCCGCTCAGGCGGCAGAGCGAGATGATGCGCATGCGCTGGTGCTCCGGCTCGGCTACCAGATTCACTTCATCGAGTCGGGCAGAGTGAAGATCAGCGTGCCATTGGCAATGCCGGCGACGGCGCGCGACTGCAGCGTCGAGCCGCCGATATCCTCAAAAGAGAACATGCGGAACAGCTCGCCGAAACCCTCGATTTCGCGATCGAACAGCGGCTGCAGCGCTTCCGGCGTCACGTTTTTCGCATTGAAGCCGGTGCCACCGTTAACGATCGCCACCTGCACATCCTCGCCGACGATGGCGTGATCGACCACCACATGGCCCGCCTCGCGCGCTGCGGCGCGCAGGTAGTCGCCGGAGGTGTCGTTGCTGGCATCGCGCCCGTCGGAAACGGTCAGCACCGCAACGTTAACCGGCATAAATTCAGCCGTAGATTTGCCCATTTGCTCGCTCCTGAGATTATCCGCCGATAAAAGAAAGGTTCTGCGTAATGCCGGTGTTGCACTGGTGCAGGAAGTGAGTCTGCTTTTTCTCGCCCAGGCTGCGGGCGATGCGCGCCTGCAGCGCCGCCTGCTGGTCGTCAGAGGCGAGCAGATCGCGCAGTGGCACGCCGCCGTCGCCGAACAGGCAGAGATGCAGGTTGCCGTGCGCCGGGACGCGCAGCCGGTTGCAGCTGGCGCAGAAGTCGCGCAAATAGAGCATAATCAGGCCGATTTCGCCTACATAGTCGGGGTGGTAAAACCTGCGCCGGGCCGTCGCTGCGGCCGCTTTCACGGCGCTGCCAGCCCTGCGCCACCAGCTGATCGCGGATCACCGCACCGGAGACGTGCTGCTGGCGAAACTGCACCCCGCCCTCGCCCGTCCCCATCAGCTCGATAAAGCGCAGCTGAATCGGACGGGTGCGGATCCAGTCGAGGAAGGTTTGCAGGCTGCGGCTGTTGAGGTCGCGCATCAGCACGCTGTTGACCTTGACCTGCTGAAAGCCGGCGTCGATGCCTGCCATCACCTGATGGAACTTGTCCTGGCCGGTAATGGCGTGGAACCGGCGGGCGTCAAGACTGCCTACGCTGACGTTGAGCGCGGTGAGGCCGGCGTCGCGCCAGGCGGCGACGTCACGAGCCGATAGCCGTTGGTGGTCACGGTGATATGGCGAATGGCGCGATTTTCCCGCATGGCGGCGATAATATCGGTAAAATCACGGCGCAGCGACGGCTCGCCGCCGGTCAGGCGTACCTTTTCGGTGCCCGCCGCCGCGAAGGCGCGCGTGACGCGTCGAATCTCATCGAGCGAGAGGAAACTTTTGTTGCGCACGCTCTACGGCTTGTAGCCGTCGAGCAGGCAGTAGGTGCAGCGGAAGTTACAGACATCCGTGACCGAGAGACGCAGGTAGTAAACGGACGTGCAAATACATCAGTAAATTGTGACACCAGAACACCTTTCCAAGTACAGGAGATGCAGGCATTTCTTTCTGCACCCCAGCAGCGCGTTGGCTGTGGCCTGAATCCCCTATCGTTTGACTTAGGCATTCTGGCTTTGAGTGTATGTCGCCCATATGGACGACATGGTTGGCAAATGGTAGCGCGAAATCTGCCGCTCTGCCATCACCTAATTTCGCTATACATGATGATATATAACACATTTCCGCGGCATTCCGCGGCAGTAGGGTTAACATAGCCCGCTGAACCTGACGCCGGATCGGCGCGTCGACAGCGGGTGTAAAGAGGAAGCATGAACCGAACTTTATCAGACCTTGATCGCGTCGTGGCGCTAGGCGGCGGGCACGGCCTAGGGCGCGTGATGTCCGCCCTGTCGCCGCTCGGCTCGCGTCTGACCGGCATCGTCACTACAACCGACAACGGCGGCTCCACCGGCCGCATCCGCCGCTCCGAAGGCGGTATCGCCTGGGGCGACATGCGCAACTGCATCAACCAGCTGATCACCGAGCCGAGCGTCGCCTCGGCGATGTTTGAGTATCGCTTCGTCGGCAACGGCGAGCTGGCCGGACACAACCTGGGCAACCTGATGCTGAAGGCGCTCGATCACCTTAGCGTGCGGCCGCTGGAGGCGATCAATATCATCCGCAATCTGCTCAAAGTGGACGCCTTTTTGATCCCGATGTCGGAACAGCCGGTGGATCTGGTGGCGCTCGACAGCGAGGGTAACATGGTTTACGGCGAAACCGCCATCGACGGCATGACGCAGCCGCCGCAGGAGCTGATGCTGCACCCCAACGTTACGGCGACGCGCGAGGCGCTGGAGGCGGTAGCCGAGGCGGATCTGATCCTGATTGGTCCTGGCAGCTTCTACACCAGTCTGATGCCGAGCCTGCTTATGGAGGAGATGGCGCGCGCCCTACGCCGCACGCCCGCCACCATGGTGTTTATCGGCAACCTCGGTCGTGAGCTGAGCCCGGCCGCCGCCAGCCTGACGGTGGCGGATAAGCTGGCGATGATGGAGAAGTATATCGGCAAGCGGGTGATTGACGCGGTGGTGGTCAGCCCGGCGGCCGACACGGCTGGCATGGAGGATCGCCTGATTGTGCGCGAGGCGCTGGAGGCCGCCGACATTCCCTATCGTCACGACCGCCAGCTGCTGCGCGTAGCGCTGGAGCACGCTATCCAGCGCTTTAGCTGAGGCGCTACGAGGCGGCGATAAACAGCTCGCGCAACTCGTGCAGCTTGTCACGCATGTTGGCCGCCTCTTCGAACTCTAGGTTCTGCGCATGCTGCTGCATCTGCGTCTCCAGCTCGTGGATTTTCTTCTGCAGCGCCTGCGGCGTCAGCGCCAGATAGTTTGCCTCTGCCTCGGCGACGCTGCGGCTGGTGGCCTTGGCCTTGCCGCGCGTCTTGACCACGTTCTGCCCCAGCTCGAGGATATCGGTGATATTTTTGTTGAGGCCCTGCGGCACAATGCCCTTCTCTTCGTTGTACTTCTGCTGCTTCTCGCGGCGGCGCTCGGTCTCCTCAATGGCGCGCGCCATCGAGTTGGTGGTCCTGTCGGCGTAGAGGATCGCCTTGCCGTTGACGTTACGCGCGGCGCGGCCAATGGTCTGGATCAGCGAGCGCTCAGAGCGCAGAAATCCCTCTTTGTCCGCGTCAAGGATCGCTACCAGCGACACTTCCGGCATATCCAGCCCTTCGCGCAGCAGGTTGATCCCCACCAGCACGTCGAACTCGCCAAGGCGCAGATCGCGGATAATCTCTATGCGCTCTACAGTGTCGATATCAGAGTGCAGGTAGCGCACCTTTTCGCCGTGCTCTTCCAGATATTCAGTAAGATCTTCCGCCATGCGCTTGGTCAGCGTGGTCACCAGCACGCGCTCGTTGATGCCCACGCGCTTGCGAATCTCCGACAGCAGATCGTCCACCTGGGTCGCCACCGGACGCACCTCCAGCAGCGGATCGAGCAGCCCGGTAGGCCGCACCACCTGATCGATCACCTCGCCACCCGACTTCTCCAGCTCGTAGTTGCCCGGCGTCGCGGAAACGTAGATGGTCTGCGGCGCCAGTGCCTCAAACTCCTCGAACTTCATGGGACGGTTATCGAGCGCTGAAGGCAGGCGGAAGCCATACTCCACCAGCGTCTCTTTACGCGCGCGGTCGCCTTTATACATACCGCCGATCTGCGGAATGGTGGCGTGGGATTCATCGACAATCAGCAGCCCGTCGGCGGGCAGGTAGTCGAACAGCGTCGGCGGCGGCTGGCCCGGTCCGCGCCCGGAGAGGTAGCGCGAGTAGTTTTCGATGCCCGAGCAGTAGCCCAGCTCGTTCATCATCTCCAGATCAAACTGGGTGCGCTGCGTCAGGCGCTGCTCTTCCAGCAGCTTGTTGTTTTCCAGCAGCACGCGGCGACGATCCGCCAGCTCGGCTTTGATATCTTCCATCGCCTGCAGGATGCGCTCACGCGGCGTCACGTAGTGCGTTTTCGGATAGATGGTGAAGCGCGGCACGGTAGAGACGATCTGCCCGGTGAGCGGATCGAACAGTGACAGCCGCTCCACCTCTTCTTCGAACAGCTCGACGCGCAGCACCATATCCTCCGACTCCGCCGGGAAAATGTCGATCACCTCGCCGCGCACGCGGAAGGTGCCGCGCTGAAACGCCTGGTCGTTGCGCGCATACTGCAGCTCCGCCAGCCGGCGCAGAATGCTGCGCTGGTCGATGATCATGCCGCGCGTCAGGTGCAGCATCATCTTCAGATAGAGATCAGGGTCGCCCAGACCGTAGATCGCCGACACCGAGGCCACCACGATAACGTCGCGGCGCTCCAGCAGCGCTTTGGTCGCCGACAGACGCATCTGCTCGATATGTTCGTTTACCGAGGCGTCCTTTTCGATAAAGGTGTCGGAGCTCGGCACATAGGCTTCGGGCTGGTAGTAGTCGTAGTAGGAGACGAAGAACTCCACTGCGTTTTCGGGGAAAAACTCCTTCATCTCGCCGTAAAGCTGCGCCGCCAGGGTTTTATTCGGTGCCAGTACCATTGCAGGCCGGTTGAGATCGGCGATGACGCTGGCGACGGTAAAGGTTTTACCCGAGCCGGTTACGCCAAGCAGCGTCTGATGGGCAAGACCATCCTCCAGCCCCTCTTTGAGGCGGCGAATCGCTTCTGGCTGATCGCCGGAGGGCTGAAAGGCAGAATTTAGTTTAAAGACTTTACTCATGACATGCGGTTCCTACTGAAGAATGCGGCGGGTAGCGCAGTCATTTTACTCTGCCGTAGCGAATTTGCCAGAAATTGATACTGGATAAATCACCAGTAAACCTGCAAAGTAAACGGTTGCAGCCGCGGCGCGCTTACGTTACGCGCCGCGGAAAAAGTTTTCCGCCGCGTTGTGCAAGGTTATCCCCAGCCAGAGCGGCGTTATAACATTTGTCAAGAGAGCGTCATTAAATTTCAGCTGTGTTACGCAGCGGAAATTCCTCAGGCTTGTTTTTAATAACATATTGTTTTATCAAAGAACATGAAAAAAGCCCAGTTTCTCGACATAATAAGACCAGGCCGCGCAGTACCTCGCTTGCGCCCTGTTTTCACTATCTAATGCACAAGGTTACCCACAGGAATAGTGGATAACTAAGCACAGCCCTTTCGCCATCAGCTGTGCATAATTTTTTATTGTTAAGCCGCGCGCGTAAAAAAAATTTTTTTCTGCTGCAATTTCTCCCAGAAGCCGCGCGCCGGGCTATGCTTTTCCCACCTGCTGCTCAGCTTTTGTCCAGCCGCACCCCATATTAAGACCAGACATAATTCAACAGGCTGCCTTGCTGCCCCCCGTTGTACCAGAAACGGTAAGGCACCGGCAGAGTGCAGCCGGCTAATTTGCCTGCGGTAATTGTTAAGCAACATTCATCTTTTACGGCATTTTCTCTTCGCGCCGCGCCATTTGGCTGTTGGCTAACTCTGGCCCGTTAATTGCGGTATTCCGTTACGCGAAGTTCACGGGACGACATGAGCGCGACCGCAACTGTTGAGGACTTGTTTGACAGACGTCGAAGAGCGGATGCATTCAGGCAAATTATCTGGAAAGAAGAGAGGGTCAGATGCTGAGTTTACGTTCGGTGAATCAGTTTTACGGGCAGAACCATACTTCTGTGGGATGTGGATCTCGACCTGCCGCCAGACACCTGCACCGGCGTGCTGAGACGGCCCGGCATGGGTAAGACCACGCTGGTGAACTGTATTGTGGGCCGGCTGCCCGTCAACAGCGGTTCGATGACCGGGCAGGAAGATGGCCTGCCGCCGCGCGATCTGCTGCTACAGCCCGCCGAGCAGCGCGCCCGCATGGGCATCGGCTACATGCCGCAGGGGCGACATATTTTCTCCCAGATGAGTGTAGAGGATAACCTGCTGATCGCGCTGCTGGCTGGCAGCGGTCAGGGAGACAAGACGCATGCGATCCCGGAGATGGTGTTCGACCTGTTTCCGGCGCTCTACTCGCTGCGGCAGCAGCGCAGCGGCGAGCTACCATTGACCAGCAGCAGCTGGCGCTGTCGCGCGCTGGTACTGCGCCCCAGGCTGTTACTGGATGAGCCGACAGACGGCATGTCTCCCTGGCTGGAAGAGGAGGTAGGCAATCTGATCCGTCGCCTGAATCTCGACTACGGCCTGACAATTCTGCTGCTGGAGCAGCGCGTCTCGCTGATCCGCCGCGTCGCCGACTATTCTCTGCTGCTATACCGCGGCCGCAACGTGGCGCAGCTCGACGACCTGACTGTCAACAAATGGCTGGCAGTGAGCTGAACACTAGCGCGGCAGCGTCATGTAGCGACCGCACTCCGCCTGCGCCGCCGCATCCGGTAGCCAGGGGATCTCGCCGAGAAACGGCGCAGGAATGTGCTGTTTCAGCGTCGCCATATAAGCCTGGTGGCGCTTGCCCGGCGGCTCGATGTCGTTGGCGATCCAGCCCGCCAGCCGCAGGCCGCGCGCCAGCACCGCGTCGGCGGTAAGCATCGCGTGGTTGATGCAGCCCAGCTTGACGCCAACCACTAAAATCACTGGCAGCTGCTCCTGCGAGACCCAGTCGGCGTAGGTTTGCGTCCCCGACAGCGGCGTGTACCAGCCGCCAGCGCCCTCTACCAGCACCCACTCCGCCTGCGCCTCAAGCGCGCGCAGCCCCTGTGACAGCGTCTCGAACGCGATTGGCCTGTTCTCTTCCGCACTGACGATATGCGGCGACGTCGGCTCGATAAACGCCAGCGGATTGACCTGCTCATAGCGCAGCACCAGGCTGCTGTAGCGCTGCAGCGCCAGCGCGTCGCTGTTGCGAATGGCCTGCGGCGTGACGTCGCAGCCGGAGGCGACCGGCTTGTAGCCCGCAGTGCGGTAGCCCGCCGCGCTTGCCGCCTGCAGCAGCGCGCCGCTGGCGACGGTTTTGCCCACCTCGGTATCGGTGCCGGTGATAAACCATCTCATCGTTGTGTGACGCCCAAAAGCAGTTGATAGGTCAGGCGGCAGCCCTGCACGTCGCGCGGCCAGAGCGCCTCCAGCCGCGCCAGACGTTGCCGCGTCAGCGGGCTGCCGTCGCGGCCCTGATGCAGATGGGTGGCGCCGATGCCTTTCAGCGACTGCATCGCGCTCAGCGCGCTGGGAAAATGCATCACCTGCGTCTGGGGGATAAAGCGCAGATTCAGGCCGTCGCCTGCGGCGCGCACCTCTGCCTCGGTTAAAAAGCGGTTGGCGTGCTCCTCCGCACCCAGCGGCCGCCAGGCGTCGTGCACCTCCTGCAGCGAACCGGCCAGCAGCGTCGAAAACAGCATGGTGCCCTCGGGCCTCAGCACGCGGGCGAACTGCCGCAGCGCGGTGCGCAGATCGCTGCTCCACTGCACTGCCAGGTTGCTCCACACCAGGTCGATGCTCTGATCCGCCAGCGGCAGCGCGTCGATATCGCCCGCCAGATAGCAGGTCACCGCGTCGAGACTGCGCGCCTGCTGCAGCATCTGCGGCGAGAGATCGAGCGCCACGACCCGCTGGCCGCGCTGCCGCCACTGGCGGCTGTACCAGCCGGTGCCGCAGCCCGCATCCAGCAGATCGCCGCCTGCAACTGCCGGCGCCAGCGCCAGCAGCGCGTCGCCGCAGCGGCGCTGCAACTCGGCGTGTTGCTCATAGTGGCCCGCCGCGCGGCCAAAGGCGCGCGCGACCGCCTCTTTATTCACCTGCCGCGTCATGCAGCGCCTTCAGCAGTGCGTCGATATCACTCTCCTGATGTGCGGCGGTCAGCGTGATGCGCAGCCGCGCGGTGCCGGGCGGCACCGTGGGCGGGCGAATGGCGCTGACCCAGCAGCCCGCCTGCGCCAGCCGCTGCGACAGCCGCAGCGCGGCGCTGTTCTCGCCCACCACCAGCGGCTGGATCGCGCTCTCCGACGCCATCAGCGACCAAGGCAGCGCGGCGGCGGCGGCGCGAAAGCGCTGAATATTGTCGTGCAGGCGCTGACGCAGCGCGTCGCCGCGCTGGACTTCGTGCAGCGCCGCCAGCAGCGCGCTCGCCTGCGCCGGCGGCATTGCCGTCGAGTAGATAAGGTGGCGCGAAAACTGTAGGAAATAGTCGGCGGTGGTCTCATCACACAGCAGCGCCGCGCCGCTGACGCCGAACGCTTTGCCGAAGGTCACCACCAGCAGTTCGGGCTTCACTCCCTGCTGCCAGCAGCTGCCGCGCCCCTGCTCGCCGGTTACGCCGATGCCGTGCGCGTCATCCACCAGCAGCCAGCCGCCGGCGCGGCGCGTGGTCTCGGCAATCGCCGCCAGCGGCGCGCTGTCGCCGTCCATGCTGAATATGCCCTCGGTCATCACCAGAGTGGCACCGTCGCACGGCGGCGCCAGCCTCTGCGCTAGGCTCGCCACGTCGTTATGGTGAAAACGGCGCAGCGCGGCGGGCGTATGGCTGGCCGCGTCCAGCAGCGACGCATGCGCCAGCTTATCGGCGATCAGGCTATCCTGTTTCTGCGCCAGCAGATGCACCACCGCCTGGTTGGCGGCGAAGCCTGAGATAAACAGCAGCGCGCACTCATAACCGAGCCAGTGCGCCAGCTGCGTCTCCAGCCCGGCGTGCAGGTGGCTGTAGCCGGTGACGTGGCCGGAGGCGCCCGCGCCCGGCGCGCCGTGCCGCCAGCCGGCGAGCACCGCCGGATGCTGGCTCAGGCCGAGATAGTCGTTACTGGAGAAGTGGCGGTAGCTTTTACCGTCAACCTCCAGCGTGCGGGTGTCGTTGCGGGCGACGCGTAGCCGCTGCCGCCAGCCGTCAGCGGCGCGGCGCGCGTCAAGCGCCTGCGTCAAGCGTGTGGTAAAGCGCATTACACCGCCGCGTTGTAGAACTGCGCGGTATCGGCGTGGAACAGCTGCTCGCTCAGCTGCTTCTGCTGTTCGTTGTCGCCGTGCGCGGTGTGGGTCTGTTCCGGATTGAGGCCCAGCTTGCGGAACAGCAGCAGATCCTTGTCCTCTTCCGGGTTAGGCGTGGTCAGCAGCTTGCAGCCGTAGAAGATGGAGTTGGCGCCCGCCATAAAGCACATCGCCTGAGTCTGTTCGCTCATCTGCTCTCGGCCCGCCGAGAGGCGCACGTGGGAGGTCGGCATCATGATACGCGCCACCGCGATGGTGCGGATAAAGTTGAACGGCTCGACGTCATCGTTATCCGCCAGCGGCGTGCCTTTGACCTTCACCAGCATGTTGATAGGCACACTCTCCGGCGGCGTCGGCAGGTTCGCCAGCTGCACCAGCAGACCGGCGCGATCGCCGACCGTCTCGCCCAGCCCGACGATACCGCCCGAGCAGACCTTGATGCCGGCGTCGCGCACTTTGCCGAGCGTATCCAGTCGCTCCTGGTAGCTGCGGGTGGTGGTGATGCTGCCGTAAAATTCTGGCGATGTGTCGAGGTTATGGTTGTAGAAATCGAGGCCGGCGCCCGCCAGGCGCTGCGCCTGCTCCTCGTTCAGGGTGCCGAGAGTCATGCAGGTTTCCATTCCCAGCGCTTTAACGCCCTGCACCATCTGCTCCAGATAGGGCATATCGCGGTCGCTGGGGGTTTTCCACGCCGCGCCCATGCAGAAGCGGCTGGAGCCCGCCGCCTTCGCCTTACGCGCCGACGCCAGCACCTCCTGCACCTCCATCAGCCGCTCCGACGCCAGGCCGGTTTTATAGTGCGCGCTTTGCGGGCAATATTTGCAGTCTTCCGGGCAGGCACCGGTTTTGATCGATAACAGGGTGCTGACCTGCACCTGACGCGGATCGAAATGCTGGCGGTGCACCTGCTGCGCTTCGAACATCAGCTCGAGAAAAGGTTTGTCGAACAGCGCCTGCGCCTGCGCCAGAGTCCAGTGTTGTGCCATTACTTGCTCCAAAAAAAGGTGACATCCTAACCGTTTACGCGGTTATAGTTGTAAACTAAACCTTTCTTTTTTGATTTACAACCCATATGTTCACTTCTCAGGACGCCGAATTTGATCGCCAGCATATCTGGCACCCCTACACCTCGATGCACGATCCGCTGCCTTGCTACCCCGTGGTGGGCGCGCAGGGAATGTATCTGCGGCTGGCGGACGGCCGCGAGCTGGTGGACGGCATGTCCTCCTGGTGGGCGGCGATCCACGGCTACAACCATCCGCGCCTCAATCACGCCCTGCAGACGCAGATGGCGCAGATGTCGCACGTGATGTTCGGCGGCATCACCCATCCCGCTGCGGTGGCACTCTGTCGTCAGCTGGTGGCGATGGCGCCCGCCGCGCTGGAGTGCGTTTTCCTCGCCGATTCCGGCTCGGTTGCGGTGGAAGTGGCGATGAAGATGGCGATGCAGTACTGGCTGGGCCGCGGCGAAGCGCGTCAGCAGTTTCTGACGCTGCAGCGCGGCTATCACGGCGATACCTTTGCGGCGATGTCGGTCTGCGATCCCGATAACTCGATGCACAGCCTGTGGCGCGGCTATCTGCCGACGCACCATTTCGCCGCCGCGCCGCAGTGCGGCTTCGATGATGCCTGGGACGAAGGGGACGCAGAGGATTTTGTGCGCCTAATCGATCAACACCATCCGCAGCTTGCCGCGGTGATCCTCGAGCCGATTGTGCAGGGCGCAGGCGGCATGCGTTTCTACCACCCGAGCTATCTGCAGCAGGTGCGCGAATGCTGCAATCGCTATGGCGTACTGCTGATTGCCGATGAGATCGCCACCGGTTTCGGCCGCACCGGCAAACTCTTCGCCTGCGAGCATGCTGGCGTGACGCCCGATATTCTCTGTCTCGGCAAGGCGCTGACCGGCGGCATGATGACGCTGGCGGCGACCCTCGCCACGCGCCACGTCGCCGACACCATCAGCGAAAGTCCGGCGGGCTGCTTTATGCACGGGCCAACCTTTATGGGCAATCCGCTCGCCTGCGCCGTGGCGGTAGAGAGCCTGAACCTGCTCAGCGAGGGGCGCTGGCCGCAGCAAGTGGCGCGGATTGAGCGGCAGCTGCGCGAGGCGCTGCCGCCGCTGTGCCACCTGCCGCAGGTGGCGGACGTGCGGGTGCTGGGCGCTATCGGCGTGGTGGAGACCCGGCGGCCCGTGAACATGGCCGCGCTGCAGCGCTTTTTCGTTGAGAGCGGCGTCTGGATCCGTCCGTTCAGCCGCCTGATCTACCTGATGCCGCCCTATATCATCACGCCGGAAGCGCTACAAAAGTTGACGCAGGCGATTGCCGAGGCGCTGACCTACGACGCGCACTTTAGCGGCTGACCGCGGCTAACCGCAGGAAAGGCCACCGTTTTCAGATAAGATGGAAGCCGTTCGCTATGTACCCTTCCTGACAATCGAGGAGAGAAGATGCGCCTTTACAGCAATGATTTTAACGACGGCGACAAGATGCCAGAGCGCCACGTGTTCAACAGCATGGGCTACCAGGGCAACAATATCTCCCCGCACCTGGCGTGGGATGAGGCGCCGCAGGGCGAGAGTCATCGCTATATCTTTACCGTGCATGCGCTGGACGTTGAGGCAATCGAGGTGGACGCCGAGGCGAGCGGCGCAATGGTGGGCTTTAACGTGCACTTCCATGCGCTGGCGAGCGCCAGCATCACGGTGAACTACGCGTAACGGCTACGCTGGCGGCGTCACGAGCGGCGCCGCTGCGTCAGCGATCGATGGCGGATCTGCGCCCGCTCCGCCCGGCTGCCTGCCGTACGGTTTCACCGGGCAGGCCCATCTCCAGCAGGCGGCGCTTGACCGCCAGCCGACTCTCGCAGCGGCCAGGCTGGATGCCCTGTTCAATACTCTGCTGAATACCCTGCTCTATACCTTTTTTGATCCCTGCCTGTTCCAGCTGCTCTGCAATCGTCATCCCTGTATCCCTCTACTGCGACATCCGCTGTGCCAACTTGCGCACTAAAGCGGCGGCGTCCGCGCTTTCGCCCGCCTGAAGAATAGCGTATACCGGCGATACCATCGGCGCTGAAGAGAGGCTATCGGCCAGCAGGATGGTGACGAAAAAAGGGTGCGTCGATATTACCTTAGCGTGGCAAGGCCTGAAGAAAGAGAGGCGGAGAGTGCGAGACGCGCCGCTGCGGCGTTGTCACCAGCCAGCGGACGGAAGAAAAAAGCTGGCAACGTGTTGCCGGCTGAACCGAGGGCTGTGTTAGTCCAGCGTGTGGATCACCACCCACATCGGTCCCTGCCCCACCGCATAGCGCGCCAGCGGCGTCAGCAGCCCCTGCGGCTCGCTGATTTTATAGACTTCGATATGGTGCGACTTTTGCCCTGCCGCCACCAGATATTGGCCGCTGCGATCGATGTTGAAGCCGCGCGGCTGGGTTTCGGTCGGCTGATAGCCTTCAATGGTCAGCAGGCCGCCATCTTCACTGACGCTGAACACCGTCAGGGTGCTGCTGGTGCGGTCGCAGGCGTAGAGGAAACGGCCATCTGGTGTCAGATGGATGTCCGCCGCCCAGCGGGTTTCGCTGAAGCCCGGCGGCATCATATCCAGCGACTGTACGCGCTCGACCCCGCCGCGCACGTTATTCAGCGCCCAGACGTCGACGGTGCTGTCCAGCTCGTTGACGCAGTAAGCGTAGCTGCCGTTGGGGTGAAACGCCATATAGCGCGGGCCGGCGCCCTCGACGGTGCTTACCTGCGCCTGCTCGCGCGGCGTCAGCGTCCCGTCGTCGTTCAGACGATAGAGACAGATGCGATCCTGCTTCAGCGCCGGCACGAACAGCGTCTGATTGGCGTTGTCGATATTGGCGGAGTGGCAGCCCTCCAGCCCGTTAATCACCTGGCTCGGTGCCTGCGGCAGGCCATCTGCGCCAATCGGGCTGACGCTGACGCAGGCGTCATTATAAGAGCCGCAGAAGAGATAGTTGCCAGTGCGATCGGTGGAAATATGGGTCGGGCTGCCCGGCAGCGGCGCTTCGCCCGCCTCGCTCAGGGTGCCGTCCGCAGCAATGCGAAACGCCAGCACGCGAAAGTTCGGGCGCACGCCGACGTAGAGGAAATCTTTCTTCGGGCTGACCACCATCGGCTGAACCTGGCCGGCGATATCCGTCACCTGCAGCAGCGACAGCGCGCCCTCTTCATCTAACCGCCACGCGTGAATTTGCTGGCTCTCGGGACTGGCGGTATAAACAACCTGTTTCATGCATTCTCCTGTACGCAGCCTATCAATATTATATCTGTGGCTCACAGTAGCCTGTTTTGCTACGGTGCGCCGGAATCATTTATGCCCTGCTTTTTATCTCAGGACCGCGGTCGGGTGTAGACTCGATGGCTCTTTTAATCCCTTCAGACGGAATGAGTCATGAGCTATCGCGTAATCGCCCTCGACCTTGACGGCACAATGCCTGACGCCCGCTAAACCATCCTGCCCCAGTCGATCGACGCCATTTTGCGCGCGCGGCAGGCGGGCGTCAAAGTGGCTATCGTCACCGGGCGTCACCACTGCGCCATCCATCCTTTTATATCAGGCGCTGCAGCTGGATACATCCGCAATCTGCTGTAATGGCACCTATTTGTATGATTATCATGCAAAAAAGGTGATTAACCGCTGATCCGCTAGATAGGGCACGGGCGCTGCGCGTGATAGAAATGCTGGACGAGCACGGCATTCACGGCCTGCTCTATGTCGACGACGCGATGCTCTAGCAGACGCCGACGGGACACGTAACGCGCACGCTGAAATGGGCCGAATCGCTGCCGCCGCATCAGCGCCCGCTGTTCATGCAGGTGCCGGATCTGGCGCAGGCGGCGCGCGTCGCGCACTCCATCTGGAAATTCGCCCTGTCGTATGAAAACACCGCCGCGCTGCAGCAGTTCGCCGATTGCGTCGAGGCGGAACTGGGGCTGGCGTGCGAATGGTCGTGGCACGATTAGGTGAATATCGAGCAGCACGGCAACAGCAAAGGTCGGTGGCTAGCAGAGTGGGTCACCTCGCAGGGCATCAGCATGCTGGAAGCGGTTGTGCTGGGCGTGGCGATGGGCAACGCCGACGAGGCGATCAAGGCGCGCGCGAAACAGGTGATCGGCACCAATCTGGAGCCGGGCATCGCCGAGGTGATCCGCAAGCAGCTGCTCTAGTCAGGCGGTTACCGACACGCTTTTAATCTGAGCATAGAGCCACTGATCGGGCCGAATGCCCAGCCCGTCTCACGCCCACGGCGAGATGCGCGCCCAGAGTTCGCTGGTACCGATGCGCAGCCGCACCTCAACCTGCTCGCCCACCTCCAGCAACTCTGTCAACTGCGCTGGCAGAATATTGCGTATCGAGCTGTACTGCGGCGGCTGCAGCACCAGCGAGACGTCCGCCAAGGCGATGCGGATACGCAGCGAGGCTTTCACCGGTTGATTGACCCGGCTTACCCAGATATGCTGATCCCTAGCGACAGCGCGCTCATCGGATAGTCGGGATGATGCTCCAGCACCTGCACGCGCAGCACGCTGGTCAGTTCGTTCATCGGCAGCCAGGGGCGCATGGCGCTGCTGCTCCACACCTTCTCCAGCGGGCCGAACGCCCTGACACTGCCGCTGTCGAGCACCAGCACATTCTCCGTCAGCTGCAGGATCTAATCGAAGCTGTGCGCCACGTAGAGCACCGGAATCGCCACCTGCTTCGCCAGCTTCTGCAGCCAAGGCATAAATTCGCGCTGCTCGGCAGATCGAGCGAGGCCATCGGCTCGTCCATCAGCAGAATATCGGGCGCGCTCAGTAGCGCGCGCGCAATAATGGCGACGCGCTGCTTTTCGCCGCCCGACAGCGACAGCGGAAAGCGATCCAGTAGCGCCACCAGCGCATCAAACTGCCCCTTCATCGTAGGCGACATGCCGTAGCGCAGATTGCCGCGCACGCGATAGTTCGGAACAATCGCGCGTCCTGGAACACGTAGCCGACGCGGTGCTTCTCCGGCGGCAGCGCAATGCCCTTTTCCACGTCGAGCAGCACACGCTGATTAAGGGTAATCACGCCGCGCTATGGCTGCGTCAGCCCGCTGATGGCGTTGATCAGCAAAGTTTTGCCCGCCCCGGAGCGGCCGAACACGGCGGTTATGCCCTGCGCCGGGATGCAGGCATCGATATCAAGCTGGTAAGCGCCCAGCCGTTGAGAGAAGTTGAGTGTCAGCATCAGGCGCCCATCCTGCGGCGTCCCCAGCGCGCCAGCCATTCGGAGATTAGCAGCGAGAGCAGCGCCAGCACGATGGCAATGACGCACAGCCGCTCTCTCGGCGCCGGGCGTTTCGATCAGCGTGAACATCGCCAGCGGCAGAGTGCGCGTCTCATCCGGGATATTGGAAACAAAGGTAATGGTGGCACCGAACTCGCCCAGCGAACGGGCGAAGGCGAGCACGGTGCCGACAATCACGCCGGGCAGCGTTATGGTAAAAAAAACGCGCTAGCGTGCGCGCCGCCTGCTCCAGCCCGGTGTCCACCGCTTCCAGCGCTAGCCGGATGGCGCGCACCATCAGCGGAAAGGCGATCACCGCCGACGCCAGCGAAGCTAAAGCCGAACCAGTCGTAGAGATACTCGCCGACGATCCCGCGTCGTCCCAGGGCAATCAACAGCAGGTCGAGCGCGAAGCGTGCTCGCGGCGGCCAAATTTCGAGATGACGTTAAACACCTCGCCCAGGCAATAGATCAGACCCAACATAATCGCCATGACCACCGGCACCATAATCACCGCCACAGCAAGGCTTTTAATCAGTTCCAGCATGGAAGTCTCACTCAGCAAAGCAAAGCAAAGCAAAGCAAAGCAAAGCAAAGCAAAGCAAAAAAGTGATTGTAACGTCTGAGGAAAAAACGCACTGCCCTTTTCGTGCTTTTACTTTACCTGCCGCTCCCCGCTATGATCTGGCCATTCACCCGTTCTGGAGAGCCGATATGCAGGCAGAACTTTCCCTTACCATCCGGCTGCAGCAAAAGCTGTTCGCCGATCCGCGCCGCATGGCGCTGCTGAAGCGCATTCGCGAAACTGGCTCCATCAGCCAAGGGGTGAAGCTGGCGGGCATCAGCTACAAAAGCGCCTGGTACGCCATCAACGAGATGAACCAGCTGGCGGAAGAGACGCTGGTGGAGCCAAAGGCGGCGGTGTCGCGCAGCTGACGCGCTACGGCGAGCGGCTGATTCAGCTGTTCCAGCTGCTGGAGCGATCCAGCAAAAGGCGTTCGACTCGGTGCCGTTCGACAGCCTGCTGGCGACCATTGCGCGTTTCTCTCTGCAGACCAGCGCGCGCAACCAGCTGTTCGGCACCGTGGTCGCCCACTATCGGCAGCAGGTGGTGTAGCACCTCAGCGTGTGGCTGGCGGATGGCGCCACGCAGCTAAACGTGGCGCTGACCCAGCGCAGCGTGGAACGCCTGCAGCTTGAGCCGGGCAAAGAGGTGCTGGTGCTGAATCAAGGCGCCCTGGATTCAGGTCAGCCGCGACGCGACCCAGGCGGACAATCAGCTTAGCGCGCAGGTAAGCCAGATTGAGCCCGGCGAGCAGATGAGCGAACTGCTGATGGCGCTGCCGAGCGGCAAACAGCTCTGCGCCACCCTCGCCAACAGCCAAGTCGCGCAGCTGCAGTTGTAGTTGCATCCTGGCGACAGCGTGACGGCGAGCTTCAATGCCGAGCATGCGATTATCGCCACCCTGCTGTGAGTCGGGCTCTGCGATTTGACTTCAGCGACGGCTCTGGTTACAATTCAGTAACACGATGCATAAACTGGAACAGATCATGGCTTTATTGCAAATTTCGCAAGGCACGTTTCGTCTCAGCAGCTGACGCTGGATGCGCTGCAGCTGACCAGCGGCGAGCGCTGGGCGTTCGTTGGCGCCAACGGCAGCGGCTTCGCCTGTCCGACGCGCCTGTCGTTCGAACAGCTGCAGCACTGCAGCAGCTGGTTACTGACGAAAGGCAGCGCAACAACACCGACATGCTGAGCGAAGGGGAAGAGGATACCGGCCGCACCGCGCTGGAGATCATTCAGGACAAAATCAACGCGCCTGCGCGTGCCCAGGCGCTGGCGACGCAGTACGGCATCGGCTACCTGCTGGATCGCCGCTTTAAATATCTTTCGACCGGCGAGACGCGCAAGGTTCTGCTCTGCCAGGCGCTGATGAAGTAGCCCGATCTGCTGATCCTCGACGAGCCGTTTGACGGACTCGATGTCGCCTCGCACGCTAGCCTGACGGAGAGCCTGTAGGCCTCCGGCGTCACCTTGGTGCTGGTGCTGAACCGCTTCGACGATCTGCCCGACTTTATTCAGCAGATCGGCGTGCTAGCGGAGTGTACCCTGACGCACTGCGGCGCGCGCGACGCCATTCTCGCCGAGGCGCTGGTTCCGCAGCTGGCGGACGACGCGCCGCGCGTGACGCTGCGCAACGGCGTGGTTGCCTACAACGATAAGGCAGTGATCGACGGGCTGAACTGGCAGGTCAACCCCGGCGAGCACTGGCAGATTGTCGGCCCCAACGGCGCAGGAAAATCGATGCTGCTGAGCCTGGTCACCGGCGATCATCCGCAGGGCTACAGCAACAATCTGACGCTGTTCGGCATCCGCCGCGGCAGCGGCGAAACCATATGGGATATCAAGCAGCATATCGGCTACGTCAGCAGCAGCCTGCACCTCGACTACCGCGTCAGCGCCAACGTGCGCACCGTGATCCTCTCCGGCTTTTTCGATTCAGTCGGCCTCTATCAGGCGGTATCGGAGCGGCAAAAGGCGCTGGCGCGGCTCGGCATGGACAACGCGCTGGCAGACGCGCCCTTTCACAGCCTCTCCTGAGGCCAGCAGCGGCTGGTGCTGATCTGCGAAGGCCGTAACCGGCTGCTGTTTGTCTCGCACCATGCCGAAGACGCTCCGCACTGCATTACGCATCGCCTGAGCTTTGTGCCTGCCGCATCGGGCTATGACTATCTGCAGGAGCACCTGCGCTAATCCCCGACGCCGCCTCGCGGCGTCTTGCTTCTTTCCTTGACACAAAATGTAATCGCTACCATATTCTTCTGCTTTTAACCTTCCTATGAAGCAAGGGAAGCCTTTGAATAAGGAATTTCAGTTTGTGTAAATGACTCCACTTGTCCAGACTTGATAACGCTTTGGCGGACGCCAATGTGCTATTTTTTAACCTTGCCTGTCTGGCTTTTTGACGTTAACCAGGATCAACATGGAAAAATTTAACCCGGTCGATCATTCGCATCGCCGCTATAATCCGCTGATCAATCAGTGGATCCTCGTTTCTCCTCACCGTGCCAAACGTCCCTGGCAGGGCGCTCAGGGGAAACTGCCGGCGCACGATCCCGACTGCTTTCTTTGCGCGGGCAATACGCGCGTCACCGGCGATAAAAACCCCGACTATAAAGGCACCTACGTTTTCACTAACGACTTCGCCGCGCTGATAACCGACACGCCGGAAGCGCCGGAGAGGAGCGATGTGCTGATGAGCTGCGAAAGCGCGCGCGTCACCAGCCGGGTGATCTGCCTCTCCCCCGACCACAGCAAAACCCTGCCGGAGATGTCGCTGCCCGCGCTGGAAGAGGTGGTGACCACCTGGCAGGCGCAGACCGCCGATCTCGGTCAGCACTATCCCTGGGTGCAGGTGTTTGAGAACAAAGGCGCGGCGATGGGCTGCTCCAACCCGCATCCGCACGGCCAGATTTGGGCCAACAGCTTTCTGCCCAACGAAGCGCAGCGCGAAGATGACAATTAGTGCGCCTACTACGCCGCCAACCGCTCGCCGATGCTGGTGGACTACGCCGCCGCGCGCGAGCTGAACGACGGCAGCCGCACCGTGGTAGAGACGGAGCACTGGCTGCTGCACGCGCACTTCTTATCCGCCGCTGATGCACTCGGCCACGGTGCGTAAATTTATGGTCGGCTACGAAATGCTGGCTGAAACCCAACGCGATTTAACGGCAGAGCAGGCGGCAGAGCGCCTGCGCGCCGTCAGCGATATTCACTTCCTCCGCGAGGCAGAATAATGAGCTTAAAAAATACCACGCACCAGATTTTTACCGACACCTTCGGCTATGCGCCGACCCATACCATCCAGGCGCCGGGCCGCGTTAACCTGATTGGCGAACATACCGACTATAGCGACAGCTTCGTGCTGCCGTGCGCTATCGACTACCAGACCGTGATCGCCTGCGCGAAGCGTGACGATCGCCAAGTGCGCGTGGTGACGGTGGACTACGACAATCAGCAGGGCAGCTTCTCTCTCGACGCGCCGATCCTCAGCGTCAAAGAGCCGATGTGGGCCAACTACGTGTGCGGCGTGGTGAAGCACCTGCAGTAGCGCGACGCCAGCTTCGGCGGCATCGATATGGTGATCAGCGGCGACGTGCCCCAGGGCGCGGGCCTCAGCTCCTCGGCGTCGCTGGAAGTGGCGGTCGGCACCGTATTCTAGCAGCTGTTTCACCTCAAGCTCGACGGCACGGCCATTGCGGTAAACGGCCAGGAAGCGGAAAACCAGTTTGTCGGCTGCAATTGTGGCATCATGGACCAGCTGATTTCCGCGCTGGGCAAAAAAGATCACGCGCTGTTGCTCGACTGCCGCACCCTCGGTACCCGTCCGGTACCGATGCCGAAAGATGTCGCGGTGGTGATTATCAACTCCAACTTCCGCCGCAGCCTGGTAGGCAGCGAATACAACACGCGCTGCGAGCAGTGCGAAACCGGCGCGCGCTTCTTTGACCAGCCGGCGCTGCGCGATGTCGATATAGATCGGTTCAGGGCGGTAGGCTTGAGCTGGATCCGCTAGGTGGCGAAGCGCGTGCGACACGTGCTGACGGGAAACGCCCGCACGCTGGAAGCCGCCGACGCGCTGAGCAAAATCGATCTGAAACGCATGGGCGAGCTGATGGCGAAATCGCACGCCTCGATGCGCGACGACTTCGAAATCACCGTGCCGCCGATTGACGCGCTAGTGGAGACCGTCAAGGCGAAGATCGGCGATCGCGGCGGTGTGTGCATGACCGGCGGTGACTTCGGCGGCTGCGTGGTGGCGCTGATGCCGTTCGATCTGGTGGACCAGGTCAAAGCAGCAGTGGCGGAGCAGTACGAAGCGAAAACCGGCATCAAAGAAACCTTCTAAGTCTGTACTGCCTCGGAAGGAGCCGGCCAATACTAAGCGACGTCAACTCCCATGCGCCCGACGGCCAGCCGTTGCGCATTACCGTGCTGCACAACGCCGGCGGCATGGTGGCGACCTTTATGGACTGGGGCGCGACCTGGCTCTCGGCGCGCGTGCCGATGGCTGACGGCAGTGTGCGCGAAGCGCTGCTCGGCTGTGCAATGCCTTCTGACTACCTGCATCAGGACGCCTACCTCAGCGCCACTGTGGGCCACTACGCCAACCGCATCGCCCGCGCCATCCTGACGCAGCAGGCTATCCAGCTGGCAGCGAATCAGGGCGAGCATCAGCTGCACGGTGGCCCGCAGGGCTTCGACAAGCATTGCTGGCAGATCGTCAGCCAGAGCGAGAACCGTGTGATGTATCGCCTCGACTCGCCGGACGACGATAACTGCCTGTCGATCAGCTATCAGGCCGAGGTCGATCGCCCCTGCCCGGTGAACCTCACCAATCACGCCTACTTTAACCTTGACGTGCATCATGGCGACGCGCGTCAGCATCGCTTACAAATGCTCGCCGAACAGTACCTGCCGGTCGACAGCTGCGGCATTCCCAGTGCGCCGCTGAAGGCGGTCGCGGGCACCAGCTTCGATTTCCGCGCGGCGAAAACGGTAGCGCAGGATTTCCTCGCGAATGCGGACCAGCAGGCGGTGAAAGGTTACGATCACGCTTTTCTGCTTGATGCCGACGGCGACGTCAGCCAGCCCGCCGCGCACCTCTGGTCGGTGGACGGCATGCTGCAGCTGACGGTCACCGCCGCCGCGCCTGCGCTACAGTTCTATACCGGCAACTACCTGGCGGGCACGCGCGCGCGCGAATAGGACAGCTATACTGCTTTCCAGGGCATTGCGCTGGAGAGCGAATTTTTACCCGATTCGCCCAACCATCCCGAGTGGCCGCAACCCTCCTGCTGGCTGCAGCCTAGCGAACGTAGGGAATCGGAGACGCGCTACCGTTTTACCTCGCGCTAAGCCTTCGACTGAAAAACGCTCAGTGCATCGCCGACAGGCTTACGCCCTGCACCGTTTTCCGCTATGGTATGGCGCTATCCATGGGCCGCCGGGCGCGCGCGTCGGGTTGGTTGCAGCAAGTTTTCCATTATCGTAGAAACATCAAAGATGTTAAGGAGTTAACTATGGCCGTAACTAAGCTGATTCTGGTCCGCCACGGCGAAAGTCAGTGGAACCAGGAAAACCGCTTTACTGGATGGTATGACGTGGATCTTTCTGACAAAGGTCGCACCGAAGCCAAAGCAGCCGGTCAGCTGCTGAAAAAAGAAGGTTTCGTCTTTGATTTTGCTTACACCTCCGTGCTGAAACGTGCCATTCACACTCTGTGGAACGTTCTGGATGAGCTGGATCAGGCCTGGCTGCCGGTGGAAAAATGCTGGCGCCTGAACGAGCGCCACTACGGTGCGCTGCAGGGCCTGGACAAAGCGGAAATCGCCGCTAAATATGGTGACGCGCAGGTCAAACAGTGGCGTCGCAGCTTTGCGGTTACCCCGCCGGAGCTGGATCGCAGCGATGAGCGCTTCCCGGGCCACGATCCGCGCTACGGTAAACTGAGCGCCGAGCAGCTGCCGACCACCGAAAGCCTAGCGCTGACCATCAAGCGCGTGATCCCTTACTGGAACGAAACCATTCTGCCGCGCATTAAGAGCGGTGAGAAAGTAATCATTGCCGCGCACGGCAACTCGCTGCGCGCGCTTGTGAAATATCTCGACAACATGAGCGAAGAGGAAATCCTCGAGCTGAACATCCCTACCGGCGTGCCGCTAGTGTATGAGTTCGACGAGAATTTCAAACCGATCAAACACTACTACCTGGGCGATGCCGACGAGATTGCAGCGAAAGCCGCCGCCGTCGCTAACCAGGTTAAAGCAAAGTAAGCGTTAGCTGAAATGTTAAAAGGCCAGACAATGTCTGGCCTTTATTTATTACTGCAAATTGAATGTTGAAAACGACAGAGACACACAGCATTCAAAACGTGGTAAGCATGAACCGAAGAGCAAAGCGTCCCGCGCCATGGACAAAACGCCGAGGCGTTTTTGCACAACGCAGCACGTTGGCCCGCTTACAGGCGCACCTCAGGGATAAGGTGCATAGCATAAGTGTGCGGCCAAGCGAGCATAGATGCCTTGAGCGACTTTGCGATTGGTGCACGCTTGCCGCCTCAGCACCTTGCTACCCTTTGCTTTAAATCAGCCGCGGCGCTGCTTCACTGCAGCGGCAAGCTGGCGCAGCGCCTTATCGGTGTCGTCCCAGCCGATGCAGACGTCGGTCACGCTTTTGCCATGCACCAGCGGCTCGCCGCTCTCCAGGCTCTGATTGCCCTCGACCAGATGGCTCTCGATCATCACGCCGATAACGGCGCGCTCGCCGCCGGCAGTCTATCCCGCCAGGTCGTCCGCCACTTCCTGCTGCTTCTGATACTGCTTGCTGCTGTTGGCTTGGCTGAAGTTGATCATCACCTGCTGCGGCAGAACCGCTTTAGCCAGGCCAGCTTTCACCACGCTGAAGTGGTAGGCGCTGTAGTTCGGCTCTTTGCCGCCGCGCAGAATAATATGGCAGTCCGCGTCACCGCTGGTTTCGACGATCGCCGAGTAGCCATACTTGGTCACAGAGAGTAAGCAGTACGGCGAATCGGCGGCGTCGATGGCGACCTTAATCGTGCCGTCGGTGCCGTTTTTAAAGCCGACCGGGCAGGAAAGCCCCGATGCTAGCTCGCGATGCACCTGCGACTCGGTGGTGCGCGCGCCGATGGCGCCTCAGCTCATCAGATCTGCCACATACTGCGGCGTGATCATATCGAGGAACTCCCCCGCCGTCGGCAGGCCGCTGTCGTTGAGCTGAAAGCTGCCCTCCATATAGGGATCGTTGATCAGCCCTTTCCAGCCTACCGTGGTACGCGGCTTTTCGAAATAGATGCGCATCACCACTTCAAGTTCGCCTTTCAGCTCTTCTCGCAGCTGCAGCAGATGATCGTCCTGTTGCTGCAGGATCTGATGGATCGCTTCGCGCGCCTGCGCAACGGGAGGCAGCAGCTCTTTAATGTCCCGAATGCGTAAATCATCGTTCTGGTAATTCATAAATCATTCCGTTTATTCCTGGCCCGACTCGCGTCGGGCGCAACCCGGTCAATTTATACGGTTACGCCCGAGGTGTAAATTAAGGCGTGCGCTTAAATGCACGTGTGAAATTTGCATTTATAGGGTTCTCGGCTAGGCTTTTATTAAGCGCTGAAAAATGCTGCGCTTACATTATTTATCCCTTTCGTATTTAATTCGGGCAAAACTAAATTTCGTCGGTACCTCTTTGCGTCAAACTGCATCATCGGGTTTAAGACAGCAGCTATCATTGATTACAGGAGCATAATGATGAATAAGTTTGCAATTCTCTTTCTCACAGCAGCAATGACAGTAGGCAGCGGCGCGGCAATGGCCGACAGCGGCAATAACGGCACGGCGAACCAGGCAGAGGAAGCGGGCGCAGCGGCTGGCGGCGCAAAACAGAATCTGCCGCCGAATAATGTCGACAACAATGATATTAATAATACCGGTACCAATATCAACCCTACGGCGAACGGCAGCAGCAATATGTCGGCTGATCAAATGGACCAGAACAGCCAGTGTAAAGACGGCAAATGCCTCGATATCAACAGCAAAGTGCAGACCCATGAAGGTGGCGGTCAGGTTGATCAGTAAAACTGACGGCACCTCACAGTAATTCATTCTGGAAAGCGCTTCGGCTCTCCATTATTTTTCTCTACGTTAACTTCCGCTATGCTGAGGCGACGAATTCCTTCAGGAAACTGTCATGGCCTCGCTGTTATTGATTGATGACCATCCGCTGGTTGAAGTGGCGCAGGAAGCCGCGCTCGACCAGGCACCCTTTCCCATCTATTTACGATCCGCCGCCAGCGAGTAACAGGCGCGCCAGCTGCTGACGCAGCCCACCGATCTTATCGTGCTCGATATCGGCCTGCCGGAAGGCGACGGGCTGGAGATCCTGCGCCGCCTGAAGGCGCACTTCCCGCACATTTCGGTGCTGATCTACTCCGCGCAGCAGAGCAACCACTATCTGCGCAGCGCGCAGGTGCTCGGCGCGTCGGGCTACTTGGTGAAAAGCCAGCGTATGGCGCAGCTGCTGAGCGCCATTCTCGCCGTGCTCGGCCGATCGCGACAGCCTCTATAGTGCGCTGGCAAACGACCAGATCGGCGCGCTGGCGCATCACCGCACGCTATGGCGATCGGCTGCATTTCGCCTTCGCCGCCAGCGATATCGCCTGGCCGGTGGCGCTGGGCGTCGCCATCGCTCAGCCGCTGCTGCGCCCGCTGCTGAACCGCACGCTGCAGCAGATCCCGGTCGATACGCAGCGCCAGATGCGTGACGGCTGGCTGACGCCGCCGCAGCCGGGCAACGCCATGGCGATGCGCTCCCTGTCGCGGCTGGTGCTCGGCGTGGTGAGCGCCGCCATCCTGGCGCTGGTCTACACAGCAGCGCCAGTTCGCTGCTGACCCTGCTGAACAACCTATAGGATCATGTGCGCATCGAGAGCAACAGCTTTACCCTGGCGCCGCGCCCGCTGGCGTTGCGCGACTGGCTGGCGCAGCAGCAGCGCTTCTACCAACCTTTGATGCGCGCCGGCGGCCCGACGCTGCGCGTCGAGGCGCTGACGCCGCTGTCAGAGAGCGTGCTGATCGATGCGGACCGGCTACAGCAGGTGATCAACAACCTGATGACCAACGCGCTGAAGTTTACCGCGCAGGGCGTCATCCGCTTGACGCTCGTCGCTGACGACCGCTGGCTCACCTTCAGCGTGCAGGACAGCGGCAGCGGCATTCCGCCGCAGGAGTAGCCCGGCTGTTCGATCCTAGTATCAGGCGCCATCCAGCAAAAAGGTTTCGGTAAAGGGCAGCGGCACCAAGGTCAAGGTCAGCCTGCCGCTGCGGCGCTGCGAAGCCACGCCGCAGGAACCCGTCGCGCTGCCCCGCTACGCCGACCTGCGCATCGCCGTGGTGGACGATCATCCGGCCAATCTGCTGGTGTTGCAGCAGCAGTTGGCGCGCTTCAACATCCAGGCAGACGGCCTTGCCGAGGGACGTGCGCTGCTGCGCCGTCGAGAGTGCCAGCGGCAAAGGCCGACGCGGCGGGTGCTCTGCTCCACCGACGCCCAGCTGCTCGCGCTGCCGCTACGCGAGAACGAGCGCGTGATGATCAAACCGGTTCAGCTCGGCGATATCTCCGCGCTGCTGACGGACTTCGCGCCGGACCCGCTGGCGGCGTTCGTCAACGCCATCGCGCTGCTGGTGATTACCGCGCTGATCATCTGGGAGGCGCTGTGGCGTTTCTACCAGCCACAGCCGGTGACCGCGGCAGCCTGATGCTCGGCATCGCTGTGGCGGGCCTGCTGGCCAATCTGCTTTTGTTCTGGCTGCAGCACCCACGGCAGCGAGGAAAAAACCTGAACGTGCGCGCAGCCGCGCTGCACGTGATGGGCGATCTGCTCGGCTCGGTGGGTGCCATCGTCGCGGTGCTGGTGCTCCTCTTTACCGGCTGGACGCCATGACCCGATCCTGTCGCTGCTGGTGTCATTGCTGGTGCTGCGCAGCGCCTGGACGCTGCTGCGGGAAAGTCTGCATGAGCTGCTGGAGGACGCGCCTGCGCTGATAGACGTGGAGAAACTGGCGCGCGACCTGACGCTCAACTTGCCGGAGGTGCGCAACGTGCATCACGTGCACGTCTGGCAGGTGGGCGAAAAGCCGGTGCTGACGCTGCATATGCATGTGATCCCGCCCTACGATCACGATGCGCTGCTGGGCCGCATCCATCGTTATCTGCACCAGAAGTACCAGATTGGCCATGCTACGGTGCAGATGGAGTACCAGCCGTGCGCCACGCCGGACTGCGAGCTGGACTACGATGACGGCGGCTCAGCGGCTGCGCATCACCACCATCATCACGGCGAACACGCGCATCCTCACTGACGCGCCAGCGCGCGCGAGCCATGCTGGCGCGCGCTAGCTATCCACAGACGCGACCCGTTAAGGGCAATCAGCGTCAGGATGACATACTCCAGCGCCATGGCGTAGACGCCCTGCCGGGCGAAAATCATCACGCTGATCACGTCGATCACTACCCACAGCAGCCAGTTTTCCACTGATTTGCGCGTCATCAGCACCATCGCCACGATAGAGAGCACCATCATGCTGGCGTCCCAGAAGGGAAAGGCGTCAGGCTGCAGCATCGGCATCGCCACCGGCAGGCCAAGCGCGTTCATCAGCGAGACTGCCACGCGCGTCAGCAGGGCGAAAACGGGATCGATATAGCGCGTCATCAGCGCAATGGCGACAACGCAGACAGCGCCCCAGCCCAGCGCCTTTGGCAGTGGCAGCCAGCGGATTTTCAGCGCCGCCTGGCGATCATCGGTCTGACGGCTCCAGGCGTACCAGCCGTAGAGGTTGGCGACGAAGAAAAAGAGCTGCAGCAGCAGGCTGGCGTAGAGCTGAATCTGGAAAAAGATCACCGCGAACAGCGTGACGTTAATCAGGCCGAACAGATAGTTGATCACTTTTTCGAGGCTGGCGAGCCAGATGCAGATCAGGCCGGCCAGCGTGCCGACCGCTTCGATCCAAGAAAGATCGTAGCCGCCCGCGCCAAGCGGGATATGAACCAGGATATTGCTCGTGCTGAAAAAATCCATCAGGCGTTCCCTTTGAGCTTCAGTTGACGTTCCGCAGCAAAGGATAGCATGTGGTTGAGCGGCACGAGCGCCGCCTCGCGCAGCGCGGCATCCACTTCGATTGCATGCTGCGCACCGCCTTGCTCCAGCCCGTCAGCAATCGCTTTCAGGCCGTTCATCGCCATCCACGGGCAGTGCGCGCAGCTGCGGCAGGTCGCGCCCTCGCCCGCGGTAGGCGCCTCCAGCAAGGTTTTGTCCGGCACCGCCTGCTGCATTTTGTAAAAGATGCCGCGATCGGTGGCCACGATCATTTGCGAATGGGGCAGGCTTTTCGCCGCCTGAATTAGCTGGCTTGTGGAGCCGACCGCATCAGCCAGCTCGACAATCGCCTGCGGCGATTCCGGATGCACCAGCACCGCCGCGTCGGGATAGAGCGCCTTCATGCGCTGCAGCGCCTGGGTTTTAAACTCGTCATGCACGATGCAGGCACCTTGCCAGCACAGCACGTCGGCGCCGGTTTGCTGCGTGACGTAGCGGCCGAGATGGCGATCTGGCGCCCAGATGATTTTCTCGCCGCGGCTGTCAAGGTAATCGATCAGCTCAACCGCGATGCTGGAGGTCACTACCCAGTCGGCGCGCGCCTTGACCGCCGCCGAGGTGTTGGCGTAGACCACCACGGTGCGGTCGGGATGGGCGTCGCAAAAGGCGTTGAAATCGTCGATGGGGCAACCGAGATCGAGCGAGCATTCCGCCTGCAGCGTCGGCATCAGCACGTTTTTTTCCGGGCTGAGGATTTTTGCCGTCTCGCCCATAAAGCGCACGCCTGCCACCAGCAGCGTCGAGGCGGGATGGGTGCTGCCGAAGCGCGCCATCTCCAGCGAGTCCGCCACGCAGCCGCCGGTCTCTTCCGCCAGTGCCTGAATTTCCGGATCGGTGTAGTAGTGCGCCACAATCACCGCGTCGCGCGCTTTGAGCAGGCGTTTGATTTTTTCAATATAACGGGGTTTTTCCGCATCGGTCAGCCGGGCGGGTTTGGCCGGAAAAGGGTAAATCGCGCTTTCTGCATCGAACTGGAGACTCATTGCACCGATCTCGTTTTGTGAAATGAACGAAAATTGCATGTTGAGGCGGAGATAGCACATATTTTCCGCAACCATGTTTTATATGCTAAACAAGATAGCGGAAACCGGCCTCGGTGTCGTGCGCTTTTTTCAGCCAGCGGGCTGGGGGTGGCAGCGCTGCAAATAGCGGCAGCATGCCCGCCGCCGTCGGCATTTCCAGATTGAGCAGGAACGCCTTGACCTCAATGCCGCCGGCAAAGCCGGTCAGCTTGCCGTTGGCGCCGATAACGCGGTGGCACGGCGCGACGATTGAGACCGGGTTTCTGCCGTTGGCCGCCCCGACCGCGCGCGCCGCCTGCGGGTGGCCGATGGCCCGGGCGATGTCGCCGTAGCTGCTGGTTTTGCCGAACGGGATCGCCACCAGCGCCTGCCACACTTTTTTCTGAAACTCGGTGCCGACGAAGTCGAGCGGCAACGTAAAGCTGCGGCGCTCGCTGGCAAAGTATTCGCGCAACTGGCGCTCGGTCTCGATAAGAACCAAGTGCGCCTCATCCTGCGTTTGCGGTAGGAAGCACGAGCCGCGAGGATCGTCGCCCTGCCACAGAATGCCGGCCAGCCCGCGCTCGCTTGCCACCAGCTTCAGTTCGCCAACCGGCGTTGAGACGCGCTTGTAGAAGTACATGTGCAGCTCCTCTCTCGTTGAAAGGTTGGTGATTATCCCACTTTTCCGCCAGGATACTGGCCGTTTTCGGCCATCAGACTAAACTGCTGTGCTGTCCGAAAACAGCGAGTCCGCGGGCGAAACCCGGTCTAGTCTGTCTCTATTTGCGGGAGATACTATGTTCGATCCTAAAATTGCCTGGCAAGCGCCGACCTCGCGCGACACCCGGTTCGACGGCGTCTTTTTTGTCGGCGTCACCTCAACCGGCATCTACAGCCGTCCCATCTGTCCGGTGAAGGCGCCGCAGCTGAAGAACTGTCTTTTCTTCGGCTCTGCCGAAGCGGCGGAGAAGGCGCACTTTCGGCCTTGCCTGCGCTGCCGCCCCGAGCTTGCGCCGGGCAACGCGCCGGTGGACTATCCTCACCGCGTGGACGACCGGCTGATTCAGCGTATCGAAGAGGGAATGCTGGAGGAGCGCGAGGGGCTGGAGGCGATCGCCGCCGAATTTTGCCTTAGCCTGCGCCAGCTGCGCCGTATCGTGCAGCAGAAGCTGAAGCAGACGCGGCGCATGCTGCTCGCCAAGCAGCTGCTGACGGAAACGTCGCTGCCGGTTACGCAGGTGGCCTACGCCAGCGGCTTCAGCAGCCTACGGCGCTTTAACGACGTGTTTCAGGCGCGCTATCGCATGACGCCGAGCGCGCTGTGCAAAGGCGCCAGCGCGCCGTCGCCTGGGTCCCAGCGAAGACAGCGCGACGCTGCACCTCGCCTATCGGCCGCCCTACGACTGGGCTGCGATGCTGGACTTTTTACAGACTCACGTGATTAAAGAGGTGGAGTCGGTGCAGGATGGCGTCTATCGCCGTACCGTGGCGCTGGGCAGCTGTCGGGGCTGGATCAGCGTGGCGCATCTGCCGCAGAAGAGCGCCCTGCAGGTGACCTTTTCCACCTCGCTGACGCCGGTGCTGCCGCTGTTGCTGCGGTGCCTGCACGATCTGTTCGATCTCAACGCGCAGCCGTAGCGGATTGTCGAGCGCCTGCAACAAGATGTGCTGCTGGCACCCAGCCTGGCGCTCAATCCCATTTTGCGCGAGCCGGGTGCCTTCGACGCCTTTGAGCTTGGGGTGCACGCCATTATCGGGCAGCAGGTGTCGGTGAAAGCCACCACCACCGTGAGCAGCCGCTTCGCCGCTGCCTTTGGCGAGCCCTGTGAGACCCCCCTCCCCGAGCTGACGCGCCGCGCGTATCGCCAGCGCGACGGTGGACGACATTGCGCCGTTAGGGATAGTCAGCGCCCGCTCGCTCGCCATCATCGCCTTTGCGCAGATGCGCTAAGGGATCATGTACTTTAACGCCACGCAGTCGCCTGAAGAGGTGATACGCGAGCTGGTGAGTTTGTCGGGAATCGGCCCCTAGACCGCGCACTATTATTGCGATGCGCGCCCTGCGCTGGCCCAACGCCTTTCCCAAAGAGGATATCGCCGTGCGCAATAATCTCGGCGGCATGACGCCGTCAGTGGCGGAAGCGCGTTCACCGGCGTGGCGGCCCTGGCGCAGCTATGCGGTGATGCATATCTGGAAGATATCTGACCGCTGTTGTAAAGGTAAAGCAAAAGGCGTGACCAGGGAGAGTTGTCGGCAGTGACGCAGCGAGGCCGTGAGTAGCGGGCCTTGATGTGGTGCGAGTCGTGCGCGTTGCAGTTTCTCATCCTGCACGCTAACCCGCGGCGCACAGAAACTAAAAAAGCGCCTTAAAGGCGCTTTTCTCTGAATTGGTGGGTCGTGCAGGATTCGAACCTGCGACCAATTGATTAAAAGTCAACTGCTCTACCGACTGAGCTAACGACCCATCTTCAGGCTTGCCACAGACATTTCATTCTGTCCCGGCAACGGCGGTATATATTAATGATTTACCGAGGTAGCGCAACCCTTATTTTCCAATACTTTCATGCTGCCAGACCAGAAATCGCACGAAATTCGGTGCTGGCTGCACAAATTACAGCCCGGCGAGGCGTTTTTGCGCCTGCTTTGCTGAATCAGTGTTGGGATAAAGCTTTATCACCTGCTGGTAAACGGCTTTGGCTTTCGCCGTGTCGTTTTTCTCCTGCATGATGACGCCAACCTTCAACAACGCTTCCGACACCTTCGGCGATGTCGGGTAGTTTTTGACTACGGTGGCATAGTAGTAAGCTGCATCATCTTTTTTACCCTTGTTGTAATTCAGCTGCCCCAGCCAGTAGTTGGCGTTCGGCTGATAGGTTGAATCGGGATAGCGCTTCACCCACGCCTGCAGCGCGGCAATTGCCTGGTCATACTGTTTCTTTTCCAGAATCAGGGCGACCGCGGTGTTGTAGTCGCTGTTGGCGCCACTGCTGCTCAGGCTGTCGATATGCTGATAGAGCTGTTTCTGCCGCTCGATCACCTGGTTAAGTTGATAGCTGTTTTGCTGAATTTGCCCGCGCAGCGAGTCGATATCGCTTTGGTTGTCGCTCATCTGCTGCTGCAGTTGCTGCAGAAGCTGAGCCTGAGCATTGGAAATACGTTCAAGAGTGGTGACGCGGTCTTCGACCGAGCCAGAGCCGACGCTACTGATTGACGCCTGGGCATTAGCGGCCCAGGGGGCCGCTACGCCAACCAGTAACGACAGGCCCAACAGGTGGAGCCTGAAGTTACTAATCATGTGATTCTCTTAGTAGACCAGAACGGCACGACGGCTTTTAGAGTAAGCCGCTTCGTCATGACCCAGCACGGCCGGCTTCTCTTTACCGTAAGAAACGATAGATATCTGGTCAGCTGACACGCCTTTGCCCTGCAGATACATCTTCACGGCGTTAGCGCGACGCTCGCCCAGCGCGATGTTGTATTCCGGCGTACCGCGCTCATCCGCGTGACCTTCAATGGTCACTTTACAGGACGGGTTGCTGCGCAGGAAGGCCGCGTGCTGGTCCAGCATCTGAGCGTAGTCAGACTGGACGTCATATTTGTCCAGACCGAAGTAAACGATGTTGTTCTGCTGCAGCTGCTGCATCTGCAGACGCGCCTGCTCGTCAGAAGACATGTTGCCGCTGCCGTTCATGCCAGCGCCGTTGCCGTAAGCGCCATCAGCGCCCATGCCGGTCTGGTCATTGTTGTTGTTTTTGTGTGAGCTACAAGCAGCTACAGCCAGAACCGGCAGAGCCAGCATCAACCCTTTCAGCACTTTGTTCAGTTGCATTTCAAAATCCCATGATTGTTAGTTGTTTGTTATACCCGCCTACGCGGGTATTACAGATACGGCGACCAGGCAGGGAATTTAACCTGTCCATCAGTTGCCGGAAGACGCGCTTTGAAACGCCCATCGGTTGAAACCAACTGCAACACGGAACCCATCCCCTGAGTAGAGCTATAGATTACCATCGTACCGTTCGGTGCCAAGCTCGGCGTTTCATCCAGGAACGTGTTCGTCAACGTTTGGACGGCACTCGTTTCCAGATCCTGTTTAGCGACGTGCTGCGCACCGCCGCTGGTGGTGATCATCACCATAGACTTGCCATCGGTCGACACGTCAGCATCCTGATTCTGTGCTCCTTCCCAGGTAATACGCTGCGGTGCGCCGCCGTTGATGCCAATTTTGTAGATTTGCGGCGCACCCGCCTGATCCGAGGTATAAGCCAGCGTCTGGCTGTCCGGGAACCAGGTCGGTTCGGTGCTGTTGTAACGTCCATCAGTGACCTGACGTATGTGGCCCGAGCCCAAATCCATGACGTAGAGGTTGAGGCTGCCGGTTTTCGACAGGGCGAAAGCCAGTTTAGAGCCGTCCGGCGAGAAAGCCGGCGCGCCGTTGTGTCGCGGATAGGACGCCACCTGACGGATCGCCCCGTTGGAGAGCGTCTGTACCACCATCGCCGATTTGCCGCTTTCAAAGGTGACGTAGGCCACTTTCGAGCCGTCCGGCGACCAGGCCGGCGACATCAGCGGCTGCGGCGAACGGTGCACCACAAACTGGTTGTAGCCGTCATAGTCGGCCACGCGCAGCTCATACGGGAACTGGCCGCCGTTGGTCTGCCCCACGTAGGCGATGCGGGTACGGAACGCGCCCTTGATGCCCGTCAGCTTCTCGAACACCTCATCACTGGCGGTATGCGCCGCGTAGCGCAGCCACTGTTTGGTGACCTTATAGGAGTTCTGCGCGATCACATTGCCCGGCGAGCCGGCGGTATCCACCAGCTGATAGGAAACCCGATAGCTGCCGTCCGGGTTCGACTGAACCTGGCCGACAACCACCGCGTCGATGCCTAGCGCGGTCCAAGCCGCAGGCTGTACTTCCTGCGCGCTGGTCGGCTGCTGTGGCAGACGAGAAACGTCCAGCGGGTTGAACTTGCCGCTGTTGCGTAGGTCAGCGCCGACGATGCCGCCGACATCTTCCGGCGCAGCACCAGAGCCGGCCCACTTGAACGGCACGACGCCAGTCGGACGCGCCGTATTGACGCCCTGTGTAATTTCGATGCGGACTTCTGCATGCAGCATGGCCGCCCACAACAGCACAAAAAAGCTTAACGTGATACGAAGAGCTTGCTTCATCTTATCTCCCTTACCTGAACCTCAGTCCACGATAATTGGCTCTGTTCCTGAAAAACCACGACTTCTGTTTGTTTACGGCTTAACCATAGATCAAGCTGCGGTAAGATACTGCATTATTGCGGTTTGAAATCCAGCGGCGCGTTCTTAAAGACCTGATAAACGTCCAGCGACGGCGGCTTAGGAATACGCGCCTGCCGCGCAGCGGACAGCGCTGCATGACAGAGCGCGGGATCGCCCCCTTCCGCTTTGGCGTCGATCAGCAAACCATCCGGCGCTAGCTTAATGCGCAGCGTACAGGTGAGGCCCTTGTAGTTTTCCCAATCGTAAAACTTACTCTGGATCGCTGCCTGGATCTGGCCCGCATAGTCGCTGATATCCGCACCGGAGGCGCCCGATTTTTTCTGGTTGCCCTGCCCTGCCGCCGCACCGCCGCCGCTGGCGTTGCCGCTCTTCGGCGCGTTTTTGCCGGAGGTCAGACCGCCCAGCAGATCGTCAACGTCGCTGCTGTTCTTCGCCGCCTCCGCCGCGGCTTTTTTCTTCGCATCGGCTGCGGCTTTCGCTTTCGCGGCCGCATCGGCTTTGGCTTTCGTGGCTTGAGCGGCCTTCTCTTTCGCCTCTTCCACCGCCTTCGCCTTAGCGTCGGCCGCCGCTTTCGATTTGGCCTCGGCGGCCGCTTTCGCTTTCGCATCGGCAGCGGCTTTGGCGTCGACGACCGCTTTTTCTTTCGCCGAAGCGGCCGCAGCGGCCTTCACCTGCTCTTCCGCCTTCTGCTTCGCGTCAGCCGCCGCTTCCGCCTGCTCTTTCGCCGCTTGCTGCGCCTGGAGATGCTCTTCCTCCAGCGCTTTCAGACGCTGCTGTTCGACGGACTGCTTATGCTGCAGCTCTTCCGCCTGCTGCTGCGCCTGTTTCTGGCGCTGCTGTTCGGCGCGCTGGCTGTCGCTTTGCTGGTTTTGTTGACGATTGTATTGCTCGACTACGGCGCCGGGATCGACCATCACCGCGTCGATATCGCTGCTGCCGCCACCGCCGCTCGCCTCAATATTCTCGTTGAACGAGCTCCAGACCAGCAGCGCGATCAGCACGACGTGCAGAGCCACCGATATAATTATCGCGCGCTTTAACTTCTCGTTTTGCTCGGTTGCCTTCGACACACTCGGTTCCCCAAAAACGGTTCGACTTTAGATCGGCTGCGTCATCAAACCGACAGATTTAACGCCTGCCTGATGCAGCAGGTTAAGCGCCTTGATAATTTCGTCGTAGGGCACATCTTTCGCGCCGCCGATCAAAAACACGGTTTTTGGATTCGCTTCGATACGGCGCTGCGCTTCGCTCACTACCTGCTCCTGCGGCAGCTGATTCATACGATAGTGATCCACCACCAGGCTGTACTGGCCCATGCCCGACACCTCGACGATGACCGGCGGATTATCGTCGCTGGAGACCGTTTTCGAGTCGGTGGCGTCCGGCAGATCCACCTCGACGCTCTGGGTAATAATCGGCGCCGTTGCCATAAAGATCAGCAGCAGCACCAGCAGGACGTCGAGCAGCGGAACGATGTTGATTTCTGATTTCAGGTCGCGGCGGCCGCGACCACGTACTCTGGCCATGGTTTACCTCCGCTTACTTCGCGTTGTCGCTGGAGAAAGCCTGACGGTGCAGGATGGCCGTGAACTCTTCCATAAAGTTGTCGTAGCCCTGCTCCAGCTTGTTGACGCGCTGGTTCAGTCGGTTGTAGGCCATGACCGCCGGGATAGCGGCGAACAGGCCGATCGCGGTGGCGATCAGCGCTTCGGCGATACCGGGCGCCACCATCTGCAGTGTCGCCTGTTTCACCGCGCCGAGCGCGATAAAGGCGTGCATGATGCCCCATACGGTGCCAAATAGGCCGATATAGGGACTGATGGAGCCGACGGTGCCGAGGAAAGGAATATGGTTTTCCAGCGTCTCCAGCTCGCGGTTCATGGAGATGCGCATCGCGCGGCTGGCGCCCTCCACCACCGCTTCGGGCGCGTGGCTGTTGGCGCGGTGCAGGCGGGCGAACTCTTTAAAGCCCGCATAGAAGATTTGCTCGGAGCCGCTCAGCTCGTTGCGACGACCCTGGCTCTCCTGATAGAGGCGCGACAGCTCAATGCCGGACCAGAATTTGTCCTCAAACGCTTCCGCCTCGCGTTCTGCCGCATTCAGAATTCGGGTGCGCTGAATAATGATGGCCCATGAGGCAATAGAAAAGCCGATCAAGATCAACATGATAAGTTTAACAAGAAGGTTCGCCTTCAGGAACAAATCAAGAACGTTCATGTCAGTCACTGCTTGAACTCCGCGACAATAGACTTGGGAAGCGCAATCGGCTTCATAAGATGTGGGTTGATGCAAGCAATCCAGGACCTCTGCTTCATTCAGGACTTTGCCTTCTGCATTCACGATACGCTGGGAGAACGTTATGGTCGCGCGCGTCATTTCGTTGACGTCACTCTGGATCTCCAGAAGGTCGTCAAGGCGCGCTGCCGCCAGATAGTCCACCGTCATACCCGCACCACAAAAGCGATCTGCTGTTCCAGCAGCGTTTGCTGACTGAAATGGCGCTGACGCAGCATTTCAGTACGTGCTCGTTCATAAAAAGCGATATAACTGGCGTGATAAACCACACCACCGGCGTCGGTGTCTTCGTAGTAGACCCGAACCGGCCAGCGAAACAGCATTGTACTCACTCTATATCCCGGTCCCGTTTTTAAACGTTGCTACTATACTATAATGCAAGAGATTTGGGGTTGGGAATGGGATGCCAGAGCCAGGAGAAAATAATTATCAGATGGAAACAAACGGAAGGATTTTTAGCAGATTTCTTGACCGGCCGCTGACATTACTTCGCGGCCAGCAGGCGTGAAACGGCGGCTAGCGCCAGAACCACCAGAACCAGTAGAGGCCTAACAGCATAGGATCAGGGCCAGCAGCGGCAAGAAGAGCGCCTGCCAGCGCGTGCGGCGCGGACGAAAGCCAACGCCGTGGATCATCCCGGCGCACACCGCCCAGATCACCAGCACGCCCTGCCAGACCGACAGCGTGCTGGTGTGCGCGGCGTAGCGCGACGGATCCCAGAACAGGCAGCCTGCCACGATCAGCGCCAGCATGAGCGAAAGGGCCCGCAAAGGCCCTTTGTCCAGCAGACTATATGAAGTCCGAATCAGCTTGCGCATCAGGCGCGCTCATCCCGTGCGGCGCTCTCCTCGACGTGCGCCAGTGCCAGCGCAGTGATGATGCCGAAGGCGCAGGCCAGCAGGGTGCCGAGAATCCAGGCAAAATACCACATGCGGTGTCTCCTTAATCAGTAGAGAGAGTGCGTGTTGCGCTCAATATGCTCTTTGGTGATGCGCCCGTACATCTTGTAGTAGCACCAGCGGGTGTAGATCAGAATGACCGGCACAAAGACGATGGCGGCGAAGGTCATTACCGTCAGCGTGCGCAGGCTCGAGGTCGAATCCCACATCGTCAGGCTCATGCCGGGCTCAAGGCTTGACGGTATGATAAAGGGAAACAGCGCGATGCCTGCGGTCATAAGGCGCGCGCGCTGGTGCAGCTCGCCGCTGGTGCGCATCTGCAGATAGGTCGCGCCCTACGTCAGGATCATCGTCACGCTGACCACCCCCGCCAGCAGGCCGAGCGGATTGAGCAGCTGGAAGAGGTTGCCGGTATAGTCGAGGCGTAAATATTCATCGGCGTGAAACGGCACCCCCTGTAACAGGTTGCCAAACGCCACACCAATCACCAGCGGCGGCACGAAGCTGCCGATAAAAATGCCCCAGTCCCACAGGCCGCGCCAGCGCATATCTTCAATTTCAGAACTATAATCAAAACCCACGGGGCGGAAAAAGAGTGACGCCAGCACCAGAATCATCGCCACATAGAAGCTAGAGAAGGCGGCGGCGTAGACCATCGGCCAGGCGGCGAACAGCGCGCCGCCCGCGGTGATGAGCCGGACCTAGTTGCCGTCCCAGTGAGGCGCGATGCTGTCGACCATAATGCGGCGCTCGGTGTCGTTACTGCCCATCAGGCGCGTCAGCATGCCAACGCCCATATTGAAGCCGTCCGCCACCGCGAACCCCACCAGCAGGATGCCGATCAGCAGCCACCAGACAAAGCGCAAAACTTTATAATCAAACATGGTTGCTCTTCTTATCCGCGCGCTGCTCATGGTGATAGCGGCCGGTTTTCAGGCTGCTGGGGACAAGGCGCGCGAATTTAAACATCAGGTACATCTCCGTCACTAGGAACAGCGTGTAGAGACCACAGATCAGCAGCATGGAGAATAGCAGATCGCCCACGGCTGACGGCCATATTCGGCGACGAACCAGCCCGCCTCGACGGCAATCCACGGCAGCGGAATGCCGTAGAGCGCCGCCTTCAGCAGCCAGCGATGCTGACCGATGCGGTTGCGAATCAAGCTCCAGAAGGAAAAGGTGATGATGCCCAGCAGCAGCACGCACGCCAGCCAGCACTATTATGCGGAAGGCGAAATAGAGAGCGGCGCCACGCGCGGAATGGAGTCTTTCACCGCCTGCTGGATCTGCACCTCGCTGGCGTCGGTCACGTCGAGGTGTAGCGGCTTCAGCAGCAGTCCGTAGCCGAGATCCTGCTTGTGCTAGTTGAAGGCGTCGCGCACGGTGGGATCTGCGCTGCCGCTGCGCAGCTCGTTGAGCAGCGTATAGGCTTTCATGCCGCTGCGGATGCGCACCTCATGCTGCGCCATCAGATCTTTCAGGCCGGTGACCGGCGTATCGATCGATCGCGTGGCAATCAGGCCGAACAGGGTAAAGGCCGCCGGCGCAGGCTGGGTCTCCCACTCCGCTTCGATGGCGGCGAGCTTGGTTTTCTGCACGTCGCCCATCTCGTAGCCCGATTCGTCGTCGGGCACGATTACCGAGAGCACCGCCGCCATGCCGAAGGAGCGCTTCGCGAAGGCGACGTCACGTCCCTTGAGCAGAGACCAAGTGCTGATGCCGAGAATAAGCATCGCGCCGGTGGTGTAGCCCGCCGCCACGGTGTGCACAAATTTCACCTGCGCAACCGGATTGAGCACCAGCTCGGAGAAGCTCAGCATATCCATGCGCATGGTTTCATAGTTGAACTCAGAGGCAATGGGGTTCTGCATCTAGCCGTTGGCCAGAAGATCCAGAGCGCTGAGAGGTTTGAGCCGAGTGCCACCAGCCAAGTCACCGCCAGGTGCTGCGTTTGGCTCAGGCGATCCCAGCCGAAGAAGAAGAGGCCGACAAAGGTGGACTCGAGGAAGAACGCCATCAGCCCTTCGATGGCGAGCGGCGCACCAAAAATGTCGCCAACGTAGTGTGAGTAATGAGACCAGTTGGTTCCGAACTGGAACTCCATGGTCAGACCGGTGGCGACGCCCAGGGCAAAGTTGATGCCGAAGGGTTTGCCCCAGAATTTGGTCATATCTTTATAGATGGCTTTGCCGCTCAGGACGTAGACCATTTCCATGATGGCCAGCAAAAACGCCATACCGAGCGTCAGCGGGACAAACAGAAAGTGGTACATCGCCGTCAAGACAAACTGTAAACGCGACAGTTCGACGATATCTGACATAGTGACTCCTTTCTCCTCGCATGAACTTGCTCCGCGAATAACAACGTCAAACAACAGGCATTGATGCGCAGAATAAGATTCAGGAACGACTTATTATTGATTCTAGTTTTTGTTACCGACGGATCAATGCCATCCGCGGCCCGACGTGAGCGAGTAACAGTGGTGAAAATTCCCCGATAAACGATTAGCTCAGCGCTTTTCGCGCAGCATCACAAGAAAGGCCCGGCCTTGATTTACTTACAGCTGGCGCAATCTCTTGATACTTTGCTGGAAAAGACTGAATTGATGCAGAGCAATTTAAACCGGTTGGCTTACGCTTTGCCAGCGGTAAAGTCTGTTAAATCTGGATTTTTGTTGATCTGAATTAACGGAATAATTTTCCATTTATGTAGCTTAAAGTTTCTTGTTAATTAGATGTCATAAACAGATTCCTTAATTAAGGAATGCATTACCTTTAATTCCTTTTTTTAACGCGCCTTCCAAAAATAAGGTTATTTTTTTCGCCGCTTTATTATCGCCGCGCCCTCTCCTGCCGAGCCTGCGCCGTCCGCGTTCTGGCAAAAAAAGGCCACCCGAAGGTGGCCTGATACTGCGTATAAAGCGAACTTACTTCGCCGGCAGCACCGCTTTTATGGCGTCGCCGATGTCTGCCAGGCTGCGCACAGTTTTCACGCCTGCAGCTTCCAGCGCAGCAAACTTCTCGTCCGCTGTACCTTTGCCGCCGGCAATAACGGCGCCTGCGTGGCCCATACGCTTGCCTTTCGGCGCGGTTACGCCGGCGATATAGCCGACAACCGGCTTGGTGACGTGCTCTTTAATGAATGCCGCCGCCTCTTCTTCTGCGCTGCCGCCGATCTCGCCGATCATAACGATCGCTTCGGTCTGCGGGTCATCCTGGAACATTTTTAGGATGTCGATGAAGTTAGAGCCCGGGATCGGGTCGCCGCCGATGCCGACGCAGGTAGACTGGCCGTAGCCGATATCCGTGGTCTGCTTCACCGCTTCATAGGTCAGGGTGCCGGAGCGCGAAACGATGCCGACGCGGCCAGGCTGATGAATGTAGCCCGGCATGATGCCGATTTTGCATTCGCCTGGGGTGATAACGCCCGGACAGTTCGGCCCGATCATGCGCACGCCCGCTTCGTCCAGCTTCATTTTCAGCGTCAGCATATCCAGCGTCGGGATGCCTTCGGTAATGGTGATGATCAGCTTGATGCCCGCGTCGATCGCTTCCAGTATGCCGTCTTTACAGAACGGCGCCGGAACGTAGATCACGGTGGCGGTGGCGCCAGTCGCTTCTACCGCTTCGCGCACAGTGTTGAACACCGGCAGGCCCAGGTGCGTGGTGCCGCCTTTGCCCGGCGTTACGCCGCCGACCAGCTGGGTGCCGTACGCCAGCGCCTGCTCAGAGTGGAAGGTGCTCTGACCGCCAGTAAAGCCCTGGCAAATCACTTTGGTGTTCTTGTCGATCAAAATTGACATTATTTCCCCTCCGCAGCCGCAACCACGCGCTGTGCGGCGTCGGTCAGGCTGGTTGCTACAATGATATTCAGTCCGCTGTCCGCCAGTTTCTGCGCGCCCAGCTCGGCGTTGTTTCCTTCCAGACGCACCACAACTGGCACGTTGACGCCTACTTCGGCCACGGCGCCGATGATGCCGTCTGCGATCAGGTCGCAGCGCACGATGCCGCCGAAGATGTTGACGAATACCGCTTTAACCGCGTCGTCGGAGAGGATGATTTTAAAGGCTTCGGTTACGCGCTCTTTGGTCGTACCGCCGCCCACGTCGAGGAAGTTAGCCGGCTGGCCGCCGTGGTGCTTCACTATATCCATGGTGCCCATCGCCAGACCTGCGCCGTTCACCATACAGCCGATGTTGCCTTCCAGCGCCACGTAGTTCAGTTCCCACTGCGTTGCGTGCGCTTCGCGCGGATCTTCCTGGCTCGGATCGCGCATTTCGCGCAGCTCCGGCTGACGGAACAGCGCGTTGCTGTCTACGCCCAGTTTGCCGTCGAGGCAGACCAGATCGCCCTGCTTAGTGATCACCAGCGGGTTGATCTCGACCAGCACCAGATCGCGCTCGAAGAACATGGTCGCGAGGCCCATAAAAATTTTGGTGAACTGGCTGACCTGCTTGCCGGTCAGGCCCAGTTTGAACGCCAACTCGCGGCCCTGATAAGGCTGCGGACCGGCCAGCGGATCGAGCGCTATTTTGTGGATCAGGTACGGGGTCTCTTTCGCTACTTTCTCAATCTCTACGCCGCCTTCGGTCGAGGCCATAAAGACCACGCGACGGGTCGCACGGTCAACAACCGAGCCCAGATAGAGTTCCTGATCGATATCGGTCGCCGCTTCCACCAGGATCTGATTGACCGGCTGGCCTTCGGCGTCTGTTTGATAGGTCACCATGCGTTTGCCCAGCCAGTGCTCAGCGAAAGCGCGGATATCTTCTTTGCTGTTAACCACTTTCACACCGCCCGCTTTACCGCGTCCGCCGGCATGAACCTGACATTTTACTACCCACGGGCCAGAACCAAATTTAGAGGCCGCTTCTTCCGCTTCGCGTGGCGTAGTACAGACGTAACCCGTTGGTGCCGGCATACCATACCGTGCAAACAGCTGTTTCGCCTGGTATTCGTGTAAGTTCATGATGTTCTATCCATTCAGGTCTGAAAGAGTAAAAATGTTGGGCGCGCCTTAGCGCGGCGCGACCGGCGAAAATCAGACATCCAGCAGCAGACGCGCCGGATCTTCCAGCATCTCTTTGACCGCTACCAGATAGCCGACCGATTCGCGGCCGTCGATCAGGCGGTGGTCGTAGGAGAGCGCCAGATACATCATTGGCAGCACCACGACCTGACCATTGACCGCCATCGGGCGATCCTTAATGGCGTGCATGCCCAGAATGGCGCTCTGCGGCGGGTTGATGATCGGGGTAGACATCAGCGAGCCGAAGACGCCGCCATTGGTGATGGTGAAGTTGCCGCCGGTCAGCTCATCAACCGTCAGCTTGCCGTCGCGGCCTTTCACCGACAGCTCTTTAATTTTTTTCTCGATGTCCGCCATGCTCAGCGCGTCGACATCTTTCAGCACCGGCGTCACCAGGCCGCGCGGCGTGGAAACGGCGATGCTGACGTCAAAGTAGTTGTGGTAAACCACATCTTCGCCGTCGATCGAGGCGTTCACTTCCGGGAAACGCTTCAGCGCTTCCACCACCGCCTTGATGTAGAAGGACATAAAGCCCAGACGCACGCCGTGACGCTTCTCGAAGGCGTCGCCGTACTGCTTGCGCAGATCCATGACCGGCTTCATGTTCACTTCGTTGAAGGTGGTCAGCATCGCGGTGCTGTTCTTCGCTTCCAGCAGACGATCCGCCACGCGTTTGCGCAGACGGGTCATCGGCACGCGCTTCTCGCTGCGGTTGGCAACCGCCTGCTGCGGCGCCGATTCCGCGGCGGCCGACGCGGCTTTGGCCGCGGCAGGTTTGTTCGCCAGATGTTTTTCCACATCTTCGCGCGTGATGCGGCCGCCGACGCCGCTGCCTTTGATCTGCGACGCGTCCAGATCGTGCTCAGCGATCAGGCGACGGATCGCCGGGCTCAGCGCATCGTTGCTCTCTTCTTCCAGCGACGCGGTCTGGCGCTGCGCCGGAGTCGACTCGTTGGTGTCTGCTTTGGCGCTAGTCTCTTTACCGGCGCTGTTGCGCTCTTTCAGGCGGCCCAGAATCTGGCGCGAGGTCACGGTTGCGCCTTCGTCTTCCAGCACCGCTTCCAGCACGCCGTCAGCCAAGGCTGGCACTTCCAGTACCACTTTGTCGGTTTCGATCTCTACCAGCACTTCGTCGCGGCTTACCGCATCGCCTAGTTTTTTGTGCCAGGTTGCCACGGTGGCATCGGCAACGGATTCAGGCAGGTCGGGAACGAGAATATCTACGCTACTCATTATCTTTCCTTTTAAATTAACCAAGGTTCAGCGCGTCATTAACCAGGTCTTGCTGCTGTTGTTGATGTACGGACATATAGCCCACGGCTGGCGAAGCGGAGGCCGGACGGCCCGCATAGCGAAGCGAAGCGCCAAACGGAACCACTTCGCGGAAATGATGCTGGCTACAATACCATGCGCCCTGATTCAGCGGCTCTTCCTGACACCAGAAGAAATCCTGCACATGGGCATAATCTTTTAACGCTTCCTGCACCGCTTTGTGCGGGAAGGGATAGAGCTGCTCGATACGCACGATGGCGACATCGGTCTGCTCGTTTTTGCGGCGCTGTTCGAGTAGATCGTAGTAGACCTTGCCGGAACAGAGCACTACGCGTCTTACCTGCTGCGGATCGAGCGCGTCGATTTCGCCAATCGCCGGCTGGAAGCTGCCGTTGGCCAGCTCGTCCAGCGAGGAGACTGCCAGCGGATGACGCAGCAGCGATTTCGGTGACATCACGATCAGCGGACGGCGCATGCCGCGCAGCGCCTGGCGACGCAGCATGTGGTAAACCTGCGCTGGCGTGGAGGGCACGCACACCTGCATGTTCTGCTCGGCGCAGAGCTGCAGATACCGCTCCAGGCGCGCCGAGGAGTGCTCCGGGCCCTGGCCTTCGTAGCCGTGCGGCAGCAGCATCACTAGACCGCACATGCGGCCCCACTTCTGCTCGCCGGAGCTGATGAACTGGTCGATCACCACCTGCGCGCCGTTGGCGAAGTCGCCGAACTGCGCTTCCCAGATGGTCAGGGTGCGCGGCTCCGCGGTGGCGTAGCCATATTCGAATGCCAGCACCGCCTCTTCCGACAGCACCGAATCCCACACCTTGAACTGCCCCTGGCCGTTATGGATATGGTGCAGCGGCGTGTAGATCGAGCCGTTGGCCTGGTTATGGATCACCGCATGGCGATGGAAGAAGGTGCCGCGGCCGGAGTCTTCGCCGGAGAGACGCACCGGAATGCCCTCATCCACCAGCATGGCGTAGGCCAGGTTCTCCGCGCCGCCCCAGTCGAACGCCTTGTTGCCTTCGGCCATCTCTTTGCGGTCGTTGTAGATTTTCGCTACGCGCGCCTGTACTTCTACCGCTTCCGGGATCTGGCTGATACGGCGCGCCAGCTCCTGTAGACGTTTCGCATCCACCGTCGCCGGGTAGCTCTCATCCCATTCGTGGTTGAGATAAGGCGACCAAGTAAAGGAGTGCAGACTCATCGGACGCCACTCCGGCACCACGCATTCGCCCGCGTCCAGCGCGTCGCGATAGAGGTTAACCATTTCGGTGGCGTCTTCAGAGCTGGCGGAGCCTTCCGCTGCCAAACGATCGGCATAGAGCTTACGCGGCGTCGGGTGCTTTTTGATTTTCTGGTACATCAGCGGCTGGGTTGCGCTCGGCTCATCCGCTTCGTTGTGGCCATGACGGCGATAGCATACAAGGTCGATAAAGACGTCGCGCTTGAAGGTGTTGCGATAGTCGAGCGCCAGACGGGTGACAAACGCCACCGCCTCCGGGTCGTCCGCGTTGACATGGAAGATCGGCGCCAGCACCATCTTGCCGATGTCGGTGCAGTAAGGCGTCGAACGCGCGTCACGCGGGTTGGAGGTAGTGAAGCCCACCTGATTGTTAATTACGATGCGTACGGTGCCGCCCACTTCGTAGCCGCGCGCCTGCGACATGTTAAGGGTTTCCTGCACCACGCCCTGCCCGATCACCGCGGCGTCGCCGTGGATGGTGATCGGCAGCACCTGATTGCTGCCCGGAGAATCGAGGCGATCGAGACGGGCGCGCACCGAGCCCATAACAACCGGACTGACGATCTCCAGGTGCGACGGGTTGAACGCCAGCGCCAGGTGCACCAAGCCGCCTTCGGTCTCCACGTCGGAGGAGAAGCCCATATGGTATTTCACGTCGCCGGTGCCGAGGTGATCTTTATGCTTGCCGGCGAACTCGTCGAACAGCTCCTGCGGCTTTTTGCCTAGCACGTTGATTAGCACGTTCAGACGACCGCGGTGCGCCATACCCAGCACCACTTCGCGCGTGCCGCTCTTGCCGGCGTGGCGGATCATTTCGCGCAGCATCGGGATCAGCGCGTCGCCGCCTTCCAGCGAAAAGCGTTTGGCGCCGGGAAATTTCGCGCCGAGATATTTCTCCAGCCCTTCTGCCGCCGTCAGCTCTTTCAGGAAACCTTTTTTCTCTTCGCTGCTGAACGCGGCGCGACCCGCCACCGATTCCAGACGCTGCTGGATCCAGCGCTTCTCTTCGGTGTTGTTGATGTGCATATACTCCGCACCGATAGAGCCGCAGTAGGTCTGCTGCAGCGCGTCGAAGAGGTCGGCCAGCTTCATCGTCTCTTTGCCGATGGCGAAAGAGCCTACGTTAAAGCTTTCCTGAAAATCGTCGTCGGTGAGATCGTGGAAGGCCGGGTCGAGATCGGCGACGCGGTCCTGCTTCCACAGGCCGAGCGGGTCGAGATTAGCGTGCTGGTGGCCGCGGAAGCGGAAGGCGTTAATCAGCTGCAGGACTTTGACCTGCTTAGAATTAGCAGCCGGATCGGAAACGGTGGAGGTATAACGTGATGCATCTTTCGCCAGGCGACGAAAGTATTCGCGCGTGGTGGAGTGAAACTGTTCCGGTTTCACGCCGGTGCCCGGCAGCTGTTGGAACATCGTACGCCACACTGCATCGACAGAGTCCGGATCGGTCAGGAAATCCTCATAGAGTTGCTCTATGTAAGACTGGTTCGCGCCGGCCAGCCAAGAGGAGTCCAGCCAGGGCTTCATCGCGCTGTTCTGCATTGTGATCCCTTAAGCATTACTATGCTTTTTTGAGGTTTCATTTGTTGCCGCTTTCGCGGTTTGCCGTAATGAGTTCAACGATACGAGCACTGTGCGCTCACTGGCGCCCTGCCCGTAAGGGAACCTTGCTAAGCGTGACGCTGCTGCGCTTAGCAAGGCTTCCGTAAAACGCCGGGAACCTGAGGTTCCCGGACAGATAAGGTATTACGCGTTCCGCTGCAGCAGCATCGACTTGATATGGCCGATGGCGCGCGTCGGGTTAAGCCCTTTCGGACATACGCTCACACAGTTCATGATACTGTGACAGCGGAAAACGCTGAAAGCGTCGCTCAGGTTGTCCAGACGCGCTTCGGTTTCGGTGTCGCGGCTGTCGATCAGGAAGCGATACGCGGCCAGCAGGCCGGCCGGACCTACGAACTTGTCCGGGTTCCACCAGAAAGACGGACAGGCGGTGGAGCAGCAGGCGCAGAGGATGCACTCGTAGAGTCCGTCCAGATGCTCACGCTCGGCAGGCGTCTGCAGGTGCTCGCGTGCCGGCGGATTCTCCCCGTTATTCAACAGGTAAGGCTTAATCCTCTCATACTGCGCATAGAATTGCCGCATATCCACGACCAGGTCGCGGATCACCGGCAGGCCTGGCAGCGGACGGATCACGATCTTCTTCGTGCCGTTGCCCAGCGCGGAGACCGGCGTGATGCACGCCAGACCGTTCTGCCTGTTCATATTGAGGCCGTCGGAGCCGCACACGCCTTCGCGGCAGGAGCGACGGAACGCCAGCGTCGGATCTTTCTCTTTCAGGTGGATGAGCGCATCCAGCAACATCATGTCGCACCCGTCCTCCGATTCCAGCGTGTAATCCTGCATGCGCGGCGCGGCGTCCACCTCAGGATTGTAGCGATAAATAGAAAACTCGAGTCTCATGATCGTCTCCTGAAATTAGTAGGTACGCACTTTCGGCGGGAAGGCCGCGCGCAGTTTCGGCTGCATGTTCACCTCGCGGCGCGTCATGCGCTCGGTTTCAGGGACGTAGAGACTGTGGCACAACCAGTTTTCATCATCGCGATCCGGATAGTCGAAGCGACTGTGCGCGCCGCGGCTTTCGGTGCGGAAGTTAGCCGCGACCGCCGTGGCGTAAGCGGTTTCCATCAGGTTATCCAGCTCCAGGCACTCAATACGCTGGGTATTGAAATCCGGCGAACGGTCAGCGAGACGGGCTGACTTCAGACGCTCGCGAATCTGTTTCAGCTCTTCCAGACCTTGCTTCATTCCATCGCCTTCACGGAATACCGAGAAGTTGTTCTGCATGCAGCGCTGCAGCGCTTTGCGGATTTCTACCGGGTCTTCGCCGGTGGTGTTGTTTTCCCAGCGGTTGAAACGCGCGATGGCGGCGTCGATCTCTTCCAGGGTGGCATCGCGCAGCGGCCCCTGCTGTTCGATGCACTCCATCAGGTGTACGCCGGCCGCACGGCCGAACACCACCAGGTCCAGCAGCGAGTTGCCGCCGAGGCGGTTGGCGCCGTGCACCGACACGCAGGCGATTTCGCCGACGGCGAACAGCCCTGGGATCACCTCATCTTCGCCCTGCGCGTTGATGCGCAGCGCCTGGCCGGTGACACGGGTCGGAATGCCGCCCATCATATAGTGGCAGGTCGGGATAACCGGAATCGGCTCTTTCATCGGATCGGCGTGGGCGAAGGTGCGCGACAGTTCAAGGATGCCCGGCAGGCGAGACTCCAGCACTTCTACGCCCAGATGGTCGAGCTTGAGTTTGATGTGCGGGCCCCACGGGCCGTCGCAGCCGCGGCCTTCGCGGATTTCGATCATCATCGAGCGCGCCACTACGTCGCGTCCCGCCAGGTCTCTGGCGTTCGGCGCGTAACGCTCCATAAAGCGCTCGCCGTGCTTGTTCAGCAGGTAGCCGCCTTCGCCGCGGCAGCCTTCGGTCACAAGCACGCCCGCGCCGGCGATGCCGGTCGGGTGAAACTGCCACATCTCCATGTCCTGCAATGGCACGCCCGCGCGCAGCGCCATGCCGACACCGTCGCCGGTATTGATGTGCGCATTGGTGGTCGACTGGTAGATGCGGCCCGCGCCGCCGGTGGCGAGAATGGTGGCTTTCGCTTTGAAGTAGACGGTTTCGCCGGTTTCAATAGAGATGGCAGTGCAGCCGACGATAGCGCCATCCTGGTTTTTCACTAGGTCGAGCGCGTACCACTCAGAGAAAATCGTGGTTTTGTTCTTCAGGTTCTGCTGATAGAGCGTATGCAGCAGTGCGTGGCCGGTACGGTCCGCCGCCGCCGCGGTGCGCGCCGCCTGCTCGCCGCCGAAGTTTTTCGACTGGCCGCCGAACGGACGCTGATAGACGCGGCCATCTTCCAGACGGGAGAACGGCAGGCCCATATGCTCCAGCTCCAGAATCGCTTCCGGGCCGGTTTTACACATATATTCGATCGCGTCCTGGTCACCGATATAGTCGGAGCCTTTGACGGTGTCGTACATGTGCCATTCCCAGTTGTCTTCATGTGTGTTGCCGAGCGCGACGGTAATGCCGCCCTGCGCAGACACAGTGTGGGAACGGGTCGGGAAAACTTTTGATAACAGGGCGCAGGTCTGGCCCGACTGGGAGATTTGCAGTGCGGCGCGCATACCTGCGCCGCCTGCGCCGATCACCACGGCATCAAATTCTCTGACTGGCAAATTCATTTACACACCCCACACAACTACAGTTCCATAAATTGCATACGTTAACAGCGCGACCACGATCGCCATCTGCAACAGCAGACGAACCGCCAGATGTTTGACGTAGTCGGTCAGTACCTGCCACATGCCGATCCAGCCATGCACCAGAATCGAGAACAGCGTCAGCAGCGTAAACACTTTGGTGAACGCCGAGGCGAAGAAGGCGCGCCAGACGTCATAGGTCAGGGTGTCAGTCAGCACGAGAAAGCCGACCAGGTAGAGGATGTAGAGCGTGATGAGGATTGCCGAAGCGCGTAGCAGCAGCCAGTCCTGAATGCCGCTACGGCCCAACGCAGATGCATTGCTTACCATACGAGAACTCCAGCCAAGATTGAAAGCACGATAGTAATGCCAAAGGTGACCCAGGCAGAGCGGCGGCCGATGGCCAGCGTTTCAGCGAGGTAACCAAAATCCATCAACATATGACGAATCCCGCCCACCGTATGGAATATCAGCGCGGTGAGAATGCCCCACACGATAAACTTCACAAAGAAGCTGTCCATAATGGCGGCGGCGTGCTGGAAACCTTCCGGGGAAGAGAGAGAAATGCCCAACAACCAGAGCAGAATGCCAAGAACCACAAAAGTAATGACGCCGGAGATGCGGTGGAGAATGGACGATATTGCAGTAACGGGAAACCGGATCGTCGAGAGATCCAAGTAGACAGGTCTTTGTTTTTTCACGGTTTATGACCACACAGCTCTTTTTTATTTTGCTTCCTCCGGTCCCTGAGGCGGAGTCGAATCACAGGTGTGTTCTAGACTTTAACCGTCACCAATCAGCAACATCCAGTGTTAATTGACGCGGTAGAAACGCTGGGTGGCTCCTAGTGTCAGGGGGTTTCGTTTCCGGAGACCTAGCGGTAGTATAAGACGATCACATTCTTATTACAATTCCCCTACAATGCGTTAAACAGTGATCACACTCACGAATTTCACATTTAATACAAATTTAATTATCTGATTTGACAATAGTTCAACAATTCAGTTACAAACTAAGGCATCAACCCCCTGTGATGCATAAAAGTTATGGGGATAAACTTTCCCCTAAGCACAAGTTATTTAACATTCTGAGTGTGAGCACCCTAAGGCATCAGGTTGTTGATTACCAGGAAGTTATGCCAGACCGGATCTTTAACAACCGCGATATAGAGATTTTCATGACGGCCTCGTTCCCCCCGGAACGAGCCTCTCACTCTGTGCCCTGCCCCCGATTTGTTAACGCAGAGTGTTATTATGAAGTTAATGGCGACCGCAACATGACCGCGTTTCAGGTGTCTAAGATCCTTAACTTACAAAGGCGCTACGGAGACGAAAATGACAGATAAAAAAGTGATGCTAACCCTACAACAAGATGACACACCTGTTGAGCTGGATGTGCTGAAGGGCACGCTGGGCCAGGATGTGGTTGACGTGCGCGCGCTGGGTTCTAAAGGCCTGTTCACCTTCGATCCGGGCTTCACTTCTACCGCATCCTGCGAATCCCAGATTACCTTTATCGACGGCGATGAAGGCATCCTGCTGCACCGCGGTTTCCCTATTGATCAGTTAGCGACGCACTCCAACTATCTGGAAGTGTGCTACATTCTGCTGAACGGCGAAGCGCCGACGCAGCAGCAGTATGAAGAATTCCGTGAAACTGTTACGCGCCACACCATGATCCACGAGCAGATTACCCGTCTGTTCCACGGCTTCCGTCGCGACTCTCACCCGATGGCGGTAATGTGCGGCGTGACCGGTGCGCTGGCGGCGTTTTACCATGACTCGCTGGACGTCAATAACGAGCGCCACCGCGAAATCGCCGCGTTCCGTCTGCTGTCGAAAATGCCGACCATGGCGGCGATGTGCTACAAGTACTCTATTGGCCAGCCGTTTGTTTATCCGCGTAACGACCTCTCCTACGCCGGCAATTTCCTGTATATGATGTTCGCCACGCCGTGTGAAGAATATGTGGTGAATCCGGTGCTGGAGCGCGCCATGGACCGCATCCTGATCCTGCACGCCGATCACGAACAGAACGCCTCGACGTCCACCGTGCGTACCGCTGGTTCCTCTGGCGCCAACCCATTCGCCTGTATCGCCGCGGGCATTGCCTCGCTGTGGGGACCGGCGCACGGCGGCGCGAACGAAGCGACCCTGCGTATGCTAGAAGAGATCAGCACCGTTGAGCATATTCCGGAATTTGTGCGTCGCGCGAAAGACAAGAATGACTCTTTCCGCCTAATGGGCTTCGGCCATCGCGTCTACAAAAACTACGATCCGCGCGCCACCGTGATGCGCGAAACCTGCCATGAAGTGCTGAACGAGCTGGGCATGAAGGATGACCTGCTGGAAGTGGCGATGGAGCTGGAGCATATCGCGCTGAACGACCCCTACTTTATCGAGCGCAAACTCTATCCGAACGTCGATTTCTACTCTGGCATTATTCTGAAAGCGATGGGCATTCCGTCCTCGATGTTCACTGTGATTTTCGCCATGGCGCGTACTGTTGGCTGGATCGCGCACTGGAAAGAGATGCACGACGAAGGGATGAAAATTGCGCGTCCGCGTCAGCTGTATACCGGTTATACCGAACGCGCGTTTACCTCTGCGCTGAAGAAATAACGCAGGGTAAAGTCGATAAAAAAGCGGAGAGAAATCTCCGCTTTTTGTTTTTTTGTAGATAACGAGATTTGATTGCCTGTAGGTTCAGTGCTGGTTGCGGGTAACCGGATCTTAATTGCCTGCAGGTTCAGTGCCGGTCGCGGGTAACCGGACCTGATCGCAAAGTCGCTTTCGCATCCCTGCTCGCTTGGCGCGCGCAGATACGCACCTCATCCCTGAGGTGCGCCCGTTACCGGGCCAACGCGCTGCGTTGTGCAAAAACGCTCCCGGCGTTTTTGTACCTAGCGCGCGACGCTTTGCTCTTCGGGTCCGGCTACCCGCTCCTCAGGCTTTTGCGCCGTCTTTTATTAAAAAATCATGCGCTACTTTGTTTTAATGCTGGCAGCCGGGACACCAGTAAAACGGCCGCGACGACAGTGTTCCCTTCTGAATAATCTCCCCGCAGCGACGGCACTTCTTGCCCTGACGATGAAACACCTCGAAACGAAACGCAGCCTCATGGAGATACTTCTTCATGGTGCCACGCATGCGGTAAGAATGGCGCGGTATCGCCAGCAGTGCCTCGCTGAGCCGATCCAGCCGCGCATCGGTTAAATCCTGCGCACGATGCTGAGCCAGCAGGCCCGCCTGCCAGAGGATCTCCACGCGCAGGTAGTTGCCCAGTCCCGCTAGAAACGCCTGATCGAGCAGCAGCCCGCTGAACTGGCGTCGGCGAAAGCGCGGCGACAGCAGCCGCTCGCGCACCGTCGCTACGTCAAGCTGCGGATCGAGCACGTCGGGCCCGACGCGGTTCAGAAACGGATGCGTTGCCAGCGACTCGGCGTTAAGCAGCTCAATATCCGAGGCGCTGTAGAGCAGAATGGCGCGATCGGCGACTGCCAGCCGCACGCGCAGCTGCCGTTTGCTTTCCGGCACCGTGCCGCTCGCCACCACGCGCCAGACGCCGTACAGCTGATTGTGGCTGTAGAGCGTCAGGCCGTTGGAGAAGTGCGTCAGCAGCGCTTTGCCGCGCGTTTCGATGGCGATCACCTGCTCGCCCAGCAGCGCCGGCTCGTAGGTTTTCAGTTCAGGAAAGGCAAACCAGACGTCTGTCAACGGTTTGCCGACAATGGCCTCTTCAAGCTGATCCGCCGCGCGGCGGATCTCCGGTCCTTCTGGCATGCCTGCCCTCTCAGTGCGTCGCGCCGCCCGCGACTTTCAAATCCGTTTCCGTCTCCAGCGAGACTCGAATGGCAATCTCCAGCGCCTGCATCACATGCGCCTGCGACATGCTGGGCGCACCGGGGGGCTGCGCCGCCTACGCCGGCAGGTAGGGAATATGCACAAAGCCGCCGCGCACGCGGTTGCCTTGTGTATGTAGCCGGTGCAGCCGACCGTACATCACGCGGTTGAAGGTAAAGGTGTCTGCGGTTTGCGACACCGAGGCGGGGCTCCCCGCCTCGCGCACCACCGCGACAATCGCCTTGATCGGCAGCGTGGAGAAATAGCCCGCCGGGCCGTCAGGCACGATCGGCTCATCCACCGGCTGCTGGCTGGCGTTATCCGGGATACGCGCGTCATCAACGTTGATGCCGATACGCTCCTCGTTGATGTCGCTGCGCCCGCCTGCCCTACCGAGAGAATTAAATCGGGCTGCACCTCGTCCATTGCGGCATTGAGCACGCCCAGCACGTCGCTGAAGACTACCGGCAGCTGGCGCGCCGCCGATCGCGTTGCCGTCGAGCGCGCAAACCGCTTCCCACGAGGGATTAAGGGCTTCGCCGCCGAAAGGTTCGAACGCCTTAACCAGAACCGTTTTCATACCAACCTCACCGGAACATCAGAAAATAGAGCAAAAATACGTTAACGATTAACAGTAGCACACCGGTTGGCACCTGCGCCTTGCTCACTGCGTTGCGGTCCGGCAGCTCCAGCAGCGCGGCGGGCACAATGTTGAAGTTGGTCGCCATCGGCGTCATTAGCGTGCCGCAGTAGCCGGAGAACATGCCGATCGCTGCCATCACCGCCGGATCGCCATGGTGCTGCAGTACCAGAATCGGGATGCCGACGCCCGCCGTAATAATCGGAAACGCGGCAAAGACGTTGCCCATCACCATGGTCAACAGCGCTATACCGATGGCGTAGACCGCGACGGTAACAAAGCGGTTATCGACAGCGAGGTAGTTCTCGGTAAGGTGCGAAATGGCGCTGGTGAACAGCAGGCCGAAGGGGGCGAGGATCTGCGGCAGTAATAAAGGCCCAGCCGATGGCGTCCAGCAGAAGGCGCGTCCTGCATCGACTGCACCGGCTTTTCGTGGGTGAGCTTCAGGGCGATCAACCAGCACAGCAGGCAACCGAGCGTCATAGAGAACAGCGTAACCAACGTCGCATGGTTACCTGCGCCAAACACCGCCTCCTGCAGGCCGGGAATATGGTTAAAGGCCAGCACGCCAATCACTGTCACCACCGGGATCGCCAGCGCGGGCAGAAGCAGTCGGTTGCCGAGACGGCGGGCGCTGGTCTGCTTCTCCTCGTCACTACGCTGATGGTGGCGCCCCAGACGCACGCCGCCGAACCCGGCGATCAGCGCCATCGCCACCACCAGCACGCCGATAATGATATGCAGATAGCGTGCGCCCAGTTCCGGCGTGCCGGTAAGCGCCGTCATCAGCGACGTGGTCCAGTCGCCGACGAGGAAAATCAGGCCGTAGAGCGCCCAGAACAGGCCGGTGGTCAGCCGACGCGGGTTATGGCTGTCGCGCCACGAGAGCACAGCCACCACCAGCCACATCAGATACTGTTGTTGAAACATCAGCGGCCTCCTTTCGCTTTCAGCGCGTCTTGATTTAGCGCCTGCAGCTCGTGATCCAGCCGCACCAGCCGCGCCGAGTAAATAAGAAAGGCGGCGACGGCGGTAGGAATACCCCCAGACCGCGATATGCAGCGGCTCGGTCTGAATATTGGCCGACTCCAGCATGAAATTATGCATAAAGATAATCGCGCCGAAGGCGACGAAAATATCCTCGCCGAGAAAAGAGCCCGACGTTATCGGCGCCAGCAGCGGGCGCACCATCTGCGGATGGCCGCCGAGACTGGTCAGCCCCAGCGCTACAGTAATCTCGCGCACAAAGAGGTAGACGATCAGCAGACGGCCAGCGGCAGGTTGCGCGTGTTGAGAAAGCCAGCGCCGAGCTTTCCAGAATGTCGCCCAGCGGCATCAGCGCGGCGAAGCCGGTGACGAAGCCGGCGACAATCACCATCAGCACTGGGTTGAAGCGCAGCAGGAAGCCGATCACGATTGCCGCGATGCCCAGCAGCGGCCAAAGGTTTACTACGTTATCCATGTTTACCCTTATGTTGAAAAGGCTCGGCGGCGAAGCGATCGCGCAGCCGCTGCGCGAACAGCAGGACGTGCGCCCTGTCGCCGTGCAGGCAGACGGTTTGCGCATTCACGGCGACCCACTCGCCGCTAACGCTTCTTACCCTGCACTCTTTCACCATGGTCAGCGTCTGCGCGATGGCGCTCTCCTCCTCGTCGATCATCGCGCCCGACTGGCTGCGCGGTACCAGCGCGCCGCTGGCGAGGTAGCCGCGATCGGCAAACACCTCTTCACGCGTGCGCAGCCCGTGATGCGCCGCGGCGCGCACTGATTCGCTGCCCGCCAGCCTGACCAGAATCAGACTGGCGTCGACCGCCTCCACCGCGCGAGCGATGGCGTGCGCCAGCCGCTGACCTTCGCTCTCTGCCAGGCTTTTCAGCGCACCGATCTGATAGATCATCTGGGCGTAGACCGTTTCCGGCGGCAGCTGCATGGCAGTGCGGCCGAAATTTTCCCGATCCGGAAAGCTCGGGTGCGCGCCAATCGCCATGCCGAACCTTTTCGCCCAGCGCACCGACTGCAGCATGGTCTGCGCGTCGCCGGCGTGAAAGCCGCAGGCGATATTGGTCGAGCTGACCAGCTGCAGCAGCGCGTGGTCGTTGCCCGCGCCTTCGCCAAGATCGACATTTAAATCAATTTTCATCAGCAAGCCCCCAGGCCATATGGTCCAGCGTGCACCGCTGGTGCATGCGCGCCTGCATGGCGGCCGGCAGCGAACACTGAATAAAGTGAATCGGTTCGCCCAGACGGATCTGCGCCAGCTGATAGAGATTGGCGTCGATCACGCAGGCGATGCGCGGATAGCCGCCGATGGTCTGCGCGTCGGCCATCAGCACGATGGGCTGACCGTTGGGCGGCACCTGCACCACTCCGGGCTCCAGCCCGTGCGACAGCAGCTCGCGCGCGGTGTCGCGCTGCAGCTCCGGCCCCTGCAGACAGTAGCCCATGCAGTTGCTCTGTGGGCTGAGCAGCCATGGCGTGTGCCAGAAGCCCATCTGCGCCTCGCGGCTGAACTCATGGTCTCCGGGCCGGGCAGCGCGCGGATGCGGTTGCCTCACAGCAGCTAGCGTACGCCCGCCTTGCCGTTAAACAGGCGCGTGGGCTTGCCTAGCGGCAAACGGTCGCCATCTTCCAGCTTGCGTCCATGCCGGCCGCCGAAGCCCGCTTTGAGATCGGTGCTGACGGAGCCGAGCAGCGGCGCGACGTCGAAGCCGCCGTGGATTTCTAGATAGCTGCGCATGCCGTGCAGCGGCATGGAGAGCGTCAGCACCTGGCCTTTTTTCACCGGCAGCCGCCAGCCGGTCCAGACCGGCTTGTCGTCCAGCTCGGTGCTACAGGCCGCGCCGATCAGTGCGAACCAGCTGTCGCGCATAAATTCCGCCTTGAACTGCCCCAGCACAATCTCCAGCACCGCGCTATCGGGATCGTTGTCCACCAGCAAATTCGCGGTGCGCATCGCCGGCAGATCGAGCACGCCGCCAACGCTGATGCCGGACTGACGACAGCCGGTGCGGCCGCTGTCCTAGAGCGTAGTGGCCAGTCCTGCGCGCAGGATCCTCAACATATGCCCCCCTTTTGCGGCACGAAGCGCATGCTGTCGCCGGGTTGCAGCAGCGTCGGCGGCTGCTGTCGCGGGTTGAACAGCGCAACGCGGGTCTGACCCAGCAGCTGCCAGCCGCCTGGGGTGGCGAGGGGATAGATGCCGGTCTGGCTGCCGCCGATGCCGACCGAGCCGGCCGGCACGCTGAGGCGCGGTTCGGCGCGGCGTATACAGTCGACTGTCGAGTCCACCCAGATAGGGGAAGCCCGGCTGGAAGCCGATAAAGTAGACCACGTAGTCGATGCTACTGTGCAGCTCGACCACCTGCTGCTGCGTCATCGCGGCGTGTCGCGGCGACCACCTGCAGATCGGGACCCGCCTCGCCGCCTTAAATCACCGGAATGTCCACCCGCCGCGACGCCACTTCGTGCGCTTCGCTTTCTTCCCACCAGCGCTGCAGCTGCTCGATGGCGTCAAGCGCGCTCTGCTGCTGATCGCGTAGCAGCAGCGTGATATTGTTCATGCCCGTAATAACTTCAACCACCTGCTCATAATTGCGCAGGCGCTGCGTTAATTCCCAAATGCGCTGTCGACTTTGCAGCGACACCGGCGGATCCAGCTCCAGCACCACCGCCTGTTCGCCAAGCAGATAACAACGTGCTTGTTGCAACGCCCACCTCCCCTTTGCCGTTGCGCTTCGCGCGCGACAGCCAATGAAAATCGAAATAAGGCAAATAGTTATGCGAAAGTGTCCAGAGCGTGTCAACAAATTTGCGCCCGGAAGCGGGCGCAACAGAGAGGGTTAATCAGGCGGGATTAGGAATATCGATAAAGGTGGCGTCGAAACCGTGGTGCTCGGCCAGCCACTCGCCCAGCGCTTTAATACCGCCGCGCTCAGTGGCGTGGTGACCGGCGGCGAAGAAGTGCAGGCACTGCTCGCGCGCGCTGTGAATGGTTTGCTCGGAGACTTCGCCGGTGATATAGGCGTCTACGCCGAAGACGGCCGCGCTGTCGATAAAGCCCTGTCCGCCGCCGCTGCACCAGGCGACGCGACGAATAAGCGTGGGCGCGTTATCGCCGCAGTGCAGCGGCGCGCAATACAGCCTCTCTTTAAGGCGCTGCGCCAGCGCCGCGCCGCTCAGCGGCGTTTTCAGTTCGCCCCAGAACACCAGCGGCTGAATCTCGCCCTTGACCTCGATCTCCAGCAACTGCGCTAGCTGCGCGTTGTTGCCCAGCGTCGGATGGGCGTCGAGCGGCAGGTGCCAGCCGTACAGGTTGATGTCATTCGCCAGCAGCGCGCGCAGGCGGTTGCGCTTCATGCCCTTAATCGCTGCCGGTTCGTTCTTCCAGAAGTAGCCGTGGTGTACCAGAATCGCATCGGCGTTGCGCGCGACCGCCTCATCCACCAGCGCCTGGCTGGCGGTAACGCCGGTGATAAGGGTTTTGACCTCGGATCGACCCTCGACCTGCAGGCCGTTGGGCGCGTAGTCGCTAAAGGCGCCGGTGTTGAGCAGCTGATTGACGATAGTTTCAAGTTCGTAGTGGTTCATAACGGCTCCATGCCGCCTAAGGCTGCGTTTTTCGCGCGCTCGAAGGCGTCTAATGTCTTTTTACGTGCCTGCTTATGTTCCACGATTGGCGCCGGATAATCGAGTTTCTTCTGGTTTTTCTCCACCCAGCGCTGCGGCTGGTGGATGTCGCTGTCAGGCACCTCTTTCAGCTCCGGCAGCCACTAGCGAATAAATTCGCTCTGCTTATCGAAGCGTTCGCCCTGAGTTGTCGGGTTGAAGATGCGGAAGTTCGGCACCGGCTCAACGCCAGTCGAAGCCGTCCACTGCCAGCCGCCGTTGTTGGCTGCCAGATCACCGTCGATCAGCAGATCTTTAACCAGAAAGCTGGCGCTGATCATGCGCAGCCGGTTGTGCATCCAGCCTAGCGCCTGCATCTGGCGCATCGCCGCATCCACTATGGGATAGCCAGTTTCGCCCGCTTTCTAGGCGTCGAAGTGCGCCTCATTGCGCTGCCAGCCGACATGTCGCGTCCAGTCGACAAAGGGCTGATACCGACAGAGCGCCGGATAGGCGACCATCAGATGGCGGTAAAATTCGCGCCAGATCAGCTCATTAAGCCATGAGAAAAGCGTCGGGTTGGTGAGCGCGTCTGGATGCTCTCTCAGCAAGCGATGCAGACACTGGCGCGGCGACAGCACGCCGGTGGTGAGATAGACCGACAGCCGGCTGGTGCCGTCCACGTATGGGGTATCGCGCTCGGCGTGATAGTCGAGCACCGGCTGCCGGGCAAACTGGCGCAGCCGCTTCAGCGCCGCCGTTTCGCCCGGCGCAAAGCGCTCACGGTCGAACGTTTCCATCAGATAACTGAAGCGCGCTGGCTGTTTCTCTATCTTGATCGCGCTGCCGCTGCGCGTTTTCGGCGCGGTAACGCACTCCGGCATCGCCTGCTGCAGCCGACGCACGAAAGCTTTGCTGAACGGATTATAAACCTTGTACATCTTGCCGTCGCCGGTCTGTAGGCTGCCGGGCGCCATCAGCACGCTGTCGTCGAAGCCCAGGCAAACCACACCCGCTTTGTCGAGCCACCGTTCCGCCTCGGCGTCGCGCCTGCGCTCGTTCAACTCGTACTGATAGTTGTAAAACAGCGCGTCGACCTGATGGCGTTGACAGAATTCAGCCAGATAATCGAGCGAAGCGACGAAATCGTCGCATTCGTGGATGTGGAGCATGATGCCGCGATCGGCAAGCACCTGCTGTAGCTCCAGCAGGCTTTCATAGATAAAGGCTGACCGGCGGGGTGCCATATCGCGCTAACGCCACTGCTACGGCGTGGCGATGTAGAGCGCGACAATCTGCGCCTCGGCGTCGCGGCATGCGGCATGCAGCGCAAGGTTGTCATTGATGCGCAGATCGTTGCGCAGCCAGACCAGATGAGTACGCATCTCACTGCCAATAGCGCAGGCGCAGCGCTTCGGGATAAGGGCCGAAATAGCGCTGCTGCGTCAGCCAAGGATGCGGATACTGCGACATATAGTGTTTCAGCATGGTAATCGGCGCGAGCAGCGGCTGTACGCCGCAGCTGTAGCGGTCGATCAGCTCCGCCAGCTCCTGACGCTGCGGCGAGCTGAGCTGGCAGCGGAAGTAACCCTGCGCATGCATCAGCACGTTGGTGTGGTTACGGCATGTCGCGGGCTGGGACAGCAGCGCCATCATGCGGTTGCGGTATTCGAAGGCGTAGGCCTCCAGCGAGTCCCACTGGCTCATGGCGGCGACGAACGGCCCCAGCTCGCGGTATTTTTCCTGCGAATGCGCCAGCATCAGCAGCTTATAGCGGCTGTGGAAGGCGATCAGCTGCGCCCGGCTCAGGCCGCGCTTCCACATCTGGTTGAATTCGTGCAGCGCGCAGATGCGACCGACAAAGTTTTCGCGCAGCGCCGGATCGAGCAGTCGGCCATCTTCCTCTACCGGCAGCCAGGGCATCTCAGCCTGCAGCTTCTCGGCAAACAGGCCCACGCCCGCCTTGCGGTTGTTATTGTTCTCCGGCTCATAGACACGCATCCGCTCCATGCCGCAGCTGGGCGATTTGGCGCACAGAATATAGCCGCACAGGTGATGCAGCGATTTTACGCGCTCGGCCGACCAGTCGCGCGTCTGCTGCGTCATCTCTTGGCCGCCCTCTTTGCTAAAGCAGAGGTAGATCGCGTCGTCATTCTGCTTGACCAGACGCAGCGCCGGCAAGCCTATCGCCATTTCGGGACAAACCGGTTCAAAACGTACAAAGGGCGCAAGCTCGTTAACAGCAAACGCCAATCGTTTATAGCCGCCGTCGAAACGCACTTGTTCTCCCAGCTGGCAGGCACTGATACCCAGCGGAATTTTTACGCTCATAATTGTACAATTTCCGAAATCTTGTAGAGGTTTAAGTGTAGCTGAAAACTGGCTGATTAACAGCTGAAACCCAGAGCCGGAGAGGGATTTCTCTGTGACGAGGCGCAGAGCGCAAAGCCCGACAGGGCTGTCGGGCTTTGTTATTTACGTCTCAGGGCTATTACCAGAACATGCCGCCTGCGGCTTCACTCTGCGCCAGCCAGACCGGCTTGGCGCTGGTTTTGCACCACATGCGATGCAGATAGCTGTAAAAGCGTGCGCGATCCAAACGGAACAGCATCACCGGTAACGCAAGCAGGCCCACCGCGATCACCAGCGTGCGACGCAGCAGAATTTTATACAGGGATAGCGCTGATACATTGTGACCTCCTTGGGACGGGGAAGAAGTGTGATGGTGCTTAGATTTTACGCGCCTTTGCGCGGCTTGACTACTCATCCGATCTGTTATTTATACTTATTTCCGTTTACCCCGCTTTTAGGTGAAATTACGTTATAGAACAGTTAACGTTCTGATCTTCTTACGTCTCGATTCGCTGCCTGCCCTTTTGCTGATAGAGTAGCGGCAGCGTTTTCTGTCTGAAGCATCACTGCTTGGCCACCGTATTAATCATCGAAGATGAAAAAGAGATCCGGCGTTTTGTGCGCCTGGCGCTGGAGAGCGAAGCCTTAAAGGTGTTCGATGCCGATACGCTGCAGCGGGCCTGATCGAAGCGGCGACGCTCAGCCTGACCTGGTGATCCTCGATTTAGGGCTGCCGGACGGCGACGGCCGCGCGTTTCTCAACGAGGTGCGCCAGTGGAGCAGCGTGCCGGTGATTGTGCTGTCGGCGAGCGTCGATGAGCAGGACAAGATTGACGTGCTGGATGCTGGCGCCGACGACTACCTGACGAAACCGTTCGGCATCGGCGTGCGGGTGGCGCTGCGGCGTCACGGCGGCCAGCAGCCAGACCCGACGGTAAGCTTTGCCGACGTCAGCGTCGATCTGGCGGCGAGGCGCGTGCTGCGCGCCGGCCAGGCGATCCATCTGACGCCCACGGAGTTCCGCCTGCAGAGCATGCTGCTGAGCCACGTCTAGGGGCCGAAGGCGGTGGAGCACAGCCACTATTTGCGCATTTATATGGCGCACCTGCGGCAGAAGCTGGAGGCGTATCCGACGCAGCCTGCTCACCGAAACCGGCATCGGCTACCGCTTTATGTCATAAAAAAAGCGCCCGAAGGCGCTTTTAGCGAGCGTACTGCTGGGCCTGGATCAGGCATTTTTCAGCGCTTCGCTGACGATCTCAACCGCTTCTTTCTCAATCTGCGCGCGGTGTTCAGCACCTAGGAAGCTTTCGCAGTAGATTTTGTAGGCGTCTTCGGTGCCTGACGGACGCGCGGTGAACCAGCCGTTCTCCGTCATAACCTTCAGGCCGCCGATCGCGGCGCCGTTGCCCGGTGCCGCCGTCAGGCGCGCGGTGATTGGATCGCCCGCCAGCGTATCAGCGCTGACCATCTCCGGTGACAGCTTCGACAGCGCGGCCTTCTGCGCGGAGGTCGCCGGCGCCTGCAGACGGTTGTAGCTCGGCGCGCCGAAGCGCTCAGCCAGCTCGTCATAGTGCTGCTGCGGATTTTTGCCGGTGACGGCGGTGATTTCCGCCGCCAGCAGACAGAGAATGATGCCGTCTTTATCAGTTGACCAGGCAGAGCCGTCGGAGCGCAGGAAAGAGGCGCCCGCGCTCTCTTCGCCACCGAAGCCGAAGCTGCCGTCGAACAAACCGTCAACGAACCACTTAAAGCCCACCGGCACTTCCACCAGCTTTCGACCGATATCGTTAACCACGCGGTCGATCATCGCGCTGGACACCAGCGTTTTCCCTACCGCCACCTCTTTGCCCCACTGCGGGCGATGCTGGAACAGGTAGTTGATGGCCACGGCCAGATAGTGGTTCGGGTTCATCAGACCCGCCGGCGTCACGATGCCGTGACGGTCGTAGTCCGGGTCGTTGCCGAACGCTAGGTCGAACTTGTCTTTGTACGCCAGTAGGCCCGCCATCGCGCATTCGGAAGAACAGTCCATGCGCACCACCCCGTCTTTATCCAGATGCATAAAGCGGAAGGTCTGGTCGATGGCGTCGTTGACGATAGTCAGATCGAGGTTGTAGTGCTCGGCAGTGCGCTGCCAGTAGGCCATGCCGGAACCGCCCAGCGGATCGACGCCGAGCTTCAGGCCCGCTCTCTGGATAGCGGCGAAGTCGATGACCTGCGCCAGCCCCTCAACATAGGGCTGGATCAGATCTTTCTCGACGATGCGGCCGCTCGCCCACGCCTGATCCAGCGGCAGGCGTTTCACCTCTTTAAGACCCGCTTTGATCAACTGGTTAGCGCGATCTTCCACCACTTTCGTGACGTTGGTACCGGCCGGGCCGCCATTGGGCGGGTTGTACTTGATGCCGCCATCTTCCGGCGGATTGTGCGACGGCGTGATAACGATGCCGTCAGCCTGGGCGCCGCCCTGCTTGTTGTGTTCCAGAATGGCGTTGGAGATCGCCGGCGTCGGGGTATAGCCGTTATCCTGCGGCACAATAACGTCGACGCCATTGGCGGCCAGCACTTCCAGTACAGAGATAATCGCCGGCTCTGACAGCGCGTGGGTATCTTTACCTACGTAGCAAGGACCGGTGATGCCGTTTTTCTGACGCTCTTCCGCGATCGCTTGCACGATCGCCAAGATATGGTTTTCGTTAAAGCTCTGGCGGCCTGCGCTGCCACGGTGACCGGAGGTGCCAAATTTCACCGCATGATCCGGGTTAGCTACGTCGGGCTGCAGGACATAATACTGTGAGGTTAACTGTGCAACGTTAATCAAATCGCTCTGCTGGGCGGGTTGCCCGGCACGGGGGTGATTGGCCATTGGCGCTGCTCCCTGACGCTTCGGTTTAATTTAAATGGTGCCGCAAACTTTCTCTGCCAGCTCCTGCGGGAACTGCATAGAGACCATGATGTATTCCACCATGCTGCATTTACGGCCGGTATTGGTGTTGGTGATCACCCAGTACGGCGTGCCGGGCACATGCTTCGGCTTAGTATGGGTGCCATTTTGCAACAGTGTTTGTTCGTCGCCCGCGAAATAGACGCGAGTACGGCCCTGCAGCGACGCGGTGGCGTCACCAAATGCAGTGGGATCAAGGCGATAGAGCGTTGACAAAATCATCATAAAACGGTTAACCGCTTTTTTCTGTTCAGCGTATTCGTCGGACAAAAGCAGCTCACGCATGGCGCGAACGCGATCCTGTAGGCGATTTTCCGCACGCACCGGCTGGATCGCTTTTTGCGCCGCGTCGCCTGAGGCTAACGGCGCCGCCGCAGGCGCGCTTCGACCAGCGGTAAATTTGAGCATCCGCCGTAAAATGTCAGAGGCGCTTTCGCCAATGTGCTGCGTGTGGCTGGCAATATAGCGGTAGAGGTCTTCGTCAACTTCGATCGTTTTCATCTTTTTCCGTACGGTTTCGACTCGTGACAGAACCACGCCTGCCTGGACAAACGCCTGCGCCAAGGCAGGAAGATTGCTGGGCGAGCAGGTTCTAAAACAAGGATTATAAAGTTAAATCCAAGCGGGCTGATAGCCTTCGCACGTTCTGAAGGCAAAAGTCGGAATATACCCTAAAACCTTCCGCCTTGGCGCGCCTGGAAAGGTGAAAGCATGATAACCTAAGCCGAGGTCCCCATCTTAAGAACTTTGCCATGATTTTAAATGCTCGTCTGCAAACTGACCAATCCGTCGCGGATTCCTTGCCCATTCTACTTATTCACGGCCTGTTCGGCAGCCTTGATAACCTTGGCATGCTCGCGCGCGCCCTGGGACGTGCGCAACCACGGCTTGTCGCCGCGCGCCGAGACGATGAGCTACCGCGAGATGGCGCAGGATATGCTGGATGCGCTGGATGCGCACCATATCGAACGCGTGGCGGTGATCGGCCATTCCATGGGCGGCAAAATCGCCATGGCGATGAGCGCGCTGGCACCGCAGCGCCTTGAGCGGCTAGTGATGTTCGACATCGCGCCAAGTTGACTATCAGACGCGTCGCCACGACGACATCTTCGCCGCCATTCGCGCGGTCAGCGAGGCGGGCGTGCGCCAGCGCGCCGAGGCGGCGCAGGTGATGCAAGCCCTGATAAAAGAAGAGGGCGTGATTCAGTTTATCCTCAAATCCTTTAACGAAGGCGAATGGCGCTTCAACGTCCCGGCGCTGTGGGAAAATTACGCTACAATTTCTGGCTGGGAAGCCGTGCCGGCGTGGCCGCATCCTGCGCTCTTTATTCGCGGCGGCGACTCGCCCTATCTCGACAATCACTACCGCGACGTGCTGCTGCGTCAGTTTCCGGACGACCACGCGCATGTTATCAGCGGCGCGGGTCACTAGGTTCACGCGGAAAAGCCCGATGCCGTATTACGTAGCGTTAGCCGCTTTTTTGCGCTTTAAAAGCAAAAGCTTGCCGTTCGCGGTTTAGCATTGGCATCATCTCTTCGGCTGGAGTATGATAGCGCGCTAAAATTTTGCCGCGGTCTTTTTTTGCCGCGGCAATGGCCTATATCGTCATAAACGCGCCTGTTCGCGCCTTAGTTTTACTAAGCCATGGCAAAAGAAAACACTGACCGCACCACGCTGGATCTCTTCGCAAACGAGCGGCGTCCCGGTCGACCGAAAACCAGTCCGCTTTCGCGCGATGAGCAGCTGCGCATCAATAAGCGCAATCAACTGAAACGTGACAAAGTGCGCGGGCTGCGTCGTGTCGAACTCAAAATGACCAGTGAAGCCGTGGATGCGCTTAACACGCTGGCCGAGCAGCGCAAGATCAGCCGCAGCGAACTGATTGAACAAATGCTGCTGGCACAGCTCAAACTGGACTGAATCGCGCAAATTGCACGCATAAGCAAATGTAGCGGCTTTTCAAGTTCCGCCCTTTTGTCCGCTCTGCTATCATTTGCTTACTCGCGAGCGCTGCGCATGCATCTCATTATCAGGATTTAAGAGGTTATTTACTCCATGGCAATCGTAGGCATCTTCTTTGGCAGCGATACCGGCAACACCGAAAACATTGCAAAAATGATCCATAGACAACTGGGTAAAGACGTTGCTGAAGTGCATGACATTGCCAAAAGCACCAAAGAAGATCTGGAAGCATTCGACATTCTGCTGCTGGGCATTCCGACCTGGTACTATGGCGAAGCGCAGTGTGACTGGGACGACTTTTTCCCGACGCTGGAAGAGATCGACTTTAATGGCAAGCTGGTGGCGCTGTTCGGCTGCGGCGATCAGGAAGATTACGCGGAGTATTTCTGCGACTCCATGGGCACGATTCGCGACATTATCGAGCCGAACGGCGCGGTGATCGTCGGCCACTGGCCAACCGAAGGCTACCATTTCGAAGCGTCGAAAGGGCTGGCGGACGACAAGCACTTCCTGGGGCTAGCCATCGACGAAGATCGTCAGCCGGAGCTGACCGCTCAGCGCATCGACGCCTGGGTGAAGCAGATCTATGACGAGCTGCAGCTACAGGCGATCATCGAAGCCTGATGAATCTGCCATACTCAATGTGGGCGCTGGCTCACATTGAGTGAACGGTTATTTCCTATAGAAATAATAGCTACAGATTTTTAACTTTTACCGCTGTTTCTGTACAATACCCACATCGGTTATCTGCTTATTTCTTCCGCCAGGTCAGGAAGTTAGCGAGATGATAACGAACCTCCTGCACTTCTCCGTCCGGCGCCGTTACGTAATGCCTTACAGCCCGTGTTGATTTCAGGCGTTTCCCTCGGTTTTCATTTCAATGCTTCGCCTCTATAATGAGACGCAAATGAGAATAGACATCTAAAGATATTCAAGGCTTGGCGCCTCAAGTAACCAGCAAAGTAACAGGACAACATCCGCATGACTGATAACAATACCGCATTAAAGAAGGCTGGCCTGAAAGTCACGCTGCCCAGACTGAAAATTCTGGAAGTGCTTCAGGAACCTCAGTGCCATCACGTCAGCGCGGAAGATCTGTATAAACGCTTGATCGATATGGGCGAAGAGATTGGACTGGCAACCGTTTATCGCGTGCTTAACCAGTTTGATGATGCGGGCATCGTTACGCGCCACAATTTTGAAGGCGGTAAATCGGTATTCGAACTGACCCAGCAGCATCACCACGACCACCTGATCTGCCTCGACTGCGGTAAGGTCATTGAGTTCAGCGACGAGTCGATCGAAGCACGCCAGCGTGATATCGCCACACGTCACGGCATCAAGCTGACCAACCACAGCCTCTATCTGTATGGTTACTGCGCGCTGGGCGATTGCCGCGAAGACGAAACGCTGCACGACCAGTAAGGCGTTGCGGAACACAAAAGAAAAAGCCGGTATGCATACCGGCTTTTTTTATGGCTGTCAGGCGACCAACATTTCCTGCAGAAAGCGCCAGCGCGGAATGGAGGTGCTGCAGTCGAGGAGCGCCAGCGAGAGACGCGTTTGATCGGTACCGTCCATCATTTGCAGCTCACGATATTGAATGGTTACCTCCTCTTTTTGCTGCGAAATCACGGCATGCTCGCGGGTGGCGATACGCATCCCTTCGCGTTTGCCGCGCAGCTGGCGGAACATCTCTTCGGTCTGATTCAGATCCAGCAGTCTGCCCTGCGGCGTCACCATGCGGAAGTCAGGATGAAAATGGGAGAGCAGCAGATGAAAGCTGTCATCTTCGCTAGATGTCTGGTTGAAGATACGTTCGATCAGCTAATGTAAAACTACTACGCTGTATTTTGCTTCCTGACCAAGAGCCGTCATTTTTTCTTTTTTTGCCCGCATCGCCTCTTTTAAGAGCAAATAGCCTACCTAAAAAAATGAAATTCACATCTGGAAATTGATTAATTTTCATTAACTCAGATAAATCTCAGGCTAGTATGACAAGCCACAATTCTCCCCAACAGCATAAAAACGCGTCAGCACACAACGAGCAGCGATAAAAAAGGGCGATTGCTCGCCCTGTTAATATTTTATCATGAATTTAGCGCAGTAAATTAATCGCCGATTTTCGCCCAGGTATCGCGCAATCCGACGGTGCGGTTGAACACCAGCTGGTTAGGTCTCGAATAGTGGCTGTCGACGCAGAAGTAGCCTTCGCGCTCGAACTGGTAAGGCGCGTACGGGCTGGCGTTCTGCAGGCCTGGCTCGACGAATCCCTGACGGATGTGCAGCGAGTCCGGGTTAATTGCAGTCAGGACATCGTCCGCCGCTCCTGGGTTCGGCACGCTGAACAGGCGATCGTACAGGCGGAATTCGGCCGGCAGCGCGTGTTCGGCGGAGACCCAGTGGATCACGCCCTTCACCTTGCGGACGTCAGCCGGATCTTTACTCAGCGCGTCGACATCGCAGGTGCAGTAGAGGCAGGTAGTGTTGCCCGCCTTGTCTTTCGCCACGCGCTCGGCGCGGATAACGTAGGCGTTGCGCAGGCGCACCTCTTTGCCCAGCACCAGACGCTTGTACTGCTTGTTCGCCTCTTCGCGGAAGTCAGCGCGATCGATCCACACTTCGCGGCTGAACGGCACGTCGCGCGTGCCCATTTCCGGCCGGTTGGGATGATTCGGCATGGTGATGGTTTCATGATGGCCCGCCGGCAGGTTTTCAATCACCACCTTCAGCGGATCGAGCACCGCCATGGCGCGCGGTGCGTTTTCGTTCAGGTCGTCGCGAATGCACGATTCCAGCGACGCCATCTCCACCATGTTATCCTGCTTAGTGACGCCGATGCGGCGGCAGAACTCGCGGATCGACGCGGCGGTATAGCCGCGGCGACGCAGGCCCGAAACGGTCAGCATGCGCGGATCGTCCCAGCCTTCCACCACTTTTTCGCTGACCAGCTGCGTCAGCTTGCGCTTCGACATCACTGCATATTCGAGATTCAGGCGCGAAAACTCATACTGACGCGGATGCACCGGAATCGAGATGTTGTCCAGCACCCAGTCATAGAGGCGACGGTTGTCCTGGAACTCCAGCGTACAGAGCGAATGGGTAATGTTTTCCAGCGCATCGGAGATGCAGTGGGTAAAGTCGTACATCGGGTAGATGCACCATTTTTTGCCGGTATGGTGATGCTCGGCGAACTTGATGCGATAGAGTACCGGATCGCGCATTACGATAAAGCTGGAGGCCATATCGATTTTGGCGCGCAGGCAGGCTTTACCCTCAGCGAATTCGCCGTTGCGCATCTTCTCGAACAGCGCCAGGTTCTCTTCCACGCTGCGGTCGCGGTACGGGCTGTTTTTGCCCGGCGCGGTCAGGGTGCCGCGGTATTCGCGGATCTCTTCCGGCGTCAGTTCGTCGACGTAGGCCAGGCCTTTATTGATCAATTCAACCGCGTAGAGATAGAGCTGATCGAAGTAATCAGAGGAGTAACGAACGTCCCCGCTCCACGTAAAGCCCAGCCACTGCACGTCGCGCTTGATCGATTCAACGAACTCTATGTCCTCTTTTACCGGGTTGGTATCGTCGAAACGCAGGTTGCACTGTCCCTGATAATCCTGTGCGATGCCGAAGTTCAGGCAGATGGATTTCGCATGGCCAATGTGCAGATAACCATTAGGCTCCGGCGGAAAACGGGTATGCACGCTATGGTGCTTACCGCTCGCCAAATCTTCGTCGATGATCTGACGAATAAAGTTAGTTGGGCGGGCTTCAGCCTCACTCATCTCTCAATCCTCAATACTTATAGCGGGTGACAGGTATCACGAAGTAACGGAGTATGATCCACAAAGCGTCGCAGGGAAACAACCGTTTGTTAAGGCGCGGAAACGAAAAAGGCAGGAATAGCTTCCTGCCTGCTTTTTTTTGCCTCGACCTGAATCGCGGCTTAGCCTCTTACCTCATAGAGGCGGGTTTCGCCGGCAACCACCATACCGCTTGCCCGCAGCGCGATCGCCGCGAAGTCATCACTGTTGCTGACCACCACTGGACTGATCATCGAGCGCGCATGGGCGTTGAGATAGTCGAGATCCATCTCCAGCACCGGCTGGCCCGCCGCCACCGTCGCGCCCTCTTCCACTAGGCGGGTAAAGCCCTTGCCGTCGAGCGCCACGGTATCCAGCCCCATGTGAACCACAATTTCGACGCCGTTACCTGTTTCCAGGCAGAAGGCGTGGTTTGTGGCGAAGATTTTCACTACCGTGCCGGAAATCGGCGCCACCACGGTTTTACCAGTGGGCTTGATAGCTAGGCCGTCGCCTACCTCCAGGCTGGCGAAGGCTTCGTTCGGCACCTCCTCCAGCGCCACCACTTCGCCGCTGACCGGCGCCACCAGCGTCGCCACCACGCCGCTTTCGCGCGTAATGGCCGCCTGCGGGGCTGCCGCCGCCGTCGCGCTGCCCGCCGAGGCGACCCCTTTGGTCAGCACTTTCTTCATGGCGGAGGCGACGCTTTCCGCTTGGGTGCCGACAGTGACCTGCACACTCTGTTTATTCAGGCGAATCACGCCGGATGCGCCCAGCCGTTTAGCCACTGACTCATTCACCTGCGCGGAATCTTTCACGTCGAGGCGCAGACGGGTGATGCAGTGCCGGTGAGGTTGTCGGAGCCGCCTACCGCGCCGATGTAGCGGCGCGCCAGTGATTCGGTAGCGCTTTCGCCGTCGTCGGTTTTGTCGACGTTGACGTCATAGCCATCTGACTCGTCGCCCGCTACCGCCAGCTCGCGGCCCGGCGTCATCAGGTTGAACTTCTTGATGGTGAAGTGGAACACCAAATAGTAGATAACGAAGAAGACGATGCCCTGTGGGATCAGCATCCACCAGTGGGTAGCCAGCGGGTTGCGACTCGACAACGCCAAATCCACCAGCCCGGCGCCACGAACATAAAGGAGAATTCCAGCGGCTCGGTGATGCCGGTGAAAGAAGGCCGCGAACACCGCCGCCAGCATAATGCCGCCGACCTTGGCGAGATTTTCCGGACGCGCGCAGTGGTAGATAGCCAGCGCAGCGCCCGGCAGGCCAAACATCATAATCGGGAAGAAGCCCGCCTGATAGCGGCCGTTAATACCCACCACGCCGGTGCCGTTGGCGATCGACCGACTGCGCGCCGCCGAGGAATTTCGGAATGTCGTTGATGCTCGCGACGTCAAACCAGAACACCGAGTTCAGCGCGTGGTGCAGACCAACCGAGCTCAGCAGGCGGTTAAAGAAAGCGTAGACCCCTGCGCCGACGGAGCCGAGCTTCTGAATCTGTTCACCGAAGCTGACCAGGCCGTTGAAGATCACCGGCCAGATATACATCAGAATAAAGACCACCACGATCATCAGGAAGGAGACGAGAATGGGCACCAGGCGTCGGCCGCTAAAGAAGGAGAACGCTTTCGGCAGCTCAACATGGCTGAAGCGATTATAGATCTCTGCCGACAGGATCCCCACCAGAATGCCGACAAACTGGTTGTTGATTTTGCCGAACACAGCAGGCACCTGATCCACCGGCATTTTCTGGATCATGGCGACAGCAGCAGGCGAACAGAGCGTCGTGACCACCAGGAAGCCGACAAAGCCGGTCAGCGCCGCCGCGCCATCTTTGTCTTTGGAGAGGCGTTAGGCGACGCCGATGGCGAACAGCACCGACATGTTTTCGATAATCGCCGCGCCCGATTTGATCAGCAGCGCCGCAAAAGCACTGCTGGCGCCCCACGCATCTGGGTCTAGCCAGTAGCCGAGCCCCATTAAGATTGCCGCCGCCGGTAGGGTCGCCACCGGCACCATTAGTGCACGACCGACCTTCTGTAAGTAACCTAGCATGTACCCTTTCCCCCGATGAGACTGGTTGTCGCCCTGCCGCCGCGAAATATTGTTATGTCAGCCGCAGGGGTTTGAATAGCACTACACTTCACGTTGCGCAGTGTAATGGCAAGTTGATTCGTCTCGCAAATTATATCCGTCTACTCTGTGATAATTATCACTCAAAAGCAGTGTTGATTCGCCGAGGCGTATAGCGATTGATGCCAACCTGCTTCATGATGAAAAATATCACGGCGCAGTGAGGCTGTGACGCCAACGCCAGAACGGCGCGTTGTTCATAACCGCCATATCCTCCTGCTTCGCCCCTTCTCCTAACTCTTAATGAGGTGAAACATGCGACTTATCCCTTTTCCCACGCCCACTCAGGTTGGCAAGTGGGCAGCCCGCCACATCGTTAACCGCATCAATGCATTCAACCCCACCGCAGAGCGCCCTTTCGTGCTCGGACTGCCGACAGGCGGCACGCCGCTGGAGGCTTACAAACACCTGAACGCACAAAGCGGGCCAGGTTAGCTTTAAGCACGTGGTGACCTTCAATATGGATGAATATGTCGCCCTGCCGAAAGAGCATCCCAAACGTCATCACAGCTTTATGTATCGGAATTTTTTCGATCATGTTGATATTTAACCAGAAAATATCAATCTTCTGAATGGCAATGCGCCCGATATTGACGCAGAATGTCGCCAGTATGAAGAAAAGATTCGCGCACTGGGTGAAATTCATCTGTTTATGGGTGGCGTCGGCAACGATGGCCATATCGCGTTTAACGAACCCGCCTCTTCGCTCGCCTCCCGTACCCGTATAAAAACGCTGACGCATGAAACGCGCGTGGCGAACTCACGCTTTTTCAACGGCGACGTCGATCAGGTGCCGAAATATGCCCTTACCGTCGGCGTCGGTACACTGCTAGACGCCGAAGAGGTAATGATTCTGGTGACCGGCCATGTAAAAGCGCAGGCGCTTCAGGCGGCGGTCGAAGGCAATGTCAACCATATGTGGACAATCAGCTGCCTGCAGCTGCACGCGAAATCGGTCGTGATCTGCGACAAGCCGGCCACCATGGAGCTGAAAGTGAAAACCGTCAAATATTTCCGCGAAATGGAAGCGGAAAATATGAAAGGCGTTTAAGCCAACATTGTTAATGCCCGACGTCGAGGCGACGACGGGCCCAGCCGGGAGAAGCAAGATGTACGCATTAGTAAACGGCCGAATTTATACTGGCCATGAGACTCTGGACAACCATGCGGTGTTGATCGCCGATGGGCTGATTGCACGCGTTTGTCCACGCGACGACCCGCCTGACGATATCGCTCAGCGTCGAGACGCTGGAAATTATGCAGCGCGCCAACGAGAAGTCGGGCTGCACCAGCTTTCTGCCGACGCTGATCACTAGCAGCGACGCGCTGATGAAGCGCGCCATCGACACTATGCGCGCCTATAAACAGCGTCATAAAAACCAGGCGCTGGGCCTGCATCTGGAAGGCCCCTGGCTGAACAAAGCCAAAAAAGGCACCCATAATCCCGACCTGATTCGCCTGCCCGATCCCGCGCTGATGAGCTACCTGTGCGATCACGCCGACGTCATCACCAAGGTGACGCTGGCGCCGGAAAACGTCGGCGCGGCGGTGATCCGCTAGCTGACGGAGGCGGGCATCGTTGTGTCTGCAGGCCACTCCAACTCCACCAATGATGAGGCCAAAGCGGGCTTCCGCGCGGGCGTGACCTTCGCCACCCACCTCTATAACGCGATTCCCGCCTTTGCCGGACGCAAACCGGGCCTGATCGGTGCGCTACTTGATTCACCTGATTTATACTGCGGAATCATTGCGGATGGTTTACATGTCCATTACGCTAACGCGCGCAACGCGAAGCGCATCAAGGGCAATAAGCTGGTGCTGGTCACCGACGCCACCGCGCCTGCCGGCGCAGAGGCGGAGATGGATAAATTTATTTTCGCTGGCAAAACAATATACTATCGCAATGGCCTGTGCGTAGACGAGAATAGCACCCTGAGCGGCTCGGCGATCACCATGATCGAGTCGGTACGCAACGCCGTCGACCATGTCGGCATCGCGCTGGATGAAGCGCTGCGCATGGCGACCCTTTACCCGGCACAGTCAATGGGCGTGGAGAAGCAGTAGGCACTATCGAAGCGGGAAAATTCGCCAACCTCACTGTATTTACACGCTATTTCAAAATCATTAAGACGTTTGTCAACGGAGACGACGTCCTGAGCGAGTAAGCACTGAATGACCACTGGCGGCCAGACACAAATAGGAAATGTCGATCTTGTCAAGCAACTCAACAGCGCGGCCGTTTACCGGCTAATCGATCAGCAAGGCCCCATTTCGCGCATTCAGATTGCTGAACTGAGTCAGCTTGCGCCCGCCAGCGTCACCAAAATTACCCGCCAGCTTATCGAGCGCGGCCTGATCAAAGAGGTGGACCAGCAGGCGTCCACCGGCGGACGCCGCGCCATCTCCATCGTTACGGAAACCCGCTATTTTCACACCATCGGCGTGCGGCTCGGCCGCCTCGACACCACGCTGACGCTGTTCGATCTCAGCGGCAAATCGCTGGCGCAGGATGATTATGCCCTGCCGGAGCGCACCCAGGAGACGCTGGAGCACGCCCTGTTCACCGCCATCGGAAGCTTTATCGAGACGCACCAGCGCAAAATCCGCGAGTTGATCGCCATCTCCGTGATCCTGCCCGGGCTGGTCGATCCGGTTAACGGTGTGATCCGCTATATGCCGCATATCGCCGTCAGCCACTGGCCGCTGGTGGCCGGCCTGCAGGCACGCTTTAACGTGACCAGCTTCGTTGGCCACGATATCCGCAGTCTGGCGCTGGCGGAGCACTACTTCGGTGCAAGCCGCGACTGCGCCGACTCCGTTCTGGTGCGAATGCATCGCGGCACCGGCGCGGGCATTATTGCCAACGGCCAGATTTTTCTCGGCAGCAACGGCAACGTGGGGGAAATCGGCCACATTCAGGTCGATCCGCTGGGCGAGCGCTGCCACTGCGGCAACTTCGGCTGTCTGGAAACTATCGTCGCCAACGGCGCGATTGAAAACCGCGTGCGCCATCTGCTTAGCCAAGGCTATCCCAGCAGCCTGACGCAGGATTCCTGTCAGATCGCGCAGATCTGCAAAGCCGCCAACCAGGGCGACGCGCTGGCCTGCGAAGTGATTGAGTATGTCGGCCGCTATCTGGGGAAAGCGATCGCCATCGCTATCAACCTGTTCAATCCGCAAAAAGTGGTGCTGGCGGGCGAAATTACCGATGCCGAAAAGGTGCTTTTTCCGGCGATTGATGGCTGTATAAACACGCAAGCGCTCAACGCCTTTCGCAAGAATTTGCCAGTGGTGCGTTCCGAGCTCGATCGTCGTTCAGCGATAGGCGCCTTCGCGCTGGCCAAGCGCGCTATGCTTAACGGCATTCTGCTGCAACATCTTCTGGAAGAATAAATGCGGACCGGACCGAAACCATGACGATAAAAAGCGTAATTTGCGATATAGACGGCGTGCTGATGCATGACAACACCGCTGTGCCCGGCGCGCAGGAATTTTTGCGGCGCATTCTGGATAAAAAGATGCCGCTGGTGGTGCTGACCAACTACCCGTCGCAGACCGCGCAGGATCTGGCGGACCGCTTCGCCAACCCGGGCGTCGAGGTGCCTGACTCCGTGTTCTATACCTCCGCGATGGCCACCGCCGATTTTCTGCGCCGCCAGGAGGGCAAAAAGGCCTACGTTATTGGCGAAGGCGCACTGATCCACGAGCTTTACAATGCCGGCTTCACCATTACCGACGTCAATCCCGACTTCGTTATCGTCGGCGAGACGCGCTCTTTTAACTGGGACATGATGCATAAAGCGGCCTTTTTCGTCGCCAGCGGCGCGTGCTTTATTGCGACCAACCCCGATACCCATACGCGCGGCTTTGTGCCCGCCTGCGGCGCGCTCTGCGTCGGCATTGAGAAAATCTCCGGCCGCCGCCCCTTCTATGTCGGCAAGCCCAGCCCCTATATCATGCGCGCCGCGCTAAACAAGATGCAGGCGCATGTCAGAAGAAGAAGAAACAGTTATCGTTGGCGACAACCTGCGCACCGATATTCTCGCCGGTTTGCAGGCGGGGCTGGAAACCGTGCTGGTGCTTTCCGGCTTCTCGACGCTGATCGACATCGACGCCATGCCCTTCCGTCCCGACTGGATTTACCCCTCCGTCGCCGATGTTGACCTCTTCTGACCCCTTTTTTCTGCTCGCCTTCCAATACCGGGCGGCACGGCATCTCTTCCCCGCGCTGCGCGAATTATCTGCTGTTTTTTTCGCCGCTTTTGTGGATCTGTTGAGGATCCAGCAACGAAACGACCTTTTAATTATATAAAATTCAAAATAACGCGCTAGGCAATAATCTTTTCATCAGTAAAACGCGAATATGCTTGCATTGACGGTAGGAAATAGCGCATTTTCTTATACATCACGCAGCCGCTGGCTGCCGGACAAGGCAACGATAACATTGCCGTCAGGCGAGCTCAGGAGTCAGAATATGTGTTCTATTTTTGGTGTGTTGGATCTGAAAAGCGATCCGATTGAACTGCGTAAAAAAGCGTTGGAGAGTTCCCGCCTGATGCGTCACCGCGGACCGGACTGGTCTGGCATCTATGCGGACGACAAGGTGATCCTCGCGCATGAGCGCCTCTCTATCGTGGACGTCAACAACGGTGCGCAGCCGCTGTACAACGCCGACCACACCCATGTTCTGGCGGTTAACGGCGAAATCTACAACCATCAGGCGCTGCGCGCCGAGCTGAGCGATCGCTACCAGTTCCAGACCGGTTCCGACTGCGAAGTGATCCTGGCGCTCTATCAGGAAAAAGGGGTCGATTTCCTCGACGATCTGCAGGGCATGTTCGCCTTTATTCTGTGGGACAGCGAAAAGCAGCAGTATCTGATCGGCCGCGACCATATCGGCATTATCCCGCTCTGTATGGGTAACGACGAGTACGGCAACCTCTATGTCGCCTCCGAAATGAAGGCGCTGGTGCCGGTGTGCCGCTCGATTAAAGAGTTTCCGCCGGGAAGCTATCTCTCCAGCACCGACGGCGAAATCCGCCGCTACTGGCAGCGCGACTGGATGGAGTACGCTGCCGTTGAGCACAACACTACCGACGCGGCCGGCCTGAAGCATGCGCTGGAAGAGTCGGTCAAAAGCCACCTGATGTCGGACGTGCCTTACGGTGTGCTGCTCTCCGGCGGCCTAGACTCCTCTATAATTTCCGCCGTCACCAAGCGCTTTGCCGCGAAGCGCGTGGAAGATCAGAACAAGAGCGACGCCTGGTGGCCGCAGCTGCACTCCTTCGCCGTCGGCCTAGAAGGCTCGCCGGATCTGAAGGCGGCCAAAGCGGTAGCCGACCATCTGGGCACCGTCCATCATGAAATCCACTTTACCGTGCAGGAAGGGCTGGATGCGATCCGCGACGTGATTTATCACATCGAGACCTATGATGTAACCACCATTCGCGCCTCGACGCCAATGTACCTGATGTCGCGCAAGATTAAAGCTATGGGCATCAAGATGGTGCTCTCCGGCGAAGGCGCGGATGAAGTGTTTGGCGGCTATCTCTACTTCCATAACGCGCCGAACGCCAAAGAGTTCCATGAAGAGAACGTGCGCAAGCTGATGGCGCTGCACATGTACGACTGCGCCCGCGCCAACAAAGCGATGTCCGCCTGGGGCGTGGAGGCGCGCGTGCCCTTCCTCGACAAGAAGTTCCTTGACGTGGCGATGCGCATCAACCCGCAGGACAAGATGTGCGGCAGCAACGGCAAAATGGAAAAACATATCCTGCGCGAGTGCTTCTCCTCTTATCTGCCGGAGAGCGTCGCCTGGCGTCAGAAAGAGCAGTTCTCTGACGGCGTCGGCTACAGCTGGATCGATACGCTGAAAGAGGTGGCGTCGCAGCAGATCAGCGATCAGCAGCTGGCGACCGCGCATTTCCGCTTCCTGTACAACACGCCGAACTCGAAAGAAGCCTATCTCTACCGCGAGATCTTCGAGGAGCTGTTCCCGCTGCCGAGCGCGGCGGAGTGCGTACCGGGCGGTCCGTCGGTCGCCTGCTCCTCCGCCAAGGCGATTGAGTGGGACGAAGCGTTCAAATCAATGGACGATCCATCTGGCCGCGCCGTTGGCGTGCACCAGTACGCATATAAATAAGCAAAATAAGTCATCACCAGATGGGCCTTGCGGGGCCCATTTTTTTGCGTTTTGATCGGGTTGCGATCAAAATTTGCCGAATAATTCATCACCCTGGTTACAAGCCAGACAAACGGGCGTGCCAGGGCGAAAATCGGTAAAAAATGTGTTGACGCTCCAAAGCTCAATACGCATAATGCGCCCCGCAACGCCGATGAAGGTAATGCGAAAAAAGATGGCTACGTAGCTCAGCTGGTTAGAGCACATCACTCATAATGATGGGGTCACAGGTTCAAATCCCGTCGTAGCCACCATCTTTTTTTTTGCGGGAGTGGCGAAATTGGTAGACGCACCAGATTTAGGTTCTGGCGCCGCAAGGTGTGCGAGTTCAAGTCTCGCCTCCCGCACCATTTGAGTCTTCGGCAGCCGAATGGGGTATCGCCAAGCGGTAAGGCACCGGTTTTTGATACCGGCATTCCGAGGTTCGAATCCTCGTACCCCAGCCATACAAAGACAATTTGAACAGACACTATTTGGGGTGTCGCCAAGCGGTAAGGCACCGGATTCTGATTCCGGCATTCCGGGGTTCGAATCCCTGCACCCCAGCAAAATTGCACAACAGGCCCGCTTTTGCGGGCTTGTTGTTTTTGGCTTTGCTAAACGCGGCGTGTAAACAGCAACGCGATTGCCCGCTCCGGCCACAGAAACACTCCCCGAAGAGCAAAGCGTCCCGCGCAAGGAGAAAAACGCCGGGAGCGTTTTTAAACAACGAGGCGCGTTGGCTCGTTTACGGGCGCACCTCAGAGATGAGGAGCGTAACCTCGCGGGCCGAGCGGTCATGGATGACGAACAACGATATTGCTATCGGGAGCGCCTCTGTGGCCGCGCACAGCGCTGCAGCCATCGACAACCACGTCAGCGATCCCTCATCATCACCGCCGCGCACAGACGCGCCCGTTCTCAAGCTTCCGCTACAGCCCCAGCGCGTAGCGCAGCACTTGACGCTTCAGCACGCCGGAGCGTTCGGCGGCGATCAGCCCCAAATTGCGCGCAAATTTCAGCGACGGCAGCGGATTGCTGAAGGCGAAATAGAAGAGATCCATCCAGCTCTGCATCAGCAAATTATCCCAGCGGCGCTGCGACTGATAGCGGCGCAGCACGTTTTCTGCCGCCCAGTCCTGCGTGTTGCCGCACGCCTCCACCAGCACCTCCACCAGCGCGTCCACGTCGCGGTAGCCAAGGTTAATGCCCTGCCCCGCCAGCGGGTTGATGGTGTGCGCCGCATCGCCGATCAGCGCGAGGCCCGGTAGCACATAGCGCTGCGCGTGACGCCGCACCAGCGGAAAGCCGCCCGCCGCATGCGCCTTAAACCGGCCCAGCCTCGCCGGAAAGGTCGCGGCGATCTCTTTTTCCAGCGGCGGCAGCGCCATCGCCTGCAGCTGGCGGATGCGCGCTGGCACGTCATACCACACTAGCGACGCGCGGTTATCGTACAACGGCAAAAAGGCGCGCGGCCCATGCGGCGTAAACTGCTGCCAGGTTGAATCGCCCGCCGGGTGCTCGCAGGTCACGCTGACCAGCAGACAGGACTGCGCATAGCTCCAGCCGCTGATGCCGATGCCAGCCATCTGCCGTACCTGCGAGTTCGCCCCGTCGGCGCCGACCACCAGCCGGGTATGCAGCGCCGCGCCGTCGCTGAGATCGAGACGCCAGCCGCCGTTTTCCGGCTGCAGGCTGGAAAGCGTCGCCGGACAGCAGAGCTGAATCTCCAGCTGCTGCATACGCTCCCACAGCGCGCGCTGCAGCACGCTGTTCTCTACCATATAGCCCAGCTCCGGCAGCCCCAGCGACGCCGAATCGAAGCTGACGTGGGCCGCCTGCCACTCCCAGGTCTCCAGCTTGCGATAGGGCGCGCAGCGCATCGCCTCCACGCGCGGCCAGACGTCAAGCTGCTTCAGCAGTCCCACCGAGGCGCTGCCGATGGCGGAGATACGCACGTCGGGCTCGCTGGCGGGGTCGAACGGCGCTGGCTCTGCGCGCTCCACCACTGCCACGCGAAACCGCTGCAGCGCCAGAACGCACGCCAGCGCGGCGCCTACCAAGCCACCACCTACCACCACCACATCAAAGCGGTTATCCTGCATTGCTTCTCTCCTTCCTTTCTTTCTCGCGCCAGCGACGCGGGTTAACTGGCGCAAAGTGTACCGGAAAAACGCCGGCGCGGCAGAAATGCCCCTCCCAAGCTGAGACGGCGGCCAGACTTTGCGCCCGCCAGCCCACCGTTGCAGCAAGTATGACGGCTCTACGCTGGTCACAACAGCGTCAAAGCATTACAATACGCGCCCTTCACTTCACTGAATCAATGGCTAGTTCGACAATGAAAAAACTGCATATCAAAACCTGGGGCTGTCAGATGAATGAGTATGATTCATCCAAGATGGCTGACCTGCTGAACAGCACCCACGGCTATACGCTGACTGAGGAAGCTGAAGAGGCGGACATTCTGCTGCTCAACACCTGTTCCATCCGCGAGAAGGCGCAGGAGAAAGTTTTCCACCAGCTGGGACGCTGGAAAACCCTGAAAGAGCGCAACCCTGATTTGATTATCGGTGTCGGCGGCTGCGTGGCGTCGCAGGAAGGCGATCATATTCGCCAGCGCGCCAGCTATGTGGATATAGTCTTCGGCCCGCAAACCCTACATCGCCTGCCGGAGATGATCAACAGCGTGCGCAGCAATAAAAGCCCGGTGGTGGACATCAGCTTCCCGGAAATCGAAAAGTTCGACCGCCTGCCAGAGCCGCGCGCAGAAGGCCCGACCGCCTTTGTGTCGATCATGGAAGGCTGCAACAAATACTGCACCTTCTGCGTGGTGCCCTATACCCGCGGCGAAGAGGTGAGCCGTCCCTGCGACGATCTCCTGCTAGAGATCGCCCAGCTGGCAGCGCAGGGCGTGCGTGAAGTTAACCTGCTGGGCCAGAACGTCAACGCCTACCGTGGCGAAACCTTTGACGGCGAGATCTGCACCTTCGCCGAACTGCTGCGCCTGATAGCCGCCATCGACGGCATCGACCGCATTCGCTTTACCACCAGCCATCCGATCGAGTTTACCGACGACATTATCGAGGTCTACCGCAACACGCCGGAGCTGGTGAGCTTCCTGCATTTGCCGGTGCAGAGCGGCGCGGACCGCATTCTGACCCTGATGAAGCGCGCCCATACCGCGCTGGAGTATAAGGCGATCATCCGCAAGCTGCGTGCCGCGCGCCCCGATATTCAGATCAGCTCTGACTTTATCATCGGCTTCCCCGGCGAAACGCAGCAGGACTTCGAGCAGACCATGAAGCTGATCGCCGACGTCAATTTCGACATGAGCTTTAGCTTTATCTACTCCGCGCGCCCCGGCACCCCGGCGGCGGATCTGCCGGATGACGTAACGGAAGTGGAGAAAAAGCAGCGCCTCTATATTCTGCAGGATCGCATCAACCAGCAGGCGATGGCCTGGAGCCGCCGGATGCTCGGCACCGTGCAACGCATTCTGGTGGAAGGCACCTCGCGTAAAAACGTGATGGAGCTGTCGGGCCGCACCGAAACCAACCGCGTGGTGAACTTCGAAGGATCGCCGGAGATAATCGGCAAGTTCGTCGACGTGGAGATCGTCGACGTCTACACCAACTCGCTGCGCGGCAAAGTGGTGCGCACCGAAGATGAGATGGGCCTGCGCATCGTAGAGAGCCCGGCCTCGGTGATTGCGCGCACGCGCAAAGAGAACTATATCGGCGTCGGCACCTTCCAGCCCTGATTACGCGCATCCCCGGCGGCGCACGGCGCCGCCTTTTCATCTTCCTCCCCTTGGTTTCGCGGCGCGCTGCCCAAATATCTTTTGCTACGCTTGCGCCCCGGCGACATGCCATGAATACTTTCCTGAAATACCGGGGTTTGCCAACACGGCATCAGATACACATTCCAACTGGCCCTGAGTGACCCAAAGGATTTGTTTGAATATCGAAACTCGTGAAATCGCCTTAGAACCGGCCGATAACCGCCGACTGATGAACCTGTGCGGTCCGTTTGATGACAATATTAAACAGCTTGAGCGCCGTCTGGGTATTGAGATCAACCGTCGCGACAACCAGTTCAAGCTGGTTGGTCGCGCGCCCTGCGTGAACGCCGCCGAAAATATCCTGCGCACGCTCTATGTCGACACCGCGCCGGTGCGCGGCGACATACCGGATATCGAGCCTGAGCAGATCCATCTGGCGATCAAAGAGAGCCGCGTGCTGGAGCAAACCGCTGACAGCGAGACGGAGTTCGGCAAAGCGGTGCATATCCAGACCAAGCGCGGTGTAATCAAGCCGCGCACGCTGAACCAGGCGCAGTACATCGCAAATATTCTCGACCACGACATCACCTTCGGCATCGGCCCGGCGGGGACAGGTAAAACCTACCTCGCAGTCGCTGCGGCGGTAGATGCGCTGGAGCGTCAGGAAATTCGCCGTATTCTGCTGACGCGCCCCGCGGTCGAGGCGGGCGAAAAGCTCGGCTTCCTGCCGGGCGATCTCAGCCAGAAGGTCGACCCCTATCTGCGCCCGCTCTATGACGCCCTGTTTGAAATGCTCGGCTTCGAGCGCGTCGAGAAGCTGATGGAGCGCAACGTTATCGAAGTAGCGCCGCTCGCCTATATGCGCGGCCGCACGCTGAACGACGCCTTTATCATCCTTGATGAGAGCCAGAACACCACCATCGAACAGATGAAGATGTTCCTAACGCGTATCGGCTTTAACTCCAAAGCGGTGATCACCGGCGACGTAACCCAGATCGACCTGCCACGTAGCACCAAGTCGGGGCTGCACCACGCCATCGAAGTGCTCTCCGGGGTAGAGGTGCTAAGCTTCAACTTCTTCCACAGCGAAGACGTGGTGCGCCATCCGGTCGTCGCGCGCATCGTGACCGCCTATGAGGCCTGGGAAGAGGCGGACCAAAAACGCCGCGACCAGCTGGCGGAAGAGCGCAAGCGTGAAGCGCTGGCGGCGCAAAGCGCGGCGCAGGAGAGCAAATGAGCACGGTAATACTCGACCTGCAGCTGGCGTGCGAAGAGACCGGCGGCCTGCCTGACGAAGCCGCTTTCCAGCGCTGGCTGGAAGCGGCGGTCACCCCCTTTCAGCCGGAAAGCGAAGTCACCATTCGCCTGGTGGATGAGACGGAGAGCCATGAGCTTAATCTGACTTATCGCGGCAAAGACAAGCCGACCAATGTGCTATCGTTTCCCTTTGAAGCACCACCCGGCATTGAGCTGCCGCTGCTTGGCGATTTGATTATCTGTCGTCAGGTGGTAGAGCAAGAGGCAGATGAGCAAGGGAAAAGCGTTGAAGCGCACTGGGCCCATATTGTGGTGCACGGTACGCTGCATCTGCTCGGCTACGACCATATCGAAGATGAAGAAGCCGAAGAGATGGAAGCGCTGGAGACGGAGATAATGCTTGCTCTTGGTTATTCCGATCCGTACATTTCGGAAAAAGAAGACGCCTGAGCCGCTGGCTCAGATTAACCTGCCGTCGGCGCACCCGCCGACGGCGACACCCTCACCAGAGAGATCTGTAAAAAAACGTCATGAGCGACGACCATTCTCAAAACAGCGATGCACCCAGTAGTAAAAAGGGATTTTTCTCCCTGCTTATCAATCAGCTATTCCACGGCGAACCACAAAACCGTGATGAGCTACTGGAGCTGATACGCAATTCCGAGCAGAAAGAACTGATCGACCAGGATACCCGCGACAGCTCGAAGGGGTGCTGGATATCGCCGAACAGCGCGTGCGCGACATTATGATCCCGCGTTCGCAAATGATTACCCTGAAGCGCAACCAGACGCTGGACGAGTGCCTCGACGTCATTATCGAATCGGCACATTCGCGCTTCCCGGTGATTAGCAAAGACAAAGATCACGTCGAAGGCATTTTGATGGCGAAAGATCTACTGCCGTTTACGAGCAGCAAGTCCGAGCCGTTCAGCATGGAAAAAGTACTGCGCCCGGCGGTTCTGGTGCCGGAAAGCAAGCGCGTCGACCGGATGCTGAAAGAGTTTCACTCCCAGCGCTACCATATGGCCCTCGTCATCGATGAGTTCGGCGGCGTTTCCGGCTTGGTCACTATCGAAGATATTCTGGAGCGGATCGTCGGCGAAATCGAAGATGAATATGACGACGAAGAAGATCGCGATGTCCGCCAGCTTAATCGCCAGACCTATACGGTGCGCGCGCTGACGCCGATTGAAGACTTCAACGAAATTTTCGGCACACAGTTCAACGATGAAGAGGTCGATACCATTGGCGGGATGGTGATGCAGAGATTCGGCCATCTTCCCGGCCAAGGAGAGAGCATCGACATCGACGGCTATCAGTTCAAAGTCGCCATGGCCGACAGCCGCCGCATCATCCAGGTGCATGTAAAAACTCCGGAAAACGCGCCGATCCCCCAGCTGGATGACGAATAACGCTATGTCCCTTGCCTCACTTTACCCGCGCCAGCGGGTACGTTTGTTGCTGGCATTATTAACGGGTGCCGTCGGCACCCTCGCCTTTTCACCCTATGACTTCTGGCCCGCCGCGCTGCTGTCGCTCGGCGGCCTGCAGCTGCTGACGCTGGATCGCCGCAGCGGCCAGGCGACCGCCATCGGCTTTGCCTGGGGCTTCGGCCTGTTTGGCAGCGGCGTTAACTGGGTCTATGTCAGCATCGCCACCTTTGGCGGCATGCCCGGCCCGGTCAACGTCTTTCTGGTGATCCTGCTAGCGGCTTACCTGTCGCTCTACCCGGCGCTGTTCGCCGGCGTGCTTAACTGCTTCTGGCCGCGCGCCACGCTGTGGCGTCTGGCGCTGGCGGCGCCCGCGCTGTGGCAGATGAGCGAATTCCTGCGCGGCTGGGTACTGACCGGTTTTCCCTGGCTGCAGTTCGGCTACAGCCAAATCGACGGCCCGCTCAAAGGACTGGCGCCGCTGGCAGGCGTAGAAACCCTGACTTTCGTGCTGATGGCGGCGGCCAACCTGCTGGCGTACGCCGTGCGCCAGCGTAGCGCGAAGAGCGCTGTCGCCGCGCTGCTGCTGCTGGCGCTGCCCTGGCCGCTGCGCTATATCCAGTGGACGCAGCCGCAGCCGGCGCGCAGCGTCGATGTCGCGCTGGTGCAGGGCTATATTCCGCAGTCGATGAAGTGGGATCCGCAGCAGCTGCTCAACACGCTGCGCGCCTACAACGACCTGAGCCAGCCGCTGATGGGCAAAGCGCCGCTGATTATCTGGCCGGAGTCGGCGATTACCGATCTGGAAAGCAACCAGCAGCCGTTCCTGCACGCGCTGGACGGTGAGCTGCACCAGCGCGGCAGCGCGCTGATCACCGGCATCGTCGATTCACGGCTCGAGCAGAACCGTTATCACGACTACAACTCGGTGATCGTGCTGGGCGGCGCTGCGCCCTACAGCTATCAGAGCATAAACCGCTACCAAAAAAACCATTTGGTGCCCTTCGGTGAATTTGTGCCGCTGGATAACCTGCTGCGTCCGCTGGCGCCCTTCTTCGATCTGCCGATGTCCTCGTTCAGCCGCGGCGACTATCTGCAGCCGCAGCTCAGCGCGGCGGGCTACCATCTGACCAGCGCCATCTGCTATGAGATCGTGCTGGGCGAGCAGGTGCGCGCCAACTTCCGGCCCGATACCGATTTCCTGCTGACCGTCTCCAACGACGCCTGGTTCGGCCACTCTATCGGCCCGTGGCAGCACTTCCAGATGGCGCGCATGCGCGCGCTGGAGCTGGGCCGCCCGCTGCTGCGAGGCACCAACAACGGCGTGACTGCCGTGGTGAATGCGCAGGGCGAGGTCGAGAAGATCCTGCCGCAGTTTACCCGCGGCGTTCTGCTCGACAAGGTGACGCCAACCACTGGCGAAACCCCTTACGCCCACGCCGGCCTGTGGCCGGTGTGGCTGCTGACGCTGGCCGCGGCGCTGCTGGCGCTGTGGCGCCGTCAGGCGTAATCGCCTTTCAGGCGGCGAGCCATCGGCTCGCCGCCTGCCTGCCCCCCTTATTTTCTGCTGCGACATGACCTAGCACGATGCTTGCTAAGTTACACCGTTTCCTGCAAATCCGGCGGAATGTGGCATCAGCGCGCGCGGTTCTGCACCATTAACAGGCAACCCGGCGCACCGTGGGCGCGCAACAGGCGAAATACGCCTCAATTAGGTGCGGAACACCTTGCAAAAAGAGAAACTTTTTCGTTTCATAACGTTAACAATCCACTATGTTAGTGAGCATTCTTGCCGCGCTGGCGCGGCGAGAAAACAAAAAAGCAGCAGGAAATACACACAACATCATACATCTGCGCAGTTTTTATCCTGTGCGACATATTTTGAAGCAGTTGGACCATGCAGATACGCAAAGTAGCCTTATCGCTTTTGCTGGCAGGAGTAGCGGCAGCGAGCGCGCCCCAAGCGGAAGATCTCAACGGCACCCTGAAGAAAATCAGCGACAACGGCGTGATTGTCGTCGGGCACCGTGAGTCCTCTGTTCCATTTTCTTATTACGACAACCAGCAGAAAGTGGTGGGCTATTCGCAGGCCTACTCTAACGCCATCGTAAACGCTATCAAGGCGAAGCTGAACAAGCAGGCTCTGCATGTCAAAATGATTCCGATCACCTCGCAGAACCGTATCCCGCTGTTGCAGAACGGCACCTACGACTTTGAGTGCGGCTCGACCACCAACAACGTCGAGCGCCAGAAGCAGGCCGCCTTTTCCGATACGATTTTCGTGGTCGGCACGCGTCTGCTGGTAAAAAAAGGCGGCGACATTAAAGACTTCGCCGATTTGAAAGGCAAAACCGTGGTCGTGACCTCCGGTACCACCTCTGAAGTGCTGCTGCACAAGCTGAACGACGAGCAGAAGATGGAGATGCGCATCATCAGTGCCAAAGATCATGGCGACTCGTTCCGCACGCTGGAAACCGGCCGCGCCGTAGCTTTATGATGGACGATACCCTGCTGGCGGGCGAGCGCGCCAAGGCGAAGAAACCGGACAGCTGGGATATCGTCGGCACGCCGCAGTCGAAAGAGGCCTACGGCTGCATGCTGCGTAAAGATGACGCGCAGTTCAAAACTCTGGTCGACGACACCATCGCTAAAGCGCAGACCTCGGGCGGAGCCGCGAAGTGGTTTGATACCTGGTTCAAGCAGCCGATTCCACCGAAGAACCTGAATCTGAATTTCGAGCTCTCAACGGACATGCAGGCGCTGTTTAAAACGCCGAACGACAAAGCACTGAACTAACAACGACAACAAGGGTGGCTTCGCTGCCCTCTCGATTGCTGAAAACCCGGCGCGGACAGACACCCTGCTCAGGTCGTTCCCCTGAAGCAGGCCATACAGACGCTGTTCATCAATCTTCAGGGTAGCTTCTGCTACCCTTTTTACCGGAGCTCGTTATGGGTATCGACTGGAACTGGGACATTTTTCTCGAACAGGCCAACACGACCTACCTTGGCTGGCTGTGGTCCGGATTTCAGGTGACCATTGCGGTCTCCTACTGCGCCTGGATTATCGCCTTTCTTGTAGGATCTTTATTCGGCATTCTGCGTACCGTGCCCAACCGCCTGCTGCGGGCGATCGGCACCTGCTACATAGAGCTATTCCGCAACATTCCGCTGATCGTGCAGTTCTTCTTCTGGTCTCTGGTGGCACCGGAGCTGGTTGGAGAGAAGCTCGGCATGTGGTTCAAGTCGGAGCTGGATCCCAATATCCAGTTCTTTACTGCCTCGGCCTATTTACCGCTGCCCGCGTCTGCGAGCAGGTACGCGCCGCCATCACCTCGCTGCCGCGCGGGCAAAAGAACGCCGGCCTGGCGATGGGCCTGACGCTGCCGCAGACCTACCGCTACGTGCTGCTGCCCAACGCCTATCGCGTGATCGTGCCGCCGATGACCTCGGAAATGCTCAACCTAGTGAAAAACTCCGCCATCGCCTCGACCATCGGGCTGGTGGATATGGCGGCGCAGGCAGGCAAATTGCTCGACTACTCCGCGCACGCATACGAGTCGTTTACCGCGATTACGCTGGCCTATATCGCCATTAACCTGGTGATCATGCTGATTATGAGCCTGATGGAGCGCAAGGTGCGCCTGCCCGGCAATCTGGGAGGGAACTAATGTACGAGCTTGACTGGAGTTCGATTCCTCCCAGCCTGCCCTATCTGCTGAACGGCATGGCTATCACGCTGAAGATCACCATCATCGCGGTGATTTTCGGCATTATCTGGGGCACGCTGCTGGCGGTAATGCGGCTATCGACCTTTAAGCCGATAAGCTGGTTCGCCCGCCTCTACGTGAACCTGTTCCGCTCCGTGCCGCTGGTGATGGTGCTGCTCTGGTTCTACCTGGTGGTGCCAAGCTTTCTGCAGCAGGTGCTGGGGCTGTCGCCGAAAACCGATATTCGCCTGATCTCAGCGATGATCGCCTTTTCGCTATTTGAGGCGGCCTACTACTCCGAGATTATCCGCGCAGGCATCCAGAGCATCTCCCGCGGGCAGTCCAACGCCGCGCTGGCGCTGGGCATGACGCACTGGCAGTTGATGCAGCTGATTATTCTGCCGCAGGCGTTCCGCGCCATGGTGCCGCTGCTGCTGACGCAGGGCATCGTGCTATTTCAGGATACCTCGCTGGTTTACGTGCTGAGCCTGGCCGACTTCTTCCGCACCGCCTCGACCATCGGCGAGCGCGACGGCACTCAGGTAGAAATGGTTCTCTTCGCCGGTCTGGTCTATTTCGCGATCAGCCTGAGCGCGTCGCTGTTGGTCAGCTATCTAAAAAGAAAAAGGACGGTTTAAATGATTAACCTGAAAAACGTTTCTAAGTGGTATGGTCACTTTCAGGTGCTGACCGACTGCACGACCGAAGTTCAGAAAGGGGAAGTCGTCGTGGTGTGCGGGCCATCCGGCTCGGGCAAATCGACGCTGATCAAGACCGTGAACGGACTGAAGCCGATCCAGCAGGGCTGGCATTCTAGTGAACGGCACTGAGGTCAACAACAAGAAAACCAATTTGGCGCAGTTGCGCAGCAAGGTGGGCATGGTGTTCCAGCACTTCGAGCTGTTTCCCCATCTCAGCATCATCGACAATTTGGTGCTGGCGCAGGTGAAAGTGCTGAAGCGCGACAAAGCCGCGGCGCGCAAGAAAGGGCTGAAGCTGCTGAACCGCGTCGGCCTTTCCGCCCATACGCAGAAGTTTCCCTGCCAGCTGTCGGGCGGCCAGCAGCAGCGCGTGGCGATCGCCCACGCACTCTGCATGGATCCCATCGCCATGCTGTTCGACGAACCGACCTCGGCGCTCGATCCGGAGATGATCAACGAGGTGCTCGACGTCATGGTGGAGCTGGCGCAGGAGGGCATGACGATGATGGTGGTGACACACGAGATGGGCTTCGCCCGCAAGGTAGCGAACCGCGTCATCTTTATGGATGAAGGGAAGATTATCGAAGATACGCGGAAAGACGACTTCTTTAATAATCCGCGGTCGGATCGCGCCAAAGAGTTTCTGGCGAAGATTCTGCACTAAAACGTTAGCTCTCGGTCTGCCACGCCGTGCTGGAGCACATGGCACAGACCGATCGCAAAGACGCATCTATGCCGGTAACCTTACGGCTCAAACGGCTCTCGCTGGGACTGATCGTGTCCGCATTCCGAGCAGCGCGTCAGGGGCTCTGGCGTGGCGTATAGATTGCGCGGGTAAAGTGACACTTCTCGCACACCAGATTGCCCAGCCCGACCACCTTGCCGCTCTGATAGACGCCGTGGTGATGCAGATCATGAAACACTTTGCGCCACTCCAGCTGGCTTTTATCGGTGATATCCGCCAGCGCCTTCCACAGGCTTTCACGCATAATGCGCATAAACAGCGAGTCCGTGACGCTCTCAGGCTGCCTAGCTGCGTGCAAATTCCTCTAAATCGCGCCGCACCGCCGCCAGCTCCCGATCGATCTCGTCGGGCGTCGCGGCATCGCTGGCCAGCAGCAGCTCTTGCCGCGCAGCGACTAACGCATCGATATCGCGTTCGCCATCGCGCAGGCGATCGGTGAGCGCTGCCAGGTATTCACGATAGATTTGCGCCACTTTGTTCATTTTATTCTCCTTTCTGGGCGGGTAAGTCAGCTTTAAGTTTAGCCGCTTTGCGCCGCTTGCCGCACTGTTTAGGAAAGCGGCTCGGAATCGCCGGGCGGGATGGCGAGTCAGCGCAGAAATCGCCGCAACTAGGGCTGGGACGTGTTGTTGACCGGCAGCCATATGGGTATGCTATGCGGATCTTAAAGTAGGCTAAGCGTTATTCATTAAGAGGACCACAGGCTGCCATGCAAGAGCAATACCGCCCGGAAGAGATAGAATCCCGTGTCCAGCAACACTGGGACGAAAAACAAACGTTCAAAGTGACCGAAGATGAGAGCAAAGAGAAATACTATTGCCTCTCCATGCTGCCCTATCCTTCTGGCCGCCTACATATGGGCCACGTGCGCAACTACACCATCGGCGACGTGATTGCGCGTTACCAGCGTATGCTCGGCAAAAACGTGCTGCAGCCGATCGGCTGGGATGCGTTCGGCCTACCGGCGGAAGGCGCCGCGGTCAAGAACAACACCGCGCCCGCCCCCTGGACCTATGACAACATCGAATACATGAAGAACCAGCTCAAACTGCTGGGCTTCGGCTATGACTGGAGCCGCGAGCTGGCGACCTGCAAGCCGGAATACTACCGTTGGGAACAGTGGTTCTTCACCAAACTGTATGAGAAAGGCCTGGTTTATAAAAAAACCTCGGCGGTGAACTGGTGCCCGAACGATCAGACGGTGCTGGCCAACGAGCAGGTGATTGACGGCTGCTGCTGGCGCTGCGATACCAAAGTCGAGCACAAAGAGATCCCGCAGTGGTTCGTGAAAATCACCGACTATGCGGATGAGCTGCTTAACGACCTCGACACGCTGGAAGACTGGCCTGAGCAGGTCAAAACCATGCAGCGTAACTGGATCGGCCGTTCGGAAGGCGTCGAGATCACCTTCGACGTCGCCGACAGCGAAGAGCAGGTCACCGTTTACACCACTCGTCCGGACACCTTCTTCGGTACCACCTACGTCGCGGTCGCCGCTGGCCACCCGCTGGCGCTGAAGGCGTCGATGGGCAACCCGGTGCTGGCTGACTTTATCGCCGAATTCCGCAACACCAAGGTGGCCGAAGCGGACATAGCGACAATGGAGAAAAAAGGCATGGCCACCGGCCTGTTCGCCATCCATCCGCTGACCGGCGACAAGGTGCCGGTCTGGGTCGCCAACTTCATGCTTATGGAGTACGGCACCGGTGCCGTGATGGCGGTACCGGCGCACGACCAGCGCGACTGGGAGTTCGCCACCAAATACGATCTGCCGATTAAGCCGGTAGTGCTAAACCAAGACGGCAGCGAGCCGGACGTCAGCGCCGCCGCGATGACCAAAAAAGGCACCCTGTTCAACTCTGGCGAATTTAGCGGTCTGAGCCATGAAGCGGGCTCTAAAGCCATTGCCGACGCGCTGGCCGCCAAAGGCGTCGGCGTGCGCAAGGTCAACTACCGTCTGCGCGACTGGGGCGTCTCCCGCCAGCGCTACTGGGGCGCGCCGATTCCAATGGTGACGCTGGAAGATGGCACCGTCATGCCGACGCCGGAAGACCAGCTGCCGGTGATCCTGCCGGAAAATGTAGTAATGGACGGCATCACCAGCCCGATCAAAGCGGCCCCGGAGTGGGCGAAAACCACGGTAAACGGGCAGCCGGCGCTGCGTGAAACCGATACCTTCGACACCTTTATGGAGTCCTCCTGGTATTACGCGCGCTACACCTGCGCCAACTATGATGAAGGCATGCTGGATCCGGCTGCGGCCAACTACTGGCTGCCGGTGGATCAGTATGTCGGCGGCATTGAGCACGCCATCATGCACCTGATGTACTTCCGCTTCTATCACAAGCTGCTGCGCGACTCAGGTCTGGTGAACTCCAACGAGCCTGCCAAACGCCTGCTGTGTCAGGGCATGGTGGTGGCGGACGCCTTCTACTACTTCGGCGCAAACGGCGAGCGTAACTGGGTCTCGCCGGTGGACGTTACCGTCGAGCGCGACGAGAAAGGTCGCATCGTCAAAGCGATCGACAATCAGGGCCGCGAGGTGATTTACGCCGGCATGAGCAAAATGTCGAAGTCGAAAAACAACGGCATCGACCCGCAGTTGATGGTGGAGCGCTACGGCGCAGACACGGTTCGCCTGTTTATGATGTTCGCTTCGCCGGCGGAAATGACGCTGGAGTGGCAGGAGTCGGGCGTAGAAGGTGCTAATCGCTTCCTGAAGCGCGTGTGGAAACTCGCTTATGAGCACACGGCGAAAGGCGCGACGGCCCCGCTGGATCTCAGTAGCCTTGATGACGATCAGAAAGCGCTGCGTCGCGATCTGCACAAGACCATCGTCAAAGTCTCCGACGACATCGGCCGTCGTCAGACCTTTAATACCGCGATCGCGGCGATTATGGAGCTGATGAACAAACTGGCGCGCGCGCCGCAGGAGAGCGAGCAGGGTCGCGCTCTGATGCAGGAAGCGCTGCTGGCCGTGGTGCGTATGCTCTATCCCTTCACCCCGCACGTCAGCTACGTGCTGTGGCAGGAACTGGGCGGCGAAGGCAGTGTCGACAACGCCGTCTGGCCGGTGGCGGACGAGTCGGTGATGGTAGAAGATTCGCTGCTGGTGGTGGTGCAGGTGAACGGCAAAGTGCGTGGTAAAATTACAGTTGCCGCCGACGCGACGCAGGAGCAGGTGCAGGCGCGTGCGGCGCAGGAACACCTAGTGGCGAAGTACCTGGACGGCGTCACCATTAGCAAAGTGATTTATGTACCCGGCAAACTGCTTAACCTGGTCATAGGTTAAGTTCAGGAGGAACTGTGCGACATCTGATTATCAGGCTGTTTGTCCTGCTGGCGGTGACGATCACCGCCGGCTGTGGTTTTCATCCGCGCGGCACCACCCAGGTGCCGAATGAACTGAAAACGCTGATTGTGGACAGCGGCGACCCCTATGGGCCACTAGCCTGCACGGTGCGTCAGCAACTGAGTATCAACAATGTGACCATCGTTGAGGATACCGAAAAGAACCGCACCGCTATCCCGACGCTGCGTCTCGGCAACGAAGTGCAGGGCCGCGATACCGCGTCGGTTTTTCTCAGCGGCACCACGGCAGAATATTCGCTGATGATGAGCGTGTCGGCACAGGTTCTGCTGCCCGGCAAAGGCCTTTATCCAATCAGCACCACGGTTTATCGCTCGTTCTTTGATAACCCGAACGCGACGCTGGCGAAAGATGCTGAGCAGGACTTGATTATGCAGGAGATGCGCCAGCGCGCCGCAGAGCAGCTGGTGCGTAAGCTGCTGACCGTGCACGCCGCGCAGATTAGCAACAAGGAGACGCTGCCCGCTTCAGCCAGCGAGCCGGCGGCGGAAAGCGCCACCTCTTCCGCAACCAGTCTGCAATGATCAGGATCTATCCTGAACAACTCGGCACGCAGCTCCGCGAGGGGCTGCACGCTTGCTATCTGCTGGCCGGAAACGAACCGCTGTTGCTGCAGGAGAGCGCCGACGCGATTCGCGTCGCCACCACGGCACAGGGATTCGAAGAACATATCAGTTTTACGCTGGACGCCCAGACAGACTGGGAGAGCCTGTTCGCCAGCTGCCAGGCGCTGAGCCTCTTCGCCCAGCGCCAGACCCTTACCCTGCACTTCCCGGGAAACGGCCCCTCCGCCACGATGGCGGAGCAGCTCAACACGCTGGCGAGCCTGCTGCATAACGATATTCTGCTGATCTGCCGCATGGCGAAGCTGACCAAAGCGCAGGAAAACGCCGCCTGGCTCAAAGCGCTGGCCGCCCACGGCGTGCTGGTGCCGTGCCATACGCCGGAGCAGGCGCAGCTTCCGCGCTGGGTCGCGGCGCGCGCGAAAAGCATGCAGCTTGCGCCGGACGACGCCGCGATTCAGCTGCTCTGCTACTGCTATGAAGGCAACCTGCTGGCGCTGGCGCAGGCGCTGGAGCGGCTGTCGCTGCTCTGGCCCGACGGCAAGCTCACGCTGCCGCGTGTAGAAGAAGCGGTCAGCGACACCGCGCACTTTACCCCTTTCCACTGGGTGGACGCGCTGCTGGCGGGTAAAAGCAAGCGCGCGCTGCACATCCTGCATCAGCTGGAAAAAGAGGAGAGCGAACCCGTTATCCTGCTGTGCACGCTACAGCGCGACCTGATGACCCTGCTGCACCTGCAGCGTCATCAGGCGCAACAGCCGCTGCGCGCGCTGATGGATCAGCAGCGCATCTGGCAGAATCGCCGCGCGCTGTTTACCGACGCGCTGCAGCGCGTCGACGGCGCCCGCCTGCAGCGCGCCATCTCTCTGCTGGCGCAGACTGAACTCTCCCTGAAACAAGATTACGGACAACGCATCTGGCCGCAGCTGGAAACTCTGTCGCTGATGCTGTGCCATCGACACTTCCCGGCGGGTTTCGCCCATGTCTGAGCTGCACGCCCTGTTTGGCGGCACCTTCGATCCGGTGCACTTCGGCCATCTGCGCCCGGTTGAGGCGCTGGCGCAGCAGATCGGGCTGGCGCGCGTGCTGCTGCTGCCGAACAACGTGCCGCCGCACCGGCCGCAGCCGGAGGCCAGCCCGGCGCAGCGCGTCGAGATGCTGCGCTGCGCCATTGCCGATCGGCTGCTGTTTGCCGTCGATATCCGCGAACTGATGCGGGAAACGCCCTCCTGGACGGTGGCGACGCTGGAGACGCTGCGCGCCGAGCGTGGTCCGCAGCCGCCGCTGGGCTTTATTATCGGCCAGGACTCGCTGCTCTCGCTGGCAAGCTGGCACCGTTGGAAGGATTTACTCTCCCTCTGCCATTTGCTGGTATGCAAACGTCCAGGCTATGCTGCTGAGATGGGGTCGCCCGAGATGCAGCGCTGGCTGGAAGACCACCTGACTGCTGACGCGCAGCAGCTGCATCAGCAGCCCGCCGGCCTGATCTGGCTGGCTGACACGCCGTTGGTGAATATCTCCGCCACCGAAATCCGCCAGCGCCGTCATCAGGGGCTCCCCTGCGACAGCCTGCTGCCGCCCGCTGTCATTGACTATATCGATCGCGCCGGCCTCTATCTGAAATAACCGCAAGCCGGGCATATACCACGCGCGCAAAGGGCATGCTATACTGCGCGGCTTAATTTTTTGGCTGCGTCATCGGGGCCAGCAGCCGGCCCGTTACTATCCGTATTAAAGGGGAACCTTTTGCAAGGTAAAGCACTCCAAGAGTTTGTTATTGATAAGATTGATAATCTTAAAGGTCAGGATATCGTCGCACTCAACGTTCAGGGTAAATCCAGCATTACCGACTGCATGATTATCTGCACCGGCACCTCCACGCGTCACGTGGCGTCAATTGCCGACCACGTGGTGCAGGAGTCGCGCGCCGCTGGCCTGATCCCGCTGGGCGTCGAAGGCAAGAACATCGCTGACTGGGTGGTGGTCGATCTTGGCGACGTGATCGTGCACGTCATGCAGGAAGAGAGCCGCCAGCTTTATGCGCTAGAAAAGCTCTGGAGCTAAGGCGTGAAACTGCAGCTGGTGGCCGTAGGCACCAAAATGCCCGACTGGGCGCAAAGCGGTTTTACGGAATATTTGCGTCGCTTCCCGAAAGATATGCCGCTGGAGCTAGTTGAAGTTCCGCCGGGAAAGCGCAGTAAAAACGCCGATATCAAACGCATCCTAGAAAAAGAGGGCAAGGCGATGCTGGGCGACGCAGGCAAAGGCAACCGCATCGTCACGCTGGATATTCCCGGACAGCCGTGGGAAACGCCGCAGCTTGCCCAGCAGCTGGGGTGCTGGAAGCAAGATGGCCGCGACGTCAGCCTGCTGATTGGCGGCCCGGAAGGTCTGGCGCCCGCCTGCAAGGCCGCGGCAGAGCAGAGCTGGTCTCTGTCGGCGTTGACGCTGCCTCATCCGCTGGTGCGCGTACTGGTTGCCGAAAGCCTCTACCGTGCCTAGAGCATCACCGCCAATCACCTTTATCATCGTGAATAACCGGTAAGGGGCCACTCCCGACATTTTAAACTGCGGATGAAATTACAAAGCAACGCCTTTCGCGATTACACTGCCGAACAGAAACTCTTCGTCCGCCGGGCACTCATTGCTTTTTTCGGCATTCTGGTGCTTTCCAGCGTGCTGGTGGTCAATCTCTACTACCTGCAGATTCTGCGCTTTGACGATTACAGTACCCGCTCCAACGCAAACCGCATCAAGCTGGTGCCGGTGGCACCGAGCCGCGGCATTATCTATGACCGCAACGGCACCGCGCTGGCGCTTAACCGCACCATCAACCAGGCGGAGCTGGTGCCGGAAAAGGTCGACAACCTGAAGCAGACGCTGCAGGATCTGCGCCCGGTGCTCGATATCACCGACGAGGATATCGACGCCTTCGAAAAAGAGCGCAAGCGCTCGCGCCGCTTTACCTCTATTCCCGTCAAGGTCGGGCTCAACGATGTGCAGGTGGCGCGCTTTGCCGTCAACCAGTACCGCTTTCCCGGCGTTGAGGTAAAAGGCTATCAGCGCCGCTACTATCCCTACGGCCCTACCCTGACACACGTCGTCGGCTACGTGTCCAAGATCAACGATCGCGACGTCACGCGCCTCGATAAAGAGGGCAAGTGGCCCAACTACGCCGCTACGCACGACATCGGCAAGCTAGGTATTGAAAGCTATTACGAAGATGTGCTGCACGGTATTACCGGCTATGAAGAGGTTGAGGTCAACAACCGCGGCCGCGTCATCCGTCAGCTGCACGAGCAGTCGCCGCAGGCGGGACGCGATATCTGGCTGACGATCGACCTCAAGCTGCAGCAGTATATTGAAACGCTGCTGGCGGGCAGCCGCGCAGCCGTGGTGGTCAGCGATCCGCGCACCGGCGAGATCCTGGCGATGGTCTCCACACCCAGTTACGATCCGAATCTGTTTGTCGACGGCATTTCCAGTAAAGATTATCGCGGGCTGCTCAGCGACGAGAACCGGCCGCTCTACAATCGCGCGATTCAGGCCGCCTATCCGCCCGCCTCGACGGTGAAGCCCTACGTGGCGGTCTCCGTGCTCAGCGCCGGCGTCATCAACCGCAACACCAGCCTGTTCGATCCCGGCTGGTGGCAACTGCCCGGCTCGGAAAAGCGCTACCGCGACTGGAAAAAATGGGGCCACGGCCGCCTGAACGTAACCAAATCGCTGGAGGAGTCGTCGGATACCTTCTTCTACCAGGTCGCCTATGATATGGGCATCGACCGGCTGTCGGAGTGGATGAACAAGTTCGGCTACGGCCATCGCACCGGCATCGATCTACCGCAGGAGAGCCCAGGCAATATGCCGACGCGCGAGTGGAAAATGAAGCGCTTTAAAAAGCCCTGGTATCGGGGCGACACCATTCCGGTGGGCATTGGCCAAGGCTACTGGACAGCGACGCCGCTGCAGATGAACAAGGCGCTGATGATTTTGATTAACGACGGCGTGGTGAAGGTGCCGCACCTGCTGCGCGCAACGCGCCAGGGGCAAACCGTTATGCCGTGGCGTCAGCCGCCGGGCGAACCGATTAGCGATATTCACTCCGGCTACTGGGCGATCGCCAAAGACGGCATGTACGGTGTCGCCAACCGCGCCAACGGCACGGCGCACAAGAGCTTTGCCGACGCGCCCTATAAAATCGCCGCCAAGTCCGGTACGGCGCAGGTATTCGGCCTGAAAGAGAACGAAACCTACAACGCGCACAAAATCGCCGAACGGCTGAAAGATCATAAGCTGATGACCGCGTTCGCGCCCTATGACAAGCCGCGCGTCGCCGTCACCATGATTCTGGAAAACGGCGGCGCCGGCCCGGCGGTCGGCACCGTTATGCGGCAGATCCTCGACCACATTATGCTGGGCGATAACAATACGGTCCTGCCGGATGCGGTCCCCGTGCCCTCTAGCTATGAAGGTGAATAACAATGTCGATGGACGATAGTCCGCAAAAAAGAACGATCTGGACGCGTATCCACATCGACCCGCTGTTTATGCTGGTCATCCTCGCACTCCTGACCTACAGCGCCATCGTGATCTGGAGTGCCAGCGGACAAGATCCGAGCATGATGGAGCGCAAAATCGGCCAGATAGCCATGGGCCTGGTTATGATGCTGGTGCTGGCGCAGGTTCCGCCACGCGTCTATGAAGGCTGGGCGCCCTACCTCTATATCGTCTGCGTGATCCTGCTGATTGCGGTCGACGCCTTCGGCCATATCAGTAAAGGGGCGCAGCGCTGGCTCGATCTAGGCGTAGTGCGCTTTCAGCCCTCGGAGATCGCCAAAATCGCCGTGCCGCTGATGGTGGCGCGCTTTATCAACCGCGACGTCTGTCCGCCGACGCTGAAAAACACCAGCATCGCGCTGATTCTGATCTTTGTGCCGACGCTGCTGGTGGCGGCGCAGCCCGACCTCGGTACCTCGATTTTGATCGCCGCTTCAGGACTGTTTGTGCTGTTTCTGTCGGGCATGAGCTGGAAGCTGATTGCCGTGGCAGTGCTGCTGGTGGCGGCCTTTATCCCGGTGCTGTGGTTCTTCCTGATGCACGACTACCAGCGCGACCGCGTCATTATGCTGCTCGATCCGGAAAGCGATCCGCTCGGCGCTGGCTACCACATTCTCCAGTCGAAAATCGCCATCGGCTCTGGCGGGCTGCGCGGCAAAGGCTGGCTGCACGGCACCCAGTCGCAGCTGGAGTTTTTGCCCGAGCGCCACACTGACTTTATTTTCGCCGTGCTGGCCGAGGAGCTGGGGCTAGTGGGCGTGCTGATCCTGCTGCTGCTCTATCTGATGCTAATCCTGCGCGGCCTGATGATCGCCGCGCGTGCGCAGACCACCTTCGGACGCGTGATGGTGGGCGGATTAATGCTGATTTCGTTTGTTTATGTTTTCGTTAATATCGGCATGGTAAGTGGTATCTTACCGGTGGTTGGCGTTCCCCTTCCGCTGGTCAGCTATGGCGGCTCGGCGTTAATCGTGCTTATGGCGGGATTTGGCATCGTGATGTCGATCCACACTCACAGAAAAATGTTATCTAAAAGCGTTTAAGAGGCTGCACATGCGTAAGGAGTGGCTTAGCGTTGCTCTGGCATCTCTGGTTTTAGCTGCCTGTACCACACCGGAACCGCAAACTACCGCGCCGCCGCAACCGGCCTATAACGGCCCGGTGGTGGAGATTCCGGGCGTCGAACCGAAATATGAGCCTGTGAACCCCGGCACCAGCCAGAACAACAGCGCCAACGGCAAGACTTACCGCATCCGTCAAGGATCCCTCAAACTTCAGCGAAGTGGGCCTGGCCACTTGGTACGGCGACGAGGCGCAGGGCAAGCGCACCGCAACGGGCGAAAGCTACGATCCCGACGTGCTGAGCACGGCGCATCCGACGCTGCCGCTGCCCAGCTACGTGCGCGTCACCAACCTCGCGAACGGCCGGCAAATTGTGGTACGCGTTAACGATCGCGGCCCCTATACGCCAGGCCGCATCATTGACCTGTCGCGCGCGGCGGGCGACCGCCTAATATCTCCAACAACACTCGCGTGCGTGTGGATTACATCAAGGTCGCGCCGGACGACACCCTTTCCGGGCCGGAGACCATCGGCACCACCGTGGCGAAGCAGAGCTATGCCCTGCCCGCGCGTCCCGATCTCGGCGGCAACAGCGTGATGAACGGTGCCAGCGCGCCCGCCGCCGTGCCGGCGCAGGACATTCGCGCCGTGGACAACAGCACGCTGCAAGGCAACGGCAACATGGGTGCGCCTGTGAGCAGCGCTGGCTTCCTCGGCGCGCCGCAGCCGCTGGCCAACGGCGTGCTGGAGGGCAGCGAGCCTGAGCCGCAGCCTGCCGCCGTTCCTGCCGCGCCGGTCGCTGCTCCAGCCGCCGCGCGCGCGCAGCAGCTGGCAACCAGCCTTGGACAGAAATATGACGTGCCAGGCAGCGCCGATGCCGCTGCGCTGCAGCAACGCCTGATCGCTAACGGCCAAGCGTCGTTTATCACCAGCGCGCGGCGCTAAGCTTTTTGCGCCGCGGGCCGGAAACCTCTGCTAACAACAGAGTGGCAAAGCAAGATGCCTGTAAAACATGCATTTGCTATCATGAGTCACTTTTTTAACCCTAACTTCACGGATGTTGTAGACCATAACATGAACACGCTGAAATCTTCTCGTTTTCTGAAACGCCTGACAGTGGGATCACTGATCGCCTTCTCGCTCAGCCAAGTAGCACTTGCTGATGACGTCAACCTCAAAACAATGATCCCGGGCGTGCATAACATCGATGCCGAAGCCTATGTCCTGATCGACTATAACTCCGGCAAAGTGCTGGCGGAAAAGAACGCGGACGCGCGCCGCGATCCCGCCAGCCTGACCAAAATGATGACCAGCTACGTGATTGGCCAAGCGGTCAAAGCGGGCAAGATTCATCAGGATGACGTCGTGACCGTGGGTAAAGACGCCTGGGCGACCGGCAACCCGGTCTTCAAAGGCTCCTCGCTGATGTTCCTGAAGCCGGGCGATCGCGTACCGGTTTCTCAGCTGACGCGCGGCATCGTACTGCAGTCCGGCAACGACGCCTGCGTGGCGATGGCGGATTCCGTCGCCGTCAGCCAGGACGCTTTTGTCGGCCTGATGAATAACTACGTCAAAGCGCTCGGCCTGCAGAATACCCACTTCCAGACGGTGCACGGCCTGGATGCTGAAGGCCAGTACAGCTCGGCGCGCGATATGGCGCTGATCGGCCAGGCGCTGATCCGCGACGTGCCGGACGAATACTCTGTTTATAAAGAGAAAGAGTTCACCTTTAACAATATCCGCCAGACCAACCGCAACGGTCTGCTGTGGGATACCAGCCTGAACGTCGACGGCATCAAAACCGGCCATACCGAAGCGGCGGGCTACAACATCGTCTCTTCCGCCACCGAAGGCCAGATGCGTCTGATTTCAGCGGTGCTGGGCGGCCGCACCTTCAAAGGACGAGAAGTCGAGAGCAAAAAGCTGCTGACCTGGGGCTTCCGCTTCTTTGAAACCGTCGCGCCGCTGAAGGCGGGCAAAGAGTTCGCCTCCGAGCCGGTCTGGTTCGGCAACAGCGATCGCGTCCAGCTGGGCGTGGAAAAAGATGCCTACCTGACCATCCCGCGCGGCCGCATGAAGGATCTCAAGGCGAGCTACGTGCTGAACAACACCGAACTGCACGCCCCGCAGCAGAAAAACCAAGTGGTGGGCAGCATCAATTTCCAGCTTGATGGCAAAACCATCGAGCAGCGTCCGCTGGTGGTGCTGAATGAAGTGCAAGAAGGCGGTTTCTTTAGCCGCATTATCGACTACATCAAGCTGATGTTCCACCACTGGTTCGGCTAACCGGCCCGGCGATTGAAAAGTCGCCACGCCGTCGCCATATCTACGCTATGGTAATGCTCCCGCTTCGGCGGGAGCCTGTTTTTTATGCACCGGAGTTAATATGAAAACCAAACTAAATGAACTGCTCAAATTCCCTACGCCTTTTACCTATAAAGTAATGGGTCTGGCGCAGCCGGAGCTGGTTGATCAAGTGGTTGAAGTGGTGCAACGCCATGTGCCAGGCGACTACTCGCCCGAAGTCAAGCCAAGCAGCAAAGGCAACTATCACTCGGTATCGATTACCATTAACGCCACACATATCGAACAGGTGGAAACCCTGTATGAAGAGCTGGGCAATATCGATATCGTGTGCATAGTGCTGTAAGTGCCGGCGTAGACAAAGGATATTGGTCTTACCCTTTGCCGACGTTATACTCAGCCTTTCCCTCTAACCGGACCGCCGTTTTGTCAGCAGATACGCTTCTTATCCGCCAGCTCGGCCAGCACGACTGGCAACTCGTCTCCGATGCCATGCATCACTACACCGAACGCCGTGACAGCGACAGCCGCGACGAAGTCTGGCTGGTAGAGCATCACGCCGTTTTCACCCAGGGTCAGGCAGGCAAAGCAGAGCATCTGCTGATGCCCGGCGATATTCCTGTCGTGCAGAGCGATCGCGGCGGCCAGGTAACCTATCACGGTCCGGGCCAGCAGGTGATGTATGTGCTGATTGACGTGAAGCGCCGCAAGATCGGCGTGCGCCAGCTGGTGACGGCGCTGGAAGATACGGTGATCGCCACGCTGGCCCATTTTGGCGTCGAGGCGCGCGCGCGTCCCGATACACCGGGCGTCTATGTCGGCGACGAGAAGATCTGCTCGCTTGGCCTGCGCATCTGCAAAGGCTGCTCGTTTCATGGCCTAGCGCTGAACGTGGCGATGGATCTTACTCCGTTTTTGCGCATCAATCCCTGCGGCTATGCTGGTATGCGCATGACGCAGCTGAGCGCCTTTCAGCCTGGCGTCAGCCTGGCGGACGTGCAGCCGCTGCTGGTTAATGCCTTCGCGCGCCAGCTCGGCTTCGATAAGGTGGAGTGGCTGGCGGCCGAAACGCTATCGCTGCCTTAACCGCACATGCGAATTTACAAAATTGTAACTTTTACTGCCGCTTGGCGGCTGCTTCTGCCAGGCAGAACTGATATAATTTTTGAAGTTTTATCAAATAAAGTTGAAAGCTTTACCGCTGGCCTGAAGGCGAAAGCTCTCGCCACGCAATCCGACCGGAACCTGCAGACTTATGAGTAAACCAATTCAGATGGAACGCGGCGTCAAATATCGTGACGCGGATAAAATGGCGCTCATCCCGGTGAAAACCGTTGTGACCGAACGCCAGGAACTGCTACGCAAGCCCGAATGGATGAAAATCAAGATGCTTGCGGATTCCAGCCGAATCCAGGGTATCAAGGCGGCGATGCGTAAAAACGGCCTGCACTCCGTCTGCGAAGAGGCATCCTGCCCTAACCTAGCAGAATGCTTTAACCACGGCACCGTTACCTTTATGATCCTCGGCGCCATCTGCACCCGCCGCTGTCCTTTCTGCGACGTGGCGCACGGCCGCCCCAACGCGCCGGACGCCAACGAGCCGCTGAAGCTGGCCCAGACCGTCGCCGATATGGCGCTGCGCTACGTAGTAATCACTTCGGTTGACCGTGACGATCTGCGCGACGGCGGTGCACAGCACTTTGCTGACTGCATCAGCGCTATCCGCGAGAAAAACCCGACCATCAAGATTGAAACGCTGGTGCCCGACTTCCGCGGCCGTATGGATCGCGCGCTGGAAATTCTTGTCGCCACGCCGCCGGACGTGTTCAACCACAACCTGGAAAACGTGCCGCGCGTCTATCGTCAGGTGCGTCCGGGCGCCAACTATGAGTGGTCGCTGAAGCTGCTGGAGCGCTTCAAAGAGGCGCATCCGCATATCCCGACCAAATCGGGCCTGATGGTAGGCCTGGGCGAAACCAACGCGGAAATTATCGAAGTGATGCGCGATCTACGTCGTCACGGTGTTACTATGCTGACGCTGGGCCAGTATCTGCAGCCGAGCTGTCATCATCTGCCCGTACAGCGCTACGTCAGCCCTACCGAATTCGATGAGATAAAAGAAGAGGCGCTGGCGATGGGCTTTACCCACGCCGCGTGCGGCCCGTTTGTTCGCTCCTCCTATCACGCCGATATGCAGGCGAAAGGACTGGAAGTCAAATAAGCCAGCCGCAGGCAATAAAAAACCAGACGCTAACAGTCTGTTTTTTTTATGTCTGCGAGAAACAAATGGTTATATCTGCTCGCTGGCGAATTACTCTTTATGCGTGACGCGTTCTGCCGGAAATTCTTCAGCCGTCGTTTGGGTTGCAGTGGGTTTTTCATCTTTCATGGCTTTTTTGAAGCCTTTGATTGCGGAGCCCTGATCGCAACCTAGTGAACGTAACTTATTGTTGGTGCCCAAAAGCAGTATTATGAGCGCACCGATGATCGGCAGTTTGACAATACTGATACCTTCCACACTTTACCTTTCAACCTCAGCGAAATCAGCCAGCAGCGCGCTGAGCTCAAAGCTGTCTTTCGCATGTGCCTGACGTATGTTCATCCTGCCTCTTTCAAAGAAGATAGTGCTGCCGCTCTATTATATAGAGTCGGCAGGAAAAAAGTTGCAAGTAAGGTTTGTTATAATATTGTTACGTGGTTTTATGTGACTGGCGCCGCAGATCCTGTGCTGACATCAATCTGTCACGTCAGATTCAGGCGGCGTTAATCTTTTACTGCGAAACCGAGGGTCGAGCTTTAGCCGGAGAGACCAAATGAAAATGATGATACCGCGCAGCATGGGATGAGGCTGTGGCGTTGATCGTGGCGCTGGGCAGCGTCATAGGTGGGTTTTATTACAGCTTTTTCCAGCCATAAAAAACCCGCCATGCGGCGGGTTTTTGAAATTCTGACTATTAACTTACGGGCTGATAACGTTAGCAGCAGATGGGCCTTTGGCGCCTTCGGTGATTTCAAACTCAACGCGCTGACCTTCAGCCAGAGTTTTGAAGCCATTGATCTGGATAGCAGAGAAGTGTACGAACACGTCTTTGCTGCCATCTTCTGGAGTAATGAAACCGAATCCTTTAGATTCATTAAACCACTTAACGTTGCCTTTAATCTTGGACATCTATATATACCTTTATATGAAAAACGGACACTAAGACAGTGTCGGCATCTAGTACAGCAATTACGGTGACATTTGTCCAGCGAAGATTGATGAAAAAGTGATAAATCTCGCTTTTTTTATCATTGCCCCCGTTTGCTAGCGTCTCTGCGCGCTAGAACTGAAGTCGCAGCCAAGCGAAATAGACGTTGCCGTTGTTGTAAGTCCCTGGAATATAAGTCATCTGGAAGTTAACCGGCCCATATCCCGCCGAGCCAAGCGGCAAAATGGCCGGTACGGGAATGTATTTCCAGTTATGCCGCGCCGTGACGCCTGCGGTATAGCCGGCGCCCAAATGAAAGCGTTGATCGCGCAAGGGTCGCCAGGTCGCCTCCCAGCCGTAGCAAACGGCTCCCACTTGTTATACGAATCCTTGAACGAACGCCATCAGATAGAGGCCGTGCCAATTGCCCTTCACGTCATAGCGCGACACGCCGCCGCCTGCGCTCCACGGTCGCTCGTTGTAGAGGTTGATATGATATTCATCGCTAGGTCCAGCGATTATGCCAGGTAATGGCGGGCAGATAGAGATCTGCGGTTTTGCGGCTCTTCCCAAGTTTGCTGCACGTTGTGGGGAAAGCTGTTCCAGCCGCTCTGGATGCTTTGCGTAACGGTCACTGCCTGGTCACTGCCTGAACGGAGAAAGAGAGAATAAGCGCGGAGCCTCGCGCTGGTGAGGGTGCTCACTGTATAGCGGTTCACAACTGTTTCCTGTACAGGCACGTCCGGTTGACCCGCTCTCCTCGTTGCGGTCGTGTGCGTCATGGGTTAATAAAAATCCTATGTCACATGCATCATTATGCGCAGCGTAAATAAAACCGCGGCGAAACGAAGTGGAAAAAGTGGGCTGGTCGAGGCAGCACAGGCGATAAAAGCCCCAGCGGCGCTGCGCCGCGCGGGTGAAAAACCTTCTCACTAGAAGAAACAATAACCTGCTGAAATAAATAAAAAACAACCACCATACCCAAAAGATAACGCGCATTAATTGTTTAGGATTTTTGATAAATCTTATGGGGATGTTTGTTAGAATAGTAGCTGTTCGTTTCGGGCAAGGAGAGCATACACATGGAAAATTCGCTGTACCACCTGCGGCAGCGCAAAGTTTACGTTTACCCATAAACCTTCATCAGACGCCGACTTTCATGACGCACGATGCGGTAACTGCAACAAGCGCCTGACTGCACAGGATCTGCTGCTAAATTCGCCGCTGGATCCGATTACGCGCTGTCTGGTTTCACGCGTGAAGAGAGATACGAATAAGGGCACCTGAGAGGTGCCCCCTCTGACGTTAGAAAATTAACTTAAATACTCCTGTCAGCGTCAGTAAACCTACGATGAAAATGATGGCGATAATCCACAAAATTATTTTCATATCCTTGTTTCTCTGCCAGAAAAAAACGTTTCAGGATAAGAGCATAGCTTATCGCTGCGTTTTTGCCGCGCCGGATGCGCCGCGCCCGGTTAGTTCCTTTCCTGAGCAAGACGCGAGACGGGTTGCAGTTGTTGATTTTTAACCACATCGCGATTCGTTACCACTCTTCTTTGGCACTAAACTTCTAGTAGCAAAGGCAGGCCTCTGCGTTAACCTACGTAAGACGAGTAACAAGGAGACATTATGAGCACGATAAATACCAGTATAGGACGCTATAGCCTCAAAGCAAAAAACGCGGGCGATCACATCAAGGGAGCATTCGCTATCAACGATAAAGGCGGCCAGCTCACCCTGCAGGAGTTTGAAGAGCACGACCTTATGATGTCGTCAACAACATGATCTATCCCGTAACCGGGGGTAATCGCGAAATCACGCTCGCGCTGCGCGAACAGATGGTCAAAGCCGGCTTCGAACAGCCGCATTAACCTCCGCACCGAGCCATGCTGTGGCCCGTCTCTCAAGAGGCTTGCCGTTAACCCTTTTTGGTCGCAGGATGCAATGTACCCTAAAAAAAATGAGAAAAGCACGGTGAGTCAACTCTATCGAATCAATGCGGCGCGTCTGCATCAGTTTGTTCAGGCGATCTGGCTGCACGCCGGCAGCAAAGCTGACTGGGCACGGCTGGTGGCCAATCATCTGGTGGCGGCGAACCTAGCCGGCCACGATTCTCACGGCGTCAGCATGATCCCAAGCTATATGGCCTCGTTGCAGCAGGGGCATCTGCAGCTCAACCAGCGCCCGGTGCTGGAAAAGGACGCCGGCGCGGTGCTGACCTTTTACGCGCACGCCGGGTTCGGTCAGGTGGCGGTTTGGGAAGCTATGCAGTAGGGCATCGCACGAGTGCGGCAGACAGGCATCGCTGCGGTCGGCCTGCACCACTCTCACCATATCCGCCACTGGGCCGAGCAGTGCGCGGCGGCGGGGTTTATCTCTTTCCACTTCGTTAACGTGATGGACGACCCGATGGTAGCGCCCTTTGGCGGCAGCGATCGCCGCTTCGGCACCAACCCCCTTCTGCACGATTTTCCCGCGTCGCGGCAGCAAGCCGCTGCTGCTCGATTTCGCCACCAGCGGCATCGACTTCGGCAAAACCCGCGTCGCCTGGAACAAGGGCGTAACGGTGCCGCCGGGCTATCTGAGCAATGATCAGGGTCAGCCCAGCTTCGATCCCGCCGTCATGCATCAACTGCCCTACGGCTCGCTGCTGCCCTTTGGTCTGCATAAGGGCTATGCCGCTGGCGACGATATGCGAAATCCTCGGCGGCGCGCTCTCCGGCGGCCGCACCACTCATAAGGAGACGCTGCAGACCAGCCATGACGCGATCTATAACTGCATGACCACCATAATCCTTGATCCTGACGCGTTCAAATGCGCCAAGCATGCAGGAGGAAGCGGAGGCGTTTCTCGCCTGGGTCAAATGTTCGCCGCAGAGCGGCAGCGAGCCGATACAGGTGCCCGGGGAGTGGGAAGAGACAAATCGCGCCGAGCGCGACGGCCGAGCGCAATGCGCAGCACGGCGGCAATCGACTAGGCCATAAAGATGGGCGACACGTTGCTCTCCTGCATCATGCCGGAGATATATTTATCGACGCCGCTGTCCACCAGCACCTGCTTGAACACCCCGCCGCCACCGATAATCAGCAGCATCATGGCGATGATCTTAATCGAGTCGATAATGGTGCCCATTACCTCGTCCATGCTGCGTCCGCGGTTCAGGCCAAAGGTGAAGATGGCGATCAGTACCGCAATCAGCGTTGCCATTACCGGATCGCCGAAGAATTCCGCATACGCCAGCACTAGATGCCCTCTCGGCAGCACCATTTCCGCCAGCGCGCGCAGCGCCATCAGGATCACCGGCACCAGCGAGGTCTAGACGCTGACGCCAAAGCCCGGCATCTCCCCTTCGCTGAAGGTTTTCGGATTATACAGCCTTTCCTGAATGGGTTTATCGATGCTTTTCAGGAAGCGCGCATAGACCAGCCCGGCGAGAATAACCGTCGGAATGCCCAGCAGCGTGCCCCACAGCAGGGTTTTACTCATGTCGGCGTTGAACAGCGTGGCGATGGCGGTTGGGCCGGGATGCGGCGGCAGAAAACCGTGCGTTACCGACAACGCGGCCGCCATCGGCACCCCAACGTAGAGCAGCGGCACACGCGCCGACGCGGCTGATGCTGAACACCAGCGGCAGCATCAGCACAAATCCCACCTTGTAGAACAGCGCGAAGCCGACGGTAAAGCTGGTCAGCAACAGCGCCCACTGAATATGTTGCTTGCCGAATTTTTCAATCAGCGTGGTGGCGATACGCTGTGCGCCGCCGCAATCTGCCAGCAGCTTGCCCAGCATGGCGCCAAAACCCATGATCAGCGCCAGGCTGCCAAGGGTGCCGCCCACGCCGTGTTTAATAGCAAGGATCACTTTATTGATCGGCATTCCCTGCATCATGCCAACCAGCAGCGCGCCACACCCAATCGCCATAATAAGTAATGGCATAGGTTTTCTCCACCTTGCAGACTGACCAGCGGTCAGCAGCGGTGTTATCATGGGTCCGCAAAGGACATCAGGTACGGCATCGGAAAAACGGGTTAACAGCTGGATACAACCTGTTACCAGTAACAGATTAAGGGTAACATCAGGACGAAAGCACCTCCCCGACGAGGCTGAATTTCTGTTTTGCGAAGGTGATCAACTTTTCATCTCCGTGTTATCGGAAAATTTGCCGCAGCGGCGCGCACGGTTTTGGTTACAATCTCTTTTCCCCTTAATACAAAAGGATGTCGCGGTGAGTGAGAACCTGAGCGAGCTATACAGCAATCAACGAACCCTGTTTGGACGCGGTAGAATTACGAAGCTGGTGCCGCTGCTGCGCGCCGAGCCGCAGACGACACGCTGTTTGGCGGGCGTTCTTTTCTTAACGGCCCGGTTTATGCGCGCCTAAAAGATGAACTAAACGATCTCATTATTGGTTATGAAATAGTTACGCATGAAGCCTCACCGGCTGAGATTGATGCCTGGGTCACACGCTGGCGCGGCCATGTGGATCGCGTCGTGGCGATTGGCGGCGGCAGCGTGCTGGATGCGGCCAAGGCGTTTAGCGCCATAGTGCAGCATCCGCTGCCCACCCGCTCGCTACCTTGAAAAAGTAGGCGAAACGCCGGTGCAGGCGGTGACGCTGCCGCTGATTGCCGTGCCGACCACCGCCGGCACCGGTAGCGAAGTGACGCAAAACGTGGTGGTGACTGATCAGCATAACATTCAGGTTAAAGGCGTCGCTGCGCCATGCGGTATTTGTGCCGCAGGTTGCTATCCTGGATGCGGATTTGCTGAAGGGCGCGCCGGAAAAGGTGTTGGCGACCTGCGGCATCAACGTATTTACTCATCTGTTCGAAGCTTACCTCTCCAGCAAGGACAACCTTTTTACCCGCCAGCTGGCGCTGTGTGGGCTACAGCAGTTTGTTCAGGCCTGGCCCGATCCGAACCGCGACGACACACAGGGCGATGCGGCGCGCGAGGCGATGATGATGGTGTTATGACTTGGCGGCGTGGCGCTCAGCAGCGCCGGTCCGGGGGTGATCCACGGCCTCGCCGGCGAACTGGGGGCGATTAAGCCCTACCATCACGGTGAAGTGTGCGGCCGCCTGCTTTTTCCCTTCCTCGATCTGCTGGCGGAGAGTGAGCAGCCAGCACAGCAGCAGCTGATGCAGGCGCTGCAAAGCGCGCAGTTTGCCACGCCAGCGCCTCAGCCGGTGCGCTTCCTGAAGGACTGGCTACAGCAGTAGGCAATCCTGCCCTTCTGGCAGGAGAAGCAAACGCTGAGCGTAAGCGGAGGTAAGCTGGATTCTGGCGCGCGCCAACAGCAAAAACTCGCTGGTCAGCTACAGCCCGTCGGCGATGCGCTAGCTGCTAACACAGGCGTGGCAGGTCTCCACGCCCTAGTCTAATGGGGCAGCGGCGCTGCCCCGATAGCCCGCGGCTAAGCCGATCCGGCTGTTGTGAAAGGCGGCGCGCCCGCCAGCATCTTCTCAATAATCTGCAGCACGCCGGCGTCATTATTGGCGGGCGCGGCGAAGCTGACCCCCGACTGCTGCAGCATCTCCAGATCGTTGCCGCCGTCGCCAAACGCCAGCACCTGCGCATGATCGACGCCCCAGCGCTGCGACAGGATGTTGAGTCCATTGGCCTTGTGGTGGCCCGGCACGATGAGATCCACCGAAACGTGCCCGCTGGAGGTCGCGGCGGCGGCGCCCTCATGCAGCCGACGGATATCCGTCATCAGCGGCTCGACAAAATCATCAGAGAGATTAAGCGCGAACTTAAACAGCCGGTCGTCGCTAGTCTCCGCCAGCGAATGAATCGGCTTCAGGCGATGGCAGTAGTAGCGCATCTTCGCCAGCCATTTTTCCTCTACGCTGTCGACAAAATAGCAGGCGCTCTCGCGGCCGCACAGGATATAGCGCAGGCCGAGATAGTGGCCGTTTTGCAGGGTGTCCAGCACCGCTTCATTTTGGGCGCAACTAATTCCCTTTAACAGAAGATAGCCTCAACTATGCTGCCAGATGACTATGCAAGAGAAGACCTCAACAGACGCTGATTTCGTTAAACTCTTTTTTTTTAAATGGATTATTAAGCTTTAGGGGAGGATACTGGTAAGAGAAAATAGCACGCCCTACAGGATTCGAACCTGTGACCTACGGCTTAGAAGGCCGGTGCTCTATCCAGCTGAGCTAAGGGCGCACGGAGATGGCGAGGATTATACGGCGAGACCTCAACGAGTCAAAGCTTTTGGCCGTGCGTGCGGTGCGGATGCCAAAGAATCAGACAACCCGCGACGATTCAGAACCTGACAGCGCCTCACGCTTCTGACAGAATAGGCGCCTTTCCCCGATCAACTCAACACAGTGGATTTTCTCTCTGATGGCAGCAAAAATTATTGACGGTAAAACGATTGCGCAGCAGGTGCGCCTTGAGGTTGCGGAAAAGGTAAAGCAGCGTCTGGCAGCCGGAAAACGTGCCCCTGGCCTGGCGGTCATTCTGGTAGGTGAAAACCCCGCTTCGCAAATCTACGTCGGCAGCAAACGCCGCGCCTGCGAAGAGGTCGGCTTTGTGTCGCGCTCTTACGATCTGCCCGCCACCACCAGCGAAGCCGAACTACTGCAGCTGATTGACGATCTTAATGACAACGGCGAGATCGACGGCATTCTGGTGCAGCTGCCGCTGCCGGCAGGCATCGACAACGTCAAAGTGCTGGAGCGCATTACGCCGAATAAAGACGTTGACGGCTTCCATCCCTACAACGCGGGCCGCCTCTGCCAGCGCGCGCCGACCCTGCGTCCCTGCACGCCGCGCAGCATCGTTACGCTGCTGGAGCGCTACAATATCGATACCTACGGCCTGAACGCCGTGGTGGTTGGCGCCTCCAATATCGTCGGCCGCCCGATGAGCATGGAGCTGCTGCTGGCGGGCTGCACCACCACCGTTACCCACCGCTTTACCAAAGATCTGCGCCATCACGTCAAGCACGCCGATCTGCTGGTAGTAGCGGTCGGCAAGCCGGGCTTTATCCCGGGCGACTGGATTAAGCCGGGCGCGGTGGTGATCGATGTTGGCATCAACCGTCTGGAAAGCGGCAAAGTCGTGGGCGACGTCGATTTCGACGCGGCCGCCGAGCGCGCCTCTTACATCACGCCGGTGCCGGGCGGCGTAGGTCCGATGACCGTCGCCACGCTGATTGAGAACACGCTGCATGCGTGCGAAAGCTACCATGACAAGGAGGAGGCGTAATGGCGCACTTTTCTACTGGGCAAATTCCCCCACGTCGACCTGTGCAATCTGCTGAAGCTGGAAGGCTGGGTAGAGAGCGGCGCGCAGGCGAAAATCGTCATTGCCGACGGCGAAGTCACCGTTGACGGCGCGGTGGAAACCCGCAAGCGCTGCAAAATCGTGGCGGGACAGGCCGTTGAGTTCGCCAGACAGCGCGTAACCGTCACCGCCTGGGGCGCCTGCCTTGACTCACCCGCCCGCAACCTGCGGGCGGGAAGCCGAAAATAGCTGGCCTGCACTGACGTCATGCGCAGGCCAGCAGACAAGAATGCCGCCCCTATCTCGCTTTCCCCTCTCGCCGGTCATCACTCCGACAGCCGCGTTTTCCCCTCCGCCAGCGCCAGCTGAATATGGTTCACCGGCGCATACTACGCGGCGCCAGGTGCGGCGAGTGGCTGGTGATCCACAGCTGACAAAATTGGCTCGCCTCGGCGATCAGGTGCAACAGCGCCGGCAGGAGATCCGCATGCAGGCTTTTCTCCGGCTCGTTAAGCGCCATAAACTGCGGCGGCCGGGGGCTGAGCAGCGCCACCACCAAGCAGAGAAAGCGCAGTGTGCCGTCAGAGAACTCCGCGCTGTCGAGCGGGCGCAGCACACCGCGCCGCGACATCTGCATCTGGAAACGGCCGTTCTGCACCTCAACCTGAAACTCGCTGTCGGGAAACGCCTGCGCGGTGACCGCATTAAAGCAGCTAATGATGGCCGCGCTCGACGATGGTGGCCCAGGCGGCGGCGAGGTTGCTGCCGTCGTGCGCCAGCACCAGAGAGTGCACGCCGATTTGCGGCGCGCGGATCGGCGAGCCGGGCCAGACGGCGAACTCGTGGTAGAAACGCCACTGGCGCAGGCGCTCGCGCAGCTGTGACAGCTCTGGATAGTGATGCGGCTCGCCCAGCTGGCCGAACAGCGACTCATCTGGATGCAGGGTCGCCGGATAGTCGACGCGCTCGCCGTCGACATTATACAGAAACGCCGTCTGTTTTTGAAGCTGCATAATGCAGGCGGCGGGCTGCCGCCGCTAGCCGCTCAGCCAGATGCGCTCCTCTTTGACTAGCGGATCGAGATTGAACCGCGTGGTCGCCAGTGGTTCCGGAAAGCCAATCTCCAGTGGATATTCAAGATCGTCTATCTGCGCCGCCAGCGTCAGCCGTCTGGGATCGTGGCGGCGATCGCCGCGGCGCAGAGCCCGCCGGCCCACATCACCTTCTGAATGCCGTCCGCTGGCGGCGTCGTGCAGCAGCTTCACCGCTTTGTAGAGGTTGGATTTGCCGCAGCCGTTGGGGCCGCTGACGACATTGATCTGCGGCAGCGACAGCTGGCGCACCAAGCGAAAACCGCGGATTTCAATCTTTTCAACAGGCATAAAAAAGGGCGCCTGCGCGCCCTCTCCTTTAAGGTTATTTGCGACGCCAGGTCGAGCCCTGTGGGCCATCCTCCACGATCACGCCTAGCTCGTTGAGCTTGTCGCGCGCGATGTCGGCCTGCGCCCAGTTTTTTTCTTTCCGCGCGTCGGCGCGCGCCTGTACCCAGTGCTCAATCTCAGCCACGTCGTCGGCGTCAGCCTGCGCGCCGCTCTGCAGAAACAGCTCGGGATCCTGCTGCAGAATGCCCAGCACGTTGGCCATCTCGCGCAGCTTCGCCGCCAGCGCGTTCGCCGCGTCGTGGTTCTCACCCTTCAGGCGGTTCACCTCACGCGCCATGTCGAACAGCACCGAGTAGGCTTCCGGCGTATTGACGTCATCATTCATCGCCGCGCGGAAGCGCGCGTCGAACGCTTCGCCGCCCGCCGACGCGACGCTGCGATCGGTGTGGCGCAGCGCGGTATAGAGGCGCTCCAGCGCGGCGCGCGCCTGGTCCAGGTTTTCTTCGCCGTAGTTAAGCTGGCTGCGGTAGTGGCCTGACATCAGGAAGTAGCGTACTGTCTCCGCGTCGTAGTGCTTTAGCACGTCGCGCACGGTAAAGAAGTTGCCGAGGGATTTCGACATCTTCTCGCGATCTACCATCACCATGCCGGAGTGCATCCAGTAGTTGACGTACGGACCGTCGTGGGCGCAGGTCGACTGCGCGATCTCGTTCTCATGGTGCGGGAACATCAGGTCCGAACCGCCGCCGTGAATGTCAAAGTGCACACCAAGCTGCTTGCAGTTCATCGCCGAGCATTCGATATGCCAGCCCGGACGTCCGTTGCCCCATGGCGATGGCCAGGAAGGCTCGTCCGCCTTGGACATTTTCCACAGCACGAAGTCCATCGGGCTGCGCTTCGCCTCAGCCACCTCCACGCGCCCGCACGCCTGCAGCTGCTCCAGATCCTGGCGCGACAGCGCACCGTAGTCAGCGTCGCTCGGCACGTCGAACATCACGTCGCCGTTGTCGGAAACATAGGCGTGGCCGCGCGCAATCAGGCGCTCCACCAGCTCGATAATCTCCACGATATGGCGCGTGGCGCGCGGCTCCTGATCCGGCGGTAGGATGTTGAGCGCGGCGAAATCCTTGTGCATCTCGCCAATCATCCGGTTGGTCAGGGTCTCGATGCTTTCGCCGTTCTCGTTAGCGCGCTTGATGATTTTGTCGTCGATATCGGTAATGTTGCGCACGTAGTTCAGGCGATAGCCGCTGTAGCGCAGGTAGCGGGAGACCACGTCGAATGCCACGAAGGTACGCCCATGGCCAATATGACAGAGGTCGTACACCGTGATACCGCACACGTACATGCCGATCTCACCGGCATGGATAGGTTTGAATTCCTCTTTCTGTCGACTCAGGGTGTTATAAATCTTTAGCATTGAACGGTTCCGTTTAGACGAGTGTAGTAAACGCTTTTATCAGGTTATTTAGATATTGTGCCGTATTTTTTACGCTTGCGCGACGGCAGCGTGCCAAATGCGCCGCGGGCGGGCTGACGCGTCACTGGAATTTATGATATAAGAGGCGTAGACTACAATGGCCGGTCTGCCATGCGGCGGTCAGATAACTGATGACAACCTTTACAGGACGAGAATGATGGTTACTTTCCAGACCAACCACGGCGACATCGTAATTAAAACCTTCGACGATAAAGGGCCAGCTACCGTGAAAAACTTCCTCAAATACTGCCGTGAAGGTTTTTATGACAACACCATTTTCCACCGTGTTATCAACGGCTTTATGATTCAGGACGGCGGTTTTGAGCCGGGCATGAAGGCATGAAGCAGAAAGCGACCAAAGAGGAAATCCGCAACAAAGCGAACAACAGCCTGAAAAACACCCGCGGCACGCTGGCAATGGCGCGTACTTCCGCTCCGCACTCCGCGACCGCGCAGTTCTTTATCAACGTCGCCGACAATGACTTCCTGAACTTCCACGACGAAAGCCTGCAGGGCTGGGACTACTGCGTGTTCGCCGAAATGGTTGAGGGCATGGACGTGGTTGAAAAGATCAAGGCGGTTTCCACCGGCCGCAGCAGCATGCACCTGGATGTGCCGAAAGATGACGTTATCATTCAGAAAGTGACCGTCAGCGATTAATGTCGCGCACCCTGTTTATCGCAGATCTGCATCTGTGTCAGGAAGAACCGGCGATTACCGCCGGTTTTCTGCATTTTCTGGCGCGTGAAGCGCCGCACTGCAACGCGCTCTATATCCTCGGCGACCTGTTTGAAGCCTGGATCGGCGATGACGATCCTAGCCCGCTGCACCGCCAGGTAGCTGACGCGCTGCGCGCCCTGCCGGTACCGCTCTTTTTTATCCACGGCAATCGCGACTTTCTGCTCGGCAAGGCGTATGCCCGCGCCAGCGGCATGACGCTGCTGACGGAGGAGCAGGTGCTGACGCTCTACGGCCATCGCGTACTGATTCTGCATGGCGATACCCTCTGCACTGACGACGCAGGCTATCAACGCTTTCGCGCCAAAGTGCATCAGCGCTGGCTGCAGCGCCTTTTTCTCGCCCTGCCGCTGTTGATACGCAAACGCATCGCCGCGCGCATGCGCGACGGCAGCAAACAGGCGAACCAGCATAAGTCGCTCGCCATTATGGACGTCAACGCCGAGGCGGTTAACGCAACCCTGCAACGCCAGCAGGTGACCATGATGATCCACGGCCATACCCATCGTCCGGCGATTCACCGCTTCGTCCTGAACGGCCAGCCCGTCGAGCGCGCGGTACTGGGCGCGTGGCACGCGCGCGGCTCGATGATCCAGCTCGACGCCAGCGGCCTCAGCCTGATCGAATTCGACTTCTGAAGGGCGGCGAAAACCCCCGTATTCAGGCGAACCGTTTTCCTTGCGCCTTTCCCATGCTATTCTCTGTGCCCTTCTTCACCTAACCGACCGGTCAGGTTTGTTTATTCACAGGAGTTGACCGCATGTCATCCAACGCCGCCCCGGCCCACATCGCTATAGTTATGGGTTCCAAAAGTGACTGGTCCACCATGCAGTTCGCTGCGGAGATCCTCACCAGCCTGGACGTGCCCTTCCATGTCGAAGTGGTTTCCGCTCACCGTACGCCGGACAAGCTGTTCAGCTTCGCCGAGACGGCTGCCGATAAGGGTTATCAGGTGATCATCGCGGGCGCAGGCGGCGCGGCGCATCTGCCGGGCATGCTGGCGGCGAAAACCCTGGTGCCGGTGCTGGGCGTGCCGTTGCAGAGCGCGGCGCTGAGCGGTGTCGACAGCCTCTACTCGATCGTGCAGATGCCGCGCGGCATTCCGGTGGGCACCCTGGCCATCGGCAAAGCGGGCGCGGCCAACGCCAGCCTGCTGGCGGCGCAGATCCTGGCGATCCACGACGCAGCGCTGGCGACTCGCCTCGGCGACTGGCGCCAAGCGCAGACTGACGAGGTATTAAATAACTCGGACCCGCGGGAGGACGCATGAAGCCGGTTTGCGTATTGGGCAACGGCCAGCTGGGCCGCATGCTGCGCCAGGCGGGCGAACCGCTGGGCATTGCTGTCTATCCGATGGGGCTTGACGCCGAGCCTGACGCGCTGCCGATTGCGCAGAGCGTGATCACCGCCGAGATCGAGCGCTGGCCTGAGACCGCGCTGACGCGCGAGCTGGCCGTTCACCCCGCCTTCGTCAACCGCGATATTTTTCCACGCCTGGCGGATCGTCTGACGCAGAAGCAGCTGCTCGATCAGCTGAACCTCGCTACCGCGCCCTGGCAGCTGCTGGCCGATAAAAGCGAGTGGCCGCAGGTGTTCGCCGATCTGGGCGAGCTGGCGATCGTCAAGCGCCGCACCGGCGGTTACGACGGTCGTGGCCAGTGGCGCCTGCGCGCCAATGAGACCGACGTGCTACCGGACGCGTGCTACGGCGAGTGCGTCGTTGAGCAGGGCATCAATTTCTCCGGCGAGGTGTCGCTGGTGGGTGGGCGCGGTCAGGATGGCCGCACGGTGTTTTACCCGCTGACCCACAACCTGCATCAGGAGGGCATTCTGCGCACCAGCGTCGCCTTTCCGCAGGCGGACGCCGCGCAGCAGGCGCAGGCCGAAGCGATGCTCAGCGCAATCATGCAGGAGCTGAACTACGTCGGCGTGATGGCGATGGAGTGTTTTGTCACGCCGCATGGGCTGCTGATCAATGAGCTGGCACCGCGCGTGCATAATAGCGGCCACTGGACGCAGAACGGCGCCTCTATCAGCCAGTTCGAGCTGCACCTGCGCGCCGTGCTCAACCTGGCGCTGCCGCAGCCGGTGGTGTTCGCGCCGTCGGTGATGGTGAACCTGATCGGCACCGCGCTGAACAGCGACTGGCTGCAGCAGTCGCTGGTGCATCTGTACTGGTATAATAAAGAGGTGCGCCCAGGCCGCAAGGTTGGCCATCTGAACCTCACCGACAGCGACAGCGCGCGGCTGGCCGCAGCGCTGCAGGCGCTGGTGCCGATGCTGCCGCCGGAGTACGCCAGCGGCATCGCCTGGGCGGTTGAGAAGTTCTGATCAGCAGGCACGTTCCACGAGGTTGATGAGTGGCGCACCCGCGCGGGCAACCTGGCCCGATCGCAAAAGCGGTATCCCCGCCAGCCCGGATACGCACCTCAGCCCTGAGGTGCGTCCGTAAACCGGTTAACGCCTGCGTTATGTAACCACGCCCAACGTTTTGTCCCTGCTGCGGGACGCTTTGCTCTTCCCTCCATGCTACCCGCTTGTAAGCTCTGGCTGCGGCCTAAAGCCAGCCAGAGCCGATTATCAGAGTGACTCCGTGCGCCAGAACAGCGCCTTGCTGCGCAGCAGCCCCCCCCCCCAGCCAGCCGCCGCTCAGCGGCAGCGCCAGACACAGCGTCCAATCGGGCTGCCAGGGAAAATCGAAGATCTTAAGCTGCAGCGCCCAGCGCCCCGCCGCATACGGCCGCCAGCAGCAGCACCGCCGGCCACTGGCCGATAATCAGCCGCTGCAGCGCCCGGCGCCCAGGGTTTTCAGCACCGCCACCAGATCGTAGCGGCTGCGGCAGTAGTGGCTCATCGCCAACGCGACGGCGGCGATCGCCAGCATCAGCGTCAGCAAGGCGGAGAGCAGCAAAAACTTCTGGGAGCGCTGCATCTAGCGCCCCAGCTCGTCTTCGGAATTATCCACGCTGATCCAGCGCTGGTCCGCTTTCAGCTGCGGCTGGATCCAGCGGTCGCAGCGCGCCGCCAGCTGTTCGTCATGGGTCACCAGAATCAGCGTGGTGGCGTAGTCGCGGTTAAAAAGAGCAGATCGGCGATGCGGTCGCCGGTTTTACGATCCAGATTGCCGGTGGGTTCGTCGGCAAACAGCAGGCCGGGGCGGCCGTTAAAGGCGCGTGCCAGCGCCACGCGCTGCTGCTCGCCGCCGGAGAGCTGCGCCGGCAGATGGCTGACCGCTCGCCCAGCCCCAGCTGCGTCAACAGCTTACGCGCCTGCTCGCGGCTCTGGCGATCGCTCTCGGCGCGCTGCTGTCTCGGCCCGTTTGACAATGAAGTCAACTCCGGTAAGGATGGACAACTGTGTTCACCCTGACCGACGGACTTTGTAAGACGATGAACTTCAGAAATGTTTTCCGCTGGCATTATCCCTTAATGTTTTGCGTTCTTCTGCTGGCGTCGCGGTTAGCCGCTGCGAACACCCTGTTAGTTTTAGGCGATAGCCTGAGCGCCGGCTACCACATGCCGGTCAGCGCAGCCTGGCCGAGCCTGCTGAACAACAGCTGGCAGCAGCGGCCGAGCGTGGTGAACGGCAGCATCAGGGGCGATACCGCCGCGCAGGGCCTGGCGCGTTTACCGGCGCTATTAAAACAGCATCAGCCGCAGTGGGTGTTAATCGAACTGGGCGGTAACGACGGCCTGCGCGGCTTTCCGCCGCAGGCCATCGAGCAGGATCTGCGAAAAATCATCAACAACGTGAAGGCCGCCAACGCGCAGCCGCTGCTGATGCAGGTGCGACTGCCCGCCAACTATGGACGGCGCTATACGGAAGCGTTCAGCGAGATCTATCCCAGGCTGGCACAGCAGTACAACATTCCTCTGTGCCCTTTTTCATGGAGCAGGTTTATCTGAAGCCGCAATGGATGCAGCAGGACGGCATCCATCCCAGCCCCGCTGCGCAGCCCTTTATCGCCAAGCTGATGACGAAGGCGCTGGCTCCCTTAGTTAAGCACGAGTAACCGGGACGACGCGCGTTTTATGGGTAAAGATATGCAAAAAACCATCGTGATTACCGGCTGTTCCAGCGGCATCGGTTTGGTCGCGGCGCAGGATCTGCTGGCGCGCGGCTATCGGGTAATCGCCGCCTGCCGCAAGCCGGAAGATGTGGCGCGGATGAGCGCGCAGGGCTTTATCGGCGTGGCGCTGGATCTCGACGACGCGGCGAGCGTCGACCGCGCCGCCTATGAAATTCTGGCGCTGACGGATCGCTGTCTGTTCGCGCTGTTTAACAACGGCGGCTTCGGCCTTTACGGACCGCTGCGCACGCTGTCGCGCCAGCAGCTGCAGCAGCAGTTCTCCACCAACTTTTTCGGCGCGCATCAGCTGACGATGCGGCTGCTGCCCGCGCTGGAGGCGAGCGGCGACGCGCGCATTGTCAATACCAGCTCCGTGCTGGGGCTGATTTCCACCCCCGGCCGCGGCGCCTACGCCGCCAGCAAATATGCGCTGGAGGCCTGGAGCGACGCGCTGCGTCTGGAGCTGCGCCGCAGCGGCGTGCGCGTCAGCCTGATTGAGCCGGGCCCTATTGCTACCCGCTTCACCGACAACGTCACCCAGGGCGAGCCGGGCAAGCCGATACGCAATCCCGGCATCGCCGCGCGTTTTACGCTGCCACCGCAGGCGATTCTGCCCAAGCTGCGCCACGCGCTGGAGAGTCCGCGCCCGCGCCTGCGCTATCCAGTGACGCTGGTCGCACACGCCATGAGCATCCTGAAACGGCTGCTGCCGGGCTGGATGCTGGATCGCATTTTGCGCAGCCACTGAGAATTCATCTTGAAGCGGGGCCGTCCGGCCCCATATTTTTTAAACACTTTTCGCAAAGAGACTGAGTCATGTCCCCACAAGCTTCGATTATCGACATCAATGAATCCAACTTGCACCAGACGCTGGAACACTCCATGCAGATCCCGGTGCTGTTCTATTTCTGGTCGGAGCGTAGCCAGCACTGTCAGCAGCTGACGCCGCTGCTTGAGCGCCTGGCGTAGGAGTACGCCGGCCAGTTTATTCTCGCTAAGCTCGACTGCGATAAAGAGCAGATGGTGGCGTTGCAGTTCGGCCTGCGCTCTATTCCGACGGTTTATCTGTTTCAGAACGGCCGGCCGGTAGATGGCTTCCAGGGACCGCAGCCGGAAGAGGCGGTGCGCGCCCTGCTAGAGAAGGTGCTGCCGCGCAAAGAGGAGCTGAAGGCGCAGCAGGCGCTGGCGCGCTGATGGACGAAGGCAAGCCGCTTGAGGCGCTGCCGCTGCTGAAAGAGGCGTGGCAGCTCAGCCGTCAGGCGAGCGAGATCGGCTTTCTGCTGGCAGAGGTGCTGATTATACTGAATCGCAGCGACGAAGCGGAAGAGGTGCTGGCGAAAGTGCCGCAGCAGGATCAGGATACGCGCTACCAGAGCCTGATGGCGCAAATCGATCTGCTGAAGCAGGCGGCGGACACACCGGAAATTCAGCAGCTGCAGGCGCAGCTGGAGATCGATCCGGCCAATGCGGAGCTGGCGGCGAAGCTGGCGCTGCAGCTGCATCAGGTCGGCCGCAGCAAAGAGGCGCTAGAGCTGCTGCTCGGCTTCCTGAAGCGCGATTTGAATGCGGCAGATGGTCAGGTGCGTAAAATGCTGCAGGAGATCCTGGCGGCGCTCGGCACCGGCGACGCGCTTACCGCTCGCTATCGCCGCTAGCTCTACACTCCTTGCTGTACTGATCCAGCCGCGCAGCCGCGTCCGGGACGAAGCGACTCGGCCCGCTATTTAACAACCAGGAGGTTATATATTGACAGTCATACCGGCGTTAATCGTGCTGGCGCTCGTCACGGTGTAGGCAGGCGTCAAAATCGTGCCGCAGGGCTACCAGTGGACCGTGGAGCGCTTCGGCTACACACCCGCACCCTGCACAGCCCGGCCTAAGTCTGGTGGTGCCCTTTATGGATTGCATTGGTCACAAGATCAATATGATGGAACGGGTGCTGAATATTCCCTCGCAGGAAGTCATCTACAAAGATAACGCCAACGCCAACGTCACCATCGACGCCGTCTGTTTTATCTAGGCGGTCGATCCGGCGCGCGCCGCTTATGAAGTCAGCAACCTCGAGCTGGCGATTATTAACCTCACTATGACCAATATTCGCACCGTGCTCGGCGGCATGGCGCTGGATGAGATGCTGTCGTATCGCGAAGACATCAACACCCGCCTGCTGCATATCGTCAACGGGGCGACTAACCCCTTGGGCGTGAAGATTACCCGCATCGAAATTCGCGACGTGCGGCCGCCGCAGGAGCTGATCGCCTCCATGAACGCGCAGATGAGGCAGAGCGCACCAAGCGCGCCGACATTCTGGCGGCGGAAGGCGTGCGCCAGGCGGCGATCCTGCGTGCCGAGGGCGACAAGCAGTCGCGTATTCTCAAAGCCGAGGGCGAACGCACCTCGGCTTTTTTACAGGCGGAGTCGCGCGAACGCCAGGCGGAAGTGGAAGCGCGCGCCACGAAAATGGTCTCTGAGGGCATCGCGGCAGGCGATATTCAGGCGGTGAACTATTTTGTCGCGCAGAAGTATACCGACGCGCTGCAAAAAATCGGCGAAGCCAACAACAGCAAGGTGGTGGTGATGCCGCTGGACGCCGGCAGCCTGCTGGGCTCGGTCGCGGGTATCAGCGCGCTGCTTAAGGGCACATCCTCAGAGTCGAAACGCTGATGCTGGTGGAGATGATTGCCCATCCGCACTGGTTCTGGCTGACGCTGGGCGGGTTACTGCTGGCGGCGGAGATGCTCGGCACCAGCGGCTATCTGCTGTGGAGCGGGCTGGCGGCGGTGCTGGTGGGCGTCATTGAATGGTGCCTTCCTTTCAGCTGGACCGCGCAGGGCACGCTGTTCGCCCTGCTGACGCTGATTTGCGTCTATCTCTGGTACCCGCTGGATGCGCCACCTCGAGCGCAACCAGCAGCCCAACACGCTTAACCAGCGCGGCAGCCAGGTGATCGTCACGGGCATTGAGGGCATTATGCTGCGCATCCGGCCGCGCTAGCGCGACGGTTTTTTCTCTGCGCCGCCGCAGCCCGCCAGGTTGTTGATGAGCGGGCACTCCGCGCGCTCGTTGCCGGACAGGCGTCGGCCAGCGCCAGCAGGCGCAGGCGCATCGCCTGCAGCTATTCAATGTGCGCGGCGATCTCCCCGGCTTTCTGCAGGGTGCACGCCTTGACGTCGGCGCTGTGGCGCGCCGGGTCGTTGAACAGCGTGACCAGCTCGCGGCATTCGTCGAGCGTAAAGCCCACCTGACGTGCCTGGCGCAGCAGGTTGAGCTCATCGAGATGATGGGTGCTGTAGCAGCGATAGCCGTTGTCGCTGCGCAGCGGCGGCGTCACGACCCCCTTCTCTTCATAGAATCGGATCGTCTTACTGGTTAACCCGTTTTTTTTCGCCACATCGCTGATGTTCACGCTGCTCTCCTCTGAAAAATCGCTCGCGGCCGATACTGATAAAAATAGTTTAACCTTCCCCTTGATGGAAAGTTTAGCCTGTATCACGAGTGATAAAAAGCTCGCATTGCTAACTGCAACACAACAGGAGCAGACTATGTCTCACACTATTTCTCTGGCGCTGGAAGGCCTCTCCTGCGGCTACTGCGTCAAACGCGTGAAAGAGGCGCTGGAACAACACGAGGATGTCGAACAGGCCAGCGTCACCCAGCAGGAGGCGTAGGGTTACCGGCAGCGCCGACGCCGCCGTGCTGATCGCTACCGTGGAAGCGGCGTGCTATCACGCCGCGCTGGCGAGCGACAGCCGCCCAAAGCCTGAGTAGTTGACAGCTTCAGAGCCGCCGCCGGAGGCACTGACAACAGTGGCGGAACCCCAACCGGCAATCGCGCCTGAATCCGCGCAGTTTCTGCTTATCGACGGCATGAGCTGCGCTAGCCGGGTGGAAAAGGCGCTGGAAAAGGTACCCGGCGTCTCGCAGGCGCGCGTCAATCTGGGTGAGTGCAGCGCGCTGGTGATGGGCGAGGCGTCGGCGCAGCAGCTGGTTAAGGCCGTCGAGGCGGCGGGCTACCACGCTCAGCCGGTTGAGAATGAGCAGGAGCGGCGCGACAAACAGCAGCGCAGCGCGCGCAAGGCGATGCGGCGCTTTAGCTAGCAGGCTGCGCTGGCGTTCGGCATGCCCCTGATGATTTGGGGCATGCTCGGCGACAATATGATGCTGAGCGACGCCAACCGTAGCCTCTGGCTCGCCCTCGGCGTCGTCACGCTGCTGATTATGGGTGGCGGGCGGTCACTTCTATCGCAGCGCCTGGCGCAGCCTGCGCAGCGGCAGCGCCACCATGGATACGCTGGTGGCGCTCGGCACCGCCGCGGCCTGGATCTACACCTTCAGCGTGGCGCTCTGGCCGGACTTTTTTCTGCTGCAGGCGCGCCATCTCTATTTTGAAGCCAGCGTAATGATTATCGGCCTGATTAACCTCGGTCACGCGCTGGCGCGCCTCGTCAGCGAGCAAGGCGAACGGCTGGTGCCGCTCAGCGCGGTACAGCCAAGCATGACGCTGCGGCTGACCGCTGGCGATCGCGTGCCGGTAGACGGCGATATCGTCGAGGGCGAAGCCTGGCTGGATGAGGAGGCGATGCTCACCGGCGAAGCTGTGCCGCAGGGCAAGTGCGCAGGTGACAGGGTCTACGCCGGCACGCTGGTGCAGGATGGCGCGGTACGCTTTGCGGCACGCGCCACCGGCCAGCATACGGCGCTGTTGCGTATTATCCAGCTGGTGCGCCAGGCACAGAGCAGCAAGCCCGACGTGGGCCGCCTCGCCGACCGCATTTCGGCGGTGTTCGTGCCGGTGGTGGTGGCCATCACCTTGATTAGCGCGGCCGTCTGGTATTTCGTCGGGCTACAGCCGCAGATCGCCTATACACTGGTGATCGCCACCACGGTGCTGATTATCGCCTGCCCCTGTGCGCTGGGCCTCGCAACGCTGATGTCGATTATCGCCGGCGTCGGCCGCGCCGCCGAGCTGGGCGTGCTGGTGCACGTTGGTGTTCGATAAAACCGGCACGCTCACCGCGGGCACGCCGCAGGTGGATGAGGTAGTGACGTGGCGCGGTCAGACGGCGTGACGCCGTTCTGCAGGCCGCCGCCGCGCTGGAGAACAACGCCAGCCACCCGCTGCCGCAGGCGATCGTCGCCGTAGCGGGCACGACCGCCGCAGGCGAGATTGCGCAATTTCGTACAATACGCGGCCAAGGGGTGAGCGGCATACTCGACGGCAGGCCGCTGCTGCTGGGTAACGTTGCGCTGATGCAGGCGCACCATATCGATCTGCAGGCGGCGCTGCAGGATATTACGCGCTTGTCGCATCAGGGCGCGACGCCGGTGCTGCTGGCGCAGGCGGGCGAGCTGATCGGGCTGATTGCGCTGCGCAACCAGTTGCGTCCGGAGAGCAAAGCGGCGCTGCAGCGGCTGCGCCAGGCGGGCTACCGCCTGATGATGCTGACCGGCGATCGTGAAGAGACCGCGCGCTATTGCCGCCGAAGCGGGCATCGACGAGGTGATCGCTGGCGTACTGCCGGAGGCGAAGGCGCAGACCATCGCCGTGCTGCAACAGCAGGGCCGCCGCGTCGCCATGGTCGGCGACGGCATTAACGACGCGCTGGCGCTGGCGGATGTCGGCATCGCCATGGGCGGTGGCAGCGACGTGGTGGTAGAGACAGCGCCCATCACGCTGATGCGCGCCGATCTCCACAGCGTCGCCGACGCGCTTGCCCTCGCCAGCGCGACGCTGCGCAATATTCGTCAGAATTTGCTGGGCGCCTTTGTCTACAACAGACTCGGCATTCCGCTGGCGGCGGGCGTGCTTCACCCGCTGACCGGCGCGCTGCTCAGCCCGGTGGTGGCAGGCGCGGCAATGGCGCTGTCCTCCATTACAGTGGTCGGCAACGCCAACCGCCTGCTGCGCTTTCGGCCGACAGCGCGACAATAGCCCTCCCTGCCCTGCCTTTCAGCAGTGGGAATCGCTAGCATGGCGTTTTGACTGAGGAAGGAGAGGGAATGAGAGGCAGCATTTGGCGCAGCGTGCACGGGCTGTTCAGTCAGTTTTTTCCCGCCAGCTACCGCTGGCCTGCCCAGGACATCCGGCTGGACGATCGCCTGCTGCACCTGGTCGGCAGCATTCATATGGGCACGCGCGATATGCAGCCGCTGCCGGAGCGCCTGCTGCGACAGCTGCAACAGGCGGATACGCTGATTGTCGAGGCGGATATTACTCAGGGCGGTTCGCCGTTCGACGAAGCTGACCCGCGCGCGCCGCTGGAGACGCGGTTAACGGCAGCGGACCGGGAGCGACTCGAGGCGCTGTGCGGCGAGCTTCATCTGTCGCCGGCGATGTTTGACGCCCTGCCCACTTGGCAGATCGCACTGATGCTGCAGGCGCAGCAGGCGCAGCGACTTGGCCTGTGTCCCGATTACGGCATTGACTTTCAGCTGCTGCAGGCGGCGAAAGGTATGAACAAACAGGTCATCGAACTGGAAGGCGCAGCGGTGCAGATTGCGCTTCTCAAGTCGCTGCCGGATGACGGCATGGCGCTGCTGCAGGATACCCTGACGCACTGGCACACCAACGCACGTCTGCTGCAGATGATGGTGAGCTGGTGGCTGGACGCGCCGCCGCGCCAGCCAAAGCTGACGCTGCCCTCGATGTTCAGCTCAGCGCTTAACGACGCGCTGATCACGCATCGCAACGCGCAGTGGCGTGATCGCCTTCACGCACTGCCGTCCGGGCGCTATATCGTGGCAGTGGGGGTGCTGCATCTCTATGGCGTTCAGAATCTGCCCGATATGCTGCAGCAACAAAAAAAGTAGGCCGGTATTGCTATCTGCTCGTCAAAGAGGAATTTTTTATGATTTTGGTTATCACTCAGACCGTCGGCTGGCGCGGAGCAAATTCTCCTCTAAAGCATAAATTTTCGCCACCATTAATTTATCGAATTTTGTAATAAGATTAATCCTATAAAAGATGATTTATGACGCCTGCGATAAAACTGCTGGAAAAACAAAAGGTCCCCTTTACGCTTCACCCCTACGAACACGACAGCCATGAAAAAATTTTGGCGATGAAGCGTACGCAAGCTGAATCTCGACGCCCGACAGGTTTATAAAACCCTGCTGGTGGCGCTGAACGGCGAGGCGCAGCGGCTGGCGGTGGCCGTCACGCCGGTCTCCGGGCAGCTGGATTTGAAAAAGGTCGCCAGGGCGCTGGGCGCGAATAAGGAGGATATGGCCGACCCGCAGCTGGCGCAGCGCGTTACCGGCTATCTGGTGGGCGGCACAGCCCGCTGGGCCAGAAAAAGCGCCTGCCGACGGTGATTGACAGCTCCGCCGCCGGGTCCGCCACCATCTTTATTTCCGGCGGCAAGCGCGGGCTGGATATTGAGTTGGCGGCGCAGGATCTGGCGCGTCTGCTCAACGCGACGCTGGCGGATATCGCGCGGCGCGACTAGCCGCTGTGCAGCGCTGGCGAACATCTGCGGTGCGACTAACCGCTGTGAAGCGTTAGCGAACATGCGCGGCGCGACCAGCCGCTGTGCTGCCTACGCGCCCCCCGCGCAAAACGCGACAGCGTGCGCTAGCTATGCGGCCTGGCGCAGAGCTGATCGATCATCCAGCGCCCGGCCGGACCCGGCGGATTGCGCCGCGACTAGACCGCCTCTACCGCAATATGCTGCGGCCAGCCCGGCAGCATCAGCTCCTGCAACACCTGATGGCCAAACTGCCTGACCAGCCAGCGCGGCAGAACGCTCCAGCCAAACCCCTGCTCCGCCATCTCCAGCAGCAGCAGCAGCAGCAAATAGGTCGGCGCCGACCAGACGCGTCCCGACGGCGCGGCCGCGCGCGGCTCGCCTCAGGTGTTCAGCCGCACCTGCCGCACCTGCCGCACCTGCCGCACCTGCTCCAGCGCGCTCTCCGTCAGATCGGACTGCCGCGGCAGCGTTGGCTGGACGCACACCACGCCCAGATGAATACGTCCCGCCTGCAGCAGATCGAGCACGTCGGCGTCTTCGGCGATCACGCACTCCAGCTCGATCTCGGGATAGTGCGCGTCGAACTGCTTCAGCAGCTGCTCGTGGTGCTGGGTCTGCCAGAAGTCGGAGACCGCGAAGCTGAGCCGCGGTTCTACGCCCTGCGCCAGCACGCGCCTGCCCTGATCGGTCAGGATCAGCTGGCGTCTGCGGCGATCAAACAGCTTAAAGCCAAGAATCGTCCTCCATTCCGGCTACCGCCATGCTGATGGTTGACTGGCTTTTGCCCAGCGCGCACGTCGCTTCGGATAAAGAGCCGCTGCTGACGGTCTGTACAAAGGCTTCAAGGGATTCCAGGGAGTATCGCATTTTAATCCATCGCTTTTATCGATAGGTCATCATTTTATCTTATCACTACGGGATGGCAGAATGCCCGCCTGACTCATGGAGGTGGATAATCCGTACCCGTTCGCAGAAAGAACGTTTTTTACATGCGCTGGGATTTGAGACGCTGGCATCCTAGGCGATGGATAAGCCGCTGTTTAAGATAGGCGCTCTGGCGATCATACTCTCAACCGTGGCGATGCTGTGGAATATGATTTACTGTCCGCCGGGCAAGGTGCATCGCGGTGTGCTGCACGCGCTGCTGTTTGAGGGCGGATTTATTCTGATCGGCTTGCCGATCGCCGCGTGGATGCTTGGCATTACGATATGGCAGGCGTTGTTGCTGGAAGTGGCCTTTTTCCTCTTTTTCCTGCCCTACACCATGGCGTACAACTGGATATGGGACCGGCTGCGTCCTCGCTGGTTCGGGCGTAAAGCCTGCGAGGCGTAATCTTGCACAGGCCTGTGCAGTCTGAGAGCGGAAAGCATAGGCTGAGGCACGAGAGGTCCCGCAACAGGCGCAACATCGCCGAGGCGTTTCAGAACGCGCAGCGCATCGGCCCGTTGACGGGCACCCCGCAGCAATAAGGCGCCTGCTCGCGTTGGCCGGGCGCGAAGGAGGGGGGCGACGTTGCGACGGGACTCGGCCATCCGCGCCAGCATTTGCCTGCCGCACGCTACGGTGCGCGTTGCGCCGTTTCATGTCCCCATGGCCAGATCCACGCCAGAATCATCTGCAGATAGCTGCGCTTGTGCGGCGTCTCGCGCGACGTTTTCTCCGCTTCCGTCAGAGTGCGAATTGTCTCTTTCGGCGCATAGTCCGCCGCGTTGAGCGGCGAGTGGGCTTTCACATAGTCGCGCAGCACCTCGGCATCGATAGCGCCGCTGTTTTGATAGCCGGCGTGCGTGTCGAGACGCGGATAGCCGTCGCCGCCCGCCGCGTTAAAGCTGTTGGTGACCAGCCGGTAGTTTTTTTTCGCCTGCAGCGGCTGCCCGTTGATGCGCACATCGCTGACCGTCTCGCCATCCCTCACCAGACTGACGTTGGCGAACTGCGTGAAGCCGCCGGCATCAGGTTTGATGTTTGCTACCGCGTCGAGATAGGTTTTCACCTCTGCGCCGGTCAGCGTCACGGAGACCACCTGATTGCCGAACGGCTGCACCTGCAGCAAATCGCGCCAGCTCAACTTGCCGACCGGCAGTAAGGCGCGAATGCCGCCGCCGCTTATCACGGCAAAGTCCGCCTGGGTTTTCGCCATTTGCGCGCGTAGGATCTGCTGACCCAGGTTGGTCTGCGTAAAGCGTACCTGCCCGCGAGTCGCGCCGACCTCGACGCTGAGGCAACCCTCGCTACGCTTCTGGTAGGGCATCAGCAGCTTCATCATGGTGCTGTTTTTCGGGATCTCCTGCTGCCAAGTCAGCCAGCTTTCGCTGCCGTCCGCATTTTTGATTTTGTGCTTCAGGTTGACCAGCACCAGCGTGTAGGACTCCAGTTCCACCTCGCCGTTGCGGAAGGTAAAATCGCCGCGCCCGACATATTCGCCCTACTTTCCGGCCTGCATAATCTAGACGCCGTTCTGCTTGTCTGGCTGGGACGCCGCGCCCGGCTGATAATCTTTTACCAGCACGTTGGCTTTTTCCATGCACACCGTATCGTGCGAGTGGCCGCCGACGATCATAGCGACGGTGCCCGGCGGCAGAAGGCGCGCCAGTGTGACGTCGCCGGGGGCGCTGCTGCCGTGCTCCCCATTTTCGTTATAGCCGAGATAGCTCAACACCACGATAACGTCGGGCTTTTCGCCGGCGCACAGTTCCGCCACCGCTTTTTCCGTTTCGCTGACCGGATCGCGGAACTCGACGTCACGCAGATGTTCCGGGTTCGCCAGCCGCGCCGTATCGGGCGTGGCCAGGCCGAGCACGGCGATCTTCAGCCCCATGCGGTTAAATATCGCCCAGGGCTTGAACAGTCGCTGGTCGGTACCTTTCTGATAGAGGTTGGCGGCGAGGAACGGGAAGCGCGCCCACCCTTCCTGCTTGCGCAGCACCGCAAGCGGATGGTCGAACTCATGGTTGCCCAGCGCCATCGCGTCACAGCCGATCAGGTTCATGCCGCGAATATCGGGTTCGGCGTCCAGCTCGTCCGACTCCGGCACGCCGGTATTGACGTCGCCCGCCGAGAGGATCAGCGCCCCGCCGCCTTTGGCCTGCACGCCATAGAGCAACGTGTCCACCAGCGTTTTTTGCGCCGCTAGGCCCACCCCATCGTGAAAACAGAAAAGCCAATCTCCTTATTCTGCGACGTGCCCGTTTCGGGTGATGTCCGCCTGTCGCCCCATTGTGTCGCATATTGCCTCGCTGAACTCAAGATGAAAGCCGCGGACGATGATACTGCCGGGGCGGATTTAACAGGCATACCCAATTGAGAACAATAATAATTTAAGCTGGATTAACGCGCTTTCTGCCTGATTTTGCAATGCTTTGCCTTTATTTTCATGGCAGGATGCCCATTTATCCGCGCTATTTCCGTCATCAAGCTGTCTTATTCCACCCTGCCGCTCTTGCCTGCAAACGGCCTCGATTGAGTAAAAGCAGGGAAAATAGCCCTTCAGTTGCGCTTTCCTCTCATTTTCAATTTTTTTTTCTGGTTAATCCGCAAATTATTCAGCGAAACAGCGTTTATTGCTTTAAACTCATTTGTTACAAGCAGATACATTTGCATACAAGGAGACAGGCATGCATCACACCACACCGTTGATTACGACCATCGTCGGGGGACTGGTCCTGGCGTTTCTCCTTGGCATGCTGGCTCATCGTCTGCGCTTTTCACCGCTGGTCGGCTATCTGCTGGCGGGCGTGCTGGCCGGTCCCTTTACGCCCGGCTTCGTTGCCGATACCAACCTGGCGCCGGAGCTGGCGGAGCTGGGCGTGATCCTGCTGATGTTCGGCGTCGGCCTGCACTTTTCGCTCAAAGATCTGATGTCGGTAAAGAGCATCGCCATTCCGGGCGCAGTGGCACAAATCGTCGTCGCCACGCTGCTCGGCATGGGCCTCTCCGCCTGGCTCGGCTGGTCGCTGATGACCGGTCTGGTGTTCGGCCTCTGCCTCTCTACTGCCAGCACCGTCGTGCTGCTGCGCGCGCTAGAGGAGCGACAGCTGATTGACAGCCAGCGCGGACAGATCGCCATCGGCTGGCTGATCGTCGAGGATCTGGTGATGGTACTGACGCTAGTGCTGCTGCCCGCCATTGCGGGCATGCTGGATAAGGGTAACGCCAGCCCGCAGCTGCTGGCGTGGGATCTGCTGCTGACTATCGGCAAGGTGGCGGCCTTTATGGTGCTGATGATGGTGGTGGGCCGCCGCGCAGTGCCGTGGATTCTGGTCAAAAGCGCCGCCACCGGCTCGCGCGAGCTTTTCACTCTGTCGGTGCTGGCGCTGGCGCTCGGCATAGCCTTTGGCGCAATGGAGCTTTTCGACGTCTCCTTTGCGCTAGGTGCCTTTTTTGCCGGAATGGTGCTGAATGAGTCTGAGCTGAGCCATCGCGCCGCTCATGACACCCTGCCGCTGCGCGATGCCTTCGCCGTGCTCTTTTTTGTCTCGGTAGGCATGCTGTTCGATCCGCGCATTCTGCTGGAGCAGCCGCTGGCGGTGCTGGGCGCGCTGGTGATTGTGGTGCTGGGCAAATCCTTTGCCGCCTGGCTGCTGGTGACGCTGCTCGAACATTCGCGCCGCACCGCCCTAACCATCTCCGTCAGCCTAGCGCAGATTGGCGAGTTCGCCTTTATCCTTGCCGGGCTGGGCATCTCTCTGAACCTGCTGAGCAGCGAGGGGCGCAACCTGGTGCTGGCGGCCGCTATCCTCTCCATTATGCTGAACCCGGTGCTCTTCAGCCTGCTCGAGCGCTATCTGGCGAAAAGCGAAAGCCGTCAGCAAGCGGAAGAGGAGGAGAAGCAGATCCCGGTGGATATCTGTCATCACGTGGTGATTGTCGGCTATGGCCGCGTCGGCAGCCTGCTGGGACAGAAGCTGCTGGAGGCGGATGTGCCTTTTGTGGTGGTGGAAAATTCACGGCCGCGTGTCGAGGCGCTGCGTGAGCAGGGCGTCCGGGCGGTGCTGGGCAATGCGGTGCGCGCCGAGACCATGGAGCTGGCGCGGCTCGACTGCGCGCGCTGGCTGCTGCTGACCATCCCTAACGGCTATGAGTCGGGCGAGATCGTTACCACGGCGCGTGAGAAATTCGCCGACATCGAAATTATCGCCCGCGCGCACTATGACGATGAGGTGGAGTACATTATGGCGCGCGGCGCCACGCGCGTGGTAATGGGCGAGCGCGAGATCGCCAGCAGCATGCTGCATATGCTGGAAGCGGAGATGACCGAGCGCCCTGTTGTGCGCGAATGCCCAATTTAACCCGCCCTGCTCCCTTGCGCGCCTGTTGCCGCGCGTGAGGGAACGGGGATAGCGTGAGCGACGCGCGTCGCTTTTCTGACGTCAGAAAAGCGGCCAATGCTTCACCTGCGCCGCGTAAAGCTGCACATTCTTGACCGTGCGGAGATGCCTGCTTTTTTAGTATGTTGTAATTATAAAACAGCACTGTCACTTGCTGGACAAGCCGCTCAGCGCGGGGTGCCTGACACGGCAGCCCCGCTTTTTCCGCTGGCGCAAAGCGCGCGCCTTTCCATTGCGGCCTCCCCTTATTCCTGTGCTCGCTACCGCGGCTGCAGAGCGGGATTGCTCAGCGATCCCAGTGGGACTCTTCCAGGCTGTCTTCACGCTCCGGCAGCCCACGCGTCAGGCGCGGCGAATGCTGATTCAGCACTTGGTAGCTGACGCGGTTGGCGTACTTGCACACCTGTGCCAGCGATGAGTAGGTCAGGTACTCGCGCGCGTGCTTGCTGGAGTTGGGCACTTTCTGCCGATGGTAGTTGTTCCCCGTGATGTCGTGCAGCAGCGCCGCCAGCGCGCCGTCCCCTGCGCCGTTGGTGTTCATGATCTTCTCCGGTCCGCCCATATAGGGCGCGATATGGGAGAAGATACGCAGCGGCTGCTCGCACGCCTGGCGGCGCATGGCGCAGCTGAACTCGTACTGGTTAAATTCCGCTATCGCGCCGGGCAGCAGCGGATGATTGGTGTTGCGCTTGTACGCCTCTTCGGTGTAGCCCGCCATATAGAGGCCGGTCGGGCCGGCGGTGCAGAGCACCAAATCGACCCACTCCAGCGCCATATCGGAGGCCAGCAGCAGATCGGATTCGCCGGTCAGCGCCAGCGCCTCCTCCTCATTCATCGCCAGGATGGTGACGTGCTCGCGCAGAAAATCGCGCCAAAACCGCGGGTTATCGACAATCACATATTTGGTGCCCAGCGTCAGCACCACCGGCACGTTGTGGCGTTTGGCGTACTCAATCGCCTGCAGCGTGGCCTGCGGCATCGGCTCCCCGGCGCCGCAGCGCACCAGGTAAGAGGTCAGCACCAGCGCCGACGCGCCGGCGATCACCGCTTCGGGAATGCTTTTGGGGCGCAGCTGGTTCATCTGGCCGGGGCTGATGGCGAAGGTGCGCTCGCCCTGCTCGCCGATCAGGGTGAAGCAGCGACCGATGGCGCCGTCGACGCCCTGCAGATAGTTAACATGCGGCTGGAGGTGTTGCACAGATAGCGATAGGCGTAGCCGCCGATCTGGATGTTGCTGCACATCACGCCGAGCAATACCGAGCGGTCGTCGGCCAGCACGGAGTAGTTGTGCAGCGTATTGCCGATGGTGCCGCCGGCAAACTGGTGGCTGACCAAGTTGTCGCGCATCAGCTCGCCATAGAGCGCTTCGGCGATGTCGTCGGCAATCACCAGCGAGTGCCCGGCGCTGAGACCGTAGCACACCAGAAAGGCGTCATCGACTTTGGCCTCGATATCAACCAGCGTCTGGTCGATGCCGACCACCCAGCTGCCTGCTTCTACCTCCTGCGAGGCGGCGTGCAGCAGCGGATCGCGGGCGCTGACGGGAAAATAGTGTTTGTATTTGCGTTTGCCGGGAAATTTCATGATGAGTACCGTCAGAAAAATAAGTGGAGGATGATAGCACACCAGACTGGCGGCAGGGCAATACGCCAGCGGCTTTCCCGCGCCTCGGTGGACACGGGAGAGCGGCCGGCTGTCTGCGGCGAGCTGTTAACGGCGCGCGTTAACCAGCTGCACCATCATCTCGATATGCGCGGCGTCGGCATTCAGAGCCGGGATATATTCGAACTTCTCGCCGCCGCCGTGTAGGAAGAACTCGCGGTTCTGCTCGCTGATCTCTTCCTGCGTCTCCAGACAGTCCGCCGCAAAGCCAGGGCTCATCACCTGTACGTGCTTAACGCCTTTTTTCGCCAGGCCCTGCATGGTTTCGTCGGTGTAGGGCTGCAGCCACGGCTCACGGCCGAAGCGCGACTGGAAGGTCATCATGATCTGATCGTCGCGCAGGCCCAGCGCCTGCTGCAACAGCGTCGTAGTATCGGCGCAGCGCAGCGGATAGTCATCGCCCTCGTTGGCGAAACGCTGCGGAATACCGTGGTAGGAGAGCACCAGCAGGTCGGGCTGGCCGTGCGCCGTAAAGGAGCGCTCCACCGATGCTTTCAGCGCGGCAATATAGGCCGGATGCTCTGCGTAGTCGCGGATTAAGTCGATATGTGGCAGGGTGCGCGCGGTTTTAAAGGCGTTGTAGAGCCCGTCCCACACCGCGGCCACGGTTGAGCAGGAGAATTGCGGATAGAGCGGCAGCACGATCATGCGCGTAACGCCCTGCGCCATCAAGCGATCCACGGCGCTCTGCAGGCTCGGGTTGCCGTAGCTCATGCCGAGCTCGACCGGCATATCGACGCGCGCCGCCAGCGATTCGCGCTGCTGTTGGCTGTAGACCATCAGCGGCGAGCCGCCCTCCATCCACACCGAAGCGTAGAGTTTTGACACGCGCGGCGAGCGAAACGGCAGCACGACGCCATTCAGGATCGGCCACCAGAGCCAGCGCGGCATGTCGACGACGCGGGGATCGCTCAGGAACTGTTTCAGATAGCGCTTTACAGCGGCTGTGGTAGGAGCGTCTGGCGTGCCTAAATTAACCAGTAACACGCCTGGCTTATCTTGCCTCATTGTTAGTCCTTGATAGCAGGGATGCGCGAAAACAAGAGAAATTGTAGCCGAAACCGCAGAAGGGAAAAGCAATTACTGCAAAAGGGGGGCTGACACGCGTCAGCCTCGACAGGCTTAACCGAGGATAGCGGCCAGCTGTTTGCTGACGTCAGCCGCTGGCTGGGTGCCGTCAATTTTGTGGTAGGCGGTGTTGCCCGCTTCTGCCTCTTTGGTGTAGTAGGCGATCAGCGGCGCGGTCAGCTGATGGTATTCGACGAGACGCTTGTGCACGGTCTCTTCCTGATCGTCTTTGCGCGTGGTCAGCGCTTCGCCGGTCACGTCATCCTTGCCCTCTTCCTTCGGCGGATTGTATTTGACGTGGTAAACGCGGCCTGACGGCGCATGAACGCGACGGCCAACGATGCGATCGACGATCAGCTCTTCCGGCACGGCGAACTCCAGCACGTTGTCTACCTTGATGCCCGCTTCCTTCATCGCATCCGCCTGCAGGATAGTGCGTGGGAAGCCGTCTAGCAGAAAACCGTTTTTGCAGTCTTCCTGCGCGATACGCTCTTTTACCAGCGCGATAACCAGCTCGTCAGTCACTAGTTTACCGGCGTCCATAATGGCTTTCGCCTGGTTGCCGAGCTCGGTGCCGGCTTTTACCGCCGCACGCAACATATCGCCCGTGGAGATTTGCGGAATGCCATATTTCTCCATGATGAACTGAGCCTGAGTGCCCTTACCTGCGCCCGGCGCACCGAGCAGAATAATACGCATTGCGTAAATCCCCTTGCGAATCGCATTGATCTATCTGAGAAGGCCAAGACCATACCATTATGGCCAGCTTGCCACAAGAAAGGCGCGGCGCACCCTTTTTCAGATTTGCCGCCGGGGCTGAACAGCGTCAGCACCCGTCTGGCGGTCTGCGGCGTCAGGTTGGTGCGCTTTTTGCCGCCGCCGCACTGTCTGGCGCGCACCAGCAACCGCCCCTACTGTGGCCACAGCTCCAGATCCTCGGCGGGCGGCAGCCCCGGCTGATGGCTGGAGGCGAGCAGCACCGGCGCACTGATCGCTACGGCGTCGACGCTGGCATGGTTAAAAGGACACCAGCCCTGCTCTTTGCTGTGCAGCAACGCCGCCATCGCCGGCGCATCCAGCGGCAGCCCCTGCTCAAACAGCGCAGCTCGCTGCGCACCAGCGTGCTGAAGTCGGCGGTGCGCAGCGCCACCAGCACCAGCCCGTCCGGCAGATCCGCATGGCGATCGAGGCGGGCGACAAACAGACGCGCATGGTTGATCACCTCCTCGTGCAGCACGCTGGCGAAGCTCTCGCTGGCGTCGACCACGCCTAGTTGCTGGCATTCCCGCGGCGGCCGCACCACGCCCCAGGGCAGATCCACATGGGCGACGAAGTTGATGTTGCCCGCCATCAGCGGCACGGGGGGCAGCACGTTGAGTTCCGTGACCGGAAAGTGCATGGCGTAGCGCGTCTGGTTGCGCGCCTGCTCCTGACGCAGAAAAAGCTGGGAGAGAAGAATGCGTGCCACGTGCAGCGAAGGGGCGAAGAACAAATCATACTGCTCCAGCCGGTAATGGTGTGATAATAGGGTGCGTAACCAGTCTCGCATCTCAAAAGGTCGGTCGGCCCAGGAGTGAACTGCCATCGCGTTGCGTTTCTCTTTTTATCGGTCGGGTGATGGCGGGTTGGCGACGAAAACCGTGCAGGCACAGCTTTGCCTGCCAGTCAACCGGCCATAATCTACGGGCAAGGTTAGGGGAATGCGGCTGGACTTTAAAATGATATAAACTGACAATCCCTGTTAGGTTTTTACTCAGGGGATGAGTATAAACGGGCTACCGCCGCTAAGGGCGCTGCATCATTTTCACCAGGCGGCGTTGCACAGCAGTTTTAGCGTGGCGGCCGAATAGCTGCACGTTACCCACAGCGCCGTGAGCCACCAGATACGCCAGCTGGAGAGCTGGATGGGCAAGCCGCTGTTCGTGCGCACCAACGGGCGCATCAAGCTGACCTCGCACGGCGAGCGCCTGTTGCTCAGCTGTCAGAAAGCCTTCAGCGAACTCTCCGCCACCTGCGCCGACATTTGCACCGGCATGCGCCATCATCTTAACGTCTCCTTGCGCCCCCAGCTTTTGTCACAGTGGCTGATCCCGCGCATCGGCACCTTTTACCAGCGCCATCCCGATATCGAGGTGCAGTTTCAGTCGCTGCTGGAGCTGGCTCAGCCGCGCAGCGAGCATATCGACGTGCTGATCCTCAGCTATGAACAGCCGCCGGACGGCGATATCGACGCGACGCTGATCGGCGGCGACTATGTTGGCCCGCTCTCTCTGTGCGCCGCACTTCGCCTCGCGCTTTCGCCAAGCGTAGGATCTTGCCGCGCTGACGTTGCTGCACGCCGATCCCCGTCTGCACGCCCAGGCGGAGTAGTCGAAAAGCGCCGATGTGCGCGGCAATTTCTGGTCGGGAAAACACTTCGACAATCTGACGCTCGGCATTCAGGCGGCGAAAAACGGCCTGGGCGTCATTGTGGCGCCGCGTCTGCCGGTGCGCAAAGAGCTTGAAGAGGGAGCGCTGATCGCTCCGCTCGGTTTTGTGCGCGTCGATCGCGCCACCTAGATTATGACCAAGGCGTCGCGGCGCAACAACGGCGAGATCCGGCTGTTTCGCGACTGGCTGCGCGAGGCGGCGCAGCAGTGAAGCATCAGCGGGGAATACACTTAAGAAATGAGTGATATAACTTGAGCAAGAGCACAGGCAAATGTATTCAAAGGCGGGCAATTAACTCAAGGAGTGGGTGGCATTGCCCGAAGAGCAAAGCGTCCTGCGCCAAGGATGGCGCAGGCCAAGCCGGCATGGATGCCGCCTTTTGCGTCTTTGCGATCGGGCCATGCCACCCGCGACAGTACCGCTTTAGTAAACAAAGGCCGGTGTTGCTACCGGCCTTTGTTACAGCTATTTACGCCGTCAGCAGCTGATTCATGCGACGGATAAATTGGTTCGGGTCGTCCAGCGTGCCGCGTTCGGCCAGCAGTGCCTGATCCAGCAGCAGCTCAACCCACTCGCCGAAGCGAGCCTCGTCCTGGGTATCTGCCACGCGTTTCACCAGCTGGTGGTCCGGGTTGATCTCGAAAATATACTTCACTTCAGGTACCGCCTGGCCCGCCGCGGCGAACAGCTTCGCCATCTGGGTGCTCATTTCGTTGGCGTCGGTGGTGACGATGGCTGGCGTATCGGTGAGACGATGCGTCAGACGCACCTCTTTCACGCGGTCGCCCAGCAGGGTTTTCACGCGATCCACGAAAGGCTCCAGCGCCTTCTCTGCCTCTTTATGCTCTTCGCTCTCTTCATCCGCCAGTTTGCTCAGCGACTCGTCCGCCTTGCTGACCGACAGGAACGCCTTGCCGTCGAATTCGGTCAGGTAGCTCATCATCCACTCGTCGATGCGGTCGGAGAGCAGCAGCACCTCGATGCCTTTTTTACGGAACAGCTCCTGATGCGGGCTGCTCTTCGCGGCGGCATAGCTGTCGGCAGTAATGTAATAGATCTTCTCCTGACCTTCCACCATGCGGCTGACGTACTCTTCTAGCGACACGGTCTGCTCGGCGCTGTCGCTGTGCGTTGAGGCGAAGCGCAGCAGTTTGGCGATAGCTTCCTGGTTAACGCTGTCTTCCGCCAGGCCCTCTTTCAGCACCAGACCGAACTCTTTCCAGAAGGCCTGATACTTCTCGACGTCGTCTTTCGCCAGCTTCTCCAGCATCTGCAGCGTGCGTTTGGTCATCGCGGCGCGCAGGCTCTGGGTCACGCGGCTGTCCTGCAGAATCTCACGCGAGACGTTCAGCGGTAGATCGCTGGAGTCGATCAGGCCGCGCACAAAGCGCAGGTAGTTCGGCATAAACTGCTCGGCGTCGTCCATGATAAAGACGCGCTGCACGTAGAGCTTCAGGCCGTGCTTATGGTCACGATTCCACATGTCGAACGGCGCGCGCGATGGAATATAGAGCAGGCTGGTGTACTCCTGCTTGCCCTCAACTCGGTTATGGCTCCAGGCGGCCGGATCGCTGAAGTCGTGCGCGATATGCTTGTAGAATTCGTTGTACTCGTCGTCGCTGATCTCAGACTTATTGCGCGTCCAGAGCGCCTGGGCTTTGTTGATATTCTCCCAGCTGTTGGTGTCGTTCTCTTCGTCACGGGTTTCGATCTCCACCGACAGCGCGATGTGATCGGAGTACTTGCCGATAATGCTGCGCACGCGCCAGGCATCAAGAAACTCATCCTCGCCCTCGCGCAGGTGCAGCATGATTTCGGTGCCGCGATCGGCTTTGGTGATATCGGCGATAGTGTATTCGCCCTCACCCGCTGATTCCCAGAATACCCCTTCTTCCGCCGACGCGCCGGCCGCGCGGGTGCGCACCGACACCTTGTCGGCGACGATAAAGGCGGAGTAGAAGCCGACGCCGAACTGGCCGATCAGCTGGCTGTCTTTCGCCTGATCCGATCCCAGCGATTCGAGGAACGATTTGGTGCCCGATTTGGCGATGGTGCCCAGATTCTCAATCACCTCGTCGCGGCGCATGCCGATACCGTTGTCCGACAGCGTCAGGGTACGGTTTTCCTTGTCAACAGAGAGACGCACGCGCAGATCGCCGTCGCCTTCATAGAGGCTGGCGTCCGACAGTGCGCGGAAGCGCAGCTTGTCCGCCGCGTCCGAGGCGTTGGAGATCAGCTCGCGCAGGAAAATCTCTTTGTTTGAGTAGAGGGAATGGATCATCAGGTGCAGAAGCTGTTTTACCTCTGACTGAAAGCCACGCGTCTCTTGTCCTTTCATGGTCATTATTACCTCAGCAGAATCAGGTTGAACGAACGTTGAGGTTGATGTGGGGATGGCGGGGAAAATTTCAAGCCGACGTCAGCGACGACGTCGGCAAGCGTTCAGAAAGTAAGCTTGTGGTGCCCGGCCAGCGAGTGCGACAGCGTGGTGCCGTCCACCATCTCCAGCTTGCCGCCCACCGGCACGCCGTGGGGTTGGTGGCGAGGATCACCTCTTTAATGGTCTCGCTCTCCAGCCGCTGCTCAAGCCGGTCCAGCCCGATATCCTGCGGCCGATGCCGTCCAGCGGAGAGAGGTGCCCCATCAGCACGAAATAGCGACCGGCGAACTGGCCGGTTTGCTCGATGGCGTAAATATCCGTCGGACTCTCCACCACTCAGATTTGCCCGTTTTGCTGACGCCGCGGATTGGCGCAGATAGTGCAAATTTCCTGCTCGGTGAAGGTGCGGCAGTCGGCGCAGTGGCCGATTTCCGACATGGCGCGCTGCAGCAGCTGAAACGCAATACGCTGTGCCAACTTCGGCCCAACGCCGGGCAGACAGCGCAGCGCTCCATCAGGGATTCAAGCAGTGGACTGGTTTGCATCAGAACGGCATCTTAAAGCCCGGCGGCAGCTGCACGCCGGCGGAAACAGAAGCCATTTTCTCTTTCTGCGTTTCGTCGATGCGGCGCGCGGCGTCGTTGAACGCGGCGGCGACCAGATCTTCCAGCATATCTTTGTCATCTTCCAGCAGGCTGGGATCGATCTCCACGCGGCGGCAGTTGTGCGCGCCGTTGATGGTCACTTTCACCAGGCCCGCGCCCGATTCGCCGGTGACTTCCAGTGCAGCGATCTCTTCTTGGACCTGGGCCACTTTGTATTGCATCTGCTGGGCCTGCTTCATCAGGTTACCCAGTCCGCCTTTACCAAACATAGTTTTATCTCTCAGCTAAGGCCGCATCGCTATCCAGAAGACAGCGGCAGCGTGGTCAAACGGGTCGAATACTCTCTTCATCCAGATCGGCATCGAAGAACCGGCGTAGCGTCTGGATGTGCGTATCGCTAATAATAGACTGGCGCGCCTGCGCCAGCTTCTCTTCATAAATGGCCTGCCGCCATTCAAGCGGTGTTAACACCGCCGGATTATCATCTTCGATAATCGTCAGCTCAACTGGCTGGCCGGCGGCGTCGCTCAATGCCGCGCCGAGCACCTGCTGCGCCGAGGCGGAATTCAGATGACGCTGGCTGGAACGCAAGTGCAGGCAAACGCCCTGCTCCGTGCTCTCTTTCCAGGCGTTCAGCGCCAGCTGCTGCACCAGCTTCGGCAGTGCCAGAGCGTCGATTTCCGCCGCCCAAGGATCGTGCTGCTGCGCCTCTTCCATCAGGCGCGCCGCCAGCTCAGGGGTTTTCTCATGCTCAAGCGCCGAACGCAAGGCTTTTGGCGTGGCGACCGGCTCGGCCACTACTTCAACCTGAGTTTGCGCTTTCCAGCGGTAGGCCTCTTTTTTCACCGGCACCGCGTCGCGCGGTCGCGCCTGCGCTCGTTCGGCCACACGTTCGGTAACGGACGCCAGACGCGCCAGCGCGGAGTTAGCCGACGCTGCCGGCTCACTCTTTTTTACTTTGTTAGCTCCCTGACGCAGCAGCTGAGTGCGCGCCTGCAGGAGCTGGCTGGTAGCATCGGAAAGCGGGCCGTCGGGCGCAGAGGCGGGCGGCGCAGTGCGTTCAGGCGGCGGCGCCATCTGCAGCTGGGCGGAGGCGGCGGCCGGCGCCGTTTGCGGCTCCGCCTGCGGCGTTATCGCCGGACGCGCCACCGGCTCGGCAATCGCCGTGTGCGGATGGAAGGCCAGCGCGCGCAGCAACGCCATCTCGACGCCCATACGGCGATCCGGCGCCAACGGCAGATCTTTGCGCCCCATCAGTAGCGTCTGGTAGTAGAGCTGCACATCGGCGGGCGGCAACACGCGCGCCAGCTCGCGCAGGCGCGGCGCGTGGCTCTCTTCTTCATCGTTGATCGAGCTGGGCAGCAGCTGCACCATCGCGATGCGGTGCAGCAGACGCAGCATCTCCACCAGCAGCGCCTCCCACTCCACACCGCGCGAGACGGCCTGGTTGAGCAGCGCCATCACCTGTTCGCCGCTACCGTCCACCAGCGCCTCGATCAGACCCAGCGGCTGCTCATCGTCCAGCGTACCAAGCATCTGGCTGACGCAGCCGCTGCTGACCACGCCCTGCCCCATGGCGATCGCCTGATCGGTCAGGCTAAGGGCGTCGCGCATGCTGCCGTCGGCGGCGCGCGCCAGCAATTGCAGTGCACGCGGCTCGCTCTCGATCTGCTCCTGCTGCAGCACATAGTCGAGCTGTTTGCGGATCAGCTCGACGTCGAGCGCCTTGAGATGAAACTGCAGGCAGCGGGACAGGATGGTGACCGGCAGCTTTTGCGGATCGGTAGTGGCGAGCAGAAATTTAACGTGCGACGGCGGCTCTTCCAGCGTTTTCAACAGCGCATTGAAGCTGTGACGCGACAGCATGTGCACTTCGTCGATCAGGTAGACTTTGAACCGGCCGCGCGCCGGTGCGTACTGAACGTTGTCCAGCAGGTCGCGTGTGTCTTCGACTTTGGTACGCGAGGCGGCGTCGATCTCGATCAGATCGACAAAGCGGCCCTGCTCGATCTCGCGGCAGTTGTCGCACTGTCCGCAGGGGGTGGCGGTGATACCGGTTTCGCAGTTGAGGCCTTTTGCCAGCAGACGCGCGATGGTGGTTTTGCCCACGCCGCGCGTGCCGGAAAAAAGATAAGCATGATGGAGTCGTCCCAGTGACAGTCCATTCGCCAGCGCGGTCAGGACATGTTCCTGACCGACAACGTCAGCAAATGCCTGGGGACGCCATTTTCGCGCAAGTACCTGATAGCTCATATGGATTCGATCACTGGATGTGGTTGGAAAGATGAGCGCAGACGCGCTGCAACTCCTGTATATCGTTGCAGTAGTTTAACAGCGACGGCGGGCATTGCCTATTACTTGTGGCCTCGCGCGCGGCAAGGCCACGGTCACTCAGTGACCCGGGAAGTTTACCAAGCTGTAGCAGTCGACGCCCAGCGCTTTCAGGCGGGATTCGCCGGTCAGATCGAAGAGGTTAATCACAAAGGCGGCGTCTCTGACTTCGCCGCCGGCGCGGCGGAGCAGCTTGACCGTCGCTTCGAGGGTGCCGCCGGTCGCCAGCAGATCGTCCACCACCAGCACCACGTCGCCGGGCTTGATGGCGTCCTGATGCAGCTCAAGCGCATCGGGGCCGTACTCCAGCTCATAGGATTCGCTGTAGGTAGCGCGTGGCAGCTTGCCGGGCTTGCGCACCGGCACAAAGCCGACGCCTAACGCCAGCGCCACGGGCGCGCCGAAGAGAAAGCCGCGCGCTTCCGTTCCCACCACCTTGGTGATGCCCTTGTCGCGGTAGCGCTCGACAAACAGCGCGATGGTCGCGGCATAGGCTTTGGGATCTTCCAGCAGGCTGGTGACGTCGCGGAAGAGAATCCCCGGTTTCGGGTAATCCGGAATGCTTTTAATGCTCTCTTTAATGAATTCAAGCTGCTGCGCAGTTGCGGTCATAATCTTACGCCTGGTAAAAACTTTACATCGCACAGCTTCCAATACGTCAGATTCCGAAATGAATCAGACGCAGAGAGTAAAAAAGGAAGCAACGCACGAAGATGCCCAAATCTAAGCAAATGGCCGGCTAAATGCAACCTTATCGCGGCGGCGCGCGATCGTCGGGCGTTTCCGCCGCCACAGGAATACTCCATATCATCAGCAGCAAAAGGCAGAGCATTACGCCAAGAAAGAGGCGCAGCCACAGAATTTTCACCAGCCAGATAGAGAGGCTAAAGGTGACTAAGATCAGCAGGATGGCGCGCCCTTTCGCGCCGGACGGCATCGCGCGATGCTGCTGCCAGTGACGTAAATAGCGGCCGAACGGCGAGCGCCACAGCAGCCAGTGGTGAAAGCGCGGCGACGAGCGGGCGAAGCACCAGGCCGCCAGCAGCACGAATGGCGTGGTAGGCAATAAAATGGCAATACAATGCCCAGCGCGCCGAGCACCAGGGCAGGCCAGCCAGCCGAGTGTCAGAAATATAATGCGTTGCATAAAATGGCTTGGATCGTTTGCATGCGCGCTACGTTAGCACAGATAATGAAAATATGATGGCATTCGCCACCACACAACAGCGCCTGACCGCCTGCCTGACGGTGCTACAGACGCAGATCGCCCAGCATCCCGACGGACGCTGCCGCATGCCGCGCTTCGACCGGCAGCTGTTCACCACCAAAGGCACGCAGCTCGCCGACTATCTTATTGGAGATCGAACATAACCTGCAGCGGCTCTGCGCCTCAACCAACGCGCAGGAGCACGGCTGGCTGGCGGAAAAGGTGGTCAATCAGATTGCCGCGCTGTAGCGCGAGGCGAGCACGCAGCAGCTGCGCCCGTGCCGCGAGCAGCCGGTCGCCAATCCGCGCCAGCAAACGTTGAATGAATACCGCGAGTTTGAGCGGCCGCTGCAGGCGATGCTCGACCAGCGCGAGCAGCGGCTGGCGCTGGCGGAGAGCCTGGCGACGCAGCAGCAGCTGAAACAGGAGCTGGAGACGCTTGAAGGACGCATGGCGCGATGTCGTCAGGCGATTCAGGCGGTGAACTGGGCGCTGACGCTGTGCGGCGGCGCCGGCTAACGCCTATACTTGGCCTGTTGCGTCAGGAGCCTGAGGTGGGATTGATTGACTGGATAATCACGGGGCTGGCCGCCGGCTGGCTGAAGCGTTATCCGTTTCCCGGTCGACCCGGCGGTCTGCCCGCGACGCTGGTGCTGGCGGTTATCGGCGCGCTGCTGATCGCGGCAAAACTGCGTATATAAGGAGCCACCATGACGCTAGAAAACGCGCCTGACGAAGTAAAACTAGCGGTGGATTTGATTCAGCTGCTGGAAGAGAACGGGCTGCCCGTCGAAACGGTGCTGGCGGCGCTGGCGATTGTCCAGCGCGACTATGAGAAAAAGCGCGCCGCCGAGCAGCAGCGCTAGCGCGCTGCGGTCAGCGTCGGGCTCAGACGCAGCATATCGATAAATATCGATAAACACCTCGACAATTTGCGGCGCGGCGGCGGAGAGATCGAAGCTTTCCGGCGTAAACAGCCAGCTTTCCATCATGCCGTTAACGTAGCCGCGCATCAGCAGCGCCGCCTGGCGCGTATTCAGCGTATCGGGCAACTGGTTTGCCTCAATGCACTCCTTTAAAACATCCTCTATCTTGTCATAGCACTCTGTTAGCAGGCTTTGCTGGATATTGTATTGTTCAGTGCCGCCATTTCGCCGACAAATTCACATTTGTGAAAGATGATCTCCATCAAGGCGCGCCGCTGCGGATCCTTTGCAGTCGCTTCAAAGATATAGATCAGCATGGCGCGCAAGACGGAAAGTGGATCGCCCGGGTATTTTGTCTGATACTCAAGTTCCACATCGTCGAGCCTAGCGTCGCTGCGCAACCATATTTCGTGTAATACATCGGCTTTATTCTTGAAGTGCCAGTAGATAGCGCCCCCGCGTGACGCCGGCCGCTGCGGCAATATCCGCCAGCGAAGTGGCGGAAACGCCCTGACGGGGAAAAAGTGAGAGAGCAGCGTCAAGAATTTGATGACGCGTTTCAAGCGCTTGCGCTTTGGTTTTTTCGTGACATAAGGGATTTTTTTTACAAACTGGCAAGTTTACATACATTTGTGAATATATATACCATAGCACGACCCGTGTTTTAGTGCAGCAATGGGTTGATCGGTTTGTGATCCATTGATCAATTGATATCGGACACTAGAAGTTTATTTATGAATAAAAACAGATAATTATCGCCTCTGGCGGCCGTCCTGATGTTTTCAGGCAGCTTTGTGTTAACAGGATGTGATTATAATAAATCCGAACAAGCCGCCCAGCAGCCACCCCCGGAAGTTGGTGTGGTCACCCTTAAAAACGAATCCCTGAAGATCACGACAGAACTTCCGGGCCAGGCTTCCGCCTATCGCGTGGCGGAAGTGCGTCCTCAGGTTTCCGGTATCATTCTGAAGCGTAATTTTGTGGAAGGCAGCGACATTAAAGCTGGCGAATCGCTCTATCAGATCGCTCCTGCCACCTACCAGGCAAGCTACGACAGCGCCAAAGGCGATCTGGCGCAGGCGGAAGCCAACGCGCGCATCGCGCAGCTGAAGGTTAACCTCTATAAACCGTTGCTGGGCACCAAATATATCAGCCAGCAGGATTACGATAACGCCGTCGCGACCGCGGCCCAGAACGCCGCCGCTGTGCAGGTCGCGAAAGCGAATGTCGAAACCGCCCGCATCAATCTCGCCTACACCAAGGTGACCTCGCCCATCAGCGGCCGTATCGGCAAATCTGCCGTTACCGAAGGCGCGCTGGTGCAGAGCGGTCAGACGACCGCGCTGGCCACTGTGCAGCAGCTCGACCCGATGTATGTTGACGTCACCCAGTCCAGCGACGAGTTTATGCGCCTGCGCGAGGAGCTGGAATCAGGTCAGCTGAAGCAGGTCTATGGCAAAGCCAGCGTCACACTGCTGATGCAGGACGGCAGCGAATCGCCGCAGAAAGGCACGCTGGAGTTCTCTGACGTCACCGTTGACGAGACCACCGGCTCGATTACGCTGCGCGCCGTTTTCCCGAACCCGGGTCATCGCCTGCTGCCAGGCATGTTCGTGCGCGCACGTCTGGAAGAAGGCACCAACCCGAATGCGCTGCTGGTTCCGCAGCAGGCGGTGGCGCGTACGCCCACCGGCCAGGCAACGGTGATGGTAGTCGGCGTAGACAACAAGGTTGAGGTGCGCAGCGTCAACGCTTCGCAGGCGATCGGCGACAAGTGGCTGGTTACCTCTGGTGTGAAAGCGGTAAACGCCTCGGCATGGCACCAGGCACCGAATTAATAAGCACCCTCAAGAATACGGCGTTCAAGGGGGGTAACGTCACGGACGAGCAATTTACCGCCCTACTTATCGTTGCCAACCAGTACGGACTCAACCCGTGGACGAAAGAGATTTACGCATTCCCTGATAAGGGCGGCATTGTCCCGGTTGTTGGTGTTGATGGATGGGCTAGAATCATCAATGAGCACCCACAGTTCGACGGGATGGAGTTCGAGTATGACAAAACCGAAGGGGCTTGCACCTGCAAGATTTACCGAAAAGACCGCAAACACCCCACTGTAGTTACCGAATATATGGACGAGTGTAAGCGCAACACCCAACCGTGGCAGTCGCACCCTACCCGAATGTTGCGCCACAAGTCACCTATTCAGTGTGCACGCATGGCATTTGGGTTTGCTGGCATTTACGACAGCGACGAAGCAGGCGGATTATCGAAAGCAGCCCGGCAAGCGTTGTTGTTGGACAACAAACGGACGAGCGTCGCCCTGCACTCATTGCCCGGTGCGAAGAGGCGGCTCAGATGAGCATGGAAGTCTTCGCTGAAACATGGAAAAGCCTGACCCACGAAGAGCGCCAGATTATCGGCAATGCAGAAAAAGAGCGCATCAAAAAAGCATTCCCGTCGATGCAGAATATAGCGAGGTGGATCATGCAACAGCATAGTGATGAATGGTTTTCCGCCCGTTGTGGCAACGTGACCGCCAGTCGCCTATCTGACGTAATGGCAAAAACCAAATCGGGCTATTCCGCCAGCCGCCAGAACTACATGGCAGAGCTTATATGCCAGCGCCTAACTGGAAAGGTGGAAGAAAGTTACTCAAACGCCGCCATGCAGCGCGGCACTGAACTTGAACCGATAGCGCGGGAGATGTACCTGCTTAACCAGTTTGACGCAGAAGTTACAGAAGTGGGATTTATTCCCCATCCAGAGATCGTAGGATTTGGTGCGTCGCCTGATGGCTTGGTCGGAAATGATGGCCTGATAGAAATAAAATGCCCCAACACATGGACGCATTTAGAGACCATCAAGACCGGTAAGCCGAAAAACCAATACCTCCTACAGATGCACGCCCAAATGATGTGTACGGGCAGGAAATGGTGTGATTTTGTCAGCTATGACGAAACGAACTTGAGGTTATTAGGAAATTATCCAGGGTGGCGGCATGAGTGCATGCACGTCGTCGGGCGGCCGTGCAATCAGGTTCCGCTTGACGCAAGGGGTATAGTGCACCGTCACATTTTGAGAATGGCAGCAATGATGCTCACGGCAGCGGCCACCATTAGTCCAAGCCGGATGGTCATCTGCATGCCAAGTTTATCAAAACCGGCAGCCATATCCTTGCGGACATCGGCTATCTCTGCGGACAGATCCTTGCGTACATCGGCTATCTCTTTGCGAACGTCAGCGATATCGCGCTTCACTTCGGCAATATCAGCCTTGGTAGCGACATCCGCCACTTCATGAGACTTGCGTACGACGAGCGAAATCGCCCTAGCCTGTTCTCTAGAGATGCCAGCAGTTTCAAGCTCTTCTGACGCCTGCAATGTATCAAATGCAACCTGGCCCATAGCGGATCCTCCTGTGTTAAGCCAAGTGTAAGCGATCTTACCGCCAATCTGCAAAATTTTACCCGTTAGCCCTCTGATAACTACATCCGTTTAATTATGGAGAAATTGTTATGACCAAAATCACCAAAACCCACCTCATGCTCTTTCAGTCTGCTGATTCAGATATCGAGCTACAGGGAACGCTTTATCAAGGTAAGCCAGTGTTCTTCGCTGTCGAACTGGCGAAAACTCTTGGGTATAGCGACCCACATCAGGCATTAAATAAGCACTGTAAGTCATTGATTAAAATTGATTATGTCGAAACGACGGAATTGAATTTAGGCTTTTATCCGAAAGGTATCATTCTTGCGCCAGAGTCTGACCTCTACCGCCTGATATTGAAAAGCAAACTCCCCTCTGCCGAACGTGTGCAGGATTGGGTATGCGAAGAAGTTTTGCCAGCATTGCGCCAGCAGGGCAGCTATAGCATGAAGACCGCCCACCGTGACGAAGGTAGCGGCTTACCGTAAGGCCCGGGCTATGCAAATCCAGATGGAGATAGCCGAAAAAACCTTCCAGTGGGCGACAGGGCTTTCCGACGCCGCACGCCAAGCCGTTATCGCCGGACTGATCAACCCGATCGCTGGACATGAAGTGATTCCAGTACCTGTGCTTGAGAAAAAACACTACACCGCCACGCAAATCGGCAAAATATTTAATGTTTCAGCCAACAAAATTGGTCGTATCGCCAACGACAACAATATGAAAACGGAGGAATACGGCGAGTACTACCTGGACAAATCGCGCTACAGCAACAAGCAGGTTGAAGCTTTCCGCTACAACGATAAGGCGCTGGAAAAATTCAACGACATCCTGCTTGCGGAGTTAGAAGCCGCAAACAGCGGACTCGTGTAGCAAGAAACCGAAACTCAGCAACCGTATTGACGGAAGATCAACCCATGCGCTATAGTCGCTCTGCATCTGCAAATTCAGGTGCCGGGTTTAGTACCCCGGATAACTAACAAGGCGCATAACACACGCCTACAGCGTGTTTTTTTATGCGTCAGTCCGCCATATCAGAATAATGGTGGGCTGGATGGGGGAGCCGCAAGGCTCGCCGGGTCCTTGTTAGCCGGTCGTACTAACCCTATCCAGCTCGCCACCATACAGAGCTTAGTACCTCTAGGTGGTGATGTTCCTTAACTAACAAGGAAATCATTACTATGACAACGTCAATGTTCCGCAATACCGTTATTGAAACCATCTCCCACAACGGGCAGATCTGGTTCACTTCTACCGAGCTTGCTAAAGCGCTCGAGTACTCCAGCGTCAAATCGGTTACTAACCTTTACAACCGGAATCGAGATGAGTTCACAGAGGGTATGTCATTGGTCATTGATTCAGTGACCAATGGAATAAACAATAGCTTACGCAAGATTGGGCTTCGCATTTTCTCCCTGCACGGCGCTCACCTGATTGCAATGTTCGCCAACACGCCGATCTCCAAAGAGTTCCGTAAATGGGTATTGGATATCCTCGACAAAGAAACCAGTATCCCACAATACAAATCCCAAGCCGCCGAACTGTTCAACAATGATGATACCCGTTGCCTGACCCATTTGGTCTGGAGCATGGCGAACGGCTTTCACTTTGACCGCGCCTGGACACAGGCTATCTGGTATGCCCTGCGCCGTGTAACCGGCGTACCCTCCCCTCAGCACTTCGAAATCCGGCAACTCCCCCTGCTGGCCGAAGAGTGCCGCAGTATTTACGGCATTACCAACACGCTCAAGGGTGCCATCTTCGACGCTGAGAAGCAGACGATACGCCGTGTTCTGCGTCACCGTGAAGATGAAGCTATCGTACTGGGCGAGATGCAGCACATGCTTGAAGAGAGCACTCAGCAGCATTACGGCGTCATGACCCATGCGCTCGAAAAATGGCAACAGGCGAACGTTAACCAGTTCCTGCAACGCCACTAACCCACTAATCCCGCCCCGGTATCGTGCCGGGGTTCCATTAATCACATTCACTTGTGAGGAGATTGATCATGCAAAATTTAACAATTGCACAAACATTAACCATGTCCAGCCGCGAGATTGCGGAGCTGACAGAAAAGCAACATAAGAACGTCAAGCGAGACATCGAAAAGATGCTCGTTGAACTGGGAGAAGATACGCTCAGTTTTGAGCATATCTATCTGGACTCCATGAATCGCCAGCAGACTGAGTATCTTCTCGACCGCGACCACACCGAATGCCTGCTCACAGGCTACAGCGCCATTCAACGCATGCGCGTTATCAAACGCTGGCATGAGCTTGAAGAGCGTGCAAGCCAGTTTACTATACCACAAACCTATCCAGAGGCCCTGCGCCTCGCCGCCGAACTGGCAGAGGAAACCCAGCAGCTAAAACTGATCAACAAAGAGCAGGAGGCTGAAATCCACGACCTCAAGAGCCTGTTCAAGGAGGTCATGACCCCTATCCAGTTCTGCAAAATGCTCAACGGTGTTAACACCCAGAAAGTGAACCAGTGGTTAGCAGAGCGTAACTGGCTCTACAACGAAAGCCAATCCGGTACCCGTTGGCGCGCCACGTCGTACGCCCGAGACAAATATCTGACTGAGCACCAACATCTGACTAGCGTTCATGGTGCCGATGACTTCATTAAGCACCAGCCGGTACTCCTTCGTAAAGGCGCTGAACGCCTCTACGTCCTTTACCGTCGTGGCAAAGTGCCCATGAAACTCAACTGGAACGGCGATTTTACCCACCAGAAGCACGTCAGCCTTGCATCGTGAGAGGAACAACGAATGAAACCTAAAATACCTAACAGGATAAAAGAGCGTGAGAGGTTATTTAAACGCTTATACCGTGAAGGACTTATTCATGCAAGACGCATACGACGAACCGGTTATTTATCAATACGGCTCTCCTTCTGCTGGCGCATGTTATCCAAAGATAACGGTCAGAGTTGGAAGACCATGAGCCACGCCAAGTACGACACCCAAATAGCAATATAATCACAGGAGCACTCCATGAATTATGCATTCGCGGGTCATGCTGCCCTCATGGGGAGCTATCACCCGCAAGAAACCCAACTGGATAAATGGGTTCAATGGCTGCGAAACGGATACCGAAAGGTTATCGATATCCTCGGGCAGCAAGGCAAACCTCTACGACCTGCATCAGTACTTTAACCACGGCTGTTACAGCATGAAATCACCTGCATCACAGCACACCCTGTCGGCAACCTTCACGGTACCGTCTCCGAGATTCACAAATCCTCCCTGCCCGCCGTCATGACGAACGGCACAGCGGCTTAATTTTAGCAGAGGTAAATAATGGCATACATCACCTTATCCGAGTGGAATCGGCGGCAACCCCGTTCGCGTTGTATGGAAACCGTCAGGCGATTGGTCGGGAACGGAATGATTTTTCCCGCACCGATACGAGATGGGCGCGAATATCTGGTTGAGGAAAACGCCTGCAAGCTCACCAAGAACAAAAACATTGACCCATCCAGCGCCCTTCACCCCACCCTGTTATCGAGGATAAGACATGGCACGCCGGAGAAGCCATAAGAACCGCGATTTGCCGCCAAACCTACAACCGCGCAATGGCGGCTATTTTTGCTACCGTGACCCGCGCACCGGAAAAGAATACGGCCTGTGCCGCCATCGACAGGAGGCCATACGCAAGCCATCGCTGCTAATATGGCGATTTATGGCTCATCAAAACAATCACCACTCGTTGACCGCATCAGCGGCACACAGGCGACCACAGTTAACGAATGGACTACACGTTATCTGGAAATATTGGAGACCCGGAAACTCAAACCGAAAACGATGAGCGAGTACAATAAATACCTGAAAGCAGTTAGCGCCAATTTAGGCGAATTTGCTCTTCAGAAATTAGAAACCAAAGACATTGCCTCGTTCCTGAATCAGTGGGTAAAAGCGGGGAAAGTGACAATGGCGAACCGCATCAGAGCATTGCTGCTTGACCTGTTTCGTGAGGCCATTGCCGAGGGGCTGCTCAAAAGCAATCCAGCCGAAGCTACGCGCAACCAGCGGGTAGAAATTCAACGTGAGCGCATAACTCTGGACGACTGGAAGGCTATCCGTAAAGCAGCAGATAAATTACCCGCATGGGTTGGCCCCTGCCTTGACCTGGCCCTACTCACAGGACAACGCCTGAGCGATGTACAGGGCATGTGCTGGAGTGATTACCGGGATGGACGTCTTTACGTCAGACAGGAAAAAACAGGCATGATGCTGGCTATCGCGGAAACGACCCGCCTTAAATGCCTGAACCTTTCTCTTTTGGATGTACTTAAACGATTCAAAACATTAAACGATGGCGAACATCACATTGTGGCCGATGAAAAACAACGTGTGCTCGCCAGGAAAACACTGTCTGAAGCATTCATGAAAGCACGTCGAGAATCTGGATTAGAGTGGGAAGGCACACCCCCTTCGTTTCATGAAATTAGAAGTCTATCCGCTCGTTTATATGCAGAGGAAAAAGGGAAAGACTATGCACAAAAGCTGCTGGGTCATAAATCAGCAACCATGACCGACAAGTACCGGGATGCAAGAGGCTCAGAATGGACGGAGGTGTAATTATTTCGATCGAATTTCGAGTAATTTCGATCGATTGCTTGTAACCCTTTGAATAAAAAAGCTGATATTTCACCACCGCTGTATAACTATCAGCTGATGCCGGTCGACGTGATCAGCGCGATCAATACCCAGAACGCCCAGGTTGTGGCCGGCCAACTAGGCGGCGCGCCCGCTGCTCCGAACCAGCAGCTGAACGCTTCGATTATTGCGCAGACGCGTCTGACCTCTACCGACGAGTTCGGCAAGATCCTGCTGAAGGTCAATACCGACGGCTTGCAGGTGCGCCTTCGCGACGTGGCAAGAATCGAGCTGGGCGGCGAGAACTATGAGGTTATCGCGCGCTTTAATGGCAAGCCCGCTTCCGGTATCGGTATCAAGCTGGCCACCGGCGCCAACGCGCTGGATACCGCCAATACGGTGAAAGCGCAGCTGGCCAAGCTGCAGTCTACCTTCCCGGCTGGCCTGAAAGTAGTTTACCCGTACGACACCACGCCGTTCGTTAAGATTTCTATCTTCGAGGTGGTGAAAACCCTGCTCGAAGCGATTGTACTGGTGTTCCTAGTGATGTATCTCTTTCTGCAGAACTTCCGCGCCACGCTGATCCCGACCATTGCGGTGCCGGTGGTGCTGCTCGGCACCTTCGTCATCATCAACGCCTTCGGCTACTCGATAAACACGCTAACGATGTTCGACATGGTGCTCGCCATCGGCCTGCTGGTGGATGACGCTATCGTGGTGGTGGAGAACGTCGAGCGCATAATGGCCGAAGAGGGGCTGCCGCCCAAAGAGGCCACCCGCCGCTCGATGGAGCAGATTCAGGGCACGCTGCTCGGCATCGCGCTGGTGCTGTCGGTGGTGTTTATCCCGATGGCCTTCTTCGGCGGCTCCACCGGCGTAATCTACCGTCAGTTCTAAATCACCATCATTTCCGCGATGGCGCTGTCGGTGCTGGTGGCGTTGATCCTGACGCCGGCGCTCTGCGCCACTATGCTGAAGCTGATCAAGAAAGGCGATCACGGCAAAACCACCGGTTTCTTCGGCTGGTTTAATCGTCTGTTCGACAAGAGCACCAGTCACTACGTCGACAGCGTCGGCCATATCGTGCGCAGCACCGGCCGCTATCTAGTGATCTATCTGGTGATCGTGGTGGGTATGGCGTATCTGTTCCTGCGTCTTCCCTCCTCGTTCCTGCCGGAAGAGGATCAGGGTCTGCTGCTCGCGCAGGCGCAGCTACCTGCAGGCGCGACGCTGGAGCGTACGCAGAAGGTCATGGATCAGATCACCGACTACTTCCTGACGAAAGAGAAAGACAGCGTGCAGTCGGTATTTACCGTTAACGGCTTCGGCTTCTCGGGCCGCGGTCAGAACACCGGCATAGCCTTCGTCAGCCTTAAGCCGTGGGACGAGCGCGGCGACAGCAATCTAAAAGTACCGGCTATCGCCGGACGCGCCATGCAGGCGCTGGGACAAATCAAAGATGCGGTGGTGTTCCCGTTCAACCTGCCGGCGATTATCGAACTGGGTAACGCCACCGGCTTCGACTTTGAGCTGATCGACCAGAACAACCTCGGCCATGAAAAACTGACCGAAGCTCGTAACCAGCTGCTGGGTATGGTGGCGCAGCATGGTGATACGCTGGTGGGCGTGCGCCCGAACGGCCTGGAAGATACGCCGCAGTACAAGCTGACCGTCGATCAGGAAAAAGCGCAGGCGCTGGGTGTGTCGATTTCCGATATCAACACCACGCTGGGCGCGGCCTGGGGCGGCTCCTACGTCAATGACTTTATCGATCGCGGACGCGTGAAGAAGGTCTACGTCATGGGCGAAGCCAAAGACCGTATGCTGCCTGACGATATCAGCAAGTGGTATGTGCGCAACAGCAGCGGCACCATGGTGCCCTTCTCCGCCGTCTCGTCAGCGAAGTGGCAGTATGGTTCGCCGCGTCTGGAGCGCTATAACGGCCTGCCGTCGATGGAAATTCTGGGCCAGGCGGCGCCAAGCAAAAGCTCCGGCGACGCCATGAACCTGATGGAAGAGCTGGCATCGAAACTGCCGGCGGGCATTGGCTATGACTGGACCGGCATGTCCTATCAGGAACGCCTCTCTGGCAACCAGGCGCCGGTGCTCTACGCCATCTCGCTGATTGTGGTCTTCCTCTGTCTGGCGGCGCTCTATGAGAGCTGGTCGATTCCCTTCTCGGTCATGCTGGTGGTGCCGCTTGGGGTTGTCGGCGCGCTGATCTTTACCACGCTGCGCGGACTGAGCAACAACGTCTACTTCGTGGTGAGTCTGTTGACTACCGTCGGCTTGTCGGCGAAAAACGCCATTCTGATCGTTGAATTCGCCGAGGATTTGATGGAGAAAGAGGGCAAAGGCTTGGTGGAAGCAACGCTGGAGGCGTGCCGTCTGCGTCTGCGTCTGCGTCTGCGTCCGATTCTGATGACCTCGCTCGCCTTTATCCTCGGCGTACTGCCGCTGGCGATCAGCACTGGCGCCGGTTCCGGCGCGCAGAACGCGGTAGGTACCGGCGTAATGGGCGGCATGGTCACGGCGACCGCGCTGGCGATCTTCTTCGTGCCAGTATTCTTCGTGGTGGTGCGCCGCTGCTTCAGCAAGAACAAGGCGGAAGTGGAGAAAGGCCACCCGATTGAACAGCATCTGCAACACTGATTTTCATCTTTAACCAAAAGGCCGCGCATGCGGCCTTTTTTATTGCCTTCGCCTGCCCGTCCTGAACCGATGTTGCATTTTACAGCGGCGGGCTAGGGCCATAATAACATAATAATGTTACTTTATGATATCACACAAAAAGAGGCGTTATGAAACCGAATATCTATCCTGCCTACCGCCCGGTGGTTTTTCACGACACCACGGTAGATCACTATTTCAAGATCGGCTCCACCATAAAGACAGAGCGCACCATTGAGTTTGAAGGTGAAACCCTGCCCTATGTCACGCTAGACGTCTCGTCGGCCTCCCACGTCTTTTACACCGGCAAACAGAAAGATTTTGCCAAAGAGGGCAGCGCGGCGCGCTTCAATCAGCGCTTTGACCGTTTCCTCAAGAAATCAGGTAGCTGAGCATGCAGGTAGTCAGCTCGCTGGCGTCAGCGAAAAAACGCCACAGGGATTGCAAGATCGTGCGCCACCACGGACGCGTGTTTGTGATATGCAAGTCAAACCCGCGCTTCAAGGCGGTACAGGGAAGAAAGAAGAAAAAATAACGTGTCGTGATAGCTGGCCGGGAGCAATCCCAGCCTTTTTTATTGCATGCTGCGGCTGAGGATATCGACGTTATGCCGAGTCGGCATCGAAGACGTCGATCACCAGCGGGCGGTAAATCAGCGCCAGCATCAGCAGCGTAAAGGCGGCAATGGCGCCCACCAGCAGCAGCGCCGGGTTATCCACCGCCAGCAGCGAGCCAAACAGAACATGCAGCAGATCGATACTGGAGCCGCACAGCGACACCAGCGTCACGCAGAGCGCCAGCGATCCGAGATAAAAACCGGCAAAGCTGGCGTCCTCTTTCAGCGGCGTATAGCGACTCACCGCGCCAGAGAGCAGCGACACCGCCAGCCCGGCGATCAGCCCCGCCAACACCCATCGCTACCAGCGAGAGGCCGGAAATCAGGTAGCCGATCGCGGCGCCGGGCAGCACGCGCATGGGAGAGCGCGTCGCCAGTCAGGCTCATACGGCGCAGCGAAAGAAAGACGCCGAGCGGCGTGGCGCTGAGAGCCAGCGCGACGTAGGCCACCAGGGCGCGGCGCATAAAGCCGAACTAGAGAAAAGGGTGAAGCAGTGTCATGAGGCGAGATCGCGCAGCGGCACGTCGACAGCGGGCGTCGTCCATTGACAAAATGTCGCTGAAGTAGCGCGCCACCAGCGGTCGGTCGTGCAGCACTACCAGCAGTGTAGTGCCCGCCTGCTGCTGCAGAATCGTCATCAGCAAAGCAACCGTGCGGCTGTCGATGCCGTTGAACGGCTCATCCAGCAGCCACAGGCGGCTCGTAGCAGCAGACGCGCAAAGAGCACGCGCTGCAGCTGGCCGCCGGAGAGCGTGCCCGGCTGCGCATCGGCGAAGGCACGCTTGCACCGCATCCAGCGACGCAAAGATCTCCTCGCGCATGTCTGAACTTACGCCGCCGAACCAGCCGCAGCGCGGCCAACAGCCCATGGAAAACAGCTCGAAAACCGTCAGGGGAAAACGCGCCTCAAGTTCGCTACGCTGCGGCATCCAGCCAATTTTGCGGCGGGACAGCCGCACATCGCAGCGCCCCGCCACCGGCTTAATCAGTCTGGCAATGGTTTTCAGCAGCGTGGACTTGCCGCTGCAGTTGGCGCCGACCAGCACCGTCATGCTTACCTGCGCCAGTTCGGCATCGACCACGGGGGTGACGGCCACGCCCTGATAGCCCGCCTGAAGTTGCGAAAAGTGCATCACGGCTGCATCCCCCAGGTTATCGCCAGCGCTAGCAACAAGATAATGCCAGCGACTATCGCCAGCCTGCCGCCCAGCGACAGAAACAATCCACTTTGATTCATCTGCTCGCCAATATGTTATAATATAACAATAATCTACCCTAATTGACTGGCCGCCGGTAAAGGCTATATGTATCAAAAGGTATCCGTCCGTGAGGCTTTTAAAATAAAGCGAGATGACAGCAGATTGATTTAACAGCAAAAAAGAGTTGGCAAATAGCAATAACAGATATTATCCCCTGCTGGTGGCTTGCAAAGTGGTTGCACAAGTCAGATGATCGGCTTATCAATCGATATAGGTATCCCAATGATGCGACTGCAGCTTGGAAGTGATATTGCATATGAGACGGTAACGCCTGAGGAATTAACTGCTTTTCTGCAGCAGAATATTCTCAAAATAGCGCAACCTCTTGCAGGCGAGTTGCAACAGTATTCCCTACATGCACGTCTGGTGACGGAGAGCATGAAAATAATCTCTGTTGAAAATTTAACCAGAGATCGTTTTGAAATGGTTTATCAATTTGATGGCAGTATATTTATCCCTTGCCTGGACCTAAATGAAAATTTTACGCGACAGGAGTAGGTAACGCTGCAAGTAGTTCCCGGATTCATTGAGTTCGAGCTGATAGATAACCAACAATCCTCCCCTGCCGACGAATTGTAATATTTAGTAATTGATGTGAGCAAATCTAATGTTTGTGCATTATATTTAGTTAACCTGAATATCATAATAACATTCAAATCGCTTTCTGGCCGCTTAGCCTTAACTCGCCGCGTTGCGGCCTCTGTGCAAGCTATGGAGGGAAAAAGATGAAGGAGTACTCACCGAAACGGCATGATATTGCCCAGCTTAAATTTCTGTGTGAAAGCCTGTTTGACGAGAGCATGGCGACGCTGACCGACAGTCAGCACGGCTGGTTTAACGACCCTACTTCCGAGAACAATTTACAGCTTAACGACCTGATTGAGCATATCGCCTCTTTCACCATGAATTATAAAATAAAGCATGCTGAAGATGAAGCGTTGATTACGCAGATAGATGACTATCTTGACGATACCTTTATGCTGTTTACTAATTACGGTATTGATACGCAGGATCTCAATCGGTGTCAGCGCTCTTCCCGACGTTTATTTAATCTTTTTACTGAAGAGTGCGTTTACCTTCAATAGCCCAGCCACTCCATTTAGTTAATCAAGAGACCGGTTTATTTATGAACAATAAAGCCCTGACTAAAACTGATTATTTGATGCGGCTGAGACGTTGCCGCTCTATCGATACGCTCGAGCGCGTAGTTGAAAAGAATAAGTATGAATTATCTGACGATGAACTGGCCGTATTTTATTCCGCCGTCGATCATCGACTCGCTGAGCTGACGATGAATACGCTTTACGATAAAGTGCCTGGCTCTGTCTGGAAGTTCGTGCGCTAACCGACCGCTTTTTTTCCTCTCTTCCGCAAGACATCCGCTCTGTTTCGAACCTGTCTGTATGGCCATGGAATGGCTGTAAATAAGCGTAAGCGTTTTTCAGGGGAGCAGAAATGGTGGAGGCCCTGCCAGCCACATCCCGGCACATGCGTCACCTGCTGCGGCTGCTTCCTTCCGGACCTGACCGATTTCACAAGTTAGCATTGCAGGAGGACCAACAGAGCCTTCATCGATAAGCCCTCTTGCGAAGGCGGGGGCATTATCAGGGATGCCCCTGGCAATTGCAAGCGCCGGCCGGGCGACCGTTGGTTTATTGAACAGCGCGTTGCGTATCGCGCGCCGCGGCCGTGGTAAAGTAAGCTTTTGCGCTTTCTGGACATCGGTAATGGATCCGCACCCGAGCTTTCAACAACGCATCTGGCAGATTGTCGCCGCGATTCCTCCCGGCAAAGTGGCTATCTATGGCGATATCGCCCGGCTTGCCGGTTCGCCGCGCGCGGCGCGTCAGGTAGGCGGCGTGCTGCGGCGTTTACCGCCCGGCAGCACGCCTCCTAGCATCGCGTGCTTAACCGGCACGGCGCTGTCTCACTGCGGGGAGATGATTTGCTGCGGCAGCGGGATGCGCTGGCGGCGGAAGGCGTAGAGATCAGCGACGACGGTAAAATTGCGCTGGCAGCCCTAAAGGCGGGGCCATATCGCCCCGCCGCTCGGGTTACAGGCTGGTTGGCGCAGGAACGGAAGAGGATGGCGTAACCTGCGTCGGGGAGGTCGACGGCACGGTGGTCGCCGCGCCAGGCTAGGTCGGCAGCGCTGTTTGCAGCACCGGCACCAGCAGCAGCTCTGCTTTTCTTACCGCCCTGATTGATGACCGGCTTGACCGAATCGGTGATAAACGCCAGCTTGCCGTCAATGGTAATCGCCGTGCTCAGCAGAATTCGCGCGTTCGGCTAGATATCTGCCGGGTTAAACGGCAGCACAAACTGGAACGGCGCCTGTTTACCCTGTGTATGGACGGCGCGCTGCGACAGCACCTTCGACGGTGCATCAGAGATGCGATGCGTCGGAGAGCGTAACCGTCAACACTGCATCCGGTGGCAGAGCGACGCGATGACGGATATAGACGGTACCGCTCACGTTAGGCTGCGCAATGGCGGCCTGCTGGTCCGCTGCGCTAGCGCCCAGCGTCGGTACCGGCTTGCTGTGATCGGCACAGCCTAAGGCGGCTGCAATCAATGTCATATCACTTACTACTCTTGCCAGAGTTTCATTGATGTCGTCTCCATATGAACACTATGATTTTCGGCGGCGTCTCTGTTGCACAGCGTTTCACTAGCCTTATGTGCTTAATCCTGGCATAAAATCCAGGTATTTCCTGTCAGCGTCGGGCGGCGCCCCGCATCACTCTTTGATTGACGGAAACTGGTCGGATCTTTCACAGTGAAGGCGTTAACCCGTGAGGATTGCACTATGAGCTAGGCGCTGCAAAATTTACTTAATTTATTGAATCTGGAAAAACTGGAAGAGGGACTCTACCGCGGTCAAAGCGAGGATTTAGGCCTGCACCACGTATTTGGCGTCCAAGTTGTGGGCCAGGCGTTGTACGCTGCCAAGCAGACGATGCCGGAAGCGCACATCATTCATTCGTTTCACAGCTACTTTCTACACCCGGGCGACAGCAAGAAAGGCGTTATCTATGACGTAGAAACGCTGCGCGACAGCAAAAGCTTTAGCGCGCGCTGCGTCAGCGCGGTGCAGAACGGGCAGCCCATCTTTTATATGACCGCCTCCTTTCCAGGCGCCGGAAAGCGGCTTCGAGCATCAAAACGCGATGCCTGAGGTACCGGGGCCGGAAACGCTGGCGTCCGAATAGGATCTGGCTCAAAAGATGGCGCATATGCTGCCGGAAAAGGTGCCGGAGAAATTTATCGCCGAGCGGCCGCTGGAGATACGGCCCGTACAGATCCACAACCCGCTGAAAGGCCGCGTCAGCGAGCCAGTGCGCCAGGTCTGGATCCGCGCCAACGGCGGACTTCCCACCGATCTGCGCATCCACCAGTATCTGCTGGGCTACGCCTCAGACCTTAACTTCCTGCCGGTTGCGCTACAGCCGCACGGCAAAGGCTTTCTCGAGGCCGATAGGATCTGGCTCAAAAGATGGCGCATATGCTGCCGGAAAAGGTGCCGGAGAAATTTATCGCCGAGCGGCCGCTGGAGATACGGCCCGTACAGATCCACAACCCGCTGAAAGGCCGCGTCAGCGAGCCAGTGCGCCAGGTCTGGATCCGCGCCAACGGCGGACTTCCCACCGATCTGCGCATCCACCAGTATCTGCTGGGCTACGCCTCAGACCTTAACTTCCTGCCGGTTGCGCTACAGCCGCACGGCAAAGGCTTTCTCGAGGCCGATATGCAGGTCGCCACGATCGACCACTCTATGTGGTTCTACCGCTCCTTTAACTTCAGTGACTGGCTGCTCTATAACGTGGTAAGCACCTCGGCCTCCGGCGCGCGCGGCTTTGTGCGCGGCGAGTTTTACGATCGGCAGGGGGTGCTGGTTGCTTCGACGGTGCAGGAAGGGTAATGCGCCAGCGCAGCAAGTAACCCGCCAGCTCCGCCAGAGAGGCAGGCTGAACTGGCTGCGCGGCCTCTGTCAGGCAGAACGTCAGGCTGGCGCAGCACCCATAAAAAAGGGGCGAATCATCGCCCCTGTCTGCTTTTTTATTATTTAGCGCAATGCCCTTCTCTGCCCGGCGGCTTACTGGTTGTAAGCGTTCTCGCCGTGGCTGTTGACATCCAGACCTTCGCACTCCTGCTCTTCCGGCACGCGCAGGCCGACAATCATATTCGCCAGTTTGAAGCCGATAAAGGCGACAACAGCAGACCAGACGATGGTCACGGCGACGCTAAAAAGCTGTACCCAGACCTGATGTCCCATGGTCATGCCTTCGACGTAGCCAACGCCGTCCAGCGACGAGGAGGCAAACACGCCGGTCAGAATACAGCCGACGATGCCGCACACGCCGTGTACGCCGAAGACGTCGCAGGGATCGTCCACGCGCAGCATTTTTTTCAGCGACGTCACGCCCCAGATGCCCGCCAGACCGCCGAGGTGCCGATAATCAGCGCGCCGCCGACGCCAACGTAGCCGCAGGCTGGCGTGATGGCTACCAGACCGGCGATAACGCCGGAACAGGCGCCCAGCAGCGAAGGCTTGCTGCGCAGCGCCCACTCGCCGAAGGTCCACGACAGCACCGCGCATGCGATGGCCACGACCGTATTCAGGAAGGCCAGCGCCGCGATTTCGTTGGCGGCTGAGGACGAGCCGGCGTTAAAGCCAAACCAGCCGACATAAGAGGATTGCGGTACAGGTAAAGACCATCGGCAGGTTTCGGCAGGTTGTGCGGTTTGAACGCCTCTTTGCCGAAGCCAGCGCGTTTGCCCACCAGATAGGCGCCCACCAGGCCCGCTACCGCGGCGTTGATATGCACGACCGTCCCGCCAGCAAAGTCCAGCACGCCATCCTGCGCCAGGAAACCACCCGCCCACACCATATGCGCGATCGGTAAATAGGTCAGCGTCACCCACACCGCGACGAAAATCAGCACGGCGGAGAAGCGGATGCGCTCTGCGATAGCGCCGACGATCAGGCCCACCGTAATGCAGGCGAACGATGCCTGGAACTCGACGTGAATATACTGATAGAAGCTACCCATCACCGCCTTCAGCTCGATATTTTTCATCATCGCCCACTGGAAGCCGCCGAAGAAGGCGTTGCCTTCGCTGAACGCCAGCGAATAGCCGTAAACAATCCACAGCACGCAGACCAGCGCAAGCCACCTGCGTCAGCATGGAAAGCACGTTCTTGCCGCGAATCAAGCCGCCGTAAAACAGCGCACAATACCTGGAATCGTCATAAACAGCACCAGCGCGGTGCAAATCATCATAAATGCGTTATCGGCCTTGTCCGCCACGGCAGCACAGCCATGGCCAGCGACGGTAACAGCGCCAGGCTGATGAGGCCCAACTTGGTAAGTGCTTTATTCATTTTTCCATCCCATCACATTACTAAGCCGAAATTACAATGCTGCTTCGTCGGTTTCACCGGTACGAATACGGATAACGCGCTGAAGCTCAGCGACGAAAATTTTGCCATCACCAATTTTGCTGGTGTAGGCCGCTTTGCTGATCACGTCTACCACCTCATCGAGCTGATCGTCGGCGATGGCGATATCGATTTTAACCTTGGGCAGAAAATTCACGCTGTACTCGGCGCCGCGATAGAGTTCTGCATGGCCTTTCTGACGGCCAAAACCTTTAACCTCAGAGACGGTCAGCCCCTGAATGCCGATCGAGGAGAGGGCTTCACGCACATCCTCCAGTTTGAACGGCTTGATGACCACGGTAACCAGCTTCATTGGGCCCCCTCCGGGTAGTAGACAAATGGGTCACATCAGACACGCAGAGACATAGGCAAAGGCTGTGCCAGAAATAGAGAAATCAGTGGGTGAATGGCAAAAAGAGGGCCAGCGCGACGCGCCGTGGCGGGAAAAAAGGGCGGAAAAAGAAAAGCGAGCGCGGCGGCTGCACCGCTTTGGTGTCAGCGGCGTCAAAGCGGTGCAGCCTTTCGGAACATTCCGATAATTGCGCGCAAAAAAGGTGCAATTTACCCGACGGCGGTGACAGCTTTGCCCGTCGCGAGTTCATAGCCCGCCTGCTGCAGCTGATACATCTGCCAGTAGCGTCCCTGGCGCGCCAGCAGCGCGGTGTGGTTTCCCTGCTCCACCACCTGACCGCGGTGCAGCACCAGAATGGTGTCCGCTTCGGTAATGGTCGAGAGACGATGGGCAATCACCACCAGCGTGGTGTGCTGGCGCAGCGCGCGCAGCGTCTGCTGAATCGCCTGCTCGGTGCCGGAGTCGATATTGGCGGTGGCCTCGTCGAGGATCAAAATCTGCGGCATCTTCACCAGCACGCGCGCCAGCGCCAGCAGCTGCTTCTGTCCCACCGACAGGTTATTGCCCTGCTCGCCGAGGCGCGTATGGATGCCGTCCGGTATCGCGCGCGCCAGCGAAGCAAGCTGCACCTGCTCCAGCGCCTGCCACACCGCCTCTTCGCTGATGTCGCGTCCCAGCCGCACGTTGGCCAGCAGCGTGTCCGCCAGCACCGCCGGATCCTGCTGCACCATGGCGACGCCGCGGCGCAGCGTCTGGTGGCTGAGCTGGCTGACCGGCCGGTCGTCGAGGCGTATTTCGCCTCGCGTGACCGGGTAGTAGCCCATCAGCAGGTTGGCCAGCGTGCTCTTTCCGCTGCCAGTATGGCCGACCAGCGCTACAAAGCCGCGCGCCGGCACCTCGAGATTTATGTCACTCAGCACGTCACGATCGTCGCGGTAGGCGAAGCTCACCCCGCGCAGGGCGATGCGGCCGCTTTGCAGCGGGCGCGTGTCGCTGCCGTAACCCTGCTGTGCGGCATCCATCAGCTCAAAGATGCGCTCGCCCGACACCACTGCCTGCTGCAGCATCGACTGCTGGGTGGTCAGCTCGATCAGCGGTTCGTTCAGGCGGCCAAGGTAGGTGATAAACGCATAGAGCACGCCGACTTCGAACACGCCCGGCGTCGAAAAGCTGAACAGCAGCAGTAGGCCGCAGAGGATCAGCGCCGAAAAAAGGCTGAGCAGCGGACGCAGCAGAAAACCGTCGAGACGCAGCATTTCCATGCGCGCCTGATAGTGGGCGCGGCTGGCCGCGCCCATCCGCTCGCCGAAGCGCGCCTGCTGGCGAAACTGCTGGATCACGCTCATGCCGTTGATCACTTCGTTAAAGCCGTTGTTGATATCCGCCAGATAGCTGCGTACCCGGCGCGCGATCGGCGTGCTGTAGCGCTGGTAGATCAGCATCACCGCCAGCACCAGCGGAAAGATCGCCATCGCCACCAGCGCCATGCGCCAGTCGAGGCTGAACATGGCCACCATCATCGCGCCGATCAGCGCCGCGCTGCGCAGCACCGTCGCCACCACCGTCACGTAGAGATCCTTGATCACCTCGGTGTCGTTGGTGACGCGTGAAATAATCTGCCCGACCGGCTGGATGTCGAAGGCGCTGAGCGGCTGACGCAGCGCGGCGTCCATCACGTCGCTGCGCAGGCGCTGCACCACGCCGATTGCCGCGCGGTTGAACAGCAGCGCCTGAAAGTAGTGCAGTCCCGCCGCCAACAGCTGCAGCAGGATAAAGCTCGCCACCAGCCCGGCGACCACGCCCCAGGGCATGCGGTGCTTCGCCACCAGGTGATCGATAAAGTAGCTCACCAGCACCGGTCCGGTGACCTCGGCCGCAGCGGCGATCCACAGCATCCCCACCGCCAGCATCAGCGATTTGCGCCAGGCTTTGCCGTAGGCCAGCAGACGCTTCACCGTCGGCCACAGGCGTTTAGCGTTCGCCATCGGAAGCTCCTTTCGCCGTTTCCTCGTCGTCCAGCGCCGCCTTCAACTGCTGGTAGCGATACATGTCGCGATACCAGCCCGGCTGCACCGCCAGCGCCTCGTGATCGCCGCGCTGGGCAACGTTGCCCAGCTGCAGCACCAGAATTTCGTTCGCCTCCGTCAGCGCCGACAGGCGATGGGCGCTGATAATCAGCATGCGCCCTTTTCCCCAGCGCCGCAGGTTATACAAAATGTCATGTTCGGTACGGCCATCCACCGCGGAGAGCGCGTCGTCGAGGATCAGGATCTCCGCGTTAAGAAGCAGCGCGCGCGCGATAGCGATGCGCTGCTTCTGGCCGCCGGACAGCATTACGCCGCGCTCACCCACTTCAGTCTCGTAGCCCTGCGGCAGACGCAAAATATCCTCATGCACGCAGGCCAGCTTCGCCGCCTGTTCGATCTCCGTCTGCCCGGCGTCGGGTTTCCCCAGCGCAATATTGCCCGCCACGCTGTCGGAGAAGAGAAACGGCGTCTGGCTGACCACCGCCAGCCGGCTGCGCCAGCTGTCGATGCGCAGCTGCGTCAGCGGAAAGCCGTGGTAGCGGATTTCGCCGCGATCGACATCGAAGTGGCGCTGCAGCAGGCTGAGCAGCGTGCTTTTTCCGCCGCCGGTCGGCCCGCACAAGCCCAGCATCTGGCCGGGCTGCAGCTGAAAGCGAATGTCGCTCAGCGCTGGCGCGTCACTGGCCGGATAGCGAAACGCGTCGATCGCCGTTTCAAGCGGGCCGGCGCTCTCCGGTAGCGCGATGGTGCCATCTTCCACGGCGGGCATTTCCGCCAGCAGCGCGCCGATGCGGCTCCAGGCGGCGCTGCCGCGCTCGACGATATTGAACATCCACGCCAGCGCCAGCATCGGCCAGATCATCAGGCCAAGGTACATCACAAAGCTGGTCAGCTGGCCAAGGGTCAGCTGGTCATGCCACACCAGCCAGCTGCCGCCGCCGATGGCCAGCAGGTTCGACAGGCCGATGGCGATATAGATCGTCGGGTCGAAACGGGCGTCTACACGCGCCACGCGCAGGTTTTTTGCGCCAGTGTCGCGCGCAATATCGGCGAACTGCGCCGACTGGTGCGACTCCAGGCCAAAGGCTTTGACCATGCGGATGCTGGTCAGGCTCTCCTGCGTCTGATCGTTAAGGCTGGAGAAGGCCGCCTGCGCCAGCTTGAAGCGGTGATGCAGCTGGTTGCCATAGCGATGAATAAACAGCGCCATAATCGGCATTGGCACCAGCGACAGCAGCGTCAGCTGCCAGCTGATTTGCAGGCTCATCACCAGCACCACCACGCAGCCCATCACCAGCGAATCCACTAGCGTCAGCACCCCCTCCCCGGCGGCGAACACCACGCGATCAACGTCGTTGGTGGCTCGGGCGATCAGATCGCCGGTACGATGGCGCAGATAAAAGGCGGAATGCTGACGGCTGAGCTGGCGATAGAACTTCTCGCGCAGCTCGACGGCGAGCTGATAGGAGGCACCAAACAGCAGCACGCGCCAGACGTAGCGCAGCAGATAGATGGCCACCGCCGTGACCAGCATCAGGCCGATCCATATCAGGATGGTCCCGGCGCGCATGTTGCGGTGCGTCACGCCGTCGACCACGATGCCCACTACGTGCGGCGGCAGCAGCTGCAGCACAGCAATAACGATCAAGAGCGTGACCGCGCCCAGATAGCGCCGCCACTCGCGAATGAAATACCAACTTAACTGACTGAATAGTCGCACTACGCTGTTCTCTTTTATTTGCCGCTGGGGGCAAGGGGTAAAGCGGTGGTGAATTTAATCTCTTCCATAGCGAAGCTCGAGGTGACATCAATCAACCCCGGCACGCTGTTAACCAGACGCTTGTAGAAGCGGTCATAGCTTTTCATGTCCGCGACCTGGATGCGTAGCAGGTAGTCGTACTCGCCCGCCATGCGGTAAAACCCCCAGCACTTCCGGCATTTCCTACACCGCCGCCACAAAGCACTGGTACCAGTAGCGGCTGTGCTGCTGCGTTTTGACAAACATAAAGGCAGTCAGCGACAGGCCGAGCTTGTCGCCGTCAAGCAGCGCAACGCGTGCGCGAATGATACTGTCATCTTCCAGCTTTTTCAGTCGCTTCCAGCATGGCGTGGTGGTGAGATTAACGGCATCCGCCAGCGCCTGCAGCGAAAGCGCACCGTCCCGCTGCAGCAAATCGAGCAGCTGGCGATCAGTTTTATCTAACATTTCATCCTCCAAGAGAATATTTTTCTCCAGACGCGCCATTATAGCGGCAATTTAGCCATCTCTTTTTCCTGCCCGTGCCTTATAATCTACGCTTCCTGATAACTATTGGACCCCTGCCATGAGTAACTAGACTCGCCGCGCGATTAACGAAATCAACGCGGACTTTCAGCACTACGCCGAAACCCACCTGATACGCTTTAGCCTGGCGGATTATCCTGACATCGGGTTCTATCTGAAAGATGAGAGCACGCATCCGAGCGGCAGCCTGAAGCATCGCCTGGCGCGATCGCTGTTTCTCTACGGGCTGGCGAACGGCTAGATCAAAGAGAACACGCCGATCATCGAGGCCTAATCCAGCAGCACCGCGGTGTCGGAAGCCAATTTCGCCCGCCTGCTCGGCTTGCCCTTTATCGCCGTGATGCCGACGAGCACGGCGAAGCGCAAAATCGAGCAGATCGCCGTCTATGGCGGCCAGTGCCACTTCGTCGCCGATCCCTGCGCGCTCTACGATACTTCTCTCCAGCTGGCGTGCGATCTGAACGGCCACTTTATGGATCAGTTCACCTTCGCCGAACGCGCCACTGACTGGCGCGGCAATAATAATATCGCGGAGAGCATATTTCGCCAGATGTCGCTGGAGCCCTTTCCGGTGCCGCATACCATTTTAATGGGCGCCGGCACCGGCGGCACCTCGGCGACGCTGGGCCGCTATATCCACAATCAGGGGCTGGCGACGTAGCTGCTGGTGGTCGATCCCGAGCATTCGGTTTTCTGCGATTACTGGCACAGCCGCGACGCGTCGCTGCGCAGCCCGCGCGGCAGCCTGATCGAGGACATTGGCCGTCCACGCGTCGAGCCCTCTTTTATGCCTGATGTGATTGACGAAGTGATGAAGGTGCCGGACGGCGCCACGCTGGCGGCGATGCTGAAGCTGGCGCAGATTATCGGGCGCAAACCCGGCGCCTCTACCAGCACCAACTTCTGGGACATGATGCAGGTGGTGGTGCAGCAGATGCGCGCGCAAGGGGAACGGGGATCGCTGGTGACGCTGATTGCGACAGCAGCGAGCGCTATCCTGACGGCTACTACAACCCCGACTGGATGGCGCAGCAGTTTGGCGACATCAACGGCTGGCTGCGCCAGCTGGAATAAAAAAGCGGACCTCCTGTCCGCCTCACTGTAATCCTCAGCATTCGGGGGAATACGCGAGGTGCGGCGTTGCCATCCAGTGATTCAAGTAGTGAGACACCGCCTGTGTCTCGCAATGGCCGATAACCGGCAGGTGGAGCAGCGCCGACTTGAGCTGTCTCATGGCGTTGCCCATCACAAAACCCTTGCCCACCTGCGACAGCATTTCGCGATAGTTCATGGCGTCGCCGAAGGCCATGCACTCCGCCAGCGTCAGCGAAAGATGCTGGCACAGCAGGGCGAGCGCGCTGCCCTTGTTACAGTTGAGCGGCAGCACTTCTAGACAGTCCCAGGCCGAAAAGCAGATATGCGCGCGCCGAGCGCTGCGTCCAGCTGCGTTTTTAACCGGCACGGCGAATCGTGCTCGTCGACAAAGCAGATTTTCGTCACCTCGTGTGCCGGAAAGCGTTTCAGGTCGCGCAGCTGATAGCCAAAGCCGCTCAGGGCGTGCGCCTGCAGCATTTGCGGCACCGGCACGTCGGTAAACCAGCCGTCATCGTTGAAAACGTGCACCGTCGCCGGGCTTTCCCAGTGGCTGTGCAGCACCTCTTCCGCCACTGAAGGCGAGAGATCGCTGGCGAACAGCAGATGGCCATCCAGATCGTGCACGCGCGTGCCGTTGCCGGTGATGAGCCAAGCGGGCAGCGTGATACGCTGCTGCAAAATCTGCATCTCCAGCAGATGTCGGCCAGTGGCCAACGCCAGATGCACATCGCGCTGGTGCAGCGCCAGTAAACTGGCGAGCGTTTCCTCGCCCAGCTGGTGGCTCGGCATCAGTAGCGTGCCGTCCATATCGAATGCGGCTAAACGCGCCATGGCTCTCTCCCGCTTAAAAAGACGCTGTCACTATCGCCTGGCAATCCCGGAACTAATAGTGAATAATTTTTTAAAATTGTTCCGAGTTTCTTAGGCGCCAGCTTAACCGCCTTAATCAATTTCAGCGCCTATGGCAGCAGAGCCTGGGCGCGCCGCAGCAGACCTGCGTCGCCGAAATGGCCAGCCGTTGTTTTTGCAGCTATCGTCACGTGCGCACCCTGCTTTTCCAGTGGCAGCGGGCGGGCTGGCTGCGCTGGCAGGGAAAGGCGGGACGCGGCGGACACGGCCTGCTTACGTTTCTGACCACACCCGATCGGCTGGGGCAGCAGCTGCTGGAGATGGCGCTGGCGCAGCTGGTCAATCTGCTGCGCCCGATGATGGGCGGCCAGTGGCAGAACGACACGCTCGTGCTGCGCATTTCCTACTATCGCCCGCTGGAGTCGGTCGCGCCGAGCAGCACCTGGCGCGCCAGATTTTCTCCGGCCTGACGCGCTTCGACGCGGACGAGCCGGCAGGCGATCTCGCCCATCACTGGCAGTGCAGCGACGACGGGCGCGTCTGGCTCTTATGGCTGCGCCCGCAGCTGTTCTGGCACAGCGGCGAGCTGATTCAGGCGGCGTAGCTGGTCGAGCAGTTTCAGCGCATCAGACAGGATGCGCGCGGAGGCCGCCTGCTGGCGAACGTTGAGACCGTCGACGCGCCCCACCCGCTTGCGCTGCGTTTTCAGCTGCGCCGCCGCGACTTCTGGCTGCCGCACCGGCTGGCGCATCAGCTCTGCCTGCTGCCCCAGCCGCGCCTCGGCAGCGGCCCGTGGAAGCTGACTCACTTTACCCCCTGAGCTGGTGCGCATCGACAGCCATACGTGCTGGCATTTGCAGCTGCCGCTGATGAAGGCGGTGGAGTACTGGATCACGCCGACGCTGTTCGATCGCGCGCTCGGCACCAGCTGCCGCCATCCGGTGCTGATCGCCATCGGCGATGCGGAGGAGATGGCTTTGCTGCGCCCGGTGAGCCGCAGCATCAGCCTGGGGTTCTGCTACCTGCTGTGCCGCCCGCGCGACGGCTTCAGCGCTGCACAGGCGCGGCGGCTGTTCTGGCTGCTGCAGCAAAGCTACATCATTGCCCGCCTGCCGCTGGATGAAGGCCTGATAACCCCCAAGCGCGGAGCTGCTGCCCGGCTGGCCGGTGCCGCAGATAGCGGAGGAGACGACGACGCTGCCGCCGCGTCTGACGCTGCACTATAATCTGCCGGTGGAACTGCATGAGATGGTGCAGGCGCTGCGCCAGCTGATGCGCTACGGCTTGCTGCTGCCGCTGTTCAACTATCACTATTAAATCTTCGCTCCGCCCGGCGTCGAGGGCATTCAGCTTAATCCCCTGGGCTGGTTCGACTTCAGCCGCGCCTGGGTTGCGCCGCCGCTGCAGGCCTGAGAGCCGCATCAGGCTGTTCAGCCGCGCGCAGAGCCATTACCATAGGGGCAAATTTCTCCAGAGAGCCGATGATGAAACGAGCCGTTGTAGTCTTCAGTGGTGGACAAGACTCCACCACCTGCCTGGTTCAGGCATTGCAGCAATATGATGAAGTGCACTGTGTGACCTTTGATTATGGCCAGCGCCATTGCGAAGAGATCGAGGTGGCTCAGGCGCTGGCGCACAAGCTCGGCGCGCGCGCGCATAAGGTGCTCGACGTCACCCTGCTGAACGAACTGGCGGTCAGCAGCCTGACTCGCGACAATATTCCCGTGCCCTCTAACGATCCCGCCGCCAGCGCCCTGCCCAGTACCTTTGTGCCGGGGCGCAACATTCTGTTCCTGACCCTGGCATCGGTGTATGCCTATCAGGTCGAAGCGGAAGCGGTAATTACCGGCGTCTGCGAAACCGATTTTTCCGGCTATCCCGACTGCCGCGACGAATTTGTGAAGGCGCTGAACCATGCGGTAACCCTCGGCATGGCGCGCGATATGCGCTTCGAAACGCCGCTGATGTGGCTGAACAAGGCTGAGACCTGGGCGCTGGCCGACTACTGGCATCAGCTGACGCTGGTGCGCGAAGAGACGCTGACCTGCTATAACGGCGTGAAGGACGACGGCTGCGGCGAGTGCGCCGCCTGTCATCTACGCGCCCGCGGGCTGAATGACTACCTCAGCGATCGCGAGGGCGTGATGGCGGCCATGAAAGCCAAAAGCGGCCTTGCCTGAGCCGCGCGCGGCGGCCACAGGCGCCGCCTTATGCACCTCCGATCGCTGCGCTGCGCGACAGCCAGCACAGCTATAACCGCTGACGCAGAGCGGCGATGGCGCTAGCGGGCGATCAGCGCTTCCAGTCGGGTGCGCCGCTCGCCTTTCAGCACGACCGCCTCTTGGGTGCGCAAATCGATGCAGACAAAGGTCAGCGCCGCATCCGCCACCACCGTTTCCGTTCCTGCCAGCATCACGTGCTGGGTAATAATGCCGCTTTTCCCGTTCAGCTGGGTGATTTCGCTGTGAATCGTTAACACGTCGCCCAGCACCGCCGGGCGATGATAGTTGATGTTGATATTCACCACCACAAACGCCAGCTGCTGCTCGCTGAGCCTGTTGAAAGCGTTGCTTTATTGTGGTCTGCATGCCTGACATCTCCCGTCGCAAAAGACTTAATTGGTATGACCTGTTCAGCGTAGCAAAGGCGCGCGGCCGCGGTGGTAAAAGCGTCAGCGATGCTAGTCAGCTCACAGTTTCAACTTTTCAGCGTTGCGCTCCACCAGCGCGTTGCCGATGCCGGGCACCTCTTTCAGCTGCTCAATGGCGCTAAAGGGACCATACTGCTCGCGATAGCTGACGATAGACTGCGTTTTCTTCAGCCCGACGCCGTTCATCGCGGCCGAGAGTTGCTCAGGCGTCGCGTCGTTGATACTGACCCGGTCGTCCTGCGACTGGGACTCCTACGGTTGACTCGCCTGCGGCTGGACGACCTGCGCCGCTGGCGCCTCAGCGGCGTTTTCCGCCGCGGAGAGGCTGGTATGCGCGACGGCGCCGCCAAGCGCCAGGGTAAAGCAAAGAGCGGGTAATAGTGACTTAGCCATGCTGTGTTTCTCCTTGTGTTAAACAGCGGGCACAGCGTGACACTGACGGGAGGCGGCGACAAAAGGCAAATCGCAGAAATGGAAAAGGCCGCCTGCGCGGCCTTTAAATGTTGCACAACAAAACAGATTTTTGCGAGCGTTACTGCATTTGCGCGGCGGCACCATACTTGATTTTGGCCGCTTTGCGCAGGTTCTCCAGCAGCGCTTCAAACGCCAGCTGCCCGTTGTTCTGCGTGACGCCTTTAACCATTTGCTCAACCTGCTCCGGCGGCAGCGAGCCGCTGCTGACCTTGTCCAGCGCCACCAGCACCACATTGCCCTGCATATCTTCGCTGACGCCCCAGGAAGGCTTGCTGTTAACTGGCTGCGGTAGGTTAAACGCGGTCTGCGCCACCGGATCCTGGCTGTTGCGGTCGACGGTTTTGCTGGTGCTCAGCGTCAGGCCAGCCGCGCTCAGCGCATCATGCTTACCGGCTTTGAGATCGGCCAGCAGTTTGTCCGCCTGCGCTTTCGCCTGCTGTGTCGCTTTGTCATGCTTTAGCGTGTCGGCGATCTGCGCCTTCACCTCATATAGCGGCTTCACCGCTTCCGGCTTGTGCTCGCTGATACGCAGCACGAAAGCGCGGTCGCCATCAACGGTGATGATGTCGGAGTTGTTGCCCGGCGCGCCGTTCTGACCGATCAGGCCGCCGTTGAACACCGCGTTTTTCACCGCGTCGAAATTCAGCTCCTGCGGCACTCTGTCGCGGCTGAACCAGCCAGTTTCCACGATATTTAGGCCCGAAACCTGCGCAGCGCCAGCCAGCAACTCGTTGTCGTTGCTTGCTGCTTCGCTCACCTTCTGCTGCTGCTGGTAGAAGGCGTCTACCGCTTTCTCTTGCTTCGCTTTCTCCGCCACGGCATCGCGCACCTCAGCCAACGGCTTGATCTGCTTCGGCTGAATATCGTCAAGGCGCACCACCAAGAAGCCGACTGAGGATTTGATCACCTCCGAAAGCTGGCCCTTCTGCGTCAGGCCGGCGTTTTTCAGCTCGTCCGGCGTGGTGGCCGGCTCCAGCCAGCCCATATCGCCACCTTTACGCACGGAGATCGGGTCGATCGATTTGCTTTTCGCCAGCGCGGCAAAATCCGCGCCGCCTTTCAGCTGCGCCAGCACGGCGCTGGCGTCCGCTTCGGTTTTGGTCTGGATGATGCTATAGCGGTTACGCTCCGGCTGGGTATAGTCCGCTTTGTGTTGCTCATACCAGCTCTGGATCTCCGCATTGCTGACCGTTTCCTGCAGGCTGGCGGCATCCATTTTGACGTAGCTGACGCGGAACTGCTCCGGTGCCATAAAATCGTTTTTATGCTGCTGGTAATACTGTGAAGTTTCGTCGTCAGTGGTGGTTTGCTTCACCGCCATCGTATTCACGTCGAGGGTCGCCTGACGGATTTCGCGCTTCTGCGACACCAGATCGACCAGCTTCGCGGTCTCGTCTTTCAGCATAAAATCGGTGTTAGCGACCGCGTTGATCAGCTGCTGGGTCGCCAGCTGCTTGCGCAGCGCTTCCGCATAGCGATCGGCGGTAAAGCCCATGCTGGTCAGCAGCGAATTATATTTGGCGTTGTCGAACTTGCCGTTGGTCTGGAACGCCTGCTGGGCAAAAATGGCCTGCTTAACCTGCTCGTCGCTAATGCTGATATGCAGATCGTGAATATATTGATCGAGCAGCGCCTGATCTACCAGATGCGACAGCGCCTGTTGACGCATCTGCTGCATATAGCCGTCATTGCTGGCAAGCTGAGAAAACTGGTCGCCCAGCATCTGCTGCTGGCGGCTGCGCTCGTTGTTAAAGGCCTGCTCGAGCTGCGCGCGGCTGATTTCCTGACCGTTGACTTTGGCCGCATAGTCGCTGTTGCCGCCGATAATGTAGTTGCCAACGCCGGTCAGCACGAAGGAGAGAATAATCACCCCCAAAATAACCTTGAGCACGACATGATTCGACGCCGCGCGTAAATTGTCCATCATAGTATGACAACGCTCCGCTGTAGTGTGGATCTTAATCTCGGGCGCAACGCCTGTCGGATTAAGGCCGTGACGCAACTGCCGTTTAGCCTGGCAGCTTCAATCCTGATGAGACAAGTCGTAGCGCGATTTATCCCTGGATCCGAATTCTTGTCCTCGGAAGAAAATGCTGCCGAGGACAAGTGCGTTGTCATGCGTTGACAGCGTCTTTCAGCGCTTTGCCCGCACGGAAGCCAGGCACTTTACCTGCGGCGATAGTGATCTCCTTGCCGGTCTGCGGGTTACGGCCGGTACGTGCGGCGCGTTCGCGAACAGAGAAAGTACCAAAGCCCACCAGAGCCACTTCGTCGCCGCCTTTCAGCGCTTCGGAAACAGAACTGGTGAATGCGTCTAAAACACGTCCTGCTGCTGCTTTGGAAATATTAGCGTCTGCAGCAATTTTGTCGATTAACTGTGACTTATTCACTCTCTTCATCCCCTCTTTTGTTATTTCATTTCATATCCGCGCGTCCTGGCGGATATGAATGCGCAGCACGTTATATCAAGCCTGTTGCGGGGAAACAACGGAATTCATCTTAATTGCTGTTTCCGCAGCTCCCTAAATTAGCGGCACTAAAAAAAGCTGGCAAGCGCTCAATCGCCTGCCAGCTTCGCTTTTTAATGCTTTATGTCGCCAGTCACTATTTTGCGGTAGCGACCTGCATGCTATAAGGGGCATTTTCCAGCGCCAGGTTCAATACCTCTTCAATGCGCTTCACCGGATGGATCTCCAGATCGGCAATCACATTGGCCGGAATCTCTTCCAGGTCGCGCTTATTATCGTCCGGGATCAGCACCACTTTAATGCCGCCGCGGTGCGCGGCCAGCAGCTTCTCTTTCAGGCCGCCGATGGGCAGTACCTGTCCGCGCAGCGTAATCTCGCCGGTCATCGCCACGTCAGAGAGCACCGAGTTGCCGGTCAGGCAGGAGACCAGCGCGGTGCACATGGCGATACCTGCGCTTGGGCCATCCTTCGGCGTCGCCCCTTCCGGCACGTGCACGTGGATGTCGCGCTTCTCGTAGAAATCGCCGTTGATGCCGAGCTTATCGGCGCGCGCACGCACCACGGTCAGCGCCGCCTGAATCGACTCCTGCATCACTTCACCGAGCGAGCCGGTATAGGTCAGCTTGCCTTTGCCCGGCACGCAGGCGGTTTCGATGGTCAATAGATCGCCGCCCACTTCCGTCCACGCCAGGCCGGTCACCTGACCAACTCGGTTTTCGCTGTCGGCGCGGCCGTAGTCGAAGCGCTGTACGCCCAGATAATTCTTCAGGTTGTCGCCGTTAATGGTGATATGCTTCTGCTCTTTATTCAGCAGCAGCGCCTTCACCGCTTTACGGCACAACTTCGACAGTTCGCGCTCTAGGCTACGCACGCCCGCTTCGCGGGTGTAGTAGCGGATGATGCCGATAATAGCGCTGTCTTCTACCGTGATTTCGCTCGCTTTCAGGGCGTTGCGCTCAATTTGCTTCGGCAGCAGGTGCTGCTTGGCGATATTGAGCTTCTCATCTTCGGTGTAACCGGAGAGGCGAATCACCTCCATACGATCCAGCAGCGGCACCGGAATATTCATGGAGTTGGAGGTCGCCACGAACATCACATCGGAGAGATCGTAATCCACTTCGAGGTAGTGATCGTTAAAGGCGATGTTCTGCTCGGGATCGAGTACTTCCAGCAGGGCAGATGCCGGATCGCCGCGCATATCAGAAGACATTTTGTCGATCTCATCCAGCAGGAACAGCGGGTTTTTCACGCCGACCTTCGCCATCTTCTGGATCAGTTTGCCCGGCATGGAGCCGATATAGGTGCGTCGATGGCCGCGGATTTCCGCTTCGTCGCGCACGCCGCCCAGCGCCATACGCACATACTTACGGCCGGTTGCCTTGGCGATCGACTGCCCCAGCGAGGTTTTACCCACACCCGGCGGTCCCACCAGACAGAGGATAGGCCCTTTGATTTTGCTGACGCGGCTCTGCACGGCAAGGTATTCCAAGATGCGTTCTTTGACGCGCTCCAGGCCGTAGTGATCGGTATCCAGCGTCTCCTGGGCCTTACGCAGATCTTTCTTCACCTTGCTGCGCGCGTTCCACGGCACCTGAACCATCCAGTCGATATAGCCGCGCACCACCGTCGCTTCGGCAGACATTGGCGACATCATTTTTAATTTTTGCAGCTCGGCTTCCGCTTTTTCGCGCGCTTCAACCGGCATTTTCGCCGCGTCGATTTTGCGCTTCAGAGCTTCATACTCGTCCGGCACGTCGTCCATCTCGCCCAGCTCTTTCTGAATGGCTTTCATCTGCTCATTCAGGTAGTACTCGCGCTGGCTCTTCTCCATCTGCTTTTTCACGCGGTTGCGAATGCGCTTCTCAACCTGCAGCAGATCGATTTCCGACTCCATCATCGCCATCAGATATTCCAGACGCTCGTTTACGTCGGACATCTCCAGCACTGACTGCTTGTCCGCCAGCTTCAGCGGCATATGCGCCGCGACGGTGTCGGCCAGGCGCGCCGCATCGTCGATGTTGTTAAGTGAGGTCAGCATTTCCGGCGGGATTTTTTTGTTCAGCTTGATATAGCCTTCAAACTGATTGATCGCCGTGCGCACCAGCACTTCCTGCTCACGCTCTTCGATTTCCGGCGATACCAAGTATTCCGCCTGCGCGGTAAAGTGCTCGCCGTTATCCGCCAGCTTGGTGATATGTGCGCGCTGCAAACCTTCCACCAGCACTTTAACGGTACCGTCAGGCAGTTTCAGCATCTGTAATACAGAGGCTACGGTCCCTACAGAGAAGAGATCGTTAATGCCAGGTTCATCCGTTGACGCCTCTTTCTGGGCAACCAGCATGATCTTCTTGTCATGATCCATCGCCGCTTCAAGGCAACGAATCGATTTTTCTCGACCAACAAACAACGGAATTACCATGTGCGGATAAACCACCACGTCGCGCAGAGGCAACACGGGGATTTCAATGCGTTCAGAACGCTCAGGATTCATAGAGCTCTCTCTTAGTTAGTGTCCGCCAGGTGATAGGCACTACTGCATGATGCAGGTAATGTGCAGTTAACCCCACAGGATTATAAGTATATGGGGATGATCGTTTGACATTCAACGCCACGAAAGCGAGAAAAACAAAAGGGGAAAGAAATTTCCCCTTTTTTAGTCATATCAACACGTTTGATGTGGCGAATTATTCGCCAGAGGCCTGTGCCTCGTGCTTGCAGTAGATCAGTATCGGCTCTGACTGACCTTCGATGACCGACTCGTCAATTACCACTTTTTCGACATCTTCCATCGAAGGCAGATCGTACATGGTTTCCAGCAGCGCACCTTCGACAATAGAGCGCAGGCCTCGCGCACCGGTCTTACGCGACATCGCTTTTTTCGCGATGGCAGTCAGGGCTTCGTCGCGGAACTCCAGCTCAACGCCTTCTAGGTTGAACAGCGCCTGGTACTGTTTTGTCAGAGCGTTCTTCGGCTCGCGCAGAATCTGAATCAGCGCCTCTTCGCTCAGCTCGTTGAGCGTCGCGACCACCGGCAGACGACCGATAAATTCAGGAATCAAACCGAACTTGATCAAATCTTCCGGCTCGACCTGAGAGAGCAGCTCGCCTTCAGTCGCCTTCTGCGATTTGCCTTTCACCGTCGCGCCAAAACCGATACCGGAGCCGGTTTCCACTCGCTGGGAGATCACCTTATCGAGGCCCGCGAACGCACCGCCGCAGATAAACAGGATCTTCGAGGTGTCGACCTGCAAGAACTCCTGCTGCGGATGTTTACGGCCGCCCTGCGGCGGAACCGCGGCAACGGTACCTTCGATCAGCTTCAGCAGCGCCTGCTGCACGCCTTCGCCGGAGACGTCGCGCGTAATGGACGGGTTGTCCGACTTACGCGAGATTTTGTCGATCTCATCGATATAGACGATGCCGCGCTGCGCCTTCTGTACGTCGTAGTCGCACTTCTGCAGCAGCTTCTGAATGATGTTCTCCACATCTTCGCCCACGTAGCCCGCTTCGGTCAACGTGGTGGCGTCAGCCATAGTGAACGGCACATCCAGCAGGCGCGCCAGCGTCTCCGCCAGCAGCGTTTTACCGCTACCGGTCGGACCAATCAGCAGAATATTGCTTTTGCCCAGCTCGATACCATTGCTGTTATCGCCGTTGCGCAGGCGTTTGTAGTGATTGTACACCGCCACCGCCAGCACTTTTTTCGCCTTTTCTTGGCCGATAACATAATCATCGAGGTGATGGCGGATTTCGTGCGGCGTAGGCAGCGCGCTACGTTCTCGATGCGGGGCAACTTCTTTAATCTCTTCGCGAATGATGTCATTGCACAGATCGACACATTCGTCGCAGATATACACTGACGGCCCGGCAATCAGCTTACGCACTTCATGCTGGCTTTTGCCGCAAAAAGAGCAGTACAGCAACTTCCCTGAACCGTCTTTGCGCTTATCTGTCATCAGTTAACCTCTTTTCGTTCTCAGGCCATACTGGCGTACGGCGCAGCCGTGCAAACACGGCTAATATTCATTCAACTCAAGCCTGTATCCCCCTAACTATAGCGTAAGGAGCCAGGCAGATGAGTCTTATTCTCGATGCGTCAGGATGGAGTCGACTAAACCATACTCTACCGCTTCACTCGCAGAGAGGAAACGGTCGCGCTCGGTGTCGCACTCAATTTGTTCCAGCGACTTGCCGGTGTGCTCCGCCATCAGCTCGTTCATGCGCTGCTTCACTTTCAGGATCTCTTTCGCATGAATCTCAATGTCTGTCGCCTGGCCCTGATAGCCGCCCAGCGGCTGGTGGATCATCACGCGCGAGTTCGGCAGGCAGAAGCGTTTGCCTTTGGTGCCGGCCGTCAGCAGGAACGCGCCCATAGAGCAGGCCTGGCCCATACAAATGGTGCTAACATCCGGTTTGATGAATTTCATGGTGTCGTAGATCGACATGCCCGCGGTGATCACACCGCCAGGTGAGTTGATATAGAGGTAAATATCTTTCTCTGGGTTTTCCGCTTCCAGAAACAGCATCTGCGCCACGATCAGGTTAGACATATAGTCTTCGACCTGGCCGGTCAGAAAGATGACGCGCTCTTTAAGCAGGCGGGAATAGATGTCGTAAGAACGCTCGCCGCGCGAAGTCTGTTCAACCACCATGGGCACCAGCGCATTGCGCGGCGCAGTAAATTCACGATCGCCACTGTATGACATTACCGTCTCCTGAATATATTTCGTTGGCAACATTCTGTACCAATTTTAGCTGAAGCGAGCCTGTAACACGATGCTCAGCTTCGTTTCCGACACCTTCAAGGACGGGTAATCAGCCAGTTTAACTGTCTTTTGCATACTCCCTCAATCTGGAGATTGCTGCCCAGTTGTTTCAAGCATAACAACCTTTTCTCTATTCGCTAACCGGGAAAAAGCGCAACGCGAACAATTTGCCCATTAATTAAGCAAATCATCAGGAAAGGGTGTTGTTTTGGACTGAAAAATAAAAGAGCCCGCGACTTCGCAGCCGCGGGCTCAGCATTTCTGGGTAAATCAGCGATCAGGCCGCAGCGGTCTGATTCATCAGTTCCTGGAAGCTGGTCGCTTTCTCAGTCACTTTCGCTTTTTCCAGAACGGCTTCCACCGCCTGCTCTTCCAGCGCAACGTTACGCATGTTGTTCATCAGCTCGCTGTTTTTGCTGTAGAACTCGATAACTTCCTGCGGATCTTCATACGCAGACGCCATCTCTTCGATCAGAGCGCTGACGCGCGCTTCATCGGCTTTCAGCTCGTGGGTACGGATCACTTCGCGCAGCAGTAGGCCAACGATAACGCGGCGTTTCGCTTGCTCTTCAAACAGCTCGCGCGGCAGTTCCAGCGCCTGCAGCTCGCTGCCGCCGAAGCGCTGCGCAGCCTGACGACGCAGAACGTCGATTTCGCTGTCGATCAGGGCCGCCGGCACGTCGATCTCGTTCGCTTTTACCAGACCGTCGATCGCCTGCGTTTTTACGCGGTTGCGAATAGCGCCTTTCAGCTCGCGATCCATGTTTTTACGCACTTCCGCGCTCAGACCTTCAACCGAGCCATCTTCCACGCCGAAACGCTTGATAAACTCTTCGGTCAGTTCCGGCAGTTCGCGCGTTTCAACTTTCTTCAGCACGATCTCGAACTTCGCGTCTTTACCTTTCAGGTTTTCCGCGTGGTAGTCTTCCGGGAATTTCACGTCGATAGTGAAGGTTTCGCCCGCTTTGTGACCCACGATGCCCTCTTCGAAGCCCGGGATCATTCGGCCCTGGCCCATCGCCAGTACGAAGTCAGAGGCTTTGCCGCCTTCAAACTCTTCGCCGTCAACAAAGCCGGAGAAGTCGATGGTGGCGCGATCTTCAGCCGTCGCGGCCGCGTCGCTTTCCGTCCAGGTCGCCTGCTGCTTGCGCAGGGTATCAAGCATCGCGTCGACGTCAGCTTCGGTGACGTCTACCACCGGCTTTTCAACTTCGATGCTGTCCAGACCCTGCAGCTCAACTTCCGGATAGACTTCAAACTCAACCGCGTAGGTAAAGTCTTCGCCCTGCTTGTATTCGCCCGGCACATAGTTTGGCGCGCCAGCCGGATTGATCTTCTCTTTGATGATTGCGTCAACGAAGTTGCGCGTCATCAGCTCACCTAGCACGTCCTGGCGAACAGAAGCACCGTAGCGCTGTGCAATGATACTGGCCGGCACTTTCCCTTTACGGAAACCATTGATACGGACTTTTTTCGCCACTTCCACTAGTTCTTTCTTAACAGCGCTTTCGATTCTGTCCGCAGGGACAGTAATCGTAATACGACGGCCCAGACCCTGAGTGGTTTCTACTGAAACTGTCATCTTGTTACCTCAAAAAATCACGTGCTCGGTCAACTTCAGACACCACACATTATGTAATGCGCCGTATCCAACAGCCGGGACCGCTTCCGTTAAAAGAACCTGATCCCTGTAACCAGAAGCGTCCTAAAGACATTCCGGAAAAATAGACGCCGCATTATAGCGGCATCGCCCGAGTGAGTCGAGCCTAGAAACTCACCGCTTTTTAACGGCTTTGCTGCTTTTTGCGCCGGAGATCATGTTTTTTAGCAAACAAAAAGAAAAACGGCCCGCAGACCGTTTCAACAAGAAGGGAGATTCGTTCAGGCGAGGGTGCCGGCGACGCGGCAGTTAGGCGAGACGAGTACGGTGTCCTGCAGCCCTTCCCACTCCTTCAGGGTATAGGTATGCAGCGCCAGCGCGTGCACGCTGCCTGCCAGTTCGGCGGCCAGTTCGCCCGCGATGACGCGCCAGAAAGCGCTGGCCATCAAACAGATCGCTGACGATCACCACTTTGAAATGGCTTTCCGAACCGGCTGGCACGTTATGACGATAGCTTTCGTCATGCACTTCCAGATGTTCCGGGTCGAACGCCAAGCGCAGCTTCTCTTCTTGTTCGCGGATCATTGTCTCTTTCCTCAATGGCGAGCACTATGCCCCATCTGGTTAAATTTAGTAGCTTTTCAGACGCACCCGCACAGATGTGTGAAAATATTTCTGCGGCGGGCTGGGTCGAATGGCACGCGATAGCGCAGCCGCGAAGAGGATCAATGGCCGCATTTATCCGGCTGCGGGAAAAACGCCTTTACCATTAATTTCCGCAGGCTGAGGGCTTTTTTCCCCGGCGCACAATGCTATGATGACCGCAGTTTTTGCAAACCAACCCACACTATTAATGAGAACAAGCATGTTGAAAAAACTGTTGTTTCCCCTAGCCGCGTTCATTTTGGCCGGCTGCGCCACTAACAGCAACACCCTGACTATTCAGCCGAAAATCGAGCTTCCGCAGCAGGATCCGAGCCTGATGGGCATTACCGTCAGCATCAACGGTGCCGATCAGCGCAGCGACCAGGCGCTGGCCAAAGTCAACCGCGACGGCCAGCTGGTCACCTTGACCCCTTCCCGCGACCTGCGCTTCCTGCTACAGGAAGTGCTGGAGAAGCAGATGACCGCGCGCGGCTATATGATTGGCCCTGAGGGCGCCGTCGATCTGCAGATCGTCGTGAACAACCTCTATGCAGACGTTACCCAGGGTAATGTGCGCTACAGCATCACCACCAAAGCGGACATCTCCATTATCGCCACCGCGAAAAACGGCAATAAGCAGGTGAAAATCTACCGTCAGACCTACAGCGTGGAAGGGGCGTTCAGCGCCACCAACGAGAAAATCACTAAGGCGGTCAACTCAGCGCTGGGCGATGTCATCGCTGATATAGCGCAGGACACCCGTATTCACAACTTCATCAAGCAGAACGCGCGTTAATTCTCTGCTCCTTATTGCCCGGCGCGCTGCCGGGCATCGCTTCAGGGTAAGCATGAATCACTATCTCCGCCTCTTTCACTCAACGAAACGCCGTGGTTTTACTGCTGCTCGGCTTCGCCTCCGGCCTGCCGCTGGCGCTGACCGCCGGCACGCTGCAAGCGTGGATGAGGGTGGAAAACGTCGATCTGAAAACCATCGGCTTCTTCTCGCTGGTGGGACAGGCGTACGTGTTCAAGTTTCTCTGGTCGCCGGCGATGGACCGTTTTACCCCGTCCTTTCTCGGACGCCGTCGCGGCTGGCTGCTGCTGATGCAGCTGGCGCTGATAGCGGGCATTGTCGCCATAGGCTTTATGCAGCCCGGCCGCGACCTGACGGTGCTTGTCGCCTTCTGCTCCGCCTCGCAGGATATCGTCTTTGACGCCTGGAAAACCGACGTGCTACCACCGGAAGAGCGCGGCAGCGGCGCCGCCATCACCGTGCTGGGCTATCGGCTGGCGGTGCTGATTTCCGGCGGGCTGGCGGATCGCTATCTCGGCTAGCAGGCGACCTACTGGCTGATGGCGCTGCTGCTGGTGCCCGGCTCTTTCGCCACGCTGCTGGCGAAAGAGCCGGATACGCGCGCCACGGCGCCGCACTCCCTGCGCGAGGCGATTGCGCTGCCGCTGAAGGACTTCTTCCAGCGCAACAACGCTTGGCTGCTGATCACCCTGATTATTCTTTACAAGCTTGGCGACGTCGGCTTTGTGAACAAAACGCTCGGCCTGCTGGCTACCATCATCGGCGCGCCCTACGGCGGCGTGCTGATGCAGCGCCTGAGTCTGTTTCGCGCCCTGCTGCTGTTTGGCCTGCTGCAGGCGCAGTCCAACTTCGCCTACTGGCTGCTGGCCGTTACGCCGCCACATCTCTGGAGCATGGCGAGCATAGTATTCGTCGAAAACCTCTGCGGCGGCATGGACACCGCCACCTTTGTAGCGCTGCTGATGACGCTGTGCAACAAATCGTTCTCGGCCACCCAGTTCGCCCTGCTTTCGGCGCTTTCAGCGGTGGGGCGCGTCTACGTCGGCCCGGCCGCCGGCTAGCTGGTGGCACTCTGGGGCTGGGCGACCTTTTACGCCTTTACCGTCGCATCGGCGCTGCCCGGCCTGTTGCTGCTGCTGTTTTGCCGCGACCCCCTTAACATGGCGCAGCACACAGCGAGCGCTTTTTGCCGCGCACGCGCTTCTCGGCCGGCTATCGCTGGATGGCGCGCCTGTTCTACGCGGGCTGCGGCGCTCTGGCTGGCGGCGCTGTTTGAAGCCGGGATGGGGCTGCTGGCGCTGGCGGTGTACGGCGGCGTGACGCTCGACTACCTGGCGCTGCGAAAAAAGGGCACGCCACAGGGCGCGCAATGATTAAACCCGACTATCCTTTCAGATGCTATGTGAATTAAAGCGGGTGTTCAGGCAGGAAAGTTAAATTTTGCCATCGCGTGTTATTTTCTTGAAAATTTGCGAGGCAAAAAATTAGCAGACGCTGGAATATATTAAAAACCGGTGAGCAATTATTTTGTATAAATTTTATCACACAAATGATGCAGGTTTGTTAAATGATTGATCACAAAAAGTAAGGGTTATTCTATCCCTGATTCCTTTAAGGATACTTTCATTAGTTTTTGTTATAGTTAGTGCCAACTGCTTGTCGCAGCTAATAATTTGTCACCCAAAGCAACATCTGTGACACCATGAGCAAAAGGTGTCAACACGCTACTGACACATCTTTATGCTGGTTTACACTACATAAACCTTCCCGTAAAATGCGCGCACACTTAAACGACAATAAGCCCTTTGTCATTGAGGTCGTTAAATGAGACTCAGGAAATACAATAAAAGTTTGGGGATTTTGTCATTAATTGCAGGCACTTTGTTAATGAGTGGCTGCGATAATGCGTTGTTAAATCCCAAGGGACAGATTGCACTTGAGCAACGTTCGTTGATTCTGACAGCCTTCGGCTTGATGTTGATCGTCGTTATTCCGGCAATCTTGATGGCAGTGGTGTTTGCATGGAAGTATCGTGCATCCAACACTGAAGCGAAGTACAGCCCTAACTGGTCGCACTCTAACAAAGTGGAAGCCGTGGTCTGGACCATTCCGATCCTGATCATTCTCTTCCTCGGCGTGCTGACATGGAAATCGACCCACGCGCTGGAGCCGAGCAAACCGCTGGCCTCTAACGTGAAACCGGTTGAGATCCAGGTAGTGGCGCTGGACTGGAAATGGTTGTTTATCTATCCGGAACAGGGTATCGCGACCGTTAACCAGATCGCTTTCCCGGCTAACACGCCGGTGAGCTTCAAAATTACCTCCAACTCCGTGATGAACTCCTTCTTTATTCCGACGCTCGGCAGCCAGATCTACGCCATGGCGGGCATGCAGACCCAACTGCACCTGCTCGCCAATGAGCCAGGAACGTTCGACGGTATCTCCTCGAACTTCAGTGGTCGCGGTTTCTCTGGTATGAAGTTCAAAGCCATTGCAACCAAGGACGATGCGGAATTCCAGCAGTGGGTCGCCAAAGTTAAGGCGGCGCCTAACACGCTGACCACAATGGAAGATTTCGAGAAAGTGGCGGTGCCAAGCGAAAATCATCCGGTAGAATATTTCTCTTCAGCGAATCCTGAACTGTTTAAGCAAGTCATCGCTAAGTTCATGACTAGCCACGGGAAGATGGACATGTCGCAGCACGAAGGCATGGACATGAGTCATACCGCTTCCGCGGGAGCCGAGGAATAATACGATGTTCGGAAAATTAACACTGGATGCAGTGCCGTACCATGAGCCAATTATCATGGTTACGATTGCCGGGATCATCATTGGTGGTCTGGCAATCATCGCTACCCTCACCTACTTTGGTAAATGGCAGTATCTTTGGTCTGAATGGCTCACCTCTGTCGACCATAAAAAACTGGGTATCATGTACGTCATCATGGCGTTTGTGATGCTGCTGCGCGGCTTTGCCGACGCCATCATGATGCGTAGTCAGCAGATGCTGGCTTCGGCTGGCGAAGCCGGCTTCCTGCCACCGCACCACTACGACCAGATCTTTACCGCGCACGGCGTGATTATGATCTTCTTCGTAGCGATGCCTTTCGTGGTTGGTCTGATGAACATCGCGGTGCCGCTGCAAATCGGCGCGCGCGACGTTGCTTTCCCGTTCCTGAACAACCTTAGCTTCTGGTTTACCGCGGTCGGCGTGATCCTGGTTAACCTGTCTCTGGGCGTGGGCGAGTTCGCACAAACCGGCTGGCTGGCCTATCCGCCGCTGTCGGGCGCGCAGTACAGTCCTGGCGTTGGAGTCGATTACTGGATTTGGGCGCTTCAGCTCTCCGGTATCGGGACCACGCTGACCGGCATCAACTTCTTCGTGACAATTCTGAAGATGCGTGCACCGGGCATGGACCTGTTCAAAATGCCGGTATTTACCTGGACCGCGCTCTGCACCAACGTCTTGATCATTGCTGCATTCCCGGTTCTGACCGTGACCCTGGCGCTGTTGACGCTCGATCGTTACCTTGGCTTCCATTTCTTTACCAATGATATGGGCGGTAACATGATGATGTACGTCAACCTGATCTGGGTCTGGGGTCACCCGGAAGTGTACATACTGGTTCTGCCGGTGTTTGGTGTCTTCGCTGAAGTTACTGCCACTTTCTCGAAAAAGCGTCTGTTTGGCTATACCTCTCTGGTATGGGCGACCATTGCCATTACCGTTCTGTCGTTTATCGTCTGGCTGCACCACTTCTTCACCATGGGTGCGGGCGCGAACGTAAACGCCTTCTTCGGTATTATGACGATGATCATCGCGATTCCGACTGGTGTGAAAATCTTTAACTGGCTGTTCACCATGTATCAGGGTCGCATCGTGATGCACTCTGCCATGCTGTGGACCGTTGGCTTCCTGGTCACCTTCTCTATCGGTGGTATGACCGGGGTGCTGCTGGCCGTGCCAGGCGCGGACTTTGTTCTGCACAACAGTCTGTTCCTGATCGCGCACTTCCATAACGTGATTATCGGTGGTGTGGTGTTCGGCTGTATGGCGGGTGTGACCTACTGGTTCCCGAAAGCCATGGGCTTTACCCTGAACGAAACCTGGGGCAAACGTGCCTTCTGGTTCTGGATCATCGGCTTTTTCGTTGCCTTTATGCCGCTGTACGTACTGGGCTTTATGGGCATGACCCGTCGTCTGAGCCAGGACATCGATCCGCAGTTCCACTCTCTGCTCGTGATTGCGGCTGTCGGTGCGGCGTTAATCGCCTGCGGTATCCTTTGTCAGCTGATTATGTTCTACGTCTCTGTACGCGACCGTCATCAGAACCGCGACCTGACCGGTGACCCATGGGGTGCCCGTACGCTGGAGTGGGCGACATCTTCTCCGCCGCCGCTCTATAACTTTGCTACTATCCCGCACGTTCACGAGCGTGACGCGTTCTGGGAAATAAAGGAAAAAGGCGAAGCTTATCAGCAGCCGGCAAAATATGAAGAGATTCACATGCCGAAAAACAGCGGTGCCGCACTTATTATTTGTGCCTTCGCTACGGTGTTTGGCTTCGCAATGATTTGGCATATCTGGTGGCTAGCTGGTCTCTCCTTCTTGGGCATGATTGTGACGTGGATTGTGAAAAGCTTCGACGAAGACGTGGACTACTACGTTCCAGTCAAAGAGATTGAGCAGATCGAAAAACAGCACTTTGACGAAATCAGCGAAGCAGGTCTGAAATAATGTCAACTGAATCCATGATTAAACATCACCACCACGACGCCCATGCGGAGCATGGGCATCACGATGCGGGAGCCAATAAGGTCTTTGGCTTCTGGATCTACCTGATGAGTGACTGCATTATCTTCGCAACCCTGTTTGCGACCTATGCAGTGATGGTCAACAGCACTGCCGTTGGTCCGACAGGCAAAGACATCTTCGAACTGCCGTTCGTGCTGGGCGAAACAGCGCTGCTGCTGCTGAGCTCCATCACCTACGGTATGGCGGTTATTGCCATGAACCATGACAAGAAAAGCTCGGTGCTTAGCTGGCTGGCGCTGACTTTCCTGTTTGGTCTTGGCTTTATCTGCATGGAGATCTATGAGTTCCATCACCTGATCGAAGAAGGCTTCGGCCCGAATCGCAGCGGCTTCCTGTCAGGCTTCTTTACGCTGGTAGGCACCCACGGTCTGCACGTAACCTGCGGCCTGATCTGGATAGCGGTGCTGATGTTCCAGATTGCCAAGCGTGGACTCACGTCGACTAACCATACCCGTATCCTCTGCCTGAGCCTGTTCTGGCACTTCCTGGACGTGGTATGGATCTGCGTATTTACCATTGTCTATCTGATGGGGGTCATGTAATGAGTCATTCAGCTAACAGAAATGTTGTTCCGCACAGCAGCGTGAAGTCCTACATGATCGGCTTCATCTTCTCTGTCATCCTGACCGGTATTCCGTTCTGGATAGTCATGAGTGGCGTGTCATCCCAGGGTATGACGCTGGGCGTTGTCGTTGCCTGCGCAGTGAGTCAGGTCGTTGTTCACCTGATCTACTTTCTGCATCTGGACACCAAGTCGGAAGGCGGCTGGAACATAATCGCTATCGTCTTCTCCGCACTTATCATTCTGATTGTCGTAGTTGGATCGCTGTGGATTATGTGGAACCTTAACTACAACATGATGGTCCGCTAAAGAGCCGCTCGTAATAATGATTAAGCAATACCTGCAAGTAACAAAACCAGGAATTATTTTCGGGAATTTAATTTCTGTGATTGGCGGGTTCCTGCTGGCGTCTAAAGGCAGCATCGACTTCGCCCTGTTTTTCGTCTCGCTGATCGGCGTGTCGCTGGTCGTCGCCTCGGGTTGTGTATTCAACAACGTGATCGACCGCGATATTGACGTGAAGATGGAGAGGACTAGGAATAGAGTGCTGGTTAAAGGCCTCATCTCTGCAAAAGTAAGCCTGATTTATGCTACCGTGCTGGGTATTACTGGCTTTGCGTTGCTCTACTTTGGCGCCAACCCGCTGGCCATGTGGCTGGCGGTCATGGGCTTCGTGGTTTACGTCGGCGTTTACAGCCTCTACATGAAGCGTCACTCGGTCTACGGGACGCTGATTGGCAGCCTGTCAGGCGCGGCGCCACCGGTGATCGGCTACTGCGCCGTCACCAACGAGTTCAACGCGGGCGCGCTGATCCTGCTGGCGATCTTTAGCCTGTGGCAGATGCCGCACTCTTACGCGATCGCCATCTTCCGCTTTAAAGATTACCAAGCGGCCAACATTCCGGTTCTGCCGGTGGTGAAAGGCATCTCCGTGGCGAAAAATCATATTACGCTCTATATCCTGGCGTTTATGATCGCTACGCTGATGCTGACGCTGGGTGGCTACGCGGGCTACAAATATCTCGTGGTGGCCGCTGCCGTCAGCATATGGTGGCTGGGTATGGCGTTGTCAGGTTACAAGACCTCAAACGATCGCGTTTGGGCTCGTAAGCTGTTCGTCTTCTCGATCTTCGCTATCACCACGCTGAGCGTGATGATGTCCGTAGACTTTATGGCGCCAGCCTCTAAAGATCTACTGACCTACGTGTGGTAACGCCGCACGACACAAGCAAACAAGGGGCGCGATTTCGCGCCCTTTCTTTTTGTTACTACTGCTTAAACACTATTATTTTACCCGCCCTACCCTGCTCCCTAAAATTAAGTGCGACAAACTTACAGAGAGGTTGAAATGAACGACAATAAAATGACGTCGGTGGAGCTTCGCGCTACATGGGGTTTGGGGACGGTCTTTTCCCTGCGCATGCTGGGAATGTTTATGGTTCTGCCGGTATTGACCACTTACGGCATGGCTCTTCAGGATGCAAGTGAAACGCTTATTGGCCTAGCGATCGGTATCTATGGACTGGCGCAGGCGATCTTTCAGATTCCCTTTGGGCTGATGTCCGACCGCATCGGCCGCAAACAGCTTATCGTCGGCGGCCTGCTGCTGTTTGTGCTGGGCAGTATTATCGCCGCCACCACCAGCTCTATCTGGGGCATTATTCTGGGCCGCGCCCTGCAGGGTTCCGGCGCGATCGCCGCCGCAGTCATGGCGCTGCTCTCCGACCTTACCCGCGAGCAGAACCGCACCAAGGCGATGGCCTTTATCGGCATCAGCTTCGGCGTCACCTTCGCCATTGCGATGGTGATCGGCCCAATCGTCACCCACGCTCTCGGCCTGCATGCGCTGTTCTGGATGATAGCCATCCTCGCCTCGCTGGGCATCTTGATTACGCTGCTGGTGGTGACGGATGCGTCCGGCCACGTGCTTAACCGCGAGTCCGGCATAGTGAAGGGCAGCTTTCGCAAGGTACTGGGCAACTCGCGCCTGATCAAGCTCAACGTCGGCATTCTTTGTCTGCATATTCTGCTGATGTCCAGCTTCGTCGTCCTACCCGGCCAGTTTGAGCTGGCGGGCCTGCCCGCCGCCGAGCACTGGAAAATCTATCTGATCACTATGCTGATCGCCTTCGTCGGCGTAGTGCCATTTATTATTTATGCAGAAGTAAAGCGACGCATAAAGCGCGTCTTCGTTGCCTGCGTCTGCCTGATTGTTGTGGCGGAAATTGTGCTATGGGGCGCGGAAGGCCACTTCTGGACGCTGGTCGTCGGCGTGCAGCTCTTCTTTTTCGCCTTTAACCTGATGGAAGCGATTTTACCTTCGCTGGTGAGCAAGGAGTCGCCAGCCGGCTACAAAGGCACTGCGATGGGCCTCTACTCTACCAGCCAGTTTATCGGCGTAGCGATGGGCGGCAGCCTTGGCGGCTGGGTGTTCGGCCATTTCGATGCGCAGACCGTGTTTCTGGTCGGCGCTATCGTCGCTGCCATCTGGATGTTTGTCGCCATGACCATACAGGAGCCGCCCTACGTCAGCAGCCTGCGCATTGTGCTGAGCGATAACGCGCTGGCGCTGCCGAACCTAGCGCAGCGCCTACAGGCCCAGCCGGGCGTCACCTCGGTGCTGATTGTGCCGGAAGAGAAAAGCGCCTATATCAAGATCGACAGCAAGGTCACCAGCCGTCCCGAGCTGGAGGCGCTTCTGGCCAGCAGCTAGCCGCTCTCTATTTCTTTCTGACGGCAGTTTACCCCGATAAAAAAAACCGGCCAGCGCTGGTTTTTTACTTCTGGCGTCAGAGCGCCATATCGATCACCACGCGCCCCTCGATTTTACCGGTGAGCATCCGGGCGAAATATATCGTTGATATTGCTGAGCGGCTCGGTTGTGATGGTGGCCTTCACCTTATGCTGTCCGGCAAAATCGAGCGCCTCCTGAAGATCTTTGCGCGTGCCGACGATGGAGCCGCACACGGTAATGCCGTCCAACACCATGTCGAAGATAGATAGGTCGAATTTACCTGGCGGCAGGCCGTTGAGCACCATGGTGCCGCCGCGCCGCAGCGCGCCGATCTGCCTGTTCGAAGGCCTGGGGCGACACGGCGGTCACCAGCGCGCCGTGCGCGCCGCCGAAGCGCGTGTGGCAAGCCTGCGCCGGATCCTCTTTACGCGCGTTAATTGTTACGTTGGCGCCGAGATGCTGCGCAAACGCCAGCTTATCGTCGTCGATATCCACCGCCGCGACGTTGAGCCCCATGGCGACTGCATACTGCACCGCCATATGCCCCAGTCAGCCAATGCCGGAAATCATTACCCAGTCGCCCGGGTTGGTATCCGTCATCTTGAGTCCCTTGTACACGGTGACCCCGGCGCAGAGAATGGGCGCGACTTCGGCGTAGGCCAGGTTGTCCGGCAGACGGCCAATGTAATTGGCATCGGCGAGGCAGTATTCGGCAAAGCTGCCGTTTACCGAGTAGCCCGCGTTCTGCTGGCTCAGGCAGAGCGTCTCCCAGCTGTCGAGACAGTGTTCGCAGTGGCCGCACCCGAATAGAGCCAGGAAATGCCGACGCGATCCCCCACGTGGAGATGGGTGACGTTCGGCCCCACCTCCACCACCTCGCTAGCCCCCTCGTGACCGGGAATAAAAGGCGGCGTCGGTTTTACCGGCCAGTCGCCGTGGGCGGCGTGCAGATCGGTGTGGCATACGCCGCTCGCGACGATTTTCACCAGGATCTGTCCCGCACCGACTTCCGGCACCGGCACCTGCTCAATCACCAAGGGTTCGCCAAAGGCTTTTACTACTGCGGCTTTCATCGTTTTCATGACGTTCTCTCCAGTAGACAGGCTCCTGAAGGAATTTGCGCGACTTTGGCAGAGGTCGTGTTGATATAAAACAGGATTGGGCAAAAAGCGTGCGGAATGGGGATCGCGCGCGCCGCATAGGGCGCCGCGCGCGACGAGGGGTTAATCGCGGAAGTTTTTGAACTGGAACGGCTGGCCAAGGTTGCCGCCGCGCACTAGCACCATCGCGCCCTGCAGGTCGTCGCGCGACTTGCCGGTTACGCGCAGCGAATCGCCCTGAATCTGCGTCTGCACCTTCAGCTTGCTGTCTTTGATCAGCTTAACAATTTTTTTCGCCACTTCGGTTTCAATGCCTTTTTTCATTTTGACATCGACGCTCCAGTTTTTGCCGCTGTGCTCGATCTCCTCCGGGATATTCAGCGCGGCACCCTCTATGCCGCGCTTGATCAGCTTCTCGCGCAGCATATCCACCAGCTGCTTCACCTGAAAGTCAGATTCGCTGGTCACTTTGATGGTTTCATTCTTCTCGTTGAGCTCGAAACTGGCGCTCACGTTGCGAAAATCGAAGCGGATTGTTAATTCACGGTTAGCATTTTCGACCGCGTTGCGGACTTCCTGCATGTCGATTTCTGAAACGATATCGAAAGATGGCATCTCTTCTTCTCCTGACGCTAAAGTAGCATACATAATACCGTCTTGCCGCGCTAAACAAAATCGGGCGGCGCAGAACGCTATACTTATCGCTATATAAGAGAATAAATGACAACCCCAAATACGGGAGGCAGGATGAAAATTACCGTGTTGGGTTGCGGAACCATTGGACAGCTCTGGCTTTCGGCCCTTTCACGCCAGGGCCACGAGGTACAGGGATGGCTGCGGGTGCCGCAGCCCTACTGCTCCGTCAACGTCATTGATTACCAGGGCAAGGTCAGCAATAACACCTTTATCGCCAACGATCCGCTCTTTCTGGCCAGCAGCCAGCTGCTGCTGGTGACGCTCAAGGCGCCGCAGGTCTCGCCTGCGGTTCGCAACCTGCAGAGCGTGCTGGCGGACGACTGCCCCATTCTGCTGCTGCACAATGGTATGGGCACGCTGGAGGAGCTGAAAGGCCTCTGCCAGCCACTGCTGCGTGGTATTACCACCCACGCGGCGATGCGCGACGGCACAGTGATCAAGCACGTCGCCAGCGGCATCACCCATATCGGGCCGGCCAACCGCAAAAGCGCCGCCTGGAGCGATCTTGCCGACGTGCTGCACGCCGCGCTACCCGACGTCGCCTGGCATGACAATATCGGCGCCGCCTGCTGGCGCAAACTGGCGGTGAACTGCGTTATCAATCCGCTCACCGTGGAGCATGACTGTACGAACGGCGCGCTGCGCGCCTGGCCCGAACAGATCGACCAGCTGTGCCAAGAGCTGAGCTGGGTGATGGCGCGCGAAAGCCAGCACATCACCGCCGACGGGCTGAAAGATATCGTGTATGACGTGATTGATACCACGGCGGAGAACAGCTCATCCATGCGGCAAGACGTGCAGGCGCAGCGGCTGACCGAGATCGATTACATCACCGGCTTTCTGCTGCGGCGCGCGCGCGCGCAGGGCATCGCGGTGCCGGAAAACACCCGTTTGTATGAGCTTATTAAACGCAAGGAGTCTCAGTATGACCGCGAACATCTCAGTTCTGGTTTGCCTCGCGCATGGCAGTGAAGAGACCGAAGCGGTCACCACACCATCGACGTGCTAGCGCGCGGCGCGGCCTGAAGGTAGTCGCCGCCAGCGTCGAGAGCGACGGCGCGCCAGTTTCATCTCTCTGGCCACATCGTGGCAGCGATTTGCGCCACGGCCGGCACATGTTAGTGCCGCACGATCTCTTTCCCGTCGGCAATATAACCGGCTTTCCCGGCCTGAAAGAAACCATTCCAGCGGAGAAGTGGATGGAGAGGCGCATGGTGTGGGATCCGCGCGTCAACCTGCTGACCAGTCAGGGGCTAGGCACGGCGTTCGACTTCGCGCTAAAGCTGGTTGATCTGCTCGCCAGCAAGGCGAAAGCGGCGGAGGTAGCGTCCCAGCTGGTGCTGGCGGCGGGCATTTACGATTACAGCGAGTGATCGCCGGCGGTCGGCGGCCTGTCACAGGCACCGCCGACCGCCGACGTCTGTTACGGTCGGTAGACCTTCACGTTTTTAAAGCCCTGCTCGTGCAGATAGAGCGCCTGCAGCTTGCTCATCACGCCACGGTCGCAGTAGAGCAGCCAAGTTTTGCTCTGGTCGAGATCGCCGAACTGGCTGCTGAGCTTGTAGAACGGCAGCGATTTCACCAGCGTTCCCTCCAGCGCCAGCGGCTTATCCTCCTGCTCGTCGATGGCGCGGATATCCAGCACCACGTCGTCGTGGCCGAAGGAGTCCACGGTTTCCACTTCCACCACTTCCTCTTCGGTCTGCTGAGCGATATCGTGGATATCGAGGTTGTTCGCCTCTTCCACCACGCGCTGCAGGATGCTGATGTTGAAGTGCGCCTCTTCCGCCTCGATCTTCGCCTTCACCGCCTTCACCGTCGGGCTTTTCGAGATCACGCCGCAATACTCCGGCATGGTGCGGGCGAAATCTTCGGTGCCGATGTCGCGCGCCACCTTGATGATGTGCTCTTTATCGTGGGAGATCAGCGGGCGCAGGATCAGAGTGTCGCTGGCGTTGTCGATCAGGCGCAGGTTGGTCAGCGTCTGGCTGGATACCTGTCCCAGCGCTTCGCCGGTCACCAGTGCCTGCACGCCGTAGCGCTCGGCGACCATCGACGCGGCGCGCACCATCATGCGCTTCAGCACCACGCCCATCTGGCCGTCGTCTACTTTCTCCAGAATCTCGCCCATCACCGGCTCGAAGTTGATCGCCACAAAACGCACGCGGTGCGAGCGGCCAAAGCGGTTCCAGAGATAGTGTGCCACCTGACGCACGCCAATTTCATGCGCGGCGCCGCCCAGGTTAAAGAAGCAGTAGTGCACGCGGCAGCCGCGGCGCAGCAGCATATAGCTAGAGACGCCAGAGTCGAAGCCGCCGGAGATCAACGACAGTACATCCTCCTGAGTGCCGATAGGAAAACCGCCCAGTCCTTCATAGCGGCCCGTCACCAGCAGCAGGCGATCGTCTTCGATTTCAAGGTGAACGGTAACGTCCGGCTTCGTCAGCTGCACCTTCGCGCTGGCGATATGCTGATTCAGCCCGCCGCCGACGTAGCGCTCTACGTCCTGCGAGCTAAACTCATGTTTGCCGCGGCGCTTAACACGCACACAGAAGCTTTTGTTTTGCAGGCTGTCGACGTACAGCGCCAGCGTCTGCTCAAAGATATTGTGGACGTCGGTATAATCGCGATCTTCTACCGACAGCACGTGATGAATACCGGGGATGCGGGTCAGTTCATCGATAATCACGCCGCGCAGCCCTTCGTCTTTCGAACGGACTTCGATGTGATCCCAGTGACGCACCACGGCGATCTCTTCGCCAACGGTTTTCAGCACATTGCGAATATTGCTGGTGAGGATTTTAATAAAGCGCAGTCGCACCGACTGACTTTTGATGGTGATTTCGGGAAATAACTTGATGATAAACTTCATGGCGACACAAATTCGTTGGGCAAATAAGTGCGAGCGCACGGCACTCAGCTGGTAAGATCACAAATATTGCGGGCTAAACTAAAGGGCGCAGCCGCATCCCCTAGACGTGAGAGTATATCATCTTTGTCCGGCGACTGCTTCTGCAACAGCAGCCACATTGATTATTTTGCTAATCAATCTCTCTCCGCTACCATGACCGATTATCCGAGAAAGTTTTACACGTGAGTCGACACTGAATATGCCGAAAAAAGCCGAACCGCCCGCTAGTTTTGAAACTTCGATGCAGCAGCTGGAGCAGATTGTCAGCCGGCTGGAAAGCGGCGAGCTGCCGCTTGAAGAGGCGCTGAATGAATTTGAGCGCGGCGTACAGCTGGCGCGCTACGGCCAGCAGACCCTGCAACAGGCTGAGCAACGCGTACGCATTCTGCTCAGCGACGACAAAGCGGCCGATCTCAGACCCTTCACGCCGGAAAATGATTAATGGATTTCGCCAATTTGCTGCGCGTTTACCCGGAACGCGTCAACGCCGCGCTGACGCGCATTCTTGCGCCGCTTCCCTTTCAGAGTTCTCCTCTGGTTAACGCCATGCGCTATGGGGCATTATTAGGCGGTAAACGTCTGCGCCCCTTTCTGATCTACGCCACCGGTGAAATGCTCGACGCGAACCCGGCAAGCCTTGATGTGCCCGCCGTCGCCGTGGAGTGCATCCACGCCTACTCTTTGATTCATGACGATCTGCCTGCGATGGATGACGATGCGTTGCGTCGCGGCCAGCCGACCTGCCATATCAAATATGGCGAAGATACCGCCATTCTGGCGGGCGATGCACTGCAAACCCTGGCGTTTTCCGTGCTGGCTGATGAGACGATGCCGGGTGTCAGCGACGCCAGCCGCATCGCGATGATCGCCGAACTGGCGCGCGCCAGCGGCGTTGCGGGCATGTGCGGCGGCCAAGCGCTGGATTTGGCCGCGGAAGGCCAGTGTGTCGGTCTGGAACAGCTGGAGCAGATCCACCGTCATAAAACCGGCGCGCTGATCCGCGCCGCCGTGCGTCTCGGCGCGCTCAGCGCGGGCGAACGCGGACGCGCCGCGCTGCCGGCGCTGGATCGCTATGCCGACGCCATCGGCCTCGCGTTTCAGGTGCAGGACGATATTCTGGACGTGGTCGGCGACAGCGCGGTCACCGGCAAACGTCAGGGCGCCGATCAGGATTTAGAGAAGAGCACCTATCCTTCATTGATGGGGCTGGATAACGCCCGCGCGAAAGCGCAGGAGCTTTACCAGGAAGCGCTGGCCGCCCTAGAAATTCTTGCGGCGAAATCTCTAGACACCACAGCCTTGCAGGCGCTGGCAAGCTTCGTAATTGAACGCGACAAGTAACTTCGAAAATGAGTCTCTGATGAGTTTTGACATTGCAAAATACTCGACACTGGCGCAGGCGAGCACCGTTGAGGAGCTACGTTCTCTCCCGAAAGAGTCGCTTCCGGCGCTGTGCGACGAACTTCGTCAATATCTTCTGGACAGCGTCAGCCGTTCCAGCGGTCATTTCGCCTCGGGGCTGGGCGTCGTCGAGCTGACCGTCGCGCTGCATTACGTCTACAACACCCCGTTCGATCATCTGGTGTGGGACGTCGGCCATCAGGCGTATCCGCATAAGATCCTGACCGGCCGCCGCGACCGCATCGGCACCATTCGCCAGAAAAACGGCCTGCATCCGTTCCCCTGGCGCGGCGAGAGCGAGTATGACGTGCTGAGCGTCGGCCACTCTTCTACCTCCATCAGCGCCGGCCTCGGCATGGCGGCAGCGGCGGAGCGCGAGGGCCTCGGCCGCCGCACCGCCTGCATTATCGGCGACGGCGCGATCACCGCCGGGATGGCGTTTGAGGCGATGAACCACGCCGGCGATATCAAGCCCGACATGCTGTTGATTCTGAACGACAATGAGATGTCGATTTCCGAAAACGTCGGCGCGCTGAACAACCGCCTGGCGCAGATCCTCTCCGGCAAAATCTACTCGCGCCTGCGCGAAGGCGGCAAGCGCGTTCTGGACGGCCTGCCGCCGATCAAAGAGCTGGTCAGGCGCACCGAAGAGCACCTGAAAGGCATGGTGGTGCCGGGCACGCTGTTTGAAGAGCTGGGCTTTAACTATATCGGCCCGGTGGATGGTCACGACGTACTGACTCTGGTCGCCACACTGAAGAACATGCGCAGCCTGAAAGGGCCGCAGTTTCTGCATATCATGACCAAAAAGGGCAAAGGCTACGCGCCGGCGGAAGAAGATCCCATCACCTGGCACGCAGTGCCGAAGTTCGATCCCGCCAGCGGCGAGCTACCGAAAAGCGCCGAAGGCATGCCCAGCTATTCGAAGATTTTCGGCAGCTGGCTGTGCGAAATGGCGCAGGATGACGCGAAGCTGATGGCGATCACGCCGGCGATGCGCGAAGGCTCCGGCATGGTGGAGTTCTCCCGCCGCTTCCCGTCGCAGTATTTCGACGTGGCGATCGCTGAGCAGCACGCGGTGACCTTCGCCGCAGGTATGGCCATCGGCGGATACAAGCCGATCGTGGCTATCTACTCCACCTTCCTGCAGCGCGCCTACGATCAGGTGATCCACGATGTGGCGATCCAGAAGCTACCGGTGCTGTTCGCCATCGACCGCGGCGGCATCGTCGGCGCCGACGGACAGACCCACCAGGGCGCGTTCGACCTCGCCTATCTGCGCTGCGTGCCGGAGATGGTAATCATGACGCCGAGCGACGAAAACGAGTGCCGCCAGATGCTCTACACCGGCTATCACTATCAGGACGGGCCGAGTGCGGTGCGCTATCCGCGCGGCAATGCGGTCGGCGTCGAGCTGACGCCGCTGCAGAGTCTGCCGCTGGGCAAAGGCGTGGTGAAGCGTCAGGGCGAGAAGCTGGCGATCCTCAACTTCGGCACGCTGCTGCCGGCGGCGGCGGAAGCGGCGGACGCGCTCAACGCCACGCTGGTGGATATGCGCTTCGTCAAGCCGCTGGATGAGGCGCTGATCGCCGAGCTAGCGCAGAGCCACACGTCGCTGGTGACACTGGAAGAAGGCGCCATCAAGGGCGGCGCGGGCAGCGGCGTCAATGAAACGGTGATGGCAAAGCGCCTGCGCGTGCCGGTGCTCAACCTGGGCCTGCCGGACGAGTTTATTCCGCAGGGAACCCAGGATGAGGTACGTCACGACTATCAGCTGGACGCGCAAGGCATCCAGCAGCAAATCCGCGACTGGCTCGCCCAGTAACCGCCCTGCCCTGCTCTCGCGACAGGACATCAGGCGCCTACTATGCTTAGCCCATTCGTTAATGCATAGCAGGAGCCGTCATGAAAACCACGCAATTAGGCAATACCGACCCTTCAGGTTTCCCGTATCTGTCTCGGCTGTATGACCTTTGGCGAGCCGGATCGCGGCAAGCACGCCTGGACGCTGCCGGAAGCGAGCAGCCGTCCGCTGATCCAGCAGGCGCTGGCGGCGGGCATCAACTTTTTCGACACGGCTAACAGCTACTCCGGCGGCAGCAGCGAAGAGATCGTCGGCCGCGCGCTGAAGACGTATGCACCCCGCGAGGAGATCGTGGTCGCCACCAAAGTCTACTTCCCGCTCAGCAATCTGTCGCAGGGGCTGTCGCGCAAAAACATCATGTAGTCAATTGACGACAGCCTGCGCCGGCTCGATATGGAGTATGTCGATCTGCTACAAATCCACCGCTGGGACTACGAGACGCCGCTGGAAGAGATGCTGGAGGCGTTGAGCGATGTGGCGCGCGCCGGCAAGGCGCGCTATATCGGCGCCTCCTCAATGTACGCCTGGCAGTTCGCGAAGGCTCTCTATACCAGCGCCAGCACAACTGGGTGCCGTTCGTCAGCATGCAGGACCAGTACAACCTGATCCAGCGCGAAGAGGAGCGCGAGATACATCCGCTCTGTCAGGCAGAGAATATTACCGTGCTGCCGTAGAGCCTGCTGGCGCGCGGCCGTCTGACGCGGCCCTGGCGAAACCACCGCGTGTACGGCCTCGGACGAGTATGGCAAAACCCTCTACAGCGCCATGGAAGAGAACGATGCGGCGATTGCGCAGCGCGTGGAGGCGCTGGCGGCGGAAAAAGGGGTCAGCCGCGCGCAGGTGGCGCTCGCCTGGCTGCTACATAAGCCCGCCGTTACCGCGCCGATTATTGGCGCATCGCGCGCCGAGCAGCCGGCGGATCTGGTGAAGGCTATTGAGGCGGAACTGAGCGCCGAGGAGGTGGCCGAGCAGGAGGGGAGTTTATCAGCCGCACCCGATGGTGGGCTTCGAGTAAGGTTCTCTTTCAGGCTGCACCATGTTGCCCAAAGCGGGTGGCATGGGCCGAAGAGCAAAGCGTCCCGCGCCAGGGGCAAAAGGCCAGGAGCGTTTTTGAACAACGTGTAGTGTTGGCCCGGTAACGGGTGCGCCTCAGGGATGAGGTGCGTATTCGCACGGGCCGCGCGAGCCTGGATGCCTTGGCGACGTTGCGATCCCCATGTGGACACGTTATAGCAGCCTGTCAGGCCGCCAGCCACACGCCCGCACCGTAAAGCAGCGCCGCCGAGATCACGCCGGCGATAATATCGTCCACCATAATCCCCATACCGCCGTGCACGTTGCGGTCGAACCAGCGAATCGGCCAAGGCTTCCACATGTCGAAAATGCGGAACACCACAAAACCGGCTAGCACCCACTGCCAGCTGTTGGTCGGGATCGCCATCAGCGTAATCCACATGCCGATAAACTCGTCCCAGACGATGCTGCCGTGATCGTGCACGCCCATATCCTTCGCCGTGCGGTGGCAGAGATAGACGCCGACGCTGATGCCCAGCAGCACGATCAGCGAGTAGAGATTCTGCGGCAGCCGCGCCATCAGCCACCAGAAGGGAATCGCCGCCAGCGATCCCATGGTGCCCGGCACGTAAGGGCTTAAGCCGCTGCCGAACCCGGTAGCCAGCAGATGCCAGGGGTTGCTCATGCACAGGCGGCTCTTCGCCACATCCTTATTTCGCGTCAAAATTATCGAATCCCTTATGGCTGAAGGTCACCGGCTTGCCGTGCTCCAGTAGCGTCAGCCCTTCTGCTTCCGGCATCAGCTGGCCGATGCAGGTAAAGGGCACGCCGAGGTGGCCCAGCGCGACGTCGAGCGCACCGCGGTTCATCTCCGGCACGGTAAAGCAGAGCTCATAATCTTCGCCGCCGCTCAGCGCCCAGCGCAGCACCTGCTCCGGCTCGAAGTGGTCGCGCAGCGCTGACGACAGCGGTAGCGCTTCTAGATTGAGCCGCGCGCCGCAGCCGCTCGCCTTGAGGATATGGCCGAGATCGGAAATCAGGCCGTCAGAGAGGTCGATTGCCGCCGAGGCGAGCGAACACAGCGCCTGACCCTGCAGGATGCGAGGCATCGGGCGCAGATGGCGCTTGATCAGTACCTCATACACCGCCGGATCGTCGATGCGGCGATGATACTGCAGCAGCGCCAGCCCCGCCGCGCTGTCGCCCAGCGTGCCGGTCACATAGATCCAGTCGCCCGGCTTCGCGCCGGAACGCTTCAGCGCGCGGCCCTGCGGCACCAGGCCGTGGATGCCGAGCGTCAGGCTCAGCGGGCCGCGCGTGGTATCGCCGCCCACTAGTTGCATATCGTAATACTCCAGCAGCTCGAACAGGCTTTCGCTGAAGGCTTTCAGCCAGCTCTCGTCGACCTCCGGCAGCGTCAGCGCCAGCGTCAGCCACGCCGGATCGGCGCCCATGGCCGCCAGATCGCTGAGGTTGACCGCCAGCGCCTTATAGCCGAGATCGGCAGGATGGATATCGCGTAAAAAGTGGACGCCCGCCACCAGCGTATCGGTGCTGATCGCCAGTGTCTGTTTCTCCGGCACGCTCAGCAGCGCGCAGTCGTCGCCGATGCCGGTGTCGACATTCCGGCAGCTGCGAGTTCTGCGATTGAAGTAGCGTGCGATGAGTTCGAATTCGCTACAGGACATAATTGCGTTCCGCTTACAGATGAAAAAAGGCCGGCAAGCTGGCCTTTTACTTATTTGCGATTGAGTCGAATTTTTGGAGTGGCTTTATCCAGCACGCCGTTGACAAACTTGTGGCTGTCTTCAGCGCCAAACACTTTGGCCAGCTCAATGCCTTCGTTAATGGCCACTTTGTAGGGCACATCATCGCGCTTGCTCAGCTCATACAGCGAAATACGCAGAATCGCTTTTTCGACCTGGCCCAGCTCTTCCAGCTGGCGCGACAGGTAAGGTTTCATCAGCCCATCCAGGTACGCGCTGTTGGTCGCCACACCGGACAGCAGTTCGCGGAAATAGGTAATGTCGACGTCTTTGACGTCTTGTTCCGCCAGAAACTGGTATTCCACATCGGCAATGTCGTTATTGGATAACTGCCAGGAGTAGAGCGCCTGGACAGCGCACTCGCGGGCGCGACGACGAGTAGCAGGTTTCACAAAATTCCCCTTACAAAAATCAGGCTTTAATGGTTTTCAATACGTTAATCATTTCGAGTGCGGTCAGGGCCGCTTCGGCGCCTTTGTTACCCGCTTTAGTACCGGCACGCTCAATAGCCTGCTCGATGTTTTCCGTGGTCAGCACACCGAAGGTAACCGGGATTTCGCTGGTCATCGCCACGTTAGCAATGCCAGAGCTCGCTTCGCCGGCCACGTACTCAAAGTGCGCAGTGCCGCCGCGAATAACGGTGCCCAGCGCCACGATGGCATCGTGCTTGCCGCTGTTGGCCAGCACGCGCGCTGCCAGCGGCAGTTCGTACGCGCCAGGCACCCAGACCACGGTGATGTTTTCATCTTTCACCTGGCCGATACGTTTCAGGGCGTCGATAGCGCCGTACAGCAGGCTGTCGTTAATGAAGTTGTTAAAACGCGCGATGACGATGGCAACATTGGCCTCAGGCGTAGCAACAGCAGCTTCGATAACTTTCATAATTATCCTTTCAGGGTTTTGTTATGGCCCCGCCCCGCAGGGGGGGGGCGGATTCTATCACACTCTTTGGCGACGTGCTCTCGCTTTTCCGCCACAATCAGCGTGGCGTCAGCGTCAGGCGCAGATCGGGGCCGACCTGACGCACGTCGCGGAATGAAAAGGCCGGCGCGTCAGCCAGCTGCTGCAGACCCGGCAGCTGGCACAGGCCGCGCGCGGCGTCGCCCAGCAGCCTCGGCGCTAGGTAGAGGATCAGCTCGTCGACCACGCCCGCCGTCAGCAGCGCGCCGGCCAGCGAGGCGCCCGCTTCGACCCAGACGCTGTTTACCTGCCGCTTGCCCAACAGCATCATCAACGCCACTAGGTCGAGCTGCGTATCACGGCGCGGCACGGCGATCTGCGCCACGCTCGCAGGCCAGGCATGCTCATCCGGAACGGCGCACATCAGCCAGGTTTCGCCCGGCTGCGCGATCAGCTTGTGCTGCGGCGTGACCCGATTCTGGCTGTCGATAATAACGCGCAGCGGCTGGCGCAGCGCGCTGGCGTCGAGCTGCGCCTGCGTCTCCGCGTCCAGCTCGTCCCAGCGCACGGTAAGCAAGGGATCGTCCGCCAGCACGGTGGCGCTACTGCTGAGAATAGCGGAACTTTGCGCCCGCAGGCGCTGCACGTCGCGACGCGCGGTGGCGGAGGTGATCCACTGGCTTTCGCCGCTCGCCATCGCGGTGCGGCCATCCAGCGACGCGCCGAGCTTGAGTTGCACAAAGGGAAAGCCGGTGCGCATGCGCTTCAGGAAGCCGCGATTCAGCGCTTCCGCCTCCGCCATCATCAGCCCGTGGCTGACCTCAATGCCCGCCTGCTGCAGCCGGTAAAGGCCGCGTCCGGCGACCTGCGGATTGGGATCCTGCATCGCCGCCACCACGCGGCTGACGCCAGCGGCGATCAGGACGTCGCAGCACGGCGGCGTGCAGCCATGATGACTGCACGGCTCCAGCGTGACGTAGGCGGTGGCGCCGCGCGCCTTCTCGCCCGCCATGCGCAGCGCGTGCACCTCGGCGTGCGGCTCGCCCGCGCGCTGGTGCCAGCCTTCGCCGACCACCTCGCCGTCGCGCACGATCACGCAGCCCACATTGGGATTCGGCGTGGTGGTAAAGCGGCCGCGGCGCGCCAGCTCGATTGCGCGCGCCATATAGCGTTCGTCGGTCATGGTTAATCCTGTAGCCTGGCAATCTCGGCGCCGAAATCGCGGATATCTTCGAAGCTGCGATAAACCGAGGCGAAGCGAATATAGGCTACCTTATCGAGCTTTTTCAGCTCATCCATTACCAGATTGCCGATCAGCTTGCTGGAGATCTCGCGCTCGCCGGTGGCGCGCAGCTGGGTTTTGATATGGTTGACCGCGCTCTCCACCGCGTCGGCGCTAACCGGACGCTTCTCCAGCGCCTTCATCATGCCGCTGCTGAGCTTGTCTTCATTGAAAGGTTCGCGCACGTCATTGCTTTTCACTACCCGCGGCATCACCAGCTCCGCCACCTCAAAGGTGGTAAAGCGCTCGTGGCACACCAGACACTGACGGCGGCGGCGCACGGAAGAGCCTTCGCTAACCAGACGGGAATCAATAACTTTGGTGTCCACAGCGGAGCAAAATGGGCAGTGCATGACCTTTCCTGACGCAAATAAATAGGCCGTACAGTGTAGCGCGAATGAGTTGTCAACAAAACGTATAAGCGTGCCTTTTGGCTACCGGCAGCAGACGTAGCGAGAAAATGTCTATGCTTAGTGGTGTCGCCAGTCGGGCGGCTGACACCATAACCATCTGGAGGATATATGGGTTTGTTTAACTTTGTGAAAGAGGCGGGCGAAAAACTGTGAGACGCAGTATCCGGCTATGACGATGCCAGCAAAAAGCTGAAAGATCACATCGACAAGCTGGGCTTACCAGACAGCGACAAAGTCAACGTGGCGGTAAACGGCGACACGGTTACCGTAAGTGGCGGCGGGCAACGTCGCAGGCATCACCAAAGTGGACGATCAGGTTAAAGTGACCGACAGTGCGCCAGAAGCGGAATTCTACACCGTGAAAAAAGGCGACACCCTGAGCGCCATCTCGAAGGCCGTCTACGGCAACCCCAACGAGTACAATAAAATCTTCGAAGCCAACAAGCCCATTCTGTCGCACCCGGATAAAATCTATCCCGGCTAGGTATTGCGTATTCCTAAATAACGGACAAGGACTTTTATTATCGGGACGGTTTGGGCGCCGCTGGCGTTCGCCGTAGCACTATTGAGCGGCTGTAGCTCAACGCCCGCCAATCCGCAGGTGAAACAGCCACATCAGGAAGTGAGCCAGCTGAATCAGGATATGCGCCACCTGACCAGTCAGGCCGGCGCCATCGAAATCCAGGACCAGCTGAACAGCCACTCCACCCAGGGCGCCTGGCTGGTGCCGCAGGCCAATACCCCGGTCGAGCTGCAAACCCAGCTCGGTACGCTGCGCCTGTTGCTGACGCGCCTGGCCGCAGAAGCGAGCGGCGCACGCGCCAACCTTACCCTTAGCGCCACCGGCGACGGCACGGTTCCCACGCTGCGCGCGCGCGTGGTGTAGGGCGAGCGCGATCCGGCCACCGGCAAGCCGCTCGAGGCAAGCAGCCTGAGCCAGACCATCGAGGTGCCGGCCTCTCTGCTGCCGCGCACCTCGGTGACGGTGCCGCTGCGCCTGAGCGACTTCGCGCCGAATCAGCTTAGCTTTGTGCGCGTGCATGACGTGGTGGGCGACGCACCCGCCGAGCCGACCGCATCCGCCGCGCAGTAAGCGAAGCGCCCGAATAAAAGGGGCTACCCATTGGCAGCCCCTTTTTTATTACGCTTGCGCGTTACGGCAGAATCGAAGGCTGATCCGCGCCCTCTTTCTCTACCTTCTGCACCAGCATATTTTCGCGCTTCATGCCCAGCTTCAGCGCCAGCGCGGAAGAGACATAAATCGACGAAACGGTGCCGATAGCGACGCCGATCAGCATGGTCAGCGAGAAGCCTTTCAGCAGCGCGCCGCCAAAGACGAATAGGATCAGGGTCATCGCCAGCGTGATCAGCGAGGTAATCAGGGTACGGCTCAGCGTCTGAGTCAGCGAAACGTTAGTGATATCGTAAGAGGAGCCGCGACGGATCTTGCGGAAGTTCTCATGAATACGGTCGGAGACCACGATCTTATCGTTGAGCGAATAGCCGATCACCGACATTAGCGAGGCGACGATGGTCAGGTCGATCTCGATATGCGCCAGCGACAGGATGCCGCAGGTGATGATCACGTCGTGCGCCAGCGCCAGTACGGTGCCGAGCGCCAGACACCACTCAAAGCGAAAGCCGATATAGATCAGGATGGCAATCAGCGCCGACAGCAGCGCCATTGCGCCCGCCTGCGCCAGAGCGCTGCCCACGCTCGGACCGACAAACTCAATACGCTTCACGGTGGCGTTTTGCTGCGCGGTCTGATTGATGATGGTGACAATCTTGTTGCCTAACTCCTGCCCCGCCGGACCGTCCATAGGTGCCATGCGCACCATCACGTCGCGGCTGCTGCCGAAGTTCTGCACAATAGGATCGGCATAGCCCGCTTTTTCCAGCCCGTCACGCAGCGTATCCAGATCGGCCGGTTTATCCAGGCTGATCTCAATGACCGTACCGCCGGTGAAGTCGAGGCCCCAGTTGAAACCGCGTACTGAGACCATGGCGATAGACGCCACGATCAGCAGGCCGGAGATGATAAACGCCAGCGTGTCCCAGCGCATAAAGTCGACAACTTTACGCCCGTGGTTCAGCTGTTCAATATTGTATTCCTGTGCCACAACGCACTCCTCAGATAGACAGCTTGTTGATGCGTTTGCCGCCGTAGAGCAGGTTCACGATGGCGCGCGTGCCGACGATCGCGGTAAACATTGAGGTCGCGATACCAATTGCGGTGGTGATCGCGAAGCCCTTAATTAAACCGGTACCGACCGCATACAGGATTATGACCTTGATCAGCGTCGTGACGTTAGCGTCAACGATACTGGAGAAGGCGCCTTTGTAGCCTTCATGGATCGCCTGCTGCACGGAACGACCGTTTCTCAGCTCTTCCTTAATACGCTCGTTGATCAAGACGTTCGCATCCACCGCTACTGCCAACGTCAGCACTATACCGGCGATGCCCGGCATGGTAAGCGTCGCGCCAGGCAGCAGCGACATCACGCCGACGATCAGCACCAGATTGCAGAGCAGCGCGCTGGTGGCGATCAGGCCGAACTTCTTATAGAACACCACCATAAACAGAATGGAGGCGATCAGGCCCCACAAGCAGGCTTCCAGACCCTGGGTGATGTTCTGCGCGCCCATGGTCGGGCCGATGGTGCGCTCTTCCACAATCTGAATTGGGGCGATCAGCGCACCCGCACGCAGCAGCAGCGACAGCTGACGCGCTTCGTTCGGGTTGTTGATGCCGGTGATGCGGAAGCTGTTGCCGAGGCGAGACTGGATATTGGCGACGTTGATCACCTCTTCCTGCTTCACCAGCACCGCACGGCCGTTGGCGTCTTTCTTACCGCTGTCTTTGTACTCAACAAATAGGGTCGCTATCGGCTTGCCGATATTGTCCTTGGTGAAGGTAGACATGATATTGCCACCCGCGCCGTCCAGCGAGATATTCACCTGCTGCTGGTTGTACTCATCCATGCTCGACGTTGAGTCGGTGATGTGGTCACCGGTCAAAATCACGCGCTTGTAGAGTACTACCGGCTGGCCTTCACGCGTCTGCTTCACTTCTGAGTCGCCCGGCACGCGGCCACTGGCGGCGGCAGTCGGATCGACGCTGGTGTTCACCAGACGGAACTCCAGGGTCGCGGTCGCGCCAAGGATCTCTTTCGCGCGCGCGGTATCCTGAATCCCCGGCAGCTCGACTACAATGCGGTCAGAGCCCTGAAGCTGCACTAGCGGTTCGGCAACGCCAAGCTGGTTCACGCGGTTACGCAGGATGTTGATGTTCTGCTGTACGGCATACTCGCGCGCTTCGCTGAGGCGCGCATCGCTCATCACCGCGCGCAGCGCGTCGCTGCCGCAGGAGGAGATCACCATGTCGCGGTGACGCGAGGTCAGCCAGTTCATCGCTTCGTCGCGGCTGTTGCCGTCGCGGAAGCGAATCTCTACGCCGTAGTTGGCAATCTTATTGACGTTGGTGTAAGGGATGTTTTTCTCGCGCAGATCGTTACGCAGGCTGTCGGCATTCTGCTCCTGCAGCTTGCCGAGCGCGGTGTCCATATCCACTTCCATCAGGAAGTGCACGCCGCCGCGCAGATCCAGACCGAGCTTCATCGGCTCCGCCGCCAGCATGCTCAACCAGCGCGGCGTCGCCGGCGAAAGGTTCAGCGCGACAACATAATTTTCGCCAAGCTTGTTCACAATCGCTTCGCGGGCGCGCAGCTGCACGTCTGTATTGGCGAAGCGCGCCAGGATGGCGCCGTTTTCCAGCGCGAGGGATTTGCTCTGGATATTCTCTTGTTTTAACAGGTTCTGAATCTGATCCAACGTTTGCTCACTGGCGCCGCCGCCGCGCGCGCCAGTGATCTGAACAGCCGGATCCTCACCATACAGGTTGGGAAGCGCATAGAGCAGGCCGACGAGAATCACGACGACCAGCATGACGTACTTCCACAAAGGATAACGATTTAACACGGCAGTTCCCTTAGGGAAGTAAAAATTAGAGCGCCTTCATCGTACCTTTCGGCAGGACGGCAGCCATGAAATCACGTTTGATAACCACTTCGTTCGTCTCGTTCAGGGCAATAGAAACATAGCCCGTCTCAGACACTTTGGTAACGCGACCCACCAGGCCACCGCTGGTCAGCACTTCGTCGCCTTTGGAGATCGATTCCATCAGCTTTTTGTGCTCTTTCGCACGCTTCTGCTGGGGACGCAGGATCATGAAGTAGAAAATCAGGCCAAATACCACCAGCATAAGCACCAGAGAATACGGACTTCCCTGCGACGGTGCACCTGCGGCAGCCACGGCTTCAGAAATGAAAAAGCTCATTTAGTTTCCCTCATTGCTAGAATTATCAGACGTTTAACGGCGGAACCGCTTTGCCCGTCCGTTGGTAGAACTCGCTAACAAAGCGCTCCAATTTACCCTCTTCAATAGCCTGGCGTAAACCCGCCATCAGGCGCTGGTAATAGCGCAGGTTATGAATGGTATTCAGGCGCGCGCCGAGTATTTCGTTACAGCGATCAAGGTGATGCAAGTAGGCGCGGCTGTAACTGCGACAGGTGTAGCAATCACACTCCGCATCCAGCGGCAAGGTGTCGTCTCTGTGCTTCGCGTTGCGGATTTTCACCACGCCGTCGGTGACGAAAAGGTGGCCGTTGCGCGCGTTGCGCGTCGGCATCACGCAGTCGAACATATCGACGCCGCGACGAACGCCTTCCACCAGATCTTCCGGCTTGCCGACGCCCATCAGGTAGAGGGGTTTATCCTGTGGAATCTGCGGGCAAATGTGCTTCAGAATACGATGCATGTCCTCTTTCGGCTCACCCACCGCCAGGCCGCCCACAGCGTACCCATCAAAGCCAATCTCTACCAGACCTTTGACGGAGACATCGCGTAAATCTTCGTAAACAGAACCCTGAATAATGCCGAACAGCGCGTTCTTGTTGCCCAGGCTGTCGAAGCGGTCGCGGCTGCGTTTCGCCCAGCGCAGCGATATCTCCATCGAGCGCTTCGCGTAGTCCCAGTCCGCCGGATAGGGGGTGCATTCGTCGAAAATCATCACGATGTCGGAACCGAGATCGTATTGAATCTTCATCGACTTTTCCGGATCGAGGAAGATCGGATCGCCATTGATCGGGTTGCGAAAGTGCACGCCCGCCTCGGTGATCTTGCGAATATCGCCGAGGCTGAACACCTGAAAGCCGCCGGAATCGGTGAGAATCGGCCCTTTCCACTGCATAAAGTCGTGCAGATCGCCGTGCAGCTTCATGATCTCCTGACCGGGACGCAGCCAGAGGTGGAAGGTGTTACCAAGGATAATCTGCGCGCCGGTCTCCTGAACCTCTTCCGGGGTCATGCCTTTTACCGTGCCGTAGGTGCCGACCGGCATAAACGCCGGGGTTTCCACCACGCCGCGATCGAAAATCAGGCGGCCATGGCGTGCGTGCCCGTCGGTTGTGTCGAGTTCAAACTTCACAGAGCCTCCATCAGAGAAACAGTCTGATGCGATAGGTTAAACAAGCGGTTTACGGCGCGGCCGTAAACCGGACATTATCAAGCGCCGACTTTTTCCTGCGTCGCCTGCGGATTTTTGGTGATAAACATCGCGTCGCCGTAGCTGAAGAAGCGATAGGCTTCGGTGACCGCGGCCCGATAAGCCGCCATGGTGTGCTGATAGCCGGCGAAGGCCGACACCAGCATAATCAGGGTCGATTCCGGCAGATGGAAGTTAGTGATCAGCGCGTCGATTACCTGATACTCATAGCCCGTATAGATAAAGATCTGCGTGTCGTCGAAGAACGGCGCGATAAGTGCCTCACGGCTCGCCTGCGCGGCGCTCTCCAGCGAGCGCACCGAGGTGGTGCCGACGGCGACCACCCGGTTGCCGCGCGCCTTGCACGCCAGCACCGCGTCAACCACCTCCTGCGACACTTCGGCATACTCGGAGTGCATCACGTGATCTTCAATGCTGTCGACGCGCACCGGCTGAAAGGTGCCCGCGCCAACGTGCAGCGTCACGAACGCCATCTCGACGCCCTTCTCTCGCAGCGCCGCCAGCAGCGGCTCGTCAAAGTGCAGGCCGGCGGTCGGCGCCGCCACCGCGCCCGGCTTCTGGCTGTAGACGGTCTGGTACAGCTCGCGGTCCGCCTCTTCGTCCGGGCGATCGATATAGAGCGGCAGCGGCATATGGCCGACACTGTTGAGGATATCCAGCACCGCGCGCTCGTCGTCGAAAACAATCTCGAACAGCGCGTCGTGGCGCGCCACCATCGTGGCCTTCACGCTCTCGTCATCGCCCAGCAGCAGCGCGGCGCCCGGCTTCGGCGCCTTGGAGGCGCGCACGTGCGCCAGCACATGCTTCTCGTCGAGCATCCGCTCTACCAGCATTTCGATTTTGCCGCCTTTTGCCTTGCGGCCGTAGATGCGTGCCGGGATCACCCGCGTATTGTTGAATACCAGCAGATCGCCGGGATTTAGATTCTCCAGCACGTCGGTAAACACCCCGTGCGTCAGCTGCCCGCTCGGTCCGTCCAGCGACAGCAAGCGACAACCGCTGCGCTGCGCCTGCGGATAGTGGGCGATTAAAGATTCAGGCAACTCAAAAGCAAAATCGGCGACACGCATGGCTAACTTCTTACTCAGGCATAAAAACAGGCGGCACAGTTTAGCGGAAAAGCGGCCAATTCTGAACAACTGGCTGCGCGTTCGCACTTCTGGCTATAATGCGGCATGAACTTTCTTGCCCATCTTTACCTCGCCCACCTCGCCGACAGCTCGCTGCTTGGCAACCTGCTGGCCGATTTCGTGCGCGGAAACCCGCACAAGCAGTGGCCGACGCCGGTTGCCGAGGGCATTCTGATCCACCGCCGGCTGGATGCGATGACCGACGCCCTGCCTGAGGCCAAAGAGGCGCGTCCGCTGTTTCGTCCCGAGACGCGCCGCGTCGCACCCATTACGCTTGACGTGGTGTGGGATCATTTTCTCGCGCGCCACTGGACGCACATCTGCCCAGAGATGTCGCTGGACGCCTTCACGCACTTCGCTGAACAGCGCATCGTGCCGCAGCTGGCGGGCACGCCGAAAGGCTTTCAGGCGCTGAACACGGTGATGTGGCGCGAACGCTGGTTCGCACACTACGCCGAGCCGACGCGCATGGCGCGCGTGCTGAACGGCATGGCCCACGGCCGCGCCTCGCCGCGCTGAGCGACTCCTATCACAATTTCACCGACCACTACGCCCAGCTGGAGACGCTCTTGACGCGCGTTATCGCTATGCCTGTGAAATTGCCCGGGCGGCGGCCAGCCGCGCCTGGTCGTGGTATCAGCAGCGCCAGCAGCTGGTGGTGGAACACAAGCGGGATCTTCAGGATGTGGTCAGCGAGGCGGACCGCAATGTCGAAGCGCTGATCAAGACCCTGATCGCCGAGCGCTTCCCGGAAGATGCGGTGCTGGGCGAAGAGAGCGGTGGCGACGTCGAAGGCGCCAGCTGGGTCTGGGTGGTAGACCTTGTCGACGGCACCGCCTGTTTTGTTAACGGGTTGCATAACTGGTGCGTCTCGCTGGCCGTGCTCTACAACGGCGAAGCGGTGATCGGCGCGGTGTGCGATCCCAACCATCATGAGCTTTTTCACGCCTACGTTGGCCAGGGCACCTGGGTCAACGAGACGCGGCTGCAGGCGCACGGCGCGCAGCATCTCAGCGAAGGCGTGCTGGGATTCAGCAACTCCAGCCGCGCACCGGCGCAGCAGACCGCCTGCTTCCTTGAGAGGCTGCTGGAACAGGGCGGCATGTTCGTGCGCATCGGCTCCGGCGCGCTCACCTCCGCCGCGGGCCGCTTGATTGGCTACTACGAAGCGCATATGAACCCCTGGGACAGCCTGCCGGGCATCGTCCTGATGCGCGAGGCGGGCGGCGTCACCAATGACTATCTGGCCAACAACGGCCTGAAAAAAGGCAATCCGGTGCTGCTGGCCAACCAGGCCATCTATGCGCAAATCAATGCGCTGCTGGAGCCTGACGCTCTTGAACAAGCATAGCCGTTCAACAGACGGCTCCGTGGCCGGAATGCAAAAGTGACGACGCCACACGTAGCCCGCTAAACAGACACAGACCGCGCCATACTCTGAACGCGGGCGGTAGGCGCCACATCGCCACACCTTCCGCGACGCAGACAATAACGCCGCGCCCCGGCCCGTTTAGGGCACGTCTCAGGGATGAGGCGCGTCGCGGGCCGGGCGCGCAGGGGAGGCTTAAGCGACCTGCGACGGCGCCTGTCACTCACGCCAGCGCGCGGCACTGCTTTACCTCACAACAACGCCACTTATCGGTCGCCTTTTATCCTTCATCGCCGCTACACCATTTTTTCCGCGCCGGTGCGAACTTTTCTATATTCGCGGTGGCCTGATTTCCTTAGCCTTTTTTGACTTAAAATAAGCCCGTCAATCATCCCTTTATCACTCTTTTTTACTTTTGCTTATTTCGACGACTCGGGTTCGCCGATTTTTTATTCGCGGCGCGTCAATAATCTTCGCAGTATGAAAACGGCTGCCGAAAAACAGGGGAACCGATAATGAAAACAGGCGCTCCACAGGATTATCGCGCCGATATTGATGGCCTGCGCGCGGTCGCGATTCCTGCTGGCCGTGCTGTTCCACGCCGGCGTCAGCGCGCTGCCCGGCGGCTTTATCGGCGTCGATATCTTCTTTGTTATTTCAGGCTTTCTCATCGGCGGCACCCTGAGCCGCGACATCGCCGCCGGTCGGTTTTCCCTCCGCGACTTCGCGCGGCGCCGCATTCGCCGCATTGCCCGGCGCTGCTGACCATACTGTTCGGCCTGCTGTTTATCGGCTATTTTCTGCTGTCGCCGCTGGAATATAGCCAGCTGGCGAAAGCGAGCTTCGGCGCCTTTCTTTTGGTGCCCAATATTATGCAGCTGCAGGGCGCGGGCTATTTCAGCGCCCCGGCGGAATAAAATTCGCTGCTGATCGGCTGGTCGCTCGGCATTGAACAGCAATTCTATACTGTGGTCATGCAAACGCTGTTAAGCCCGCGCGTTGACGAAGTGGTGATCGCCGCCGCATGGGGGGCGGGCCTGAAAACACTGCCCAGCGCGGGCTACCACAGAAGCGATTATCCCGATAGCGAGAGCCTCAGCGCGCTGAAGCAGGGAATGGATGCGGTGGTCGCCCAACTGCCGTCAGGCGGGCAAAAAGGTGGTGTTGATTGAGGATGCGCCGTCACTGTCGCTGGACGCGCTGCGCTACAGCAACAACCGCAACATGCTGCTGCGCCACGAGCTGAGCCAGTGGCTGGGGAACTGGAAACCGCTGCCGACGGAAAACGCGCGCACCACGCGCTATTCACCGCCGTAAGCGGAGGTGACGCGGCTGCTGTGCAGCTACGCGCAGCGCGATGTGCGCGTGGTGTCGCTACAGGAGAATCTGTGCAATCGCAGCGGCTGTCTCTGGTGACCTAGCAGGGGCTGCCGCTCTATTATACGACGACAGCCATCTCCGCCCTCGCGGCATGGCGATCGCACTGGGCAGCCGCTGGTAGCACGTCTGGCAACGCGCTTATCCACGCAGTAGAAGCGCTCCGTCAGGCGCGGCAGGTGCTCGGCGGGAATGCTGGGACCGTTGTCGCACACCTTGAACTGCGCGCTCTGCCGGTTGCGCAGCCAGCTGATGTCGATGCGCGTGCCGTCCGGCGTATGATTGACGGCGTTGTAGACTAGATTAGAGCGCGCTCTGCGCAGCTGGTCGTCGTCGACGAGCACCTTCAGGTGCGGATCGGTATGAAAGTGGATCTCATAGCGTCCGCCGCTCAGCGTCTCCGCCTCGCGCTGCAGCAGACGCAGCATCATCGGCTCGTCCACCGTCTCCTTTATATCGATAACCGGTGCCGCCTTAATGCGCGACAGCGTCAGCAGCTGGCGCACCAGGCTGTCCATGCGGCGCGTCTGCTCCTGCATGGTTTGCAGCGCCTTCGCCCGCGACCGCTCGTGGTTGACGTTGGCGAAGAAGTTGCAGCTGGTGCATCTGGGTGACGTCGCGCGCCACCATCAGCCACATGCCCTTCGCTGTAGGGCATGATGAGAAACTCCATATGGTGCTGGTTATTGAGGATCAGCGTGAGCGGCTTGTTGAAGTCGCGCAGAAGAAGGTAGTAACTCCGTTTATTTAGTAGTGGGCGGAGAAACGATACCCCGTTCCGCGAACGGTTTGAACCATGCGATCGTGACCGGAAACCTCCAGCGCCTTACGTAAGCGGCGAATATGCACGTCAATGGTGCGATCCTCGACGTAGACGTTGGTGCCCCAGACATAGTTAAGCAACTGCTCACGGCTGTAGACCCTTTCCAGGTGAGTCATAAAGAAGTGCAGTAGTTTATATTCGGTCGGTTCTATCTCCAGCGGAGTCGACTCCGACATTACGCGGTGCGACGAGGGATTCAGGCTTAGCCCCTGCATCTCGATCACCTCTTCCACCGCCATCAGCTCTTTCGGCGAAAAAGGCTTGGTAATGTAGTCGTCCGCGCCCACTTCCAGCCCGCACATGCGATCTTTCTCTTCACCGCGCGCCGTCAGCATCATCACCGGAATATCGCGCTTCAGATGTTTGATAAACTGAATGCCGCTGCCGCCGGGCAGCAAGATTGAATCGGGCCAGGGCTCAATCAGTTTTCCTACCGCGCTGTCATAATCTTCAGCCTCGATAAGCTGATAGTCATTTTGCTCCAGAACGAAGCAGAGCATTTCACGTATAGGGGCTTCATCTTCATTCCACAACCAAAATGCGCTTAGCCATTGTAACTCCTGCTGATGTGACGGCTGTCACTGTTATATGCGGCGCCATTATGCGTCAGATTTGTGACAATTTTATGAAAATAGCCGCTTAATCAGAGCTTTAATACTGATTTATGACTGCCGGCGTGCCTTTTTTCGCTTTTTCGCCATAGCCGGTATAATCCGCCCGGCAAACCGTCACGGCAGGGAGTTTTATGCGCATTATTCACACCGCGGACTGGCACCTTGGTCAGTTTTTCTATAACAAGAGCCGGGCCGCCGAGCATCAGGCCTTTCTCGACTGGCTGCTGGCCCGCATTTAGGAGCATGCAGTGGACGCGCTGATCGTCGCAGGCGAGCTCTTCGACAGCGGCACGCCGACCAGCTATGCGCGTGAACTCTTCAACCGTTTCGTGGTGGCGCTTGCAGCCGACCGGCTGCCAGCTGGTGGTGCTGGCGGGCAACCACGACTCGGTGGCGACCCTCAATGAGTCGCGCGCTGCTCGCCTGCCTCAATACCCAGGTGATCACCACGCCGCAGGCAGACCACAACCTGCTGCTGCTGAAGGATCGCGCCGGCGAGCCGAGCGCGCTGCTGTGCACCATTCCCTACCTGCGGCCGCGCTATATCCTGCGCAGCCGGGCGGGCCAGTCGGGCCGCGAAAAGCAGCTCAGCCTGCTCGACGCCATTGCCGCGCACTATCAGCGCAGTGTCGAGGCAGCGCGCGCCCATCCGCTGGCTCTGCCGGTGATCGCCACCGGCCATCTCACCACCGTCGGCGTCAGCAAAAGCGACTCGGTGCGCGATATCTATATCGTCTTCATCATCTTCGCTGAACTGCGCCAGCAGTACGCGTCCGGTTGAGGTCGCGGCAGCGGGCATACGGCTGCCCGGCGGCGTAACCAGCTGGGTGAAGTGACGCCCTTGGAACACGCGCATTACCACCAGATCGCAGCCGTCGAGGCGCGAGATATAGCCGATGCAGCCCGTCTGGTCCGCCAGCCGCGCCATCGCAGGCGACGCCCTGTCCACCGGCGGCGCGGAGAGATAGTATCCGGCAACCGCTAGCAGCACGCGGCCAATATGAAAACAGCGGCTGTCGGGATCGCGCTCCAGCATTCCCTGACTCTCCATGGTGGCCAGCAGCCGCGAAACGGTGCTTTTCGGCAGCCTGAGCGCTTCCACCACATTGGTAAACATCAGGCCGGGATGGCCCTGCGTCACGCCCTTCAGCTGAAACAGTCTGATCACAGCGGCAGCATTTTCCAGCGTTGTCATCGCGTAGTTTCACTATATGGAACTGAGTTCCTGCTTCGATGCATTCAAACTAGAGCGCCGGGCAGGCAGGGGCAAGCGCCAATTTTTTTTCGGCACAGAACAGAAGAGAGGGGTAGTTAAATAACAGCCGAGGAGCGAAGTGAACCTGATTTTATATTGCTTCGGCAGGCAAGTGCAGAATGGAAAAGAGAAGTGCGGCGATAAAACAGGGAATAACAGCGAATCGGTTCGCCGCGCGATCGGCTATTTATCTGGCGTCCTTGCCAGAGAGAGTACCCTATTCTTTTTCCACATCTTCATAGCGCACTTTGGCATCCTGCGCTTCCGCTTCCGTTTTATGCTCGCTGATCAGGGTATTGGGCGATGGATGATCGGCACGCAGCTCCCAGGAGGTAACGGTGCTGCCCTGCGGACCTTTCTCGACGGTGACGACACGGGCTTCGCGTGGATAAGGTGGTCTGGTTGGCATATTCAATCCCTCTCGGCTAATAGCATTCCACAAGACGAGACAATTCCCGTCTGAAAACAAGTATAGCCAGGCCGCGCGTCACGCACGGCAAAGCGGGAACAATCTGAGAAAAAAGAGGAAAATCAGCTGGCGCGCGCCAGCGACAGGGAGCGCAGAATGTCGTCGACCACGCGCTCGGGCGACTGCATGGCGTTAACTTCGTGATGGGCGGCGGCGCGATAGAGGTGGGCGCGCTCGCGCAGAATATCGCCCATCTCTTCAGCGATGGGACGGCCGGTCAGCGTAGGGCGCTGTGCCGCTTCCGGCTGGCTCTCCAGCCGCTGCGCCAGCACGTGCGACGGCGCGCTGAGCCAGATCACCTGACCGTGCTCCTGCATAAAGCGACGGTTATGCTCCGCTAGCACCATGCCGCCGCCGGTGGCGATCACCGTGGCGGGCGCTGTCACCGCCTTCAGTGAGGTCGTTTCACGGGCGCGGAACCCGTCCCACCCCTCATCCGCCACGATCTGCGCCACGCTACGCTGCGTGCTGAGCTGAAGATGGTGATCGGTATCGCGAAAGGCGTAGCCCAGCGCGCGCGACAGAGCTTCGCCCACAGTAGTTTTGCCGCAGCCGCGCGCGCCGATCAGATAAATGGGTTGAGACATCAGGGCAGTTCCTCCGCCGTTGCTGGCCGTATCACGAGGCATATCGCTTAATAATGCGACGCATAATAACTGGAAACCGTTGACGCCTCCACCCGCGAAGCAAAAAATGCGCATGATTTTCTCCGCTTTACAGCTAAAACTTTAGTTATCAACGGAGTTACCATGCGCGTTTTGTGCAGCGACCGCACAAGGCAGCGGCGGCAACATTTGCTTACCTGGCAAATTTTACTTTGTCGCCCCCCGCCCCCATATACTTATCATGACGTCACAGGAGAGCCATTATGTATAGCCAGGAACACCAGTTAATTGAGGGTCTGTTCAGCCGTCTGAAACAGGCCGAAAGCCAGACCGGCCTGCGCGACGCGGCGGCGGAACAGCTGATTAAAGAGCATCTGCAGCAACAACCCGGCGCCCCTTACTATATGGGCGCAGGCGATCCTGATTCAGGAGGCCGCGATGAAGAAGCTAAACGATCGTGTCACCGAGCTGGAAAATCGTCTGGCGCAGTAGCAACAGCAGCCGGTCTGGAACAGCAAGCCGCAGCAGCCCTACAACAGCGCGCCGGCGCGGGGCACCGGCTTCCTCGGCGGCGCGCTGCAGACTGCAGTCGGCGTGGTGATGGCGGATATGCTGACCAGCCTGTTCCACCATTCGCAGCCGGAAGAAATCGTCAATATCATCAACAAACCCGAAGCGCCGCTGCCGCAGGTCGATAAGAATCTTGACACCTTTAACAGCATAGCGTCGGCAGCGGTTTCCTTGACCAGAACAACGGCTGGGACAACAACTACGCGGACAACAACGACTTTAACGATCTCGGCAACGACGGCTTCGACGACTTTAACGACGACGACGGCTTAGTCTGATCTCAGCGCTGGCACTGCGTCAGCCAGCTGTCCAGTGCGTTGGCGAACTGCTAGCGGTCGCGCGGGCTCATCGCCGCCGGGCCGCCAGTCTACACGCCGCTGGCGCGCATCGTATCCATCAGAGTGAGCTTTTCGCGGATGGTAGCGGGTAAATAGCGCTCGCCGCCCTTCTCCAGCACCTCCGCCACCAGCGGAATATCGGCGGTGATCACCAGATCCCCAGGCTCCACGCGCTTCACAATCTCGTTATCCGCCACGTCGAATCCGGCCGGCACGCGCAGCGACTGGTTGGCGACGAAGGTCACCAAGGTTTTGGTGCGCTCCGCCACGCGGTAGAGCCCCTCGTTGATTACGTTGGGGCAGGCCTCGGCATCGCCCCAGATAGCCATCGGTTTTCCTTACTCTTTGGGAATGATGGAAATCTTGCCGGTCTTCTCCAGAATGGCAAACTTTATTTGATCGAGCCGCTCCAGCCCCTGCGTGCTGCGCGCGCTTTGCAGAATATCCTCTTCGTCGATGCCCGCCTTTTTCGCCCGCTTACGCAGCAGCAGCTTGCCTTCCTCCACTAGAATCAGCGAGAAGCCGTCAATCAGCTGCTCCATGCGCGGAAAATGGGTTTTCAGGGTACCGAACAGGATATCGATCACAATCAGCGTAACGATAGTCAGCCCGGCGCCGGTAACGGAGAAATCGTCTCCCAGCAGCGCCTGCTGCGTCGCCTCGCTGATAATCAGCAACAAAATCAGGTCGAATGAGTTCATCTCCATCAGCGTGCGGCGTCCCGCGACTTTAAACACCACCATCAGCAGCAGGTACATGCTGGCTGCGCGTAAAACCGTTTCCATGTCGGACTCCCAAGGGTAAACAAACTGGCTGAACCGCACGCTCGACGTCTCGTCCAGCGTGACGGTGAGGTGATAACGGCCAAATTCCTGTGGCTGAGTGCCGATCCAGACGGTCGCCTCCTGCTGATCGGCGCGCCGGTGCCAGCGCAGCATCAGGCTATCCCCGGTGCTCCAGGCCTCATCCGGCTGCGGCTGGAGCGTCTGTAGCTGAATATTGTCCAGCTGCGGCCCGCGCAGCCGGACTTCATAGCTGTCGCCGCTCAGCTGTTTCAACCGCAGCGTCAAATCCATATTGCTTTCCCGCCGGCCAAAGCGCTCATACTCCACGCTCAGCCGCGCGTCCGGGCTGGTCGCGCTCTGGTTGCTCAGCCACCCTTTGGAAAACAGCCCCGCCGCGCCGGCGAGGACGATCAGCAGCAGCAGGACAAAACCGGCGTGCTGAATGCGCCACTCAATCCGCTGCCACCGCATATTCTCTTTAATCAGATAGTGCCGACTTTGATTTTCATTGTCTGACATGCAGGTTCCCCTTCGCTGACTTGTTATTAATCCTGGCTGAAGTAAGCTAACGCGTTAAGATTTTCTAAATCTCTTAAGGATACGGCGATGCTGGAGAAGAAGATTGGGTTTGTCGGCGGCGGCAATATGGCCAACGCTATTATCGGTGGACTGGTGAAAAGCGGCCAGATCGCGCCGTCGAACATCTGGGTTTACGACCGCAAGCCAGACGCGACCCTGGCGCTGGCGCACGGCATCCAGGCCGCCGAGAGCGCCGACGCGCTGGCGCGCGAGGTGGATATCCTGTTCGGCGCGGTGAAACCCAACGTGATTCTGAAGGTGCTGAAGGATCTGGCGGGCCAGCTGAAAAAAGAGACGCTGGTGGTCTCTATCGCCGCTGGCGTCACGCTTGATTCGCTGGCGACGGCGCTGGGCCACAACCGTAAAATCGTGCGCGTGATGCCGAATACCCCGGTGCTGATTAACGAAGGCATGACGTCGGTAACGCCGAACGCGCTGGTTGAACAGCCGGAGGTCGATGAGGTAGTCGCCATCTTCGAAAGCTTCGGCAAGGCGGCCGTGGTCAGCGAATATCTGATCCACTCCGTGGTCGGCGTCAGCGGCTCCGCGCCCGCCTACATCTTTATGTTTATCGAGGCGATGGCGGACGCCGCCGTGCTCGGCGGCATGCCGCGCGCCCAGGCCTATGAGTTTGCCGCGCAGGCGGTAAAAGGCTCGGCGCAGATGGTGCTGGAGACCGGCAAACATCCCGCCGAGCTGAAGGATATGGTCTGCTCGCCCGGCGGCACTACCATCGAGGCGGTGAAGGTACTGGAAGAGAAAGGCTTCCGCGCCGCCGTGATGGAGGCGATGCAGCAGTGCATGGTGAAGTCCGAGGCACTGAGCAAAAAGTAAGCGCGCAGCAGAGCCGCCTCGCCGGCTCTGCCCTACCCGCCGCTACGCCTGGCTTCTACCATCGCCAGCGCCTGCCCCATTGTCATCGGCGGCTGCATCGCCGGCACCAGCGCCGCAGTCAGGGTATATATGCCGCAGGAGAACACCGCCGCCAGCTTGCCCTGCTGTCCATAGAGCGCGATAAAGGTTTTCTCCTCCAGCGAGCCGATCAGGCGGTACTCATTCCACTTCTCTGCATGGCCCAGATACTCATAGCGCGTGCCGAAGTGCGTGGTCCAGAAAAAGGGCACGCGGTCGTACATCACGCGTCGGTCGAGCATATTGAAGGCGGCGATGCGCAGCGGCCCTTGCAGCGTCAGATAGCTGGCGATATCGCCTGCCACCCAGACGTTCTCCCGCGCGCGCAGCTGGCTGTCCACCAGCAGGCTGCCATCCTCTCGCAGCGGCAGGTCGTGAATAAAGCTGGTCGCTGGGGCGATGCAGGTCGCCAGCAGCACCACGTCCGCCTTGATGCGCTGACCATCCTGCATCCGCAGCGCGGTGACGTGATGCTCCCCTTCCAGCGCCGCCGGATCGCCATCAACGAACTGCACACCGTTGGCGCGGTACAGATCGCGGAAGTAGAGCCGACCTGCTCGCCGAACTGGCGCGCAAAGGGCAGCGGCTGACGCGCCACCACGGTGACCTCGACGTCGCGATTGCGCAGCGCCGACGCCATCTCCATGCCGATAAATCTGTTGCCGATAATCACCAGCTGCTGGCTCTGATCGACCTCTTTCAGCAGCGCGTCCGCCTGCTGGCGCGAGCGCAGCAGATGCACGCCCGCCAGATCGCTGCCCTCCAGATCCGGACGCTGCGGCACGCCGCCGGAGGTGATCAACAGCCTGTCGTAAAACAGTGACTCGCCGTCGGCGAAGTGGATGCGCTGCTCGCGCGTATCGAGGCGCGTTACCTCGCCCTGCACGCGATCGACGTGCGGCAACATATCCTCTTTGAGAATGTGCGGCACCTCGATGATATCCATTTTGCCGGCGGGCACTTGGTCAGCGCAGTGCGATCGTAGAGCGCATCCGGCTCGCGTTCCACCATCACCACGTTGCCTTTAAAGCCTTCGCGGCGCGGCGGGCAGCGCCGCCGCCGAGTACGGCAAAAACCGGCGCCTCACCGCCGATGCCGATGGGCGTCGCAGAGGACATCGCTTTGGGATTGAGCATCACGATGCCGTTCTCGACGCGCAGCGGATACTGCTTGAGATCGGCCAGCGCCAGCGGTTCGCACATATGGCCATCCTCCAGCGAGAACACTGCCTTATGCCACGGGCAGACCAGCTTATCGCCGCAGATGGCGCCCTGCTCCAGCAGCGCGCCCGCATGGGGGCATTTGGCCTGCTAGGCGCGGACGCTTTCTCCATCGCGGATCATCAGCAGTTCGGTATCGACAATTTTCGCCTTAGTGGGCTGGCGGTCGGGCAGATCGCGTTTAGGGCGATAACGGGCTGATAATGCATGACATGGCTCCTTTCGTTGTCGTGACTGACGCGCAGCGTTCTACGGAGTCGCGTATTCCCCTACAAAAAGTAAGTGTGGCAAAGGAATCCGGCGCGCTGCGCCCGAGCAGGGAAAAAGCGGCTAAGCCCTTGTTGCATCGCCTTTTTAAAGTTTTAGCAAGTGTGAACGGGGAGGAAAACGCGACGGTCAACCAGCGGATAACGCGCGCGGAAATAACCTTTATTTACGACGTCATAGCGGGAAATAACCTTGCAACGTGGGCGCCGCTATTTTGTCGGGCTGGCGTGACGGCGCGCGCAGGCATAACAACGCTGCATTTTTATTACCGCCCGCGCAGAATGGCGCATTATAAACAGGCGGTCCTTAACCTGATGCGCGGGCGACGGGCGCGCTGAAGCACGCTTTATTTAAACTCAGGCTATACAACGCGTCGATAAGAGAAACACGGCCGGACACTAGCCGTGTCAGATAAGCCCTCAGGCTTTTTTCAGGCAACCGCTCATAAAGGATTTACGCGTGTCGCCGCTGAGGTTTTTCTCGCCAGCCTCGCTATTGCAGCGTTTCATTTTTACCTGCTGCGGCGTCATGCTGGCCATTTTGCTCTCTCTTCAGGCATTCGCTTATAAAGGATTTATGCGCGTCGCCCTTAAGGTTTTGCGTAGTGGCGTGCTGATTGCACTGGACCATTTTCTGCTGCTGCGCGGTTTTATCGGCGGCCTGCGCCACGCTCAAGCCGCTGACCAGCAATGCCGCCATCATCACCGCTGATAAAGACTTTTTCATTGCCTGAATCCTCCGGGGAAATAGACTGTTAAGACTGGCACGAAATGAAGTACGCGGCATCGCCATTTACCAGTGAGCAGCGTGCTCTACCGCTGTTTTCAGACGCGCGGATGCGTTAGCAGCTTATCCAGATAATTACGTAACAGCAGCGCATCCTGATGGTGCGTGCTGTCGCCCGAATTGCGCATGGAATTATCGATACCGGAGGCAATGGCATGCTGCTGCTCCGGCTCCAGCTTGCGCAGCATCGCCGTGACAACAATTTCCAGCGCTTCCACCTGCGCCACCAGCTCTTTTGACTCTTCCTCTTTTTCCGCCAGATTTACCAGTAATTCCGCAATAAGGTTTTTCATGCCCTTGTCTCACCGATAAATAAAAGCAGAAGTTAGCATCCGATAAAATAAAAAAACGGCCTTTTTCGCCGATTTTATCCAGCAAGAAATAATGAATTTTATTGCGGGGGAAGGTAAAGATTTTATTCAAAGCAGGCGAAACGTTTAACGGCCATTTAAGTCAACGATAAAGCGTTTTCGCCCGTAATTAAGGTTGGCGCAGTTAAAAATTAGCGTGGGCCGGCGAAACCGTGTCCGTGACCGCCCCAGCCGCCCGGAGGCGGGAAAATACAACCGCTCAGGGCGGTAACCAGCGCCACGACGGCGGCCACTTTAACTAAACGTACCATAACAACCTCAGGATGAATGAAAACGGGCTGAGTGTATGAGCGGGCAAACCGGACGACAAGAGAGAATTTTCTAACTCCGCGTGGCATTAATCATTGCATACCAGGCTTAACGATTTACTGCCACGAAGGTGCCATAAAACCGTCATGCCGCCCTTTTTCCGCCTCGGCGGCGCGCGCGGAAAATTTCGCGCCGCACCGCGCGTTAAGGCTTTACAGCGCGCCGGAAAAGCCACATTGTGAGCGCAATATATTTAAGGATGCCGCCATGCCTATGCCCTCGATGTCACTGAGTGAAACTCTTGCCCGTCGCGACTGGGAGAATCCGGTCGTTACCAGCCTGCAGCGCCTGGATGCGCACCTGACCTTCGCCAGCTGGCACAGCGAGGAGGAGGCGCGCGGCGAACAGCCCTCTCCGGCGCTGCGCAGCCTGAACGGTAGGTGGACCTTCAGCTATTTCAGCCAGCCTGAGGTGGTGCCCTAGAGCTGGCTGCTGCAGGATCTGCCCAACGCCGCCACCCTTCCCGTACCGGCGAACTGGCAGATGCACGGCTATGATGCGCCGATCTATACCAACGTTCAGTACCCGATCGCGGCAGAGCCGCCGCAGGTTCCGCGCGACAACATTACCGGATGTTACTCGCTCACATTTACCGTGGACGAGCACTGGCTCGCCTCGGGCCAGACACGCATTATCTTCGACGGCATCAGCTCCGCTTTTTTTCTCTGGTGCAACGGCGTCTGGATCGGCTATTCGCAGGACAGCCGTCTACCTGCGGAATTTGACCTCAGCGCCAGTCTGGTGCGCGGCAACAACCGGCTGACGGTGATGGTGCTGCGCTGGAGCGACGGCACCTGGCAGGAAGATCAGGATATGTGGCGCATGAGCGGCATTTTCCGCAACGTGTCGCTGCTGCATAAACCTGCTACCCATCTGGCGGACGTGCAGCTTGAGACGCAGCTCAGCCCGGAGTATCGCAGCGCTGACCTGGTGGCGCAGGTACGCATCGCCGGGCTGACCAGCGCGCACCGCGTGCGGCTGACACTGTGGCGGGACGGCGTGCCGGTCGGCGTGACGGAGCTGCCACCCGGCAGCGCTATCATCGATGAGCGCGTCCACTATGCGGAGCGCGCCGAACAGCCGCTGCACGTCGAGGCGCCTGCGCTGTGGAGCGCCGAACCCCCCGCGATCTACCGCGCAACCCTGGTGCTGCTCGACGCGCAGGGTGAGGTGATTGAGGTCGAGGGCTATGACGTCGGCTTCCGCCGCATCGCCATCGAAAATGGCCTGCTGTGCCTGAACGGCCAGCCGCTGCTGATACGCGGCGTCAACCGCCACGAGCACCATCCAGAGCGCGGACAGGTGGTGGACGAGGCGATGATGCGCCGCGATGTCGAGCTGATGAAGCAGCATAACTTCAATGCGGTGCGCTGCTCCCACTACCCTAACCATCCGCTCTGGTATCGGCTGTGCGATCGCTATGGGCTTTACGTGGTGGACGAGGCCAATATTGAAACCCACGGCATGCAGCCGATAGGCCGCCTGGCAGACGATCCGCGCTGGTTCGCCGCCTTCAGCGAGCGCGTGACGCGCATGGTGCAGCGCGACCGCAACCACTGCAGCATTATTATCTGGTCGCTCGGCAACGAGTCGGGGCACGGCAGCACGCACGACGCGCTCTATCGTTGGGTGAAAAGCGCCGATTCGACCAGGCCGGTGAGTATGAGGGCGGCGGCGCCAACAGCGCCGCCACCGACATCCTGTGCCCGATGTATGCGCATGTCGATGAGGATCAGCAGTTCCCCGCCGTGCCAAAATGGTCGCTGAAAAAGTGGATCGGCCTGTCAGGAGAAAACCGGCCGTTGATCCTGTGCGAATATGCGCACGCCATGGGCAACAGCTTTAGCGGCTTCGCGAAGTACTGGCAGGCGTTCCGCCAGCATCCGCGCCTGCAGGGCGGCTTCGTCAGGGACTGGGTCGATCAGAGCCTGACACGCTACGACGAGAACGCTCAGCCCTGGCAGGCCTACGGCGGCGACTTCGGCGATAAGCCCAACGACCGGCAGTTTTGCATGAACGGGCTGGTGTTCGCCGACCGCACGCCCCATCCGGCGCTGTTTGAAGCGCAGCAGTTTTTCCAGTGCGCGCCGGAAGCGGGCGATCCCTTCAGCTTTACCGTCAGCAGTGACTACCTGTTCCGCAGCAGCGACGACGTGCTGCTGCGCTGGCGCATCGAGCAGCAGGGCGACGTGGTGGCGCAGGGCGAAACGGCGCTGGATCTTCCGCCGCAGGGTGTGCAGCGCATCAGCATGACGCCGCCCGATGGGCTGCGTGGCGACTGCTGGCTCAACGTCGCCGTGCATCAGCGCGAGGCGACGCTCTGGTCGCCCGCCGACTGGCGCGTCGCCTAGCATTAGTGGCCGCAGCCCGCCGCGCTGGCGCTGCCGCCGTCGCCGTCGCCGTCGCCGTCGCCGCCGACGCTGGACGAGGATGAAGAGAACCTTATCATTCGTCACGGCGGCCAGTGCTGGCTGTTTAGCCGCCAGAGCGGCGAGCTGGCGCAGTGGCATCGCGAGGAAGAAGCGATGCTGCTGTCGCCCTTACAGAACTGCTTTATCCGCGCGCCGCTGGATAACGATATCGGCACCAGCGAAGCAGAGCGCATCGACCCCAACGCCTGGTCGGAGCGCTGGAAAGCCGCGGGCTATAACGAGATGACGAGCCGCCTGGAGAGGACAGAGAGTCACCACCTGACAGACGCGGTGCTGGTGAGCGTGTTACAGGGCTGGTACGCCCACGGCAGGCTGGCGTTTCTCAGCCGCAAAAGCTATCGCGTCGACGTCAAGGGCGCGTTCACACTGACGGTCGAGGTAGAGCAGGCGCCCGGCCTGCCGACGCGCAGCAGCAGGTGGCGTGGCTGGGACTCGGTCCGCATGAAAACTACCCCGATCGCCAGCTGGCGGCGCAGTTTTAGCGCTGGCGGCTGCCGCTTGAGGCGCTGTATACGCCCTACGTCTTTCCCGGCGAGAACGGCCTGCGCGGCGGCACGCCCCAGCTTAACGCCGGCAGCTGGCAGATTGAGGGCGACTTCAGCTTCGCCATGAGCCGCTAAAGCCTGGAGCAGCTGCGCGACGTGTCAAACCGCCACCTGCTGCGCGCCGAAGCGGGCTGCTGGCTGCACCTCGACGCCGCCCATATGGGCGGCGGCGACTCCTGGAGCCCGAGCGTCAGCGCCGAGTTTCTGCAACTCAGCGGCGATGGCACTACGCGCTGCGTTTTGCGCCTTCGCCGTATCTGCGGGCTGCGCCAGCAGCGTGCGCGGACGGCGGTAAAAGCGCTTGAGCAGCACCACGTTTATCAGCACCACCAGCGCAGTGGCGAAGAAGACCCAGCGGTAGCCGATCAGCGCCGAGACAGCCGCGCCAAGCAGCGGCCCGGCGACGTTGCCGAGATACATAAAGGACTGGTTGTAGCCGAAGATACGGCCGGTGATGTTGTCGCGGGAGTGGCGCACCAGCAGCGTATGCACCGCAGGCATTATCGCGCCGTCGGCGAAGCCGAGCAGAAAGCGCAGGATGCCCAGCTACGTGGCGCTGGTGACGAAGGACATGGCGATCAGCAGTGGTGACGCCACCATGGTCGCCAGCAGAATGCGCTGCGTGCCGATGCAATCCCCCAGCCTGCCGAGACGCGGCGCGGCGATCACGCCGCTGAGGAAGGCGATATTCTCTGCGGTCGGCGCCAGCTCGCGCACAAACAGCGTCAGGATCAGGTTCACCGAACCGTTGCACATCTGATAACCATGGTGGTCACGAACAGGCAGAGCATCAGCCTGGGGTTATCGAGCGAGGCGAACACCTCGCGGCCGCTCAGCTTATCCTTCTTGCTGATCGGGGTGTAGCCGGTCTCTTTAATCAGGAACCGCGTCACCAGAAAGCTGATCAGCAGCAGCACGGCGGTAACTATAAATACCATACGTAGCCCGACCCAGTCGGCGAGCAGGCCGCCCAGCATCGGTACGAGGATCACGCCGCCGATCTAGCCGGTGGAGACGCAGCTCAGTGCCCAGCCGCTGCGGTCGCACGGCACCTGCGCAGCCACCAGCGCCATCGCGTTGGGAATGTAGCCGAAGGTCAGCCCCATCAGCGCACACAGCAGCAGCTGCTGCCAGGCCTGGGTGACGAACGCCTGCAGCAGGATCACCACGCCCATGCCAGATGCCGCGCGCAGCAACATCAGCTTGCGCCCTTTGCGGTCGGCCAGGCTGCCCCACAGCGGCGCGACAGCGGCGGAAACGATGAAGGTGACGCTAAAGGCCCCGCCCAGACGCTGAGCGTATCGCCACCGGCGACACCGAGCTGTTCGATATAGAGCGGCAGAAAGGGAATGATCTGGCTGATGGCGAGCCCGGTAAAAAAGCAGCCGAACCAGACCGAGAAGAGATTAATTTTCCAGGACTCGATTTTGCGTGGCATCTGTAAGCAGGCGGTAGCGACGGGAAGCGCTAGTTTAGCAACGCCCCGCCGCCGCCGAATGACAAAACATGGCACACGCGGAAAAAAACCGTTTTACGCTGAGCCAGCCCCATTTCGCTGAGGCAAATCGTCTCTCAGGGCGCTTTTTCAGTGATTTCAGATCGCTTTTTTAACGCTGCGTCACATATTGCCCGGCCTTGTGTCAGCAAAGATAAAAAAATATGTCAGGCTGTTACTGACAAGTTTTCGCGCGGCTTCTGTGTTTAACAAATCGCCAGTTTTTCGCTGGTGAGGGTGTGCCGTTCTGGCCACGCTTCCGCCACTTCCCGTCGCGTCGAGGTCCACAGTTCAAATCCTGTCGAATGTCACGCTGCGCACGTAGATCGTGATATGCGCACCGTCGCCTTGGCAGGAGAGAGATGAGCGCTCAAAATAGTGCCAGCCGTGCCATTGTGGACTATTTCAACAGTCCCGCCTGGCACGCCCCACAGGAGTCCGATCTGCTGGCGATGATCCTGCGCGAACTGATGGAGGCAGGACAGCCGGTGACCAACAAGGCGGTAATTGCGCGCGTCATTGAGCGGCTGGAGGTCGAAGGCGATGCGCGACGGCGGCAAAACTATCGCCAGCTGCTGGCGCAGCTGATGGATAAGCCGCCCGACGAAGAAGCAAAAAAATTTCCGCCGAAGCGGGAATAAACAAGACGAGCATTGATAGAGAGTGACGAGAAAATTTCTTTTCCGCCTCTATACTCTCTGGCGGCAGTGACAACCAAATGACAGTGCGACGGCTTTTTTATGACGCGTCAGCCGCAATACACTTTGGTGATGGTGTCGCTCTTGTCGGCGAGGAAATTAAGGCGGCGCAGATTGAAGTCCATGGTCACGGTGCTGTTCCACGGGATGGCGCGTACCGGCGTGTCGAAACGCAGGCTGCTGACGGCACTGAGCGGCTTGCCGACGTAGCTCTGGTATTGCGAGGCGCCGCAGGTGTCGCTTTCCGCGTCCGCACCAGCCGCCGTTTCAGGTTTGCTGCTCGACTGGCAGGCGGTCAAGGCGAACAGACCCAGCGCCAGCAGTGCTTTTCCATACTCTTTCACGTTTTCTCCTCATAACTTGGGCTTTACTCGCCCCAGAGAGTAAGCAAAGCCTCGCCGCAGGCTTAACCCACAGAGCAGAAAAAGGTTATCGCCGCTTACTGATCAGCTGCGATGCGCCTCACATTTTTTCGGATAAATCGCACGTCCTGTACAAAATCCAGGCATCCGGCGGCTATAATTATTAAGACTTTTCTTAGGAGGATATATGGAACTTGCAATTTTTATGGGCTTTGCCGCTCTGATGACCCCCGTTGCGGTTAAAGTTCGTTAAGCCCGTATCAAGACGCGAGAGTCCCTCTCTCCAGAAGCGCAGGATCGATCTTTAGCCCGCTAAAGGGAAAGGTTTTCAGATAGCCTAGCGTGGCGTAGCCGGTGCCAAAATCATCCACCGTCAGCCGCACGCCAAGGGCGCGCAGCTCCTGCATCACCGCCAGCGCCTGCTGTGGATGGGTAAAGGTGACGTTCTCCGTTATCTCCAGCTCCAGCCGCGTGGCGGGCAGCCCGCTGCTGGCCAGCACGCGGGCGACGCGCTGCGTCAAATCAGTGGTGCAGAATTCCAGCGGCGAGATATTCACCGACACATAGCGATCGTCGCCCCAGCCGCTGGCGTCGCAGCAGGCGCGTGCTAGCACCCAGTCGCTGACGGCAGCGATCAGCCCCATATCTTCCGCCAGCGGGATAAGGCGATCCGGCGGGACGAGCCGCCCCGGCCCCGGCCGCCAGCGGATCAGCGCCTCCGCGCCCTCCAGCCTGCCGCCCTGCAGCTGGTAGTGCAGAAAAACTCCTCGTTGCGCAGCCCCTTGCTCGTGCTGGCTGGCCATATCGCTGGCATAGCGCACCCAGCGGTTGCGGCCCGCCGCGCGCTTCGTTCAGGGCCATATCGGACATGCGCAGCAGCGCCTCGGTATGGCTGGCGTCCTGCGGAGCGCAGGTGACGCCGATGCTGTCGGTGAGGTAGTGGGTGTGCTGATCGGTGTAGATAGGCTGCTGCAACGCATACAGCAGCCGGGCGCAGCGCCACCACCTGCACGTCGCTCTCCTGCATCACCAGCGCAAACTCGTTGTCTCCCAGCCGCGCCGCCAGCTCGTGCGCGCGACGCTGCGCCATCTGATTCAGCACCCAGTCTCCTGCCGATGTCCCCATGTGTCGTTGAGCGATCTGATCGAGATCGAGGCTGACGATCGCCAGCGGCTGCGCCTGGTGCGGCGGCTCCAGATAGCGCGTCAGAAACTCCCGCAGCTGAAGGCGATTCGACAGCCCGGTCAGCGCATCGTGGCACGACAGGAACAGAATGCACGCCTCCGCCTCCATCCCCTGGGTAATGTTCGATACCGTGCCCCGGAAGCCGGCGCGCCGCCCCTGATGCCAGATGGTTTTCACCACCAGCTGGCCGATGCGCCGCTCTCCCTGCGCGCTCATAAACTGGCAGCGCAGCGGCGCCAGCGCGCTGCTCTCCTGCTGCTTCAGCCAGGCGACCAGCGAATGGCTGGGATGGGTCAGCAGCTGGTCGAGGTGCGCGCCGGTCCAGTCGGCGATCCGGTGGCCGGTGACGCGCTGGAAGCAGGCGGAGAGATAGATCAGGCGCCCCTTCTCATCGGTCTCTCAGATCCAGTCAGGGCCGCCTCGGCCAGATCGCGAAAGCGCGCCTCGCTGTCTGCCAGCTCCTGCTGGCTGAGCATCAGCATGGCGAAGCGCCGGTCAGAGAGCACGGAGTTGTGCAGCGCGTGGCGGCTGACGCGCCGCGCAATCCAGCCGGTCAACAGCACCATCGCCGCCAAGATCGGCAACAGCAGCGTCAGCAGGTGCGCGCCTGGCCGCTTCGGCTGCCAGCACTGCACCACCTGCTCGCCCTCCATCACTCCTAGCGACATATATAGCTGCCGCTGCGCAGCGCCCAGACATCCAGCGTCTTGCCCAGCGCCTCCAGTCTGGCCAGCGTAAAGCGATAGACAAAAATCAGCACCGACGGCGGCCCTGCTACCGCGGGAAAGTAGGCAACTTTGCCCATGGTGATGGACGCCGCCTGTTGCAGCCCGCGCGCGTCGCGCAGTAGCACGGTGCTCTGCGTCCCCAGCCACGCCTCCAGCGGCATGTCGGCCATCTGACCGTTAATCACGGCATAGCGCGTTTGTCCCGCGCTATCCATCACGAACACGCCCTCATAGTGGTATTTGTTGAACAGATCGGGCCCAAGGTTCTCTTCCTCCCGGGCCCAGTCAGTGGGTATTCAGTGTAACGTGCAGATTACGCTACGCCTCTCCCCAGAAGGCGTAGTCGCGCACGTCGGTCAGCATCTCCTCCTGTCTCGTCTGCCACGCCTGCCGCAGCAGCTGGCGGTCGCGCTCCGTTACCTCACTATCCTGGCGCTGGCCGATCAGAATCGCCATCAGCACGGAAAGCAGCAGCGAGAGGATGCACAGGCTGCGTCGTGTGGTGCGCAGAGTGCGGTTTTCCGTCGCTAGCGCAATAGGATGCGACGGCGACGCCGGGTTCACAAAAGTCATCAGAGGCTCACAGCAAAGCGGTAAAATCGGACCGGGCGGAGGGCTGCCGTCAGCGGGCGCAGACCGGACTCAAATCTGTCTACCGGGTTATCGGCGCAGGGCGGCGCGGTTTTAGCCTGGCAGCGGAATTTCCTGCGGCGAGTTTGTACGCGTGCCCTCCTCGACAGGGATCGTGCGCATTGCTACTATGCGCTTTCCTTCGATAGCTGGGGCGCCTATGAACACCAATTCCGACAGAGTGACGTTGACGCTGTTCTACGTCGGCAGCTTTGTGGTCTATTACCTCGTGACGATGCTGATAACGCTGTTTCCTAACTACGGCGCGCTGCGTAATAACGGGCTGCTGGTGCCGGTGCTCTGCCTGTTTGAATTCGCCGTAATCTATCCGCTCTACCGTTTCTACTGCCAGCGCCGCAGCGATCTGCCACTGGGCGAGCTGCGCATTCGCCAGACGCTGCTGTTTATTTTCGCGCTGTTTGTGCTGATGGCGGCGCAGACCCAGTTCCTGCAGCCTGAAGGCTGGCTGGTGGAGCAGGCGCAGCAGGGCCACAATTCGCTGCTGATCCTGTTGCTGACCGCCGTCCTGCTGGCACCGGTGTTTGAAGAGGTGCTGTTTCGCGGCTTTCTGTTGCAGGGGTTTTTACTGTGGGCACCGCGCAGCCGCTTCGCCTGTATGCTGCTCACCTCGCTGCTGTTCGCCGCCATGCACACGCAGTATGTGCATCTGGAGACGCTGGTGGCGCTGACGCTCTTTTCGCTGTTGCTCTGCTATGCCCGCCTGCGCAGTAACAGCCTGACGCTGCCGATCTTTTTGCATACCCTCAATAACCTAATCGCGCTGCTGCCCGCCTGGTTTTTTTCCTGAATCCGTCCACCGCCCAGACTGGCAATACCGCTTCGCCGCCATTGTCTATACTGGATCGTAAAAAGGACAATAAGCATCACTATCCGTACCAACGATACCGTGTAAAGGAGTCGAGCCATGTTGATTGGATTTGTGTTGTTAGTGAGCGCTTGCGGCCACGACGCCTGCGATGCGCTGCCGGTATCGGAGCGCATCTACCCGACAAAAGCGGCCTGCGAAAGCATGGCGGATCGGATTTATAAAGTGCGGCCCAACGTGGTCTTGCTCTGCGGCGAAGTGCATCGTTAATCATGTCCAGCCGCGGCGCAGGGGAAAAAAGAGGCGGCTTTAACGTTGCAGCCTGCGCCATCAGCGTTAAAAATATAAGCTGTTTTAACTATTTTCTGTGTGAGCCCCATGAAAACACCACGCCCCCGTCGTCCGGCTGGACGCTGGGTCTATTATATTTTGTATGACGGCATTCTCTGGCCCTGCCCGGTACGCTGGGAGTGGGAGAGCAGCTACGGCGACTGGCTGCCGTTTTATTATTCGCCAACCTTTGAGTTTGTCGCCGGCGATCCCGGCAAAGCGTACCGCATTGCCCGTAGCAACGTGCGCACGAAGCGGCATGAGGGAATGCGGGAGTATGTGTGACGGCGCTTAACGCGCGGCGGCGCCAGTCAGGGCGCGACCCATGGCAGCTAGGAGGCGGTCATCAGGTAGAGGAATAATTCCAGCGCCAGTACCACCATCACCAGCACGCCCAGCCGGTGGCGGCTGATCCAGTTCTTCAGCCCCATATCATTGCAGCCCAGCGAATCAGCATCAGCGCGCCGCAGATACAGAGCAGCACCATCTTCCAGTGTTTTTTCGCCGTCAGATATTTCGCCACGCCTACCCTCCTTCCGTAGAAAGAAAAGATGCGCCGTCGGGCGCATCCAGTGCGGTTCCTCAGAACCGATATGAGTCAGCATAGCGCGGCCGCCCTTCCTGGGCGACCTGCTGGATCAATTATTCAGGGTATAGTCGAGCGTGATCTCGGCGTTCGGCATCTGAGAAACCGAGCAGTCCGCTTTCGCTTTTTGAATAATCTCGTCGAATTCGGCGCTGTCGACGCCCAGCAGGCTGATGGTGCTGTTCAGCACCACTTTGGTAATGGCGAAATCTTCGCCTTTTTTATCCAGCGAGACATCGGCGGCAGTATTGATGCTTTGCAGCTTATGGCCAGCATCAGCGACAGAGCCATCGAGAAACAGGCGGCGTGCGCCGCGCCGGTCAGCTCTCCCAGTTTGGTGCCCTCCGCGCCTTCGAAGCGGGTGTTAAAGCCATAAGGAGTCAGGCTCAGCACGCCGCTCTCGGTGCTGATGGTGCCTTTGCCTTTAATATCCCTTCCCAGTGCGCCGATCCTTTCTTGTGAATAGCATCTGATACCTCCTGTTGGTAAAGAGTGAGTAAGTATAGACAAGGCTCAGCTAACGGCGCGGGGACGCGGCGCTTCTGCTGCCCAATTGAGCAAGGTGCTCGCTTCCACCAGCGAATCGCGCATAATGTCGCCGATCGACTTCGCGCCGATCAGAGTCATCGCCACACGCATCTCTTTCTCAATCAGCGTCAGCAGGTTTTCGACGCCACGCTGGCCGTGCGTCACCAGCGCGTAGAGGAAGGCGCGGCCCAGCAGCACGCTGTCGGCGCCGAGGGCGATCGTGCGCACTACATCAAGCCCGTTGCGAATGCCGCTGTCGGCCAGAATGGTGATATCGCTTTTTACCGCGTCGGCGATGGCGGGCAAGGCGCGCGCCGAGGAGAGCACGCCGTCAAGCTGGCGTCCGCCGTGGTTGGAGACCACAATGTCGTCTGCGCCGAAGCGCACCGCGTCGCGCGCGTCCTCGGGATCGAGGATCCCTTTGATCACCATCGGACCGTCCCAGAATTCGCGGATCCACTCAGATCGCGCCAGGCGATAGAGGGAGCGAAGTTCTTCGCCAGCCAGCCGATATAATCCTCCAGCCCGATCGGTTTGCCGAGGTAGGTAGAGATATTGCCGAGATCGTGTGGGCGGCCGTGCAGGCCGACATTCCAGGCCCACTGCGGATGCGTCGCCGCCTGCCAGTAGCGGCCGCCGCGTGCGGGCCGCTCATGCCGGAATGGGCGTCGCGGTAGCGTGCGCCTCGACTGGAGTCAGGTGCACACCTCCGAGAAGGGCATCGGCGGCCGCAATATCACCAGCATCGCCTGCCTAGAGGACGATCAGGGCGGCAGCAGCCTGGCGATGGTGCTAGACGTCGAGCAGATCCTGTATGACGTCATCCCCTCGGTGCGCGGCGTGGAGCCTGCGCCCGACACCGCGCGCACCTTTAAGCTCAAGCCCAGCACGGTGGCGATCGTGGCGGAAGATTCCAAAGTGGCGCGCCAGCTGCTGGAGCAGGGACTGAAAAGCATGGGCATTCCCGCGCTGATGCACGACACCGGCCTGGAGGCCTGGCTGAAGATCAAGCAGATGACGGAAGCAGCGCAGGCGGCAGGTGAGTCGATCCATGACAAAATCGCGCTAGTGCTCACCGACCTGGAGATGCCGGAGATGGATGGCTTTACCCTGACTCGCAATATCAAGCGCGAAGCGGCGCTGAAAGACATTTCGGTGGTGATCCACTCCTCGCTCTCCGGCAGCGCCAACGAAGGTCACGTGCGCAAAGTCGGCGCGGACGGCTACGTCGCCAAATTCGAAATCAACGAGCTCTCCTCGGTGATCCACAGCGTGCTGGAAAAGGCGCCCTGATCGGCTGACGCGCAACGTCCCGTTGCGCGTTTTTCCCCTCCCTCGCGGGCGGCGCGCCGCTCTGCTCTCTTTGTTGCTGTCTTTTATTCCGCTGCTCTTCTCCCTTACCTGTTGCCTTTTATTCCGCTGCTCTTCTCTTTCTTCTTGCCTGTTATTGCGCCGCACTCCTCTCTTTGCCGGTGCTTTTATTGCGCTGCCTGCCTGCTCTTACGCCTTGCTTTCAATTGCTTAGCCGCGTTAATCAGATCGCCCGCCGCGCCGCTTATGCTTTGCTGCCGTCGCGCGGCGCGCGATTAAATTAAAGTCAAAACAGAAACATCCGATAACCTGTGCGCCAGCTCCCACTATTATCCGCTCGGTACGGGCCGGAGAAGTCGGCAGAGGCTGGCATAAACAGGCGTTACAGAACTTAACGATTGATTTATGTATTCTAGGGAGAACAGAGATGTGGAGTTTAAAATGAAGGTCGGTGCTCGCCTTGGCATCGCCTTTGGCGTCATTGTGGCGTTAATGGTGATTATCGGCGTCCCCACCTCCACCAAGACTCAGAGTATTAATCGCGGTATGTCCGCTATCGTCGACGACTGCTACGTAAAGGTGCGCCTGGCCTTTGACGTGCGCGACGGCGTAAACGATCAGATCAAATTCTTGCGCGGCATGGTGATTGACACCAATCGCCCGGAACGCAACGTCAAGCGCTTTAACCAGCTGGCCGAAGTGAAGCAGCGCACCAATACGGCGATGAAGCGCATTGCGGATATTCAGGTGACGTCCGTCGGCAAGAAAAAGATTCAGGGGCTGATGGAGGCGGGAGAGGCGTTTGAAAGTGAGAAAGGCAAGCTGATCGACCTTATCAAGGCGGGAGACTTCGACGGTGCCAGCAACTTTGCGCTGCTGGCGATTACGCCGGCGCAGAACGCGTTTCTGGAAGGCGCGGCAAAATTCGCCAACTCGCAGGATTCGCAGCTGCGCGCCGAAGGTCAGAGCATCGTCAGCGCGGCCGGCAGCGCGATTACCATTACGCTGGTATGCGCGGCGCTGGCGATTATCGCGGCGATTCTACTGGACATCTACCTGACCCGTTCTATTGTTCGTCCGCTGAACGAGGCGGTCGCAGTAGCTGAACGCGTCGCCGCTGGCGATCTCAGTTCAAAAATCGCCATCAACAGCCGCGAAGAAACCGGCGTGCTGATGCGCGCGCTACAGCAGATGAACGATAACCTGCTGAGCATCGTCACAGAGGTGCGTACCGACTCCAACACCATCGCCGTCGCCTCGAACCAGATCTCCAGCGGCAACCTGGCTCTCTCTAAGCGTACCGAGCAGCAGGCCAGCTCGCTGGAGGAGACCGCCTCCGCGATGGAGCAGATGACTTCGACGGTGAAACACACAACGCCGACAACGCGCGTGAGGCCAACCAGCTGGTGGCGACAACCTCCGCCGTGGCGCGCGAAGGCGGCGAGGTAATGGAGAAAGTGATTGTGAAGATGGAGGCGATCGCCCTCTCCTCGAAGAAGATCGTCGACATCATCAGATGTGATCGACTCGATTGCCTTCCAGACCAATATCCTGTCGCTCAACGCCGTGGTGGAAGCCACGCGCGCCGGCGAACAGGGACGCGGCTTCACCGTGGTGGCGACCGAAGTGCGCAACCTGGCGCAGCGTTCCGCCTCGGCGGCGAAAGAGATCAAGCAGCTGATTGAGGATTCGGTGGCGAAGGTGGACGAAGGCAGCAAGCTGGTTTCGCACGCCGGCTCCACCATCGGCTAGGTGGTGAACAGCGTGAAGAGCGTGGCGGGCATTATGAGCGAGATCACCATCGCCAGTAGCGAGCAAAGCACCGGCATCAGCGAAATCAATATGGCGATTACCCAGATGGAAGCGGTGACCCAGCAGAATGCGGCGCTGGTGCAGCAAACCTCGGCGGCCTCTTAGGCGCTGCAGGAGCAGGCGGAACGCATGGCGCAGGCGACGAGCGTCTTTAAAACCGGCGTGCTGCGCCCTTCACGCTGTCTGTTACAGCGGATTCAGTGCGTTCATGACCACTTCCGGCATCACCGGCCGACCGTTGCTCAGAGGTGGCGACAAAGGTTGCTTCAGCATAAGTTACGCCATCCACCTTGATCTGCTGCACGAAGTTGACACGGTTGCGCTTCTCGTTCTTTTCCAGCGCGTAGGTCACCTCGAGGCGATCGCCCTTTTGCAGGCTTTTGCGAAAGCGCAGCGAGTACTCCAGCACCATATAGAGGCGTCCCTGTTTGAACTCCTCTTCGATATAGATCCCCAGAGCTTCGCGCATAAAGGCGTGCCGCGTCCATTCCATATAGAAGGGATGGTAGAGGGCCATCTACGACGCCCTGAAAATCGATATACTTTTCATCCACCTCATAAAACTTTGCAAACATCGCCCGCTCCCGTCCTGTTTCAGATTAACCTGCTGATTTTATGCATTTAACCTTTTAGCCTGCTCGATGCAACGCTTTTCCGCACCGCGAGGGCAAAAAAAGAGCCAGGCGCGAAGCCTAGCTCTGCATCATTTAAGGTGCGTTTTCAGCGCGTCGCCCGCCTAGCGCTGAGCGCACCGCCGGCACGTCGCTCAGGGCGTTAAGCAGGCCGTAGTCGTGGATCAGCCCGTTGTAGCGCGTTACCGTCACTTCTACGCCGGCAGCATCCAGCTTGCGGCCGAAGGCTTCGCCCTCATCGCGCAGCACGTCAAGCTCGGCGGTCTTGGATCAGCGTGGGCGGTAGGCCTTGCAGCTGTTCGCGGGTGGCGCGCAGCGGCGAGGCAAGGATATTGTTGCGATCGCTTGCTTTGGTGGTGTAGTTGTCCCAGAACCACTTCATCATGTTGCGCGTTAGGAAATAGCTGTTCTGGAACTGCTGGTATGATGCGGTATCGAAATGCGCGTCGGTCACCGGCCACAGCATCACGTCATAGCGAATGGCGGGCGTATGCTGCTGCTTTGCCTGCAGCGCGACCGCCGCCACCATATTGCCGCTGACGCTGTTGCCCACCAGCGCCAGACGCTTGCCGTCAACGCCAATCTCTGCACCGTGCTCCGTCACCCAGCGCGTGGCGGCATAGGCCTGGTTAATCACCCCGGATAGTGCGCCTCCGGCGACGGCGTGTAGTTGACGAAGACCGCCGCCGCACCCGACGCCACCACGAGGTCACGCACCAGCCGTTCATGCGTCTGGAAATCTCCCAGCACCCAGCCGCCGCTGTGGAAGAACATAAACACCGGCAGCGTGCCCTGCGTACCTTTCGGCTTAACGATATTGAGCTTCAACGGCTGGCTGCCTACCGCGATCGTTTTCTCCGTCACGTCGGCGTCAGGCAGCGTCGCCCCTTTCTGCGTGCTGATCAGCACGTCGCGCTCCGCCTGTGGCGACAGCTGTTCGATGGGTTTGCCGCCGCTGCTGTTCAGGGCGTTAAGGAAGCTTTGCACCTGACGCCCCGGCTGCGGCGCGTCGGCGAAGCTGCTGGCGGAAACGGCGCCTAGCGCCAGGGCTAAAACGGTCTGTTTAATGTTCATACGGTTACCCCTTTCATAACTTGCTATTGAATAGCGCGCTACTTAAATGCGCTGGCTGCTTTGCTGCGCATTCGGTATAGATGAGAATTTACATAGTGCGATATTTGATAGTAAGCCATTTAAATGAGGCAAACATCAATCACCAAATAAATTATTGAAATTTAATTGTTTTTATTTTAGAAAAACTTTTCCCCCTTGAATACCTTAAGCCAAACTGACCTTAAGGCAGCGGTTTAGTCTTACATAAAAGGCGCTGTTATCTTGTGCGACCTGAGCGACCATGCACGTGTAGCGCGTCAGGTCAGCATGCGCCAGGAAGCCTGTGCTGTTGTCTGCCTGATGCGCCTCTGAACTTTTAGATGAGAGCGGTGCAATGCTTACGCTTTTCCTACGGGTTAGTGCGCCAGCCGTTGCGATGAATGGAAAGGTAATCATCATCAAACAGCCGCAATGCCACCAGTGAAGCAAAGCTTTATGCGGCCTGTGGCGGCTTGATGCGGCTTACCTTAAATCATTCTCTGGCCATCAGACGCATAAGCATGGGTCAGTTTTGCAGAGCGACAGGCTGTATAAAAACCATTTGATGAAGTGCTTGCGAGAATGATTTCACACGGGTGCGAGTGAACCTGTTTGAGGGGAGGTTCAATAGTGATAAAGTTTGAGAAGGCGAAATAAAGCAATGATGGAAAAGCCAAAGGAGGATTAAACCGGGAATGATAGCGCGGGTTGTTTAACGTAGTCGACCAGCGAGAAACGGATAGTGTGGTGCCGGAAACAGGAGTCGAACCTGCGACCTTCGCATTACGAATGCGCTGCTCTACCAACTGAGCTACACCGGCATGGTCGTGGGCACCACGGGGCATTAAGTTAGGAAAAAGCGCGACTTCCGTCAAGGGTTGCAGCGCGCGAATGCTGCTTTTCTCGTCACCTGACCCTGGAAATCGCTTCCCGCTTTCATTCGCGCCCGCATGAACAGGTTTCCCTGGTGAAAAGGGAAAAAAGGCGAGACCGCAGTCTCGCCAAACGTGCCGCTCATCAGTCGTAATATGGAACCCTGCGGTCCGTACCATTGATATTGATTAGCACAAAGCCCAAAGGCGTGGTTTTATTTGTCGGCGTACCTGCAGTCGTCGCGATCGTGACTACGCCTTTCTCATTGGCACCAATCCCAGCTACCCCATTGTATAAGCCAAAACGTGCGGCTGGTTTCAGCAAACCCATTTTCGTGGTGTCCGTGACCATCGACAGGTCCTGCTAGAACAGCGAGCATGAACCGGTATCGAAGCGCGTTGGGCCAGTTGTTTTCAGGTTGAACATGGTATCGCCGCTGTTGGCCGCCAGCTTTACGAATATCACTGCATAAGTGGTACCGACGCGGCTGTAGCAAATATCCAGCACCGCAGGCTGCCCCATATGGCAGGCGTCCACCTAGACAGTCTCCAGCCGCTGCATATTGATCCAGGTTTTCCCGGTGCCGACCATGTCCACCGGCGAGGTTGCCGTGGTAGAGGGCGACGTCGCGTTGGCTTTACCGATCAGCTCGATAATCCACTGCTGGTTGGGGCTGGGGAAAAAGAACTGGCCAAGGCGATACCAGTTATCGGTCGCGGTGTTGTTGGTGACCTTATAACCGCTAAAATAACCGGCGCGCAGCGAGCCGGTCATAAAGGTGCCGTGGTTTTCATCGCGGCGATAGCCATACTCAAAGGTAGTAGAGCCAGCGGCCGCCTGCGAAATCCGCGCGCCGGACTGCAGACCGATCTTGCGCATTATTGAGATTGAGAGCGTGGCGTCGCCGTAGCCGGTCTGGAAGTTGGCGTTGGACAACTCAATCGCGGCTGAGTGGTCCCATACGCCGTTCGGTGAGTTTGACCAGCCCATGTCAAAGACACGCGAATAGGTGTCGAGGGTGTAGATCTGGTCAAACTTACTGTCGAGCGTATCCAGCAGCTTAAACACCGTGCCGCCGGTGTTCTGCGCGCGGAAGCAGTGAATATTCACTGTTTCCCCTTCGATACAGGTGTTTTCAAAGAAGGGCTGTTTATTGCTCACCATATCCGCCGTGGTAGTGCCGGTATTCTTGACGGTATCGGTGCTCGCCTGGCCGTTCCAAGCCATACCGCTGATCACCGTGCGGCGCGCTTTCACCTTAAACACCGGTGTGTCGCTTTTATCGGAAATGATGATGCTGCGCGGCAGCGAGCCCAGCGGCGAATCGTCGCCGAGCAGGCCAAAGAAGGTCACATCGGTGGCGCTCAGATCGATCGGCTTAATCAGGTATTTCCCACCGGGGAAGCGCACCGGCAGCGCGACGCAGTTGGCGTTCCAGGTTTTAGTCCAGTTGTACATGCGCATAAAGGCTTCGATGTCGTCGGTGTAGTCGTCCCCTTTCGCGCCGAAGTGCAGTACGTTCAGCTCGGCGGGATCGTTGACGGTGCGCTTCCAGTAGAAACCGTCGCCCATGGCGATGGTGCCGCCGTCATCTTTCAGCGTGGTGGTGCCGATATAGCCGATGAAGTCGCCGCCGCCGCGAAAGGTGGAATCCTTGTCGTAGTAGCGGTTCAGGCTGGCGACCTGACCGGCGGCTGCGGGTTTGGTGGTACGCAGTTCAGCATAACAGTTCACTTCGATCATGGTATTTTCCTCAGGATGTCAGAATGTTAACGCTCAGGCGCTAATCAGGGTTTGGCCGCATGGCCGCAAAGCTGATCCCACATATCGTTGTGGGTATTGATGACGCGGACGGTGCGCACGTCCATGCGCTGCGCGTCGGCGCCGTGGGTGTAAATCGGGGGGAAAAGCACGCAGGCCGAATCGGTGACGGCCACGGGTTCAGGGCTGGTTGTATTTCGACTGCTGCAGCTTGTCGCGAGCAGCAGCGTCATCAAGATTGCTGTTTTCGATTGCAACACGACTAGCCTCCTCGCGGTGCTGTTATTGTTGCTGCGCGACGGCGGCGGTTTACGCCGCCGCTTTTTGCGCGCTCTCGGTATCGGATTTGGCCTTCTGCTGCACCTTGCCGATCTTCTTGACGCCGAAGCATCTCGACGATAACGGCGATCCAGTGCCAGCCGCCGGCGAGCAGCGTGGTAATCAGGCTCATGGTTTTTTCGCCTGCAGCCGCTGCTTCTCTGCCAGTAGACTTTTCTGGCGCACAAACTGCGCGATGACCCCCATCGCTACCATAAAGGCGCCGATCAGGCCGAGGTAGTTGTGGGGAAGGATGGACTTCACGTCTTCCGGCAGGCTGTTCCAGGCGTCCAGCGAGGTAGAGGGAAAGGACTGCACCCAGGCGCTGAGCATTGATCCCAGCGACGCCAGCCAGACCGACCAGGTTTTAAACAGCAGCCGCGCATGGGCGACGAACTCCAGCGTGGTGAAACGCTGCATAATCAGCAGCACGACGACGACCGATAGCACGGCAATAATGAACAGTAGCCATTTTATAGCAGCCCCCGGTAAACGTCATCGTTGCTGCTGTGCATCACTTCGGCATGACGCCGGGCGCGCCCTGTCGTCTGGCGCGCCCACAGGCTGTTGAGCATGGCGTTGGCCGTTCTGTCGTAATCTTCCGCCGCGACGGCGGTGAGCATATTTTTGAACAGCAGCAGCCCGTCGACGCCAAGCTGGTAAGCCATGCTGTCGAGCACGTCGCTGCGTGCGTCGTTGCACTTTGCCAGCGCTTGCTGCACCAGCGGCCGACTCTGCATCTGCTGCGCCTTGCCCTCAATGATGCACTTCTTCCACACATCGCCGACCTGGCGCGGTCGGGTTCGCAGCCCAGCGCCTGATCTCGATGCTGAGCTTGAGTCGACTGAGCGGCTGACGCCGCCGATGCCTGCGGGTGCGGACGTTACCAACAAAGACGCTTTTGCCATAGTGTATTATCGCCATAACTCCTCCTGCGAATGAATCTTTGGGCGATGGGGTGGCAGGCGCAGGTTTTCGGCAAGCCGAACCGACCTCGCCGCGTTTTCCGCTCGCAATGCAGTAACCCGGCTGTCATAACAGCCAGGCTAAGCGCAAGCAGGGAGAAAAAGCGGCATCTGACGACGCTGCATGCGCGCATCCCCCCCTCCCCATCCCAAAGCTTACTGGCTTGGGATGGTTTGATTCGCGCTTGTGCAGCGCCTCGATTGTTTAAGAGCGGCTAAGTCCCTGAGTAAGTTGTTTCGTTGGTCCACGCTCAAATTATTAACGTGTTCTTATGCTTTATTAAAAACACCAACAGTTAATTTTTATTTACCTATGGTTAAATTTATAAATTTTGCTGAATTATTTTTTCTCAAGGTTGGCGCGGACCGGATTTTTACCGGTCTTATCCCAGGATCTGATAGTGGCGCGCCTGGCTGAGGATGACTTTCGCCACCACCTGCATGCTGTCGATATCCTCCCGGTTAAGATACCAGGTTTCATAGCGTTTATTGTCTGATATGACAGCGATTTTTTATGCTGCAGCTGTGCAGGCGCTTGAGGTAGAGCTGGTTATCCAGCGTAAAGATATAGATGCCGTCGCCGTCGAACATATTCACGCTGATGTTGACGAACAGCTGATCGCGCGGCGCAAAGATTTCGGTCATCGAGTCGCTGTTGATGGCGATCAGGCGGATGTTCTCCGCCGGGCGGCCGTTTAACAGCACGCGCGCCTCATCTATCCCATACTCAATGGCGTGGATGGTCTCGACGAATTCGTCGCGCGCGGCGAGGCTGTAGGCGGACTTCTGGCCAATATCGAGGCTTTCGATACGGAATACGTTATGCCGGACGCTGACGCCTTCGATGGTCAGCGACGCGGTGGACTTCTCCATTCCATACTGCAGCCATTCAACCCGTACGCCCAGCAAACGACTCAGCGCCAGCAGATTGTTGTCATCGGGAATCGACTGTGCGTTAAACTACTTCCATACCCCCGGCGTCGATATCTTGCACCCCTGTAGTTGTAGCGCCTTGGCAACCTGTTTGTTTCGTCCATGTCCGATAATTCCCGCACTTTCGCAAGCGGCAATCAGCCTAGCAGTAAAAGCTTGTTTCGTAATCTCTTTTTTAACCATTAGTTAATAATCTGCCATAGAGGGGATACTGAATGTTATTTTCATTATTGCTACCAGCTCATTTTATATTACCGTCCGTTTGCTACCCAATTGCTTTTGTAAAGCAGCGCTAATCATCATTATCCCCTTCACCACCCAGGCAGCCAGCGCGGCTTTCAGGAATGCTCCGTAGCAAAATGCGCACCTGTTTTGCGGTAAAAAAATGGCGGCCAGGCGCATCGACAGCGGCCGGTTAAACCTCCACATTCAACTGGATCGAAAAAACGGCCTGAAAAAAAAGGGTGCTCGACAGGGGTACCCTTTTTGTTAAATAAATTCGCGATCAGGGCCGCAGCGTATCGTCGCCCCAGGCGACCCACTTGTAGGTGGTCAGCGCCTCCAGCCCCATCAGGCCGCGGGCATGCAGGTTCTGGGTGCTGACCGCCACTTCCGCGCCGAGGCCGAACTGGCCACCGTCGGTAAAGCACGTGCTGGCGTTAACGTAAACCGCCGAGGAGTCCACCTGTTTGACAACGCGGCTGGCGTTCTGCGTGCTGCGCGTCAGGATAGCGTCGGGGTGCTGCGTGCCGTGCGCGCGGATGTGGTCAATGGCCGCATCCATGTCATCCACCAGCTTCACGTTGAGGTCCAGCGACAGCCACTCGTCGTCATAGTCACCCGTTTTTACCGGCGTGACGCTGGCGGATCCCGCGCGTAACAGGTCTATACATTCTCATCGGCGTGCAGTGTAATCTGCTCCTGCGCTATCCGCGCCGTGAAGGCCGGAATGAACTGCTGCGCGATACCGCGGTGGATCAGCAGCGTTTCCAACGAGTTGCAGGCTCTGGGACGCTGCTTCTTAGCATTGACGATCACCTCTAGCGCCGGCGCGATCGCCATGGTCTCATCAAGATAGATATGGCAGACGCCGATGCCGCCGGTGATCACCGGAATGGTCGAATTCTCGCGGCACAGCTTGTGCAGCCCCGTGGGATCAGCACATCGACATGGCGATCCAGCTTCAGCCGCTGGTTCACCAGCTTGTGGTCCGGGTTCTCGCTCGGCACCGCCGCCGTCGGCAGGCCATAGTCGCGCAGCGCGTTCTGGATAACACGCAGCGTGGCCGCATTGGTGCGCCACGTCTCTTTGCCGCCGCGCAGGATCGCCGCATTGCCGGTTTTCAGGCAGAGGATAGCGACATCCACCGTGACGTTGGGGCGCGCCTCGTAAATCACGCCGACGACGCCAAGGGGCACACGACTGCGTTCGATGCGCAGCCCGCTGTCGATCTGGCCGACGTCGATCAGCTGGCCGACCGGGTCGGCGAGCTGGCAAACCTTGCGCACGTCGTCGGCGATGGCGCTGCGGGTTAAGCGCCAGGCGGTCGAGCAGCGCGGCGCTCATGTTGCCAGCGCGCGCGTCGGCCAGATCCTTCTTGTTGGCCGCCAGGATCGTCGCCTGCTCGGCATCCAGGCGATCGGCGATGGCGAGCTGCACCTGATTTTTCTCCGCCGTGGAGAGGTCGGCCAGTTTATATGCGGCGGCGCGCGCTGATTTTCCCATTTATTCTAACGTCTTGACCGCTCTTAACTGACGATCATGTCGTCGCGATGCACTGCCACTGGACCGTAGTCATAGCCGAGGATTTCCCCGATCTGCTGGATGTGATGGCCGGCGATGATACGCAGCGCATCGCTGTTGTAGCGTGAGACGCCGTGCGCGATGTCGCGACCCTGCAGGCTGCGAATGCGGATCACCTCGCCGCGCGAAAAGTTGCCGCGCACCTCACGAATGCCCTTCGGCAGCAGCGAGCTGCCGCGTTCGAGCACGGCCGCCAGCGCGCCGAAGATCCAGCGCTTGCGGTTCTCCAGGGGAGTCTGTATGGCGTGAAAGCGCGTGCCGACCGGCTGGCCGACAATCACATCGGCAATGACGCCGGATCGACTGCCAGCGGCGATGATGGTGTCGATGCCGGTGCGGCAGGCGACGTCGGCCGCCTGCAGCTTGGTGGACATGCCGCCAGTGCCCAGCCCGGAGACGCTGTCGCGCGCGTTGAGGAAGCGTTCGCGATCCTCCATATCGGCGCGGGTCAGCAGCATCTGGCCGATATGGATGCCATAGATGGAGAAAAGCTGCTCCCACAGCTGAATCAAACGGTTCTGCCCCAACACAGCCAGCAGCTGCTTTGAGGCGATGGTAGGGGCAGTTCCGGGTAGCTCAGGTGCTCGCGTCCGGCCGCCATCGCGCCGGAGGTGACGATCACGATGCGACGGCCCGCGGCGTGCTACTGCGCGCACTGGCGAACCAGCTCCACCATATGCGCCCGATTCAACCGGCGCGAACCGCCTGTAAGGATGCTGGTACCCAATTTGACTACCAGGGTCTGACTGCCACTCATGTTTTCCTGCCGTTTAGATAAAAAAGGGGAAAAGCGCGAAAATCGCCGGGCACTTTGCTAGACCAAAAGTTCGTGATTAACAAGAAAACCCCCAAATTGTTATAAAAGTTTCATGGCAAACCGGTAAAATGTCTCGGGTTCAATAAACCTTTTTTTGAGCATAAGGCGTAGCCACCTACAGCAACAACAACTTCTTTTGTCTGGTTGACGGCCTGCACTTCGCGCTGCAGTACCAAGGTCGCAACGACGCCAACGGCGGCAACTCGCGTACCGACATCAATCGCCAGAACGGCGATGGCTACGGCGCCTCGCTCGGCTACACCTTCGCTGACACCGGCATCAGCGTGATGTCCGCTATCACCTCTTCCGACCGCACCATTCAACAGGAAGCGCACGCTTACGGTCGGGGCGAGCGCGCCGACTCGTGGGGCGCGGGTCTGAAGTATGACACCAACAGCGTTTACCTGGCAGCCATCTACAACGAAACCCGCAACATGACCCCGTTCAGCGGCACCGACCGCGCAACGGGCCTGGCGGCAGCGGGCGCGGCGAACAAAGCACAGAACATCGAGCTGGTGGAGCAGTATCAGTTTGATTTCGGCCTGCGTCCGTCTCTGGGCTACGTGCAGACCAAAGGCAAAGATATCGAAAACGGTATCGGCGATGCGGATCTGGTGAAATATATCGACGTCGGCGCCACCTACTACTTCAACAAAAACATGTCTGCGTTCGTGGATTACAAAATCAACCAGCTGGACGACGGCAACCGTCTGAGCCTGAACAACGACGACGTGGTCGCGCTGGGTATGACCTACCAGTTCTAAGAATCTGACGCCGCCGCGCGTAACCGCCATCCTGATTGCTGTGCGGCGACGCGCTACGGAATCAGTGCTTTACCCTCAAATGTGTCTGTACACCAGGGCCACCTCCTCAGCAGCCCTTCTTTTTTTCTGCATGGCGGTGGCCGGGGACGCTTTGCCCTGCCTGCGCATTAACTCAGAGCGATTTGCCCGCAGCGGTCAGAAGGTCCAGCGCACGCCGGCGTTATAGCGCCAGCCTTTCGCGCCGTTGCCGTCGATCACCTTGCGGTAGTCCGCCTCGGCGTAGAGCGACACGTCGTTGCGGAAGCGGGCGATGCCGCCGACGCCGACGTCCCACATCTGACCGAAGCGGCCGCTGTTGAAGTCCTCGCGAATATCGCTCTGCGCCGACCCGATGCTGACCTTCGAGCCGCCGCCCCAGCCGTGGATATAGTTGGCGCGTAGACAGGAGTATATTCGCGCTGCGCGTCATCCTGCCAGGTGCGATCCAGCCGCGTGCCGAGGCGGCCGATGGTCTAGTCGCTATCGTTAAACGACACGGTGGTGCGATCCCGGTCAGTGCGGTCGTCGAGCTTCAGGCGCAGCCAGCTCAGCTGCGCCTGCGGTTCCAGACGCACGCCGTTGGCGAAAACCAGCGGATAACCCGACTCCAGCGAGGCGTTCCAGCTGTCGCCGCGGTGCCAGCCCCAGCTCAGCGATCCGTAGAGGTAGAAGCCGCCGTCGTGCTGCCAGGTGCCGTAGAGCGAGACGCTGCCGCTGCCGAAGGTGGTCGAGCTGTAGCCGTCCGCCGTATGCGGCCGGATGCGCGTGTTGCCGCGCGTGTAGGCCACGCCACCGCGCAGCGTGTCGCGGGCGCCGTCCAGCTGCAGCAGGTTGCCGCCGAGCTGCACCGCGCTGTAGTCGATATCCGCATCAAAGCCGTAGTCGCTAAAATGGCGGTTGCTGCGATAGGCACCGCATCCGCCCCCCTCTGGTCCAGATGCTGCTGCGGAACAGCTGGTCGCCCTGAACATCGAGCGTGGCGTTCTCCCCGACGCGCGCCCCGGCGATGCCGCCCTCCACGTGTACCGTGCCGTTATAGGGTTGATAGATGCCTGCCCCTTCGCTGACGTTGATGCCGATGCCCGAGGTGACGTCGATCCAGACGTTGTTGATCAGGCGTCCGCCGTTCAACAGCCACACGCCGGTATTGTTTTCGCTGGACAGCAGGATGGTGCCGTTGTTCATCACCGTCGCGCCGTCGCTTGCCTGCAGCGCGGTGACGTTTTTGACGCTGCCGATGATGTTGCCGTTGCTGAACACCGCACTGTCGCCGTTTTCGCTGATGGCGCCGATGCTGTTTTCCCCGTTCAGGCACACGTTGCCCAGATAGCCTTAGGCACCGCTGGAGGCGCGCAGCGCCACCTATCCTTCGCCGTTTAGGAAGTAGATTTCATGTCGTACAGGGTGGCGCTGCCGGACATTTTCACCCCGGTAGTGTTGGCGCCACTGAGGGTGATCTCCCCTAACCGCTGCAGCGAGAGGATTGCGCCGTCGCCCAGCTGGTAGAGCGTTGACCCCTCGGTGGAAACATCCTGATTGCTGCCGTACGCATAGATGATGCCGCCGCCCGCCACCACCCGGTAAGCGGTCTGGTTGGGGTCGTGAAACACCACCCTGCTCTGTTGGCCGAGCACCAGCGTGCCGCCGTAAAGCGCCTCGCCCGCCAGCGCGCTGCCGCCATAAAGGTTGATGACGCCGTTCTGCTCGATGCGCGCAGCGTCGCCCGTCGCGTAGAAGCCGGTGGTGGGAAAAAAGCCGTCCGCGCTGCCTGCCGTCACGTTCAGCGTGCCGCTGCTGGTGATGGTGATGGTGCTGCTTCCAGGGTCGGCAAAGGCGTAGCCCGCCGCAAAGAGCGCGACCGCGCTGTCGCTGACGCTGATGGTGCCGCTGCTGGACGCCTAGCCGCCGACCAGCGCCTAGATGCCGTAGCTCTGTTCGCCGCGCAGGCTGATGTCGCCAGTATTGGTCAGCGCGCCGCCATACTGGGCGATCAGGCCGACCTGCAGGCCGCTCTCTGACCGCTGATCACCGCGTGGTTGACCAGCGTCGAGGCGAAGGGGTGATCGAAGCTGCTGGTGATGTAGCGCTTCAGGTTGTAATAGTTGCCGTCTACCGCCGCCGCCGTCGCGCCGCCCACGTTGAGGTTCAGCTGCGTCGCCGCGTCGATGGTGCTCTGCGCACCGCCCTCGATTCGCAGGCCGGTAGAGGTGTTGCCGATGTTGAAGGTCGCACCATGGGTGTTGACTACCGAGCCTTCCCCGACAGCTTCAATACCGGTCGAGAAGGCCGCGTCCGGCGCGATGGTCAGCCCGGCACCGCCGAAGTCCGCGCCGTCCTGATAGCGGAAAATCGTGGCGTACCAGTCGTCAGGGCCGGTGGCGTAGTTGCCCGCCTGCGGTAGATTAATCTTCGCGTTCGGGCCGATCGCGAGCAGGCCCATCTGATACTCGCCGCTGCCGCCCATCTGTGGCACCGCCTCGGCGGTGATATCCACCGTGGCATAGCCTTCGGCGCGAATGCCGATGGGGCCGCTCAGCGTGGCGGCGGCCTCGCCGCTGCCCTACCCGTTGCCCCACACCGCGGTGTTGAAGCTGCCGTTCAGGGTATCGGCGCGGCCGGACACGTTGATCGCCCCGCTGGAGAAGGCGCTGGCGCGGTTGCCGTCGCGGGCGATGACCTTAATGCCGGTGCCGCCGTTCAGGTTGATGGTGCAGTTGTTGCCCAGCAGGCCGACGTTTTCCGCCGGGCGAAACTACGCCCGACCGTTCATGTCGATGGTGCCGTTGTTAAGCGCTACCGCCTCCGGGCCATCCACGACGCGCATGCCGACGGCGTTCTGCACCTTGCTGCCGAGCACGATGCGCCCGTCGTTAATCATGGTGGAGTTGTAGAGCTGGGAAATCGCGTTGATGCCGCCGCGCTAGTTGATCGCCACCTCCTCGGCGGCATCGCTTTTCGCTTTCTGCGGCGCGCGGCCAAGGTAGATAACGCCGACCGCGCCGTTGATAAAGCTGGCGCCGCTGGTGCCGAGCGCGACGCCGGCGATGCTCTGGTCGCCGCTGGCGTCGACCACGCCGACGTTGATAGCGCCGTTATTGATCCCCCTGTGCGTCGTTGAGCTGCAGCGCGCTGCCCCCTTGCGTGGTGGCCTTGTTCAGCACGCCGTTGTTGATGAAGCGGCTACCGCCAGTGGCCAGCACCATGCTGCCGCTGAAGCCCAGCGTCGCTGGATCCACGCCGCTGCCGTCGGCATAATTAAAGAAGCCGCCGTTGATCACGCCGCTGGCGCCCGCCAGCCGCAGCGCGCTATTTTAATGGACCGCCGACCCGATGGCCGCCAGCTTGCCGTCGATGGTGGCCTTCGCGCCGTTAGTGGCGCGCACCGCGCCACCGTCCGAGTCGACCACCTCCAGCGTGGCGACGCTAAACGGGCCGCTGTAGCGGGCAACGTTATCCACCCAGGAGGCGAGGTTATAGGTGTATTCGGTATAGGCACCGGTAAAGGCGATGCGGTTGGCGGACTGCCAGTTCATTGCGCCGCTGCCGCTTGCGGTAAACAGCTGGCTCTGCTTCGCCGCCATGCTCCAGCCGTTGGTGGCGGCGCTGGTGGCCGCGCCGTCGACGCCGATATCGACGTTGATGGTGCCGTTGCTCACCTGTGCGACGCGGGTGTTGATATATTGCTACCCGTTGACGTTGTAATAGTTGGGCAGAACGCTGGCCGGCGTCACCGAGTCGAGCATGCTGATGCTGGCGGAGTTATAGACCGCCACGCTCCGCGTGGCGCCGCTGACGTCCGGCACGTCAATCAGCAAATCCTGCGCGCCGAAGCTCAGGCGATCCGCGCCGATGACATTATCGTCCGAGATAATGCGTCCGCTTCCCAGCAATTCACCGATGGTAATAACACCGCCGCCATCTTCTCCCGGCAAAAAGCGCTGAGTACCGCTCAGCTTTTGCGTCGAGCCATTACAGACGCAGAATACGCCCGCTTTATTGTCGTTTAATAAAGGCGAAAAGGGTTTTAACGTGGCGGCATGGGTAAAGGCAACGGGAATAAATAGACCGGGCGCAGCGGCCAGGCTTATTAATATGGGATTTAATTTAAACACAACGTTTTCCTCCAGAGAGACAGCGCAGGACCATCCGGACTTGTAGGGTGTCCAGGTTGGCGTTCTTTTTGGGGAGATGGCAAACGAAGAGAAGCCTCGACAAAGGCGGTCGCGCTGGCGCTTATCACACCATTTCGTCAGGAAAACGTCTATAAAGCGAAAGTGAGGTGCGCCGCAATAAAATAAGAATCGGAATTTTACCGGATTAACCTATGATTAAGTTGGATCGATTATTTCGCCTGAGCCCGTTGATTGCAAAGGTTTCTAAAGAATATTTAGCTAATAAGTATAATAAAATAAGCAGAGAAAATATTTTCGGCAGGCGGATAACAAGGCAGACGAAAAAAACGTAGCGAAACGCCGCGATAGCAAATTATCACTCAGATAACGCGCGGCGGAAAAAGACAAGCGCAGCGAATGAACAGCATAAATAAAAGAAGGGGCAGAACAGGCATAGCCGCCACATTCTGGCTATGCCTGTCGTTCAGCCTTCAGCAGCCTCAGGCGCTGAATTTCACCGGCTGCTCGTCGAAGCCGCTGGCGGGCATCAGCCCCAGATTCAGCTCCTGCAGGATCGCCTTCAGGCGGGTGTGGAAGTTGCGCAGCGTCTTTTCCACCTTTTGATTATTCTCTTTCCCCTTGATAGTCGCGACTGACCAGTCGCCATCTTTATCGAACAGGCCGATATGGTAGACGTAGGTAAAATGGTCTTCCTGCGCTTCCAGCTCCATCCACCAGCCCCAGAATTCACGACTCTCCGGCGCGAGTTTAACATTGACGCAAGCAGCCAGGCAGTCGAAAAAGAACCGCGTTTCCTCACATTTTCCTTCGCGAATATACGGTCCCAGATCGGTGAAGCGCTTAAGCAGGCGACTACGGGGATGACCACTCGGTAACGTCATGCTAAATCTCCATAAGTTTGACCGTTAGTATTAAAGCAAACCAGCGTGAATTTGCCAGCTACTGTTGTAACCGCTTTGCCAGCCGGTCGCAAACCTGATTCAGGGCGCGCTCGAAACTGGCCAGCGCTGGTCGGGCAGGAATCTGCAGCAGCTTGCCATCGGCGGAGGAGCTGGCGATCAGGCACGCATCCTCTTCCGGGCCAAAGGGATCGTCCGGCCAGTAGCCCGCCAGCATCGGCGTCGGGGCGCGGCGGCCCAGCAGCCCCTGCACCTCGAGCGAGTAGCGGTTCAGCTCGGTACGCAGCGCGCTGTCGCTGGTAAAGGCCATGCCGAGGCGGCTGGCGAGCATATCCATATACATATCGGGGATCGCCTCCTGGCGCGCCGGGCTGGTAAGCAGGCTGTGCACCATTGGCCCCAGCGTCGCGACCGCGCGCAGGCGCGGCGCTTCCAGATAGCCGAGACGCACCGCGACGTTGGCGCCGAAGCGGTAGCCGAACGCCGCCACGCGACGGTGATCGATCCAGGGCACGTTCGCCAGATCGCACAGCACCTGCTGATGCAGAAAGCTGGTGTCCTGGTTAAGGCGCCACTTCACGGGAAAGCCCACCGACGGCATATCCAGTGTCAGCATGGCGATGCCGCGCGGCGCCAGGTCGTCATGAAACTGCTGCTTCCCTCCAGCGTAGACTCGACGTCTACGGCGGCGTGGTGCTAGCGATGCACCAGCGAGGAAGTTTCGGGATAGTTGTAGCGCGGCTTAAACAGCTCTTTGCTGAGATTTTTGCTCGACATAGGCGGTTCTCCTGGCGGCCCGGAAGAGGCTAAGTGTACTGCACGGCAGGGAGCGGCGCCGCTCATCAGGGCGCGGAGAGAGGCGCGGCGCGTCTGGTGCGCCGAAAAGCACAACGTCCGTCAGGCCAGGCGTTGTCAGAAGTAGCGAATTAAGCGCCCTTCACGATAGGCGGGATATACATCACGCCCATGTCCCACGGCTGCTCAATCCAGGTGTTCTGCGGGATATCCACCACGTAGTCATCCACCAGCGGACGACCGGCCGGCTTGGCGAAAATAGTGACGAAGTGCGCTTTGGGATACATTTCGCGGATCGCCTGCGCGGTGCCGCCGGTGTCCACCAAGTCGTCAATTACGATAAAGCCTTCGCCATCGCCTTCCGCGCGCTTCAGCACTTTCATTTCGCGCTGGTGATCGTGGTCATAGCTGGAGATGCAGACGGTATCGACATAGCGGATGCCCAGCTCGCGCGCCAGCAGCGAGGCAGGCACTAAGCCGCCGCGGCTGACCGCGATGATGCCTTTCCACTGTTCAACAGGAAGCAGGCGCTGAGCCAGTTTACGGGCATGAATCTGCAGCATGTCCCAGGTAACGACGTATTTTTCACTCATGAATAGCGATCCTAGCCAACTAATCGGCTTAAAAATGTGCAACGGGAAAAAGGTTGCGCGAGATTATAAGGATCCTCTGAGCTAAAAACCAGCATCCAGGCGTCCGGTTGCGGCTTTTTAGCGCGCCTGAGTACGCACCTGCCGATTAAAGAGTGATATTCTCAGCCCCATCACGTCAGATCCGCTGACGGCGACCCCTTACTGGAAACTCGCGCACACCGGCCTGGCCGGCGCACTGACACAGGAGACCTGTCGTGTCTGAATTGTCTCAGCTTTCTCCCCAACCGCTGTGGGATCTCTTCGCCAAAATCTGCTCTATTCCGCATCCCTCTTTTCATGAAGAAGCGCTGGCCAGCTACATCGTCGGCTGGGCGCAGGAGCAGGGCTTCTGGGTCGAGCGCGACGCGGTCGGCAATATCCTGATCCGCAAGCCGGCCACCGCCGGCATGGAAAACCGCATCCCGGTGGCGCTGCAGGCGCACCTCGATATGGTGCCGCAGAAAAACAACGACACCGTGCATGACTTCACCAAAGATCCGATTCACCCCTGGATCGACGGCGAATGGGTGAAGGCGCGCGGCACCACGCTGGGCGCCGACAACGGCATCGGCATGGCCTCGGCGCTGGCGGTGCTGGCCGACAGCAGCCTGACGCATGGCCCGCTGGAAGTGCTGCTCACCATGACCGAAGAGAGCGGCATGGATGGCGCGTTCGGCCTGCAGCCGAACTGGCTCCAGGCGGAGATCCTGATCAATACCGACTCAGAAGAGGAAGGCGAGATCTACATAGGCTGCGCGGGCGGCATCGACTTTATCACTACCCTGCCGCTGACGCGCGAAGCGGTGCCTGCCGGTTTTGAAACGCTGAAGCTGACGCTGAAAGGGCTGCGCGGCGGCCACTCCGGCGCGGACATCCATATGGGGCTCGGCAACGCCAACAAGCTGCTGGCGCGCTTCCTCGCCGCGCACGCCGCTGAGTTCGACCTGCGCCTGATCGACTTTGCCGGCGGCACACTGCGCAACGCCATCCCGCGCGAGGCGTTCGCCACGCTGGCGGTAGAGAGCCATAAGGTCGACGCGCTGAAGGCGGCGGCGCATTTCCTGCTGGCGCTGCAAAACGAGTATGGCGTGAAAGAGAAAAATATCAACTTCACCACTGAGCCGCTGGCGCATCAGGGCAAAGCGCTGAGCGCCGAGAGCCGCGACCGCTTCCTGAACCTGCTGAACAGCACGCCGAACGGCGTGATCCGCAACTCAGACGTGGCGAAAGGCGTGGTGGAAACCTCGCTCAACGTCGGCGTGGTGACCATGGAGCACGACAAGGCGGAGATTAACTGCCTGATCCGCTCACTGATCGACACCGGCCGCGACTACGTGGTGCAGATGTTGACCTCGCTCGGCCAGCTGGCAGGCGCGCAGACGAAACCCAAAGGCGGCTATCCGGGCTGGCAGCCTGACGCCAACTCGCCGATTATGGCACTGACCCGTCAGACCTATATCGCGCTGTTCGACAAGACGCCGAACATCCAGGTGATCCACGCCGGTCTCGAGTGCGGCCTGTTCAAGAAACCCTACCCAAATATGGATATGGTCTCTATCGGCCCGACCATCACCGGTCCGCACTCGCCGGACGAGCAGGTGCATATCGAGAGCGTTGGCCTCTACTGGAAGCTGCTCACCACTCTGCTGAATGCGATTCCGGCTAAGTAAGCCTCTTTGCATAAAAAACCAGGCTCCGGCCTGGTTTTTTTATCGCTGCCTGTCGCTCCCGCATAAAACAACTGGCGAATCGCCTTCTCTGCGGTAAACAGAGGCCGCTTTTTTGCTAGCGCAGCGCGCCGCCTAGCTTCAGCGTGGCCGCGATATTCCTGGCGGCCAGCCGTAAATTCGTCTCCGCATTTCTCTGCGCCTCTTCCAGAGTACAGATGCTGTACAGCATGCTGAATACCGCGTCCAGGCCGTGCTGATGCACCGATGCCGACGTCCGCCGTCAGGCTGCCCGCGATGCCGATAACCGGCTTATTAAACTGCTGCGCGACCTGCGCGACGCCAATCGGCACCTTACCGTTGATGGTCTGGCTGTCGATGCGCCCCTCGCCGGTGATCACCAGCGAGGCGTCTTTGACCGGCTCCGCCAGCCCCAGCGCCTCGGTGACGAGCTCGATGCCGCGTCGCAGATCCGCCTGGCAGAAGGCGTGCAGCGCCGCGCCCATGCCGCCCGCCGCCGGGAATATGCAGCACGTCAATATCAAGATCGCGCTGAATAATCGCCGCGTAGTGGGCCAGCGCGCGATCCAGCTGCGCCACCAGCTCCGGCGTCGCTCCCTTTTGCGGGCCGAAAATCGCCGAAGCGCCGTCGCGGCCGGTCAGCGGGTTGGTCACGTCGCAGGCGACCTTGAAGCGGCACTGCCGCACGCGCGAGTCCAGTGCGCTGATATCGATCTGCGCCAGCAGCAGCAGCAGCAGCGCGCCCAGCGCCTGCATCATGCCCGCGCCGCCGTCGTTGGTGGCGTTGCCGCCGATGCCGATAATGATATGTTCGACCCCCTTGTCCAGCACGCTCTGAATCAGCTCGCCGGTGCCAAAAGAGGTTGTCGTCAGGGGAGCGCGCTGGCCGGTGGGCACCAGCTCTAGCCCGCTGGCGGCCACCATCTCGATAAAGGCGGTGCACGCGTCGCCAGATAGGCCGTAAAAGGCGTCGGGCGGCCCGCTGACGCGCAGGTTAACGATACTTCCTTTTGTCGCCACCATCGCCTCAACCGTGCCCTCGCCACCGTCGGCAACCGGTATTTTTACGCATGTAGCATAAAGAAAGATCTCACGGAAGCCCGTTTCAATCGCTGATGCCACGCCAAGGGCGGATAAACTCTCTTAGTATTAATCCGGTGCGATTACGATTTTCATAGGGGATCCAAGCGCTGTGGTTGGACGATTCACCATCCTTGATGACGCGCTACGGCGGCCGCGCCGGACCGCCGCAAGGCGTTAACGGGTGATCTCAACTTTCGCTAACTTTTCATAATAGCAGGCGAGCGTGCTGTGGTCGGCGCTGCCCTGGCCGATAAATCCAATTTTCATTGCCTTCCCTCTCTGTCAGTTACTTCTTAAATTTGTCGCACGGCGCCTGGGTGGCGTTGCGGAATACGCCTAAATCGCTGCCTACCGCAACGAAGCTGACGCCCTACTCCAGATAGCGACGCGCGTCCGCTTCCACCGGCGCGAGAATGCCGCTCGGCTTGCCCGCAGCTTTGGCGCGCTCAAAAATATGCTTAATCACCTTCAGCACTCCCGGGTGCGCAGGCTGGCCAAGATAGCCCAGCGCGGCGGAGAGATCGCCCGGTCTGACGAAAATGCCATCACCCCCGTCAACCGCCGCGATAGCGTCGATGTTGTCCACCGCCTGCTGCGTTTCAATCTGCACCAGCAGCGTGATGTTGTCGTTTACCGTGGCGTTGTAATCCGGCAGCGTGCCGTACATATTGCCTCGGTGCAACACCGAGACGCCGCGGATGCCTGCAGGTGGATAGCGCGTCGAGGCCACGGCGCGCAGCGCCTTCTCTTCGGTTTCCACTAACGGGATGAGAAAGTTGTAAAAGCCGATATCCAGCAGGCGCTTGATAATCACTAGCTCGTTGCACGGCGGCCGCACCACCGGCGCGCTGACGCTGCCTTTCAGCGCCGTCAGCTGCGACACTAAAGGTGGTGATGTCGTTGGGTGCGTGTTCGCCGTCCAGCACCAGCCTGTTGAAGCCGGCGAGGCCGAGCACTTCGGTGGTCAGGGGGTTTGCCAGCGCGCACCAGCTGCCGATCAGGGTCTCTCCTGCCAGCAGGCGACGGCGAAACGCGTTCGGCTAGGCTGCGTTACTCATAATCTCTTCTCCTGTGACAACGGCTCCCCGCAGGGAGCCAAAAGGTTAGCGCACCAGGCATGGACGCTTGTTGTCGAAGGTCCAGTTGGGCACGAGGAACTGCATCGCCTGCGCATCGTCGCGCGCACCCAGGCCGTGTTTTTGATAGAGCGCGTTGGCCTGCATCACCTGATCCATATCCAGCTCCACGCCGAGGCCCGGCTTCTGCGGCACCAGCACCATGCCGCCTTTGATCTGCAGCGGCTCTTTGGTCAGGAGCTGGTTGCCCTCCTGCCAGATCCAGTGGGTATCGATGGCAGTTATGGCGCCCGGCGCGGCGGCCGCGACGTGGGTAAACATCGCCAGCGAGACGTCGAAGTAGTTATTGGAGTGCGAGCCCCAGGTGAGGCCGAAGTCGTGGCACATCTGCGCCACGCGCACCAATCCCTGCATGGTCCAGAAGTGCGGGTCCGCCAGCGGAATATCCACCGACTGCAGCGACAGCGTGTAGTCCATCTGACGCCAGTCGGTGGCGATCATATTGGTGGCGGTAGGCAGCCCGGTGGCGCGGCGGAACTCCGCCATCACCTCGCGGCCGGAGTAGCCCTGCTCTGTGCCGCACGGATCTTCCGCGTAGGCCAGCCCCCCCCCTTTCAGCTGCTTGCCAAGCAGGATCGCCTCGTTAAGCGACCAGGCGCCGTTGGGATCAAAGGTAATGCGTGCCTCGGGAAAGCGCTGCGCCAGCGCCATGACCGCTTCGATATAGAACAGATAAGCCGAGCACCGTTACCTCGTCGCGCTGCTGGCCGGTACCAAGCAGCTCCGCCACCGGCACGCCAAGGCACTGGCCGAGCAAATCGAGCAGCGCCGCCTCCAGCGCGGCAACGGCGTTAACGCGCAGCTCAAATGCCCAGGCGACTTTGCCGAAGGTGTCGAAATCCGCCGTCTGGTTGCCTTTTTGTACCTGCTGCGCCAACCAGTTCATGCGCGCCACCTGCTGGCCTTTTACCTGTGGGATCGCCGCCACCAGCGTCTGATAAATGGTCTCGCCGCCCGGCGCCTCGCCGACGCCGGTATGACCCGTGCTGTTGGTCAGCACCACGATATTGCGGGTGAAACAAGCACTGTGCGCGCCGCCGATATTCAGCAGCATGCTGTCGTAACCGGCGACCGGGATCACCGGCATCTCAGTGATTATCAGCGTACTCTGCGTATTCATACTCCCTCCTTATGTCCGGGGTTTCAGTTCGACACGTTTGATATCGCCGGTAATCACCAGGAAACTGAATGCGGCGACGAAGGCGTGGATGCCGACATAGATCAGAGCGCCTTCAAACGAACCGCTGGTGGCGATGATGTGGCCGATAGCGATCGGCGTGACGATGCCGGAGAAGTTGCCGAACATATTGAACAGGCCGCCGATCAGGCCGCTGATCTCTTTTGGCGCGGTATCCGCCATCACCGCCCAGCCCAGCACGCCGATGCCTTTACCGAAGAAGGCCAGCACCATAAACAGCACCACCACCCGTTCGGTTTCGGTGTAGTTGCACATCACCATGCTGATGGAGAGCAGCATGCCGAGCACGATAGGGGTTTTGCGCATCAGGTAGTCGGAGATGACGCCGCCGAGGAAGCCGCAGATCGCCGGGATCGAGGCGATCATGCCCGCCTTGAGGATCGATATGCCGCTCGCCTGCACCAGATAGACTGGAAACAGGTGATAAAGAAGTAGGTCAGCACATTGACGCAGTACTGCCCGAGATAGATGCCCTACATCATGCGCGTCGAGAGCAGCTGCTTGATCTGAAACCACTTCTCATCCCAGCTCACTTTGCGCTCGGCCTTTTTGGCGTCTATGTTGATCAGCGCGCCGCCCTGCTCCATATACTCCAGCTCTGCTTTGTTCACGCCGGGATGTTCGTTGGGATCGTGGATCACCTTCAGCCAGATAAAGCTGAGAATGATGCCGAGGCCGCCCATAAACCAGAAAACGTGCGCCCAGCCTACCTCAGCCACCAGCCAGCCCATAAAGGAATGACGAAAAGCGGTGACACTGGATGAACGCCTGACAATTTCGCCCGATTAACGGCAAATATATGGCAGTTGCACAGAAGACTGCGGCGCGCTTCACGGAACCCGTTTTTTGCGGCGTTAATGATGAATAAATAAGCAATAACCTGAGGCTTTGTGAGACTCTTCACTTGCTTTGGGCAAAGCGAACCAAAGGCGATATCCCGCGCGAATGCCGGTCAGTTGCACAATGCGGCGCACTGGTGTGCTCCTTATACTGAAGCTGGCAAACCGACAGACGTTTCACGCGCCGCCATGTACGGCGCGCAAGCAGAAAGGTGAGCGATGAACAGAATGCAGAATGAGCCGCCGCTCTACATTAAAGTCCACGAAGATGACAACGTCGCTATCGTGATTAACAACCAGGGGTTGCCGGCGGGCACCAGATTTCCCGACGGCCTGACGCTGACGGAGCATGTGCCGTAGGGCCATAAGACGGCGCTGGAGGCTATTCCCGCCGGCGCCGCGATCCGCCACTACGACGAAGTGATCGGCTATGCGCTGCGCGATATCCCGCATGGCAGCTGGATTGAGGAGTCGCTGGTGGCGCTGCCCGACGCGCCGCTGCCGCCGCTGGAGGGGTATACCTTCGAAGGCTACCGCAATGCGGACGGCAGCGTCGGCACGCGCAACCTGCTCGGCATTACCACCAGCGTGCACTGCGTGGCGGGCGTGGTGGACTATGTGGTGCAGATGATCGAACGCGAGCTACTTCCGCACTATCCCAACGTCGACGGCGTGGTGGCGCTGAACCATCTTTACGGCTGCGGCGTCGCCATCAACACGCCCGCAGCCATGTTACCTATTCGCACTATTCACAACCTGGCGCTGAACGCCAACTTCGGCGGCGAAATCATGGTGGTTAACCTCGGCTGTGAAAAGCTGCAGCCCGAGCGTCTGCTGACCGGCACCGACGACGTGCAGGCAATTTCGCTGGACGACGGCGACATCGTGCGCCTGCAGGACGAGCGCCATATCGGCTTCGGCGCAATGGTGGAGTCAATCCTCAGCTTAGCGAAAAGGCATCTGGAACGGCTGAATCAGCGCCAGCGCGAAACCTGCCCCGCCTCCAAGCTGATCGTCGGCATGCAGTGCGGCGGCAGCAACGCCTTTTCCGACGTAACCGCCAACCCGGCGGTCGGCTTCGCCTCCGATCTACTGGTGCGCTGCGGCGCCACGGTGATGTTTTCGGCGGTGACCGAAGTGCGCGATGCCGTTCACCTGCTGACGCCGCGCGTTATCAACGAAGCGGTCGGCAAACGGCTGCTGGAGGAGATGACGTGGTATGACGACTATATCGATCAGGGCAAGACCGACCGCAGCGCCAACCCCTCGCCCGGCAATAAAAAGGGCGGGCTGGCGAACGTGGTGGAAAAAGCGCTTGGCTCCATCGCCAGATTGTTGAAGTGCTGTCGCCAGGCCAGCGTCCGACGCAACGCGGACTGATCTACGCCGCCACGCCCGCCAGCGACTTCGTCTGCGGCACGCAGCAGATGGCGTCCGGCATTACCCTGCAGGTGTTTACCACCGGACGCGGTACCCCCTACTACGGCCTGGCGGCGATCCTGGTGATTAAGATGGCAACGCGCAACGCGCTGGCGGAGCGCTGGCATGATTTGATAGATATCAACACGGGCGCTATCGCCACGGGCGAGGAGACGATCGAAGAGGTGGACTGGCGGCTTTTCAAACTGATTCTGGCGATCGCCAGCGGTCAGCAGCAAACCTGGTCCGACCGCTGGGGGAGCCGCAACCAGCTGGTGGTGTTCAATCCGGTACCGGTGACCTGACTGTGCGCTGCGCGCCATGCTCCTGCAGCAGAGCGTCGAAGGTTTTGCCCGCGCCGCAGAAGTGGTCATAGCTGCTGTCGCCCAGCGCGATAACGCCGTAGCGCAGCGCCGGCTGGTGGCCCAGCTTATCCTTCACATCCTGATAGAGACCGGTGATGCTGTCGGGAAAATCGCCCTGCCCGATAGTGGAGGTGCCGATCAGCGCCACCTCGCTGCTGTAGGGCTGCCACTGCGCCAGCGTGGCATCGTTAAATACCGCGACCTCATGCCCCTGCGCCTGCAGAAGCGGCTGCGCCTCTTCCGCCACCAGCAGCGCGTTACCGTATACCGTGCCTACAAAAATACCAATCTTCGCCATATGCCTGCTCCTTAAACGGTAAGGCTCTCCTCGCTTGCCGCGTCGGCAAACTCAAGTCCTGCGGCAAGCAGCGCCTCCTGCCAGCCAAACTACTGTGCCAGCTGCTGCCACACCCTGTCTAGCCCGGCGCGGATAATCAGCGGCTCGCCGGTAAAGGGGTGCGTCAGCGCCAGGCTGCTAGCGTGCAGCATCAGCCGGTCGGCACCGAAATGCTGCACCGCGGTTTTGCCGCAGATCGCCATGGGTGGTGTCGCCGATCATCGGGTGGCGCAGGTGCGCCATATGACGGCGCAGCTGATGCTTGCGGCCGATGCGGGGAGAGAGCTTGCATCAGGCCTGTAGCGCGCGCTCGGGTAGCGGCCAATCGCCACCGCCATCTCTGCCCAGACGAGCGCCTGATAGTCCGTCACCGCCGGCTTCGCCGTGCGCGTTTCCATGGCGAACTTGTCGGCGATCTTGTCCAGCTCCTCCACCAGCAGATAGTCAAGCATGCCGCCTTCCTGCAGCCAGTCGCGCACCACCGCGTGGTAGGTTTTCTGCATCTGATGCTGCTCGAACTGCTGCGCCAGGCGGCGCCCCGCCTCGCTGGACAGGCCCATCAGCAGCACGCCCGAGGTCGGGCGATCTAGGCGATGGGCGGTGAAGACGTGCTGGCCGATCTGGTCGCGCACGGTCTGCATCACCACCACCTTCTCTTTGCGATCCAGCCAGCTGCAGTGCACCAGCCAGCCGGCGGGTTTGTTCACCGCCACCAGCTATTCATCTTGATAGATAATCTCTAGCATCAGGCGGGATCGTCCGTAAACAGCGCGTCTAGCTGGCTCAGGCTGCGCAGAATCGACGCATGGCCCGGCGTGGCGGCGGCCACAGTGCGACTTCACAATAGGGCGCAATAGCGAAGTTTTGCGGCAGCGGCTGCTGCGCGGCGATAAGCGCCCGCAGGCGCGGGATTAAAATCCACTGCAGCCACTCCAGCGGCTCCAGCGTGTCCAGACAGAAAGGCTGGCTTGCTGGCCAAGGGCGCTGGCCGACAGCGGCGTCTCCTGCCAGTGCTGATGCTCGCGTAGCAGCGTTTCGAGCTGCGTCAGCTGTTCTGATACTAAAGGGGTCATGGGCCGCCCTCGCGAGAGATAAATGTGGGCGGCAAGCATACCATCGCCGGGCGCGCGCGCAAAAAAAGAGCACTGTTAAAACAGTGCTCCCGGTTCGTTTGCAGCATTCCCGCTACGCTGATGCCCCCTGCTCTTCCATGACAACTTTTCCTGCGCGCCATCCTGCGCAAATCGTCCTGATTTTTCCTTTGGCTTCCTGGCCCGCCACGCATAATGTGCGTCTCCTTCCTAGAAGAGGTGTCCCTGACTCTTTCCTGAGTGTCCTGCTTTATCCTGAAGCCTTCTGTGTGACGTAAGCTCTGTTACGGTCCCACCTCCTGGTATGACGTCTCCAGACGCTATCTTCAAATCCTCTGGCTTCCTACCAATGTTGGCTATTCTGGCAGACGCCGTTGAATAAACAAGGTACTAAAAACGTCAAGCTCTGTATCCAAAGATTAAAATTAGGAATAATGCCATTAAGTTAATGATTCACAATATTTTTACATTTAAGCCGTCTGGAAGGCTTACTGTGGAAATTGCTAATATCTCACACGTATTATAAGAGATATCTCACATATCACTCATCCAATCTCTGCAACTCCCCCGATAACCGGTTGTAAATTCCTAAGAAATATCTGAATATTTTCCGCAAAAGTCTCACGCTTTTTGCTGCCAGGCTGTTCAAGAATAATTTCGCCCGTCAGGTTGCAGAAGGACACGATCTCCTGCTCCAAGTCGGTGGTGGCGATAAACAGCGTCGGCGTCTGTTTCAGGCGACGCTTCATCACCAGATGGCCGATCAGGTTCTCCTGCAGGCGCAAAAAATCCTCTTCGCTCCATACCTGCAGCAGCGACAGCTCACGCTGCACAAAGCGCGCCGTCATATCGCCGGCAAACTGTGTAGTGTAAAAGGCGGTGATATCGGCCTGAAGCTGGATATCCAGTGCGCGCTTAATGGCCTCCAGCGTGGCAGGCAGGCTGAACGGCTGCGGCAGCCACCACACTTCGTCGCGCTGCGTGGCGACCATGCAGGGGGAAGGCACACCAGCAAGTGCCTGGCTGGCCGGGGCGTGGCCGGTGTGCTGTTGCCAGGCGGCGCAATAGCGGGTGGTAAATTCGAACAGGGCGTCGGCAGCTCGTTGCATGACTCTTTTTCTCACGTCTGATGGGTTACACTTATCTACTTTGTCTTGTTTTACGAGTAACCGCTATGCCTTTATATGAAAAGGATCAGCCGCTGAGCAACCTGACCCTGGGCAAACCTACAGCCTATCACGATCGCTATGACCCCAGTCTGCTGCAGGCGGTGCCGCGCAGCCTGAACCGCACGCCGCTCGGCCTGACGTCCGACGCGCTGCCGTTTACCGGCGCGGATATCTGGACGCTTTACGAGCTTTCCTGGCTCAACAGCAAGGGCGTGCCGCAGGTGGCGCTAGGCGAGGTAGTGCTGAACGCGACCAGCGACAACCTGATCGAGTCGAAAAGCTTTAAGCTCTATCTTAACAGCTTTAACCAGACGCGCTTCGCCGAGTGGGGCGAGGTGCGCCAGACGCTGGAGCGCGACCTTGGTGCCTGCGCGCAGGGCGACGTCAGCGTGGCGCTGTTTCGCCAGAGCGAGATAGAAGGCCAGCCTGTCGGCCAGTTTAGCGGCTACTGCATCGACGAGCAGGATATCGAGATCGACGACTACCGCTTCAACGCCGACTATCTCGCCAGCGCGGCGAGCGGCGACGTGGTCGAGGAGACGCTGGTCAGCCATCTGCTGAAATCCAACTGTCTGATCACCCATCAGCCCGACTGGGGTTCGGTGATGATCCGCTATAAAGGCGCGCGCATCGATCGCGAGGCGCTCCTGCGCTACCTGATCTCCTTCCGCCAGCACAACGAATTTCACGAGCAGTGCGTGGAGCGCATCTTTAACGATGTGATGCGCTTCTGCCAGCCGGAAAAGCTGACGGTCTATGCGCGCTATACCCGACGCGGCGGGCTGGACATCAATCCGTGGCGCAGCAATGTGCCCTTCACGCCGGGCTTCTCTCGTCTAGCGCGTCAGTAGCTTTGCGAGGCCTCTCACAGCCTGCGCTCGGGCGGCGCGTTTCCCTTGAGCGTTAACGGTCGACAAGGCTACTCTGGTGCAGGCGGCGGTCGGAGGATCGCCGACCAGGGATTATCGCCACCGCAACGGCGGTGCCATCAGTCACCCAGGCGGGTGTAAAGGAGTTCATTTGATTACGCATATCAGCCCACTTGGCTAGATGGATCTGTTTCTCAGCTGGAAGTGGACATGCTCAAGCGTACGGCAAGCAGTGACCTTTACTAGCTGTTCCGTAATTGCTCGCTCGCCGTGATTAACTCCGGCAGCCAGACCGACAGCAGCCACGAACTGCTCTCCCGCTTCGAAAATTTCGATATCAACGTGCTGCGCCGCGAGCGCGGCGTTAAACTTGAGCTAATCAATCCGCCGGAAGAGGCCTTTGTTGACGGCCGCATTATCCGCTCGCTGCAGACCAACCTGTTTGCCGTGCTACGCGACATCCTCTTTGTTAACGACAGCTCTCTATTGCCGGTCTGGAAGAGGCGGCGCCGGAAGATTCAGCACATATTACCAACCAGGTGTTCTCGATCCTGCGCAACGCCCGCGCGCTGCACGTCGGCCAGTTTCCCAATACCGTGGTGTGCTGGGGCGGCCACTCCATGAACGCCGTGGAGTATCAGTACTGCCGCAACGTCGGCACCCAGCTGGGGCTGCGCGAGCTGAACATTTGTACCGGCTGTGGCCCCGGTGTGATGGAAGCGCCGATGAAGAGCGCGGCGGTGGGCCATACGCAACAGCGCTACCGCGACAGCCGTTTTATCGGTCTTACCGAGCCGTCGATTATCGCCGCGGAGCCGCCGAATCCGCTGGTGAACGAGCTCATAATCACGCCGGATATTGAAAAGCGCCTCGAAGCCTTTGCGCGCATCGCCCACGGCATCATTATCTTCCCAGGCGGCGTGGGCACGGCGGAAGATCTGCTCTATCTGCTGGGGATCATGATGAACCCGCAGAACCAGGATCAGGTGCTGCAGCTGATCCTCACCGGCCCGAAAGAGAGCGCCGACTATTTCCACGTGCTGGACGACTTTATCGTCAATATGCTGGGCGAAGCGGTGCGCAAACACTATCAGATCATCATCGACGACGCTGCCGAAGTGACGCGCCTGATGAAAAAAGCGATGCCGCAGGTCAAAGAGTACCGCCGCGAAACGGGCGACGCCTACAGCTTCAACTGGTCGATCCGCATCTCGTCCGATCTGCAGAGACCCTTCTTGCCGCCCCATGAGAAAATGGCCAACCTCAACCTTTACACCAGCCAGCCGGCGGATCAGCTGGCGGCGATCTACGCCGCGCCTTCTCCGGCATCGTCGCCGGAAACGTCAAGGAGATCGGCATCCGCGAAATCCGTGAAAAGGGACCCTATAAGCTGCATGGCGAAGCGGACACTATGCGTCGCATGGATGAGCTGCTGCAGGGATTCGTCGCCCAGCACCGCATGAAGCTGCCGGGCACCGCCTATATCCCCTTGCTACGAAATCGTTAAATAACCGCAAGGAAGGCGGCCCGCACGGGCTGCCGTTTACCTTATGTCACTTCATCTTCTTATCGTTGACGCCCTTAATCTGATCCGTCGTCTGCATGCGGTGCAGGGTTCGCCCTGTGTCGAGGGCTGCGTCGCAGCGCTGCGCCAGCTGCTGGGCCACACGCAGCCGACCCATTCGGTGGCGGTGTTCGACAGCGACAGGCGGCATCAGGGCTGCCGTCATGAACTGTTGCCCGACTATAAAAGCGGCCGTCCGCCGATGCCGGAGGATCTGCAGGCGGAACTGCCTGCGCTGCAGGAGGCGCTCCGCCGCATCGGCGTCAGCTGCTGGACGGCGGAAGCGAATGAGGCGGACGATCTGGCGGCCACGCTCGCCGTGAAAATGACGCAGGCGGGCCACCAGGCGACCATCGTCTCCACCGATAAAGGTTACTACCAGCTGCTGGCGCCGCAGATCCGTATTCGCGACTACTGTCAAAAACGCTGGCTTGATCTGCCCTTTATCGACGGTAAATTTGGCGTCGCGCCGGAGCGGCTGCCGGATTACTGGGGACTGTACGGCGTCAGCAGCAGCAAAATTCCCGGCGTGCCGGGTATTGGCCCGAAAAGTGCGAAAACACTGCTGCAAAGCTTCGGCTTGCTGGAGGCGAGCTATGCGCGGCTGGAGGAAGTGCCGGAGAAATGGCGCGCCAAACTGGTGGCGGGAGAAGCGTCGGCCCTGGTCAGCCGCCAAGTCTCGACGCTGAAGCAGGACCTGACGCTGCGGGGCAACCTGACAACCCTGCACTATACGGGCCAGGCGTCGCAGTAACGTCTGACCGGCGGATTAACGCTCGTCGCGGCGGCCTGGAATCGCGCCCCAGATGCGGCGGATTTGCATGGTGACCTCTTCGCAATCGTGATAGAGCTGACGCGCGCGGATCTGCGCGTTGATGCCCTGCGCCTTGAGCGCCTCGTCCATAATCGCTAGGTTCTGCGTCACCTCTTCATAGCGCTTTTTCATCGGCAGCTTGAGGTTGAAGATCGCTTCGCGGCACCAGCCATTCAACAGCCATTCATTCGGTCATCAGGTTGGCGACGCGCACCGGCTTCTCCACCATGTCGCACACCAGCCAGTCGTTGTTATGGCTCGTTGGACGAAACTTGAAGCCGTCCTCGCGGCAGTGGGTGACCTGCCCGGTATCCATCAGGCTCGGCGCCATCGGCGCCGTTGTTCACGGCGTACACCCACATGCTGCGCTTCACCAGCAGATAGGTCTAGCCGCCCGGGCAGGCGCCGAGATCGACCGCGTGCATGCCACCCGCGAGGCGCTCATCCCATTCATCGGCGGGAATAAAGACGTGGAACGCCTCTTCCAGCTTCAGCATTGAGCGGCTCGGCGCGTCGGCCGGAAACTTCAGGCGCGGAATGCCCATATAGAACGGCGAGTTGTTGCCGACGAAGGAGTAGCCGACGTAGCAGGCGCCCGGCGCGATAAAGAAAACGTGCACCACGGGGCGCTCCGGGCTCTCATGTTGAGCAGGATGCCCGCCTCGCACAGGCTGGCGCGCAGCGGCACGGTAAACTTGCGGCAAAATTTGGTCAGCTCTTTCGCGTCGTTGGTATCCGGCACCTCAACGCGCAGCTCGCCGCCCTTCTCCACCACGCCGGTCAGCATGCCGACGATCGGCGTAATGCGATCCTCCGGCGGCAGATCTTTCAGCAGCTCGCCCACAACCAGCATCTAGCGGGCAAAAACCAGCGTGTCGAACGGCAAATCGCGCATCAGGCGATCGGCATCTTCATGCTGGTAGCACTCAAACAGCACGTAGCCGCTGTTCTCCTTGACGCGCGGGAAGCCGTAGATTTCGCGCTCGGCCGCTTTCGCGGTGATTTCCTCCGCACACTCTTTTTCAAAAGAGGGACGACAATAGAGTAAAACTTTATTCATGGCGATCTGCCTTTCGTTTCAGACGCAGCGCGCCAATCAACATCAGGAACCAGCCGACCAGGAAGCAAAGCCCCCCAACCGGCGTAACAAAAACCCAAAACTTCAGATGCGACAGCGCCAACGAATAGAGGCTGCCGCTAAACAGCACGATGCCGAGGGCGAGAAAGGCGCTGCTCCAGTAAAACCAGAGGTTGGCGCGGCGCAACATCGCGGCGCCTAAGCCGATAACCGCCAGCGTATGGTAGGCTTGATACTCTAGGCCGGTATGGATCCAGGCCATTTCCGCCGGGCTAAGCGAACAGCTGAGCACGTGGGCGCCGAAAGCGCCAAAGGCCACCAGCAAAAATCCGCTGATGGCGGCAAAGATAAACATGGCGCGACTGGACATCGGACTATCCTCAAGGTGCATCTGTACTTCACTGTACAGAAATCAATAATTTAGTGGTCGTAGCGAAAGCGAAATTTTTCTTGTTCGCTCACGGCCTTCGCCAGCATCCACTGTCGAAAGGCGGCTATTTTACCTAGATCTTCCTGGCTGTCATGACAAACCAGATAAAAAGCATTTTTACTGACTAATACGTCGTTGAACGGGCAAATCAGCCGGCCAGCTTCGATCTCACGCTGCGCCATCACGTTGTTCGCCAGCGCCACGCCCTGACCGTGGATGGCGACCTGCAGCACCATGGCGCTGTGGCTGAATATTGGCCCCTGCTGCACATTAATGTGCTGCAAGCCTAGCTGACGAATATAGGATTACCAGTCGCGGCGCGAGGCGTCGTGCAGCAGGGTAAAGCGCGCCAGATCTTCCGGCTCTTTCAATGGGTTATCGCCGGCCATTAGCGCCGGCGAACAGACCGGCAGCAGATACTCGGCATAGAGTTTTTCTACCCGCAGCCCTGGCCAGTTGCCGCGGCCGTAGAAGATAGCCACGTCCACATCATCAGCCAGCTTCTCCTCATCGCGGTCTACCGCCTGAATGCGCACGCCGATGCCCGGATAAGCCATATTAAAGCTGGAGAGGCGCGGCACCAGCCAATGAATAGCGAAGCTGGGCAGCAGGTCAGTGCGCCTTTCGCGCTACGCGCCTGCAGCTTGCGCGTCGCGTCGTTGAGGGCGGTGAAAATCTCTTTGATATCGAGATAGTAGCTTTGCCCCTCTTCCGTCAGCAAAAGCGAACGATTCCTCCGGCGAAACAGCTTTACCCCTAGAAAATCTTCCAGAGATTTTATCTGATGGCTTACGGCCGCCTGAGTGACAAACGGCTCTTCAGCCGCTTTAGTGAAGCTAAGATGGCGCGCCGCAGCGTCAAACACGCGGAGTGCATTAAGTGGAGGCAGGTTTTTTGACATGGTTATTGATGCTTGAATCGGAGGCAAAACACGTACGCTTATAACAAGCGGTCATATATTAGTTTTAGTAATCCGAGGCATTATAAATTATAAATTGTCCGTTGAGTAAACTCCAGCAAATACATATAGTTGCGGCACTTCCTGAGCCGGAACGAAAAGATTTCAGGATTTGTGAGTGAGTTCGCAGACTTCCGGAAAGCTTTTGGATTGTGGTCGTAATGTTGTGTTTGCATATTGATCTGACGATTGCAGATCAAGCTTTTAATTCCTGTAGATTTACCCTGTCTGTCCATAGTGATTTTGAATAGCACCGCAAATTGCGGTGCTTTTTCTTGCCTGCAATATGCGCGAAATCGCTTACTGCATTTCCACCATCTCTTTAACGTCAGAGCGGTTGATCTGTTGCTTGTTGCCGTTAGCGTCTTTATAGCTGATCATACAGGTGTCATCGTCTACCGTCGGCTTGCCTTCAGAAACTATGGTGCGACCGTCGTTGGTATGCATAACATAATTGCTGGAACACGCGGCCAGAGTAAAAGCCAAAGTGCAGATAGCCAGCACTGCGAAAAGTTTTTTCATTTTCTATCTCCTTGCAGATTGATTGCCTCAAACCTCCCCACTGCAGCTAACCGGTAGTCAAATCGACTAAAGAGGGTTGCTCCTAATGCGGGTTTTGGTTTAAACCTTGCATTAATCATGCATAATGCGCTTTTACAGCTTTGCCAGAAGAGAGTCAGGCTTTTGATCTGGGCCTATTTGTCAGCATGAAGAGCCACGCATGACCGCATTTAACCCTACGCTGTTCCGCCAGCAGTTTCCGGCGCTGAACGACGCCGGCGTCTACCTCGACAGCGCCGGCACCGTGCACCGTAGCCAGTACGCCGCGGCGCGCCAGCTGACCGAGCGCTATGAGCGGGCGCGGCATCAGGTGGCTCGGCTGCTCAATGCGCCTCACGGCCAGCAGATCGTCTGGACGCGCGGCACACGGAGGCGATCAACCTTGTCGCTAACGGCTGGCTGCTGCCGCGCCTGAAGGCGGGCGACGAGATTGTCGTCAGCGAGGCGGAACACCATGCCAATCTGGTGCCCTGGCTGATGGTGGCGCAGGCGCGCGGCGCCAGAGTGGTGAAGTGGCCGATTGGCGAGGATCGCCTGCCCGATATTGCCCAGCTGCCGTCGCTGCTTAACGCGCGCCCCCGCCTGCTGGCCATGGGGCAGATGTCCAACGTCACCGGGGGCTGCCCCGATCTGTCCCAGGCTATCGCGCTGGCACACGCCGTCGGCGCAAAGGTGATGGTTGACGGCGCGCAGGGCGTAGCGCACTACCCGCCCGACGTGCAGGCGATGGATATCGATTTTTACGCCTTCTCGGCGCATAAGCTCTATGAACCGACTGGCATCGGCGCGCTCTACGGCAAAGCGGCGCTGCTGGAGGAGATGACGCCGTAGCAGGGCGGTGGCAAGATGCTGACGCAGGTGGATTTCAGCGGCTTTACGCCGCAGCCGGTGCCCTGGCGGTTTTAGGCCGGCACGCCGAACGTGGCGGGCGTGGTTCAGCAAGCCGCGCGCGGCGCAGCCCTGAACTTACGCCGCCTGACGCGTCGCACACGCCAGAAACTTCTTCAGCGCGTGTGAGACAGCGACAAAGCCAAAGGTCGCGGTTACCATAGTGGCCGCGCCGAATCCCGTCTCGCAGTCCATTCTTTTGGGCCCTTCGGCGGTGCTGCGCGCGGCGCAAACGCTGCCGTCCGGCTGCGGATACATCAGCGCTTCGGTAGAGAAAACGCAGTCGATGCCCAGCTTGCCCTTGCTGTTTTTCACCACGCCCAGCGCCTTCAGCCGCTCGCGCAGCTTGGCCACCGGTGGTAATCAGCGGGATCTTGTTGCGGCGGCACCAGGAGATCAGCGCCGCCTTGGGGCGAACGCTGTCGATAGAGTCAATCACATAGTCGAAGCCCGCCGCCATCAGCTCAGCGGTATTGTCCGGCGTAATGAAGTCGTCGATACAGATGACTTCGCAGTCGGGATTGATGGCGCGCAGGCACTCCGCCATCACCTCGGTTTTCGCCCGGCCGACGTTGCCGCTCAGGGCGTGAATCTGCCGATTGGTATTGGTGATGCAGACATCATCCATATCAATCAGCGTAATTTTGCCAATGCCGATCACGCAGAAGTGCGCCTGCACGAATCGCATCAGCGCATCCTGCCCATAGAGACGTGCCGTGCCGCCAAAACGCTGACGCCAGGCCTAGTTAACCACACTCATAATTAACCTTGTTACGTCGTACGGGCCTTGCGGCCCGCAGAGAAAAATCAGTTTGCGCCCAGAAGCAGCGAGCCATTATTGCCGCTTTGCGGGTTGCTGAACAGCGGCTGGGCTGCGCCCGGCGCCTCTTTCAGCACCCAGACGCGCCCGTAATGGTTGTAGAAGCCAGCAAGGTGCGCCGCGTCGGAGCCGATGCCTTGATAGATATCAAAGTGTTGCCCCTTGATCGCGCCGCCAACGTCCAGCGCCACCATCAGGCGCATCTCATATTTGCCGTTGAATTTGCCCTTCTCGTTCAGCTGCGGCACTTCCGCCAGCAAAACGGTGCCCGCCGGGATCAGCGAGCGGTCCGAGGCGACAGAGGCTTTCGCCACCAGCGGCACCGCGCTGGCGCCGCGCACCGGGGTAAAGGCTTCGGGCTTGAAGAAGACGAACGACGGGTTGGTTTCCAGCAACGCGCGCACTTCCGACTCGGAGTGGGAAGCCGCCCAGTCGCGGATCGCCTGTATCGACATATCTTCGCGCTTCACTTCGCCGCGGTCGATTAGCTCTTTGCCAATGCTGTGATAGGCCCAGCAGTTCTTACCGCCGTAGCCAAAAAAGGTCATCGGACGGCCATCACCGTAGTCGACGTAGCCACTGCCCTGCACGTCCATAATAAAGTTATCGATAAGAGAGTTGCTCCAGCCGATAACGTAGCGCTCATCCAGCGCGCCGCTGTAGATCGACGCACGGCTCGGCAGCTTCGCGCCGCGCTTGCGCGGCGGCATGCGGTAGATCGGATACTGGAACTCGCCCTGACGCGTATAGCGCGCCTGCACCACCGGCGTATGGTAGCCGGTAAACTGCACGTTGCCGTAGTTGTCGGTGCCTTCCATCTGGAAGGCGTTGAGGCCGTACTGACGCAGCCGGCGCGTGTCGGCGCCGGCCATCAGCCAGCTCTCTACCGCGCTGTAGGTGCCGGTATGGCGGCCATAAAGTGCGGACGAGGCGGACTGAATGTTTCTCACCTGCTCGCAAAAATCTCTGCCGTTCACCGGCCTGCCCTTGGCATTGGGCTGATTCACCAGCGCCAGCGACTGCTCCAGCTTGCCGTCTTTATACTGCTGCCCGCGATCGGTCAGTTTTGAACTGCAACCCGCCAGCAGCGCAAATAGTGCGCCAGTAAGTGTATACTTCGCCCAGTGTCCTTTATTCATCGCCTTCTCTTTTATCCATGAGTGTTCGCCCCGCGACGATAGCAGAGCCCCTAGCAGAATGAAATCGTCTGCCCCCGCCCTTGTCGAAATAGGCTTTGATGCCGTGAAAAATTGCCTCCGCCACCTGCTGCTGGTAGCGGCTGGTGCGCAGCTTGCACTCCTCTTCTATGTTTCTGATAAAGGCGGTCTCCACCAGAATCGACGGAATATCCGGCGCCTTCAGTACGGCGAAGCCCGCCTGACCCACGGTATGCTTGTGCAGGTGGTTGATATGCCCCATACGCTGCAGCACCTCTTTTTTGCCAAACTTCAAGCTGTCGTGGATAGTCTGGCGCTGCGCCATATCGAACATGGTGTGATCGAGATAGCGATCGCCACTCTTGCTGACGCCGCCGAGGTCGCGCCCCGCCTTCCCGGGCAGCGTCACCGCCGCCGGTTCGTTGCGTTCCAGATCGCCTTGGTTGTAATCCTTGAGCAGCGCTAGCAGCGGATCGTCTTCGGCGCAACGTTGCGCTTCAGCTCCAGCACGATGCGCACAGTGCTGGCCTCGAACTGCCCTACCCGCGCGCTTTTGATAAAGGGATCGTTAACGCGCACCAGCTTGTCGACCCCTTTTAACACCGGGTTCAGGTGCATGTTCTGAATATCGATCACCAGCCGGTCTGGGTGGCTGAGCGCGAACTGCTTATAGTGAAGCGGCACGCTGGACTCCAGCGTCAGGCGGGAATAGGTCGATGAGGGCCAGATGCGCACTGCGACAATATGGTTTCGCGCCGCCAGCCCGGCGCGGCTGACGCTCAACAGCAGTAATGCGCCTGTGCTCTGTAAAAATCGTCTGCGGGGAAAAAAGGGGGGTTGCTCCGGACATGCCGCTCCAACTGCGTTGCTCTGTTCTGTCTAAAAGAAGCCGCCTCAATAGAAGGCGCTGAAAACTTTACCCAGCTCTCTCACTCTTGTCATGCTGGAAAATCAAAATAATGCAGTCTCGTAGCAGAATTCGCACTCGAAAAAACGTAAATTTACGTCAGGTTTAATTCTTGCAAAACCCACGACAAGAGAATAAAAATACAGAAATCACGAATAATCATTCATTGAGGTTTGCCGTGAAGGAACGTAGTACTGAGCTGGTTCAGGGTTTTCGCCACACCGTTCCCTATATCAATGCCCACAGGGACAAAACCTTTGTCATCATGCTGGGCGGCGAAGCCATCGAGCACGAGAATTTTTCCAGCATCGTTAACGATATCGGCCTGCTGCACAGTCTCGGCATTCGCCTGGTGTTGGTTTACGGCGCGCGGCCGCAGATTGACGCCAGCCTAGCGGAACATCAGCTTGAGCCGGTTTACCACAAGTACACGCGCATTACCGACGCGCAGTCGCTGGAGCTGGTGAAGCAGGCTGCGGGCCGTTTGCAGCTCGATATCACGGCGCGCCTCTCGATGAGCCTCAACAATACGCCGCTTCAGGGCGCGCATATCAATGTGGTCAGCGGCAACTTTATTATCGCGCAGCCGCTGGGGGTCGATGACGGCGTCGACTACTGCCACAGCGGGCGCATTCGTCGCATCGACGAAGAGGCGATCCATCGGCAGCTTGATAACAACGCCATCGTGCTGCTCGGTCCGGTGGCGGTCTCCGTGACCGGCGAGAGCTTTAATCTGACGTCGGAAGAGGTGGCGACCCAGCTGGCGATTAAGCTGAAGGCGGAAAAAATGATCGGCTTCTGCTCTGAGCAGGGCGTGACCAGCCGCGACGGCGCAATTATCTCCGAGTTGTTCGCGAACGACGCCCAGGCGCGCATCGACGAGATGGAGAGCGACGGCGACTATATCTCCGGCACGGTGCGCTTCCTGCGCGGTGCGGTTAAGGCTTGCCGCAGCGGCGTGCGCCGCAGCCACCTGATCAGCTACCAGGAAGATGGCGCGCTGCTGCAGGAGCTGTTCTCGCGCGACGGCATCGGCACGCAGATCGTGATGGAGTCGAGCGAGCAGATCCGCCGCGCCACCATCAACGACATCGGCGGCATTCTGGAACTGATTCGCCCGCTGGAGCAGCAGGGCATTCTGGTTCGCCGCTCACGCGAGCAGCTGGAGATGGAGATCGACAAGTTCACCATTATTATCCGCGACAACCTGACGATCGCCTGCGCCGCGCTCTACCCCTTTATGGATGAGAAGATCGGTGAAATGGCCTGCGTGGCGGTGCATCCCGACTATCGCAGCTCGTCACGCGGCGAGCTGCTGCTGCAGCGCGTGGCGCTACAGGCGCGGCAGATGGGGCTGGAGAGACTGTTTGTGCTGACGACGCGCAGCATTCACTGGTTCCAAGAGCGCGGCTTTACGCCGGTGGATATCGAGTCGCTGCCAGAAAGTAAAAAGCAGATGTACAACTATCAGCGGCGCTCAAAGGTGCTGATGGCAGATCTGACCTGAGTCAAAGATAACCGCGCAGGCGCGGGCAGCAGAGGCTGTTCCACAAAGACGCTTAAGGCTTCCCTGCACGCTCGGCCCGCGTGGATATATACCTCATCCCTGAGGTGCGCCCGTATACGGGCTAGCGCTCTGCGCCGTTTAAAATGCTCCCGGCGTTTATGTCCCTGTCGCGGGACGCTTTGCTCCACTGCCCCTGCAGCCCATGCAGTAACCTACCGAGCGGTTTGCCGCTAATGCCCATTAGCCCGCCAGACTCAGCCTTTCCACCAGTCCGCTGCGCCGCTGGGTTTGCAGCTGCACCGCGCGCTGAAACACCGCGGGTTCGCTGTAGAGCGTCAGCCGCTTGCGCGCGCGGGTGATGGCGGTATAGACCAGCTCACGCGTCAGCACCGGCGAAAACTGCGCCGGCATCACCAGCGCGGTATGGTCGAATTCCGATCCCTGCGACTTATGTACCGTCATCGCCCAAGCTGTCTCGTGGGTCGGCAGCCGGCTCGGCTGCACCGCCTTGATCGAGCCGTCGGGCAGCGGGAAAAAGACCTTCAGCTGATTTCCCGCGTCGCGCAGCGTAATACCGATATCGCCGTTAAACAGCCCGAGCACGCTATCGTTGCGGGTCACCATCACCGGCCGTCCCGCATACCAGCGGCTGCCGACGGTCGGGCGCCGGATGCGCTGCAGCTGCACCAGCCGCTGCTCAATGCGCTGATTCAGCCCCTGCACGCCAAAGGGTCCGTCGCGCAACGCGCACAGCAGCTGATAGCGGCTAAACGCCTGCAGGATCGCCTCTGCGGGCGCGCGCGACTGCACCAGCTTCAGGAAAGGGCGATAGCCTTCCGCAACGGCGTCGAGCATCGTCTGGTAGGCTTTGCCGTTCTGCAGCGTCTGAAAATCGATATCCTCAAAGGCGGCGTTAAACACCGCCTCGACCTCGCGCGCGTCGCCCAAGTTGGCCGCCCGCGCCAGCTGGCCGATGCCGGAGCCGGCGTCGAAGCGATAGCTTTTGCGCAGCAGACAGATGCTGTCGCGCACGTCTGGCGCGCCTTCGTTGTCGGCGCCGTCGAGCGCGCACTGCGTCAGCGCCACCAGCTGCTGCGCGCGCGCCAGGCTATAGCCCGTTTCGGCGCAGCGGCAGATGTCGCCCAGCACCGCGCCCGCCTCTACCGACGCCAGCTGATCGCGATCGCCGAGGAAAATCACCCGCGCATGATCGGACAGCGCCGCGATCAGCTTAGCCATCATCGAGAGATCGACCATCGAGGCCTCATCCACCACCAGCACGTCGAGGTGCAGCCGGTTGGTCGCGTGATAGCGCAGGCGCTGGGTGTCAGGCTGCGCGCCCAACAGGCGATGCAGCGTGGTAGCCTCGCTGGGGAAGCACGCCCGCTCCTCGTCGCTGACCGACAGCGCCTGCAGCGCCTTGCCGAGCGACTCGGTCAGGCGCGCCGCCGCTTTGCCGGTCGGCGCCGCCAGCTGAATGCGCAGACTGTTATGGCTCAGGCGAATCATCGCCGCCAGCAGTTTCGCCACGGTGGTGGTTTTGCCAGTGCCCGGCCCGCCGGAAATCACCGCCGTTTTGCGCGTCAGTGCCACCGCCGTCGCAATTTTCTGCCAGTCGTCCGGGCTATCGCCGAACAGCGTGCTCAGCACGCGCTGCGCGGCGGCCAGGTCCATCTCGTCCATCTCCGCACGCAGGGTGAAAAAGCGCGCCACCTGCCCTTCGCTCTGCCATAGGCGATGCAGATAGAGGCGCTCATGATTGAGCACCAGCGGCGTCGCAATGCCGCCGTCGCTCATTGCTGGCCAGCCGGAGAGCGCCGTTTTCCAGCAGGCAGGCGCGCCGACGGCGCGCCACAGCGCCTGCGCCAGCTCCGGATGCCGTCCGGCGAACAGCCGCTCGGCGTTGAGATGCGCCAGTGGCAAACAGACATGGCCGTCGCCCGCCTCCGCGCTGACGCAGGCGGCCGCCAGCAGCCAAGCGGGCTGCGAGGCATCAGCCAGCAGCCGCGCGAACTGCAGATCAAGCGGCCGCAGCAGACGTTTCTCTACCGCCTGGTCGAGCAATGACATAATCTCCGTCATACTCCCTCCTCTCCTGAGCGACGAAACAGCGCGTCCAGCCCGGCGACAAACGCCGCCGGCGGCCGCGCGGTGAAAATGCCGTTTTCCGGCGAGCTGCCGTCGACGCCGCGCAGGAACAGATAAAACACGCCGCCAAAATGGCGCTGATAATCGTAGCCGGGCAGGCGATGCTGCAAATAGCGATGCAGCGCCAGGGTATAGAGCTGGTATTGCAGGTCGTAGCGGTGATCCACCATCGCCTGCGCCATCGCCTCCGGAGTATAGGCTGCTTCGCTGTCGCCGAGCCAGTTAGATTTGTAATCCAGCAGATAATATTGGCCGTTCCAGCGAAACACCAGATCGATAAAGCCCTTTAGCATGCCCCGCACCTGCTGAAACTCCAGCCGCGGCGCGCGCGCCGACAGCGCGTCGTGCTGGCGTATCAGCGCGTCCAGATCGACGGCGCTGAGAGGGCGCTCCAGCGGCAGATAGAAGGCCATCTCCACCAGCCGGTTGCCGTTCTGCAGCGCGCCCAGCGCCAGGCCGTCGCGGTTAAGCGGCGTATGCAGCACGCGCGCGATCCACGCCTCCAGCACCGGCAGCCAGTGCGGCGGATAGCAGTTCTGCTCCAACTGGGTTTCCAGCAGCGCGCGATCCGGCGGCCGGGTGAAATCGATCGATTCAAACAGGCCGTGCAAAAAGGTGCCCGGCGCCGCGCCGCGCGGAAAATGGTGCGGCGTCAGCACACTCTCCGCCTCGCCGCCCTCTTCTCCCGCCGCATCGATATCAAACGTGGGCATCGCCTCCAGCAGCGGCGAGCTGTTGTGCTGCTGCAGGCCGGAGTAGCTAGTGACGCGCCAGAAGTCGCGCAGATCGCGCGAGACGTGGCGGCTGCTGAGCGCATCGTCGGGCGGCGTCTGCTCGCGCCAGTTTTCGCCCGGAATCAGCGCCTCTTCCATCACCTCGGTGTCCCCATCAGCCAGCGCCGCCAGACCGGCGCGCAGCCGCGCGGCGTCGCCGCTCTCGCCCTGCTGCACCAGATAGCCCAGCGCGCTCTTGTGCAGGTCGCTGTCGCCCTCTTTTTTGCGTGCGCCTTTAAACAGCGGCGCGATGCCGACGCTGCAGTGAAATACCGAACGCGTCAGGGCGACGTAGAGCAGGCGCAGATCTTCCGCCAGGCGCTCCTGCTCGGCCAGCGCCATGCTCTGTTCATCTTCCTGCACGTCGAGCAGCGTGGCGAAGCTTTCGCGGTCATGGTAGAGCGCGCTGGCCGCCTCGCGGAAGCCGGCGGCGAAAGGCAGCCACACCAGCGGATACTGCAGGCCTTTCGATTTGTGGATGGTGACGATCTGCACCAGATGGCGGTCGCTCTCCAGCCGCAGCTGCTGATCGGCCGACTGGCTGTTGGGCCTGGCGATCTGCTGAGCGAGGTAACGCACCAGCGCGTGCGGGCTGTCGAGCTGCGTCGACGCCTCCTGCAGCAGTTCGCCGAGATGCATCAGGTCTGTCAGCCGCCGTTCGCCGTTCTCCGACGCCAGCATGTTTTCCGCCAGCTGGCGCTGGTTCATCACGTCTCGCAGCATCGGCAGCACGCCGTGCTGATGCCACAGCTGCTGCCAGGCGACGAACTGCTCCACCAGCTCATCCCACTCGCGCTCGTTCTGACTCAGCGTATCGAGCGCGGCGGCGTCGATGGCGAAAATCGAGGTGGCCAGCGCGCTGCGCAGCAGACGCTCCTGCTCCGGCGCCTGCACCGCCTGCAGCAGCCACAGCAGCTCGCGCGCTTCGGGCGTGGTATAGACGCTGTCGCGGTTGGAGAGATAGACCGACGGAATTGACAGGCCGTTCAGGGCGTCGCGGATCAGGCCCGCCTCGTTGCGGCTGCGCACCAGCACGGTGATGTCGGAGGCCTGCACCGGACGCAGGCTCTCGCCCTTGCCGAGCAGCGCGCGCCCCTGCTGACCGGCCACCAGCCAGCGGCTGATGTCGGCGGCGCACTGCTGCGCCATAAACTGCTGGTAGTCGCTGACGCCAACGCCGTCGCCGGGCTGTAGCCAGAAGCTCAGCGCCGGCTGCGGCTGCCCCTCCTTCAGCAGCGTCAGCTGCTGGTTTGGTTCGGCAGGGCTGACCAGCAAAAACGGAATGGCCGAAAAGAGAAACGGCGACGCCATGCGCGCGAAAAGCCGGTTGACGCTCTGCACCATGCCGGGCGACGAGCGCCAGTTGGTGTCGAGCGTGTAGTGCGTGCTGATTTCTCCGCGTGCGCGCAGATAGGTGAAGATATCCGCGCCGCGGAAGGCGTAGATCGCCTGCTTGGGATCGCCAATCAGCAGCAGCGCCAGCTCGGGCTGGTTAAGGTAGAGCGTGCGGAAAATGCGGTACTGCTGCGGATCGGTATCCTGAAACTCATCGATCAGCGCCACTGGAAACCGGCTGCGGATGGTGTCAGCCAGCAGCGCGCCGCCCGGCTGCTGCAGCGCTTCGTCGAGGCGGCTCAGCAAATCGTCGAAGCCGAGCAGCGCGCGCAGGCGCTTCTCTTTGCGCACTGCATCGCGCACTTCCACCAGCGCGCGGGCGATCACCAGGTCGCGCAGCGACAGCGGCTCGGCAAGAAAGGCTTCTACCGCCTCGAACAGCGGATGGCGCGGCGGCTCTCCCTTTTTGGTTTTCTCCAGCAGCGCGCGCTGGGCGAAACGCTCCAGCTCTTTGGGAAATAGATAGTCGGTGGTTTCGCTGTTGGCCCACTGCGTCACCTTCGCCACCCAGAGCGGCAGATACTTGCTGCTGTAGCTGCGCTTGTCGACGCCGGACTGGCTGACGATGCCTTCTACTTCATCGCTGACCGCCTTCCACTGCTGCTTGAGCGCCCTGATGCGCGCTAGGTTCGCCGCGTGGCGCGTCGCCAGGGTTTCGTCGTCGGCCGGCGGACGCTTCAGCCTAGGGGACTCACCCTGCAGCCAAGGCCGCAGCGTGATCAGCAGGCTCTCCGGGCCGTTCCATTCGGCGATAATGGCACGCGCTACCTCCAGCGTCAGCGGGTAGCAGTGGCGCCGCCAGAAGTCCGCCGCCGCCTGTTTGAACAGCGCCGCCTCATCCTCTATCAGCTCCTGCTCGAATAGCATGCCCGACTCAAAGGCGTTGAGGTTCAGCATGCGCTGGCAGAAGCCGTGAATGGTGAAGATCGCCGCCTCGTCCATCTGCCGCTCCGCCGCCAACAGCAGCGACGCGGCCTGCGGGAGGTCGTCAATCTGCGCCAGCAGCTGCGCCAGCATGGGACTGCCGCTGACGCCGCGCACGCAGGCCAGCCGCAGCTCGTGAATATTCTCGCGGATGCGTCCGCGCAGTTCGGCAGTGGCGGCCTCGGTAAAGGTCACCACCAGAATTTCCTCAACCGACAGCGGACGGCTGTACGCCTTGTCGCCGCCCAGCCCCAACAGCAGGCGCAGATAGAGCACGCCGATGGTAAAGGTTTTGCCGGTTCCCGCTGACGCCTCGATTAGACGCTCGCCGCGTAGCGGCAGCGTCAGAGGATTCAGCGACTCAGGGTAACTCATTGTGTCCCACTCTTAACCGGTAGCGACTGCTGCAGTTTCGCCACCTCATTCCAGGTTTTCCAGCCGGGCAGCGACGCAAAGGCTATTTTTTCCGCGCCGTTGCCCGCAATCTGCGAGGTCATCGCCATGCCCGCTTTTTGCATTACCGCTTTGTGGAAAAAATCCGCCAGCGCGCCCGGCGTCAGCTGCTCAATTTGCGCGATCACCTTTTCGCCCATATCGAAGGCGTAGTTCTGGCGGTCGAAGTCGCGGCTGTAGTGCAACGCCTCTTCATCCAGCGTCTGCGGAGGCTGCCTGAGCTGGTTAATCATCGCCTGCTGATACTGGGCGAAATCGCTTTTCGGCATGGCGCGCAGCCGCTTCTCCGCCTGCGGATAGAAGGCCTGATAGCGCTGCAGCAGGTAGTCGGGCTGCTTGCTGTTGCTCTGCAGCAGGAAGCCGATGCCCCACTGACGGCCAATCGGCATCTGGAACGCGAAAACCGCATAGCCCAGCTGCTCTTCGGTGCGCAGCTGGTTGTAGAACCAGGGATGCACGATCTGGCTCAGCAGCGAGCTGCTCGCCATGCTCTGATATTCGCCGTAGCCGAGCGGCACATAGAGCGTCGCCAGCGCCGAATCGGTGCTGCTGCCCACCTTCTGCAGGTTAGCCTTTACCGGCTGCGCGAACGAAACGTAGTCATTGCGCCAGAGACGGGTGCCCTGGGTCTGCATCTGCTGCTTCAGCTCGCGGCCCAGCTGCGTCACGCTGTCGGCGCTGAGATTCCCCACTGCCAGCAGTTCAGGCGTCGCATGATGGATCAGATTGTCGCGATATGCCACCACCTCGTCGAGGGTAATGGTTTTCACCAGCGCGCGCCGCGTTTCACGCTGCGTATAGGGCAGCTGCGACAACATCTGCATCGGCTGGATCGCCAGTTCGAACGCCTTGCCCTTGTCCGCCGCGTCGAGCCGATCCAGATACCAGGATTTCGCCTGCTCCAGCTGCTGCGCGCTCGGCTGGAAGGTAGCGTAGCCCTCCACCAGCTTTTTCAGCAGCGTCGGCAGCCGCTGGGTAAAGCCGCTGGCGCTGAACACCAGGCCGTCGTTTTCGCTGGTGGATAAGCTGATACCGCCTACCGACGCCTGCGAGTTCAGCTCATCCAGCGCCAGGCTGGAGAGGTAGTCGTTGAGGCCAAATCGCACCTGCTGCCGCGCGTCGCTAATGGTGTGCTGGTTACGCAGCGCCAGCATGATAGAGGCCTTCGGCTCGCTGGCGTAGTAGCGGCTGGGCATCCAGTAGATCGGCATGCCGACATCGTTCGCCAGGGAAACCGGGTGCGTATAGGTTTTGCCGTCGGCGGGGATCAGGGTGAAATCGTCCGGAATATAGGGATTCAGCGTCGGCATCGAGAGCTGAATCTGCCCGGCGCGCTGCTGCCAGTCGGCAAAGGTCTCGGCGCTGATGCGGTCGACCTGATAGGGCGCGTTAACAAAGTAGGCCTCTTTGTTATGCGGCTCCTGCGGGCTGATATACCAGATGCGCGCGCGCTGCGGCGTCATCTCATCCAGACGCGCCTTGATGGCAGCGGCGTCATACTCATCTGCCAGATAGGGAGCATCCAGCGTATGCGCCACCGGCACGCGCAGCATGGTGTCCGCTAGCCACTCGATATAGTCCATATCGCGCGTGAAGGAGGGATAACGGAAATCGAGCGCCAGCACGCGGGAGACTTCGTCGAAGTAGCGTTTGTCGATGCCCTGCTCGCGCAGCATGGCGATATAGCTGAAAATCGCTGCCACCACTTCGTCGCGCTGCGCCAGCCCTTTGTCGGTGAGCGAGGCGGTAATGACGAAGACGCCACTGCTGCGCTCGCTCATCGCATCGGCGCCAGCGTTGACGCCGTCGGCCAGCCCGCGTTTTTGCAGCCAGTCCGCCAGGGTGTTTTTACTGCGGTTGCCGATCAGGTAGCCGATCAGCGTATCGGTTTTGCTGCGGAAGCGGTCGCTGTTATTGGCGATGAGGAACTCGATCTTCAGCTGCTTGCGCGGCTGCGCCGGCACGTAGTGGATCACAATCCCCTGCTGCACCTCGGTCACCACCGGCGCGTCGATAGCGGGCACCGTCGCGTGGTGGTTGGCGATGCGGCCAAAGGTGTTAGCGGCAATTTGCGCCATCTTCGGCAGCGGCTTGTTGCTGTAAATCACCGCCTTCATCAGGTTGGCAGAGTAGTGGGTATGGTAGAAGGTCGCCAGCGCCTCCAACAGCTTGCTGTTCGGCTTGTCTTTCAGTGTCTCGAGATTGCCGCCCGAAAAGCGCGCGCCGGGATGCGCCGGATTCAGCGTCTCTGCGCCGACCTGCGCTATGCGCAGCCCGTCGCGCGAGCGCGCCATCGTCAGCTCGGCGTTAACGGCGTTGCGTTCGCGAACGGTGTTGACCGGATCGAGCAGCGGCGCGGCGATGGCGTCCGCCATGCGATCTACCGCCAGCTCCAGCGCACTGTTTTCCACCTCAAGGTAGAAAGCGGTGCGGTAGGAGGCAGTGCTGGCGTTATGGCTGCCGCCATGCTTTTTCAGAAACTCGGCCAGATTGTCCGGCTGCGGGTAACGCTGCGATCCCATCAGCACCATGTGCTCAAGAAAGTGCGCCAGGCCGAGCTGCGAATCGGGATCGTCCAGCGAGCCGATCGGCAAGGTCAGCGCCGCCAGCGACTTTGGCGCCTGCTGGTCGGAGACCAGCAGCACGGTCATGTCATTGGCCAGCTTAATCGCCTTGTAGTGACACGGATCTTTTTCGCTTTTGCGAATGGTTTCATTGACCGGCTCCCAGCCCGTCGCCACCTGCGCCAGCGAGGCGCAGGTGGCCAGGCTCAGCATCAGCGCCGCTATCCAGCGAGCGTATCTACGCATGTAAACCCCTCTGTTTTTGTTACCCTTGAAACTGCGCTGCCAAGCAGGCGCAGCCGGAAATGGTGTAAACTGACGTTACCTTGTTATCTGCGTCGACGTGTCAGATGCCGTCGAATCGCTTGCTATTCATCATCCCGGTGGGCTTGCAGCACCGGCAGATACCAGCGCTGCGCCGCCTCGGTAATGTACGCTACATGCTCTTCGTTCAATACCCGGCATAGGCGCTGCAGATAGGGATCGCCGCCCTCGCCTTCCTGCTGATAGCCGCCCATCCAGGCCTGCAGCAGGCGGTTGCGCGCCTTAACCTGGGTTGCCTCGTCCAACAGCAGCTGCCCGCTTTTTTTGTCGTAGCTGGCGGTCAGCCAGGCGCCGCCGCTTTTTTTGAGCAGCAGCAGCGGGCGCGACATCCCCTCGCGGTAGCCCTGCATATAGCGCGCCAGCAGCGCCTCGGCCTCCGGCTGCGCCAGCGACGCAAAACGCCATCGGCTGTTTTCTCTGCCCATCATGCGGCTTTCGCCGTTGCCGCCCAGCGCGCAGTAGATCAGGTGCTCCAGCCAGAGCAGCAGGCCGTCATTCATATTTAGCACGCCGGGACGCCAGCGCAGCAGGCCGTCGCGCTGTACCTGGGTCAGCCAGCCGGTCAGCGCCACGCCGTCAAGCTGCAGATTGACCTCCCAGCTCTCTCCCTCGCTGTGCAGCTCGATCACCGCCGCCGCCACCTCCTGCATCTCCTCCTGCTGCGCCTGCCAGAAGAGTTCACCAAAGGCGCCGTAGGGTAGATCGCCCGCCGCGCGGTGCAGCGCGAAGAGCCGCTGCGTATCTTCGCCCTCTACCATCGCGTTCAGCAGCTCGGCATTGATCTGATAGCGCTCCAGGCTGTCGAGCGCAAAAGGCTCGTTGTCCGCCAGCTCCGTCTCTTCGAGCCAGAAGGCGACGCCGAGCCGCTGGTGGAACCAGGCGCGTACCGGATGATGCCAGAAGCGCAGGAACTGCTCGCAGGAGACCGTTTCCAGCGCGGGCAGCGGCAGCGGCTGCACAAAATCGGGCTGTGCCTCGCCTTTGCCCTGCGCCGCCGGCAGCCATTCGCGCGCAAAGCTGTGGCAGTGCGCCTGCGGCTGGAAGTTCTCCGCGGCGAACGGCATGCGGCTGTGCAGATGCTGAATATGCTGCTGTACGCGGCGCGCGCTCTCATCCAGCTCTTGCTCTTCGTCGCCGGGCAGGCAAAAGCTCTGGCCAATGTAATCCAGCAGCTCTGTGACTAGCACGGAGGGATAACGTTCCGTATTATCCTGAATTGCGCGGCCAACATAGCTGATATAGAGGCGATCCTGCGCCGAGAGCAGTGCCTCAAGAAACAGATAGCGGTCGTCGTCGCGTCGGCTGCGGTCGCCCTTTCGCGCCTGCTGCTGCATCAGGTCAAAGCCCGTCGCCGGCAGCGTGCGCGGATAGATGCCGTCGTTCATGCCGAGCAGGCAGACCACGCGGAAGGGGATCGAGCGCATCGGCATCAGGGTGCAGAAGTTGATCTGCCCGGCGAGAAAGTGCTGGCTGATGCTCTGCTGATCGAGGCGCGCGCGCAGGTCGTCGCGCAACAGCGTCACCGGAATGGCAGCATGATAGCGCGCCGCCTGGCCATATTCAATCAACTGCTTCCACTGCTCTTCCACCAGCAGCAGTGCCGCGTCCGCCTCGACGTCACTGTGGAAAAAGTTGTTGATCATCTCCCGGCAGAGCGGCAGCCACTGCTCCAGCGGCCGGGCTTCGGCAAGCCGGGCGCGCCAGTGGTTCAGGTGCATCAGCAGCTCCGCCAGGTGGCCGGCCAGCTCGCCCACCAGCCCGCTCGACTCGTCGTAGGGCAGAATGCCCTGCCAGTCGCCGTGATGGCTTTCCATCGCGTAGCCGAGCAGCATACGCTCAAGGCCGAAGCGCCAGGTGTGCTGGCCGGTCACCGGCAGCGCCAGCGCTTCGGCGGTGTCGTCGTCTAGCCCCCAGCGCACGCCGGACTCGTTCACCCAGCGGCGCAGCAGGCGTAGCCCGCTCTCATCCACAGAAAAACGGTTCGCCAGCGCCGGCACCTCCAGCAGCGCCAGCACGTCTTCCGCCGCAAAGCGGCTATCCGGCAGCGCCAGCAGGCTGAGAAAGGCGAAGATCGCTGGATGCGCCTGGCTGACGCGGCGGTCGGAAATCGAGAACGGCAGATAGCGATCGGCCGGCGCGTTGGCGAACACCGCCTGAATAAAGGGCGCGTAGCTGTCGATATCGGCCACCATCACAATGATGTCGCGCGGCTTGAGCGTGGCATCCGCCTCCATCATCGCCAGCAGATGATCCTGCAACACCTCTACTTCGCGCTGAGCGCTGTGGCAGATCTGCACGCTGATGGATTGATCATCGGGATCAAGCAGACGCTTGTTGCCGCTCCACGCCAGCTCTTCCGCGTTCAGCCCCAGCACCGCGTGGTCCTGCAGGTTCAGCAGGTCGTGCTGCATAGCATGCAGCAGGTTGTCCTCCTCTACCTCGACGAAGGCGTCGACGTCATCCGCCTCGTCCATCTGGCTGAGCAGAAACAGGTTGTCGCGCCCCAGCTTGCCCCAGGAGGCGAGCAGCGGGTTGCTGAGCTGCTGTTCGCCTTCGGCGTTGAAGCGCGTCGGCGCCTCCTGCGGATCGCTGAACAGGTAGCGTCCCTCTTCGCTGTCGAGACGCCGTCGCTGGCGGCTTTGCAGCTTCACCAGAAAGGCGTAATCCTGAATGTCGCCCCAGTAATCGCGGCAGGGATTGGTGAACAGCAGATGAATATCGATATGGCGGCCCAGCGCCTGCAGCGCCTGTAGGTAGACCGGCGGCAGTGCGGAGATGCCGCAAATAAAGACTCGCTTCGGCAGAGCCGCCGGCGTCTGCTCCGCACGCTCCAGCGTCTGGATAAAGCGCGCGTAGAGGTTGGAACGGTGCCATTTCGGCTGGCCCAGCGCCTCGGTATAGGCCACCAGATCGCGCCACAGCGCCGACTGCCACAGCTGCGCCTCGCCCAGCCCGTCGACCAGCTCCCCCTGCTCCCAGCGGTTCAGCCAGTCGGCGCGGTAGACCAGATACTGGTCAAAAAGATCGGCGACGCGCGAACAGAGCTGGAAGAGTTTGCGCTTGTCGCTGTCGTCGTGCAGATAGTGGCGCAGCGAGGCGAAGGCTTCATGCGTCAGCAGATCTGGCAGGCGATGCATCAGCTTCCAGCTCATGCTCGATTTGTTAAAGGCGCTCTCGGCAGGAATATCCGGCAGTACGCGCACGAACATATCCCAGAGAAAGGAGGCGGGCAGCGGAAAGTCGATATTGGCGGCAATGCCAAAAGTCTGCGCTAGCTCCATTTGCAGCCACTGTGCCATGCCGGGACTCTGCACCAGCACGGTTTCGGCGGAAAAGGGATCGCTGAGGGGGTCATGTTCTATTACAGCTGCCGCGAGAATCTTCAGAACATCGAGCTGGTTTGAGTTATAAACGTGAAACATGGATACTCCTGTAGCACTCTCTAGCGCGGCAGAGAGCTAACTCTACCGCGGATTGCCGGGGTTGCCTACTATAGTGTGCGGGCGCTTTTACCTCTCAGCAGCGTAAACGGCTCAGCGCGGCATGCGCCTGCTGCGGCCCACTCGCCTCCGCGCGCTCCAGCGCGCTGCTGCCAAGGCTGGCTGAAGCCCTGCGTCAGCGCCCGGTGATACTCAAGCAGCGCGCTGATGACGCTTATCGCCAGCAGCAGCAGCGCAAACAGCGCCTCCGGCAGGTTGAAGCCGCGCTGCTTACAGGCAGCGGGCAGTAGTCGATCCAGCCGTGCGGCAGCGGTCTGACGCGGTCACCTTCCCACGCCACCCAGCGCCACAGCGCCAGCTCGCTGTCGATCGCCTGGCCTTTAAGTAATCCTCGCGCATCGTCAATCCTCTGTAGAAAGCTTTGCCAGCCCTGCGGCTGCACCTACTGGCAGCCCGAAGAGTGCGCAGCCGGCCAGCTCAGCGTCAGCCCCCAGCTCAGCGCCGACTGCGCCGCCAGCCACGCCTGAAAATAGCGCCGCTCGTCGGCGACCAGCGTCAGGCCCTGCTCCAGCCGCACCCGGCTGGCATGCAGCGTCAGGCTGCCCATCAGCAGCACGATCAGCACCATGCTCAGCGCGCTGTTCCCTTTTTGCGTCACAGGTTCTCTCCCTCGACCCGGCTCTCCAGCGTTTCCCGCCAGCGCCCGTCGCGGCCCGTCAGCCGCAGTTTCAGCAGCCTGCCACTCTGCTCTACGCTGAAGTGCTCAATGGCAAGAAAGGCGGGATCGGTGAGCCGCTCCCAGCAGCTTCCCGCGCAGTTGTCGACGCCGCGCTGGGTTTTCAGCTGCTGCTGGCGCAGGCGAAAGCCGTAATAGTCGCTTTCGCCGTGGGCGGGCGCCTCCCAGCGGCCGTTACTGCTGTCGTCCCAGCGCAGCAGCAGGCAGTTCGCGGCGAGGTTCAGCGCGCCCGCGCCTCAGCTACCGTTACAGTAACCGGCGCGCCGCACCACTTTCTCCAGCGTCTGCATAAGCTGCCGCAGATCCTCCTGCAGCTGAACCCGCTGCTGCAGGCGTAGGGTTTCCCCGAGCAGCTGCAGCAGGAAGCGGCCCGCGCTCAGCATCAGCACGGCGCTGAGGGCCAGCCAGAAGCATCTCCAGCAGGCTGAATCCACCGTTTGTCAGTCGTACTGCTGCCCCTCCGGCTGACAGAGCCGAATGCGCGCGCGGGCGGAAATAATCAGCCGCAGCGTGCTGCTCTCGTTGCTTAGTTCCACGCTGCCCGGCGCGCAGCCCTCGGCAGGCTCAGGCCCGCTGCCCAGGCACCAGCGCTCACCCGGGCGCAGCCAGAACAGCCGCTCCGCGTTCTGCCAGTTTGCCTCGGCGCGCAACCCCTGCAGAAAGCCCTGCAGCTGCTGGGCGGTGTCGCGCAGCTGCTGCCGCTGCTGCCAGCGCTGCATCGCGCCGAGGCTGAGCAGGCCGACGATCGCCAGCACCAACAGCAGCTCGGTGAGCGTAAATCCCTGCTCCGCGTCTCTTTTCATGAGCTGACTGTGGCGCAGCGTGTGGGCAGACGCCCCCCTGTTCCGCTGGCGCTGTGCGGCCGGTGCGCAGCAAAGCTGCAAGCGGTTGTAGCGCGTCGCAGCAGCCTGCGAGGCCGTGCGCAAAGAGGTGGACGCGGCATAAAAAAGCCCCGGCAAGCGGGGCTGCCGGGCTTTGTTGTTTGGCCTACGCGCTATACCGCGACCGGCGCCTTGATGGCGGGATGGGGATCGTAGCCTTCGATCTCGAAATCCTCGAAGCGGTAGTCGAAGATGGAGTCGGGCTTGCGCTTGATCCCCAGCGTCGGCAGCGCGCGCGGCTCGCGTGTCAGCTGCAGGCGCGCCTGCTCTAGATGGTTGCTGTAGAGGTGGATGTCGCCGCCGGTCCAAACAAAATCGCCCACCTGCAGGTCGCACTGCTGCGCCACCATATGCACTAGCAGCGCGTAGCTGGCGATATTGAATGGTAGACCGAGGAAGATATCGCAGGAGCGCTGGTAAAGCTGGCAGGAGAGTTTGCCGTCCGCCACGTAGAACTGGAAGAAGGCGTGGCACGGCGCCAGCGCCATCTCATCCAGCTCACCGACGTTCCACGCCGAGACGATAATGCGGCGTGAATCGGGATCGCGCTTCAGCTGCTCGATCACATTCGCAATCTGGTCGATCTCCTCGCCGCGCGCGTTGCCCCAGCTGCGCCACTGCTTGCCGTAGACCGGGCCGAGCTCGCCGTTTTCGTCGGCCCACCCGTCCCAGATGGTGACCTTGTTCTCTGTCAGGTAGCCGATATTGGTCTCGCCCTTCAGGAACCACAGCAGCTCGTGAATAATAGAGCGCAGGTGCACTTTTTTCGTGGTCACCAGCGGAAAGCCGTCCTGCAGATTGAAACGCATCTGGTGGCCGAAAATCGACAGCGTGCCGGTGCCGGTACGATCCGATTTTGGAGTGCCCTCATTCAGCACGTGTTGCATCAGGTCCAGATACTGTTTCATTTTACCTCTCGAGTTTGCGGCTGCGGGCGACGACGATACGCCCAGACCATAATAATAACGCCCGCTAGGATCATCGGAATGGATAGGATCTGCCCCATGCTGATGCCGCCTTCAAACAGCCCAAGCTGCGCGTCCGGCTGACGGAAAAATTCAACGATAATGCGAAACGCGCCGTAGCCGATCAGGAACAGGCCGGAGACGCTGCCCATCGGGCGCGGTTTGCGGATAAACAGGTTAAGAATAATAAACAGTACCACCCCTTCCAGCATCAGCTCATAGAGCTGCGAAGGATGACGCGGCAGCACGCCGTAGGTGTTCAGCAGCGCCTGATACTGCGGGTTGTTTACCGCCTGCGCCACGTCTTCGCTGCGCGAGCCGGGAAACAGCATGGCGTATTTAAAGTCGGGCGCAACGCGGCCCCACAGCTCGCCGTTGATAAAGTTGCCGAGACGACCGGCGCCGAGGCCGAACGGGATCAGCGACGCGATAAAGTCGGAGACCTGGAAAAAGGTGCGCTTCGTGCGGTGCGCGAAGATCAGCATCACCACGATCACGCCGATCAGGCCGCCGTGGAACGACATGCCGCCATCCCAGACTTTGAACAGATAGAGCGGATTTTCCAGAAACAGTGACAGGCTATAGAACAGCACATAGCCGATGCGGCCGCCGAAGAAGACGCCGAGGAAGCCGGCGTAGAGCAGGTTCTCTACCTCCTCTTTTTTCCAGCCGCTGCCGGGTTTGTTGGCGCGGCGTACCGCCAGCCACATGGCAAAAATAAAGCCAACAAGGTACATCAAACCGTACCAGTGCAGCGAAACCAGTCCGATAGAGAAGATCACCGGATCGAACTGCGGAAATGCAATATAGCCGTTATTCATCATTCACCATTCAATTTTCAGCCCTGAAAAAGGGCGCCAGGCGGATATGTTAAAGGCTGCTCATAGTAGCACAGCCTGCTTTTTACGGGGCAACGGAAAATGTAAACGCGGGTATCGATCAGCGCCCGCCGCGGATCAGGCCGTCCAGGCCGTGACGCTCCATAAAGGCAGAGACCAGATGGCGAACTTCCGTGGCGGTATGCGCGTCGAGCGCCTGCTCGCTCAGCTTTTGCGTTTCCTCGTTATCCAGATGGCACAGCAGTATTTCACGCGCGGCACGCTCTTGCCGTTCATGCTGAGGTGATGATAGCCAAGCCTTACCAGCAGCGCCACATACATCGGATCGCCAGCCATTTCACCACAAAGGCAGAGCTGGAGATTCGCCAGACGGGCTTCGCTGGCGATGGCGCGCAGCATGGCGGGATGCCGCGGATCGTAGAGATTGGCGACGCGAGAATTGTTGCGATCCACCGCCATCAGATACTGGGTCAGATCGTTGGTGCCGACCGAAACGAAATCGACGCGCGACGCCAAGTGCGGGATCATAAACAGCATCGACGGCACTTCGATCATCGCCCCGATGCGCGGTTTGGGGATCACGTAGCCCAGCATCTCTTCCACTTCGCGTCCGGCGCGCTGGATCAGCCGCACCGCGTCGTCGATCTCGTAGATGTGGCTGATCATCGGCAGCAGAATGTTGAGGTTGCCGGAGGCGGCGTTGGCGCGCAGCATGGCGCGCACCTGCACCAGGAAAATCTCCGGCTGATCCAGCGTCAGGCGAATGCCGCGCCAGCCGCTCGCGTTCGCGCTGAACGTCAAGGGTCGAGGCGGCGGAGACCTGATCGAGCAACGGCTGGGTTTCATCGACACAGCCTGGCGCGACCGCCACGCCGGGCGCGGCGGCGATGGCGCGCACCCGCGTCTGGCAGAACTGCCCGAACAGCTAGCCGAGCTGCGACTGCGACAGCAGCGTCGCCATCTGCGTCGCCAGCGTCACCAGGAATGACTCTTCGCTCTCGTCGAACTGCCGGTGTTCGTGCTGCTGAACAACCAGCACACCAAGCAGCTGGCGGCGGCTGATAATCGGCACGCCGAGGAAGGAGCGGTAGCGCTCCTCTTTTACCACTACCGCGGGGATATATTTTAAGCTAGGGTGGCTTTACGCGTCTGAGAGGTTAATCGGCTCGGCGAGGCGTCCCACCAGCCCGACAATCCCTTCGCCGAAGGCCAGCGTCACGGTGCGCCCGCGCGGTTTTTTCAGGCCGCGCGTCGCCATCAGGTAGTAGCAATGGTGCTCGTGATCGGCGAGGTAAACCGAGCACACTTCCGTGTCCATCGCCAAGCAGATCTCATTGACAAGAATATTGAGCGCATCGTTCAGACGAGGCGCGCTCGCTACTTTATTCTACGATTTCGCTCAACTGAGTGAGCATAAGGGGCGTGGCCTACCCTCTTTTCCGTCGATGGGCTGGCGCGCTGCGCTGTTGCCCTGTACTCTCCTGCATCGACATCACCACTCCAGCGAATTCCTTCATGACGCGGCGATAGACATCACGCTTGAAGGAGACTACCTGACGCACCGGATACCAGAAGCTCACCCAGCGCCAGCCGTCAAACTCCGGCGTGCTGCTGTGCTGCACATTGATATCTGCGTCATTGCACATCAACTGCAGAAGAAACCACTTTTGTTTCTGGCCGATACATACCTGCTTTGTGTCCCAACGCACCAAACGTTTCGGCAATTTGTAGCGCAACCAGTTACGGGTAGATGCAAGTATTCGAACATCTTTACGGTGTAAACCCACCTCTTCGAGCAGTTCGCGATACATCGCTTGTTCTGCGGTTTCACCGGGATTGATGCCTCCCTGAGGAAACTGCCAGGAGTGCTGTCCAAAGCGCCTGGCCCACAACACTTGTCCTTGCCTGTTACAGATTACAATACCAACATTCGGGCGGTAGCCATCATCATCGATCACTGGACTACCTCAAAGCTAAATTTGAATAGCCTGATTGTTTCACACTCCTCACAAGCGGTAAACTACAGGATCATGGGCAGGAACGCCGGGTAACTCCTAGATAACTCACAGGGTTATCCAGAGTTATAAACAATAAAAGGGTTAAACCGTCGATCTTATTCACCTTTTCTGTGGATAGCTATGTGCAGAACACGGGAATTAGCTGAATAAACTGATTGGGACGCTGCGAGAGAACAACATAAATCGACAAATTTTATCACTTAAAAACAGCCTGTTAATCAGCTCTTATTCAGAATTAAAGCGCTGAATCCGGCTATAACGCACCAGCAAAAGAGGCCACTGGTTAAAGATCGAGCGGTGTCGTCTTTACCCACAGACAATGCAGTAAACTTGGCCATCAGCGGACAAAAATGGCGCAAAGCCCCGGAAGTCAAGCCTGTAAATGGAACCAGTAGCTCCCTTCAGCTTGGGTATCCCACCATTCTATGGATAACTTAGTTTAAAATCCTGTTCATTGCGGCCCGCATCCCAGGATACCCTTGCACTTTCAACAGCAAGCTCTGGCGCGCGTCGTTAAAAACAGATGTTGAATCATGCTATTATCAGCGCCTTTGCGCGAATCGACGCTGTGGAAAACCGCGCCCGGCAAATTTCTGCTTATTTTTTAAACTAGATGAGTTTTGCTGTGAATACCTCGCTTGTTCCGCCTGAAAACGAAACGATGCTGCTATCACGCGCCTATGCGCTAGCGGGCCAGACGCTGGCGGCGCTGGCCGCGCAGGCGAGGCTGCCGATGCCGGCGGATTTTAAACGCGATAAGGGTTGGGTCGGTATGCTGCTGGAGCGGCATCTGGGCGCCAGCGCGGGCAGCAAGGCGGAGCAGGATTTCGCCCATCTCGGCATCGAATTGAAAACCATCCCGGTGGACGCGCAGGGTAAACCGCTGGAGACCACCTTTGTGTGCGTGGCCCCGCTGACCGGCAACAGCGGCATCACCTGGGAGACCAGCCACGTGCGGCACAAACTGGCGCGCGTGCTCTGGATCCCGGTTGAGGGCGATCGCGCCATTCCGCTCGCGCAGCGCCGCGTCGGCGCGCCCTTGCTGTGGCGTCCGAATGAAGAGGAAGAGCAGATGCTGCGTCAGGACTGGGAAGAGCTGATGGATATGATCGTCCTGGGCCAAGTTGAGCACATCACCGCGCGTCACGGCGCCTGGCTGCAAATCCGCCCGAAAGCCGCCAACAGCCGCGCTCTGACCGAGGGCATCGGCGAGCATGGCGAACCGATTATGACGCTGCCGCGCGGCTTCTATCTCAAGAAGAGCTTCACCGCACCGCTGCTGGCGCGTCATTTTTCACTGTGAGTTATTCGAGCCGGATGCGCATAATTGTCGTTTACTTTTCGTTTAGGATTGAGTGTAAACATGTTTGAGTAGATAACCGATCCCAAAGCCTGGCTGGCACTAGGTACGCTGACCATCCTCGAAGTGGTTCTGGGCATCGGTAGTATTATTTTCCTTTCTCTGGTCGTCGCGAAACTTCCCAAGCATCAGCAGGCCAGCGCGCGTAGCCTCGGCCTGATAGGTGCAATGCTTATGCGTCTTGGCCTGCTGGCTTCCATCGCCTGGGTGGTGCGACTGACTAATCCGCTCTTTACCTTGTTTGAGCATGACTTCTCCTAGCGCAACCTGATCCTGATTGGCGGCGGGCTTTTTCTGCTGTGGAAGTCGAGCATGGAGATTCATGAAACGATTGAGGGCAACGAAGAGGAGCATAAAACCAATGTTCACTCTTTCCTCGGCGCTATCGTGCAGATCATGCTGCTGGATATTATTTTCAGCCTGGATTCGGTTATCACCGCCGTTGGCCTCTCCGACCATCTGTTTATTATTTATTATAGCCGCCGTCGTGATTGCGGCTGACGATAATGTTCGCCGCGCGCGCCATCGGCGATTTCGTCGATCGTTATCCCTCAATCAAAATGCTGGCGCTCTCTTTCCTGATCCTGGTGGGCTTTACCCTGATTCTGGAAGGCTTTGCCGTGCATGTGCCGAAGGGCTACATCTATTTCGCCATGTTCTTCTCTATGGCCGTCGAGTGTCTAAACCTGATGCGCGGCAAGAAAAACGCGGCGTAAGGGCATAAAAAATGTCAAGGGCGGCCAGCGGCCGCCCTTTTATTTTCAGATTCATGCGATAACGCAACGCGCCAAAACAATTTATTACTAAACTTTTTGCAGCTGATGCTGTGCGGACCGGAGGCGACGGGCGACACGGCCAGCGTAACCTTCAGGCTGACGGGAGTGAGAGGAATAAAGGCGATGAAAGAGTGAATCCCTACAGTTTGCTCAACCGCAGCTTCGAGGTAGGTCTGGCGGAGATTAGCCAGCATGAAGAGGGTGAGCTGCTGGCCTACTCAAGCCTCGCCTTCGGCACGCTGAGCGGCAAGTATCTGAACGGCACACAACCTGACGGCGCGCACAATACGCTGTTCAGCCGATTTACCCGCTACAGCGGCGAGCAGTCCCAGCAGGCAATTGCGGAGTATGTGGCGCTGGCGCAGAAGCATCGGTTGGACCCGTCGCAGATGGCATTGGCTTTTGTGCGCTAGCAGCCGTTTGTCGCCAGCACGCTGCTGGGGGCGACCACGCCTGAGCAGCTGAAGATCAATATCGACAGTTTTAATCTGACGCTGGACGCCGAGGTGCTGGAGGGGCTGGAGGCGATTCACCGCCGGTATACTTATCCGGCGCGCCTTGAGGGCATCAGGGGTAGGTTGTTGAGTTGGTGATTTTGGTGGGGGCGGTGGTTGGTTTGGCGTCGGCTGTTGGTTCGGTGCATTTGGTGGCGTCGTCTGCTGCTCCGACACCTGCGCCGCCAGCCTGGCAGCGCTTTACGTTTGGCGTGGTCTGTGAATGGTTGATCGGTGACGTTTGAGGTTAACGGCGCGGGATGCTTTGCTCTTTAAGAAGGCCGACTGCTGTCTGGTTTAGCATCGTCGATTAGCTGATAACGGCTGCCGTTTGTGGCTACAGGCCCAGCAGCAGTTGCCGCTCCAGCTGCGGAGCCAGCAGCGTGACGTGCAAGCCTCACCAGCCTTACGCCCCGCCCCGCCCCGCGCGCCGCTCATCCCAGGTTTTGCGCGCTACGGAGATCAGATCCTCTTTATTCAACATCGGCCAGATATACTCCTGAGTGGTGAGCTGGAAATCTCTGAACTTGAGTTTCACCCCCTGACGCGCAATCTGTTTGTCGGACCTGGCGTGCGTCAGACGACGATCCAGCTCTGCGTACAGAAAGTCGATAATTTCCAGGCACGCTTCCCAGCTGTGTATATCTTCCGCCAGGGTGCGCTCGACGCCCACCGACTTGCGTTCGCTCTCCACCACCACGCCGCGCTCGTCGATGCCGTGGCTGCGCTCCCACACAACGCGGCCAAATTTGCCGAAGCGCTTGAGTAGCTGCGCTACGTCCGCCTTTTGCACGTCGCCGCAGGTGTGAAGCCCTATCTCCTCCAGCTTTTTCGTCGCAACTTTACCGACGCCTGGGATTTTCGCCAGCGACAGCAACAGCAACAGCAGATACTGGGGCATCGCCTGCGGGATGATGACGTACTGCCCGTTCGGCTTATTCATATCAGAGGCGATTTTGGCGAGAAACTTGATTGGCGCAATGCCCGCCGATGCGGTCAGCCCGGTCTCGCGCAGGATAGTGTCGCGAATTATCGCGGGCGATAAGCGTGGCGGAGCCGTGACAGTGCGGGCTGTCGGTCACGTCCAGATAGGCTTCATCCAGCGACAGCGGTTCAATCTTCGGCGTATAGCGCAGGAAAATGGCGCGGATCTGCTGCGACGCCTCTTTATAGGCGTCAAAGCGCTCCGGCAGCAGCTTGAGATGCGGACAGAGCTTCAGCGCCATGCCGGTGGGCATTGCGCTGCGCACGCCATATTTGCGCGCCGGGTAGTTGGCCGTGATGATAACGCCGCGTCGCTCACGGCTACCGCCAATGGCGATGGGAATGTCGCGCAACGCCGGGTTGTCGCGCATCTCCACCGCTGCATAGAAGCAGTCCATATCGACATGTATGGTTTTCACCCTTGCCCACCGTCAGGTTTTCGCTCCCCTTCATGATACTGTATAGACGTACAGATGCAAAAGCGGCGTAGCGCCAGCGACTTACGCGACGGTCAGCAAGAAAAAAAGGCATCTGTCAGATCCGCCACTAAAGTTTACAAAATTCTGGCCGTCATACCTTCGGGAAAACGCGAATTTACCAGGCGGCGTCTTGATAAAAAAACAGACGATGCTAATGTTGCGCTGCAGCAGCGGAGTTTTCCGATAATGCAAGTCTGAGACACGTCTTGCGTCACTGTTCTTCCTCACTCAAGGTACACACGGCATGGGCAAAATCGCACTTCTGTTTGCGATGACTTTGATGCCAGCCCTCAGCATGGCAATGACTCCCGAGCCGACGCAGCAGAAGTCGACGCCGGTGAGCAAAGAATTAAAGAAACAGTTACTTGGCACTTCGGTTTACATTCAAATTTTCAAGGAAGAACGCACGCTGGAGCTGTACGGCAAAATCGGCAACGAATTTCGCCTGCTCGATACCTATCGCATCTGTAACTTTTCCGGCAGCCTTGGGCCGAAGCGTCGCGAAGGGGATTTTAAAAGCCCGGAGGGGTTCTACAGCGTCAAGCTGAATCAGCTCAAGCCGGACAGCCGCTTTTATCGCGCCATTAACGTGGGGTTTCCTAACCAGTACGATCGCGATCACGCCTATACAGGTAACTACCTGATGATCCACGGCGACTGCAAATCCATCGGCTGCTACGCCATGACCGACGCCTATATGGATGAGATCTTTACCTACGTGAATGCGGCGCTGCGCAACGGACAGCCGCAGGTGCACATCAGCATCTTCCCGTTCCGCATGACCGACAGCAATATGCAGCGCCACCGCTACTCGACCTACGACAGCTTCTGGCGCGAGTTGCAGCCGGGCTACGCGTACTTCGCCAAATATCATCAGCCGCCGACGGTGAATGTCGCCAGCGGCAGCTACTTGATGAACAGCAGCCCGGTCGTCGTCAATCCCGAAGCCGCCTCGAAATCATTCCTGGCGCTCTCCAAGGCAGAATAACACCCACTCACTTGGCACGATGCGGTGCCAAGTTTCATTTCCCGTCAGCGGCTGCATCGCGATCACCGTCACCACGTCGTTGGCGGGGGTGTGCGGGTAGCGCGTCGCCAGCTTGTGCAGTATCCAGCAGAACGCCTTTTCGCTGTCGGTCTCCCCTACCGGGCGAAAATGGCCGGTTTCCCGCTGGCGATAGCCTTTCAGCTGGCCGTTATGGGCGTAGGTCCAGTTGCGTCCCCACAGCTCACGAGTAAAGGGATGGGTGTTCTCCAGCGACACCTGGCCGCGATTCGCCTGTCAGATATGCGCCACCACCGAATGGGACTTAATGGGGTACTCCTGCACCAACCGCGCAATGGGCGAGTTATAGCTCGGCAGGGGATCTTTAAAGGTGCGGCACCCTTTGTCCTCATAGAAGGTGATGCCCTAGCCATCTTTATGCGGTCCGGTTCCGCCGCCGCGCTGCACCAGGCCGGTAAAACTGAAACAGATATCGGTTGGAACGTTAGTGCTCATGCCGAGCAATTCGCACATAGCTACCGCTTTAGTCAGCATCGCCGCCAGCGTTTAACCCGGCGGCCAAGGCCTTACTTCACCATCTCTTTTTCAATCAGCAGCATCAGGATATGGATCACCTTGATGTGGATCTCCTGAATGCGGTCGGCGTAGCCGAAGTGCGGCACACGGATTTCAATATCCGCCGAGCCCGCCATCTTGCCGCCATCTTTGCCGGTCAGGATGATGACCTTCATGCCCTGCGCACGCGCCGCCTCAATCGCCTTGATGATATTGGCGGAGTTGCCGGAGGTAGAGAGCCCCAACAGTACGTCGCCCGGACGGCCTACCGCCTCGATATAGCGCGAGAAGACGTAGTCGTAGCCGAAATCGTTGCTGACGCAGGAGAGATGGCTGACGTCGGAGATGGCGATGGCTGGATAGCCCGGGCGATTTTCGCGATAGCGCCCGGTCAGCTCTTCGGCAAAGTGTATTGCGTCGCAGTGCGAGCCGCCGTTGCCGCAGGAGAGCACTTTCCCGCCGGCCTTGAAGCTGTCGGCCAGCAGCACCGCCGCATGCTGAATGGCGTTAATGTTCGCCTCGTCGCTGAGAAAGGTGTTCAGCGTATCTGCCGCTTCATTCAGCTCGGAACGAATGATGTCCTGGTACATAGGGATGTCGTCCTTGTTAGTAAAAGAGTGACTTCGCAAGTTTAACGGAATGTCGGGTTGCCGCAAAGCGCGTCCCGCCGGCGCGGTGCCTGGCTCGGCCGACGCCCGACGGCGTACAGTCCGATTTTGTGAGTAAGGTTGTAATTGCGATGTAAACAAATTGCTAATTCATGCGCGCTGCTTTACACATGTATCCATGATAGGTCAGACCTCTTATCACTTACGGAGCTGTGATTATGATGGTTGTGTCGATCCCTGCGACGCTGGTGCTGATCAGCGCCCTCTTTTATCACCGCGTCTCGCTGGCGATAAGCAACGCGCTGCTACTGCTGTAGACCGCGGTCTAGGCGACAGAGCACATCTGGACGTCCTGGCTGCCGCTGGCGATTGTAATGCTGCCGTTTAACCTGCCGGGCATGTGCAGCTCCCTGTTCTCGCAGCCAGTGCTGCAACGCTTCCAACAGGTAATGCCGCAAAAAGAGGCGATAGAGGCTGGCACCACCTGGTATGCAGGCGATCTGTTTCAGGGGCGACCGGACTGGCAGAAACTGCACAACTATCCGCAGCCGCGCCTGACGCCGGAAGAGCGGGCGTTTCTCGACGGCCCGGTAGAGGAGGCGTGCAGCATGGCCAATGACTTCGAGATCACCCATGAAATGGCGGACCTGCCGCCGGAACTCTGGGCCTACCTGAAAGAGCAGCGCTTTTTCGCCATGATTATCAAGAAAGAGTATGGCGGGCTGGAGTTCCCCGTCTACGCACAGGTGCGCGGGTGCGGGTGCTACAAAAGCTGGCGGGCGTCTCCGGCATCCTTGCCATCACTGTCGGCGTAACTAACTAGCTTGGCCCCGGCGTACTGCTGCAGCACTACGGCACCGACGCGCGAAAAACCACTATCTGCCGCGGCTGGCGCGCGGCGACGAGATCCCTTGCTTTGCGCTGACCAGCCCGGAAGTGGGCTACGACGCCGGCCCCATTCCGGATACCGGCGTAGTCTGCATGGGCGAATGGCAGGGCGAGCAGGTGCTCGGCATGCGCCTGGCCTGGAACAAGCGTTATATTACGCTGGCGCCTGTAGCGACCGTGCTCGGGCTGGCTTTTAAGCTCTCCTATCCCGATCGCCTACTGGGCGATACCGCGTCGCTGGGCATTACCTGCGCGCTGATCCCCACCAGCACGCCGGGCGTGGAGATAGGCAAACGTCACTTCCCACTGAGCGTACCGTTCCAGAACGGCCCGACGCGCGGCACCGATATCTTCGTGCCGATCGACTTTATTATCGGCGGCCCGCACATAGCCGGTCAGGGCTGGCGCATGCTGGTTGAGTGTCTGTCGGTGGGCCACGGCATTACCCTGCCCTCCAACTCCACCGGCAGCCTGAAAAGCCTAGCGCTGGCCACCGACGCCTATGCCCATATTCGCCACCAGTTCAAAGTATCTATCGGCAAGATGGAGGGCATTGAGGAGCCGCTGGCGCGCATCGCCGGCAACGCCTACATAATGGACGCGGCGGCGACGCTGATCACCACCAGCATTATGCAGGGCGAAAAACCGGCGGTGCTGTCGGCGATCGTCAAGTATCACTGCGGCCAGCGCGCCATCGTCGACGCCATGGATATCGCCGGCGGCAAAGGCATTACGCTGGGGCGCAACAACTTCCTCGCCCGCACCTACCAGGGCGCGCCGATCGCCATTACGGTGGAAGGGGCAAACATTCTGACGCGCAGCATGATTATCTTTGGTCAGGTCGCCATCCGCTGCCATCCGTACGTGCTGAAGGAGATGTCGGCGGCGGCAACAGAACCTCAACGCCTTTGACGCGGCGCTGTTCAGCCATATCGGCTATGTGGGCAGCAACGCGGTGCGCAGCCTGTGGCTCGTCCTGACCGCGGGCCGCACCAGCGTGACGCCGACGCGCGACGCCACGCGCCGCTACTACCAGCACCTCAACCGCTTGAGCGCCAACCTCGCGCTGCTGTCGGACGTGTCGATGGCGGTGCTGGGCGGCAGCCTGAAGCGCTGCGAGCGTATTTCGGCGCGACTCGGCGACGTGCTGAGCCAGCTCTATCTCGCCTCTACGACGCTGAAGCGTTACGACGACGAAGGCCGCCACGAGGCCGATCTGCCGCTGCTGCACTGGGGCGTGCAGGATGCGCTGCATCAGGCAGAGCAGGCGATTGAGGATCTGCTGCGCAACTTCCCGAATCGGCTGGCGGCGGGCGCGCTGCGCATGATGATTTTCGCCGGCGGCAACCACTGCCCGGCGCCGAGCGACCGTCTGGATCACAAGCTGGCGAAGCTGCTGCAGCTGCCTTCCGCGACCCGCACACGGCTGGGACGCGGCCAGTATCTGACACCGAGCGAGCATAACCCGGCGGGCCAGCTTGAGCAGGCGCTGCAGGAGGTGATGGCGGCGGAAGCGATCCACGATCGCCTGTGCAAACAGCAGAAAGAGCACTTCTCTTTCACCCGGTTTGACGCACTGGTGCAGCGGGCGCTGCAGGTGGGCTTGATTGACGCCGCCGAGACGGAGGTGCTGACGCGCGCCGAAGCGAGCCGTCTGCGCGCCATTAACGTCGATGATTTTGAGGCGGATGCGCTGGCGGTACCGGCGAAGTGCCAGTGGTAAAGGCGGCGCGGGAGAGCGAGGCGGCGTAACAGCAAGCTTTGCGCAAGGCGTGTGGCGCATATGCGGGTGGCACGGCCCGATCGCAAAGTCGTTTAAGGCGGATATTTCAGCCGTAGCGGGCGCGCTCAGCGCGCCCTGCTGACGTTAAGGCTGGCGTGGATAGGCGTCGGCCATGGCGTCGCCGGTGAAGTGCGCGACCCAGCCTTCCTGATTATCAAAGATGCGGATAGCGGTGAAGTGCGGCGCCGATCCCATATCAAACCAGTGCGGCGTGCCCGCTGGCACTGAGAGCAAATCGTTTTTCTTGCACAGAATCTGATAGACTTAGCCGTCGAGGTGTAGGCAGAACAACCCGGTGCCCTCGACAAAGAAGCGCACCTCATCTTCACCGTCGGTATGTTCGGCGAGAAACTTCTCGCGCAGCACCGCTTTATGCGGATGGTCGGCGCACATGCTGATGACGTCCCAGCCCTGGTAGCCCTTTTCCGATGCCAGCCGATCGATGGCGTACTGATAGGCCTCAATCACGGCTGCGGGCTCAGGATTTTCCCCTAACTCGCGATCCGCCGCCCAGCGCTCAAAGCGCACATTTTTTGCATTTAGCCGTTCGTGGATCATCTCCGCATCGTTACTGTGCCACACTGGCAGTGTGGCTTCGGTATCGGTAAAAATGGTCAATGCACTCATGCTAAAACGACTCCGGAAAAGGTGTTCACCTGATGATGGTGGCATTTGCTTGTCTGCAGGGCCACGAATTAACTGCAGGGTATGCCATCCGGCTTCCGCTGCCGCATTCAGCTCCTGACGCATGTCGGGGAGGAACAGCAGCTGCTCAGCGGGCAGGCCGGCTTTTTCGGCGATATTGCGGCATAAAGCGACCTCGCGCCTGGCGCCGACGCAGGTAGCGAAATAGCCGCTGAACAGACCGGTAACATCCCTCTCATCCTGTAGCCAAATAACAGTTTTTGCGCCGCAACCGAACCGGAAGAATAGACGTAGAGCGCAATACCCTGCTCGCGCCAGGCGGCAGCGAGGGCAGCACGTCGGGACAGCGATGGCCGGTCAAGCTGCCGTTGAGGTAGCCGTTGTGCCAGATCATTCCTGCAGCGCCTTCAGGCCGGTGGCGGGCGCCCAGCCTTTGGCGCCGATGCAGCGGCAGGTCGCCACCCGCTGGTCGAGCGGAGAGCATTCAGACGTGGCGTTTTAAACTTCCTGTAGGGTGTTTTTAGACTTCTAAGCGTCTAGATTGCCAAGTATCAACATCCTGTTTATAGTGGCTTCAACACAGGGTTACTTCGCAACGACATTCGCGCTTAAGGCAATTAACAATGACGCAGCACAACCTGACGCCGGAGAGCAAGCTTCCCGCCCTCGGCACCACCATCTTCACCCAGATGAGCGCGCTGGCGCAGCAGCATAACGCCATCAACCTGCCGCAGGGCTTCCCCGACTTCGACGGCCCGCGCTATCTGCAGGAACGCCTGGCATACCACGTCAGCCAAGGCGCGAACCAGTATGCGCCGATGACCGGCGTGCTACCGCTGCGCGAGGCGATCGCCGAGAAAACCGCCGAGCTGTATGGCTATCGTCCCGACATCAACAGCGATATCACCGTCACCGCCGGCGCCACCGAAGCGCTCTATGCCGCCATCACCGCGCTGGTGCGTCAGGGCGACGAGGTGATCTGCTTCGATCCGAGCTACGACAGCTATGCGCCCGCCGTGGAGCTGTCGGGCGGTGTGCTGAAGCGCATCGCACTGCAGCCGCCGGGCTTTCGCGTCGACTGGACGGCATTCGCCGCCCTGCTCTCCAGCAAAACCCGTCTGGTGATCCTGAATGCGCCGCACAACCCCTCTGCCACCGTCTGGCGTCAGGCGGATTTCGCCGCGCTGTGGCAGGCGATCGCCGATCGGGAGATTTACATGCTGAGCGACGAGGTTTACGAGCATATCTGCTTCGATGAGACGGGCTGCGCCAGCGCGCCGTTGCCGTCTCCTCGGTCGGCAAAACCTTTCATATGACCGGCTGGAAGGTCGGCTACAGCGTGGCGCCCGCCGCCATCAGCGCCGAGCTGCGCAAGGTGCATCAGTATCTGACCTTTGCGGCCAACACCCCCGCGCAGCTGGCGCTCGCCGATATGCTGCGCCATGAGCCGGGCGCACTACCGCAAGCTGCCCGCGTTTTATCGCACGCGCCGCGACCGACTGGCGCAGGCGCTGAAGAAGAGCCGCTTCAAGGTGCTGCCATGCGAAGGCACCTACTTTCTGCTGGCGGACTACAGCGCCCTCTCCGATCTCGACGACGTCAGCTTCTGCTAGTGGCTGACCAGAGAGGTGGGCGTGGCGGCGATCCCGCTGTCGGTGTTCTGCGCCGACCCCTTCCCGCACAGGCTAATCCGCCTCTGCTTTGCCAAACAGGAGGCGACACTCGACGCCGCCGCGGAGCACTTATGTCAGATTTAAACATCACGGTTTTACAGGAAACCCTGCACTGGATGGATGGCGAGCCGAACCTGTGCCACTTCGACGCTGTGCTTGCAGGCATAACCGGCTGCAATCTGATCCTGCTGCCGGAGATGTTCACCACCGGCTTCGCCATGGAGGCGGCGCAGCGCTCGCTGCCGCAGGCGCAGGCGCAGGCGCAGGCGCAGGTAGTAGCGTGGCTGCACAAACACACCGCGGCGAGCAACGCACTGGTGGGCGGCAGTGCGGCGATCCAGACCGAAAACGGCGCGGTGAACCGCTTTCTGCTGGTGGAGCCGGACGTCACCCTAATACCAGGTCGGCGCGCGTCGCGCTGTACTTCATTTCGCCGCTCTAACGATCGCGTCCTTCGAACAGCTCTACGCTCTCATCGATGGCGCGCCAGGCAGTGCGCATATCGAGCAGATTGACGAAGAAGTCTGTGCTCAGCACGCCAGGACGATCGGTGAACAGACCGTGCTGACTGCCGTCGTAGTTGGCGCCTAGCACGCGCAGACCGCCCAGCAGCACCGTCAGCTCCGGCGCGCTCAGGGTCAGCTGCTGCGCTTTATCCAGCAGCAGCGTTTCGGTCGACGAGCCGCCCTGTACGCGACGGTAGTTGCGGAAACCATCCGCCAGCGGCTGCAGCAGCGCGAAAGAGTCCACATCGGTCTGATCCTGACGCGCATCGACACGGCCCGGGGTAAAGGGCACCTGCACCGCGACACCTGCCGCTGCGGCAGCCATCTCGACGCCGACGTTACCCGCCAGTACGATGACGTCCGCCAGCGAAGCCTTGCCGGACGCGCGCTGAATATCCTGCAGCACCGGCAGCACGTCGCGGATCACGCTGGCGTTCACCGCCCACGTGTTCTGCGGCGCCAGCACCAGACGCGCGCCCGTTCGCACCGCCGCACTTGTCGCCGCCGCGGAAAGTCGAGGCGGAGGCCCAGGCAGCGGAAACCAGCTGGCTGACGCTTAGGCCGCATGCAGCTATTATTTGCGCTTTCAGCTCGCTGATGTCGGCCACTTGCGGCTGGTGAATCGCCGCCGGCAGCGGATCCTGCCACAGCAAATCTTCTTTCGGCACTTCCAGACCGAGGCAGCGCGCTTTCGGCCTCATATTGCGGTGGGTCAGCTTGAACCACACGCGGGCAAAGGCTTCGTTAAACGCCTGCGGATCGTTAAGGAAGCGGCGCGAAATCTTTTCAAATTCCAGGTTGAAGCACAGAGTCAGGTCGGTGACCAGCATGGTCGGCTTACGCTTTTTCTCCAGATCGAAGGGGTCGGGGATAATCGAGTCGGCGTTGCTGGCTTCGAACTGAATCGCGCCTGCCGGACTGTGCCTGCATCCACTCATATTTGAACAGGTTCTCGAAGAAGTAGTTGCTCCACTGGGTCGGGGTTTTCGTCCAGACCACTTCCAAGTCGGAAGTAATCGCGTCCGCGCCCACACTGCTGCCGTAGCTGCTGCGCCAGTCGAAACCCTACGCCTCAATCGGCAAGGCTTCCGGATCGACATCGAGGTGGCTGGCCGCGCCCGCGCCGTGGGTTTTGCCCAGTGTATGGCCGCCGGCGATCAGCGCCAAGATCTCTTCGTCGTTCATGCCCATGTTGCCAAAGGTGGCGCGGATGGCCGGCGCGGCCGACGCCGGGTTGCCGCTCGCTTTCGGGCCCTCTGGGTTAACGTAGATCAGTCCCATCTCGGTGGCACCGAGCGGCGCGTTGGCGAGACTTTCCGGATGGCGGTGCGCCAGTCACTCGGTTTCGTTGCCCCAGTCCACGTCCATATCCGGTTCCCTGACGTCTTCGCGTCCGGCGCCGAAGGCGAAGGTGCGGAAGCCGGCGTTCTCCAGCGAGACGTTGCCCGCGAGGATGTAGAGTTCGGCCCAAGAAATTTTCTGACCATATTTCTGTTTCACCGGCCACAGCAGGCGACGCGCTTTATCCAGGCTGACGTTGTCCGGCCAGGAGTTAAGCGGCGCAAAACGCTGCTGTCCGTGACCAGAGCCGCCGCGACCGTCAACGGTGCGGCAGGTGCCTGCGCTGTGCCACGCCATACGGATAAAACAGGCCGATATAGCTGCCCCAGTCGGCCGGCCACTAGGACTGCGAATCGGTCAGCAGCGCGCGGATGTCCGCCTTCAGCGCTGAGTCGAGCTTGCTGAATTCTGTGCGGTAGTCAAAATCGTTGCTGAGGGGGTTGGAACGGCTGGAGTGCTGGTTCAGCAGGTCTACGCGCAGCATATTGGGCCCACCAGTCGCGGTTAGTGGTACCGCTACCTGCGCCGCACGCTAAAACGCTTTTTTTCCTCTGACGCGCCGTGGCCAAAAGGACATTTGCCTGCATCAGCGTGATTGGCATGACCAGCGTAGCCGCTGGTCTCTTCCGGTGCGGCGTGATTAAAGAGGTATTTACCTGCGGCGGCGGCGTTATCGTTATTTTCTGGTGTGCTCATTATCGGCTCCGTTGGCTTTACGTTACTCGGCTACGATAGTGGTGCGCTTGAGGAAACACGATCTGGATAAACCGAAGATATTGATAGTCGTTGCCTTGCAAAATTAGCTGCCGCGATAGGTAGACCATGACCAGGGTGAAATCAGAAAAGGCAGATGAAAATGGCTGCCCGTCGCGGGAATAACAAAGTCGATCTGCGCCGAGACGTAGAGCGCGTCGCGTCCGCCTTCGGCGAAGTAGTCGCCAATCTCCGCCGTCAGGCGGTAATGGCCCGGCGCCAGCGGCGTTGGCGTAAAATCACCGATCCGGCCGTCGCGGTCGGTGCAGCCCTGCACCACCGGCAGCCAGCCTTCCGGGCAGCGCTGCTCCAGCGAGACGGCCACGCCGGCCGCCGGTTTACCCAGCGCCGTATCAAGAATATGGGTAGTGATGGTGCTCATGTCAGGATCTCCTTCTGGCGCAACAGGGTGATTTCGCGCAGCTGCGCAAGCGCTTCGCGCGTCTCAGTCTCAATCTCGGCATCATTTTCCAGTCGACGCTAAAGCTGCGCCAGCATCTCGTCGCCGCTGCTTCCGCTGGCGCGAATTAAAAAGACGCGGCCAAAACGCGCCTCGTAGGCGCGATTGCCCCCTAGCATCGCCTGCTGCAGCGCCGCCTCTTTCTCCGCGCCGCGGGCGCGCTCGCCGATGCGCGGATAAGCCGTCAGCGCCTGAGCCAGATCGGCTTCGTTCCAGCGCTGCGCCAGCCTCTCCGCCTCTGCCAGCAGCATCGCCGGGGAGGCAAAAGGCAGCGCGGCGACCAGCGCCTGCTGCCAGTGTAGAATCGCGACGCAGTAGGCGACAGCTGCCTGCGCCGCCTGATGCGGCAGCGCGTTAAAGGTCGCGAGGTTCATGACGCGCCTCGCTGCGCCAGCTGGCAGACGGCGTGCAAGTAGGCGCGCACCGCCAGCGCCACGTCGCCGGTCATCACCGCTTCCGCCGGATTGTGGCTGATGCCGCGCGCGTTGCGCACAAACAGCATGCCGACCGGCCAGCGCTCGGCGATGGCGATGGCGTCATGGCCCGCGCCGCTCGGCAGCACCAGCGTGCGGCCCTGCACCGTCTCGACGGCGCTGCCGAGCGCCTGCTGCAGCGCGCTGTTGCAGGCGGTGGCGCTGATGCGGTAATACTCCTCCTCCGCGAAGCTCAGCCCGCGCCGCAGGGCGATCGCCTCGCCCTGGGTCAGCAGGCTCGACAGCAGGCGCTCCAGCGGCAGATCCTGTGGGCCGCGTACGTCAAGCGACAGCGCCACCTCGCCAGGGATAATGTTGACCGCGCCGGGGGCACAGCTCAGCGTGCCGACCGTCGCCACCAGCTGCGGATCCTGCTCGCGCGTCGCCGCCTCGATAAATACTATCCACTCCGCCGCCGCCGCCAGCGCGTCTTTGCGGTGTGTCATCGGCACCGTGCCCGCGTGGCCCGCCTCGCCGGTAAAGCGGCAGTTGAGGCGGCGCGCGCCGTTGATGGCGGTGACCACGCCCAGCGCCAGCTCCGCCTGCTCCAGGCAGGGGCCTTGCTCAATATGCAGTTCAAGATAGGCGGCGATATCGCTGACGTCGCGCGCCGCGCGGTGAATCGCACCGGCGTCCAGCCCGACATCCGCCATCGCCTGCGCCACGGTAATGTTGTTGCCGTCCGGGTACGTGACCCAGCTCTCCGGCCACTGCCCGGTAATGCCCCGGCTGCCGAGCAGGGTGATGCCAAAGCGCGTGCCCTCTTCGTCGCCGAAGCCGATCACCTCAATCGCCAGCGGCAGGCGCTGCTGGTTTTCATGCAGCCACTGTACCGTTTCGATGGCGGTGAGCACGCCCAGCATGCCGTCGTAGCGGCCGGCGTTGCGCACCGTATCGAGGTGCGAGCCGAGCAGCAGCGCCGGGGCGCCGTTGTTGATTCCTTCGTAGCGGCCGCAGATATTGCCGACCGCGTCCTGCCAGACGCGCATGCCGGCCTGCGCCATCCATTCCCCCACCTGCGCGTTGGCGCGTAGATGCTCTGGCGAGAGGTAGACGCGCGTTAGGTTGTCGGGCGATTCACTGATCGCCGCCAGCGCGTCGCAGCGCGCCATCACGCGTTCGGCGGCAAGCTGCGCCTCAACGGCGTTCATCATTATGCGCCGCTCCCGTAGCGATCCCAGGCGGCCTGCAGCGCCGCGCCCTGGGTGGCGCGGAAGCCGAGGCGCGTCAGCACCGCCTCCAGCGCCGCCAGCGTGGTCATCACGCAATCTTTGCGCGCGTTGTAGCCCATGGTGCCGATGCGCCATACCTTGCCATGCAGCGGCCCGAACGAGGTGCCGATCTCGATGCCGAAATCCTCCAGCATCAGCGCACGCGCCTGGTCGCCGTTGATGCCCTGTGGGATCACCACGCCGAGCACGTTGTTCATCTTGTGCTGCAGGTCGCCGAAGGTTTCCAGCCCCATACCCTGAATACCCTTCAGCAGTGCCTCGCCGTGCAGCCTGTGGCGCGCGATGCCTTCGTCCAGCCCTTCCTGCATAATCAGCCGTGCGCACTCGCGCGCGCCGAACAGCGCGGTGGTCGCCTCGGTATGGTGGTTAAGGCGCTCTGGCCCCCAGTAGTCCATGATCATGCCGAGATCGAAATAGTTGGAGTAGATCATCTCCTCGTCACCATCCTGATGGGCGGCGGTGCGGAGCCCCTCTTCGACGCATTTGCGCCGGCGGATCGCCTCCTCCATCTGCGGGCTTAAGGTAATCGGCGAGGTGCCGGAAGGGCCGCCGAGGCACTTCTGCATGCCCGCCGAGACCGCGTCCAGCCCCCAGGCGTCGGTTTCCAGCGCGTTGCCGCCGAGCGACGCGGTGGCATCGGTATAGAACAGCACGCCGTACTTTTTGCAGATGGCGCCCAGCTCCGCCAGCGGCTGCAGCATGGTAGTTGAGGTTTCGCCCTGCACCGTCAGCAGCAGGCGCGGCTTCACGCGCTTGATGGCGTCCTCGATCTGATCCGGCGTAAAGACCTCGCCCCAGGGCACCTCAATGGTGTGCACCTCGGCGCGGCAGCGGCGGGCGATTTCGCACAGCAGGTGGCCGAAGCGGCCAAAAACCGGCACCAGCACGCGGTTGCCTGGACGGATCGCCGAGATCAGGATCGCCTCGATCCCGGCTCGCGAGGTGCAGTCGATCAGCAGCGTCCAGCGGTTTTCAGTGCGGAACACACCGCGATAGAGCGCCATAACCTCGTTCATATAGTGAGTCATCGCCGGATCGTACTGGCCGATCAGCTGCGTCGACATGGCGCGCAGCACGCGCGGATCGGCGTTGATCGGGCCGGGCCCCATCAGCAGGCGCTGCGGCGGATTGATTTGCGGGTAGTGGTTTTCCATGTTGGGTTCCTTAAGCCATTAAAGTCGTACCGAGGAGATAAACTGCTTCAGCTCCGCCGTCTGCGGCGCGGCGAACAGCGTTTTGCTGCTGCCCTGCTCCCAGACGCGTCCCTGGTGCATAAAGACCAAGCGGTCGCCGACGTCGCGGGCTAAATTTATCTCATGGGTGACGAGGATCAGGGTCATGCCTTCAGCGGCGAGCTGCTCCAGCACCTTCAGCACTTCGCCCACCAGCTTAGGATCGAGCGCCGAAGTGATCTCGTCGCACAGCAAGACTTTGGGATTCATCGCCAGTGCGTGGGCGATGGCGACGCGCTGATGCTGGCCGCCGGAGAGGTTCGCCGGGTAGTAGTCGAGGCGTTCACTGAGGCTGACCTTCTCCAGCATCTGCGCCGCCAGCGCGCGGCACTCCACCTCGCCTTTCTTCAGCACACGGCGCGGCGCCAGCATCACGTTCTCCAGCTCGGTCATATGGGGAAAAAGATTGAAGTTCTGGAACACCATGCCGCCCAGCTTGATGCTCTCCCTTCCTGATAGCCTTCCAGCCCGCTCATGCAGCGCAGCAGCGTCCTTTTGCCCGAGCCGCTGCGGCCGATGATAGAGATCACCTCACCCATTTCGATATCGAGATCGACCCCCTTCAGCATATGGTTGTCGCCGTAGTACTTCTGCACCTGATTAATGGTGATGAGCGGCATGGAGTTTTTTCTCCAGATACTGGCTGTAGCGGGACAGCGGATAACACATCAGGAAGTAACCCAGCGCGACCAGGCCAAACACCTTGAACGGCTGGTAGGTCACGTTGTTCAGAATGGTTTCGGCTTTGGTCCGTTCGATAAAGCCGATAATCGAGGCGAGCGCAGTGCCCTTGATCACCTGTATGGCAAAGCCCACCGTCGGCGCGATGACAATGCGGATCGCCTGCGGCGTGATGACCCTATACAGGGTCTGGCCGAAGCTGAGGCCGAGGCAGCGCGACGCCTCCCACTGCCCCTTCAGCAGCGCGCGAATGCTGCCAAACCAGATGTCGAGCAGAAAGGCGCTGGTGTAAAAGGTCAGCGCCAGCGAGGCGGCGGTCCAGGGCGCGACGTCGACGCCGAACAGCCCGACGCCGAAAAAGGCGAGAAACAGCTGCATCAGCAGCGGCGTGCCCTGGAACAGCTCGGTGTAGCCGCGGATCAGCCGCGTCAGCCACTTACGCTGCAGCAGGCGCAGCAAGAGCAGCGGCAGCGTTACCAGCGTGCCGCCGATAAAGGCGGTCGGCGACAGCAGAATGGTCCAGCGCGCCGCCAGCAGCAGGTTGCGCAGAATGTCCCAGTCGGTGAAGGTAGTCATCATACCTGCGCTCCAAACCATTTGCGTCCCAGCGCCAGCAGCACCTGGCACATAGCGATCGACAGTAGCAGATAGACCTCAAAGCTTAATAAAAAGGTGCGCGACTGGATCAGGTTGGCGGCGAAGGTCAGCTCTTCATCGGAGACCTGCGACACCACCGACGAACCGAGCATCACAATAATGCACTGGCTGACCAATGCCGGATAGATGCGCTGCAGCGACGGCGGCACCACGCGCAGAAAGGTCTGCGTGCGCGTCAACCCCAGCACGCGTCCCGCTTCCCACTGCCCTTTAGGCGTTACCTGAATGCCGGCGCAGATAATTTCAGTGCTGTAGGCGCCGAGGCTGATCAGCATCGCTAGCAGCGCCGCCTCGCCTGCCGTCAGCTTCAGTCCCAGATTGGGCAGGGCGAAGACGATAAAAAAGAGCTGCACCACAAACGGGGTGTTGCGGATGATCTCCACATACAGGCCCCACAGGCGGCTCGCCCAGCTCGCTTTGCCGCTACGCTGCGCCGCGCCGAGGATCCCCAGCCCGACGCCGCCGACGGTGGCCAGCACCGTCAGCTGGATGGTGACCCAGAGGCCGGCGAGCAGCTCCGGCCAGTAGGAGCAGAGCGCAGGGAAGTTAAGTTGCCCGAGCATGCCGCGCCCTTATGCGCCAAGGCTGGCGGGCAGCGGCGCTTTCAGCCACTCTTCCGACAACTTGTTGAGCGTGCCGTCTTTGATGCCCTGTTCGATCAGCACGTCTACCTTCGCCTTCAGCGCCGGCTCGTTTTTCTTCAGGCCGATAAAGCACGGTGAATCCTTCAGCATAAACTGCGCCACCGGCGCCTTTTGCGGGTTCTGGCGAACGATGGCCTCCACCACCAAGTTGCCGGTGGCCACGTACTGCACCTGGCCAGAGAGGTAAGCAGAGAGCGTGGTGTTATTGTCTTCATAGCACTTCACCTGCGCCTCTTTCAGCTGCTCGCCCTTGGGTCCGAAGACGCCGAGGAAGAACGGCGCATAGGCGCGGCTGAAGTCGATGACATTTTCACGCTCGGCGTTCTTGCCCATGCTGGAGATCACCAGATCCACCTTGTCGGTTTGCAGATAGGGCACGCGGTTGGCGCTGGTGACCGGCACCAGCTGCCACTTAAGTTTCATATGCTTCGCCAGATATTTCGCTATGTCGATGTCGTAGCCCTGCGGCTGCAAATCGGTGCCCATCGATCCAAACGGCAGGAAATCCTGCAGCACCGCCATGCGGATAACGCCGCGCTTCTCGATATCCTGGAGCTGATCTGCCAGCGCGCTGCCGGTCTGAACCATCAGTAGTGCCGCTGCCGCGACTGCCATTAACGCCTTTTTCATTATGCACCCCGGTAAGTTGACCTGAAACAAAAGATTCTTGTGAATGTGATCTGCAACTAATGTGCCAACCAGCGCACCGGGAGCAGGCTGAGCGGGGGAAAAGCGGATTTTTCAGGCTTTCAGGCGGTAACGCGCCGCCTGACGGGGAAGGATCATCATGAGGCAACGCACCAAAAAGGCGCGCGTTAACGGTGCTCCAGCTCGTCGAACTGCTGATAGAGATCGGCAATCTGATGAATGCGCTGGTGACCTTGCGACAGCATCTCATGCAGCAGCGCGCTGACCGGCAGGTTAATCAGGCTCATCGCCGAGGCGTAGCTGTTGAAGCCCGAGACGCTGTCAAGCGGCGCGCAGAGCTGCCAGCGCGCCAGCGCGATAACCAACTGCGTCTGCGGCTCGCACAGCGCCAGCAGTAGAATGCCGCGCTGTTGCAGCTGCTGCATCAGCGGACGGATCAGGCGCGTGCGGCGGCGAAACGCCATCACCACAACCATATCCTCCGGCGTGATATCGACCACCTTTTCTTCCGCCAGCGTCTACCCCGGCTGCGGCAGGATGATCACGTCGGAGCGGGCCTGCAACAGCTGCTGGCGCAGGTGCAGCGCCACCGGCCAGGAGTTGCGCATGCCGAGAATAAAGATGCGTTTCGCCTGCGTCAGCTGCTGCACCGTCTCGCCGAACTGCTGCGCGTAGAGGCTGTTAACCCACTGCGTCAGGTTCGCCATCTCCTGCTTATAGTGGCGCGCCAGCAGTGTATTGCCCTGCACCGCGTCGCGGTTGTCGGTCAGCGGCATGCCGCTCTGGCGCAGGGTGCGCAGCTCGTCGCGCATATCTTTGTATTTGTCGTAGCCCAGCCGGCGGAACAGGCGGCTGACCGTTGCCTTGGAGACGCCGCTGAGCCTCGCCAGCTCGGCGCTGTTGTGGCTGATCAGGTCGTCGAAGTCGTCGAAGACAAAACGGCGATGCGCTGCTCCTGCGGCGAGAGCTGCGGATAGTGGCTTCTGAGCCGTTCATCAAGCTGTTTCATGGACTGTCCTGTAACTTTCGTTTTAGCAGAAACTAGCACAATTCGATCCAGGTTACCGCTGCGGCGCGACGCGCAAAAAACTGGAACGGCTCTTGCTTGATTTTACGCATGACTGTCTGAAAATGAAGAGGGAACATGATTCAGAGCAACATGGCTCCGCTGGGGATGGCGGTCGCGCCGCATCATCTGGCGAGCGAGAGTGCGCTGGCGGTGCTGCGCGACGGCGGTAACGCCATTGAGGCGATGGTCGCCGCCGCCGCCACCATTGCCGTAATTTACCCCCATATGAACGGCCTCGGCGGCGACGGCTTCTGGCTGGTGCTACCGCCCAACGGCGATCCGGTCGCCATCGACGCCAGCGGCGCAGCGGGCGCGCTGGCGCATCCCGACTTCTACCACGGCGAACGCGCCATTCCCCACCGCGGTCCGAAGGCGGCGCTGACGGTAGCCGGGACGGTGAGCGGCTGGCAAGAGGCGCTGACGCTCTCCGCCGAACTGGGCGGCGAGCCGCTGTCTCTGCCGCGCCTGCTGCGCGACGCGATCCGCTACGCCGCCGACGGCATTCCGGTCACCGCCTCGCAGGCAGCCGCGACCGCCGCCAAGCAACACGAGCTTGCGCATCAGCCCGGCTTTGCCGCCACCTTTCTGCCGGACGGCGAACCGCCGCGCCAAGGCAGCCGCTTTACCCAGCCGGCGCTGGCGCAAACGCTGAGCCTGCTGAGCGAGCAGGGTCTCGACAGTTTCTATCGCGGCGAGCTGGCGCATCACCTGGCGCGCGAGATGACAACGCTCGGCATGCCGCTAACGCTGGCAGATCTGCAGCAGCAGCGCGCGCGCCGCTGTGTGCCGCTGCACGTGGCGCACAGCGAGGGCAACCTGTGGAATATCGCGCCTCCGACCCAGGGCCTGGTGTCGCTGACAATCCTCGGCGTCACCGACCATCTGGCGATGGCGCAGGCTGACGAGGCGCAGACGGTGCACCGTATCGTCGAGGCGACGAAAAAGGCCTTTGCACTGCGCGACGCCCATCTTACCGATCCGCGCCATATGGACTGCGAGGCGCAGTCGCTGTTGAGCCAGGATCATTTCGCCACCCTAGCGAGCCAGGTAAGCGAGAGTCAGGCCGCGTCCTGGGGCACCGGGCGCGGCCCCAGCGACACGGTGTGGATAGGGGTGATGGACAGCAGCGGCCTCGCCGTCTCCTTTATTCAGAGCATCTATCACGAATTCGGCAGCGGCGTGGTGATCCCCGGCACCGGCATTACCTGGCAGAATCGCGGCGCCGCCTTCAGCCTCGATCCCGATCATCTGCTGGCGCTGGCGCCAGGCAAGCAGCCGTTTCATACCCTCAACCCCGCCGCCGCGCGGCTAAAAGATGGCCGCACGCTGATTTACGGCGCGATGGGCGGCGACGGCCAGCCGCAAACCCAGGCGGCGATCTTTACCCGCCACGTTCTGCAGGGCATGCCGCTGCAGCAGGCGGTCAGCGCGCCGCGCTGGCTGCTGGGGCGCACCTGGGGCAACGCCTCCGACTCGCTCAAGCTGGAGAGCCGCTTCGCGCCAGAGACCGTCGCCAGGCTGCGCCAGCTGGGACACGAGGTAGAGCTGCTGCCTGACTTCAGCGAAGCGGTGGGCCATGCGGGCGCCATCGTGCGCCACAACAACGGCATGCTGGAAGGGGCATGCGATCCGCGCAGCAACGGCAGCGCGAGCGGTTTTTGACAGGAGAGAGATATGGATCGAACAACTGACTGGGCAAGCTATCTGACACAGATGGAGCAGCTGCTGGCGCTGGAGCTGGACGAGGCGCGCCGCGCCGAACTGCAGATCCAGCTGGCGCGCATCGCCGCGCTGGCGGCGCCACTGATGGCCTTTCCCCTCGACGACAGGCTGGAAGTGGCGGGAGTATTTCACCCATGAACCTCAGCGAATTTTCTGTTCAGTCGCTGCAGCAGGCGATTGCGCGCGGCGACCTCAGCGCGCGCGAGGTGGCGCAGCAGACTCTGCAGGGCATTGAGCGGCAGCACAGGCTCAACGCCTGGACCGAGGTGACCGCGGATCGCATGCTGCGCGAGGCTGACGCGGTGGACGCGCAGCGGCGGCGCGGCGAGAGCCTGCCGCCGCTGGCAGGCGTGCCTTACGCGGTGAAAAACCTGTTCGACGTGGCGGACCACAGCACGCTGGCGGGCGCGGCGCTGTTTCAGGATCGCCCGGCGGCGACACAGGACGCCTGGGCGGTAAGCCGCCTCAGCCGCGCCGGCGCCCTACTCTCCGGCATGCTGAATATGGACGCCTACGCCTACGGCTTTACCACCGAGAACAGCCACTTCGGCGCCACGCGCAACCCGCACGATCCCACACGCATGGCGGGCGGATCGTCTGGCGGATCCGCGGCGGCAGTGGCGGCAGGACTGGCGCACTTTTCGCTCGGCACCGATACCAACGGCTCGATTCGCGTGCCCGCGTCGCTGTGCGGCATTTTCGGCCTGAAGCCGACCTTTGGCCGCCTGTCGCGCAGCGGCAGCCATCCCTTTGCCGCCAGCCTCGATCATATCGGTCCCTTCGCACGGCGCGTCGAGGATCTGGCGCTGGTGTATGACATTCTGCAGGGGCGCGACCACCATGACGCGTTCCAGGCAGACCGGCCCGCCGATCCGACACTGGTCGGGATGGAAGAAACGGGCCAGCGCTGCGCGCTGCTGGGGGGCTTTTTCTCAACTTGGTGCGACGATGACGCACGCGACGCGCTGGCGCGCGCCACGCGCGCGCTGGCGATCGACGATGAGGTGACGCTGCCGGAGGCGGAGCTGGCGCGATCGGCGGCCTTTATCGTGACCGCCAGCGAAGGAGGCAACCACTATCTGCCGGCGCTGCGCGCCACGCCGGAGCGGTTTGAGCCCGCCTCGCGCGAACGGCTGCTGGCGGGAGCGATGCTGCCCGCCGCCTGGTATGTGCAGGCGCAGCGCTTCCGCCGCCATTTCCAGCAGCAGGTGCTGCCGCTATTCAGCAGCTTCGACGTGCTGATCGCCCCAGCAACGCCCTGTACGGCGCCCCTGATTGGTCAGGAAAGCATCCGCATTAACGGCGTCGATCTACCGTCGCGCGCCAGTATGGGCATGCTGACGCAGCCGATCTCTTTTCTCGGCCTGCCGGTATGCAGCGTGCCGCTGGCGACGCAAAGCGGCCTGCCCATCGGGCTGCAGCTGATCGCCGCCCCCTTTAACGAAGCCGCCGCGCTGCGAGTCGCTTTCGCGCTGGAGCAGCAGGGCATTACCCTGGCGCCAGCCTGTCTGGAGAAAACAGCATGAGAGCTGAAGAGATTAATCTGCCGCACGTGGTGGCGGAGGTGACCGCCGCGTTTTACCGCTACGAGCAGGCGCTAGTGAGCAATGATAGTGAGACGCTGGATGCGCTGTTCTGGCACGATGATCGCACCGTGCGGCTGGGCGCGGGCGAGAACCTTTACGGCATTGAGGCGATCCGCGCCTTTCGCGCCCAGCGTCCGTCTGCCGGGCTGGCGCGCACCCTGCGCAACAGCCTGATCACCACCTTCGGCGAAGAGTATGCGGTGTGCAGCACCGAGTTCACACGCGCGGGCAGCACGAAAATCGGCCGCCAGCAGCAGAGCTGGGTTCGACTACCCGACGGCTGGCGCATCGTCGCCGCACAGGTCAGTCTGATGAGCGAAGCCTGAGGCTGCACCACCAGCCGAAGGCTGGCGCAACATCGCGCGCCAGGCGGGCATCGTCATACGCGCTGGCCTGCCAGCAGCGAGCCTTTAAAGCATCGTCACGCGCGGCGGTGATGGTTTCGGCACGCTGCAGCAGCTATTGCAGATCGTCCTCATCGATATCCAGCAGCTCTCCCTCTGCCAGCGCCTGATGCAGGTCGTCGTGCGTAATCGGCACATCCAGCGCCACCGGCTGCGATTTCAACTCGGCTGCGGCCAGCGGATGAGGGTAGCGGCGGCCCGCGAGGTTATTGAAGACAAGTGCCAGCAACGCCAGACAGAGCGAGTTGAGCAGTACCGGCGTCAGCATAAACTGATAGCCCAGCTGCTGCACGCCGCCGCCGCCGAGTATGGCCTTAAGCGATACCGCGCCGCTGGGCGGATGCAGGCAGCGCAGCTGGAACATCACCGCAATGGCGAGACTGGCCGCAATGCCGCAGGCCAGCGGCGCATAGGGAATTATCATGGGCGGCGGATGACGCCAATCAGCCCCGCGACCAGATTGCCGCCGACAATCGACCATGGCTGCGCCAGCGGACTGTTCGGTAGGCCAAACAGCAGCACCGCCGAGGCGTCCATCGGCGCGACAAACCACAGATTAACCTGACCCAGCAGCCAGTGGCTGATCAGGCTGGTGATAGTCAGCCCCAGCCCGGCGCCAGGCTGGCGACGGCGATCTCTTTTTCCGCACCCGGCAGCGGGTGCGGCCAGAGGCGGGCAATAAAGGTGCGCAACGTGCTTGTCCACTTCGCCTGACGCAATTCAGTCATGGTTCGGAAGCTCAGTCATCAGAAAAAATTATGGTTCGCGATTTTCGCTGATTGAAACTAGCGTAACAACCCCTGCTTTTACAGGCCTTTTATCGGAGAGAAAGTGCAGCCTGTCAGCCGCGACGGCAGGAAAAGAGGTGACGCGGCACCGCCGCTAAGGGCGCTGCCGCGAAGTGGAGAGGATCAGACCTGCGGCGCAGGATGGGTCGCCATCCAGTGCTCGGCGATCGCCTGCCGCGTGCAGATCCAGACATCCTGATGCTGCTGAATATGGTCCAGGAAGTTCTGCAAAGCCTTGAAGCGGCCAGGCCGCCCCAGCAGGCGGCAGTGCATGCCGACCGACATCATCTTCGGCTGGGTTTCGCCCTCTTCATACAGTACGTCGAAGGTGTCGCGCAGATAGGTAAAAAACTGCTCGGCGGTGTTGAAGCCCTGCGGCGTGGCGAAGCGCATATCGTTGCACTCCAGCGTATAGGGGATAATCAGATGGGGCTTCACGGTGCCATCCTGACAGGTGACCTGCGTCCAGAACGGCAGATCGTCGCCGTAGTTGTCGCTGTCATAGCTGAAGCTGCCCTGCTCGACCACCAGCCGCCGCGTGTTCGGGCTGTCGCGCCCGGTGTACCAGCCGGTCGGCGCCTTGCCGAACAGGTCGGTCAGGACGTCGACCGCCTGCTGCATATGCTGGCGCTCGGTTTTGGCATCCATCGCCTGATAGTGGATCCAGCGCCAGCCGTGGCTGACCACATCGTAATCCGCCTCTTTGATCGCCTCGACGATCTCGGGATGGCGCGCCAGCGCCATGGCAACGCCAAACACCGTCAGCGGCAGGCCGCGCTTTTGAAATTCGCGGTGAATGCGCCAGAAGCCGGCGCGCGAGCCATATTCATAAAGCGAGTCCATCGACATATGGCGGTCGGGATAGCTGGCGGCGCCGATGATATCGGAGAGAAACTGTTCAGAGCCGGCGTCGCCGTGCAGCACGTTGTTCTCCGCGCCCTCTTCATAGTTGAGCACGAACTGCACCGCCACGCGCGCCTTGTGCGGCCAGGCGGCATGCGGCGGTGTGGCGCCATAGCCGACCAGATCGCGCGGATAGTTTTTGTTGAAGCTGTACTCTTTCTTTTCTGCACTATCCATTAGGATTTCCTGTGGTATTGAAGCAAGGTTCCGTTAGTTTAGATGCTGAAACGCGCCAGAGAGAGGTTTGGCGATCGGCCAGGCGAGATCGCCATGCTTGCTGGTGCCAAAGCCAAGCGCCACCAGCGTTTCGACCATCTTCACCGCCGCGCTGACACCGTCGATGACCGGCATCTCCAGCTCTCGCGTCAGCTGATGCGCCAGCATCGCCATTCCGCCGCAGCCGAGCACGATGGCGCCGCAGCCATCCTGCTGCTTCGCCGCCAGGCAGCGCTCGCGCACCTTATCCTGCGCCAGCCCGCTGCCGTCCTCCAGCGCCAGCACCGGCAGGTCGATGGCGTGCAGCGCAGCGCAGTAGTGCGTGAAGCCGTACTGCTGTAGCAGATGGCGCGCAATCACCAGCGTGCGCGGCAGCGTGGTCACGATGGAGAAGCGCGTCGCCACCAGCGTCGCGGTATGCATCGCCGCCTCAGCGATGCCGATAACCGGCCCGCTTGCCAGCTCGCGCGCCGCCAGCAGTCCCGGATCGCCAAAGCAGGCGATAACGTGGCCGCTGACGCCCTGCTCTCTACCGCGCTTGATCTGCTCCAGCACCCCGATCGTCGCCACCGCTTCGTCGAAGTGCCCCTCCACAGAGGGCACGCCCTGCGACGGCGACACCGCGATTATATCCGTGCCCGACGCGGCAACCGCGCGCGCCGCTGCGCCGATCGTCTCCGTCATCGCTAGGCTGGTATTGGGGTTGATGACCTGAATCAGGCTCATGATGTCACCTCTTTATGACGGGCAAATAACCGCGCAAAGTCCGGCAGCGTCTCGCCGCTACGCTCAAAGTGCAGGCTGGAAAGGATATGGTCGAAGTGGTGCTGCAGCGCCTGGGTCAGCGCGGCGAGGTCGCCAGCGCGCAGGTGGGCCACCAGCCTGTCGTGATCGTCGCAGCGGCAGCAGCGCTGCAAGGGTGCGTCCCAGGCGGCGATTACCAGCGAGGAGCGCTGCGTCAGGCGCGTGACCAGCTCGGTCAGCACCTGATTGCCCGACACCGCCTGCAGCTCGATATGAAAAGCAGCGGAGAGACGGATGGCCGCCGCGCCGTCGCGCGCCTCATGCGCATGCTGCTCCAGGGCGATGCGCTGCATCAGCACCGCCAGATGGGGCGGCTGCAGACGTGCTAGCACTGCCGGCAGGTTGGCGCACTCGATCAGCGCGCGAGTGCGAAAAATATTGCGCGCCTCGTCGACGCCGGGCGTCGCCACCTGTACACCGCGTCTGGGCAACAGCGTGACCATTTGCACTGCGGCAAGGCGCTGCAGTACTTTGCAAATGCCGGTGCGGCTGACGCCGAATACCTCGGCCAGCGCCTCTTGCGGCAGCTGGTGCTCTACGATGGCGTTCATCAACGCCTGGTAAATAGGTTCATCTTTATCAACCAGATCGGCCGCTGCGCCGTGGCCTGTTTCACTTCTCATTTCCGGCTCCCTCAGGTCGCTGTGTGCCCACATCGTATACGTGAATAGATTTTTTTGTATACAAGATTTCCGTTTTGGCCTGAATCCTGCGAAAGCCTGTTCGTTGCGTAAACCCTTTAACGTCTTGAAGAGGAGTAGGTTTCATGCCAAATCATCTCAACAGCCCTTCCGCGTCCGCCGATGACGCGTGCGCTAAAGCCCACGCCTGACCAATGAGGATCTGGCACCGACGCGCCAGCAGAACTGGACATGGTACAACATCTTCTCGTTCTGGATGTCGGATATGCACAGCATGGGCGGCTATGTGGTCGCCGCCAGTTTCTTTACGCTGGGTCTGGCGAGCTGGCAGATGCTGATTTGCCTGCTGGCGGGCATCTGCATCGTGCAGCTCTGCGCCAACCTGGTGGCGAAGCCGAGCCAGATGGCGGGCGTACCCTATGCAGTGATCTGCCGCCAGGCGTTCGGCGCCAATATTCCGGCGGTGGTCCGCGGGCTAATCGCTTTCGGCTGGTACGACATGCAGACCTATCTGGCGGCGAATGCGCTGATGCTGGTGCTGCTGAAGTTTTTCCCGTCGCTGATGTCGCTCACCCAGGCCAGCTGGCTGGGGCTGTCGTTGCTGGGCTGGTGCTGCTTCGGCGTGATGTGGCTGCTGCAGGCGATGGTGTTCTGGCACGGCATGAGCGCCATTAAGTGCTTTATCGATGTGGCGGGGCCAGCAGTGTATGTGGTGATGGGCTGGCGGGCTGGATTGTATACAGAACCGGCTTTGACGGCATCTCCTTTACCCTGACCAGCAAGATGCTGAGCACCAGCGAGCGGAGCTGGCAGATGATCACCGCCACCGCGCTGGTGGTCTCCTGCTTCTTCTCCGGGCCGCTGCTCAACTTCGGCGACTTCTCCAGCTACGGCAAAAGTATGGGCGAAATTCGCCGCGGCAACCGCTGGGGCCTGCCGTTCAACTTTCTGCTCTTTTCTGTGGTGTCTGTGGTGACGGTGGTGACGGTGGTGATTGTATCGTGCACCCAGTCGCTGTTCGGCTGGATGATTACCGATCCCGTCGAGACCGTCAGCATGGTGGGTAACGATGTGGCGGTAGCGATTGGGCTGCTGACCATGATCACCGCCACTATCGGCATCAATATCGTGGCCAACTTCGTCTCCCCGGCGTTTGATTTCTCTAACTGCTCGCCGCAGAAAATCAGCTTCCGCACCAATGGGATGATCGCCGACGTCGGCTCGGTGCTGCTGACGCCGTGGAATCTGTTTCAGTCACCGGAGCTGATCCACTATACACTGGACGTGCTGGGCGCCTTTATCGGCCCGCTGTTCGGCATTTTGCTGGCGGACTTCTACCTGATTAAGCGTGGCCGCGTTAGCGTGGACGACCTGTTCGACGCCACGCCATAGGGGATCTACTGGTATCGCAGCGGCTTTAATCCCAACGTGATTGGCGCGATGCTGCCTGCTGTCGCCATCGGCCTGATCGCCAGCTTTATTCCGGCGCTGCATGAGGTCGCCAGCTTCAGCTGGTTTATCGGCGCGGCAATGGGCGGCGGTTGCTATCGCTATCTGGCGCGAGGCGGGCGCGGCGAACGCCTTTGCCAATGGCGTGGCGATGCAGAAAGAGCAAAAAGCGGGAAAGAGAAAAAGCAAAAGGCCGATTCATTGCTGAATCGGCCTTGCTGAATAGTTGGCGGTGCGGACGGGACTCGAACCCGCGCCCCCCGGCGTGACAGGCCGGTATTCTAACCGACTGAACTACCGCACCGCGCTGTGTTCCCCGTCGGGAACAAAGGCGCATATTAATGGGCGCGCGATCCCCCGTCAACGCTTTTTCTGCGCGCGCGGCGCGTTTGCTGTTTTTTTACGCTTAACGATGAATTAAACGGCAAAACAACAGGTTTTAGCCGCGCCACAGGCAGCTGCCGCCCTTTTTCATCACCAGATCGAGACGCGACTCGTGCGCCATCACCTCTTCATCCGAGGCGGCAATCACGCGCAGCGCGGAAGCGGGACGCGCGATGCGCTGAATGGTCTCGCCCGATGACTGCTGCGTGCTGTCCCCCTCCTGCGAAAAGGTCAGCATCGTCTGGCCGCCGGTCATGGTCAGGAAGACTTCCGCCAGAATTTCGGCGTCAAGCAGCGCGCCGTGCAGCGTACGCTTGCTGTTGTCGATCTCGTAGCGCGAGCAGAGAGTATCCAGGCTGTTCCGCTTGCCGGGGAACATCTTGCGCGCCATCGCCAGGCTGTCGGTAATGCGGCAGAAGGTGTCGGTTTTGCCGATGCCGCGGTTCAGCATCGAGAATTCGTAATCCATAAAGCCGATATCGAACGAGGCGTTATGGATCACCAGCTCCGCGCCGCGGATATAGTCGAGGAACTCATTCGCAATGTCGGCGAAGGTCGGCTTATCGGCCAGAAACTCGTCAGCGATGCCGTGCATGCCGAACGCTACCGGATCTACCAGCCGGTCGGGGTGCAGATACATATGGAAGTTGTTGCCGGTCAGGCGACGGTTGACCACCTCTACTGCACCGATTTCGATAATGCGGTGACCTTCATAATGCACACCGATCATGTTCATACCTGTGGTTTCAGTATCGAGGACGATCTGGCGGTTAATTGCAGTGCTCATAGGATTCGTTTTATGTCAGACTTAGCGTTTTTCTCAGAAGGGAGTCTACCAGAGATGCGCAAGCAGGTAGAAATTTTTACCGACGGCTCCTGCCTCGGCAATCCCGGCCCGGGCGGCTACGGCGCGATTTTACGCTATGGCAAGCATGAAAAGCTGTTCAGCGCCGGCTACCGGCTGACCACCAATAACCGCATGGAGCTGATGGCAGCCATCGTGTCGCTGGAAGCGCTGAAAGATCCTTGCAATGTGGTATTGAGCACCGACAGCCAGTATGTGCGTCAGGGCATCACCAGCTGGATCCACAACTGGAAAAAGCGCGGCTGGAAGACCGCAGAAAAGAAGCCGGTGAAAAATGTGGACCTCTGGCAGCGCCTCGACAGCGCGCTGGCGGCGCATGACATTCGGTGGGAATGGGTGAAAGGCCACGCCGGCCACCCGGAAAATGAGCGCTGCAACGAACTGGCGCGCAGCGCCGCGGAGCGACCGCAGCTGGAAGATATCAGCTACCGGGTCGAATCCTGATCGCGCGCCGCGCGAAACTGCCGCGTGGCGTTGACCGCCGGGCACAGCTGCGCCTTGGTCAGCGACTTTTTCGCCCTGGTCGGCGTCAGCGGGAAGGTGCGTTTGCGCGCGACGACGATATTTAGGCAGCCCAGCGCCGGCAGATGTGCGCTGATGGTTTTGCCACCCTGTCGATGCCAAGGCACCACCTGAAAGCGTGTGCGGTAGACCGCTTCATAATTGAGCAGCCCCAGCCAGTCGAGCAGGCGCGTCTGGCTGAACATCCAGCCGCTCCAGGGCGCCTTGCGCTGGATGCCCGGCAACGCCTTGCTAACGCCCAGCAGCGAAAAGGGATTGAAGCCGCTGATAATCATCCAGCCGTCATCGATCAGCACGCGATCCACTTCGCGCAGCACCCGATGCGGGTCCTGGCTCCAGGCCAGCGTGTGTGCCAGCAGGCAGACGTCCACCGATTTAGATTCAAACGGCAGCTGCGTCGGCTGCGCCAGCACCTGCAGCAACTCCCCTTTGCTGCCTACATTCACCCGATGTGAAATGGCGCAATGCTCAGTGTTGATTTCTGCACTAAGGTTACCAATCTTAAGCATATGAAAGCCATATAGCTTTCCGAGGTAAGGCTGTAGCTGCTGAGTCAGCGCGTCGCGGAAATAGTTCCCCCATGGCATATCGCGCCATGAGTGCGGCACGGTCAGAATTTGGCGTGTCTTGGCGGGCTTCATGCTTTACCATCTTCCTTTTCTAACGGCCTGCTAGGGGTAATTATGAATCTTACCAGAATTCCTGCGCTGCAGGATAACTACATCTGGATCTGGACGCTAAATGACCATGCGGGCGACTGCCTGATTGTCGATCCCGGCGAGGCGCAACCGGTACTGGAAAAAGTCGATGCCAACGGCTGGTGTCCCGTTGCGATTCTGTTGACCCACGATCACCACGATCACGTCGGCGGCGTGCAAGAGTTGCTGACGCGCTTCCCCGACCTTTCCGTCTACGGTCCGCAGGAAACCGAAGGCAAAGGCGCGACTATCGTGGTCAGCGAAGGCGATACTTGATCTTACGGGTTGTGTTGTGACAAGGGGTTACGTATAGTTACTCATCTTTTAAGCGAACTATTGACACACACATGAAGGCTAAAGCGATATTACTCGCCTTGGTCTTGCTGGTGGGATGTCAGGCATCACGGAATGACGCCAATATCCCCGAACAGTATGCCCAGAGTCTGTCTTCAGCTGGTCAAGGTGAAAATGGAAAGTACGGTGATCGAATGTTGTCGCCGCAATGGCAGAAAGATGGAACTGGCCTCGCCGAAGATACCGATCTCTGGAGTTTCATTAGTGACGAGTTGAAGATGGGGATTCCGGAAAATAGCCGAATCCGCGAACAAAAACAAAAGTACCTGAAAAGTAAGAGCTATCTCCACGATGTAACATTACGGGCAGAGCCGTACATGTACTGGATTGTCGAGCAGATACAGAAACATAAAATGCCGATGGAACTGGTACTGCTACCTATAGTGGAGAGCGCTTTTGACCCACATGCAACCTCCTCCGCCAATGCCGCAGGCATCTGGCAGATCGTTGCAACAACGGGCAAAAATTATGGTTTGGAACAGAACCAGTGGTATGACGGACGCCGCGATGTGGTGGCCTCAACCAAAGTTGCGTTAGATATGATGCAGCGCCTGAACAAGATGTTTGACGGCGACTGGCTGCTGACCGTAGCTGCCTATAACAGCGGCGAAGGTCGCGTACTGAAAGCAATTAAACAGAACAAGGCGCGCGGTAAGCCGACCGACTTCTGGCATCTGTCGCTGCCGCGCGAAACCACGGTCTACGTGCCGAAAATGTTGGCCCTGAGCGAACTGCTCAAGAACAACAAACTCTGCGGCATTAAGCTGCCGCCCCCTGGCGAAAGTCGCGCGCTGGCGCGTGTTGAAGTTGGACAGCAGATGCAGCTGACGCAGGCCGCTGAGATGGCTGACATGTCGCTGAACAAGCTGAAAAGCTTTAATACCGGCTACAAAAAGGGTGCCACTGCGCCAAACGGACCTCAGTACATTTTAGTGCCTAAGTCCCATGTGGCGCAGCTGCGTAGCTCGCTGGCTTCTGGCGATATCGTAGCGGTACAACCGACTCAGCTGGCGAAAGCGAGCGCGTCGGGCGGTTATAAAGTTCGTCGCGGCGATACGCTTTCAGGCATCGCCAGCAAACTGGGCGTTAGCATAGCTACGCTGAAGCAGCAGAATCATCTGCAGAGCGACAGCATTCGTCCCGGTCAGACGCTGACCGTCGGCGACAGCGGCACTAGCCTGTCTGATAATAGCAACAGCATCACCTATCGCGTGCGTAAAGGTGATTCTCTTGCCAGCATTGCCCAACGCCACGGTGTCGATATCAAAGACGTGATGCGCTGGAATACTATCCTGAGCAACGCGAAAGATACCTAGCCCGGCGACCGGCTAATGCTCTTTGTAAATAATAACGCATCGCTCGATACCTGATGCGTTGAAAAGGTCAACAATTGTTAGCCTTTTTCACTTTCCTTTTCTTTTCCTGGGCTTTCCTGACTTCCTCGCCCCAGCGTCTGCTTATTCGCGTGACAGCGATCAATTATTAACCACAAGATACTTGTATGGCATGTTATCGCGATCCATGTTAACAATCTTGAATTTTCGTGTAGCCGGATTGTTTCCTCTGGCGTAATTGCGCGAGGAGTGAACGCGCCGTCTAGTGCCTTCTTTTTCGCCTTTCAAGTCAATATGACAGGGTAAGGTTATGAGCGATACTCTTAATCAGTAAGTGAAAACCAGGCAGCTGCCTGACGACACGACGTATTCGCAGCAACCGCCTGCGGTTAAGCGGGGATTGCTGCCGCGCGCCCACCCCCTTCCATTGTGGATGCTGGTGATCACCACGCTGGCGATTTTGATGAACTCGATCGATCGCATTATCTTGCCCACGTTGCTGCCCGCCATTGTGCAGGATTTCAATATCAGCGAGGTGCAGGCTGGCTGGATCAACTCACTCAGCTTTTTCTTTTTCGGCATGCTGACCGGCGCGGTGCTGTTCGGCCTGCTCTCCGATTATATCGGTACCGGCTATCGTCGCTGCTAAAACTGGTGCCTGCCGGTGCTGGTTGAAATCGTCTCTGGCGTAGCGACCGCGTTCAGTAAGACGCTGGTCGCCTTCCAGCTGCTGCGCGTCTTTATGGAAACGGTGGATCTCAAGCGAGGATAAATGACTGCACTCTGGAAACAGCTACGCGCCAGCGAAGTGGTTGAGCTTAACCATCTTTACCAGCCTCGGATGCCGGTCTGGCCCACGCATCCAAAATTCCTGCTTGGCGAGAATGAGAGCTATGCCGGGGGAGACAGCAATTACAACTGCCAGCTGGTAATGGGCGATCACTGCAGCACGCACGTTGACTCCCCCTCTCACTTTATTGCGACGGGCAAAACGATCGAACAGGTTGATGTACGCCTGCTGATAGGGCGCGGTGTGCTGATTGATGTACGCGATGTCGCGCCTGGCGCAACCTTTGGCACGGCGGAAATTGAACGCTGGGAGAGCCAGCATGGCGCCATCGGCCCGGATGATATCGCGATTTTCCATACCGGCTGGGATGCCAAATGGGCGCGACGCCCTGAACAGGACCCCTTCTTATCCGACTGGCCGGGACTGTCAGCAGAAGGCACGGAGATGTTGATTGACCGGGGCGTGAGCGTGCTGGGTACGGATGCGCTGTCGATCGACGCCTTCGGCAGCGATACCTACCCTGTGCATCAACGGGTTTTAGGCAGCGACAGGCTCATTATTGAGAACTTGACGAATCTGGCACGCCTACCGCCCTACTTCACCTTTATCGCGCTGCTATGATGATGCGGCGCTAAACTCAACCAGCAGCGGATTATGGTCTGAAGCGCGCGTGACCAGCACTAACGCCTTGCTGACACCCATATTGCGGTAGAAGACGAAATCAAGCGGACGGCCAAACGCCTTGCGTCGGTGATCGTCCGTAAACTTCACTTCTTTTAGCGCCATCTCCCTTGCAAAGCGATAGAGCGCATGCATGCGCTGGCGACTCCAGGCGTTAAAATCACCGGCCATAATGACGGGGCCTTTATGATGCAGGATCTGCTCGCCAATCGGTCCCAGCTGTTTACTGTAGACGTCGATGCCAAGACTAAAGTTAACGGCATGGATGTTGACTACCATCAGCATTTCGCCGTTCGGCAGCAGATAGGCCGTAACCAGGGCGGATTTCGCCAGGCGCAGCAGCGGCTCGCGCTCGCGTAGCGGGCAGCAGTAGACGGGGTGGGCAGAAGCCAGCGTCATGACGCCAGACGGATGCTGCGGCAGCACAAAAGCGGGCACCTGATCTGCAGCGAGGTAGTTGCTGGTCGCAAACTGCACCAGTTCAGGAGTGGTTTGCGCCTCCTGCAGCAGCATGAGATGCGCATCTTTGCCGAACCCCTGCAGTACAGACATCCAGTCAGCGCACTGCTGCTTGAAAATATTCCATACCAGCACGCGTAGCTGGGTATCGGGCGTCAGCGGCGCGCCGGGAGGAAGCGCCTGCCCCAGATGCAGCATGGCGCCCGGCGGAAAGATCTGCTCGGCCGGCTGCCCCGCTGTATATCGCATTGCATAGGTTTTTTTTCGCACTTTCTCGCCCAACTTCTTTCTTTCCCATAGCACTTGTCTGTTATAGGGATTTTAGACCGGGGTTTCAATCGGTGTTCGTGAATGTCGGAAGCATTACGGGCTAACGGAGGGTTTATTGTGCAGAAGTAGAAAAAGCTCTTACTTTTCAGTCAGGGCTTATCTATAAGGTGGCGGTGCGGACGGGACTCGAACCCGCGCCCCCCGGCGTGACAGGCCGGTATTCTAACCGACTGAACTACCGCACC
>NZ_SMDS01000017.1 GCF_013753875.1 Candidatus Pantoea persica
TTACTTTCTATCAGACAATCTGTGTGAGCACTTCGAAGGCAGAATCCAGGTTAAGGAGGTGATCCAACCACAGGTTCCCCTACGGTTACCTTGTTACGACTTCACCCCAGTCATGAATCACAAAGTGGTAAGCGCCCTCCCGAAGGTTAAGCTACCCACTTCTTTTGCAACCCACTCCCATGGTGTGACGGGCGGTGTGTACAAGGCCCGGGAACGTATTCACCGTGGCATTCTGATCCACGATTACTAGCGATTCCGACTTCATGAAGTCGAGTTGCAGACTCCAATCCGGACTACGACGCACTTTATGAGGTCCGCTTGCTCTCGCGAGGTCGCTTCTCTTTGTATGCGCCATTGTAGCACGTGTGTAGCCCTGGTCGTAAGGGCCATGATGACTTGACGTCATCCCCACCTTCCTCCGGTTTATCACCGGCAGTCTCCTTTGAGTTCCCGGCCGAGCCGCTGGCAACAAAGGATAAGGGTTGCGCTCGTTGCGGGACTTAACCCAACATTTCACAACACGAGCTGACGACAGCCATGCAGCACCTGTCTCACGGTTCCCGAAGGCACTAAGGCATCTCTGCCAAATTCCGTGGATGTCAAGACCAGGTAAGGTTCTTCGCGTTGCATCGAATTAAACCACATGCTCCACCGCTTGTGCGGGCCCCCGTCAATTCATTTGAGTTTTAACCTTGCGGCCGTACTCCCCAGGCGGTCGACTTAACGCGTTAGCTCCGGAAGCCACTCCTCAGGGAAACAGCCTCCAAGTCGACATCGTTTACGGCGTGGACTACCAGGGTATCTAATCCTGTTTGCTCCCCACGCTTTCGCACCTGAGCGTCAGTCTTCGTCCAGGGGGCCGCCTTCGCCACCGGTATTCCTCCAGATCTCTACGCATTTCACCGCTACACCTGGAATTCTACCCCCCTCTACGAGACTCAAGCCTGCCAGTTTCAAATGCAGTTCCCAGGTTAAGCCCGGGGATTTCACATCTGACTTAACAGACCGCCTGCGTGCGCTTTACGCCCAGTAATTCCGATTAACGCTTGCACCCTCCGTATTACCGCGGCTGCTGGCACGGAGTTAGCCGGTGCTTCTTCTGCGGGTAACGTCAATCGACCCGGTTATTAACCGCATCGCCTTCTTCCCCGCTGAAAGTACTTTACAACCCGAAGGCCTTCTTCATACACGCGGCATGGCTGCATCAGGCTTGCGCCCATTGTGCAATATTCCCCACTGCTGCCTCCCGTAGGAGTCTGGACCGTGTCTCAGTTCCAGTGTGGCTGGCCATCCTCTCAGACCAGCCAGGGATCGTCGCCTAGGTGAGCCGTTACCCCACCTACTAGCTAATCCCATCTGGGTTCATCCGATAGTGAGAGGCCCGAAGGTCCCCCTCTTTGGTCTTGCGACGTTATGCGGTATTAGCCACCGTTTCCAGTGGTTATCCCCCTCTATCGGGCAGATCCCCAGACATTACTCACCCGTCCGCCACTCGCCACCTGAGAAGCAAGCTTCTCTGTGCTGCCGTTCGACTTGCATGTGTTAGGCCTGCCGCCAGCGTTCAATCTGAGCCATGATCAAACTCTTCATTTAAGTTTGATGCTCAAAGAATTAAACTTCGTAATGAATTACGTGTTCACTCTTGAGACTTGATATTTTTAAAGTCCTTGGACTTATTGATATCTGTCCTGCGAGTGCCCACACAGATTGTCTGATAAATTGTTAAAGAGCATGCCGCTATTACTCAGCGGCGAGGGCTGTGTATATTACGCTTTCCTCCCTCAGAGTCAACCACTTTTTTCAGCGATTTTCTCCGGCGACTCAGCTGCCTGCACCTCCTGAACACCGCATTCCGTAAGCCGTTGTGCCGTGTCAGTGGAGGCGCGTTATAGGGCGTCGTTCAGCAAGCTCAAGGGGTAATATTGAAGTTTTGTATCGTTCGTCCGATTTCTGCACAAAGCGCGCGTTTTTAGCGCTTTTTGATGGCATCAGGCAGGTCGGCCAGCGAATTAATCACCCAGTCGGCCGCCGCCTCCCCTTCCGCCATCACCGCTTTACCGCTGCGCACCAGCACTTTGGTGCCGACGCCCGCCGCGCTGCCAGCCAGCATATCTTCTAATTTATCGCCGACCATATAGGAGGCAGCCATGTCGATATGCAGCTCCTTTTGCGCGGAGAGCAGCATACCCGGCTGCGGTTTACGGCAGTCACAGCTTTGACGGTAGGCTTCGACCGGCGCGTCCGGCAGATGCGGACAGAAATAGATGCCATCGAGATCCACATCGCAGTCCGCCAGCGACCAGTCCATCCACTCGGTCAGCTGCATAAACTGATCTTCCGAGAACATGCCTCGGGCCATGCCTGACTGGTTCGTTACCAGCACCAGCGCAAAGCCCATTTTCTTCAGCGCCTGCAGCGCTTCAATTGTGCCGTCGATAAACTGGAAATTATCGATTTCATGAACATAGCCGTGATCGACGTTCAGGGTGCCATCGCGATCGAGGAAAACAGCCGGGACGTTATTCGCCACTGAGAAACTCCTGCTACAAGATGCTACTAAAATTGCCGCCTAGTATTGCATGATTGCAATAAAAGAGAGAATGGCAGTTTATAGCACTTTGATTGATTTAGACGTCTAGATGCCTTAATATCCGTTCAGCTTTCGCGCTCTGGTCGGCGAAAAGGGTTCCACACCACGGACAACGCAAGACGATAATAAATAATCTAATGATTAACATTGAAAATACCACCAAAGTGTTTCAGCAAGGCTCACGTACGATTCAGGCGCCATCCAACGTCAGCCTGCATGTGCCTGCGGGACAGATATATGGCGTGAATCGGCTTGTCCGGCGCCGGCAAAAGCACGCTGATTCGCTTCGTTAACCTGCTGGAGCGCCCTACCTCAGGACGCGTACTGTTCGATAATCAGGGTCTGACTGCGCTGAGAGAACGTCAGCTGACGCAGGCGCGCCGTCAGATCGGCATGATTTTCCAGCACTCCAACCTGATGAACTAGCGCACGGTATTTGGCAACGTGGCGCTGCCGCTGGAGCTGGGCAGCCTGTCGCGCAACGAAATCAAACAGCGCGTAACAGAGCTGCTGGATCTAGTTGGCCTCGGAGACAAACATGATGCCTGGCCGGCCAATCTTTCCGGCGGCCAGAAGCAGCGCGTCGACATCGCCCGCGCCCTCACCAGCAACCCCAAGGTGCCGCTGTGTGACGAAGCCACCAACGCGCTCGATCCGGCAACTACCCGCTCCATCCTTGAGCTGTTGAAGGATATCAACCGCTGTCTCGGCCTGACGATTCTGCTGATCACGCACGAGATGGACGTAGTGAAGCGCATCTGCGATCAGGTTGTGGTCATCAGCCATGGCGAACTGATTGAGAAAGACAGAGTGAGCGAAGTCTTCTCCCATCCGAAAACGCCGCTGGCGCAGCAGTTCATCCAGTCTACGCTGTACCTCGATATTCCTGACGACTATCAGCAGCGCCTCACGCCGCAGCCCGGCGCAGAGAGCGTGCCACTGCTGCGCCTCGAGTTCACCGGTAAATCAGTTGACGCGCCGCTGCTCTCTGAAGCCGCGCGCCGCTTCAACATCAATAACAACATCATCAGCGCGCAGATAGATTATGCCGGCGGCGTGAAGTTCGGCATTATGCTGGCCGAAATGGAGGGCGCTGAAAGCGACGCAAAAGCCGCGATCGCGTGGCTGTAGGAAAATCATGTCAAAGTAGAGGTGCTGGGTTATGTCTGAGGCGATGATGGCTTTACTAGCGCGCGGCGTCTGGGAAACGCTGATGATGACCTTTGTCTCCGGCTTCTTCGGCTTTGTGCTCTGCCTGCCGGTCGGCGTTCTGCTCTATGTTACCCGTCCGGGACAGATTCGTGAGAATGCCACGCTCTATCGCATCCTGTCGGCGCTGGTGAATATCTTCCGTTCGATTCCCTTTATATCCTGCTGGTCTAGATGATCCCCTTTACCCGCGCCATCGTAGGCACCTCGATTGGCCTGCAGGCAGCTATCGTGCCGCTGACCGTCAGCGCCGCGCCCTTTATCGCGCGTATGGTAGAGAATGCGCTGCTGGAACTACCGACCGGACTGATTGAGGCCTCACGCGCCATGGGCGCGACGCCGCTGCAGATTGTCCGCAAGGTGCTGCTGCCGGAAGCGCTGCCCAGTCTGGTCAACGCCGCAACCATTACCCTGATCACCCAGGTCGGCTACTCCGCCATGGGCGGCGCGGGCGGCGCCGGCGGGCTGGGACAGATCGGCTACCAGTACGGCTATATCGGCTATGACGCCACTGTGATTAATACGGTTCTCGTGTTGCTGGTGGTATTGGTATATTTAATTCAGTTTTGTGGCGACCGCGTTGTGCGTACCGTGTCCCATAAATAAGTGCAATATCATTATGTCTCCATAAGCAAGAGATATGACTTTTACATTTAAAAAGATTGCCGCTGTGAGTGCACTGATTAGCGCAATTGCGCTGGCAGGATGCGATCGGCGCGGAGCAGCAGGTCGCGGAAGCGGCGCAAAAAGTGGCGAAGGATAAATATGGCCTTGATGTCGAGCTAGTGACCTTCAACGACTACGTACTGCCGAACGAAGCGCTGAGCAAAGGCGACATCGACGTCAACGCCTTCCAGCACAAGCCTTACCTGGATCAGCAGATCAAAGATCGCGGCTACAAGCTGGTGCCGGTCGGCAACTCCTTCGTTTATCCGATTGCTGGCTACTCGAAAAAATAAAATCGCTGGACGAGCTGCAGAACGGTGCGCAGGTAGCGATTCCTAACTATCCGAGCAATCTTGGTCGTTCGCTGCCGCTGCAGAACGTGGGCCTGATCAAGCTGAAAGAGGGCGTCGGCCTGCTGCCGACCTCGCTCGATATTGTCGAGAACCTGAAAAACCTGAAGATCGTCGAGCTGGAAGCGCCGCAGCTGCCACGCTCGCTGGATGACCAGCAGATCGCGCTGGCAGTGGTCAACACCACCTGCGCCAGCCAGATCGGCCTGACACCGGCCAAATACGGCATCTTCGTTGAAGACAAAGATTCCCCTTAACTTGAACCTGATCGTCCGCCGCGAAGACAACAAAGACGCGGAAAACTTGAAGAAGTTCGTGCAGGCTTACCAGTCCGACGAAGCCGCGGAAGCCGCGAACAAAATCTTCAACGGCGGCGCCGTAGAAAGGCTGGTAATCCCTTTCCTGACACTTCTGACCAGGGCGGCACTTAGCCGCCCTTTCTTTTACGCCGCATCCGCCGCTACTTGTTATTTCGCCTGGTCCTTGTTTCAATAACGCCACTTTTTACAACCTTGAGGATGTTGCCATGCGTTTATTACCGCTCTGCTTGTTGGCATTGATGCTAACCGGGTGCGTTCACGAATATCACCCGATAAGCAGCGGCCCCCTTCATTCGCAGCCATCCCACGAGCCGGCGCGTGAGCCGATGCCGCGTCCCGCGCCGGTTAAAGTCTATACCGACGCTGCCGATCTGATGAGCAAGCCGTTCCGCGATCTGGGCGAAGTGGCCGGCGACGATTGTCAGAGCAGCCGACAGGATTCGCCACCTAATCTCGCCACCGCGCGCAAGCGCCTGCAGGTTAAAGCGTCCTATCTGAAAGCCAATGCCGTCCTGCTGCACAAGTGCGAAATCGTCAGCAGCACGCCGGGCTGCTATCGTCAGGCGATCTGTCAGGGCTCCGCGCTGAAATTGAATCAATGAGCGCATTCGCCTTCGAGCAGATCGGCGTGATCCGTTCGCCGTGGAAAGAGAAGTTCGCCGTTCCGCGTCAGCCGGGCCTGGTGCAGGACGGCCACGGCGAACTGCACCTGCTAGCGCTCTACAACCAGCCGGAAGCGGTGCGCGGTCTGGAGAGCTTTAGCCATCAGTGGGTGCTGTTTGTGTTTCATCAGACCATGGCGGGCGGCTGGCCTCCCACGGTGCGGCCGCCGCGCCTGGTCGGCAACGCCCGCATGGACGTTTTCGCGACGCGCTCGACCTTTCGCCCTAATCCCATCGGCATGTCGCTGGTCGAACTAAAGGGTATACGCTGCGAGAAGCAGCAGGTGATCCTGCAGCTCGGGAGCCTGGATATGGTGGACGGCACGCCGGTAATGGATATCAAGCCCTACCTGCCCCTTGCCGAGGCGCTGCCGCAGGCGTGAACCGGTTTCGCGCAGGCGGCGCCTGCAGCCGATATGCCGGTGCGCTTCTCGCCGCAGGCTGAGCAGCAGCGCGCCGTTCCCCATCTGGAGCGCTTTATCCGCGAGGTGCTAGCGCCGGATCCGAGTCCCGCCTATCGCAAAGGCGAGGCGCAGACGCGCGACTATGCCGTCTGGCTGCTCGATTTCAACATGCGCTGGCGCGTCGATGAAACCGGCACCGAGGTCATAGCGCTCGACCCGTGTGAAAACGCGCTTTTGAGCCCGTAAACTCACTGGTACACTAGTAGCCGCCAACAAAAATTTTCTCAGTGACTTTTCCGTTCAACAGGAATCTTAATCAATGCGTACTACTCAATATTTGCTCTCCACTCTGAAGGAGACGCCCTCCGATGCGGAAGTGATCAGCCACCAGCTGATGCTGCGCGCCGGGATGATCCGCAAACTGGCTTCCGGTCTCTATACCTGGCTGCCGACCGGTTTACGCGTGCTGAAAAAAGTCGAAAACATCGTGCGCGAAGAGATGAACAACGCGGGCGCGATTGAGATCTCCATGCCGGTGGTGCAGCCTGCCGATCTGTGGCAGGAGAGCGGGCGCTGGGAGCAGTACGGTCCGGAACTGCTGCGAATAGCCGACCGCCACGACCGTCCGTTCGTGCTGGGTCCGACGCACGAAGAGGTGATCACCGATCTGATCCGCAACGAGCTCAGCTCCTACAAGCAGCTGCCGCTGAACCTTTATCAGATCCAGACCAAATTCCGCGATGAAGTGCGCCCGCGCTTCGGCGTGATGCGCTCGCGTGAGTTCATCATGAAGGACGCCTACTCCTTCCATACTACGCAGGAGTCGCTGCAGGAAACTTACGACGCGATGTACCGCGCCTACAGCAACAGCTTTAGCCGCATGGGCCTCGACTTCCGCGCGGTACAGGCGGACACCGGCTCTATCGGCGGCAGCGTGTCGCACGAATTCCAGGTACTGGCGCAGAGCGGCGAAGATGACGTGATCTTCTCCACCGAATCGGACTACGCCGCCAATATCGAAATGGCCGAAGCGATGGCACCGGCGGGCGATCGTCCGCAGCCGACCCAGGCGCTGGCGCAGATCGACACACCGAACGCCAAAACCATCGCCGAGCAGGTAGAGCAGTTCCAGCTGCCGATTAAGAAAACCGTCAAGACCCTGATGGTGAAAGCCACTGAAGAGAGCGGCCATACGCTGGTCGCGCTGCTAGTGCGCGGCGATCATGAGCTGAACGAGCTCAAGGCCGAGAAGCTCGACATCGTCGCCTCACCGCTGACGTTCGCTACCGAAGAAGAGATCCGCGCGGCAGTCGGCGCCGGCCCAGGCTCGCTTGGCCCGGTAGGTCTGGCGATGCCGATCGTTGCCGACCATAGCGTCGACAAGATGAGCGACTTCAGCACCGGCGCCAACGTCGACGGCAAACACTATGTCGGCATCAACTGGGAACGCGATCTGCCGCAGGCGATGGTGGCCGATATCCGCAACGTGGTGGAAGGCGATCCGAGCCCGGACGGTAAAGGCACACTGCAGATCAAACGCGGCATCGAAGTGGGCCATATCTTCCAGCTCGGCACCAAGTACTCTGAAGCGATGAAGGCGGCGGTTCAGGGCGAAGATTGTCGCAACCAGGTCATGACCATGGGCTGCTACGGCATCGGCATCACCCGCGTGATAGCGGGGGCGATCGAGCAGAACCACGACGAACACGGCATTATCTGGCCGACGGCACTGGCGCCGTTCGAGGTGGCGATTCTGCCGATGAACATGCATAAATCCTTCCGTGTAAAAGAGCTGGCGGAAGAGCTTTATCACACCCTGCGCGCCAAAGGCGTTGAGGTGATCCTCGACGACCGTAAAGAGCGTCCGGGTGTGATGTTCGCCGATATGGAACTGATTGGCGTGCCACACACCATCGTCATCGGCGACCGCAATCTTGATAACGAAGAGATCGAGTACAAGGCGCGCCGCGCCGGCGAAAAAGAGATGATCAAACAAGGCGACATCGTCGAGTTCCTGCTGAAGGCGCTCAACAAGTAATGCCCCGCTCGCCCCCGCCTGCGGGGGCATTTTTTTTACAGCACTTTTCCCCGCAGCGACTTGGTCGAACTGCGCCGCGCTTTGCCTTCCAGCTGCCGCTCTTTCGAGGCCCGCGTCGGTCGCGTCGCGCGTCGCGCCTTTTCTACGCGCGTCAGCTTCTGAATCAGACTCACCAGCCGCTGAATCGCCGCCTCGCGGTTCATCTCCTGGCTGCGATACTCCTGCACTTTGATAATCACCATGCCTTCCGGCGTAATCAGGTGGTGCTTCGCCGCCAGCAAACGCTGCTTGTGAAACGGCGGCAGCGACGACGCGGCGATATCGAAACCCAGATGAATGGCGGTGCTGGTTTTATTAACGTGCTGGCCACCTGCGCCCTGGGCGCGAATGGCGCTCAGCTCAACTTCACTGTCCGGTAGCTCAACCGTGCGCGAAACCTTAATCATCCATCACCTAAACGCGCGGCGCTCTGTTTAACCTGTTCATCAACTTAACCTTTTGTGCTTGCTGTTTTCGCGGCTTAGCCAGCGAATTCTGTTACTTTAGCGCCTTTCGGCGACGCGATCCTGCTTTGCCTTGGCTGAAATCCCGGAAATGCCTGTGATATAGTGCCTCAGGCAACCAGAGTATTCTTGCTCTGCTGAGGAGGTGCACGTGCAAAAATATTGTGAATTAGTTTGCCAGAAGTATGCCGAGATCGGCAGCGGCGAACAGGGATATGTGCCCGACGCGATCGGATGCGTTTTACAGGCACTCGATGATATTGCCGCAAATTCTGCGCTAAACTCTTCTGACAGGGAACAGGCAGTGTACGCCGCTGCAAACTTATTGGTAAGCGACTATGTCGACGAATGAAGCCTACAAACCCATCAACTGCGACGATTACGACAACCTGGAACTCGCCTGCACCAGACGCTGGACGCTAGAGCTGACCCTGAAAAACGGCGAAGCGCTGAAGGCGAAAGCGACCGATATGGTTTCACGTAAAAACGTCGAATACCTGACGATCGACCACTCTGGTGAAACGCGCGAGTTACGCCTCGATCACATCGCCAGCTTCAGCCATCCTGAGCTGGGCACCGTTGTCGTCAGCGAAGAGTAACGACAACGCCACGGGCGGGATCTTTCCGCCCCCTTCCTCGCCTACGGCTTCAGCGACCCATAGTAAGCCGACAAATCCGCCATATCGCTGTCGCTCAACCCTGCTGAAAACGCCTTCATCACTTCCGCCTGTCCGCCGCTGCGCTCGCCTTTTTTATAGACCTGCAGCGCATGTTAAGGTAGGCGGCGTTCTGCCCGGTAATATTAGGAGAGCGGCACGCTGCTTTTCCCTGCTACGCCGTGGCAGACGGTGCAGGCCGCCGACTTCTCGCGCCCGCGTGGCTGTCGCCGTCCGCCAGTGCCGGCCAGGCCGCCGTCAGCAACAGTACGGCCAGTAATTTGCTTATGTTTGCTCTCCAGCATTATCGTTATTGTTGCCAGACCGCCTGCCAGCCCGCGGCATCCGCAGCGGCGCCTTCCCGGGTAACGAACAGGCCGGGCGCGCAGACAAGCGTCTGATTGTAGTAAATAAGGGGAATGCGTTCGCGCTGCCACGGCGGGATCGCCAGCTCCTGCCACAGCTTTTTGATCTCACGCCCGCCGGCGCGCCCCACCAGATGAAAGTAGCCCTGCGCCTGAAAGCGCACGCTGATCTGCTCGCCGGCGTTGGGCTGGCGCAACACCGACGGCGCGCCGTGCGCGTGCAGCGCACCGAGCTGCTGCGGCAGCGCCAGCGGCTGACTGCGATCGCGCCAGCAGAGCACCTCATCGCGCAGCGAGGCGCGGCGCGGCAGCCAGCAGAGTTTGTCGCGGTAGCGGCGCGCCTCTGCGTCGCCAAACCGCAGGCGCGGCTGCGCATCCTCGCGGCTTAGCATGACCTCCTGACGCAGACGCGACAGCGCCGCGCGCGACGCCATCGGCGCGCCCTGCCGGGCAATCCAGCGGCGCAGCAGCGCGTTGGCGCGCGCCTCGCTCATCTGCAACAGCGGCGGGAAAAAGAGGCTGCCGTCAGGCTGCATCAGACCGTCCAGCTGCTCCGCCAGCAGCTCGTCCAGCAGCTGCTCCTGCTCGCCGCACAGCGCCGCGCTGCGCACGCACGCCTCGGCGAAGCGCGGCCAGCGCGCCTGTAGTTCAGGCAGCAGGCGCTGGCGCAAGAAGTTACGGTCGTAACGCGTATCCTGATTGCTTTCGTCTTCGATCCAGCACAGCTGATGATGCTGCGTATAGGCTTCCAGCTGGTGGCGCGACTGTTCGAGCAGCGGGCGTAGCAGGACGCGGCCGTGCTGCTCTCGCCGCACCGGCATCGCCGCCAGCCCGGCGGGACCACTGCCGCGCTTCAGCGCCAGCAGCAGCGTTTCGCACTGGTCGTCGAGATGCTGCGCGGTCAGCAGCCACTCTTCCGGCGCCAGCGCCGCGGTCAGCACCTGATAGCGCGCGGCGCGCGCGGCGCCCTCAATGCCCTCTTCGCGCGCGTTGATCTGCACGCGCAGCACTTCGCAGCGCAGCTGCCAGGCATCGCAAAGCGCCACGCAGTGCGCCGCCCAGCTGTCGGCGTTGGGGCTTAATCCGTGATGGACGTGCAGCGCGCGCAGGCGCGTTCGCGGGTGCGCCGCGCGCCAGCGAACCAGCTGGTGCAGCAGCACGGTGGAATCGAGACCGCCGCTGAAGGCCACCACCAGCGCGGCATCGGCGGGTAACAGCGAGGCGAGATGTGACAAAGACATAGCGCGTTCCAGAATCGGGGCCGCCGAATGCGGCCCGTCGTGCGCTATTTTACGCCTGATAAAGCTCCAGTGACAAACCTTTCGGGTCGGCGAAGAAGGTGCACTGCTTCCCGGTCAGCTCGTCGATGCGGATCGGCTCGCAGGTAACGCCTTTCTCCGCCAGCGTGGCGACAGCCGCCGCGACGTCTGGCACGGCAAACGCCTAGATGGCGCAGGCCGCAGGCTTTAGGATGGCTGACGCGTGCCGGCGGCAAGGGAAAAGAGAACAGCTCAATGGTGTACTGGCCTTCAGCGCCAGGTCGCCCTTCCATGAATCGCGCGCCTCGCGATAGTATTCCCCCATCAGCGTGAAGCCGAGTACGTCGTAGTAGAACGCCTTGCTGCGCGCGTAGTCGGTGGCGATGATAGCGATATGGTGGATATGAGATAACTGCAGCATAACGACTCCCTGGCTGTTTTTGCCTATCCTGCAGCGTCTGGCTACGGCTTGCAATGCGCAATTGTCTGAAGCCGCAGCCTTTTTCGCTATTCCGCCCCGTTTTTCAGCACGCGCACCCGGTAGTCGCCCTCTTCCGTCAGCGTGGCGCCGTGAATATCGGTTTCAAAGCCGGGATAGTGGCGTCCAATGGTGCAGAGCATCAGCAGGAAGTCGAGCACCGCGCGGCTCTCTTCGGTGATAATCTCGCCCGGCATCACCAGCGGCACGCCCGGCGGATAGGGCAGGATCATATTGGCGGAGACGCGTCCCACCAGCTCGCTGAGATCTACCGTTTCCGCCTTGCCCTGCACCTGCTGCTGAAACGCCTGGTGCGGCGTCATCTTAATCTCCGGCAGCACGTCGAACGCCTTCAGCATCAGGCGCGGCAGATCGTGCTGGCGAATCAGCTGGTGGATGCCCTGCGCCAGCTTCTGGATGCGCATATTGCGGTAGAAGTCAGGATCTTCGGCGTATAGATCCGGCAGCATGTTTTTCACCCGCAGGTTGAGATCGTAGGCGCGCTTGAACTCGGTCAGGCCGCGCAGCACGCTCATCGCACGGGTTTTATCAATGCCGATACTAAAGAGAAACAGCAGGTTATAAGGCCCGGTTTTTTCCACCACGATGCCGCGCTCGTCGAGGAACTTCGCCACCAGCGCCGCCGGTATCCCCTCTTCCGACATGTCGCCCAGCTTACTCATACCTGGCGTCAAGATAGTGACCTTGATGGGATCGAGGTACATGTGATCGGCGTCCGCCTGGGTAAAGCCGTGCCACGCCTCTTCGCCCGGCTGGATCGGCCAGCATTCCGCTTCGTCGACGTGCTCCGGCTGCCAGATATCGAAGAACCAGCTGTCGGACTCCTCGTGCAGCCGCTGGATCTCGCGGCGAAAGTGCAGCGCGCGCTCCACCGAGCGGTTGATTAGCCGCCTGCCCGGATTGCCGCGCAGCATCGCCGCCGCGGTTTCAATCGACGAGACGATGGCGTAGTTGGGCGAGGTGGTGGTGTGCATTATGTAGGCTTCGTTAAAGATCTGCTCGTCGTAGTCGCCTTTAATGTGGATCAGTGAGGCCTGAGAAAAGGCGGCCAGCAGCTTATGGGTCGACTGGGTCTCATACACCACTTTGCCGGGCGTGCGCTCGCCGCTCATACCGCTCTTGCCCGCATAAATGGGATGAAAGTTGGTATAGGGCACCCAGGCTGAATCGAAATGGATCGACGGCACCTCCAGCGTCTGCTTGATGTATTGCGTGTTGTAGAGCAGGCCGTCGTAGGTAGAGTTAGTGATGACGGCGTGCACCGGCCAGCTGGCGCGCGGAGTGGCCGCCACCTTCTGCTCAATGCTGTCGCGGGTAAACTCCCGTTTCGGGATGCCGCCGAGAATGCCGAGCGCGTTGCGCGTCGGCTTCAGCCAGATCGGCACGATATCGCTCATCATCAGCAGATGGGTCAGCGATTTATGGCAGTTGCGGTCAATCAACACCGTGCTGCCCGCCGGCGCGGCGTACATGCCGACAATTTTATTCGAGGTCGAGGTGCCGTTGGTCACCATATAGCTCTGCTCTGCACCGAAGGTACGGGCGACATAATCCTCCGCCTCGAGATGCGGGCCGGTGTGATCGAGCAGCGAGCCCAGCTCCGTCACCGAAATCGAAATATCCGCTTTCAGCGTATTAGCGCCGAAAAAGTCGTAAAAGAGGCTGCCGACCGGGCTTTTCTGAAAGGCGGTGCCGCCCATATGGCCGGGCGTACAGAAAGTGTACTTGCCCTCTTTCACATAGGTGAACAGCGCCCTGGTAAGCGGCGGCGTGATATGGTCGATGTAGTCGTCGGTGTACCGCCGGATGTGCAGCGCAATATCGTCCGCAACGCTCAGCGCATATTCAAAGAAGTGCAGCGCCATGCGCATTTCATTGATGCTGACGTCCATCTGCGAATGGGTGTTGATAAAGGCGTAGAGCGGCAGATGTTCGTTGAGCTGGTTGATATCGGCGCAGAGAGCGGGACTGTTGTGCGCGCCCCAGTCGAAGATAACGCCGCAGATGCGCGGGTTATGCTCAATCAGCTTTAGCAGGTCATCGATGTTTTTCGGGTAGATGATCTGAAAGCCCTGCTGCGTCAGCGCCGTATCCAGTTCGCGCAGCGGCTCATCTTTGTAGAAAACGCCGTGCGAACCCATAATCGCCAGAATATTCAATGCGCACCTCCCTTTTATGTGCACTGTTAAGCATAGCGAAGAGTAGCGGCAGGCTGCTGTCGGAATGCTCCCTCTCTTGCGGCCGTAGCACAGGCATAAAAAAAGCGGACCGGAGTCCGCTTATCAGGCTTTTGCGCGCTTACGAGTAGCCGTAGCTCATCAGACGCTGATAGCGACGGTCGAGCATCTCTTCAGTGCTCAGCGCGTCCAGATCGGCGAGATCCGCCAGTAGCTGGTTTTTCAGCGACAGCGCCATATCCACCGGCTGGCGATGCGCGCCGCCCAGCGGTTCTGGAATAATCGAGTCGATCAGCTTCAGCTCTTTCAGGCGGTTGGCCGTAATGCCCATCGCCTCCGCCGCCAGCGGGGCTTTATCCGCGCTTTTCCACAGAATCGAGGCGCAGCCTTCCGGCGAAATCACCGAGTAGGTGCTGTACTGCAACATATTCACCTTGTCGCCGACGCCAATCGCCAGTGCGCCGCCGGAGCCGCCTTCGCCGATCACGGTACAGATCACCGGAATTTTCAGGCCGGACATTTCGCGCAGGTTACGGGCGATCGCTTCCGACTGGCCGCGCTCTTCCGCGCCCACGCCCGGATAGGCGCCCGGCGTGTCGATAAAGGTGATCAGCGGCATTTTAAAGCGCTCGGCCATCTCCATCAGGCGCAGCGCTTTGCGGTAGCCTTCCGGCGCCGGCATGCCGAAGTTGCGGCGGATTTTCTCTTTGGTTTCGCGACCTTTTTGATGACCAATGATCATGACCGGGCGACCGTCGAGACGGGCGATGCCGCCAACGATCGCTTTGTCGTCAGCGTAGGCGCGATCGCCAGCCAGCTCGTCAAAGTCGTCAAAAGCGTTGCGAACGTAATCCAGCGTATAGGGACGCAGCGGATGACGTGCCAGCTGTGCGACCTGCCATGCGCCTAAATCGGCGAAGATTTTACGCGTCAGCTCTACGCTTTTCTCGCGCAGACGCTGCACTTCCTCGTCCAGATTAATATGTTTATCATCCTGACGGCCAATCGACGTCAGCGAATCGATTTTCGCCTCCAGTTCTGCGATTGGCTGTTCAAAATCTAAGTAATTAAGACTCATAATGTTCCTGTTTTAGTCAAACTCCAGTTCAACCTGCTCCGACCCTATCAACGAGCGTAAATCGTTGAGCAGGCGATCGCTGGGCGAAATACGCCACGCTGCACCAAAGCGTAGCTTCGCTCGCGCATCGGCTCTCTGATAGTAGAGATTCACCGGAATCGTCCCCGAGCGATAGGGCTCAAGAGACTGGCGGAGCCGGTCTAATAGCTGGTCATCAATTTGCCTATCCGTCAGCGAGATAGCAAGTCCACGCGCGTATTTTTCGCGCGCTTCGTCAATATCCATGACTTCTCGGGCGGTCATTTTAAGGCCGCCGCTGAAGTCATCAAAGCTGACCTGTCCGCTGACGATCAGGATACGGTCTTTCTTCAGCAGCTGCTGGTACTGATCTAACGCATCGGTAAATAACATCACTTCCAGACGGCCGGAACGGTCGTCCAGAGTACAGATACCAATTCGGTTGCCGCGCTTGGTCACCATCACGCGCGCCGCCACCACCAGCCCGGCGGCGACGGTAATTTTACCACACTCGGTGGGATGCATGTCCTTCAGGCGCATGCCGCCCACGTAGCGCTCAATCTCTTTCAGATACTGGTTGATCGGGTGGCCGGTCAGATAGAGGCCGAGCGTTTCGCGCTCGCCGTCAAGCTGCACCTGCTCGGGCCACGGCGTCACGCTGGCGTAGGATTTATCTACCTGCTCCGGCTCTTCCGCCAGCACGCCGAACATGTCCGCCTGGCCAATCGCCTCCGCTTTGGCGTGCTGATCCGCCGCCTTCAGCGCGTTGCTGAGGGAGCTCATCAGCGCCGCGCGGTGCGGCCCGAGGCGATCGAAGGCGCCCGACATGATCAGCTTCTCCATCACGCGGCGGTTGATCTTTTTGGTATCGGTGCGCGCGCAGAGATCGAACAGCTCGCGGAAGTAGCCATCCTGGTTGCGCGCCTCGAGGAGCGCTTCGATCGGCCCTTCGCCGACCCCTTTGATCGCGCCAATGCCGTAGACGATCTCGCCGTCGTCGTTGACGTGGAACTGATAGAGGCCGGAGTTGATATCCGGCGGCAGCACTTTCAGCCCCATGCGCCAGCACTCGTCCACCAAGCCAACCACCTTCTCGGTGTTATCCATATCGGCGGTCATCACCGCCGCCATAAATTCGGCCGGATAGTGCGCCTTCAGCCACAGCGTCTGGTAGGAAACCAACGCGTAGGCGGCGGAGTGCGATTTGTTAAAGCCGTAGCTGGCAAACTTTTCCACCAGGCCGAAGATCTTCATCGACAGCTCGCCGTCGATGCCCATGCTTTCCGCGCCCTCTTTAAACACCGAGCGCTGCTTGGCCATCTCCTCCGGTTTCTTTTTCCCCATGGCGCGACGCAGCATATCCGCGCCGCCCAGCGTATAGCCGGAGAGCACCTGGGCTATCTGCATCACCTGTTCCTGATAGAGGATGATGCCGTAGGTCGGCTGCAGCACTGGCTTCAGGCTCTCATGCTGCCACTGGATATCGGGATAGGAGATCGCCTCGCGCCCGTGCTTACGGTCGATAAAGTTATCCACCATGCCCGACTGCAGCGGGCCGGGACGAAACAGCGCCACCAGTGCGATCATATCTTCAAAGCAGTCCGGCTTCAGGCGCTTGATCAAGTCTTTCATGCCGCGCGATTCAAGCTGGAACACCGCCGTGGTTTCCGCGCGCTGCAGCATATCGAAGCTTTTTTTATCATCCAGCGGGATGGCGGTGATATCGATCGGCGGCAGCCCCTGCTTTTCGCGTCGCGGATTGATCATCTTCATCGCCCAGTCGATGATGGTGAGCGTGCGCAGACCGAGGAAGTCAAACTTCACCAGACCGGCGTACTCCACGTCGTTCTTGTCGAACTGCGTCACCGGATGATTGCCGTTTTCGTCGCAGTAGAGCGGCGCAAAGGCAGTAATTTTCGTCGGGGCGATCACTACCCCACCGGCGTGCTTGCCGGCGTTGCGCGTCACACCTTCCAGCTTGCGCGCCATGTCGATCAGCGCCTTGACCTCTTCGTCCGCGTCGTACATCTCCGGCAGCTGCGGCTCGACGGCGAACGCTTTCTCCAGCGTCATGCCGGGATCTGGCGGGATCAGCTTGGATATGCGATCGACGAAGCCGTAGGAATGGCCGAGCACGCGGCCGACGTCGCGGATGACCGCTTTCGCCGCCATGGTGCCGAAGGTAATGATCTGCGACACCGCCTCGCGGCCATACATTTCGGCGACGTGATCGATCACCTGATCGCGCTTTTCCATGCAGAAGTCGACGTCGAAGTCGGGCATTGAGACGCGTTCCGGGTTAAGAAAGCGTTCGAACAGCAGATCGAACTCCAGCGGATCGAGATCGGTAATTTTCAGCGCGTAGGCGACCAGCGAGCCGGCGCCGGAACCGCGTCCTGGCCCCACCGGAATGCCGTTGTCCTTCGACCACTGGATAAACTCCATCACGATCAGGAAATAGCCGGGGAAGCCCATCTGGTTGATAACGTTGAGTTCCACTTCCAGACGTTCGTCATATTCAGGACGCTTCTGCGCACGCACTTCCGGATCGGGAAAGAGAAACTCCAGGCGCTCTTCCAGCCCTTCGCGCGACTTCATCACCAGAAAATCTGCGGTGCTCATGTCGCCGGTCGGGAACTGCGGCAGAAAGTACTCGCCGAGGCGCACCGTGACGTTGCAGCGCTTAGCAATCTCTACGCTGTTTTCCAGCGCTTCCGGGATGTCCGAAAACAGCTCGCACATCTCCTCTTCACTGCGCATATATTGCTGAGGACTGTAGTTGCGCGGGCGCTTGGGATCGTCAAGGGTGTAGCCGTTGTGAATGGCGACGCGAATTTCGTGCGCGTCGAAATCCTCTTCGTTAATAAAGCAAACTTCGTTGGTGGCGACCACCGGCACGCCTTCGGCGATGGCAAGCTCCACCGCGGCGTGCAGATAGCTCTCTTCGTCCGGGCGCCCGGTGCGCGTCAGCTCAAGGTAGTAGCGATTCGGGAAGTGCTCCTGATAGAAGCTCAGGCACTGCGCCACCAGCGCGCTGTTGCCACGCAGCAGGCTGCGACCGACGTCGCCGCGGCGGCCGCCGGAAAGCAGGATTAACCCCTCACCCAGCTCCACCAGCCAGTCACGGTCGATAACCGGCCCGGCAAAGCCGTAGCCGCGCTGATAGGCGCGGGAGATCAGCAGCGTCAGGTTTTGATAGCCGACGTTGTTGGCGGCGAGCACCGTCAGCTGCGCCAGCTCATCGCCCATCAGCTCGCTGGCGACGTTGAAGTCCGCGCCGATAATCGGTTTGATCCCCGCGCCGTGCGCGCTGCCGTAGAAGCGCACCAGCCCGCACAGGTTGGTGAAGTCCGTAATGGCGATAGCCGGCATGCCGAGCGCAGCCGCCTTTTTGACCAGCGGCCCGGTTTTCGCCAGGCCATCGACCATTGAGTAATCACTGTGAACGCGCAGATGTATAAAACGAGGTTCAGCCATATCATTTTCCGGTTAAAACAGCATCAGGCTATGAAAGCGTTGTCGGCTGGCCTGCGGCCAGCACGTCGGCATCAATCAGGGCGTTGCGCACCGGCGCAAAGCTGCGACGATGGTGCGGCGTGGCGCCGTGTTGCGTCAGTTTTTCCATATGCAGCGCCGTGGGATAGCCTTTGTGCTGCGCAAAGCCATAGTCAGGAAACAGCAAATCCAGCGCCGCCATTTCCCGGTCGCGCGTCACCTTAGCGATAATCGACGCCGCGCTGATTTCGGCCACCAGGCTATCGCCCTTCACCACCGCCTGCGACGGCATCGGCAGCGCGGGACAGCGGTTGCCGTCCACCAGCACGAAATCGGGCGTGATGGCCAGACCAGCCACCGCGCGCTGCATCGCCAGCATCGTGGCATGCAGAATATTGATCTGGTCAATCTCCTGCGGCTCGGCGCGCCCCAAGCTCCACGCCAGCGCTTTATCTTTGATCTCGTCGAACAGGGCGAGACGGCGCTTTTCCGACAGTTTTTTCGAGTCGGCCAGCCCCTTGATCGGGTTAGCGGGATCGAGGATCACCGCCGCCGTCACCACCGCACCGACCAGCGGGCCGCGACCCACTTCGTCAACGCCCGCAATTAGACGGGCGTCAGGATAGATAAAATCAGCCATTGGCGATCTCCAGTACGGCGTCCGCTGCCTGTTCGTCGGCGTTCCAGCGGATCTGCTGATGCAGCTCACTGAAGGTCGCCAGCAGCGCATCGCGCTCTGGCCCGGCATGCAGCAGCGGCTCTAGCGCCGCCGCCAGTGCGTGCGGTTCGCACTCCTCCTGTAGCAGCTCTTTCACCAGCTCGCGTCCCGCCAGCAGATTCGGCAGCGAGACGTAAGGCGTCTTCACCAGCCGCTTCGCCAGCCAGAAGGTCGTGGGCCTCATACGGTAGCCGACCACCATCGGGCATTTTGCCAGCATACACTCCAGCGCGGCAGTGCCGGATGCCAGAATCGCGGCGTCGCTCGCAATCATCGCTTCGCACCCCTTGCCGTTCAGCAGGTGCATCGGCAATTCCGGGGCGATATCGGCTTTGATCTGCTCGAACTGCGCGCGATGCTTCACATTAACCAGCGGCACCACAATCTCTAGCGCCGGATAGCGCATGCGCAGCAGCTGTGCCGCCTGCAGAAAATCGGCGCTGAGCATCTCCACTTCCAGATGGCGGCTGCCGGGCAGCAGCGCCAGGCAGATCGCCCCGTCGGCGATGCCGAGTTCGCGACGCGGCGCCAGCTTGTCCGGCTGCAGCGGCATCGCGTCCGCCATGGTATGGCCGATAAAGCGGCACGGCACGTTATAGCGATCGTAGAAGGCTTTTTCAAACGGCAGAAAGGCTAGCACCAGATTGGTGTTGCGGCCGATCTTAAATACGCGCTTTTGCCGCCACGCCCAGACCGACGGGCTGACGTAGTGAATAGTGCGGATGCCGTTGCGCTTCAACCGTCCTTCCAGCGTGATATTGAAATCGGGCGCGTCGATGCCTACGAAAACGTCCGGCTGAAGTTCGGTAAAGCGCTGCGTCAGGTCGCGGCCGATTTTCATCAGGCGCGGCAGACGACCCAGCACTTCAACGATGCCCATCACCGCCAGCTCTTCCATCTCATACCAGGTTTCGCAGCCTTCGGCCTGCATGCGCGGGCCGGCCACGCCGACAAAGCGGGCGTCAGGATGGCGTGTTTTGAGCACGTGGATCAGGCCGGCGCCAAGAATATCGCCGGAGGTTTCTCCGGCGACCAGGGCTATAGTAAGGGGACGCACTGACATTGATTAACGAATTAACCCACGCGTAGAACGGGCAAAGAAGTCGTAGAACGGCTGCACTTCGCTATGCTGCTGCGCCAGCGCTTCGATCTCCGGCTTCGCTTCGTCCAACGTTTTATTGCTGCGGTAAAGGATTTTGTAGGCGTTGCGGATGCCATGCAGCGCCTCTTTGCTGAAGCCGCGACGCTTCAGGCCCTCAATGTTGATGCCGAACGGCGTCGCGTGGTTGCCCTGCGCGATCACATACGGCGGCACATCCTGCGCGACGCCTGAACAACCGCCTACCATCACGTGCGCGCCGATGGTGCACCACTGATGCACCGACGTCATGCCGCCGATAATCACAAAGTCGTCCACGGTGACGTGGCCGCCCAGCGTAGCATTGTTAGCGAAGATGCAGCGGTTGCCGATCACGCAGTCGTGCGCGATATGGGCGTTCACCATTAGCAGGTTATCGCTGCCGACAGTAGTGACGCCGCCGCCCTGCACGGTGCCGCGATGAATGGTGACGCTTTCGCGAATGCGGTTGCGATCGCCGACTTCAACACGCGTCGGCTCGCCCGCATATTTCAGGTCCTGATTCACTTCGCCGATTGAGGCGAACTGATAGATCTGGTTATCTTTCCCGATGCGCGTGTGGCCGTTGACGACCACGTGCGATTTCAGGACCGTGCCCTCACCGATCTCCGCATGGGCGCCAATAAAGCAGAACGGACCGATGTGAATATTGGGACCGATAACGGCCCCTTCTTCGATGACGGCACTGGTATGGATGGTGGCGGTTGGATCAATCACAGATTATGCCTCCCGGCTACGGGCACACATCATGGTCGCTTCACAGACAATCTTGCCGTCAACGGTCGCCACGCCCTTAAAGCGCGTCAAACCGCGGCGGGTTTTCTCGAATGTCACTTCCATAATCATTTGATCGCCTGGCACGACCGGACGTTTGAAACGGGCTTCGTCGATACCGGCGAAATAGTAGAGTTCGCCCGGCTCCAGTTTACCGACGCTTTTAAACGCCAGGATACCGGTGGCCTGAGCCATGGCTTCAAGGATCAGAACGCCCGGGAAAATCGGTTTACCAGGGAAATGCCCCTGGAAAAACGGTTCGTTTACAGAGACGTTCTTTACCGCGCGCAGATACTTGTGCTCTTCAAACTCCAGCACGCGATCAACCAGCAAAAACGGGTAGCGGTGCGGCAGCAGCTCTAAAATTTCTTCAATTTTCAGAGTATGAGTTTCAGTAGTCAAAATACTCTTCCTGTCCTAAAAAATCTGATGACATCAATAACACGGCCTGCACGGATCACCAAGATCCTCCGCAGGCCGAAATCGGTTCAATGGCGCCGGGCTTTCCTGCTTTGCAGTTTTTATTGGAAAAGCCGGTCGCATGTGGGATGGCGTTTAGTCGTCTTTTTTGCCGACCTTCCGCTCGATGGCTTTTAAGCGCTTGCTCATGTCATCGATGTTCATCACCAGCGCTGCAGTTTTGCGCCAGGTTTTGTTGGGTTGTAGCGGGATGCCCGACGAGTATACCCCAGGCTCTGTGATAGGACGCATAACCATGCCCATACCGGTCACAGTCACCTTGTCACAGATTTCCATATGGCCGTTAATGACGCTGGCACCGCCAATCATACAGTAACGTCCAATTTTCAAACTACCCGCCATGATCACACCACCCGCTACCGCGGTGTTGTCGCCAATAACCACGTTGTGTGCGATCTGACACTGGTTGTCTATGATAACACCATTGCCAATCAGAGTGTTATCCAGCGCGCCACGATCGATGGTGGTACAGGCGCCAATTTCCACGCGATCGCGGATAATAACAGCGCCAAGCTGAGGAATTTTCACCCAATTGCCGCGATCGTTGGCATAGCCGAAACCATCCGCGCCAATAACGGTGCCAGACTGAATCAGACAATCCTGACCGATTTCAATTTCGTGATAGACGGTGACGTTGGCCCAGAGACGGCTGTTGTTGCCGATGCGCGTCTTTTTACCGACGAAGCAGCCGGCGCCGATCACCACGTTGTCGCCCAGCACCACGTCAGATTCGATCACCGCGTTGGCGCCGATCGAGACGTTTTGCCCGAGCTGCGCGCTGGGATCGATTACCGCACTCGGCGCGATGTTCTGCACCGGCTGCGGCGTAGTATCCAGCAGCTGCGCCATGCGCGCGTAGGTCAGATAGGGGTTTTTCACTACCAGCGCGGCCGAGTGGCACCACTCCAGATCCGCTTCCGTCAGCACCACGGCCGAAGCCTGACACTGTGCGAGCTGCTCGCGGTAGCGGCTGTTGCTGAGAAATGTGATTTGGCCGGTTCGGGCGGATTGCATAGAAGCAATGCCGGAGATGGCGAGGTCGCCATCTCCGTGCAATTCTGCATCCAACTGCTGGGCTAAATCAGCCAGTCGAATTGATGACATCGATTATTTAACCTGTTTCAGCACGTCAGCGGTAATGTCTTTCGCGTTTGCCGCGTAAGCCACTGCTTTGGCATCAATCACCATGTCATAACCGTCATCATCCGCCACTTTCTTCACGGCGTCCTGAATACGGCTCAGCAGCTTGTTGCGCTCTTCCATCTGGCGACGGTGATTGTCCTGCTCGAACGCCTTCGCTTTAGAAGAGAAAGCTTCGCGCTGTGATATGATGTCTTTTTCCATGCGGCTGCGATCGCTGGCCTTCATGGTTGAGCCATCGCGCTGAAGACGCTGCATTTTGGTCTGCAGGTCACGCTCCTGGCTCTGCAGCTCAGTGGTGCGGCCTTTGAACTCGTTTTCCAGCTGTTTAGCAACGGTCGCACGTTGCGGTAACTGTTGGAAAATGCTAGACACGTTTACCACTGCGATTTTGTCAGCAGCCTGAGCGCCTACGGAAACGGCTAATGCAAGACCCAGACCTGCAGCGCACAACAACTTTTTCACTATAAACTCCTTACCATCAACATTTGTGTCAGCGACATAGTGTTTTCTCCGAACCGCTTTACCTGCCGCAGTCCGGTAACAAGACTTCAGCTACGCTTGCCTGCTCAGAACATTACCAGGTTTTACCAATGTTAAATTGGAACTGCTCTGATTTGTCCCCATCCACTTTTTTGACCGGCTGCGCATAGGAGAAGACCAGCGGTCCCAGCGGCGACATCCACTGCAGCGCAATACCGGTTGAGACGCGGATATTATTTGGATCGCTGTAGTCCGGAATGCCGGCGACGCGCGTATCCTCGCTGTTTTCCCACTTGGTGTCCCAGACGGTACCGGCATCCACGAACAGCGACGTACGCACCGAGTTCGCATATTTCTCGCTCAGGAACGGCGTCGGGGTGATCAGCTCCATACTGGCGACCGCCATGGCGTTGCCACCCACCGCGTCGTTCGACTTACAGAAGCCTTTCAGAGCGCCCTGCTTACAGGTGGACGAACCCTCTTTCAGGTAAACCGCTTTCGGACCAACGGTATTGGAGCGGAAGCCGCGCACGGTGCTGGAGCCGCCCCCATAGAAGTTCTCGTAGAACGGCATCTCTTTACTGTCCAGACCGCTGCCGTAGCCGACGCGGCCACGACCCAGCAGCACCCAGGTGTGATCGCGGTTCAGCGGCATATACTGCTGCATGCCCAGCGTCGCTTTGTAGAAGCAGTTGTTCGAGCCCGGAATGGTGATCTTACCGTTCAGGTTGGTGCGATTACCCTTGGTCGGGAAGACGCCGCGATCCAGCGTATTGTAAGTCCAGCCATAGTTGAAGGCGAAGTCATCCGCGGAGAAGTCGCCTTCGTCGTTGAGCTGCTGCGGCTTACCGACGGAATCGAGGTAGCGCCACATAGCCACCTGCGGCTGCATGTGGGAGAGGGAGTTGTGCACGTAGCCCAGACCGACACGCAGCGTGTTGTTTTCACTGACCGGGAAGCCCAGCGTGCCGTCTAAACCATAGCTCCTGTTGGTATACTCCGACAGGTCAGCGTCGTCCGCCTTAAAGTCGTTATAGAAGAGGCGACCGCCGAGGCTCACGCCGTCCACCGTAAAGTACGGGTCGGTCAGCGAGAATTCCGCATAGGTCTGGTAGTCGTTCTTGGTGCCGCTGACGCTGACCTTGTTGCCAGTGCCCAGCCAGTTATCCTGGGCAACACCGGCCTGGAAGCCGATGCCGCTTTCGGTACCGTAGCCGATGCCGAAGTTAAAGGTGCCGGTGTTACGCTCTTTTACCTTGTAGACCACGTCGACCTGATCCGGCGATCCCAGCACGCGCTGTGTGTCGACATGCACGGCTTCGAAGTAGCCGGTACGGTTCAGACGCTCTTTGCCCTGCTCCACTAGATCGCTGCCCAACCATGCGCCTTCCATCTGGCGCATTTCGCGACGCAGCACGGCGCCTTTCGAAGTGTCGTTGCCCTCGAAGCGCACTTTACGCACGTAATAGCGGTTGCCGGCATCCACGCTGATATGCAGCTTCACCGTTTTGTCGTCGTCGCTGATCTCCGGCTGCGTCATGACGCGCGGATAGCCGTAGCCGTAGCGGCCCAGCAGCTTTTTGATGTTACCTTCCATCTGGGTAACTTTGGTGCCGTTATACAGCTCGCCCGATGGAATTTGCGTCAGGTGTTCAATCTCAGCCGAATGGCCCACCATGCTGCCGTTAACGATCACGCCAGCGATTTTATACTGATCGCCCTCGGTGACGTTGACGGTAATGTAGATGCCTTTTTTATCCGGCGTCAGGCTGACCTGCGTCGAATCGATGTTGAAGCGCGCGTAGCCGCGAGCGAGGTAGAAGCTGCGCAGGGTTTCCAAGTCGCCCGCCAGTTTCTGCTTCTGGTATTTACGATTGCCTACCACGTTCCACCACGGCACTTCGTCGCGCAGATGGAAAAGAGAATTCAGTTTATCCGAGCTAAAGGCTTTGTTGCCAACGATATTGATCTGCTGGATTTTGGCGGAGACGCCTTCGGTAAACACCAGCTTCAGATCGACGCGGTTGCGCGGCAGAGGCGTTACCACCGCCTTCACGTTCGCGGTGTATTTGCCGACGCTGTAATAGAAATCCTCCAGTCCCTTCTCAATGGAAGAGAGCGTGGTGCGATCCAGCGCTTCGCCTACGCGCACGCCGGACGCTTCGAGTTTCTGCTTGAGCGGTTCCACTTTGAACGCTTTGTTGCCGGTAAAGGTAATGCTGGCAATGGTGGGACGTTCTTTGACCTGAACTATCAGCGTATTTCCATCACGCAGGACCTGAACATCCTCAAAGCTGCCGGTAGCGAACAGTGAGCGAATGGTGTTTTTAACATCTTCGTCATTCACCGTATCGCCAACTCGTACCGGCATGCTCAGCAAAGCCGCGCCGACGGTGACTCGCTGCAGCCCTTCGAAATGAATATCCTTCACCACGAAATCGTCTGCACCGTAAACGGTGGCGCTGCTAAACAGCAGCGACGCTATGAGCAACTTTTTCATCGCCATCGTTATTATGCGTTTTCCTAACACATCCCGCGTCTATCTACGTTACAGCGATTACAGACGAGAGAAATCATTGAAAAGTGCAAGCCCCATTAACAGCACCAGCAGTATTGAACCGATGCGATAACTGAAGTCCTGAACTCGCTCGGACACCGGTCCACCTTTAATCTTTTCGATCGCCAAGAAGAGCAAATGCCCACCATCTAACACCGGCAGCGGGAAGAGATTGATGATCCCCAGGTTAACGCTAATCAACGCCAAGAACATCAGGTAGTAAATCATCCCATACTCCGCTGACAACCCTGCACCCTGCGCGATCGAAATCGGCCCGCTCAGATTGTTAAGCTTCACATCGCCGATAATTAACTTGTCCAGCATGGAGACCGTCACCTTCATCAACTGCCAGGTTTTCGCACTGGCCTCACCAATAGCGTCAAACGCGCCATACTGCCTTACCGTCTTGTAGGCGTCCGGCAGCGGGATGACGCGCGGGGTGACCCCGGCGAAACCTTCTGCCTTCGCGCCGGGCCTGGCTTCCGGCGTCAAGATCAGCTGCACTGCCCTGCCGCCGCGATCGATCTCCAGCGCCATGCTTTTGCCCGCATTGTCCCGTACCTGCGCCACAAAAGCCTGCCATTGCGTTAACGGCTGACCATCGACTTTAACGATCCTGTCGCCCGCTTGCAAACCGGCGACGCTTGCCGGCGAATCGGCCTGAACCTCCGCCAGCGTGGTTTCGATCTGCGGCCCGCGGGGACGGATGCCTAACGCTACGACCGGATCTTCTTTGTCTGGCTCGAACTGCCAGTTGTGCAGATCGACCGCATTCTGCTGCGTCGCCTCTTCACCGAAGCGCGAAACGGTCAACACCGTGCTCTCTTCGCCGATTTTACCAATCAGCGCCATGCGCACGGCATCCCAGTCAGGCGTTTCGATGCCGTCTACCGCTTTAAGTTCCATCTCGCTGGCAATTTGCGCTTCCGCCGCCACCGAACCGCTCACAATTTCTCCAACCACCGGACGCACGCCAGGCACGCCGTGCATAAACACCAGCCAGTAGGCGAATACGGCAAAAATGAAGTTGGCAATGGGGCCTGCAGCGATAATCGAGGCGCGCTGCCAGATAGCTTTATTATTGAAGGCCTGATGGCGCAGCTCGGCGGGTACGCTTTCTACCCGCTCGTCGAGCATCTTGACATAGCCGCCGAAAGGAATAAGCGCGATGACGTACTCGGTGCCCTGGCGATCGCGGCGTTGCCAGAGCGCTTTGCCGAAGCCGATGGAGAAGCGTTCAACGCGCACGCCGCAGCGGCGCGCCACCCAAAAATGACCAAACTCGTGCACGGTAATCAGCACGCAGAGGGCGATGATAAAGGCGACAAAACTCCACAGTATACTTAACATCTACGCCTGTCCTCAGAGAGTACGGAATACCAGCAGCAGCAAACAGGCAAAAACCGGCACTGCCGCGGTCAGGCTGTCGATGCGATCGAGAATGCCGCCGTGGCCCGGGATCAGGTTGCCGCTGTCTTTGATTCCCGCTTCGCGCTTGAACATGCTTTCGGTCAGATCGCCCAGCACTGAGGTGAGGGTCGCCAGCACCGCGTAAACCACCAGCGTGCCGGCAGAGACGCTCAGCGGTGCAAAGCTGGCGAACAGCCAGGCGAGTAGCGCAGAGGAGAGCAAGCCGCCGAGAAAGCCTTCCCAGGTTTTGCCGGGCGAGACCTTTGGCGCCAGCTTATGCTTGCCGAACAGCTTGCCGAACATATAGGCACCGGAATCCGCGCCCCAAACCAGGAACATAACGAACAGCAGCCACCAGGAGCCAGCGTAGTGGTCGCTATCATAGTGATACTGGCGCAGCGCCATCATGCCCCAGAAAAAGGGAACCAACGTTAGCAGGCCAAACAGCAGGCGCAACGGACGCGAGTTGCGCCACAGCGCGGCCGACATGGGATAGGTGAGAACCAGAAGCAGCGCGGCGATCCACCACGCCAGCGACGCCCAGAGCGACGTGGCGACCTGCGGCAGATGCACGTCGCGCTGATAGGGGGGAAGCGTAAACTGCATCGCCGCCAGCAGCAGGCCGCACAGCACGGAGAGCCATATGCGCTGTTGACGCGACGCCATGCCCGCAAGCTGACCCCACTCCCAGGCGGCCAGCATGCAGATAATAATTGTCATAATAGCAAACCCAACGGGCGGTAACCAGAATAGTGCAGCGATCACCAGCGGAATGAGAATAAGTGCGGTAATCAGACGAGACTTCAGCAAAGGTTACCCCCTGTTTGCTCAGGCGCCGCTTGGTGCAGCGCCGCCAAAACGACGCTCCCGCAGAGAAAATGCATTCAGAGCACCTTCAAAAACGTATTCATCAAAATCAGGCCAGAGAACATCGGTAAAATAAAATTCAGCATAGGCAATCTGCCACAGCAGGAAGTTGCTAATCCGATGCTCTCCCCCGGTCCTTATCACTAAATCCACTGGAGCCAGCCCCTGCATGCAAAGATGCGCAGATAGGTTTTCCTCGCTGATCTGGTCAGGGCGCAGTAAGCCCTCCTGAACCTGCTCCACGAGTTTTTTTACTCCCTGGATAATATCCCAACGCCCGCCATAGTTCGCAGCGATATTGAGAGTCAGTCCACTATTTTGCTGAGTCAGTTCCTCGGCGCGACGAATACGCTCTTGAATACGGTTACTGAAACGGCTTATGTCACCTATAATGCGCAGGCGCACGTTGTGCTTGTGCAGGCTTTTCACTTCGCTGTCGAGCGCCCAGACAAACAGCTCCATCAGCGCAGTGACCTCCTGAGCCGGACGGCTCCAGTTCTCGCTGCTGAAAGCATAGAGCGTCAGCGCCTCGAGCTTATGGCTGACGCCGAAGCTGACGGAGCGGCGCACCGCTTTCACACCCGCTTTATGGCCCGAGATACGCAGTTTTCCCTGATTTTTAGCCCAACGACCATTGCCATCCATAATGATAGCCACGTGACGCGGGCCAGTTCCCTGCTGGTCATCGGTTTTATTTTGATTGTTGAACGACATAATGCGTAATCAATTCCTGTTGTCAGAAATGCTGTGGTTTCTGAATACATTGCGCCCGGTACTCTCTCCGCCCAAAAGGGGCGAGGCGCATCTGATGCGATGCCATAGCCGGAAACGCGATCGAGCGACTATACCATCTTCGCTACAGGCGAACAAATGGCGGCACGCGCTAGCGCGAGGTCGCGAAACGCGGCAATATCTCTGCGGCTCTGGCGCGTGCGGCGCGGTCTATCTCCAGCACGGCGTCCACGCTCTCCGGCTCCGAAAACGCCTGCGCCGCCAGCACCTCGCTGTTGAGCGCCGCGATGTCGGTAAAGCGTATCTGGCCGTCCAGAAAAGCCGCGACCGCAACCTCATTGGCCGCGTTCAGCGTCGTGGTCGCCGCCTGTCCCGCCTCACAGGCGTCAATCGCCAGCTTCAGACAGGGATAGCGGCCGAAGTCTGGTTCAGCGAACGTCAGTGCAGACATACGCGTAAAGTCCAGCGGCGTCACGCCTGCTGAAATACGCGCGGACCAGGCCATGCAGTGCGCGATGGGGGTGCGCATATCCGGCAAACCGAGCTGAGCCAGCACGCTGCCGTCGCAGTAGCGCACCATGGAGTGGATCATCGACTGCGGATGCAGAATGACCTCCATCTGCGCGGCGCTGGCATTAAACAGCCAACGGGCTTCAATGTATTCGAGACCTTTATTCATCATCGTGGCCGAATCGACGGAGATTTTACGCCCCATCGACCAGTTCGGATGCGCGCAGGCCTGATCTGGCGACATGGTTGACAGGTCGGCCAGCGGCGTGTCACGAAAAGGGCCACCCGATCCCGTAAGGATAATGGACTCAATGCCATTTTCTCGCAGGTCAGCGTAGCCTAACTGATGCTGAATGGAAGCGGGCAAACTCTGAAAAATGGCGTTGTGCTCGCTGTCGACCGGCAGCAGCTGCGCCTGATGATAGCGAACCGCCTCCATAAACAAACGGCCGCAGGTGACAAGCGACTCTTTGTTGGCGAGCAGTACGCTTTTGCCCGCGCGGATCGCCGCCAGCGTCGGCAGCAGGCCAGAGGCGCCGACGATAGACGCCATCACCTGATCGACCTCATCCAGCGCCGCCAGCTCGCAGGCGGCCTGAACGCCGGAGAGCACTTCGGTATTGACGTTGAGTGCTTTCAGTCGTTCACGCAGCGCCTGTGCGGACGCCTCGTCCGCCATCGAGGCATAGCGCGGCTGAAAAGCCAGGCACTGCTCCACCATCAGCGCGACGTTTTGTCCGGCGACCAGCGCCGTGACGCGGTAAAGATCGGGGTTGGCGCGAATCACCGCCAGCGTGCTGGTGCCAATCGAGCCAGTAGAGCCCAGTAAGGTTAATCGCTTCATTAATGCTGTCCCTGTGAAGTCGTCGACAATCTCCGCGGACGCGGAAGGCAAAATGTAAAACGCCGCCAGAGCGCATTCGCAATGAATACCACTCTGAACGGCGTTTGATACCCGGCGCGGCCGGGCACAGAGCGAAACCGATGGGGTTAGAACTTCATCAGCTCCTTCTCTTTTTCAGCCAGTGCGGCATCGACGTTCTTGATGCGCGCATCGGTCATTTTCTGGATTTCGTCCTGGGTGCGACGCTCGTCGTCTTCGCTGATCTCTTTGTCTTTCAGCAAGGCCTTGATCTTGTCGTTAGCGTCACGACGCACATTGCGCACGGAGACGCGGCCCTGCTCGGCTTCGCCGCGCACAACCTTGATCAGCTCTTTACGACGCTCTTCGGTCAGCGCAGGCAGCGGAACACGGATGTCGCTGCCGGCTGAGCTAGGGTTCAGACCGAGGTCGGAAGCCATAATAGCTTTTTCCACTGCCGGTCCCATTGAGCGATCGAACACGTTGATCTTCAGCATGCGGGAATCTTCTACGGTAACAGACGCCAGCTGACGCAGCGGCGTCGGGGTACCGTAGTATTCGACGACGATACCGTCGAGCAAGGCAGGCGAAGCGCGACCGGTGCGCACTTTGCTGATGGTGTTTTTGAACGCTTCGACGCATTTGTCCATGCGCGTTTCAGCATCTTTTTTGATATCGTTAATCACGTTGAAACCCTTGGATTCGGTTTGACTTGGCCATTCCGGCTGTGCCGGAAGCGGTATCGCTGTAGAGCGATAATCCTGAATGGTGCGCGGTGGCGTCCGATGGCGCCCACTGCGCCGACAGAATATACCCTATTTTACCTTGCGTCGGGTATTAATGCGTAATCAGGGTGCCTTCTTTTTCACCCATCACCACGCGGCGCAGCGCGCCAGGCTTGTTCATGTTAAATATGCGGACCGGCAGCTGGTGATCGCGCGCCAGCATAAAGGCCGCTAGATCCATGACCTTCAGCTCTTTTTCTAGCACGTCGGCATAGGAGAGCTGATCGTACAGCGTCGCGTCTGGGTTCTTCACCGGATCAGCAGAGTAAACGCCGTCAACCTTGGTCGCCTTCAGCACCACGTCCGCTTCGATTTCGATGCCGCGCAGGCAGGCCGCCGAGTCGGTGGTGAAGAACGGGTTGCCGGTGCCGGCGGATAAAATCACCACGCGGTTGTTGCGCAGCAGGCTGATCGCTTCGGCCCAGCTGTAGTTATCGCACACGCCGTTGAGCGGAATCGCCGACATCAGGCGCGCGTTGACGTACGCGCGGTGCAGCGCGTCGCGCATCGCCAGGCCGTTCATCACCGTGGCCAGCATGCCCATATGGTCACCAACGACGCGGTTCATGCCCGCCTGCGCCAGTCCTGCGCCGCGGAACAGGTTGCCGCCGCCGATAACCACACCGACCTGTATGCCCAGCTCGACCAGCTCTTTCACCTCTTGCGCCATGCGGTCAAGCACGCTCGCGTCGATACCAAAACCTTCGGCACCTTGCAGTGCTTCGCCACTCAGTTTCAGCAGGATACGTTGATATACGGGTTTTGCGTTGGTCGCCATAGTCGGTACTTCCTGGAAGAGTTGAAAAGGAGAAATTAAATCTGATCGATCATCCGCTTAGCACGGCCAAATTACTATTGGGATGAGACTGAAAAGTGCCTGCTTTGCGCAGCAGGCAAAAAAAGAACCGCCTTCTTGCGGTTCTTTCAGTGCATTAAGACTGTTTAGACATGGCCGCTACTTCAGCAGCGAAGTCGCGTTCCACTTTCTCAATGCCTTCGCCCACTTCGAAGCGGATGAAGTTGATGACGTCAGCGCCCTGCTCTTTCAGCGCCTGGCCAACGGTTTTGCTCGGGTCGATAACGAAAGCCTGACCGGTCAGAGAGACTTCGCCGGTGAATTTCTTCATGCGGCCTTCAACCATCTTCTCTGCGATCTCTTTCGGCTTGCCAGACTGCATCGCGATGTCCAGCTGAACCTGGTACTCTTTCTCAACCACTTCTGCAGACACGTCTTCCGGCTTAACGAACTCCGGCTTGCTCGCGGCAACGTGCATAGCGATTTGCTTGATCAGCTCTTCGTTAGCGCTTTTCGCGGAAATCAGCACGCCGATGCGCGCGCCGTGCAGGTAGGAGCCCAGCTGCTCGCCTTCCAGCACAGAGATGCGACGGATGTTGATGTTTTCGCCGATTTTCGCTACCAGCGCCACGTGCTCTCCTTCGAATTTCGCTTTCAGCGCTTCAACGTCGGTGATGCGCTCAGCGGTCGCTGCGTCCAGTACTTTGTCAGCGAAAGCCTGGAAGCCAGCATCTTTTGCAACGAAGTCGGTCTGGCAGTTAACCTCCAGAATCACGCCGTAGTTGCCGTCGATTTTGGTTTTGATCACGCCGTCAGCCGCGACGTTACCCGCTTTTTTCGCCGCTTTGATCGCGCCGGACTTACGCATATTCTCAATCGCCAGCTCGATGTCGCCGTTCACTTCGGTCAGCGCTTTTTTGCAGTCCATCATGCCCGCGCCAGTACGCTCGCGCAGTTCTTTTACCAGTGCAGCGGTAATTTCAGCCATTCCAGAATCCTCGGTTCGTACCTGTGTGCTTGCGCACCAAGGCACCTGTTACGGAAAATTTACTTTGTCCCGCCCGCCAGAAAGGAGGCGTGACCGACTTGGATAAAATAAAGGGGCCAATACTGGCCCCTTAACAGATTACATCTGATGTCTAAGGGCTCTTTGACAGAGCGAACCTTATTAAGTTAAGCGTTTTCTAAAGACGCCTCTTCAGCCTGCTCAGCCAGATCCTGTGAACGACCTTCGCGCACGGTGGTGGCAACGGCAGTCAGGTAGAGGCTAACAGCACGGATCGCATCGTCGTTACCCGGGATAACGAAGTCAACGCCGTCCGGATCAGAGTTGGTATCAACGATAGCAAATACCGGGATACCCAGGTTGTTTGCTTCTTTGATAGCGATGTGCTCGTGATCGGCATCGATAACGAACAGCGCGTCCGGCAGACCGCCCATGTCTTTGATACCGCCCAGGCTGTTCTCCAGCTTGGCCAGTTCGCGACCGCGCATCAGCGCTTCTTTCTTGGTCAGTTTGTCGAAGGTGCCGTCCTGAGACTGAGTCTCAAGGTCTTTCAGACGTTTGATAGACTGACGAACGGTTTTCCAGTTGGTCAGCATACCACCCAGCCAGCGGTGGTTGACGAAGAACTGGTCGCAGCTCAGTGCAGACTCTTTTACCGCTTCGCTGGCAGCACGCTTTGTACCGACGAACAGGATCTTGCCTTTACGGGCAGAGATTTTATTCAGCTCAGCCAGAGCGTTATTGAACATCGGTACAGTCTGCTCAAGATTGATGATGTGAACTTTGTTACGCGCACCGAAGATGAACGGCTTCATTTTCGGGTTCCAGTAACGGGTCTGGTGACCGAAGTGAACACCAGCCTTGAGCATGTCGCGCATGGAAACAGTTGCCATGATTACCTCTAAAGTATGATTGGGGTTGGGCCTCCATGTATCCCATGCAACCGACCTCTTTCGAAGCACCCCGGCGCATGTGTCGATACATGTGTGTTTTAGTACACATATGATATTGTCGGTAACGGCAGCGGACAAGCGGCAGTGCCCTCATTTCGCTCGCGCGTTACGCAGATTGTGTTTCTCGCCCGGCCTTGCGGTCTGACAGAGAATCGCCGGCGCTTTATACCACAACCGCGCTGCTGAAGCCAGAATTTGTTCAGCGCGCGACCGCGCGGCGCGAACTGTGTTTGGCTGCCTGGTTCTCGGCTGCTAACATGATAGCACATCGTTCATTATTGCTGAAATTTTCGGCAACTGCGGATTAATTAATGTCAATTTCAATCAAAACCCCTGAAGAAATCGAAAAAATGCGCGTTGCGGGCCGCCTGGCCGCAGAGGTGCTGGAGATGATCGCCGAGCACGTTAAGCCCGGCGTCTCTACCGGCGAACTGGATCGCATCTGCCACGACTACATCACCAACGAGCAGCACGCTATCTCCGCCTGTCTCGGCTACCACGGCTTCCCGAAATCGGTCTGCATCTCGGTCAATGAAGTGGTGTGCCACGGCATTCCCAGCGACGATCGCATCCTGAAGGATGGCGATATCATCAACATCGACGTCACCGTGATCAAAGATGAGTATCACGGCGATACCTCGAAGATGTTTATCGTCGGCAAGCCGACCATCCAAGGCGAGCGCCTGTGCCACATCACGCAGGAGAGCCTCTATCTGGCGCTGCGCCTGGTGAAGCCGGGCATCCGCCTGCGCGAGCTGGGCCGCGCCATCCAGACATTTGTCGAATCGCACGACTTCTCGGTGGTGCGCGAGTATTGCGGCCACGGCATCGGCAAGGGCTTCCACGAGGAGCCGCAGGTACTGCACTACGACGCGGACGACGACGGCGTTGTGCTGCAGGCGGGCATGACCTTTACCATCGAGCCGATGGTCAACGCCGGCGACTACTGTATCCGCACCATGAAAGATGGCTGGACGGTAAAAACCAAAGATCGCAGCTTGTCCGCGCAGTACGAGCATACTATTGTGGTGACCGATAACGGCTGTGAAATCCTGACCCTGCGTAAAGACGACACCCTCGACGCGGTGCTGGTCAACAAAGGGTAACTGTTCCCACTGAAGAAAAGCCGGCCCTGCGCCGGCTTTTTTATGGCGCAAAAACAGAGAAGCGGTATGAGCGCGATATTGACGGAAGCGGTTAATGAGGGCCTGAAAGACTCTCCGACGCACTGGGATGACACGCAGATCACCCGCGAGGCGCTGAAACAAAAGCTGGAAACCTTTAACGCCTGCCTTTCGGCAGCGTTTGACACCGGCGAAGCGGTGGCGACGCTGGTGGACGCGCGTACCCGGTTTATCGATCGTCTGCTGCGCCGCCTGTGGCGCTTTTACGGCTTCGACGCCCTGCCCGCTATCGCGCTGGTCGCGGTCGGCGGCTATGGCCGCGGCGAACTGCACCCGCTCTCTGACGTCGATATTCTGATCCTCAGCCGCGAGCCGCTGGATGATGCCAGCGCGCAGCAAACCAGCGAATTGCTGACCCTGCTGTGGGATCTCAAGCTGGAGGTGGTCCACAGCGTGCGCACGCTGGAGGAGTGCTTGCTGGAAGGCCTGGCCGATCTCACTGTCGCCACCAACCTTATCGAGTCGCGCATGCTGACCGGCGACGTCGCCCTGTTTCTTGAGATGCAGAAGAACGTCTTCAGCGAGGGCTTCTGGCCGTCCGCCACCTTCTATGCCGCCAAAATCGAAGAGCAGCAGATGCGCCACCAGCGCTACCACGGCACCAGCTATAACCTGGAGCCGGACATCAAAAGCAGCCCCGGCGGCCTGCGCGACATCCATACGCTGCAGTGGGTGGCGCGCCGCCATTTCGGCGCTACCACGCTGGACGAGATGGTGGGATTCGGCTTTCTCACCGAAGCGGAGCGCAACGAGCTGAACGAGTGCCTGGCGTTTCTCTGGCGCATCCGCTTCGCCCTGCATCTGACCCTGACCCTGACCCTGACCCTGACCCGCTATGACAATCGGCTGCTGTTCGATAGCCAGCTCAACGTCGCGCAGCGGCTAAACTATCAGGGCGACGGCAACGAGCCGGTCGAGCGCATGATGAAAGATTTTTTCCGCGTCACGCGCCGCATCGGCGAGCTGAATCAGATGCTGCTGCAGCTGTTCGACGAAGCGATTCTCGCGCTCTCCACCACCGAAAAGCCGCGCCCGCTGGATGATACCTTTCAGCTGCGCGGCAATCTGATAGACCTGCGCGACGAAACGCTGTTCGAGCGAGAGCCGCAGGCGATCCTGCGCATGTTCTATGTGATGGTGCGCAACGAGCATATTCGCGGCATCTACTCCACCACACTGCGCCAGCTGTGCTACGCGCGCCGCCACCTGAAGCAACCGCTCTGCGAAATCCCGGAGGCGCGCCGCCTCTTTATGTCGATTCTGCGCCATCCGAGCGCGGTCAAGCGCGCGCTGCTGCCGATGCACCGCCACAGCGTGCTCTGGGCCTATACGCCGCTGTGGGGCCGTATCGTCGGGCAGATGCAGTTTGACCTGTTCCACGCCTATACCGTCGACGAGCACACCATCCGCGTGCTGCAAAAACTGGAGAGCTTCGCCGAGGAGACGACGCGGCCGATACATCCGATGTGCGTCGAGCTCTGGCCGCGCCTGCCGCAGCAGGAGCTGCTGCTGATGGCGGCGCTGCTGCACGACATCGCCAATGGCCGCCACGGCGACCACTCGATTCTCGGTGCGCAGGATGCGCAGGAGTTCGCCGAGCTGCACGGCCTGAACTCGCGCGAAACCCAGCTGGTCGCCTGGCTGGTGCGTCACCATCTGCTGATGTCGGTCACCGCCCAGCGCCGCGACATTCAGGATCCCGCAGTGATCCAGCAGTTCGCCGAGGTGATGCAGAATGAAAACCGGTTGCGCTACCTGGTCTGCCTGACGGTAGCCGATATCTGCGCCACCAACGAAACCCTGTGGAACAGCTGGAAGCAGAGCCTGCTGCGCGAACTCTTTTTCGCCACCGAGAAGCAGCTGCGACGCGGCATGGAGAACAGCCCCGACCTGCGCGAGCGGGTGCGTCATCACCGCCTTCAGGCGCTGGCGCTGGCGCTGCTGCACATGGACAATATCGACGAAGAGCGGCTGCACCAGATCTGGAATCGCTGCCGCGCCGACTATTTCCTGCGCCATACGCCGAACCAGCTCGCCTGGCACGCGCGCCATTTGATAGAGCACGATCTGCGTCAGCCGATGGTGCTGGTCAGCCCGCAGGCCACGCGCGGCGGCACGGAGATCTTTATCTGGAGCCCCGATCGCCCCTACCTGTTCGCCACCGTGGCGGGCGAGTTGGATCGCCGCAACCTCAGCGTGCACGACGCGCAGATCTTTACCAGCCGCGACGGCATGGCGATGGACACTTTTATCGTGCTGGAGCCGGACGGCAGCCCGCTGGCGCCCGATCGCCACGCCATGATCCGCCAGGCACTGGAGCAGGCGATCGCCCAGACCAGCTGGAATGCGTCGCGCACGCGTCGGCCGTCGGCCAAACTGCGCCACTTCAGCGTCGAAACCGAAGTCAACTTTCTGCCGACGCATACCGATCGCCGCAGCTATCTGGAGCTGGTGGCGCTCGACCAGCCGGGCCTGCTGGCGCGCGTCGGCGAAGTCTTCGCCGATATGGGCGTCTCGCTGCACGGCGCGCGCATCAGCACCATCGGCGAACGGGTTGAGGATTTATTTATTCTAGCCAACAATGAGCGGCGCGCCCTCGATGGCGAAATGCGCAAAGCGTTGCAACAACGGTTGACAGAAGCCCTTAATCCAAACGATAAAGTGTGACCGCAATCGATTTACTTTGACTCTTTGTGTCGGGACATGGCCCGGCATGCATAAGACAGATTCAGGAAAAAACTATGCAACAGTTACAGAGCGTTATTGAAATGGCCTTCGAGCGTCGCGCCGAGACTACCCCGGCGAGCGTGGACAGCGTGACCCGTGAAGCCATCAATGAGGTTATCTCTCAGCTGGACAGCGGCGCGCTGCGCGTCTCTGAAAAGATCGACGGTCAGTGGGTAACGCATCAGTGGCTGAAGAAGGCGGTGCTGCTTTCGTTCCGCATCAACGACAATCAGGTCATGGAAGGCGCGGCAACCCGTTTCTACGATAAGGTGCCGATGAAGTTCGCCGGCTGGGACGAAGCGCGCTTTAAAGCCGCCGGCTTCCGCGTCGTACCGCCGGCAGCGGTGCGCCAGGGCGCCTATATCGCGCGCAACACCGTGCTGATGCCCTCCTATGTCAATATCGGCGCCTACATCGACGAAGGCAGCATGGTTGATACCTGGGCGACCGTTGGCTCCTGCGCGCAGATCGGCAAAAACGTGCATCTTTCCGGCGGCGTCGGCATCGGCGGCGTGCTGGAGCCGCTGCAGGCCAACCCGACCATCATCGAAGACAACTGCTTTATCGGCGCGCGCTCTGAAATCGTGGAAGGCGTAATCGTGGAAGAGGGTTCGGTGATCTCTATGGGCGTCTACATCGGCCAGAGTACCAAAATCTACGATCGCGAAACCGGCGAAGTGCACTATGGCCGCGTACCGGCGGGTTCTGTGGTGGTTTCCGGCAACCTGCCGTCGAAAGATGGCAGCTACAGCCTCTACTGCGCGGTGATCGTCAAGAAAGTTGACGCCAAAACCCGCGGCAAAGTCGGCATCAACGAGCTGCTGCGCACCATTGACTAAGCTTCACTGACGGGCCGCGCTGGCCCGTCATCTATTTTAAAGGCCAGCCAGCGCTGGCCTTTTTGCCGTCTTAGCTCTGCTCGTCCAGCTGCAGCGCCACATAGAGCAGCAGACGATCGTCAAACTAGTTGAGGTTCAGCTCGGTCAGTTCTGAAATCCGGTTCAGCCAGTACTCCAGCGTGTTGCGGTGAATAAACAGCGCGCGAGCCGTGGCGCTGGGCTGTACGTTACGAGTAAACCGGGCGATCAGCGTGCGCCGCAGCAGCCCGTTATTATCCATGCTTTTCAGCTTCGCCATTGGGCGCGCCAGCTCATTGGCCTGCCAGTCGCCGCGCAGGCTGTCGAGCAGCACCGGCAGCACCAGATCCTGATAAAAATAGCTGCGCAGCTCCGGCATCCGCGGCTTTCCCACCATCATGATGGTGCGCGCCGTGCGATAGGAGCGCGTGATGCTCTGCCCGGTCCGGTAAAAAAGTTGCCGAGCGCGATGCGCATCCGCACCTGCCACTCTCTTTCATGCGCTGCAACAGCTGATTGACGCGTTTGCGGTGATCTTCCTGATCGTAGCGGCCATGGGTGTTAAGCGCCGGCTTCAGCACCACCATCTCCGTCAGGGAGACAATGGCGTTCAGGTTGTCGCGCTCCGGCTTGGTCAGCAGGTTTTGCAGCTGCTAAAGCTCGGACATGGCGCTGTCGACCTCGACCACCTCCACGACGTGCGGCTGATTGAGATCGATGCCGAGCCTCTGCGCCCACTCGGTCAGCGGCGGCGTCAGGGTTTCGCTGCGGATCAGGTTCAGCACCTCTCCTCACGCAGGCGGCTGTCCTGCGCCAGCATATGCAGCAGCCTCGCCTGCTCGCATCATCTCCGCCTTCATGCATACCAGCTCGCCATAGTGGCGCAGCGCGACCGGCTCGCCCGTCAGGCCGATAATACCGACAATCTCGCCGTCAATGCGCAGCGGCAGATTGATACCTAGCCGCACGCCGTGCAGATGCTTTGCCACCGCCTCGTCGATATCGACCACGCGCCCCTGCGACAGCACCAACAGCGCGCCTTCGTGCAATTCGCCAATATGCTCGCGATCGCCACTGCCGATAATACGGTCGCGCGCATCCATCACGTTGACATTGCTGTCAATAATCTTCATGGTGCGCGCCACGATATCCTGCGCCAGACGCGCATCGAGGTGATAGGTTGCCATCTGTTAATTCTGACAGAGAGTGGGAAATACAGCATACGCATGGCGGCAACGCCAGACATTGTGCAATTGCACAGAGCCAAGCGGGGTTTTACAGGTTTTGCAGCGGCGGTCACACTCTGTGCAGCGGGCAGAAAAAAGGCGGACCAGAGTCCGCCTGACAGGATGCGAGTCCGTTACTGCATCAGCAGATAGATGCTGGTGTCGCCGCGCTTGACCTTCAGCGCTAGCACGGAAGGTTTAGTGTCGAGGATTTTGCGCAGCTCGCCCAGATTGCCGACCGGCTGCTGGTTGACGCCGAGGATCACGTCGCCCTTTTTCAGACCGATGTGCGCCGCGGCGCTGTTGGGTTTGACGCTGTCGACGCGCACGCCTTTCTCGCTGCCACTGTGGTTGCTCAGGTCAGCGCCTTCGATGCCGGTATAGATGGTGGCCGACTGCACTTTATCCTGGGTGCTCTGCTGCAGCTCGACGGTGACGCTGACCGGCTTGCCGTCGCGCAGCAGGCCAAGCTGCAGTTTCGTACCGATCGGCAGCGTACCCACCTCGGCGCGCAACGCAGCGAAGTTGCTCAGCGGCTTGCCGTTCATGGAGACCACCACGTCGCCCGCTTTGATGCCCGCCTTCGCGGCGGCGGAATTCGGCAGTACTTGGCTGACAAAGGCGCCGCGCTGCGCGTCTACCTTTATCGCCTTCGCCAGCTCGGAATTCAGCTCAGCACCGAGAATACCCAGCTCGCCGCGTTTCACCTGGCCGAACTCTACCATCTGGATGGTCAGGTTGTTCACCATGTTGCTCGGGATGGCGAAGCCGATACCGATATTGCCACCATCCGGCGCAAGGATGGCGGTGTTGATGCCGATCAGCTCGCCGTTGAGGTTCACCAGCGCGCCGCCAGAGTTACCGCGGTTAATAGCAGCGTCGGTCTGAATAAAGTTCTCATAGTTTTCGACGTTGAGGCCGCTGCGGCCCAGCGCCGAGACGATGCCTGAGGTCACCGTTTCGCCAAGGCCATAGGGGTTACCGATCGCCACGGTGTAGTCGCCGACGCGCAGATTGTCGGAGTCAGCGATTTTAATCGCCGTCAGGTTTTTCGCGTCGATCAGCTGCACCAGCGCGATGTCGGAGCGTGGATCTTTACCGATGACCTTGCCGTCATAGCGGCGTCCGTCGCTGAGCTGAACCTGAATTTTGGTGGCGTTATCCACCACGTGGTTATTGGTGACCACATAGCCTTTATCGGCGTTGATCACCACGCCGGAGCCGAGCGCCCGGAATTTCTCCTGCTGCGAGCTGCCCCAGTCACCATCTGGACCCGCCTGACACATCGGTGAATTCTGGAAGGGCGAACCATCCTGACAGAACGGAGAGTTGTCGCCGAAGAACTGCTGGAACTGCTGCGGCAGGCGCGGCGTTTTCACTGTAGTGCTGCCTTCAACGTTAATACTGGCCACGGACGGCATCACTTTTTCCAGCATTGGCGCCAGGCTGGGCAGCTGCTGACTGGTAAAAGAAGCGGACTCGGCGGCGAAAACGGCCGCTGGTCTTAACGCCAGGCTAAGACTGAGCGCCAGCGCGCTCAACATTAAGGTGCTTTTTTTCATTCGTGTCGGTCTCATCCAAAATTAACGTCAGACAATTGCTATGGTCAGTTTATGAGATTAATGTTTTAATGCGAAGTTCCAGTAAAAGTTTGCTATAAAAGTAAAAATTTATGCACGCGCTTTACAAAACGTCCTTTATTATACCGCCATAAGTCGGCGATACTCATCCCAAGCATAGAGATCAGTCATACCGCTAATATAGTCCTGAATCAGGCGAAAGCGGTAATAACGTTCCCACAGCAGGCGCTGATATTTATGCTCAACCACTAGCGCGCGCATTTGTTGCTGATAGGCCTTGCGGTGTTTACCGGAAAGCTTATGAAACAGTCGGGTTTCAATGGGATGCCTAGCAAGAAAATCGTCATTAATCAGGGTACTAAATGCTTCAAACGTCAAATTCATCAGCGGCTGATAAATATCCAGCAGCCCTTTAATCACGCGGTAGCCCTGTAATTCCAGCTGCTCTACCTCGGTATGACTAAATACGTGGCGCCGCGCCACCGTTTTAAACATCTGCAGCAGACGCCCCTCTTTGCCGTCGTCTTCTAATAACGCATGGTTGAATTCGCCGTGATAAATCGCGGGCAGATTGTCGACGAAGCGTTTCACCGCGTGGCTCACCAGCATGCTCTGCACGTTAACACGCAATGACATAAAGAACTGATCGCTTCGGCTGCGCCGCTTTTTGTTACAGGCTTCGCGCCACGCCTCGCCCACGGTGCGGCTGAATGCGTCGTTGTTTTTTATTGTTCCCCAGCTTTTACATAAAAAGCCATAAAGAGCATCAATGTTAAATATATCTTTCTCAACGGCGTCGTCGAGGTCGGCGATACAGTAAGAAATATCATCCGCCGCCTCCATAATATAGGTCAGCGGAAAGCGATGATGCTCGGCCATCTCGGTAGCGGCACGCAGCTCCGCAATATAGTCGCGTTCCGACAGATAAAAGCCGGGCTTTTTCATCAGGGCGCTGAACTCCTCGGGCTTTTCACCCTGCCACCAGGCCGGCGCCGTATATTTCAGGATGCAGGCCACCTGGGAGTAGCTGAGATTAAGCTGCAGCAGGGTATGCACCATGCGTATCGCCTGCGCGTTGCCCTCAAAATGGCATAAGTCCTGGCGGATCATGCCGTTGAGGCGCGCAAAGTCGGCGTGCTGCTCATCGCCCTGCACGCCCGCCACCTGCGGATCCACCAGCTCTAGCGACAGATAGGCTTCAAACCAGTCGTTGATGGCCGCTTCGCCGAAGTGGCCGAAAGGCGGGTTGCCGACGTCGTGCAGCAGGCAGGCCATCTCGATCAGGCTCTCGAAGGCACCCTCCATCTCATCCAGCCCATACTGCGCCAGACCGCCCTGGCTCTTCAGGGTTTGCAGGATCTCTTTGGCGATATAGCGTCCCGTCTGCTGCACCTCCAGCGAGTGGGTCAGGCGCGAGCGCACCGCGGCGTTGCGCTCCAGTGGAAAGACCTGAGTTTTTTGCTGCAGCCGACGAATAGCGGCCGAATTAATAATACGGCCGCGATCGCTCTCAAAGTGGCGGATAATAGCATATTCCCCGACCAGATCCTTGCGCGTGTTATAAGGGCGGGTGAAACTTATCTTCTTCCTGAAATTGACCGTCGCCATTGCTATCCCTTATACCTTCGTTAATCAATCCCATGCTAGACTATGCCTCACTTTTTACGTCCACTTCCACAACATTAGTGAGACTCTTTTATGAAAGCAGGCATTATTGGCGCTATGGAGCAGGAAGTTACGCTGCTGCGGGATAAAATCGAAAATCGTCAAACCCTGACGCTGGCCGGCTGCGAAATTTACACCGGCACGCTGAACGGCGTTGAGGTTGCCCTGCTGAAATCCGGCATAGGAAAAACCGCGGCGGCGCTGGGCACCACGCTGTTGCTGCAGCTCTGCAAGCCCGATCTGGTGATCAACACCGGCTCGGCGGGCGGTCTAGCGCCGACGCTCTCTGTGGGCGATATCGTGATCTCGGACGAAGTGCGCTACCACAACGCCGACGTTACGGCGTTCGGCTATGAGCCGGGTCAGATGGCGGGCTGCCCGGCCGCCTTTGCTGCCGATGCGGCGCTGATCGCCGCCGCCGAGGCGTGCATCAGCGAGCTGAACCTCAACGCGGTACGCGGCCTGGTGGTCAGCGGCGACGCCTTTATCAACGGCGCCGAGCCGCTGGCGCGCATCCGCACCACCTTCCCGCAGGCGATCGCGGTAGAGATGGAAGCGACCGCTATTGGCCACGTCTGTCACCAGTTCAAGGTGCCCTTTGTCGTGGTGCGCGCCATCTCCGACGTGGCCGATAAGGCCTCGCACCTGAGTTTCGACGAGTTCCTCAGCGTCGTGGCGCAGCAATCCTCGCTAATGGTGGAGAAGCTGCTGGCGCGCCTGGCGCATGGCTAAGCCGCGCTGGCTGCTTGGGCTGCTGCTGTTTTGCGGCAGCCTGTTCGCCGCCGGCATTACGCCGGTGGCGGTCAGCGCTTGGCAAGGCGTCAACATCGAGCGCATCCTGGCGCTGAAGCCGGACGTGGTGCTGGCGTGGCGCGGCGGCAATCCGCAGCGCCAGTTTCTGCAGTTTGCCCAGTAGCCGCTGTTTACCGCGGCGCGCGACACCCTGCAAAACGACATCATCACGCTCTGCGCCGGAAAAAATATCTTTGCCGACAGCAGCCTCAGCTGGCCGCAGGTGAGCAGCGAACAGGTGCTGATGCGCCATCCGCAGGCGACCGTCATCGTCGGCAACGCCGAACAGGCGCGGCAGGTGGCGCGCTTCTGGCAACCGCAGCTTCAGGCGCCCGTTATCGCCATCAACGACGACTGGCTAAGCCGTCCCGGCTCGCGTATGCTGCTGGCGGCGCAGCAGCTCTGCGCCGCGCTGCATCCCGCACAGTAAATCAGCAAAAAACGATTAAAGATTCGGCTGACTTTGCCGTTAATCAAACAACGAGATGCCGACGCCACGTAAGCTCAGCGTCCTTTTTTATGCGCCATGCGCATTTTGACGACACCAGGATTGCACCATGACCAGAGCGTTGCTGCTGGCCCTGGGACTCGCGATCACCGCGCCCTGCGCTGCGGCGTCGACCACGGGAACCATCGGCGTCCAGCTGATCATCTTCTCGCGCTGTGAAATTAACAGCCAGCCGCAGCAGGCCCTGCCGCAGATAGATTGCGGCCGCCACGTCAGCGCGCAGCCGCGCGTTACGGAAAGTGTGTTAAAGCAGGATGCGATGAGTAAGGAAAGCGGAAAGCTGGTAATAGTGGAGTGGTAAAACAGAGGCCGCTGCAAGGCGGCCTTTTTACGTCAGATACTGAAGGAGGAGCCGCAGCCGCAGGTGGTTTTCGCGTTCGGGTTGGTCACGATAAAGCGTGAACCTTCGAGGCCTTCGGTATAATCGACCGAGCCGCCAACCAGATACTGCAGGCTCATGGGATCGACCACCAGTGCCACGCCCTGCTTCTCAATGGTCATGTCGCCGTCATTCATCTTGTCGTCAAAGGTAAAGCCGTACTGGAAACCGCTGCAACCGCCGCCGGTGATGTAGACGCGCAGTTTCAGATCAGGGTTTTTTTCGTCGGCAATCAGGTTTTTGACCTTGTTGGCCGCCGCATCGGTAAACTGCAACGGCAGTGCTGCCACTTCATCACTCATCTCATACTCCAGTAAACTTCCAGGTCATAAAACGACCTCAATCATCGTATTGTCCTCCAGTGCAGTAGCGCAATCAAGTTTTGCCCTTCGCACTGCGTGCCCCCTGCCTTCAGCTAAGGTAAGTATAGCGCGCCGTTTCTGCCCTTTCGCCTGGCCATTATCTTCCCGTAGAATGGCGCAAATTTTTTTCCGAACCGCTGGAGTTGAATTAATGAGTAAGTCAGAAAACCTGTTTGCCGAAGCACAACGCCTCATTCCCGGCGGCGTTAATTCGCCGGTGCGTGCGTTTACCGGCGTAGGCGGCACGCCGCTGTTTATCGAACGCGCCGACGGCGCTTACCTCTACGACGCCGATGGCAAAGCCTATATCGACTATGTCGGCTCATGGGGTCCGATGGTGCTGGGCCATAACAATGCCGAGATCCGCAACGCGGTGATCAAAGCCGCCGCGCACGGCCTGAGCTTCGGCGCGCCGACCGAGATGGAAGTGAAGATGGCGCAGCTGGTGTGCGAGCTGGTGCCGAGCATGGATATGGTGCGCATGGTGAACTCCGGCACCGAGACCACCATGAGCGCCATTCGCCTGGCGCGCGGCTTTACTGGCCGCGACAAGATCATCAAGTTCGAAGGCTGCTATCACGGCCACGCCGACTGCCTGCTGGTGAAAGCGGGCTCCGGCGCGCTGACGCTGGGCCAGCCGAATTCGCCCGGCGTGCCGGCCGATTTCGCCCGTCATACTCTGACCTGCACCTATAATGATCTCGACTCGGTGCGCGCCGCGTTCGAGCAGTATCCGGACGAGATCGCCTGCATTATCGTCGAGCCGGTGGCAGGCAACATGAACTGCATTCCGCCGCAGCCGGACTTCCTGCCCGGCCTGCGCGCGCTGTGCGACGCCTTCGGCGCGCTGCTGATCATCGACGAGGTGATGACCGGCTTCCGCGTGGCGCTGGGCGGCGCGCAGGAATATTACAACGTGAAGCCAGATCTGACCTGTCTCGGCAAAATCATCGGCGGCGGCATGCCGGTGGGCGCCTTTGGCGGACGCCGCGAGGTGATGGATGCGCTGGCCCCGACGGGTCCGGTTTACCAGGCGGGCACACTGTCCGGCAACCCCATAGCCATGGCGGCGGGCTTCGCCTGTCTGACACAGATCGCCCAGCCGGGCACCCATCAGACGCTGACCGAGCGCACCACCCAGCTGGCGCAGGGCCTGCTGGCGGCGGCGCAGGCGGAGAACATCCCGCTGGTGGTAAACCACGTCGGCGGCATGTTCGGCATATTCTTCACCGAGGCTGACAGCGTGACCTGCTACGCCGACGTGACGCAGTGCGACGTGGCGCGCTTTAAGCGATTCTTCCACCTGATGCTGGAACTGGAAGAAGGGGTGTACCTTGCGCCGTCCGCCTTCGAAGCGGGCTTTATATCGCTGGCGCACAGCGTTGAGGACATCGAGCGCACCGTTGACGCCGCGCGTCGCTGTTTCGCGAAGCTGTAAAAAGCGAGCCGGCGCGGTGGTTAGCTCTCTGTGAGAAAGAAATTTACCGCGAGCGTCTTAACAGCCAGATAAAGTAAGGCGCCCCAATGAACGTCGCCATCGGTCCCGCCGGCAGCTGATCCGGGAACGCCAGCAGCATCAGCCCCGCGCCGAATACCCTCGCCATCATCAGCTGCGGCAGCGCGCGGCGGAAGCCGAGCATGCGCGCGATATGCGGCGCCATCAGGCCGATAAAGCCGATAATGACCGCCACGCTCATCAGCTGCGCGCTGAGCAGGATCGCCAGCGCCACGCCGTCTTCCAGCCCCATCAGCGTCAGCGGCCGGCGCAGCACCAGCACAAAGGCGAGCAGCTGACGCGGCCAGAGCAGGCTGACGTTCTCCCAGCCCATCTGGCTCGGCGCACCGGTGCTCCAGAGAAACATCATCTGCAGGTGGTCATGATTGAAGATGGCAAAGATCTGGTTCACCGCGCTGCTGTAGAGGCTCAGCACTAGCCCGGCGAGGATCAGCGTCACCGGCGACAGCCGCCTGCCCTAGGCGACGCCGAACACCACCGCGCCCACCGCCAGCGCGCCAATCAGCGCCGTCAGCGGCGTGGTCGCCGCGCCGCCCGGCAGCTGCCATAGCGTCGCCACGGTAATGCCGAGCTGTGCGCCAGACGAGACGCCCAGCGTGATCGGCTCCGCCAGCGGATTGCGCAGCGCCCGCTGAAACAGCAGCCCCGCCAGCCCCAGTCCGGCGCCGACCAGTAGCGCCAGCCCGATGCGCGGCAGCAGGCTTTAGTAGAACAGCATCTGGTCGATATTATTGAGATCGGGCGCCGTCAGCGCCTGCGACCACTGCGCCGTCGGCAGCGCCGCACGCAGATTGATAACGCTCAGCAGCTGCGCCAGTAAAAACAGCGCGGTCAGCAGCACGGGGAAAATTCGTTGGCACATCAGCGCGTCTCCAGCGCGCGTTCCAGCACGCGAACAAAGTGCAGCGCCGACAGGTTGCACCGTAATACCAGACCGCCGGCACGCGCTGAAAGCGTCCGGCGCGCACAAAGGGCAGTGCCTACCACAGCGGCTGCGGGCGAGCTGTGCCATATCGGTATCGTTGTTATGATCGAAGCAGATCGCCTCGACGTCGCGCAGATGCGTCAGCCGTTCGATGCCGATCACCGCGCTGCCCCAGAATTTGGTTTCGCCCTGCCACGCGTTGGTCAGGCCGAGCTGCTCCATCACCTCCAGAAACAGGCTGTTTTTTGCCGAACGCCAGCGCGCGGCGGAGAGCGGTTTGCCGTCGCCGCGGTTGAGGTCGAAGCCCATGATCGGCGCGATGCGCTGCAGTTTTTCCGGCGGCAGGCCGTAGCCGTTGGAGCAGAGGATTAGCGACGGCTGCAGCTGCGTCATCAGTTCAAGGTTCGGTTCGGTGCACAGTCCGACGTCCACCGTGTGCGGCGGCAGCTGCGGCTCGCCGACCCAGATGTTGTAGTTGCGCGTGTCGGCCACCGCCAGCGGCGCGCAGCAGCAAGGCGCTCAGCCACAGCGACAGCGCCGCCAGCAGGCGACGACGTGTGATCTCCATGCTCAGGCCCTCAGTAGACAAAGCTGACCAGCGCGCCGCCCCGCGGATGCGGCAGGATGCCCATCGGGATGCCGTAAATCGCGCCCAGCACCTCGGCCTGCATGAATGGCGTCTGGCGCCCCTTCGGCGATCACCGTCAGGCCGCGCTCGCGGCTGAGGCGCTGGATCAGCGCCAGCACCTCGACCTGATGGGCGATATCCAGCGCCGAGGTCGGCTCGTCCAGCAGAAGGCAGCGGCTGTTCTGCGCCACCAGCATCGCCAGCCAGGCGCGCTGGCGCTCGCCACCAGAAAGGCTGTCCACCAAGCGCGCGGCCAGCGGCTTTAGCCCGACCTAGGCGATCGCCTCGTCCACGCGCACGCGATCCTGCTGACCGAAGCGCCCCAGAGCGCCGTGCCACGGGTAGCGACCAATCGCCACCAGCTCGCGCACCGTCATGCCTTCGGTGGCGGGCAGCTGCGGCAACAGGTAGGCAACCTCGCGCGCGAAGGCTTTGCTGTTTCCACGCCTCAACCGGCGTATCGTTGAGCAGCACGCGCCCTTCGCTGGCGGCCTGATGGCGTCCCAGCATTTTGAGCAGGGTCGATTTGCCGGAGCCGTTGTAGCCGATCAGCGCGGTGACGTTGCCGGACGAGAAGGTCAGAGAGAGCGGATGCAGCAGCGTACGGCCAGGCACGTGAAAGCTGATGTTATCCAGCGTAAAGGTTGCGGCGTCGTGCGGAGGCACCATTATTATCCCAGGTTAAACGGGCGCCGCAGCGCCCGGTTGCATCAGAAACGGAAAGTGGCGGTGCCGACGATTTGACGTTCTGCGCCCCAGTAGCAGGCGTAGTCGCGATAGCAGCTGGCGACATACTCGCGGTCAAACAGGTTTTTCACGTTGAAGCCCACTGACGAGCCCGGCAGGCCGAAGCGGCCGAGATCGTACTTCAGCATGGCGTCAACCGTGGTATAGCCGGCGACGTCGAAGTTCCGGTTTGAGTTTACACCGTTGCGCTCATTTTCCTCATACAGCCCTTTGCTTTCGCCAACGTAGTGCACGCCTGCGCCGACCGTGACGTCGGAGAGCGCGGTCTCATGGAAGGTGTAGTCCGCCCACAGCGACGCCATATGCTTCGGCACCTGCACCGGCGTGCGGCCGTGTAATTTATTATCTTCTGTGTATTCCGCATCGGTGTAGGTATAGGCTGCCGTCAGGTCGATTATTGGCGTTCACCGCCGCTTTGGCTTCCAGCTCGACGCCGCGTGAACAAATTTCGCCACTCTGCACACTGGAGAACGGGTGATTTAGCGTACCGGGATCCGCCGTCAGGTTTTTCGTCTTAGTCAGCTGGTAGAGCGCCGCAGTCATGGTGATCGGGCGATCCTTCGGCACATACTTCACGCCCGCTTCGTACTGTTTGGCGCGTAAAGGATCAAAGGCCTGGCCTTCATAGGTCGAACCCGAATTGGGAATAAAGGCTTCGCTGTAGCTGAAGCAAGGCGCGATGCCGTTGTCGAAGACGTAGTTCAGCCCGCCGCGCCAGGTAAAGGCCTGATCGTTTTGGCGATCAATGGGTTATTGCGATCTTAGACCGACGTCATGGTGTAATCGTAGCGACCGCCCAGCGTCAGCACCCAATGGTTCTACTCCATCTGATCCTGTGCATAGAAGCCGGTCTGGCGCTGTTTATTGAGGTGCTGATAAGGATCCGTATGGTGTGACGCTCTCATCGCCATACTGCGGCGCAACGGCGTTCAGGCTTCTGGCAGAACCAAACTGCACATCGATATCGTTACGCGTACGCTGGAAATCAACGCCCAGCAGCAGCGTATGATCCAGCGCGCCGGTGGCGAACGTTGCCTGCGTTTGAGTATCGACGGCGAACTGATTCAGCTTCTCATCCGACGACGCCGATCCGCGCATAATCGACTGGGTCGCGGCGTCAAAGCCGTTGCCGTAGATGCTGCGGTAGTCGGTGCGCAGATCGGCTTAGCGCAGGTTCTGGCGCACCGTCCAAGTGTCGTTGAAGCTGTGCTCGAAGCTGTAGCCGAGCATTTTAGTGTTGCGCGAGATTTTGTTGCTCTCTTCGCCCTCATCGAAATCGGTCGGCAGCTTGTACTCGCTGCCGTCGGCGCGCGTAATTGGCACCACCGTGCCCTGGCGCGGCAGCCAGCCGTAATAGCCGGTTTCCGGCTCGTTCAGGAAATAGGTCAGCAGATCGAAGCGGGTATTTTCATCCGGCCGCCAGCTGAACGACGGCGCCAGGGTGTAGCGCTTCTCTTTGTTCATATCCTGCTGCGCGTCGGCGCTGCTGGCGAGGCCGGTCAGGCAATAGCTGTAGACGCCATTGTCATCCAGCGCGCTGCTGAAGTCGAAGCCGGTGGAGAAAAGATTGTCGCTGCCCATCTGAAACTGCACTTCGCGCAGCGTCTCCTGCATCGGGCGCTTGCTAACCAGCACCACCACGCCGCCCGGGTCGCTCTTGCCGTAGAGCACGGAAGCCGGGCCGCGCAGCAGTTCGGCGCGCTCGAGGAAATAGGGATCGATGGCGAATTCAGAGTAGTTGTTGCTCTGCAGCTTCAGGCCGTCAAGGTACTGGTTGGTGTTGGTTTCGCTGAAGCCGCGGATCGACAGGGCGTCGATGACCTGAGAGCTGCCGCGGTTGCCGGTCAACACGCCCGGCGTGTAGTTGAACGCCTCTTTTACCGAGGCGATCTGATGCGCTTCCATCTCTTCGCGCGTCACCACCGAGACCGACTGCGGGTTTTTCTAAAGCTGCGTATTGGTCGGTTTTAGTGCCGGTCGCGCTCTGCTTCGCCGCAATGGTCGGCGCCAGACCCCAGGCACTCTCCTGCGGCACAGCGGCGGCGCCGTCCACCGACACTACCAGCGTCTCCTCAGCCAGCGCGGAGGCGCTTACTGAGTCAACAATCACCGCAATGCTCAATGCCAGCGGGCGGCGGGCGGCGGGAAAACGCGCCGCGCAGGTAACAAGGAAAAATCGATCGCGCATTCATAGTGAGAGTCTCTTGAATGAAATAGTAGGCGGGCGAATGGAAACGAGAATGATTGTTATGCCGGAAGGCATTTTAGGCGAAACTCTGCGCTTTCCACAAGCGCTAATCCCGCGCGTCTCGCCGTCTGGCGGGCCTTTGCGCAGTATTGATCGGGCACAAAAAAAGGGCGCCTTAGCGCCCTTTTTAACCGACGTTTTAGTTGCCGCCGAACATATCTTTAATCCAGCCCGCGACGCCGTCGCTCTCTTTCTGCTGCTGCTGACAGAGCGCGTCAGGATCCAGCGCCCAGACCGGCAGTGAGCGCCAAGTGCTGCTGCCGGTGCCGCAGACGAAGTTGCCTGCCGTGTCGACGTTCATCATTGAGACATCTTCCGGCGGCGTCAGCACCAGTGGCATCGGCGCCTGGTTGTCCAGGTAGCGGCGGTAGATCTGCATCGCGCCGCTGGCGCCGTAGAGCTTGCTCGGCTGGTTGTTGTCGCGGCCCACCCAGGTAATGGCGACCTCTTTGCCGTCGACGCCGGCAAACCAGCTGTCGATCAGGTCGTTGGTGGTGCCGGTTTTGCCCGCCAGATGCGCCTTCGGATAGCGTGCGCCCAGCGCGCGCGCCGTGCCGTGATCGGCGACCTGCTGTATGGTGTAGAGCGTCAGGTAGGCGGCCTGCGCCGGCTCAACGCGCTGCGCCTGCGGATAGCTCTGGTAAAGCATGCTGCCATCTTCGGCGATTACCGAACGCACCGCTGAGAGCGACGCGCGGTTGCCGCCGCTGGCAATAGACTGGAACGCCTGCGCCACTTCAATCGGCGTCAGGTTCAGCGCCCCCAGCAGCATCGACGGCACCGGATTGAGCTGATCTTTCGGCACGCCGAGCTTCGTCCAGGTATCCACCACCGCTTCCAGCCCAAGCGTCGTGCCGAGATTCACCGTCGGCACGTTCATGGAGTTGGTCAGCGCATCCACCAGCATCACCTTGCCGCTGAAGCGACGATTGTCGTTCATTGGCTTCCAGACGCTGCCGTTCGGCTGTTTCAGCGCAATCGGCTCATCGGCAATCCAGCTGTTGAGACGATAGGTGTTCGGCTGGCTGAGCGCGGTCAGGTAGGTCGCCGGCTTGGCCAGCGAGCCGATAGAGCGGTGCGCCTGCAGCGCGCGGTTGTAACCGGCAAACTGCGGATCGGCGCCGCCCACCATGGCGCGAACTTCGCCGCTGAAGCGGTCCACCACCACCATCGCAGTTTCCAGATCCTTCAGGCCATGCTGTTTTTTCAGAGCCGGAATGCCGTCAAGCACCGCTTTTTCCGCCGCGTCCTGCGAGACCGGATCGAGCGTGGTGAAGATTTTCACGCCGGAGAGATCTTTCACCTTATCGCCCAGCTTCGCCTGCAGTTCGTTGCGAACCATCTGCATAAAGGCGGGCTGCGGCGTGATAACGCCACCTTTCGGTTGCACGCCGAGCAGACGTGCCGAGAGCATGTCGTACAGCTCCTGGTCGATCACCTTCTGCTGCAGCAGCAGACGCAGCACCAGATTGCGCCGCTCCAGCGCCAGCTTGGGGTTGCGCCAAGGGTTATAGAGCGAGGCGCCCTTCACCATACCCACCAGCATCGCCTGCTGATCGAGGCTCAGCTCGTCGACTGGGCGGCTAAAGTAGTAGAGGCTCGCCAGCGGGAAGCCGCGGATCTGATCGTTGCCCGCCTGGCCGAGATAGACCTCGTTCAGGTAGAGCTCCAGAATGCGGTCCTTGCTGTAGCGCGCGTCCATGATGACTGCCATATAGGCTTCGCGCGCTTTACGCCACAGCGAGCGCTCGTTGGTCAGGAACAGGTTTTTCACCAGCTGCTGCGTCAGCGTACTGCCGCCCTGCACTGCTTTACCGGCGGTGATGTTGGCGAGGAAGGCGCGGCCAATCGAGTAGGGGCTGATGCCGTCATGCTCGTAGAAGTGGCGGTCCTCAATGGCGATCAGCGTGTCGACCAGCAGATCGGGGAAACCGGCGCGCGGCACGAACAGGCGCTGCTCGCCGTTCGGCGACTGCAGCATGGTGATCAGGCGCGGATCGAGGCGGAAGAAGCCGAAATCACGGCCGGAGTCGAGGTTCTTGATTTCGCTCAGCTCGTCGCCATCGAACACCATCTGCGCGTGTACCTGGCCCTCTTTACTGTCCGGGAAGTCGAACGGACGGCGCAGTATATCAATGGTGTTGCCCTTCACCGAGAATTCGCCGGGACGCGTAATGCGCGATACTTCGCGATACTGCGTGCCTTCCAACAGCGCGATCATCTCTTTCTTGCTGTAGGCCATACCCGGCTCGAGGCTGACCATGCGGCCATAAACGGTGGCGGGCAGCTGCCACACCTTGCCGTCGATGCGCCCGCGGATCTCGGAGTCGAGATAGACGCCCCAGGCGGCCATGCTCACCACAAACACCAGGAACATCTTGATCAGCCAGCTTAACCAGCGGGGCTTGCCACGCAACGGACGCCCTCCTTTACTTTTACGCGGCACGGGCGCTTTCTCCTCAACCTCATCGGCAAAATCATCATTATCAAAGTCATCTTTATCCCTGCTGCGACCCCGGCGCGTAGCGTTACGCGGTGGCCTGGGTTGTTTTCCTTTACGCCCAATGGGTTCGCGATCGTTCCCAGACATTCGTTTTATTCTCCAGGCATGTCATTGGCTGGCCGATACTTTAGCGGCTTTTACCCTTTCCGCATGGCGGAACCTTCTGAATTCGATCCAGCGGATTCAACCCTGCGGGGAATATTTTTTGGTGCGCCTTGTAGGCAAGGCGTTGGTCGGGTTGTCAGGCCAAGGATGGCGGGGATAGCGCCCTTTCATCTCTTTCTGCACCTCCGGATACGCGCCTCGCCAGAACGCGGCCAGGTCGCGAGTGATCTGCAGCGGACGCTGCGCAGGTGACAGCAGTTCCAGCACCAGCGGCACGCGCCCGTCGGCCACAGCAGGATTGCTCGCCTCGCCGAACATCTCCTGAATGCGCACCGCCAGCGCAGGCGGCTTCCGGTCGGCACAGTGTAATGAGTTGGCAGCGCACTATCCAGCCGCTGACGTTTTTTCGTCACAGTATGCACGGCGCCGCACGCGCTGGCGAGCTGGCGAGCTGGCCGCTGCGCTGATCCTGGAGCCCTATGCAGTTTTCACCGCCATTAAAGCCCGCCCGGCTTATTGCCCGCTATAAACGTTTTCTCGCCGACGTCGTCACGCCGGTAGGGGAAACCCTGACCATTCACTGCGCCAATACCAGGGCGATGACCGGCTGCGCCACACCGGGCGATACCGTCTGGTACTCTACCTCCAGCAGCCTGACGCGTAAATATCCGCACAGCTAGGAGCTGACAGAGACGCAGCAGGGTCACTGGATCTACGTCAATATGCTGCGCGCCAACCAGCTGGTCAGGGAGGCGCTGGCGTTGGGCAGCCTGCCAGCACTCGCCGGCTACGAAACCTGTCAGGCGGAGGTCAAATATGGCGCGGAAAACAGCCGCATCAATTTTCTGCTTCAGGCAACCGACAGGCATAACTGCTATATTGAAGTCAAGTCCGTGACCCTTTTACATCAAGGAAAAGGCTATTTTCCGGATGCGGTGACGGTCCGTGGTCAGAAGCACCTGCGAGAGCTAAGCGCCGTCGCAGCTGCCGGTCATAGGGCCGTTCTGTTGTTTGCGGTTCTGCACTCGGGGATTGAGGACGTAGCCCCCGCGCGCCACATCGACGCACGTTACGCAGACCAACTGGTCCAGGCGCAGCAGAATGGCGTAGAAGTGTTGGCTTATCGCGCAGATCTGTCGCCGGCTGGCCTGGTTCTGAAAAAACCGGCCGCCGTCAGCTTGTCATATCTTTTGCCATAAAATTTGATATGAATGCGTTGAGCGAGGCGCCAAATACGCTGTTCTTCACAGGCTTGTCAAGGTGCGATCATCAATAATTGCCAACCCTGACTGCTTCTGTTATATAGCGGCCTGTTTTTTCCCCGTAGGGGGATCGATGTACCGAATTGCGGGCAGCACAGCGCAGCATGCCAGGCAAATTATCGTTGAGTTACTAAAACCCAACCGCCTGACGCCGCGATCGCTGCGGTTGAACCACAAAAGGTATAGTGCGTGTTATCCAGGAGAAACAACATGCAAGAAGAGCAAAACCGTAAAACATCGTCCCTGAGTATTCTTGCCATCGCTGGGGTGGAGCCATACCAGGAGAAGCCGGGCGAAGAGTATATGAACGAAGCCCAGCTGCAACACTTCCGTAAAATCCTCGAAGCCTGGCGCAACCAGCTGCGTGATGAAGTGGATCGTACCGTCTCGCATATGCAGGACGAAGCGGCCAACTTCCCGGATCCGGTTGACCGCGCCGCGCAGGAAGAGGAGTTCAGCCTTGAACTGCGTAACCGCGACCGCGAGCGTAAGCTGATCAAAAAGATCGAGAAGACGCTGAAAAAAGTCGAAGATGACGACTTCGGCTACTGCGAGTCCTGCGGCGTGGAGATTGGCATCCGTCGTCTGGAAGCGCGTCCGACCGCCGATCTCTGCATCGACTGCAAGACGCTAGCGGAAATTCGTGAGAAACAGATGGCTGGCTGATGCCATGCCTGATATCACCGCGCCGCGGAAAAGCATGCTACGGTTCCGCTGTGCGGTGATTTTTAACGCCTATGTCACCACATCCCTGTATCGGGCGCTTCGCCCCCTCTCCTTCTGGCGACCTTCACTTCGGCTCGCTGATCGCCGCTCTCAGCAGCTATCTCAGCGCGCGCGCGCAGCAGGGCCGTTGGCTGGTGCGCATGGAAGATATCGATCCGCCGCGCGAAGTCGCAGGCGCCGCCAGACGCATTCTGCATCAGCTGGAGCACTACGGCCTGCACTGGGACGGAGAGGTGCTGTGGCAGTCGCAGCGGCATGCGGCCTACCGCGAGGCGCTGGCCTGGCTGCAGGCGCACCGCCAGAGCTATTTCTGCACCTGCACCCGCCGTCGCATCCAGCAGATCGGCGGCTTTTACGACGGCCACTGCCGCGATCGTCATCTCGGACCTGAGCACGCCGCGCTGCGCCTGCGTCAGCATGCCCCAGTTTTCCGCTTTCACGATCGACTGCGCGGCGAACTTACGGTGGACGCACGGCTGGCACAGGAGGATTTTATCATCCATCGCCGCGACGGCCTGTTCGCCTACAATCTGGCGGTGGTGGTGGATGACCATTTTCAGGGCGTTACGGAGATCGTGCGCGGCGCCGATTTAATTAAGCCGACGGTGCGGCAGATTGCGCTCTATCAGCAGTTCGGCTGGCCGGTACCTGACTACCTGCATATGCCGCTGGCGATCAACCCCGACGGCAACAAGCTGTCGAAGCAGAACCATGCGCCGTCGCTGCCCGACGGCGACCCGCGTCCGCTGCTGGTGCAGGCGCTGCGCTTCCTGAGGCAGCCGGTATCGGCGGGCTGGCGCGACGAAACGCAGGAGAAACTGCTGGAAAGCGCAGTAGTGCAGTGGAATATCGCTTTGATCCCCCAGCAGAACGCCCCGTTGGCGGCAAAGCCGACAACACCATTCTTAAATGATTCGCAACAGGCTATGATTAGCCGCTGATTTTATTTACACCACTTTACGTCGCTGTCGAGGTGTCCCATTTTTACTCGAGTTGCTAATTTTTGCCGGAAAGTCCTCATGCGTGATGAGGAGGCGCCCGTCGAGGTCGAAGCTGAGCGTCATCAGATGACCATTATCCCTCGTGAGAGCCATAACATCTCGCGCAAAGACATTAGCGAAAATGCCCTCAAGGTGCTCTATCGCCTGAATAAAGCGGGCTATGAAGCCTATCTGGTGGGCGGTGGCGTGCGCGACCTGCTGCTGGGTAAAAAGCCCAAGGATTTCGACGTCACCACCAACGCCACGCCAGAGCAGATGCGCAAGCTGTTTCGCAACTGCCGCCTGGTTGGGCGTCGCTTCCGTCTGGCGCACGTGATGTTTGGCCCCGAGGTGATCGAAGTAGCCACCTTCCGCGGACACCATCAGGCAGAGGCCGAAGGCGAACTGGAAGAAGATCGCAATCTGTCGCAGCGCGCGCAGAGCGGCATGCTGCTGTGCGACAATATCTTCGGCTCAATCGAAGATGACGCGCAGCGCCGCGATCTGACCATCAACAGCCTCTACTACAATATCGCCGACTTTACCGTGCGCGACTACGTGGGCGGCCTGCAGGATCTACAGCAGGGCATTATTCGCCTGATTGGCGACCCCGAGACGCGCTATCGCGAAGATCCGGTGCGCATGCTGCGCGTGGTGCGCTTCGCCGCCAAGCTGGAGATGACCATCGCCGCGGAAACGGCGGAGCCGATCCCGCGCCTTGCGACGTTGCTGCGTGATATCCCGCCGGCGCGCCTGTTCGAAGAGTCGCTGAAGCTGCTGCAGGCGGGCTACGGCTACAGCACCTACCTCAAGCTGCGTGAATTCCAGCTGTTCCAGCCGCTCTTCCCGACCATTACGCGCAACTTCACCGAAAACGGCGACAGCCCGATGGAGCTGATGGTGGCGCAGGTGTTGAAAAACACCGACACCCGTATCCAGAACGATATGCGCGTCAACCCGGCGTTCCTGTTTGCGGCGATGTTCTGGTATCCACAGCTGGAAGCGGCGCAGCAGATCGCGCAGGAGAGCGGCCTGACCTACTACGACGCCTTCGCCATGGCGATGAACGACACGCTGGATGAAGCGTGCCACGCGCTGGCGATCCCGAAACGCATCACCACGCTGATCCGCGATATCTGGCAGCTGCGCATGTCACGCCGCCACGGCAAGCGCGCCTGGAAGCTGATGGAGCATCCGAAATTCCGCGCCGCCTACGATCTGCTGGCGCTGCGCGCTGAAGTGGAGAAGAACCCGGAACTGATCCGCCTGACCCACTGGTGGGGCGAGTTCCAGGCGGCCGCGCCGACGCAGCAGAAAACCATGCTCAACACGCTGGGCGACGATTCGGCGCCGCGCCGCGACAGCCAGAACGCCTCGTGACCCGCGCCTACCTTGCGCTCGGCAGCAACCTTGCCGATCCGCTGCAGCAGGTCGACGCGGCGCTGCGGGCGCTGGACGCGCTTCCGGACACCACGCGCGTCGCCACCTCCGCCTTCTACCGCACGCCGCCCTACGGCCCGCCGAACCAGCCGGACTACCTGAACGCGGCGGTGGCGCTGGAGACGGCGCTTGCGCCGAAGGCGCTGCTGGATCATACCCAGCGCATCGAGCTGGAGCACGGCCGCGTGCGCAAATCGGAGCGCTGGGGCCCACGCACGCTTGATATCGACATCATGCTGTTCGGCCAGCTCAGCCTCAACACGCCGCGCCTGATTGTGCCGCACTACGATATGTACAACCGCGCCTTTATGCTGGTGCCGCTGCTGGAGCTGGCGCCCGACGCCGCGCTGCCGGACGGCCAAGCGCTGCGCGACCTGCTGGCTCGCCTCGACGCCAGTGCCATTCGCCCCTGGCGCAGCTGAGGCCGCGCATGATTCGCACGCGGAACATTTCGATCTCCGCCGCTATCCAGTACACTGCGCCCATCTGAAATACCTAAGTTGAGAGCGCAATGAAACCTACCACTATTTCTCACCTGCGTCAGTGGAAAGCGAGCGGACGCAAGTTCGCCGCGCTGACCGCCTACGACTTCAGCTTCGCCCGCCTGTTCGCCAACGAAGGCGTCCAGGTGATGCTGATTGGCGATTCGCTCGGCATGACCGTGCAGGGCCATGAGTCGACGCTGCCGGTGACGGTCGCCGATATCGCCTACCACACCGCTGCCGTGCGCCGCGGCGCGCCGCAGGCGCTGGTGATGGCTGACCTGCCCTTTATGAGCTACAGCACGCCGCAGCAAACCTTTGACAGTGCCGCGCAGCTGATGCGCGCCGGCGCCAATATAGTGAAGCTAGAGGGCGGCGAATGGCTGGCGGAGACGGTGCGCATGCTGACCGAGCGCGCGGTGCCGGTGTGCGGCCATCTCGGCCTGACGCCGCAGTCGGTGAACATCTTCGGCGGCTATAAGGTGCAGGGGCGCGACGAAGCGGCGGCCGAGCGGCTGCTGGCGGACGCGCTGGCACTGGAAGCGGCCGGCGCGCAGCTGATGGTGCTGGAGTGCGTGCCGGTGGCACTGGCGCAGCGCATCACCGAGGCACTCGCCATTCCGGTAATCGGCATCGGCGCGAGCAACGTCACCAACGGCCAGATTCTGGTGATGCATGACGCCTTCGGCATTACCGGCGGCCATATCCCGAAATTCGCCAAAAACTTCCTTGCCGAGGCGGGCGACATCCGCACCGCTATCCGTCACTATATTGGCGAAGTCGAAGCGGGAACCTATCCTGCGGCTGAACACAGTTTCCAGTAAACCAGGAGCCTTACCGTGCTGATCATTGAAACGCTGCCGATGCTGCGCCATGAAATTCGTCGCTGGCGTCAGACAGGAAAACGCATCGCGCTGGTGCCGACCATGGGCAATCTGCATGAGGGTCATCTGACGCTGGTGGACGAAGCGCGCGAGCGCGGCGACATCGTCGTGGTGTCGATCTTCGTCAACTCGATGCAGTTTGACCGCGCAGACGATCTGGCGCGCTATCCGCGCACGCTGCAGGAAGACTGCGAGAAGCTCAATCGCCACGGCGTCGACGTGGTGTTCGCGCCTGCCCCCGCCGAGGTCTATCCCCACGAGTTGGCGGACCAGACCTTCGTCGAGGTGCCGGTGCTCTCGTCGCTGCTGGAGGGCGCAAGCCGTCCTGGCCACTTCCGCGGCGTCGCCACTATCGTCAGCAAGCTGTTTAATCTTGTGCAGCCTGATATCGCCTGCTTCGGCGAAAAGGATTTTCAGCAGCTGGCGATTATCCGCAAAATGGTGGTGGATATGGGCTTCGATATCGAGATTGTCGGCGTGCCGACGGTGCGCGCCAAAGATGGTCTGGCGCTCAGCTCGCGCAACGGCTACCTCAGCGCCGAGGAGCGCAAACTGGCGCCCGCGCTGGCGCAGGTGATGAACAGCATGGCGGCGCGCCTCGCCAGCGGCGAGCGCCATATTGAGGAGATTATCGAGGCCGCCGAGGCAGCGCTCAGCGAGAAAGGGCTACGTCCCGACGGACTGGCGATTTGCGACGCCGAGACGCTGCAGCCGCTGACGGTCGAGAGCCGGCGCGCGGTCATTCTAATGGCCGCCTGGCTGGGCAATGCGCGTCTTATTGATAACCAACAGGTCGACCTTACGCAGTAAGTGAGGTCGTTTTCAGGCAGAACAACAAGGTGTTCCGGTTATAATTCGTACCGTTTTACAGGGCAAGCTGCACCGAGTGAAGGTGACCCAGGCGGATTTAAACTATGAGGGTTCCTGCGCTATCGATCAGGATTTTCTCGACGCTTCCGGCATCCTTCAGTATGAAGCCATCGATATTTATAACGTTACCAACGGCCAGCGCTTTTCGACTTATGCCATCGCCGCCGAGCGCGGCTTGAAAATCATTTCGGTGAACGGCGCGGCGGCCCGCTGCGTCTGTGAAGGCGATATTCTGATTATCTGCTCTTACGTGCAGGTTGAGGATGCCGAAGCGCGCCAGTAGCAACCGAAAGTCGCCTATTTCGAAGGCGACAATCAGATGAAGCGGCTGGCGGAAGCGGTGCCGGTGCAGATCGCCTGACCTGCGGCGGAACGCCTGAACGGCGTTCCGCCTCTTCTTGCTATACCGTTTTCACTCGCGCCGCCTGCTTCAAGCTGAACAGGAGCCGCATCAGGCAAAGCGTCCAGGGCATCGCCAGCCCCGTCACGAACGCCAGCACGAACTTCAGGTCGTGGCTCCACGGCGACGGGCCATTCAGCTTGACGATCTTGCTGAAGAACTGAATCGCCAGATAGTGCGGCAGGTAAAAGACGATAGAGTTGACCCCCACGTAAAACACCAGACGCGAACGCAGCTTCACCGCCAGCCAGACAAACAGCGGCACCGCCATGGTTAGGTTAATCGTCGAGAGTGCGATAAAGCTGATCAGCGACAGCGCCAGAATCGCGCCGTTTTGCGCCAGCTGCGGAATGTCAGCCTGCTTGCGCACCAGTAGATCACCCAGATTAAAGAAAAGGTAGAGCGATTTATTGACGTGCGCGTTATCGAAGCTGGAGAACATGCTGGTGCCGTCGATGGCGGGCAGCAGATAGCTGGCGGCCAGAAACGCGGGCAATACGATATAGGGTGGCAGCTGACGGACAAACACTATCGCAATAAAAAATAGGAATAACGAGTGCAGGAACCAGGTAATATCGCCGCCGCTCAGGTGCATCATAATAATATTCCGCGGCGACTGCGGCGTATTCGCCATCAAGCTAAAGGCTATTTTCAGACCACCATAGACCAAGCGTCCAGACAATAAACGGATAAAAAATTCTCTTTATTTTATTGTTAATGAATGGTACGAATCCCTTTCTCAGTGCGGTATCCATAAACAGACCGGAAATAAAGAGCATCAAACCAAGACACACCGGCGCAAACAGTTGATTCAACGTATCAGTCACGCCGGTAAAATGACTGACATCCCCTTTCACCGCGATGGTAATGTGAAATAAAATGACCGCAAGTACGCTCATGCTGCGTAGATTGTCTACCCACGTAATTCGATTCATTTGTTTACCCTGCTTGCAGAAAAAAAACCAACATGTGCCACACATGGGGCATTTAAATCCATATGTAAGACGCTCTGTATATTGTCAGTATTGCGTAAAGGAATTATCTCCCTTACAAGCAGAAACAGACAAGGGTAAACATGGATGAAAAACATCCATTTCTTAACATTCTAATGAACAAAGATTTCATTTTGCGACTAAAAGTGATTATCAGATTATTACTTGGTATACGCAGAGATTTGACATAGCGCGAGTAATAAGCGCAGCCAGTGTCCGCTAGATAAAAAATGTCGGTGTTTGTTTAGATTATTTTTAAATATAATCAGATTCCTCTCAGTTATATCTGACAATCAGAGATAAGCTGTCGGAATATTCAGATAAAGGGTTATTTGGCTGCGCTAATGAGGGTAAAGTGGATAGAAATAAAAACGCCCCAGGCTGTTTAAGCCTCGGGGCGCTTTGCTGACGGGCTAATGCAGGTTTATTCGCCGCCGCGCCGCCACGCGGCGCTTAAGCAGACCGCCCGATCAGGTACACAGCCCGCGGCCGCGCTGAATCAGCACGTAGAAGACCAGGATAAAGGGAATAAGCACCGACAGGGTCAACGCCGGCGGCACGTCATTAATGCCGAGGAAGCCGAAGCGGAAGGAACTGATCATATAGACGATCGGGTTCAGCTTCGACACCGCCTGCCAGAACGGCAGCGACAGCGAGTAGAAGACGCCGCCCAGGTAGGTCAGCGGCGTCAGCACAAAGGTCGGGATCAGGCTGATATCGTCAAAGGTGCATGCAAAAACGGCGTTCAGTAGCCCGGCGAGCGAGAAGAGAATCGCCGTCAGCAGCAGCGTCAGCGCCACCAGCAGCTCCTCAATATTGTGCTGGAACTTGGCGCTGAAAAACGATGAGGCGACGTTGGCGTAAGCGTTGGTGATCACTGCTATCATATCAGCGCCGGCACGATAAACTGCATATAGCTGAAGCCGTGCATATCGCCGATGCGCGAACCGATCAGGTTGCCGAAGATAATAAAGTAGAGCGTCATGGTGATCACTGGCGGCACCAGCGTCTGGATCCAGATACGCGCGAAACGGTTGATATCTTTAGCCCAGATGCTTTTCAGCGCTACCCAGTACAAATGTGTCATGCTTTGCCTCCTTTTTGCTCTTCACCAGGCTGACAAACAGCTCTTCCAGGCGGTTCGCTTTGTTACGCATGCTCAACACCTGCACACCCTGCGCGCTGAGCTGATTGAGCACGTTGTTCAGCCCCTGCTCGCGTATCACTTCCACTTCCAGAGTCGCAGTATCCACCAGACTATACTGAAACCCTTCCAGAGTCGGCGGCGTACTGCCCGGCGCCAGATCGAGAATAAAGGTCTCCGATTTCAGCTTGGCCAGCAGCCCCTTCGAGGTGTTCTCCACTAACTCGCCGCTCTGGATGATGCCGATATTGCGGTATAGCATCTCCGCCTCTTCCGGATAATGGGTGGTGAGGATAATGGTGGTGCCTTTTTCATTCAGCTCTTTAAGGAAGGTCCACATGGAGCGGCGCAGCTCAATATCCTCCCCTGCCGTCGGCTCGTCGAGGATCAGCAGCTTCAGCTCATGCATCAGCGCGCGGGCGATCATCAGACGGCGCTTCATGCCGCCAGAGAGCATGCGCGCGCGCTCGTTGCGTTTGCCCCACAGATCGAGCTGCGTCAGTAGTTTTCCGCACGCTGCAGCGCATCGCGGCGCTCCACGCCATAGTAGCCCGCCTAGTTCACCACAATCTGCAGCACGGTTTCAAAGGGATTGAAGTTAAATTCCTGCGGCACCAGGCCAAGCTGGCGTTTGGCGTTGACCACCTAGTTTTCCAGGTCGTAGCCGAAGACGCGCACGCTGCCGGCCGTTTTGTTCACCAGCGAACAGATGATCCCGATGGTGGTTGATTTACCCGCGCCGTTCGTCCCCAGCAGCGCATAAAAATCGCCGGCTTCGACATTGAGATCGATTCCTTTTAGGCCTGTACGCTGCCGGAATAGGTCTTGGTCAGCCGGGAAAGTTCCAGAGTGCATAAGTCATTCCGATTCCATATCCTGTTTTTGTGTCGATGTGTCGCATTGGACAAAGCAAGCCGCTGGCTGACGTCGCCGCAACGCTGCTATTTATGATGAGCCACCCTGAGCGTAAAATCTTCTTGGTTGGGCACTTTTTTGCGGAGGCGAAGGCTGAACTCCAGAGTCGTAGCTAAAGGCGGTCATAAAATCGACTTCGTGAGGCACCTCGACGGCGCGGCAGAGATCGGCCATAAACATAAAGGAGTCGCGCAGCAGTCCGACCAGCACCATTTCGCTGCCGCTGTCGCGGTAGCGATCGGAAATCTCTTTGCCCAGTTCGGCAATACGCGTCGCGATCGCCGCTTCGGAAATCATCACTTCAACAGTATGTTTCAAAACCTGTACTTCTCGTTGATGTTAAAGGTATCGTCCATCCTCAGAAGCGGATGAACAGCGTGAACCCGCTCAGATTTGAACGGGCAGCGATGGGCAAGAGAGTATCACAGCTTGCCGGACGCGGCGAGATGCCGCGCGATGGCGCGGGCGGGCCCAGGATCAGCAGAGGATATAAACTTAGAACTTACCCGCCTTTAACAGAATAATTCGCTGCATTTTTTCCTGCGATCAACATATCGTTACCTTACATCTATTATAAGCAGGAGATCCCATGACTGATAACTCCAGTAAAAAAACATATTGGCGATCGCAAGCTGCATCCCGAAACCCAGATGCTGAACTACGGCTACAATCCGCGACTGTCGGAAGGCGCAGTGAAGCCGCCGGAAGGCAAAAGCGGCGGGCTGGTCTATTCCCGCTTCAATCACCCCAACAGCGAAATTGTCGAGGATCGGCTGGCGATATCTCTACCACGCTGCTAACCTTCGCGCGCCCCGGCGATGTGATCCTGCCCTCGCAGCCGCTCTACGGCGGCACCAAAACGCTGCTGAGCAAAACCCTGCACAACCTGAATATCACGCCGGTAGGCTTCAGCGACGGCACCGACGAGGAGAAGGTGCGCGCCGCCGCGCAGAAGGCGCTGAGCCTGGGCCACGTCGCGCTGATCCTGATCGAGACGCCCGCCAATCCGACCAACAGCCTGGTGGATATCGCGCTGATTGCGCGCGTGGCCGATGAGATCGGCCAGCAGCAGGGATCGCGCCCGATTGTCGCCTGCGACAATACGCTGCTCGGCCCGTTGTTCCAGCGTCCGCTGAACTTCGGCGCCGAATATCTCGCTCTACTCGCTGACCAAATATGTTGGCGGCTACTCCGATCTGATCGCCGGCGCGGCGATGGCAGCAAGGCGCTGATTACCCATATCCGCACGCTGCGCAGCGCCATCGGCACCCAGCTCGATTCGCACTCCAGCTGGATGATCGGCCGCTTGCTGGAGACGCTGTCGCTGCGTATGGAGAAGGCCTGGCAGAACACCGAGGCGGTGGCCGCCTTTTTACGCGGCCATGAGAAAGGGGCGACACTGCAGTGGCTGCCCTATCTCGACGAGAACAGCGCCGAAGGACGCACCTTCCGCCAGCAGTGCAGCGGCGCCAGCTCGATCTTCTCATTCGATATCGTCGGCGGCCAGCCCGCTGCGTTTCGCTTCCTCAACGCGCTGGGGGTGTTTAAGCAGGCGGTGAGCCTGGGCGGCACCGAGTCGCTCGCCAGCCATCCAGGCAGCACTACCCATTCCGGCGTGCCGGAGGCGGTCAGGCAGCGCATTGGCATCAGCGACGCCACCATTCGCCTGTCGATCGGCATCGATAACGCCGGCGATCTGGTGGAGGACATTCGCCTGGCGCTGGAAAAAGCCTGATCAGCCGACGCTGAGGCCCAGCATCATGCCGGTGTCTTCATGCTCCAGCAGATGGCAGTGCGCCATATAGGCGTGTTCGGCGGCGGCGCGGTGGTCAAAGCGCACCAGCACTTCGCTGCGCCAGCCAAGGGATGCAGCATCTTGTCCCCTTCGCCGGAGATGGTCCATTTTTCCAGCTGGCCGGGCGTCACGTTGAACATCGGCGTCGTCATATTATAGGCCTGGCCGTTGATCTTGTTGCCGTTGCGGAAGTCGTAGCGCGCCGTGCGCCGCAGTCATCTGGTGGTCGCCCATCGGCATGCTATGGCCGTGCGTCGCCGGTCGCCATGCCGTTACCGCCTTCGCCATGCATGGCGTGATGGTCCCCCGCCTTGCCCATAGCCTTGTCACCGTAGCGCTGCATCAGCGCCGCCATGCCCTCCTGGTCGAGCTGCGGCTCCATCATCAGCTGCAGCCAGCACGCGTTAGCCCCCTCCGCCGAAGGCACCGGCGGCAGCTAAACCAGCTGGTCCGGCAGCATGGCGCTCGCCATCACGCGCAGCGGCTGGTCGAACGCTGCCAGCGTCATGCCCATCTGCTCTACCGGCAGGGTGACGATATCGAAGCTTTTGCCGTCGGAGGTATCCACCATCACCTTGAAGCGTTCGCCCGGCAGCAGCGGCAGACGCAGCCAGCCGCGCGGCACCGCCTGCTGCGGATACTGGACGCCGTTGGTCAGCATCATATCGCGGCGCTCATGATATCGAGCTGGTAGTCGATGCGGCTGCCGTCCTACGTCAGGCGGTTGTCCTGGAAAATCAGCGGCACATCGTCGGAGCCCCACTGCGTCGGCAGGCGCAGCTTGTCGGTCTCCTCATCCTGCAGGTCGACGTTGACTATATCCTTCCAGCCCTGGCGGTGCGGGTGGCTTGCCGTTTTCCGACAAAATGCGGAACTGGGTGCCGTGAATATGGCAGGATTAGGCCCGCCAGCCCCTGCGCCACCTGATGATCGGTTTTGCCGTGCAGATGGGGATGAAACCAGCAGGTGGCGGCGGGCTGCTCGGACGTAAAGGTGACCTGGCGCGTTGCGCCGGATTCGATGCGCGCCATTGGCCCACCGTCGACGTCGTCAAGGATCGCTAGCCCGTGCCAGTGCAGCGTGGCCGCTTCCGGCAGCCAGTTATGAATCGTGACCGTCGCCGGTTTTCCGAGCCACAGCATGATGGCCGGTCCCAGCAGACTGCCGTTGTAGCCCCACGTTAGCACCGCCTTGCCCTGCCACTGGCTTGGTGCCGGTCATGGCCGTGATCATGAACTGACCGAGCGGATCGGGCTCCAGCCGCGAAGGAACCGGCAGCAGCGGGCGGCTGGCGGCCATCAGGGATCGACTCCAGAGCGGTAGTGCGGCGGTCAGTTTAAGTTTAAGAAAGTGGCGACGATGCATAGCGTATTCATCCGTGTGAAAAGAGAAGCCACAGCCTAAACCCTTCCCCCGCGGGAGGGTCAAGCCTTGATAGCTGATTCCCTTGAAAAAAGCGGGGGCGCAGAAACCCGCAGTAAAATAATCAGAATCCTGCTATCCACTGTGCTATCGTCACAGAATGATTACTGAATGAGAACGACTATGAAGAAAAGCATCAAGATCCTGTTACTGGCAGAACTCCTTGGCTTCTCCACCACCAGTTTTGCCCTGAGCGAATCCGAAGCGGAAGATCTTGCCGATCTGACCGCGGTGTTTATCTACCTGAAAAATGATTGTGGCTATCAGGATCTGCCTGATGCGCAAATCCGCAAGGCGCTGGTGTTTTTCGCCCAGCAGAACCGCTGGGATTTAAGCAACTACGCCAACTACAACATGAAAGTGCTCGGCGAAGCAAGCTACAAAGATCTCAGCGGTATCGCCATCACCAACGATAAAAAGTGCAAGTTGCTGGCGCGCGACTCCCTTAGCCTTCTGGCCTACGTCAAATAAGCTGCCCCCTCCTCTGCTGAACATTGGACCGTGCATACACGGTCAGTCCCGGTTATTATGTCCCGCTCTTTTTCATGGCAATGTCATCAGAGAGGAGTCCCCCATGGCGCAAAATGAAATGTGGTATGAAAACCTTCATGCCGGTTTCGGGCAATATTTCACGGTCGATAAAACGCTCTACCGTGAAAAGACCGCGCATCAGGATTTAATCATTTTCGAGAACGCGCAGATGGGCCGCATAATGGCGCTGGACAGTGTGGTGCAGACCACCGAGCGCGACGAATTTATCTACCATGAAATGATGACGCACGTGCCGCTGCTGGCGCACGGCGCGGCGAAGCGCGTGCTGATTATCGGCGGCGGCGACGGCGCGATGCTGCGCGAGGTGTCGCGCCATCAGCAGCTGGAAAGCATTACTATGGTGGAGATCGACGCTGGCGTCGTGACCTTCTGCCAGCAATATCTGCCCAACCACAGCCAGGGCGCCTATCAGGATCCGCGTCTTAATCTGGTGATTGACGACGGTGTAAACTTCGTCAGCCAGACGCGCGATAAGTTTGACGTGATTATCTCCGACTGCACCGATCCAGTGGGACCGGGCGAGAGCCTGTTTACCTCCGCGTTTTACGCGGGCTGCAAGAACGCGCTCAATCCCGGCAGCATCTTCGTGGCGCAGAACGGCGTCTGCTTCCTGCAGCAGGAAGAGGCGGTCAACAGCCACCGCAAGCTCAGCCACTACTTCGCCGACGTCAGCTTCTACCAGGCGGCGATTCCGACCTATTACGGCGGCATCATGACCTTTGCCTGGGCGAGCGATAATCCGGCGCTGCGTCAGCTCGACACGGCCACGCTGCAGGCGCGCTTCGACGCCGCCGGCTTGACGTGCCGCTACTATAATCCAGCCATTCACGCGGGCAGTTTCGCGCTGCCGCAATATCTGCTGAACGCCCTGTCTGCAGAGCCACTTTCCTGAGGAGGTGAACCAATTGCAAAAGCTTAAACTACATGGCTTCAATAACCTGACCAAAAGCCTGAGTTTTTGTATCTACGATATTTGCTATGCACATAGCGAAGCCGAGCGCGACGGTTATATCGCCTATATCGACGAGCAGTATAACGCCACTCGCCTGACGGAAATCCTGACGGAGACCTGCTCCATTATCGGCGCCAACGTGCTGAATATCGCGCGCCAGGACTATGAGCCGCAGGGCGCCAGCGTCACCATTCTGGTGAGCGAAGAGCCGATCGATCCCAAAGATATCGATAATTCGGAACATCCCGGCCCGCTGCCTAATTCCGTGGTGGCGCACCTGGACAAGAGCCATATTTGCGTGCACACCTACCCGGAGAGCCACCCTGAAGGCGGCCTCTGCACCTTCCGCGCCGATATCGAAGTTTCAACCTGCGGTGTGATTTCGCCGCTGAAGGTGCTGAACTATCTGATTCACCAGCTGGAGTCCGATATCGTTACTGTGGATTATCGCGTGCGCGGCTTTACGCGCGACGTGAACGGCGTAAAACACTTTATCGATCATGAGATTAACTCCATCCAGAACTTTATGTCGGACGATATGAAGGCGATGTATGACATGGTGGACGTCAACGTATATCAGGAAAATATCTTTCACACCAAAATGCTGCTGAAAGAGTTCGATCTGAAACACTACCTGTTCCATACCCGCTCGGAAGATCTCAGCCCGGCGGAGCATAAGCGTATTACCGACCTGCTGTGGAAAGAGATGCGCGAGATTTACTACGGCCGCAATATTCCGGCTGTGGGTTTGAAGACGCTGTAACAAGGAAGCGCGCGACGGATACGCGCGCTTTACTGCTCTTTTTGCCTGTGTGTGCAGAGACAACGGCGAACATTACCTGATCGCAAACAATAACGCGCCTGTTTGCGAGTGCTATTTTCAGCTCTGTATGCTTCTCTTTCCTTGCCCCTACAGGCAGAAAACATGGCAACTATAACCGTTTTAGATTTCAATACCGTCCCGGATGCCACCACCCTTTCCACTCAGGCCCTACATCGGGCTATAGATAGCGCCTCAGCGGGCAATACCTTCCCACCGACCGTTTTCTCACCGGCTCGCTGTTTTTAAAGAGCAATCTGACGCCGGAGCTGGCGGAAAATGCCGTTTTGCTTGGAAGCACGCGGCTGGAGGATTACCCCAGAATTGAGACGCGCATTGCGGGCATCGATATGGTGTAGCCCACTGCGATCCTGAAGATTAACCACTGTCATAACGTCACGCTCTGCGGCAGCGGCATGCTTGACGGCTAGGGCGCGGTCTGGTCGCACAAATTCTAGGGCGACGATGAGAACAGCGGCATGCTGGCTGCCTACAGCCAGCGCGGTCTGCGCTGGGTGGTGGATTACGACTGCGAGCGTCCGCGTAACCTGGTGGTTTATCAAAGTGAGTCAGTGCAGCTGGATAGCTTTACCTCACGTGAGTCCGGCTTCTGGAACGTGCATATCTGCTATTCAAACCAAGTTAGCCTGCGGAACCTCGACGTGCAAAATTCGGCGGGCCCAAGCACCGACGGGATTAATATCGACTCCTCTCAGCAGGTGCGCGTCGAAGGCTGTACCGTTTTCTTCAATGACGACAATATCTGCGTTAAAGCGGGACGTGGCGCAGAAGCGCAGCTGCTGGCCAAAACCGTGCGCGATATTACTATCCGCCACTGTACCCCTGCTGAGAGGTTCAGGCATCACGCTGGGCAGTGAAACCTCCGGCGGCATTGAAGATATAATTATTGAACACAACCATTTTTCAGGCACTGGCGCAGGGTTTCACATCAAGTCCGCCCGCAATCGCGGCGGCTAGATCAAAAATATTATTGTTCGCCATATGACGCTGGAAGATGTTTGCTATCCCTTTATGCTGCAGCTGAACTGGTTTCCGCAATACAGCTGCAGCGAGCAGTGTGCCGATACCGATCGGCCGCCGCACAGGCAAAAACTGGCTGAGGGCGTAGAAGGCGAAGCGGACCCGGGTGGAAAATATCGCCATTAGCCATATTAACGCTCGGCTTACTCAGCCCGCCGTTTTTCCGCGCGCGTTCTTTAATTGAAGGAACAGCTGAGCGCCCGATTGAAGGGCTCCATTTCAGTGATGTCAGTTTGCAGGCGCAGGAGTTTGGCAAGATCGCAGGGGTAAATAAGCTGGTATTTGAGCGGGTGACGGTAGATGCCCCGGCTTCGACACCGCCGGAGAATGATGCTTATCATCGTTAGGTTGTGAGCAGCGTAAGTCACGGAAATATTTATATTTAAACGCTGATAGCGTTATATAGAGAATGATAAGAGCCTCATTGCGAGGCTTTTTTATACATGCCTGTTTGAGTTCAGGCAGAACTCACGCTTAATCGTTCTTTTTGGTTTCCCGTTTTACAGCCAGACAGTGAGAATATGCATTCAGAATAATTTCTAACGTCCCGCCAACTCACGCCGTCAGCGCCAGCGCAATCCCGCACTCGCGCAGCGTGCGGCAGACATCCTCATCCAAGCGGCTGTCGGTCACCACATCGGTCAGCTCATCCAGCGGCACGGCGCAAAACAGCGACCAGGGGCCATATTTGCTGCTGTCCGCCAGCAGGATACGTCGCCGCGCATTAGCCAGCAGATCGCGCTTCAACCCAGCCTTCTCTTCCGTCGGCGTAGTAATGCCGCGCTCAAGGCTCCAGGAGTTGCAGCTGACGAAGGCGATATCAGGATTGATGCTGCGCAGCAGGCGACGCCCGTGTTCGCCAATGCACGACTGGCTGGAGTCGTCGATGCGGCCGCCGATAATGGTGACCTCAATCTGTTTGAATTCTGAGAGAAACAGCGCGGTATGCAGATCCGCCGTAATCACGCGCAGCGGCAGGTGTGTCAGCTGGCGCGCCAGCTCCAGCATAGTGGTGCCGGCGTCGAGCACCACCGCGTCGCCCGACTGAACAAAGGTAGCGGCGTGATGGGCGATCGCCTGCTTCTCCGCCAGGTTACGCTGCATCTTCTCCAGCGTCGTGGGCTGCGCCGGAATAAAGCGGTTCAGCGTGACGCCGCCGTGGCTGCGGCTGATCACCCCTTCTTTGTCCAGCTTGCTCAAATCACGTCGGATGGTAGCGGGCGAGGCGGAGATCGCGCTCACCCGCTGATCCACAGTCACCAGATTATGGCTCTTCAGATAGTCCATAATCTGGTCAAGGCGACTTTGTCCCTTCATATTTCCCTATGCTAGCTGCATCGCGAGTTTAATGGAGATCGCCATGCTCTCAGACTTCGCTTTACCTGTCCATGCGATATCAAACGCGATGCCGTGGTCGGCGGATGTGCGGATTATGCGGATAAAGGGCAAACCAGCAGTAATATTGACGCCATCGTAAAATCCCATTATTTTCAATGGGATATGCCCCTGATCGTGGTACATTGCCACCACGATGTCATACTGCCGACGCGTCACCTGATGCTGCCGGCACAGCGCCTCGATCTCATGGCGCTGGTCGGCGCGCTGGCAGGTACGAATAACGGTATGTTGCCCGGCGCGCAGCGCGGCAAGCGCCTGTTGTGTCCAGCGCGTGCTGTCGGACCAGCGCGGCTGCCCGAACAGCTAGCGGACGTCGACATCCACCAGCGCGATCTCGCACGCGGCGGCCAATCGGGCGATCTGCTGCTGCGCGCTGGCGCTCATGGAGCCGATAACCGCCAGAACCGGCGCGGCGACGCGCTCATCAGAGGGCGCATCGCTCTCTGGCTCGCCGCTGACCCTCGCCAGCTGTTTGCCCAGCACGTCGCTCAGCCCGGCGGCGCCCACTAGCAGCGGCGTCTCCTCAAGCTGCACGGCGGCGGCCAGGATGCGGGCAATATCCTCTTCCCGCTCCGCATCGATCACTACCGCGCCCCGGTGCTCCGCCAGTTGCGCGGCGAAACGATCGCTGCGCAGCGTGGCAAGATCGATTTCCTGGCCGCTGATCCCCAGCTGCGTCAGCACTCGCACGCTGGTCACCGGCGTTTTGGGATCGCTGGCGTATTCCCCGTGTCGGTGAGCCGCACGTTGTTGACCCACACCTCACCGCTGCGCGTCACGCGACCCAGGCGCGGCACGGCGGGCTCGATTAGCGCCGGCCTTTTGCCGCTGGCCGCCAGCGCAGCTCGCAGCTCGCAGCTCGACGCCGATATTGCCGCGCAGCGTTGAATCGATTTTTTTTAATTCCGGCGGGCTAGTTCGCCGATCGCTTCGGCCAGAAAAAAGGGCTCGGCATCGCCGTCGGCTGGTGGTCGATCGCCACCATGGCGATGGGGCTAGCGACCAGCTTTAAGTCGCTTTTGGCGCTGGGCGTCGGCGAAGCGGCCGCCTATCCCAGCAACGCGGGCATCGCTGCACGCTGGTTCCCGGATCGCGAGCGCGCCACCGTATCAGACCTGTTCGACAGCGCCTCAAAATTCGGCGGCGCGATGGCGATGCCGCTGATCGTCTGGATGATCGCCATGGTGGACTGGCGCATCACCTTGCTGGTGTTTATCTACGCCGAAAACTTGGCATAAAAAGATCGACCAACAGGAAGTTCGGCTGCTCCGCGACGGTTAGGCACACAAGCATGGCAAGAAAGGCGTGCGTCCGATGAAGTGGTACAAGCTGCTGCGCTACCGCAATATCTGGGCAATGTGCATCGGCTTTTTTACCATTAACTACACCTCCTGCTTCTTTATTACCTAGCTGCCGACCTACCTGGTAAAAGACAAGGGAATGGATTTTCTCAAAGCAGCTGCGCGCGCGAGGCGGGCTTCAGCACCTCGCCCAGCGTCAGCGTTTGCAGCGTCTTGCTGACCGCGACCGGCGTCGTGCTGTCGCGCGGATCGCCGGGAATGGCGCTGTTGAGCTCAGGTTCATCACGATCCAGCCGCGTCACCTTGTCGCCCAGCTGCGCGAAAAAGCGCGTCACCGCCGCCGGGCCGCCCAGCTTTTCCGCGATCAGATTGGCCTCCGTATTGTCGCTGTAGGCGATCGCCGCGCGGCAAAGCTGCATCCAGCTCATTTCGGCAGGGGCGACAAACTTTTTCGTGACCGGGGAATAAGTGACCAGCGCGGCGCGATCGAACTGCGTGCGCGCCGTGAGCTGCAGTTTGCCTTGATCCTGCTCGCAAAGCAGCACGCTGCACAGCAGCGCTTTATGCGTACTGTTCAGCGGAAAACACTCGTTGCCGCGATAGCTGCTGAGCCTGTCTGACGTGGTATCGATGACGGCAACGCCGATACGCGCTTTCAGCGTCTGCTCTTCCAGCTGCGCTATCGTCGCCAAGCTGGCGTCGTCAAGGCCTGACGCCTAGGCGATCGCAGTGCTGAGCAGCAGCGGAATCGCATGCATGTTGTAATGAAACGCATGGTAATCGTCCTTAATAGTTGAGTCGCTCAGAGCTTGCCTGTTTGCGCGTCGTAACGTAAAAAGTAAACTGCGCGATCGTTAACCGCCTTTTGCAGCATTATAGTCTTGCTGGCTGCTGGTTGAAAAAACAGCTGAGCCAGCTAAAACGTAGCAACATCACTACAAAAAACAGGGCGTGCGATGAAAATCTTCACACTGTCGAGCAGAGAATTCAACCAGCAGGTGTCGAACTCCAAAAAAGCGGCTGAGGAAGGGCCGGTTTACATTACCGATCGCGGCAAACCCACCCATGTTCTGCTGACGTTTGAGGCGTATAAAAAGCTGACCGGAACGCGTCGCAATATTCAGGACGCGCTGGCAATGCCGGACGTGGCGGAGATTGAATTTGAGCCGGAACGCGGCAAAACGGATTTTAGGGACGTCGATTCTTCATGAGATATTTGCTGGACACCAACGTGATTGCCGAGCTGCGCAAGGCGCGAACGCCTGCTATCGAGCCTACCGTCTCCGCCTGGACTGACATCGTCGACGCTGGCGATATGTTTCTCTCGATAATCACCGTGATGGAAATAGAGAAAGGCATCGCGCAGCTAGCGCGGCGCGATCCTGCTCAGGCTGCCCGCCTGCAAACATGGTTTGAAACGGCGGTGCTGACGGAATTCAGCGATCGCATTCTGCCCTTTGACATTGAAGCGGCGCGTTACTGCGCAGCCTGCATGTGCCGGATAAGCGCTCCGCTAACGATGCCATTGTCGCCGCCATCGCCTGGCAGCATGATATGGTGCTGGTGACGCGCAACCTGAAGGACTTTACAGACATGGGCGAGCAGCTGCTCAATCCCTAAGCGTGGCAGCGCTGACTCAGCGCCCCTGCAAAAAACGACGATAGGCGTTCATTACCGCAAGAAAATCCTCCACGCCGCAGAACGACAGGCTCTCTTCGTCGTAGTCGTAGTAGTTCATGCCCTCTTCCAGCCCGTCATCTTCCAGCGCAAGGTCGTTGGCGCGGATCATCACCTCTTCGTCATCCATCCAGAGGGCGTATTCGTGGCCGATGCGCTGCCACTGCGCTTGCTGCCCTTAATGGCGCGCATGGCGGCCTCGACTTCGTCCAGCAGTGCCAAGTTTTCTTTCACTTCGTCGTTGGACCCGTGGCCCACAGCTTCGTGATCCACCGACATGCGTACTTTCACCTGCCCGGTGACGTCGTGTAAAAATTCATATTCCATGGAGCAGCCTTTGGGTTAATGACGCGAGAAAATCCGCACAACGACATTTTGTGCGCATCATCACAGCTAAAGTGAGATCGGGGCGACATTATTACGGGGAAAAAGCAAAAGAAAAAGGGGCTATTATCGCCCCTTTATTTTTTTAGCGCATGACTCAGACCGCCGTCTGGAAAATCACATGGTCCGCTTTATCGGTGTACTGATGCAGCTGGTCAAAGTTGAGGTAGCGGTAGGTGTCGTTAGCGGTTTTATCCACCTGCACCATAAACTGCTGGTACTCCTCCGGCGTCGGCAGCTTGCCGAGCAGCGAGGCAACCGCAGCCAGTTCCGCCGACGCCAGGTAGACGTTGGCGCCGGTACCGAGACGGTTCGGGAAGTTACGGGTCGAGGTGGAGACCACCGTCGCGCCGTCCTGTACGCGCGCCTGGTTACCCATGCAGAGCGAACAGCCCGGGATCTCGATGCGCGCGCCGCTCTTGCCGAAGACGCTGTAGTAGCCCTCTTCCGTCAGCTGAGCCGCGTCCATCTTGGTCGGCGGCGCCACCCACAGACGGGTCGGCAGTTGGCCTTTGTGGCTGTCGAGCAGTTTTCCCGCCGCGCGGAAGTGACCGATGTTGGTCATGCACGAGCCGATAAAGACTTCGTCGATCTTCTCGCCCTGTACGTCAGAAAGCAGACGCGCGTCATCCGGATCGTTCGGGGCGCAAAGGATCGGCTCTTTGATATCCGCCAGATCGATCTCGATCACCGCCGTATATTCTGCGTCTGCATCCGCTTCCAGCAGCTGCGGATCCGCCAGCCATTTTTCCATGCCCTGGATACGACGCTCCAGTGTACGGCGATCGCCGTAGCCTTCCGCGATCATCCACTTCAGCAGCACGATGTTGGAGCTGAGGTATTCGATAATCGGCGCTTTATCCAGCTTGATGGTGCAACCTGCGGCTGAACGTTCCGCCGAGGCGTCGGTCAGTTCGAACGCCTGCTCGACCTTCAGATCCGGCAGACCTTCAATCTCCAAGATGCGGCCAGAGAAGATGTTCTTCTTGCCTTTCTTCTCAACGGTCAGCAGGCCCTGCTTGATCGTGTACAGCGGGATGGCGTGCACCAGATCGCGCAGGGTAATGCCCGGCTGCATCTGACCTTTGAAGCGTACCAGCACCGATTCCGGCATGTCGAGCGGCATCACGCCGGTCGCGGCGGCAAACGCTACCAAGCCAGAACCCGCCGGGAAGGAGATGCCGATCGGGAAACGGGTGTGGGAGTCGCCGCCGGTGCCGACGGTATCCGGCAGCAGCATGCGGTTCAGCCACGAGTGGATCACGCCGTCGCCCGGACGCAGCGAGACGCCGCCGCGGTTCATAATGAAGTCCGGCAGCGTGTGGTGCGTGTTGACGTCAACCGGCTTCGGATAGGCGGCGGTGTGGCAGAACGACTGCATCACCAAGTCGGCGGAGAAGCCGAGGCAGGCCAGATCTTTCAGCTCGTCGCGCGTCATCGGACCAGTGGTGTCCTGAGAGCCGACCGAGGTCATCTTCGGCTCGCAGTAGGCGCCCGGACGGATGCCAGCAACGCCGCAGGCGCGGCCGACCATTTTCTGCGCCAGCGAGTAGCCGCGGCTGCTTTCCACCACATCTTTCGCCTGACGGAATACATCGCTGTGCGGCAGGCCCAGCGACTCGCGCGCTTTGCTAGTCAGGCCGCGGCCGATGATCAGCGGAATACGGCCGCCGGCACGCACTTCGTCGATCAGCACGTCGGTTTTTAGCGTAAAACTGGCCAGCAGTTCGCCGGTTTCATGATTGCGCACTTCGCCTTTATAGGGGTAGACGTCAATCACGTCGCCCATGTTCAGCTCGCCCACGTCCACTTCGATCGGCAGCGCGCCCGCGTCTTCCATGGTGTTAAAGAAGATTGGCGCGATTTTGCTGCCCAGCACCAGACCGCCGCCCTTTTTGTTCGGGACGTTCGGGATGTCGTCGCCCATGAACCACAGCACGGAGTTGGTGGCGGATTTACGCGATGAGCCGGAGCCGACCACGTCGCCGACGTAGGCCAGCGGGTAGCCTTTGGCCTGCAGCGCTTCAATCTGCTTGATCGGGCCAACGTTGCCCGGCTCATCCGGCTCGATGCCTTCGCGGGCGTTTTTCAGCATTGCCAGCGCGTGCAGTGGAATATCCGGGCGTGACCACGCGTCCGGCGCCGGAGAGAGGTCGTCGGTGTTGGTTTCGCCGGTCACTTTAAACACGGTGACGGTAATTTTTTCTGCCAGCTCGGGACGTGACAGGAACCACTCGGCATCCGCCCAGGATTGCAGCACCTGCTGCGCATGGGGATTGCCCGCTTTCGCTTTTTCTTCGACGTCGTAGAAGCTGTCAAACATCAGCAGCGTGTGCGACAGCGCTTTGGCGGCAATAGGCGCCAGCTTCGCGTCGTCCAGCGCATCAATCAGCGGGTGAATGTTGTAACCGCCTTGCATGGTGCCCAGCAGTTCAATCGCTTTTTTGGGGGATACCAGAGGAGAGGTCGTTTCGCCTTTGGCGACCGCGGCAAGGAAACCCGCTTTTACGTAGGCGGCTTCATCAACGCCGGGTGGGACACGTTTGACCAACAGATCGGTCAGGAATTCTTCTTCACCCGCTGGCGGGTTTTTCAGCAGTTCAACCAGCGCGGCCATCTGGGAAGTATCTAACGGCTTAGGTACGACCCCCTGGGCAGCACGCTCAGTAACGTGCTTACGGTATTCTACTAGCACGACGTTCTCCTTGCTCACATTGTATGGGGTTACGGTGCACCCTGGTGACAACAGCATTCCATGAGTAGGGTAAGGTGCCCGGCCCCGCGTGGGGCAGCATAGCAGGGTTCAGGCTGTTTGTTAATCTGTTTACAAAAAAACAACATAATTAACCGGGTCAGAAAGTGCGGTTTTACTTTTTTAGGCTAGCGGCTCAGTAATGCAGGCTGTAAAGGGTTACCCTCGCCTTTTCGCTCAGTCATATGCGTCAGAGCGAAATAATGGCCCAGCGACTGTTAAGACAGAGGCATAACTTTTTTCATAACTATGCTCTCTGATACCTGCCTCTGGGTTATGGGCGTTTTCTGCTTCGCCGCCTCTGGTAAAAGGGATCTCGGTTGCCTGAGGAGCGGTCATGACGCAGGGATCGTCTTGCACGGGCACGGCCGGGGCCTGTTCAGCCCATAAAAAAAGCCCCCGTTTCGGGAGCTTTTCTCTTTCAACCTGAAGCTTACTTCTTCTTCTTCGCTTTCGGGTTCGGCAGGTCGGTGATGCTGCCTTCGAAGATCTCAGCCGCCAGGCCGACCGACTCTTGCAGTGTCGGGTGAGCGTGGATGGTCAGCGCGATATCTTCCGCATCGCAGCCCATCTCGATCGCCAGACCGATTTCGCCCAGCAGCTCGCCGCCGTTGGTGCCGACGATGGCGCCACCGATCACGCGATGCGTCTCTTTGTCGAAAATCAGCTTGGTCATGCCGTCAGCGCAGTCAGAGGCGATTGCACGGGCAGAGGCCGCCCACGGGAAGGTAGAGACTTCGTAGCTGATACCCTTCTCTTTCGCTTCTTTCTCGGTCAGGCCGACCCACGCAGCTTCCGGCTCGGTGTAGGCGATAGACGGGATCACTTTCGGATCGAAGTAGTGCTTCATGCCGGCGATGACTTCGGCTGCTACGTGGCCTTCATGCACGCCTTTGTGCGCCAGCATCGGCTGACCGACGATGTCGCCAATAGCGTAGATGTGCGGCACATTGGTGCGCATCTGCTTGTCGACGCGGATAAAGCCGCGCTCGTCTACTTCGACGCCCGCTTTGCCGGCATCGAGGTTTTTACCGTTCGGCACGCGACCAATCGCCACCAGCACGGCGTCGTAGCACTGCGGCTCGGCCGGCACCTTTTTGCCTACCATCGTCACGTAGATGCCATCTTCTTTGGCTTCTACCGCGGTGACTTTGGTTTCCAGCATCAAGTTGAACTGCTTGGCGATACGCTTGGTGAAAACTTTCACCACGTCTTTATCGGCAGCCGGGATAACCTGATCGAACATTTCAACCACGTCAATCTGTGAACCCAGCGCGTGGTAAACGGTGCCCATCTCCAGACCGATGATGCCGCCGCCCATAACCAGCATACGCTCCGGTACTTCTTTCAGCTCCAGCGCATCGGTAGAATCCCATACGCGCGGGTCGTCGTGCGGGATAAACGGCAGGGTAATCGGACGCGAACCGGCCGCGATGATGGCGTTGTGGAAGTTGATGGTGGTCGTGCCGCCCTCGCCTTCCACCACCAGGGTGTTGGCGCCGGTGAATTTGCCCAGGCCGTTAACTACTTTGACCTTACGCCCTTTCACCATGCCTGCGAGGCCGCTGGTGAGCTGGTTGATGACCTTCTCTTTCCAGGTGCGAACCTTGTTGATATCAGTGGACGGCTGGCCAAACACGATGCCGTGTTCTTCGAGAGCTTTTGCCTCTTCGATCACTTTCGCAACGTGCAGCAGCGCTTTTGACGGGATACAGCCCACGTTTAGACAGACACCGCCGAGGGTGCTGTAACGCTCTACCAGTACGGTTTCCAGACCTAAATCAGCGCAACGGAAGGCTGCAGAGTAACCTGCAGGACCAGCCCCAAGTACCACGACCTGGGTTTTAATCTCTGTACTCATCATGACCTCTTAGTTGTGATCCGGCGGGTCAACGTAGAGCGTTTATCATCAGGCTGGTCAACCAGTTGCATCCGGGTAGTGCACAGCGCCGTGCGTATATCTTGAGTACGCTGCGGGTTCTGCGCGCTGGGCGTCAACAACTGACTGCGCTAGATACGCCTGACGAAACAGGCTCACGATGTCCTTTGCTCCACCGGGACATTTTTCACCGCAAGAGTTTACAGAATTGTTAACAAACTGCAAACCACGGTGCCACGAATCTCTACAACAAGGCCGACAATTGCCGGCCTTGATTGGGCTTACATCACCAGACAGCGAATATCAGACAGCATATTGCCGATGATGGTAATGAAACGTGCACCGGCAGCGCCGTCGATCACGCGGTGATCGAAGGAGAGCGAGATCGGCATCATCAGACGCGGCACAAACTCTTTACCATTCCACACCGGCTCCATCGCCGACTTGGAGACGCCAAGAATAGCGACTTCCGGCGCGTTGACGATCGGCGCGAAATGCGTTGTGCCGAGGCCGCCAAGGCTGGAGATGGTGAAGCAGCCGCCCTGCATGTCGCTGGCGGTCAGCTTGCCGTCGCGCGCCTTCTTCGAGGTCGCCATCAGCTCGCGAGAGAGCTCGGTGATGCCTTTCTTGTTTACGTCTTTGAAGACCGGAACCACCAAGCCGTTCGGCGTATCTACCACCACGCCGATGTTGATGTACTTCTTCAGCGTCAGGCGCTGCGCATCTTCCGACAGCGAGCTGTTGAAGCGCGGCATCTGCTCCAGCGCGGCCGCGACTGCTTTTATGATGAACACAACCGGGGTATACTTCACGTCCAGCTTGCGCTTCTCCGCTTCGGCGTTCTGCTGCTTGCGGAACGCTTCCAGATCGGTGATGTCGGTCTTGTCGAAGTGGGTAACGTGCGGGATCACCACCCAGTTACGGCTCAGGTTCGCGCCAGAGATTTTCTGGATGCGGCCCAGCTCCACTTCTTCAACTTCGCCGAACTTGCTGAAGTCCACTTTCGGCCACGGCAGCAGGCCAGGGCCGCTGGCAGCAGCGGCCGGAGCGGCTTCAGCGCGCTTAACAGCATCCTTCACGTAGCTCTGCACGTCTTCTTTCAGGATGCGGCCTTTACGGCCGGTGCCTTTGACCTTCGCCAGGTTGACACCGAATTCGCGCGCCAGACGGCGGATAACCGGCGTGGCGTGCACGTAGGCATCGTTCTCGCCGAACTCGCCTTTCGCCTCCGCTTTCGGCGCGGGCGCGGCGGCAGGCACCTCGGCTTTCACCGCTGCCGGCGCCGGCGCAGACGCCGCTTCCTGCCTCGGCGCTTCGACTTTCGCCGAGCCAGTCACTTCGAAGACCATGATCAGCGAGCCGGTGCTGACTTTCGCGCCGGTTTCGATTTTGATCTCTTTAACCGTACCCGCGAACGGCGCAGGCACTTCCATCGACGCCTTGTCGCCTTCCACCACGATCAGCGACTGCTCGGCTTCGATTTTGTCGCCGACCTTCACCAGGATCTCGGTAACTTCCACTTCATCGCCGCCGATATCCGGCACGTTGATATCTTTCGCTGCGTTGGAGGCGGCAGCCGGCGCGGCTTCCGCTTTTTTCTCTTCCGCCGCTGGCGCTGGTGCAGTGTCTGCCGCCGCGCCTTCTGCGTCAAAAATCATGATCAGCGAGCCGGTTTCGACTTTGTCGCCGGTCGCAATTTTGATCTCTTTAACCACGCCCGCCTGCGGCGAGGGCACTTCCATAGAGGCTTTGTCGCCTTCTACGGTGATTAGCGACTGCTCGGCTTCGACCTTGTCGCCCACCTTCACTAGGATCTCGGTGACTTCAACTTCATCGGACCCGATACCCGGTACCTTAATTTCAGTAGCCATTACTCTCTTACCTCTTAAGCCAGACGCGGGTTAACTTTATCGGCATCGATGTCGAACTTCACGATCGCGTCCGCCACCACTTTCTTGTCGATTTCGCCACGTTTAGCCAGTTCGCCCAGCGCAGCAACCACCACGCAGGAGGCGTCCACTTCGAAGTGGTGACGCAGGTTTTCGCGGCTGTCGGAGCGGCCAAAGCCGTCGGTGCCCAGCACGCGGTAATCGCTGGCCGGAACGTAGCTGCGAACCTGCTCTGCGAACAGCTTCATGTAGTCGGTCGATGCCACTGCCGGCGCGTCGTTCATCACCTGCGCAATGTACGGCACGCTCGCTTCTTCGGTTGGGTGCAGCATGTTCCAGCGCTCGCAGTCCTGGCCGTCGCGCGCCAGTTCGGTGAACGAGGTAACGCTGTAGACGTCGGAACCGATGCCGTAATCCTTCGCCAAGATCTGCGCAGCTTCGCGCACGTGACGCAGGATAGAGCCTGAGCCCAGCAGCTGCACTTTGCCTTTGCTGCCTGCCACGGTTTCCAGCTTGTAGATACCCTTACGGATACCCTCTTCGGCGCCTTCCGGCATCGCTGGCATGTGGTAGTTTTCGTTCAGCGTGGTGATGTAGTAGTAGATGTTCTCCTGTGCTTCGCCGTACATGCGCACCAGACCGTCATGCATGATGACCGCCACTTCATACGCGTACGCCGGATCGTAAGAGATGCAGTTCGGGATGGTCAGCGACTGAATATGGCTATGGCCATCTTCGTGCTGCAGACCTTCGCCGTTCAGCGTGGTACGACCGGAGGTGCCGCCCACGAGGAAGCCGCGCGCCTGCTGGTCGCCCGCCAGCCACATTAAGTCGCCGATACGCTGGAAACCGAACATGGAGTAGTAAATATAGAACGGGATCATCGGCAGGTTGTTGGTGCTGTAAGAGGTCGCCGCCGCCAGCCAGGATGAACCTGCGCCCAGCTCGTTGATCCCTTCCTGCAGAATCTGGCCTTTCTCATCTTCTTTATAGTAAGCAACCAGCTCGCGGTCCTGCGGAGTGTACTGCTGGCCGTTCGGGCTGTAGATACCAATCTTACGGAACAGACCTTCCATACCGAAGGTACGGGCTTCGTCCGCGAGGATCGGCACCAGACGATCTTTGATCGACTTGTTATTCAGCATCACGTTCAGGGCGCGCACGAAGGCGATGGTGGTCGAGATCTCTTTGCTCTGCTCGTCCAGCAGCGCCTTGAACTCTTCCAGCTTCGGCATTTCCAGCTTTTCAGTGAACTCTGCCTGGCGGGTCGGCAGGTAGCCGCCCAGCTTCTCGCGCTGACCGTGCAGGTAGTTGTACTCTTCGGAGCCTTTATCGAAGGTGACGTACGGCAGCTCTTCGATCTTTTCGTCGGCCACCGGCACGTTGAAGCGATCGCGGATGTAGCGTACGCCATCCATGTTCATCTTCTTGACCTGGTGCGCGATGTTTTTGCCTTCCGCGGTGTTGCCCATACCATAGCCTTTGATGGTATGCGCCAGAATCAGCGTCGGCTGACCTTTGGTCTCCTGCGCTTTTTTCAGTGCCGCGTAGATTTTCTTCGGATCGTGGCCGCCGCGGTTCAGGGCGAAGACCTCGTCGTCTGACCAGTCTTTCACCAGCGCCGCCGTCTCCGGATATTTGCCGAAGAAGTGCTCGCGCACGTAGGCGCCGTCGCGCGATTTAAAGGTCTGATAGTCGCCGTCGACGGTTTCGTTCATCAGCTGGATCAGCTTGCCGCTGGTGTCTTTCTTCAGCAGCTCGTCCCAGCGTCCGCCCCAGATCACTTTGATTACGTTCCAGCCAGCGCCCGCAAAGATGCTTTCCAGTTCGTTGATGATCTTGCCGTTACCGGTGACCGGACCGTCCAGGCGCTGCAGGTTACAGTTGATGATGAACACCAAGTTGTCCAGCTTCTCACGTGTCGCGATGGTGATGGCGCCTTTGGATTCCGGCTCGTCCATCTCGCCGTCGCCGAGGAAGGCGTAAACGGTCTGGTTAGAGGTGTCTTTCAGGCCGCGGTGTTCCAGATACTTCAGGAACTTCGCCTGATAGATGGCGTTCAACGGACCCAGCCCCATGGAAACGGTCGGGAACTGCCAGAAGTCCGGCATCAGTTTCGGGTGCGGGTAAGATGAGAGGCCGTTACCGTACACTTCCTGACGGAAGTTGTTCATCTGCTCTTCGGTCAGACGTCCTTCCAGGAAGGCGCGCGAGTAGATGCCCGGAGAGATATGGCCCTGGAAGTAAACCAGATCGCCGCCGTCTTTGTCGCTGCGCGCGCGGAAGAAGTGGTTAAAGCAGACTTCATAAATGGTCGCCGAGGACTGGAATGAAGAGAGGTGGCCGCCCAGCTCCAGATCTTTTTTCGAGGCGCGCAGTACCGACATAATGGCGTTCCAGCGGATAGCGGAACGGATACGACGCTCCAGCGTCGTATTGCCTGGATACTCCGGCTCGTCTTCAACGGCAATAGAGTTGATATAGTTGCTGACGGCGTTGCCGACCGCCGCAACTTTTACGCCACCTTTGCGGGCTGCGCCCAGCACCTGATCGATCAGATACTGCGCACGCTCAACACCTTCTTCACGGATGACCGATTCGATCGCCTGTAGCCAGTCACGAGTTTCGATCGGATCCACGTCATTCTGTAAACGTTCTGACATGAGGAGTATTCCTTATCTATGTCTAATACGTTGAATTGCCAGGAGCCTGTCTCCCTGTGTTCTGCTTGCCGCCAAAGCACAAGGAGACAGGCCCGTCGTTGATGTCCGCGCGATCTGCGCCGCGCGTTATTCCTTACGTTGCTGTAAACGACGCAGGGAGCGTTCACGACGAGTCTGCTCCCGACTTCTGTCCAGCAAGATTTCCTCAATGAACGCCAGGTGACGGTGCGAAGCCTCGCGCGCTTGTTCCGGCTCACGAGCCACAATCGCCTCGAAAATACTGGCGCGGTGACCGCTCACTTTCGCCAGCATTTCCCGGCGCGAGTAGAGCAATTCAAAATTCTGTCGAACGTTCTGTTCCAGCATCGGCCCCATCGAACGCAGCAAATGCAGCAGCACCACATTATGCGCCGCTTCTGTAACCGCAATCTGATACTGCATCACCGCATCGGCTTCCGCGTCGAGATCGCCGCTCTCCTGCGCCTGCTGGATTTGCACATGGCAGTGCCGGATGCGTTCGATATCCTCTTCGGTACCGCGCAGCGCCGCATAATAGGCGGCAATCTCCTCCAGCGCGTGGCGCGTTTCCAGCAGATCGAACTGATATTCCGGATGCTTGGTGAGCAGGCTGACGAGCGGGTCGCTCAGGCTTTGCCAGAGACGCTCCTGAACGAAAGTGCCGCCGCCCTGACGGCGCAGCAGTAGGCCTTTCGCCTCAAGACGCTGAATGGCTTCGCGAAGGGATGGACGTGAGACATCAAATTGTTTAGCGAGTTCACGCTCGGGGAGCAGCTTCTCGCCAAGGCGCAGCGTCCCTTCCATAATCAGCGATTCGAGCTGCTGCTCAATGGCGTCAGAGAGCTTAGGTTGACGAATCTTACTGTAAGCCATCTTCCCTTCTTATCAAGCCGTCGCCCGGAGTAAATTGGTAATACCAATTAAAAAAGTCGGCCGTAAAGTAACAAAGTATTCACCCTGTGTCTATGTGACGCCCGTGACAAACCTTGTCATATAGACGCCCAGGCAGGGTAAGTTACCTCCGAAAAACCAGAAATGTTATGGTAAACAAATTGTTAAATAGGGCGCTTTTTACCAAACCTCACACAGCGCTGGGTAAAAAAGCCTGTCCGGTCATAAGGGAATTCTATTCGTCATCGCGCGAGATTCATGGCAGAAAGACGCAGGCGACGCTGTGATAAGGACGACGCTTTTTCAGTCAACCCGCAGCACGAAAAGAGAAAGCAGGTGCAAAGCGGCCTGCATATCACTATTCTTGTCGCCAGGGTAGCACCCGCCCGCAGAGAGCGCGCCTGTTACCGTAAATAAATCAATACGTTAATGTAACCACTTCCTGACATCCGTTCTGTGCGGTAACAGAAGAATTAAAACAACATGAGGTTTGTATGGAGCAACAGCACGGCGACACGCTGAAGCGCGGGCTAAAGAACCGCCATATTCAGCTGATCGCGCTGGGCGGCGCGGTGGGCACCGGCCTGTTTCTGGGCAGCGCGTCGGTGATCAAAGCTACCGGGCCGGGCGTGATTCTGGGTTACGCCATTGCCGGTTTTATTGCCTTTCTGATTATGCGCCAGCTTGGCGAGATGGTGGTGGAAGAGCCGGTCGCCGGCAGCTTCAGCCACTTCGCCTACAAATACTGGAGCAACTTCGCTGGCTTCGCGTCAGGCTGGAACTACTGGGTGCTCTATGTGCTGGTGGCGATGGCGGAGCTGACCGCGGTCGGCAAATATATTCAGTTCTGGTGGCCGGAGATCCCGACCTGGATCACGGCGGCGGTGTTCTTCGTGCTGATCAACGCCATTAACCTTACCAACGTCAAAGTCTACGGCGAGATGGAGTTCTGGTTCTCTATCGTCAAAGTAGTCGCGGTCATTGGCATGATCCTGTTCGGCGGCTGGCTGCTGTTCAGTGGCCACGGCGGCCCGCAGGCCAGCGTCAGCAACCTCTGGGTGCAAGGCGGCTTTCTGCCGAACGGCTTCAGCGGGCTGGTGATGGTGATGGCGGTGATTATGTTATCTTTCGGCGGTCTGGAGCTGGTGGGCATTACCGCCGCGGAAGCGGACAACCCGGAGCAGAGTATTCCCAAAGCCACCAATCAGGTGATCTACCGCATCCTGATTTTCTATATCGGTTCACTGGCGGTGCTGCTGTCGCTAATGCCCTGGACGCGCGTCACCGAAGAAACCAGTCCCTTTGTACTGATCTTCCATGAACTGGGCGATGCGGTAGTGGCGAACGCGCTGAACGTGGTGATCCTCACCGCCGCGCTGTCGGTCTACAACAGCTGCGTCTACTGCAACAGCCGTATGCTGTTCGGCCTGGCTCAGCAGGGCAACGCGCCTAAAGCGCTGCTCAAGGTCGATAGCCGCGGCGTGCCGGTGGCGACCATTCTGGTCTCCGCCGCGTCGACGGCGTTCTGCGTGCTGATCAACTATCTGATGCCCGGCGAAGCCTTTGAGCTGCTGATGTCGCTGGTGGTCTCTACGCTGGTGATCAACTGGGCGATGATCAGCATGGCGCACCTGAAGTTCCGCCGCAAAAAGGATCGCCAGGGCGTGACGACCCGCTTCAGAGCCCTGCTCTACCCGTTCGGCAACTGGCTCTGCCTGGCCTTTATGGCTGCCGTGCTGATCATCATGCTGATGACGCCGGGCATGGCGATCTCCGTCTGGCTGATCCCGGTCTGGCTGCTGGTGCTGGCCATCAGCTATGCCGTGAAAAAGCGCACGCAGCGCGCCTGACTTTTCAGCCCGCCGGCTGCTGTCGGCGGGCTGTTCCGCTTTCGATCCAGTTCACACTCTTCCCGCCGCGACCGTTTTGTCCATCTTAGCGACTATTTGCAAGCAGCCATCCTGCTGATCCAGCAACGATAATCCCTACTCATACCGAATGCGCAGGAGAATGACCATGAAGGATTCCGCCCTCTCTTTCCGCGAAAAGCTGGGCTAAGGGCGATGCCGGCTACAATATGATTGGCGGCGCCATTATGCTGTTTCTGAACTATTTCTATACCGACGTCTTCGGCCTAGCGCCTGCGCTGATGGGCACGCTGCTACTTTCGGTACACGTGCTGAATGTGGTGACCGATCCGATTATGGGCGCAATTGCCGACCGCACCCAGAGCCGCTGGGGACGCTTTCGTCCGTGGCTGCTCTGGGTGTCGGTGCCCTAACGTTCTGTTCAGCGTGCTGATGTTCACCACGCCGGACTGGAGCTACGACAATAAAGTCATCTGGGCCTTCGTCACCTATTTTCTGATGTCGCTGACCTATACCGCCATCAACATCCTCTACTGCTCGCTTGGCGGCGTGATCACCAATGACCCCGGCGAGCGTGTCTCCTGCCAGTCCTACCGCTTTGTGAAGGTGGGCATCGCCACTCTGATCCTCTCGCTGCTGCCGATGCCCGAATAGTTCGGCGGCGAGGACAAGGCGCGCGGCTATCAGCTGGCGATGAGCGTGCTAGCGCTGATTGGACTGGGGATGCTTCTATTCTGCTTCGCCACGGTGCGCGAGCGTATTCGCCCGGCGGTGCCGACCCATGACGATTTGAAAAACGATCTGCTCGACGTCTGGAAAAACGACCAGTGGGTACGCATTCTGCTGCTGAACTTTTGCAACGTCTGTTCCGGCTTTATCCGCATGGCCGCCACCATGTACTACGTCACCTGGGTAATGGGGCTATCGACCCACTTCGCCACGCTGTTTATCAGCCTCGGCGTGATCGGCATGATGATCGGCAGCACGCTGGCGAAGCTGCTGACCGACCGCTGGTTCAAGCTGAAGGTCTTTTTCTGGACCAACATCGCGCTGGCGCTCTTCTCCTGCGGCTTCTACTGGATCGACCCGCATGCCACGCTGACGGTGGTGATCGCCTACTTCCTGCTGAACGTGCTGCATCAAATCCCGTCGCTGTTGCACTGGTTGCTGATGGCGGACGTGGATGACTACGGCGAGTGGAAAACCGGCAAGCGCATCACCGGCATCAGCTTCTCCGGCAACCTCTTCTTTCTCAAGATCGGGCTGGCGGTGGCGGGTGCGATGGTCGGCTTTCTGCTCTCTTTTTACGGCTATGAAGCGGGCGCGAAGCAGCAGTCTTCACAGGCGGTCAACGGTATTAGGCTGCTGTTTACCGTGATCCCCGGCGTCGGCTATTTGATTACCGCGGGCGTGGTGCGTCTGCTGAAGGTCGACCGGGCGCTGATACACACTATTCAGGACGATTTCGCCCCGCACCGCGCCAACTTCCACGAGCTGCATGATATGTATCAGCGCGACGGCGCCGTCACCTAACCTGGAGAAGCGAAATGACCACACTCTGGCCGACCCCCCTTTCTCGAACAGCGGGCCGATCCCTTTATCCGCCATGCGCAGAGCTATTACTTTATCGCCTTGGTGCCCGCCTACGATCGGCTGGAGCTGCGCCGCGCCGACACGCTGCTGGGGCTGCGTCAGGCCAAACCGGTGGTGGTATGGCGCAGGCCAGAGAGCGGCCCGCAGCGAGCTGATCTGGGCGCCAGAGCTGCACCGCATCGACGACCAGTGGGTGATCTACTTTGCCGCCGCGCCGACGCGCGATATCAAGGAGGGGCTGTTTCAGCACCGGATGTATGCGCTGGTCTGCGACGACGCCGATCCGCTGAGCGGACGCTGGCAGGCGCCGCGCCGCGTCTTCAGCCAGTTCGATAGCTTTGCGCTGGAGGCCACCCACTTCATGCATCAGGGCAAGAACTGGTATCTGTGGGCGCAGAAGGATCCGCATTCCCGGCAATTCCAATCTCTACTTGGCGGAGCTGCAGAACCCCTGGACGCTGAAAGGCACGCCGGTGATGCTCAGCCGTCCCGAATATGAGTGGGAGTGCGCAGGCTTTAGCGTCAATGAGGGACTGGCGGTGATCAAGCACGGCAACCGGCTGTTTGTCACCTACTTCGCCAGCGCGACCGATGAGAACTACTGCATAGGGCTTCTGTCGATTGACGTTGAGCAGGATCTGTTGAACCCCCGACCACTGGCGCAAATTGGCGCGGCCGGTCTTTAGCTCCAGCTGGGACAATCACCAGTACGGACCGGGACACAACTGCTTTACTCAGGATGAGAACGGCGAGGATGTGATAGTCTATCATGCGCGCAACTACACAGAAATCGAAGGCGATCCGCTGTGGGATCCTAACCGCCATACGCGGCTGAAGAGTTTCAGCTGGCGCGACGACGCCACGCCAAATTTCGGCGTGCCGCCCGCGGACTACACCAGCGTGCCGTAAATGGTCAGCAGCGCTACCACCACGACCAGCACCAGCGAAATGCGTTTCGCCAGCGCCACCGCTACGCGCGGCGTCTTCACTTTATCCAAGTGGGGATCGCGCGCCAGCGAGAACTGCGCCAGGCTGGTGAGCACCTGATACTGCGAGCGGTGCAGATCGGTCAGCGCGGCAAACCACGCCGGCAGCGCTTTCTCGCCGTGGCCCAGCAGCGCATAGGCGACGCCTGCCAGCCGCGCCGGGATCCAGTCAATCACATGCAGCAGGCCGTCGACGCCCGACTGCGCGCGCTGCAACGGCGACTGGTGCTTCGCCAGCCAGCTTTGCCACGCACACAGGAAGGCGTAGCCCACCAGCAGCACCGGACCGTACGGGCCGCCGACCACAAACCAGAACAGCGGCGCCAGATAGTAGCGAAAGTTAATCCAGATCAGCGCGTTTTGCAGCTCGCGCAGGAATTCGCCCTCGCTGCACTCGACCGGCACGCCGTGGATCAGCGTCAGCTCGGCCGCCATCGCCTGATGCGCCGCTACATCGTCCTGGCTCGCCGCTTTCAGATAGGCGTGATAGTGCAGCCGCACCGAACCGGCGCCGATGCAGAACAGCCCGGTCAGGATCCAGACCAGCAGCTGCGGGACGCCAAACAGGATGCCCTTCTGGCTCCAGATCACCAGCGCGGCTATCGCCATCGCCAGCAGCGTCATCGCCAGCGTGCGCAGCAGCGAAAAGCGACGGCGGCGGCGAAACAGCAGCTCGAGGCGATGATCGAGCTGCCAGTGCTCGCCCAGCTTAAACAGGCGTTCCCAACCTAAAACCAGTAGCAAGGTAAACAGCGTCATACCCACTCCGGAAAAGTCAAAAAGAATGCTGCGCCAACAGCTGCTGATAGCGTACCCAGTCGAACGCCGGTCCCGGATCGGTTTTACGCGCCGGGGCGATATCGCTGTGTCCGGTAATGTGCGAGGGCGTCAAGGGATAGCACAGCAACAGCTGCTGCGTCACCGCGGCCAGCGCCTGATACTGAGCGTCGCTGTAAGGCAGGTCATCGGTGCCTTCCAGCCCGATGCCGATGGAAAAGTCGTTGCAGTTTTCGCGTCTCTGATAGCAGGAGACGCCGGCATGCCAGACGAGATGATCGAACGAGACATACTGCACGATCTCGCCGTCGCGGCGGATCAGACAGTGAGCGGCGACCTGCAAGTGGGCGATATCGGCGAAATAGGGATGCGCCTCCGGCGGCAGCGTGCCGATGAACAAGCGATCGATCCAGGGACCGCCGAATTCAACGGGCGGCAGGCTGATATTGTGGATCACCAGCAGCGAGGGCGCCTCGTCATGAGGGCGTGCATTAAAGTGTGGCGACGGCAACTGACGAACGTCGGTCAGCCAGCCCTGTTCTAGTTTCATGCCGGTTCTTCCTTAGCAGCGTCCGGCTGAGAATAGCACGATTTATGATAATTTTTTGCAGCTTAATGCCGCGGCGGCGCGTCATTTGCCCGCCGGAGTTAAGGATACTAAACAAAACGGCGACTTTGGCTGGCAGCCGAGTGAAATTCGGGCTATTGTGACCGCCACTGCTTTTTCGCTTAATGGGAGCCTGCCGCTATGTCAACCCGTCGTTACGACGCCGATCGCCGCCGTCAGGCGCTAATCGCGCGCATTGAACAGGATATTCCCGCCACGGTCGCACGCGCGCTGCAGGAAGATTTGGGCGGCGAAATCGATGCTGACCGCGATATTACCGCTCAGCTGCTTTCCGACCAGAGCCAGGCGCATGCGCAGGTGATTACGCGCGAGGCGGGCGTTTTCTGTGGTAAACTTTGGGTGGAGGAGGTCTTCAATCAGCTGGGCGGTCACGTCACGCTCAGCTGGGAAGTGGACGATGGCGACAGTGTTGTTCCCGACCAGCGGCTTTTTTCCCTGAGCGGCCCTTCCCGCCGACTGCTGACTGCCGAGCGCACCGCGCTCAACTTTGTGCAGACGCTGTCAGGCGTGGCAACAGAAACGAATCGCTATGTACAGCGACTTGAGGGCAGCCAGACCCAGCTGCTTGATACGCGTAAAACCCTGCCGGGACTGCGCACAGCGCTGAAATACGCCGTGCTGTGCGGCGGCGGCGCCAATCATCGCCTCGGCCTTTCCGACGCCTTTTTGATTAAGGAGAACCATATTATCGCCAGCGGCTCGATTCAGCAGGCGGTAGAGAAGGCGTTCTGGCTGCATCCGGACGTGCCGGTCGAGGTGGAAGTCGAATCGCTAGCGGAGCTGGATCAGGCGCTGGCGGCCGGCGCCGACATCGTGATGCTGGACAATTTCACCCTTGATGAGATGCGCGACGCCGTAGCGCGCACTCAGGGTCGCGCGCAGCTTGAGGTCTCCGGCAACGTAACGGAGGCTATGCTGCCTCAGATTGCGCAGACCGGCGTCGACTACATTTCCGTCGGCGCGCTCACCAAACACGTTCGCGCCCTCGATCTCTCCATGCGCTTTACCACGCTGTAAACTCCTGACGCCGTGTCGCTGCGCACGGCATTTTTGCGGGCTGCCTTCCATTTCGTTTGCCAGCCCAGCGCAAGTGTCGACAGCGGTTGCGTAGCCGCTCGCGACGCGCGCAATCGCCGCTGGGTTTCGCGCCGGCGCTTTTCTATGCTGCCGCCTCTTACTCAAGGAGGCGAAACAATGACCCACCAACGGGGATTTACCCTTGTCGAGCTGATGATTGTCGTCGGAATCGTGGCGATTCTCAGCGCGATCGGCCTGCCGGGCTATCAAAACTATCTGCAACGGGCGGCACTTACCGACATGCTGCAAACCGCTATGCCTTTCAAGACCGCCGTCGAGCTGGCGCGATAGAGCACGGCGGACCCGAGGCGTGCCAGGCGGGAGAAAAAAGCATTCCGGCGGGAAAAGGATCGCGCTATATCTCCGCGCTGACCGTAGTTAACGGCGTCATTACCCTGACCGGCCAGGAGAGTCTGACTGGGCTGAGCGTCGAAATGACGCCAGTCAGGGACAGCGCAGACGGCAGCCTTAGCTGGCAGCGCAGCTGTACCAGCAACCTCGACAGCCTGCGTGACAACTGTCTGGAGCAGTTCCGCTTCGACGACCGGGGAGCCGCAATGACAACGCCTGAGTCCTGAGTCCGCCGTGCGCGCGCTTTGCCAGCGCTATCGCGCCGTGGTGCTGCATAATGATGCGACGCTGCTGCGCGTCGCCGTGGCCGAACAGGCGCCAGAGGGGCTACGCGAGGCGCTGCGCTTCGCCAGCCAGTGCTAAACAGAGATTGAGTGCTGGCCGCAGGCGCGCATTAAGCTGCATCTGCACAGCGACACTGCCGCGCAGCCGGGAGGCGACGCGCTGCCCGAATCGGCGGTCGAAGCGGTAGACAGCATGCTGCGACAGGCGCTGCGGCGGCGGGCGTCTGGTATTCATATTGAACCGCAGCGCGACGGCGTGCGCGTGCGGCTGCGCATTGACGGGGTGCTGCAGCCGCTCGCGTCGGCCGCAGCCGCAGGACTGCCAGTTTACGCACACGCTGGAGGGCAACGCCGCCGCCTTTCGCCTCGCGACGGCCGGTGCATCACGGCGAGAAAGCGGTTATCCGCCTGCTGCAAAGCGAAAGCAGCGCCCTGTCGCTGCATAAACTGGGCTTGCCCGCCGCCCAGCGGCGCCTGCTCGACGCCGCGCTGGCGAAGCCGCAGGGGCTGATCCTGGTGACTGGCCCCACCGGCAGTGGAAAAACCTTTACGCTCTAAAGCTGCCTGAGCACCCTCAACCGCCCCGCCCTGAACGTCAGCAGCGTGGAGGATCCGGTGGAGATCCCGCTGAAGGGGATTAATCAGACGCAGATCAACCCGAAATATGGCCTGGATTTTAACCGGGTGCTGCGCGCCCTGCTGCGCCAGGATCCCGACGTGATTATGGTGGGCGGAATTCGCGATGCGGAGACGGCGGAGATTGCAGTTAAAGCGGCGCAGACCGGCCATCTGTTGCTGTCACTCTGCATACTAACTCAACGGCAGAGGCGCTAATGCGGCTGCGGCAGATGGGCATCCCCGGCTATCTGCTCGGCCCGGCGCTGCGACTAGTGGCTGGTGCGCCGCCTCTGCCCGCATTGCCACCAACCGGCGCAGGCGGTTACGCACTTCCCGCCCGACGTCTGGCCTGGCGCGCGCCAGGCTGCGACCACTGTTTTTCCGGCTATTCATGCGCTCGCGTTTCAGCGCCGGGCTGGAAGCGGTCAGCCGTGGCGACACCTCGCTGGAAGAGATGCAGCGCGTGACGAGGCTGGATGATGTTCAGGCTTAGCCTCTATCGCTGGCAGGCAGTAAACAGCCAGCAGCAGCTGCATGAGGGAGAGAGTATCGCGGCCGATGAGCAATGGCTGCTGCGCCAGTTGGCCGAGCAAAATCTGTTACCGCTCAGCTGGCGCCGCCGCAAGGCCTGGCGCGTGCGTGACTGGAAATGGCAGCAAAAAATTGAGCTGATGGCGCAGCTGGCGACGCTGCTGAAAGCCGGTCTGCCGATGGCGCAGGGCCTTGAACTGCTGTCACAGGGGCATCCGCATGCCGGCTGGCGGCGGCTGCATGCTCTGCGGCTACAGGTATCAAGCGGCGTTCCGCTATCGCAAGCGCTGCGTCAGTGGCCGCAAATATTTCTGCCGCTCTTTGCCGCGCTGATGCAGGTCGGCGAGCTGACCAGCCAGCTCGACCTCCGCTGCGCGCAGCTGGCCCAGCAGCAGGCGCGGCAGCAGTTTTTGCGACGCAAAGTCATCAAGGCGCTGCGCTATCCGCTGTTTGTTCTGCTGGTCGCGGTGGCGGTAATGGCGCTTTCCGCGGGGCTGCAGCGCTGGGGCGGCTGGATCGCGCTATTGCTGTTGCTGGCGCTTGCGGGCTGGCAGACGCTGCGTCGGCGCTCTGCAGCGTGGCAGCGAGGAGAGCAGCGGCTGATGCTGCGCCTGCCGCTGCTTTCCACTCTGTGGCGCGGCAGCCAGCTCAGCCAGATTTACGCCATATTGCATCTGACGCAGCAGGCGGGCATAACGCTGCTGCAGGGATTACAGGCGGCCGAGGCAACACTGACGGCGCGACTGTGGCAGGAGGCGGTGGCGGCGCTTCAGCGGCATATTATCCAGGGACGGCCATTAAGTCAGGCGATGCGGGATCATGTGCCGTTTACCCCGCTTTGCGTGCAGCTGGTGCACGTGGGCGAGGAGGCTGGCGCGTTGGACGTTATGCTGGCCAGGCTGGCGGAGGTGGCACGAGGCGCAAACGCTGGCGCTGGCCGACGCTCTCGCTGCCTCGCTGGAGCCGCTGATGATGGTGGTCGTAGGCGGCATCGTCGGAACGTTGGTAATAGCGATGTACCTGCCGGTGTTTGGTCTAGGAGAGGTTATCCACTAGGGTACACGGCGGCACCCTGTGGTGTGCGCGTCGTTAGCGGTTAAAGACGCGGTTTTCCTGCTCGGCAACGCGATAAAGGTGGTGCGTTTGGTCAACTCTTTCAGCCGCTCGGCACCGACATAGGTGCAGGCTGAGCGCAACCAGCCCAGAATATCGCGCGCCGTCTCCTCAACCGGCCCGCGCAGCGGCAGCTTAACCGTTTTTCCTTCCGCCGCCCGATAGCCGGCCACGCCGCCTACATGCCGCTTCATCGCAGATTCAGAGCTCATGCTGTAAAACAGCATAAACTGCTCGCCGTTCTCTTCCACGACCGTGCCTTCGCATTCATCATGCGCGGCAAGCATCCGCGCCCAGCATCACGAAATCCGCGCCGCCGCCGAATGCCTTGGCGATGTCGCCCGGCACCGCGCAGCCGCCATCGCTGACAATCTGGCCGCTCAGCCCGTGTGCCGCGTCCGCGCATTCAATAACGGCGGAAAGTTGCGGGTAGCCCACGCCGGTTTTGGCCCGGGTGGTGCATACCGAACCGGGTCCAATGCCCACTTTGACGATATCGGCGCCGGAAAGAATCAGCTCCTCCACCATTTCGCCGGTAACCACGTTGCCCGCGCAGATGGTGCAATCCGGGAACTGCTCGCGCGCGCTGCAGGAAGGTCACGAAGTGCTCGGAATAGCCTTTCTCGACGTCGATGCAAATAAATTTCAGATCGGCGGAAAGCGCCAGAATGGCGGTGAGCTTTTGCAGATCGGCGTCGGAGGTGCCGGTTGAAACCATAACGTGGTTCAGCACCGCGACCGGCGTGCGCGCGATAAAGGCGCGCCACTCCTCCACGCTATAGTGCTTGTGCACTGCCGTCAGGATGTCGAAGCTGGCGAGCGCCGTCGCCATGGTAAAGGTGCCGACGGTATCCATATTGGCGGCAATCACCGGTACGCCGCTCCAGCTCAGTCCCGAGTGCTTAAAGGTAAAGCTGCGCTCAAGTTCAACCTGTGAACGGCTTTTCAGGGTAGAGCGCTTAGGGCGGATCAGTACATTTTTTCAACCCAGTTTTAAATCTCCTTCAATACGCATAGAAAGTGTCTTGGTGAATGGCATCGAATCGCAGTTCGGGTAGCGCACACGGCTCCAGTGGCATAGTCATACGCGCCGCGACAAGACTGCAAATTTCACTTTATTTATGCTACAATCCAATAAAAATTTAGCGTAGACTTTTTCATTGTGATCGCGCGCGCAGTCCTGTGCTTCCGTCTGCGCTATGCGCCAGAGAGAGCAATATGCCCTATACTGTGGCACTGACCGGAGGAATCGGCAGTGGAAAAAGTACGATAGCCAAGGCTTTCGCGGCCCTTGGCGTACCCGTCATCGATGCGGATGTGATTGCGAGCGAGTTGGTCGAACCAGGCTCGCCGGCGCTACAGCAGATTGCCGCGCGCCACGGCGACAACATACTGACCGAACAGGGCGCGTTGAGCCGCGCCCGGCTGAGAACCCTGATTTTTCAGTCGCCTGAAGAGAAAGTCTGGCTGAATAACCTGCTTCATCCCCTGATTAACGCCCGCACGCAGCAGCTTAAGGCGCTGACGAAGGCGCCCTACGTGCTGTGGGTTGTGCCGCTGCTGGTGGAAAATAACCTGCAGCGCCAGGCGGACCGTGTGCTGGTGGTCGACGTCGATCAGGCTACGCAGCTGGCGCGCACCATGCAGCGCGACGGCATCGATCTTCAGCAGGCCAACAATATTCTTTCCGCCCAGGCGACGCGCGAGGCGCGTCTCGCCGTGGCAGACGACGTGATTAATAACAGCGGCGCGCCGGATAACGTGCTGCCGAAGGTTGCCGCTCTGAATCAGCGCTACCTGGCGCTGGCGGCGACGCAACAGAATTAACGCTATGAGTACAGTCGTTCTGTTTGAGCACTCTTTAAATGAAAAAAGGTGCACCTAGCTTCGCGTCGAGTTTTTAATCCACCAGCTTTATGAAACAGTGCCCGTCAGCCGTTCAGCGACAGCGCTGACCTTTTTCCGCATTATCGGCGAACTGCTGGATATTTTTGAGCGCGACGATATGCGTACCGAACTGCTGAAAGAGCTGGAGCGCCAGCAGCAGAAGCTGCGCGCCTGAGCTAACGTGCCGGGCGTCGATATGGCGGTCGTAGATGCGCTGCGCGACAAGCTACGGACGCAGGCGGTCGCGCTGAACAGCGCGACGCGTATGGGGCAGCCGCTGCGCGAAGGCCGGCTTATCGGCCCAGTGCGCCAGCGTCTCAGCATTCCCGGCGGCTGTTGCAGCTTCGATCTGCCCGGACTGCATATCTGGCTGCATCTGGAAGACGCGCTTTATCCCCAGGTGTCGGGCCATAATAAAAGTCGTTAATCCGTTTTCTGCCGCTCGACAGCGAGCGTGGCGAAGTGCCCGCACGGCTGAATTCCGAACTGGCCTGTTGTTAGAGGTAGCTATGCAAAATGAAGTGATTACCGTGCATTGTCCCCACTGCGGTAAAGATTTGATCTGGGATGAGCTGAGCCCGTGGCGCCCATTCTGCAGCAAGCGCTGCCAGCTGATTGATCTGGACGAATGGGCCGCCGAAGAGAAGCGCATCGCCAGCGAGGGCGATCAAAGCGACAGCGACGACTGGAGTGAGGAGCAGCGGTAGTATCAGGGGCCAGGCTCCTGACGTTAAAGCTCGCCGGCTGTCAGGCGCGCGATCAGCTCATGATTGGCCGGTGGAAACTCTTCCGCCACCAGCGCCTGCTGCGCGACCCAGCGCTGCGGCTGCCCTTCCCGACCCCATGGCTCTCCACGCCAGCCCTCCACTAGGAATAAATGCAGCGTCACGCGCACATCAGCATAGGTGTGATCGGCTAAGCCAATCGCCGTCGCGTGCGTCACCTCGATGCCCGTCTCCTCTAGCAACTCGCGCTTCAGCGCCTCCTCCGTGCTTTCGCCCGGCTCAATCTTGCCGCCGGGAAACTCCCACATATTCGTCATGTGCGATGAGGCGGGACGCTGGGCAAGGAAAATCTGTTTATCGGCGTTACGGATGATGCCGACGGCAACCTGCAGGTGCTTCATAAAATCGGTTCCACTTCGGGTGAATGTACAGGCGCTGATTCTAAAGTAAGGGCGCCGCAAAGTTAATCGCGCGTCAGACAGCCCGCAGCGGCCGGGCCAATAAAAAAGAGAGGCCGCAGCCTCTTTTTCGTTAGCGCCTGTCAGGCCAGTCGGCCGTGACACTGCTTATATTTTTTACCCGAGCCGCATGGGCAGAGATCGTTGCGCCCTACTTTGCGCTCGCCGCTTTGCGCGGCCAGCAAGGCGGCCGCAGCGCTTTCGTCGTCAACGTAGCTGAGCTGCTGCTGTTGCGCCAGACGCTCCGCTTCTTCGCGACGCTGCTGCTCTATCGCTTCGACCTCTTCTGGCATGCGCCCCTGAACCTTGCTCAGGGTGCTGACCACCTCATATTTCAGCGACTCCAGCATTGCCGAGAACATGGCGAAGGATTCGCGCTTGTACTCCTGCTTCGGATCTTTCTGCGCGTAGCCGCGCAGATGGATGCCCTGACGCAGATAGTCCATCACCGCAAAATGCTCTTTCCACAGCGAATCCAGCGTGTGCAGCATGACGCCTTTTTCGAAGTTACGCATCATCTCAGCGCCGACTACCTCTTCTTTACTGGCGTAGTTTTCACGCGCGCGCGTCATGATGCGCTCGCGCAGCGTCTCTTCATGCAGATCCGGCTCTTTGTCCAGCCACTCGGCGATCGGCAGGTCGAGGTCGAAGTCGTTGCGCAGGCGCTCTTCCAAGCCCGGTACGTCCCACATCTCTTCCAGCGACTGCGGCGGAATATAGGTGTCGATGGTGGTTTTGAACACATCATCGCGGATGCTGTTGATGGTTTCGCTAACGTCGGACACGTCCAGCAGCTCGTTACGCTGGCTATAGATAGCGCGGCGCTGATCGTTGGCGACGTCATCATATTCCAGCAGCTGCTTACGAATGTCGAAGTTGCGGCTCTCGACCTTACGCTGTGCGTTGGCGATAGCCTTGGTCACCCACGGGTGCTCAATTGCTTCGCCGGGCTTCATGCCCAATTTGCGCATCATGTTCGAAACGCGATCTGAGGCGAAAATACGCATCAGCGCATCTTCCATCGACAGATAGAAGCGGGAGGAACCGGCGTCGCCCTGACGTCCGGCACGGCCGCGCAGCTGGTTGTCAATACGGCGCGATTCGTGACGCTCGGTGCCGATGATATGCAGGCCGCCTGCCGCCAGCACCGCATCGTGGCGCTTCTGCCACTCAGCCTTGATCGCTTCGATTTGCGCCTCGGTCGGCTCAACCAGCTCAGCCACTTCGGCGTGCCAGCTGCCGCCCAGCATGATGTCGGTACCGCGACCCGCCATGTTGGTGGCGATGGTCACCGCGCCCGGCTGACCGGCCTGTGCGACGATATCCGCTTCGCGGGCGTGGAATTTGGCGTTCAACACGTTGTGCTTGATGCCGGCGCGCGTCAACTCGTTGGAAAACACTTCTGATTTTTCAATGGAGATGGTGCCGACCAGCACCGGTTGCCCATTGGCGGTACGCTCGCGAATGTCTTCGATGATCGCGTCGATCTTCTCTTTCTCGCTCATGTAGACCAGATCGGGCAGATCTTTACGCACAATGGGGCGGTTAGTCGGCACGACGATAGTGTCGAACTTGTAGATAGAGCTGAATTCGAAGGCTTCGGTATCGGCCGTACCGGTCATCCCGGCCAGCTTGTCATAAAGACGGAAGTAGTTCTGGAAGGTAATAGAGGCCAGCGTCTGGTTTTCGTTCTGGATCTCTACGCCCTCTTTCGCTTCGATCGCCTGATGCAGGCCGTCGGACCAGCGACGTCCCTGCATGGTGCGGCCAGTGTGCTCATCGACGATCACCACTTCGCCGTCTTTGACGATATAATCCACATCGCGGGTGAACAGCGCATGGGCGCGCAGCGCCGCGGTGACGTGATGCATCAGCATAATGTTGGTCGGCGAGTAGAGCGATTCGCCATCTTCCATAATGCCCTGGCTGACCAGCAGTTCTTCCACCTTGACCAGACCGCGCTCGGTCATATGCGCCTGACGCGCTTTTTCATCCACCCAGAAGTCGCCTTCGCCCTGGAAGGTGTCGGAGTCTTCTTTCTCCTGGCGCACCAGGCTTGGAATGATTTTGTTGACCTTGATATAGAGCTCGGAGCTGTCTTCGGCCGGACCGGAGATAATCAGCGGCGTACGCGCTTCGTCGATCAGGATGGAGTCGACCTCATCCACCAGTGCGTAGTTCAGTTTGCGCTGCACGCGCTCTTCCGGACTGAACGCCATGTTGTCGCGCAGGTAGTCGAAACCATACTCGTTGTTGGTGCCGTAGGTGATATCGGCCGCATAGGCTTCGCGCTTCGCCACGGACGGCATGCCCGGCAGATTGATGCCGACGCTCAGGCCAAGGTATTCAAACAGCGGACGGTTGTTTTCTGCATCGCGCTGCGCCAGATAGTCGTTGACGGTAACGACGTGCACGCCTTTGCCGCTCAGGGCGTTTAGATAGGCCGGCAGCGTTGCCGTCAGGGTTTTACCTTCACCGGTACGCATCTCTGCGATGCAGCGATCGTTCAGCACCATGCCGCCGATCAGCTGTACGTCAAAGTGACGCATGCCAAAGACGCGCTTGCTTGCCTCGCGCACGGTGGCGAAGGCTTCCGGCAGCAGGCTTTCCAGCGTCTCGCCTTTTTTTAGGCGCTCACGGAATTCGTCGGTTTTCGCCTTCAGCTCATCGTCTGAAAGCTTCTCGAAATCCGGCTCCATTTTGTTGATGACGTCTACCGCTTTGCGCATACGGCGTAAGGTGCGGTCATTGCTGCTGCCAAATACTTTCGTTAACAGTTTAATTAACATAGTAAAAACATCTCAATTCAGCCGCATCGTGCGGGCTGCGATAATGAAAAAGGTATTTAAAAAAGTTGTTCAGACAAGCAGCGTAGACGGTCCAGCGCGAATTGCATGGGTTTTACTGCGCCAGCTGGAGAGCGAGGAGGATGGCGTAAGCCCGTCGGATGGTGCGCTAGTCTGCTGCGGCGGCTGTCGCAGGAAGATATGGGTGGTCAGCAATGCCTGCAGCGAGTCGATCAGCACCAGCTTGTGTTCAGCCAGCGGTAAGGTGTCCAGTTCCGCCTGCGGCGTAAGCGAAAAAGAGAGATGTCGAATAACGGTACGAATGGCGTGCTGATACCAGTAGTCAACCGTAAAACTGGGCCGACGCACCGTTTCCTGTAAACGGATAAGCTGATCGAAGCGCGTGGCGCTACCGACAAAGAGGCTGCTGGAAGGCGATTCGGAAGAGGCGTTAAGCTCGGTGCTTTGCGCGCAGATCGGCAGGCCAAGACTGGCCGCCACCATCCCCAACAGGAGATGAGGCAAGAAATAGCGTCTACCCAATTGTCGCCAGCGTAAAAAAATTCCGATCACAACTGTTCCATTGCGAATCAACGATCGCGCCGTTATTAGGGTTTACCGCCTGTCAGAAACGGCGGCACTCAGCGTTTCAGCGCGCCTGATAGTAACATTTATGTGGGGCGACCACATCAGGGTTTAAAGTCGGACAGGAATAAAACGCGCGCGTTTGTTCAGCGTTTCGACAACGTTGCACATATCACTGCGAGGGATATCGCACATTCAGGGATGAAAAATGCACAATAAAAAAACGGCTGGCGCCGCTGACGGGAGAGGGGTGTCAGCATAACTAGCCGTTCAACGTTCTTAAGTAATTAAGCCAGAACCAGGTTTGGTGCCTTGAATGCCAGCGGCAGTTCCGCTTCGTCTTCAAAGGTAGCCCATTCCCATGCTTCCTGTTTAGCCAGAACGGCCTGCAGCAGCTTGTTGTTCAACGCATGGCCTGATTTGAACGCGCTAAACGCGCCAATAATATTGTGGCCGCACATAAACAGGTCGCCGATCGCGTCGAGCATTTTGTGACGAACAAACTCATCTTCAAAACGTAGGCCTTCTTCGTTCAGCACGCGGAAATCGTCAAGACCGATAGCGCAATCCAGACTACCGCCCAGGCACAGGCCTTTAGATTGCAGGTACTCGATTTCACGCATAAAGCCGAACGTACGGGCGCGGCTGATCTGACGAACAAAGGAATCGGCTGAGAAGTTCAGCTGATAGCGCTGCGAGCTGGAATCAATGGCCGGATGTTTGAAGTCGATGGTGAAGTCAAGAGAAAAACCGTTATAGGGTTTGATCTCGGCCCACTTGTCACCATCTTCCACGCGCACGGCCTGCTTAACACGTACGAATTTCTTCGCGCTGTTGAGCTGCTCAATGCCCGCATCCATCAGGAGATAGATAAAGGGCGCGGCGCTACCGTCCATAATCGGAATTTCCGGCGCATCAACTTCAACGATAATGTTATCGATACCCAGACCCGCCAGAGCGGCGTTCAGATGCTCAACCGTTGAAATACGCACGCCTTCGTCATCCACCAGGCAGGTACTCAGCATGGTGTCGCGCACGTATTTTGCATCAGCCGGGAAATCAACCGGTGGATTCAAGTCAGTGCGACGATAGATGACCCCGGTGTTTGCCGGCGCAGGGCGTAATATCAGCGTGACCTTTTTGCCAGTATGCAAACCGACGCCAGTCGCCTGAACAATACGTTTTAATGTCCTTTGTTTGATCATCGTATTATCTCGCAATATTACCCATCCGACACTGCCAGTGTACTTTACCAGCAGGTAAATACTTTAGCACAAAGAGCGGCGAAACCCAATTCTCAAGTTATTCCTAGTCAGCCTGCTTACGCAAAAACGCGGGAATATCAAGATAATCTGGCTCTTTGTTAGACTGCGCGCTCTGGTCGTTAACGACTTTCGCGGCCGGCTTTTGCTCCTGCGGCAGCGGCGACATGCCGTGCTGCTGGTAGCGGTGATCAATAACCGGCTGGCTGGCTGGCTTCTTGGTCACCAGCGTGATTTCCGGACGCTTGTTCATGCCGATGCCGGTAGCGACCACGGTCACGCGCAGTTCGTCGCTCATCTCTGGATCCAGTGAGGTACCGATAACCACGGTGGCGTTGTCCGAGGCGAAGGCGCGGATGGTGTTACCCACGGTTTCAAACTCGTCCAGACGCAGGTCGAAGCCCGCCGTGATGTTAACCAGCACGCCGCGCGCGCCAGAAAGGTCGATATCTTCCAGCAGCGGGCTGGAGATCGCCATTTCGGCCGCTTCTTCCGCGCGGTCTTCGCCGCAGGCGACGCCGGAGCCCATCATGGCGTAGCCCATTTCCGACATCACGGTGCGCACGTCGGCGAAGTCGACGTTCATCAGGCCCGGACTCGTAATCAGCTCGGCGATACCCTGTACTGCGCCTTTCAGCACGTCGTTTGCCGCGCCGAAGGCGTCGAGCAGAGAGATGCCGCGGCCCAGCACTTTCAGCAGCTTATCGTTCGGAATCGTGATCAGCGAGTCCACGTGCTTCGACAGCTCGGCGATGCCCTGCTCGGCAAAGGCCATGCGCTTTTTGCCTTCGAAGTTGAACGGCTTGGTCACCACCGCAACGGTGAGAATGCCCAGGTCTTTGGCCACTTCCGCCACGACCGGCGCAGCGCCCGTTCCGGTACCGCCGCCCATACCGGCTGCGATAAACACCATGTCTGCTCCCTCCAGCGCAGAACGCAGTGCTTCGCGATCTTCTTCCGCAGAGGTACGGCCGACTTCCGGATTCGCCCCTGCCCCCAGACCTTTCGTAATATTGGTACCGATCTGGATCGTCTGGCCAACCGCTGTTTTACGCAACGCCTGAGCGTCGGTGTTCACAGCAAAGAACTCCACACCTTCGATACGCTCGCGTACCATGTGCTCTACGGCGTTGCCACCGCCACCGCCGACGCCGATGACTTTAATCACCGCGTCATTGGTTAATTCCATCGGTTCAAACATGATTTCTCTCCGTTATGTGCCTGTCGCTAGAGACCATAAACTGTGCCCGGATGGCCTCCTTACAAAAATCAAAATTCTTTCTTCAACCAGCTATTAATGCGCTTGAACCAGTTCCCTACCGATGCGCGCTTTTCCGTCTCTGCATCGCCGTTCATATGAGACTCTTTACCATAGTGCAACAGTCCTACTGCGGTTGAGTAATAGGGTTCCTGTGCGTAATCCGTTAAGCCTGTGATATTGAGCGGTTGTCCAATGCGCACCTGCGTATGGAATACGCGTTGCGCGCAGGCGGCCAGCCCCTCAATTTGCGCCGCGCCACCGGTCAGCACAATCCCGGCTGCCAGATGGTGTTTCACGCCCTGCTGACGCAGTTGTTCCTGCAGCTGCAGAATCTCGTCGTTGACCAGATTCAGCAATTCGGTGTATCGCGGCTCGATCACTTCGGCCAGCGTCTGACGTTGCAGACTGCGCGGCAGACGTCCGCCGACGCTCGGGACTTCAACATTCTCGTCTTTGCCGACAATGGAGCCGAGCGCACAGCCGTGACGAACCTTGATCGCTTCCGCATCTGTCGGCGGCGTGCCGAAGGCGTAAGCGATATCGCTGGTCACTACATTCCCCGCATAGGGGATCACTTTGGTATGACGCAGCGCGCCGCCCGTATAGACGGCAATATCCATTGTACCGCCACCGACGTCGACAACACAGACACCAAGCTCACGTTCATCTTCCGTCAGCACGGCGAAACTGGACGCCAGGCCAGCAAAAATCAGTTGGTCAACTTTCAAGCCACAACGTTCAACGGCTTTGACGATATTTTTCGCCATATCGTTGTGACATGCGATCAGGTGCACTTTTGCCTGCATGCGCACGCCGGAAAGTCCGACTGGGTTTTTGATACCTTCCTGATAATCGATAGCGTATTCCTGAGGAATAACATGCAGGATGCGGTGCTCGTCTCGCACGCGCACTGACTTCGCAGTGTGTACGACGTTTTCCACATCATCCTGAGTCACTTCCTCTTCGGATATCGGAACCATCCCGATTTCGTTCTGACAGCTGATATGTTTGCCCGATAAGGCGAGACAGACGGATGAAATCTGGCAATCCGCCATAAGCTCGGCCTGATCGATGGCATGCTGTACGCACTTCACCACCGACTCCAGGTCGTTTACGCCGCCTTTATCCATACCGCGAGACGGACAGCTGCCCACCCCGATAATGTTGACCATACCATCGGGCAGAATTTCCCCAACTAGGGCGGCGACCTTCGCGGTGCCAATTTCGAGTCCAACTACCAGTTTTCTGTCCGTTGCCTTGATCATTGTTTAGCCTGTGCCTGGTTCTGTTGCTGATTACTGTCCTGTAGCTCCACCGGCTGCGGCGTCCAGCCCACGGCTGCCCCCGGGTCGTAGCGCAAATCCACGTAGCTGATACGGTTGTGCTCGTTCTGCCCTTGCTGCTGCAGCGCCGGATAGAGCTCAATAAATTGGTTAAGACGTTTCATGGTGTCGCTGCGCCCCAGTTCGATGCGCACATCGTCGCTGGTGACCAGCTGCCATGAACGCCGCGCCGTCATCGACGCGACCTTCAGAGTAAACTTGTTGGCCCTCAGCACGTCGCTCATGCTGTGGTAGCCTGCCAGTACCTCTTTCTCGCTGCCTTCCGGCCCGTAGAGCATCGGCATCGCCTCTTTGCCGGTATGGCTCGCCGGCACGCTGAAGGAGACACCCTCCGCGTCCACCATATGCACATCGTTCCAGCGCGCCACCGGCACATACTCCACCAGATGGATTTTCAGCTCATCCGGCCACTGCTTGCGCACGCTGACCTGCTTGATCCACGGCAGCAGTTCAATCTGCTGCTGGATGATGTTCACATCCTGCGACATAAAGGTGCCCGACGCGCCCAGCGACAGAATCGCCTGGCGAATATCGTCGTGGGTGGTGTAGTGGGTTTCGCCCATAACCACCAGCCGGGAAAGCGGCAGGCACGACGCGTCGTTCATCCACTTCACGACCACTAGGCCGCCGAAAATCATAATGCCAACGACCATCAGCAAAAACACGATGCCGAAGAGTCTGGCGCCGTTGCTGCGCCCCGTGCGTGCGCGCTCCTGAGGCTCGTGGTTCCGTGCGTTCAGTGCCACCTGTGGCATAATCAGTCGGCCAGCTCCAGAATACGCGCCACCAGCTCGGAGAAGCGCATACCCGCCGCTTTCGCCGCCATCGGCACCAGGCTGTGGCTGGTCATACCCGGTGAGGTATTTGCCTCCAGCAGCTGGAAGTTGCCTTGCGCATCGGTCATGACGTCTACGCGGCCCCAGCCGCTGCAGCCCAGCGCCTGCCATGCTGCGCGCACCAGCGTCTGCAGCTCCGCCTCCCGCTCCGCTCTTAATCCTGCCGGACAGAAGTATTGAGTATCGTCAGAAATATATTTTGCTTCATAGTCATAAAACTCGCTGGCGGTCTGAATGCGTATCGCCGGCAGAATTTGATCACCGAGGATGCCCACCGTATACTCTTCGCCGCCGAAAAACGCCTCTACCAGCACGTTGTCGTCATGGCGAAAAGCCTCTTCCAGCGCCGCTGGCAGCGCGTCAGGCGCGTTGACGCGGCTGATGCCGACGCTGGAGCCTTCGCAGCTCGGCTTCACGAACAGCGGTAGCCCCAGCACGTCGATAGCCCCGCGCGTTTCCGCCTTCAGGCCCGCCAGATACTCCTCGCGCGTCAGCCAGACGAAGCGGCCCGACGGCAAGCCGCGTCCCTGCCACAGCAGCTTGGTGCGCAGTTTGTCCATGGTGATGGCCGAGGCCATCACGCCGCTGCCGGTATAGGGAAGCTGCAAAAATTCCAGCACTGCCTGCAGCGTGCCGTCTTCGCCGCCGCGCCCGTGCAGCGCGATAAAGGCGGCGTCAAAGCCTTGCTCTTTCAGCGTCAGCACCGAAACGTCGCGCGTATCAACCACATGCGCATTGACGCCCGCTTCGCGCAGCCCGGCCAACACCGCGCTGCCTGACAGCAGCGACACGTCGCGCTCCGCCGAGGTACCGCCCATCAGGACGGCGACTTTATCAGCCATGAAGATCCTCCGCTTTACGCTCGGGCTGCAAACGGCAATCCGCCAGCTTGCGCGCCACTTTGCCGACGTTGCCAGCGCCCTGCACCAGCACCAGATCGTTGCCGGACAGCAGCGGCGCCAGCATTTCCGGCAGCGCATCGTGATCGGGCACCAGCACCGGCTCGACTTTGCCGCGGCCGCGAATCGAGCGGCACAGCGCGCGACTGTCCGCGCCCGGAATCGGCGTTTCGCCGGCAGAATAGACATCCAGCATCAGCAACACATCGACCTGGGACAGCACATTGGCTAAGTCGTCGAACAGATCGCGCGTGCGCGTGTAGCGGTGCGGCTGAAATACCATCACCAGCTTTTTGTCCGGCCAGCCGGCGCGCGCCGCCTTAATGGTGGCATCGACTTCGGTCGGATGATGGCCGTAGTCGTCCACCAGCATCGCCGCGCCCGCGCTGCCGTTCACCGATTCGGTCAGGAATTCGCCCAGCACATCGAAGCGACGACCGGTGCCCTGGAAGCTCTCTAGCGCAGCGAGAATGGCGTTGTCGTCAATGCCCTCTTCGCTCGCCACCGCGACCGCCGCCGCCGCGTTGAGCGCGTTGTGTCGGCCCGGCGCGTTCAGCATCACCAGCAGGCGCGGCTTGTCGTGACGCACTAGCGTAAAGTGCCCCTGCGCGCCGCGCTGCTCATAGCCCTCGATACGCACATCGGCGTCGTCGCTGAAGCCGTAAGTGGTGATCTGGCGTCCAACACGCGGGATCAGGTCGCGGATCACCACATCGTCAACGCACATTACCGCACGGCCATAAAACGGCAGGTTGTGCAGGAAGTTGATAAAGGTCCGCTTCAGATTCTCGAAGTCGCCCTGATAAGTATCCATATGGTCGGCTTCGATATTGGTCACCACGGCGACCATCGGCTGCAGGTGCAGGAACGAGGCGTCGCTCTCGTCCGCTTCCGTAATCAGATAGCGGCTGCTACCGAGACGCGCGTGCGTACCGGCGGCTTTAACCAGGCCGCCGTTGACGAAAGTCGGATCCAGTCCGCCTTCCGCATAGATGCTCGACACCATCGCGGTGGTGGTGGTTTTGCCGTGCGTGCCGGCAATGGCGATGCCGTGACGAAAGCGCATCAGCTCCGCCAGCATTTCAGCGCGGCAGATCACCGGAATGCGCTGCTCGCGCGCCGCCACCAGCTCAGGGTTGTCCTGCGCCACCGCGCTGGAAACCACCACCACGCTGGCGTCGGTGACGTTTTCCGGGCGATGGTTGAGGTAAATAGTCGCGCCCAGCTTTGCTAGGTGCTGCGTCACCGAGTTCGGCGCCAGGTCAGAACCGCTAATGTGGTACCCCTCATTCGCCAACACTTCGGCAATACCGCCCATGCCGGCACCGCCGATGCCAACAAAGTGAATGTGCCGGACGCGACGCATCTCGGGCACAATGGAGCGCAGTTTTGCCAGTTGTTTTGTATTCATCGGTCTCAGTTACCTGTCATCTTGATGCGTGCCTTTTCCGGCACCGGCCAGCCGCGCTGGCCTGATTATTCACTTCGCGACGCGCGCCACTTCCTGCGCAACCCGTTCGGTTGCATCGGGGATCGCCACCTGGCGCGCTTTTTCCGCCATGCTCAACAGCATCGGACGATCCCAGTGGCGCAGCGTGTCCGCTACGGCATCCGCAGTAAACTGCGGCTGCTCAAAAATTTTGGCCGCGCCCGCTTTTTCCAGCGGCAGCGCGTTCCAGTACTGCTGGCGATCTTTGTGCTGAAAAGGTACGAAGATGGCCGGTAAGCCCGCGGCGGCAACTTCGCTGACGGTCAGCGCGCCGGAGCGACACACCACCACATCCGCCCAGGCGTAGGCGGCCGCCATATCGTCGATAAATTCCGTTACCTTGTGCTGCGTCTGGCCCACCTGCTGATACGCTTTGAGCACCTCCTGCAGCGCGCCTTTGCCGGTCTGATGCCACAGCGTGATGCTATCCCCCAGCGCGGCCGCCACCTCCGGCAGCATCTGATTTAGCACGAGAGCCCCCAGGCTTCCGCCGACCACTAGTACGCGCACCGGACCGCAGCGGCCGGCCAGTCGCTGCTGCGGCAGCGGCAGCGCCAGCACTTCGGTACGCACCGGGTTGCCGACCACGTCCGCCTGCGGAAAGGCGCCGGGAAACGCCTGCATCACCTTGCTGGCGATTTTCTCCAGCCACTTGTTGGTCAGGCCGGCGATGCCGTTCTGCTCGTGCAACACCACCGGGATGCCGCAGCTCCAGGCCGCCAGGCCGCCGGGACCAGAAACGTAGCCGCCCATGCCCAGCACCACGTCCGGTTGCCAGGCGCGCATAATGGCGCGCGCCTGCCGCCAGGCGTTGAAAATGCGCATCGGCGCCAGCAGCAGCGCCTTCACGCCTTTGCCGCGCAGCCCGCTGATGCGGATAAACTCAATCTCAATGCCGTGTTTCGGCACCAGATCCGCTTCCATACGGTCGGCGGTGCCGAGCCAGCGCACCTGCCAGCCCTGCTCCATCAGATGATGGGCGACGGACAGACCGGGGAAAACATGCCCGCCGGTTCCGCCCGCCATCACCATCAAACGCTTCCCACTCATCGGGCACCTCGGGTAAACGCCTGCGCTTTCGTCAGGCGTGTTTCATAATCAATACGCAGCAAAAACACGATGGCGGTCGACATAATCAGCAAGCTAGAGCCGCCGTAGCTGATCAGCGGCAGCGTCAGACCTTTGGTCGGCAGCATGCCCGCCGCCGCGCCGACGTTGACCAGCGCCTGGAAGCTGAACCAGACGCCGATCGAGCAGGCGAGAAAGCCGGAAAAACGCTGATCGATCTCCAGCGCGCGTCGGCCGATCGACATCGCACGAAAAGCGACGAAGAATACCATCAACAAGGCCAAAACCACACCGATATAACCCAGTTCTTCGCCGATGATAGAGAAGATAAAGTCAGTGTGCGCCTCCGGCAGATACTCCAGTTTTTGCACCGAATTGCCGAGGCCCTGCCCCCAGAATTCGCCGCGGCCGAACGCCATCAGCGACTGGGTCAGCTGGTAGCCGCTGCCGAAGGGATCTTCCCAGGGGTTCCAGAACGAGGTGACGCGGCGCATACGATAAGGCTCGGCGATAATCAGCAGCACTACGGCAAAAATACTGGAGCCGATAATGGCGAGGAACTGCCACAGCTTCGCGCCCGCTAGGAAGAGCATCGCCAGCGTGGTGACGAACAGCACCACCACGGTGCCGAGGTCAGGCTGCGCCAGCAACAGCACCGCCAGCACCACCATCACGCCCATCGGTTTGCAGAAGCCCCAGAAGTTATTGCGTACCTCTTCGACCTTGCGCACCAGATAGCTGGCGAGATAGCAGAACAGCGACAGCTTCGACAGCTCCGCCGGCTGAATACGCAGCGGGCCGAGGGCGATCCAGCGCGACGCGCCGTTCACCGAGCTGCCCACCACCAGCACAATCAGCAGCATTACCACCGTAGCCAGCAACATGGCGTTGCTGTAGCGCTGCCAGAAATCCATCGGCACGCGCAGCGTCACCAGCGCGATGCCGAGTCCCAGCACGATATAGAAGGCGTCGCGCTTGGCGAAGTAGAAGGGATCGTCGTTGAGGCGCTGGCCCACCGGCATCGAGGCCGAGGTCACCATCAAAAAGCCAATCACCGCCAAGCCGAAGGTCAGCCACAGCAGCGTGCGATCGTAGAGCACCAGCGCGGAGTCGTCGCTGTCGCGCGCGCCCATCACCCAGTTTTTCAGGCGGCTGCCGATAAAGGTGCAGAGTCCGATAATCAGTCCGGCGCCAGGAATATGCATCAGCCTAACGCCTTCGCCAGGTGCGCAAAGCAATCGCCGCGCTGTTCAAAATTGCGGAACTGATCAAGGCTGGCGCAGGCCGGCGACAGCAGCACCATGTCGCCAGGCTGCGTCTGCGGCGCGATCAGCGCCATCGCCTGCTGCAGCGTGTCGGTGCGTACCGCATTATCGGGCCGCAGCGCCGCCAGCGCGTCGCCGTCGCGGCCAAAACAGTAGAGGCGCACCTTTTCATCCTGCACATAGCGCGCCAGCGGAGAAAAGTCCGCCGACTTGCCGTCGCCGCCCAGCAGCAGCCAGAGCGTGCCCGTCACCTCAAGTCCATTAAGCGCCGCTTCGGTGCTGCCGACGTTGGTCGCTTTAGCGTCGTTGATCCAACGCACGCCGTTCGCCTCGTGCACCAGCTGGAAGCGATGCGCCAGGCCGCCGAAACCGGCCAGCGCCGCCAGGCTGGAAGCGCGCGGCAGGCCGACCGCGTCGGCTAGCGCCAGCGCCGCCAGCGCATTGGTGTAGTTTTGCTGGCCAACCAGCTTCATCTCTGCAATGTTCAGCACCTTTTCGCCCTTCACGCGCAGCCAGGTCGTGCCCTGCTGACAGTTAAGGTGATAGTCGCTGAAGTCGATGCCAAAGCTGACGCAGCACGCATCGGCGCCGCGCACCGGCATGGTCATCGCGTCGTCGGCGTTGACCACGCAGACCTGCGCGTTTTCATAAATACGCAGCTTGGCGGCGCGATACTGCTGCATGCCGAGCGGATAGCGGTCCATATGATCTTCGGTGACGTTGAGAATGGTTGCCACTGCGGCTTTCAGGCTTAAGGTCGTCTCCAGCTGGAAGCTGGAAAGCTCCAGCACATAGAGCTGCGCGGGCGACTTGAGCAGCATCAGTGCCGGCAGGCCGATGTTGCCACCAACGCCCACCTGCCAGCCAGCAGCGCGCGCCATCTCGCCCACCAGCGTGGTGACAGTGCTTTTGCCGTTGGAGCCGGTAATCGCCACGATAGGCGCCTGCGCTTCGCGGCAGAACAGCTCGATATCGCCAACGATCTCGATGCCCGCTTCCGCCGCCTCGCTCAGCGCGGGATTCGCCAGCGCGATGCCCGGACTGGCGACAATCAGATCCGCTGCCATCAACCAGTCGGCGTTCAGGCCGCCGGTGTAGCGCTCGACCTGCTCAGGTAGTTTGTCGATTCCCGGCGGCGACACACGGGTATCCATCACGCGCGGCGTCACGCCTTGCTCTAAAAAAAAATCAACACAGGAGAGGCCGGTCAGGCCCAGCCCGATAATGACGACTTTTCTGCCCCGATAGTCAGCCATAGTTAACGTACCTTCAGCGTGGCCAAGCCAATCAGCACCAGCATCAGCGAGATAATCCAGAAGCGCACGATAACGCGCGGTTCCGGCCAGCCTTTCAGTTCATAGTGATGGTGGATCGGCGCCATGCGGAAGATACGCTGACCGCGCAGCTTGAACGATCCCACCTGTAGGATCACGGAGAGCGTTTCAACGACAAATACGCCGCCCATAATCACCAACAAAAACTCCTGACGCAGCAGCACGGCCAACGTGCCGAGCGCGCCGCCTAACGCCAGCGAGCCGACGTCGCCCATGAAAACCTGCGCCGGATAGGTGTTGAACCATAAAAACCCCAGTCCGGCCCCGACAATCGCGGTGCAGACGATCACCAGCTCGCCCGCGTGGCGCAGATAGGGAATATGCAGATATTCGGCGAACTTGACGTTGCCGGTCGCCCAGGCCACCAGCGCAAAGCCGGCCGCCACGAACACGGTGGGCATAATCGCCAAGCCGTCGAGACCATCGGTCAGGTTGACGGCGTTGCCGGTGCCGACGATCACGAAGTAGGCCAGCACCACGTAGAACAGGCCGAGCTGCGGCATGATTTCCTTGAAGAAAGGCACCACCAGCTGCGTCGTGGGCATACCTTTACCGGCGGAGTAGAGCGCGAACGCGACACCCAGCGAGATCACCGACATCCAGAAATATTTCCAGCGCGCGATCAGCCCCTTGGTGTCTTTACGCACCACTTTGCGATAGTCATCGACAAAGCCGATCACACCGAAGCCCACCAGCACCACCAACACGCACCAGACGTAGGGGTTAGAAGGATAGGCCCACATAAGCACCGACACGGTGATGGAGGTGAGGATCATAATCCCGCCCATGGTTGGCGTGCCGCGCTTGCTGAAGTGCGACTCCGGGCCGTCGTTGCGCACTACCTGGCCAATCTGCAGCTTCTGCAGCCAGGCGATCAGACGCGGCCCCATCCATAGTGAAATGAATAATGCGGTCAGCAGGCTGACAATGGCGCGAAACGTCAAATAGGAAAAGACGTTGAAGCCGGAATAAAGAGCGACCAGATGTTCGGCCAGCCAGACTAACATGTTCCCATCTCCTGTAGGTTCTGCACGACCTGCTCCATGGCAGTACTCCGCGAACCTTTAATCAAAACGGTTAATTCCCGATGTTCGGACAACAGCGTCCGTAAACGTTCAGTCAGCGCGGCTTTGTTGTCGAAATGTTCGCCAACGCCGCTGCTTTTGCTAATATTCGCGCTCAGCTCGCCGATGCTCAGCACGCGATCGACGCCTGCAGCTTTCGCCGCCAGACCGACTTCGCGGTGGCACTGTTCTGCCTCGTCGCCCAGCTCCGCCATATCGCCCACAACTATCACGCGGTAGCCGGGCATCTCGCCCAGCACCTGCGCGGCGGCGGTCATCGAACCGACGTTGGCGTTGTAGCTGTCATCAAGCAACAGCTTGTGCTCCGCAAGACGAATGGGAAACAGGCGGCCCGGCACGGCCTTCAGATTTTTCAGGCCGCTCTGAATGGCGTTGAGCGGCGCGTCGACCGACAGCGCCAGCGCGACGGCGGCCAGCGCGTTAGCGATGTTGTGGCGGCCCGGTAGCGGCAGCGTAATGGTGATAGCGCCTGCTGGCGTTTGCATGGTGAAATCGGTGCCGTCAGCGCGCACCACGATATCGCGCGCGCTAAAATCGCTTTCTGCGCCCTGCGGCGAAAAGCGCCATACCCGCTTGCCGTGCAGGTTGTTCTGCCAGTGCGGCCAGTCATTGCTGTCGGCGTTGAGAATGGCGGTGCCGTTCGCCGGCAGGCCGTTGAAAATCTCGCCCTTCGCCTTCGCCACGCCCGCCAGCGAGCCGAAGCCCTCCAGATGCGCCGCCGCAAGGTTGTTCACCAGCGCGCTTTCAGGACGCACCAGCTCAGTGGTATAGGCGATTTCGCCCTGATGGTTGGCACCCAGCTCGATAACCGCATACTGGTGTTCAGCCGTCAGGCGCAGCAGCGTCATCGGCACGCCGAAGTCGTTGTTGAGGTTGCCCGCCGTATAGAGCGTTTCGCCGCACTGGCGCAGGATGGCAGCAGTCATCTCTTTCACGGAGGTTTTGCCGGAGGAGCCGGTCAGCGCCACGACGCGCGCCTGCGCCTGCTGGCGCACCCAGGCGGCCAGTTTGCCGAAGGCGATGCGCGTATCGGCGACCACGACCTGCGGTACAGCTAAAGGTAAATGCTTACTCACTAACAGCGCCTGCGCGCCGCTGGCAAGAGCCTCGGCGGCAAAGTCATGGGCGTCAAACCGCTCGCCGATCAGCGCAACAAACAGACTGCCCTGCGTGACTTTTCGCGTATCGGTCGTCACGTCGCTGATGGTCAGGTCGCCGCAGTGAAGCGCGCCGCCGCTGATGTCAGCCAGAGTTTGCAGGGAAACCGGGATCATGCCGTCATTCCTAACAACGCAGCAACCGTAGCGCGGTCGGAGTAATCCAGACGGCGATTGCCCACGATTTGGTAATTTTCATGGCCTTTGCCGGCTACCAGGACGATATCGTCAGTCTGCGCCTGCATAATGGTGTTGGTGACCGCTTGCGCGCGTCCCGCGACGACGCGCGCCCGGTGTGGTTCAAGCAGACCGGTCAGGATGTCGCTGACGATCGCCTGCGGATCTTCGCTGCGCGGATTGTCATCCGTGATCACCACCCTGTCGGCGAACTGCTCGGCAATCGCGCCCATAAGCGGCCGCTTGCCTTTGTCGCGGTCGCCGCCACAGCCAAACAGACACCACAGCGCGCCCTTACAGTGCAGGCGCGCGGCTTGCAGCGCTTTTTCCAGTGCGTCCGGCGTGTGGGCGTAGTCGACGACAACGGTCGGTTTGCCCGGCGCGCTGAAGATCTCCATTCGTCCGCAGACCGGCTGCAGCTGCGGCGCCGTGCGCACCAGTTCGGCGAGCGGATAGTCGAGCGCCAGCTGCGTGGCGAAAGCGAGCAGCAGATTGCTGACGTTGAAGCCGCCAATCAGGCGGCTCTCGATTTCGCCGTCGCCCCAGCTGGAGCTGAAGCGGATATGGGCGCAGTTATCGTGGTAGTTCACCTCGTCGGCTTTCACCCAGCGGCCGTGACAGCCCGGCTGTAAATTGTTTTCCATCGTGACGGCAACCGCGTCCGGCAGCGCGGCCAGCCAGCGGCGGCCAACCTCGTCGTCGGCGTTGAGGATCATTTCGCCGACCTGATGTTCGGTAAACAGCAGCTTTTTCGCCGACTCGTAGGCGGGCATATCGCCGTGATAGTCGAGATGGTCGCGGCTCAGATTGGTGAAAACGGCGGCGGCGAACGGCAGCGCCGCGACGCGATGCTGCACCAGACCGTGCGAGGAGACTTCTATCGCCGTCAGAGTCGCGCCCTGCCCTGCCAGCTCGCGCAGCACGTGCTGCACCTCTACCGCAGAGCCGGTGGTGTTATCGGTCGCCGTCAGCTGGCCGAGCAGGCCGTTGCCGACCGTACCCATCACCGCGCTAGTTTCTCCCAGCTGCTTCGCCCACTGCGCCAGCAGCTGGGTGGTGGTAGTTTTGCCGTTGGTGCCAGTGACGCCGATCAGCTTTTGTCGATCGCCGGGCTGGCCGTAAAATCGCCCCGCCAGCGCCGAAAGACGCTGCGCCAGCTGCGCCAGGTAGACCACCGGCACGCTGTGCACTTCGCGAATATCGCCGTCGCTGGCTTCGCCTTCAGATTCCGCAATCACGGCGGAAACGCCTTGCGCAATCGCCTGAGGAATAAAACGCCGTCCATCAGCGTAGTGGCCTGCAACGGCCACAAACAGATCGCCGGACGCCGCTTTGCGGCTGTCCAGTGTCATGTCACGTAGAGTACGCGCCGGCGCGCCTGGCACCCATGGGCCCAGCAGGTCGCGCAGGTTACGATCTGTCACTTGATTCCTCACATCTGTCAGTCACCAGATCGTTTTTGTCATTGGTCGGCAGCGCATCCGGCTCGATATTCATGGTGCGTAACACGCCGCCCATGATGGCACCGAAGACCGGCGCGGAAACCGCGCCACCATAATATTTGCCGGCCTGGGGATCGTTGATCACCACCACCAGCGCGAAACGAGGGTGACTGGCAGGCGCGACGCCTGCGGTATAAGCAATGTATTTATTCACGTAGCGACCATGCGGACCGACTTTTTTCGCCGTACCGGTTTTGATCGCGATGCGATAGCCTTTGATCGCCGCTTTAACGCCGCCGCCGCCCGGCAGCGCCACGCTTTCCATCATATGAACCACGGTTTTCACCAGCGATTCAGAAAAGACGCGCTCGCCCGCGACAGGCGGATCGACTTTTATCATGGAAAGCGGACGGTTGATGCCGTAGCTGCCGATCGTGGCGTAGACACGCGCTAACTGTAACGGAGTTACCATTAGCCCGTAGCCGAAAGAGAAGGTGGCCCTCTCTATGTCAGACCACCGTTGTTTTTGAGGGTATAAGCCACTACTTTCCCCGACCAGCCCCAAATTGGTCGGTTTACCCAGCCCGAAGCGCACGTAAGTATCTACCAGCGCTGAGGAGGGCATCGCTAACGCCAGCCGTGAAACCCCGACGTTACTCGACTTCTGTAGAACCCCGGTAAGGGTCAGTTCGTTGTAGCGCGCCACGTCTTTGATCTCGTGACCGTTGACGCGGTACGGCACGGTGTTCAACACGCTGTTTTCTTTAACGACGCCGCGCTGCAGCGCGGTCATCACCACCATCGGCTTCACGGTTGAGCCAGGCTCGAAAATATCGGTGATGGCGCGGTTGCGCATCAGCTCTTTCGGCGTATTGCTGAGGTTGTTCGGGTTATAAGCCGGGCTGTTGGCCATCGCCAGCACTTCGCCGGTATTGACGTCCACCAGCACGGCAGAGCCTGACTCCGCCTTGTTGAACGCCACGGCGTTATTCAGCTCGCGGTAAACCAGCGCCTGTAGGCGCTCGTCAATGCTAAGCGTCAGGTTATGCGCGGCGCGGCTGTCCACCGAGGAGATATCTTCAATGACGCGGCCATTGCGGTCTTTACGCACGGTCCGCTCGCCCGGCGCACCGGTAAGCCATTTGTCGAAGCTCTTTTCGATGCCTTCGATGCCCTGGCCGTCGATATTGGTAAAGCCGATCAGCTGAGAGGTCACCTGACCAGCCGGATAGTAGCGGCGCGACTCTTCACGCAGATGGATACCGGGCAGCCTGAGTTTTCTGATGTAGTCGCTGATGGCGGGACTGACCTGGCGCGCCAGGTAGATAAAGCGTCCCTTAGGATTAGCGTTAACACGCGTCGCCAGCTGATCGAGCGGAATAGAGAGCGCGTCGGCCAGCGCTTTCCAGCAGCTGTCGAGGGTGACGCCGCCCGCGTCATGCAGCTCTTTAGGATCGGCCCAGATGGCGTTGACCGGCACGCTGACCGCAAGCGGACGGCCGGCGCGATCGCTGATCATGCCGCGCGCGGTGGGCACCGCCTGAACGCGCAGCGAGCGCAGATCGCCCTCTTTCACCAGCTTGTCGGGGCTGATGATCTGAAGCCAGGCGACGCGCGACAGCAGTCCGCACAGCGTCAGAAGGATGCAGCCGCACAGTAACGCAAAACGCCAGCTTACAAAGCTGGCTTTATCTTCCTGTTTTCTCAACTTTAGCGTTTCGCTTGCGCCGCTCATTGCGATTTAGCGTTCCTTATTTCTGTACCACAATGTTTTCCTGTGACGGATCGACTTGCTGTAGCTGCAGCTTTTCGGTGGCGATGCGCTCCACCCTACTATGATCGCCCAGCGCGCTCTCTTCAAGGATCAGGTTACGCCATTCAATGTCCAGCGCGTCGCGTTCCAGCACCAGCTGCTCACGCTGCGCGGTCAGGAGACGCGTTTTATGCGTCGTCGTCACTATCATGACGGCAGAGACTAAAACGGCAATCAGCAAAATCAGCGGGATTTTGCCGAATCGCCGCAGATCGCCGCAGATCACTCCCGGCAGGCTGTGACGCTCGTTGCCGATCATGCGTCGGTTCTCTCTGCAATGCGCAACACCGAACTGCGCGCGCGCGGATTATCTGCCACTTCCGCTTCGCCCGGCGTCATTTTGCCCAGCAGCTTCAGCTGGCGTCCGCCCTGCGCGTTAAGCTGCGATTCGGTCATCGGAATGCCGGCCGGCACCTGCGGTCTGCGGCTCTGGTCGCGCATAAAGCGCTTCACCAGCCGATCTTCCAGCGAGTGGAAACTGATAACCGAGAGCCGCCCCTGCGGCGCCAGCGCCGTCAGCGCGCCTTTCAGCGCCTTTTCAATCTCTTCCAGCTCGCTGTTGATCCAGATACGGATCGCCTGGAAGCTGCGCGTCGCCGGATGCTTGAACTTGTCTTTCACCGGCGTTGCCGCGGCAATGACCTCGGCCAGCTTTTTGGTGCGCGTCATCGGCTGCTCGCGGTTGCGCTCAACGATGGCGCGCGCGATGCGCTTCGCGAAACGCTCCTCGCCGTAGGTTTTCAGCACAAAGGCGATATCCGCCTCTTCCGCGTGCAGCAGCCATTCGGCGGCGGAGTGGCCGCGCGTCGGATCCATGCGCATATCGAGCGGTCCGTCGCGCATAAAAGAGAAGCCGCGCTCGGCATCGTCCAGCTGCGGCGACGAGACGCCCAGATCGAGCAGAATGCCGTCTATTTTGCCGCTGAGTCCCAGCTCTTCGACATAGTCGGCCAGCGCCGAAAACGGGCCGTGCATAATTGAAAAGCGCGGATCCGTAATCTCTGCGGCTGCGGCGATAGCTTGCGGGTCGCGATCGATGGCGATAAGCCGTCCCTGCACGCCCAGCTGCGACAGAATTAAACATGAATGTCCGCCGCGACCAAAGGTGCCGTCGATGTAGATGCCGTCTTCCCTGATATTGAGGCCGTTAACCGCCTCGTCCAGCAGCACCGTGGTATGTTTAAAATTTTCCTGCATAGCTATAGTGACAAGTCGTGCAACCGATCAGATAAATGTTCCTGAGCCGACTGTTCTGCGTCAATGTCATCCTTAACTTGTTGATACCAGATCTGTTCATCCCACAGTTCAAACTTGTTGAACTGGCCGACCAGCATCACTTCTTTTGTCAAGTGCGCATGTTGACGAAGGGTATTCACTAGCAGCAAGCGGCCTGCATTGTCCATCTGACACTCACTGGCATGGCCGAGCAGCAGTCGCTGTACGCGACGCTCTACCGGATTCATGCTGGATAAGTGAGACAGCTTTCTTTCAATGATTTCCCATTCGGGCAAGGTATAAAGCAGCAGGCAGGGCTGATGGAGGTCGATGGTGCATACCATCTGCCCTTGAGATTCCCCCATCAGCGTATCGCGATAGCGCGTTGGCACGGCCAGTCGCCCCTTGCTGTCGAGATTGACTAACGTTGCTCCACGGAACATGCCAGCCTTAACCCTCAGCAACCCATTTTCACCACTTTATCCCACTTTTTACCACGCCACGAGTTTACGGAGGCGATGAAATCGTTGTCAAGCCGAAGCGCGGCGGGAATATCACTATTTACAACGATTAATTTCGCTGAGTGAAAAGCGGCTGAGGGGAAAAGGGCTATTAAAAAAATTAAGCCGATGAATATGAATAATGGCCTAAAAACAGAAAGGTTAAAAAAAATTATTAAAAATAAGCCTAATACCTTGCGCTAATAATCTTCACTATTTCTGAGACAGGGGCGGCATTTTAGGGTGTTTCTGAAAGAAAGCCCAGTGGCCAGAAGCCGCGCGAAGCCGCACGGCTGGCGGAAGAAATGGACAATTAATAACCATATCGCCGCTAATTTGTTAGTTCAGGTGTCGCAAATTTACGCTTTTTTACCCTGAATATTGAGCTGAGCGGGGGTATAAAAATTTCAGGACGGCGCAGGCGCCGTCCTGCGATTATTTAATTTTGCGGCTTAGCCGACCGCGACGGAATAAATTGCGCCGAATACGCGTTAATCCCGGTTTCGGTTTTCGCGGCTCATCTAACGAAGCCAGAACTAACTCCAGTACGCACTCCGCAACGTCGCGGTGGCGCTGCCCGACCGCCAGCACTGGACACTCCAGAAAGTCCAGTAATTCGTGGTCGCCAAATGTCGCGATAGCAAGATCGGTTGGCAGCCGACCATCGCGTTTTAGCGTCACATCCATCACCCCCTGCAGCAGGCCGAAAGAGGTAGTAAACAGCGCCTCCGGCATCGCGTGATCCTCAAGGTATCGCTCAAATAACGCCGCCGCCGCGGTGCGCTCAAAGCTGTTGCAGTAGATATAGTCGACGGGACGCGGATCCTCTTTCCACGCGTCGCGAAAGCCTATCTCGCGCAGAAAGCTGACGGAAAGCTCCGGCAGCGCGCCGAGAAACAGGACGTTTTTCACCGGCAGCTGACGTAATTCAGCCGCCAGGGCAAAGGCGTCATCCTGATCGGCACCGACGACACTGGCAAAGTGTTCACGATCCAGCGCGCGGTCCAGCGCGATAATCGGCAGCGGATCGTTGATCCAGCGCTGATAAAAAGGGTGTTCCGGCGGCAGCGAGGTCGACACGATAATGGCGTCCACCTGCCGCTGCAGCAGATGCTCAATGCAGCGCATCTCGTTATCGGGCTGCTCTTCCGAACAGGCGATCAGCAGCTGATAGCCGCGCTGGCGCGCCTGCCGCTCAAGATAGTTGGCGATGCGGGTGTAGCTAGTGTTTTCCAGATCGGGGATAACCAGACCGATGGAACGCGTGCGTCCGGCGCGCAGGCCCGCCGCCACTGCGTTAGGGTGATAGTTATGTTCATGCACTACCGCCATGACTTTCTCAACGGTTTTTTCGCTGACACGATACTGCCTCGCTTTGCCATTGATGACATAACTGGCGGTGGTGCGTGACACGCCCGCCAGACGCGCGATTTCATCCAGTTTCACGATAACTCCATACTTCACGGCAAGCTGGGCTGCGCTAAATGTCCGCAGCTAAACTAAGGGTAACTCGTTTGTCACATCTAACAGCAGAAATCCGCGTTGAGCAACCGCTTTTATTAATGAACTCCACCCAGCGCATAAAATAAAAAAACCCAGCATTACGCTGGGTTAGAGACAATAACCTGCCGTGATTACCGCATAATGCGATCGCCGCGCGACACGCCGACGATGCCGGAACGCGCCACTTCAACAATCTCTGCCACTTCGCGCACGGTATTGAGGAAGGCGTCGAGCTTGTCGCTGGTGCCGGCCAGCTGAACCGTGTACAGCGTCGGCGTCACGTCGATAATCTGTCCGCGGAAGATTTCGGCGCTGCGCTTAACCTCTTCACGGCCGTAGCCGGTCGCCTGCAGCTTCACCAGCATGATTTCGCGCTCGACGTAGGCGCCCTGCCCCAGCTCGCTGACGCGCAGCACGTCCACCAGCTTATGCAGCTGCTTTTCGATCTGCTCCAGCACTTTCGCGTCGCCCACGGTCTGAATGGTCATGCGCGACAGTGTGGGATCGTCAGTCGGTGCCACCGTCAGGCTTTCAATGTTGTAGCCGCGCTGGGAAAAGAGGCCCACCACGCGAGACAATGCGCCGGATTCATTCTCCAGCAGAACCGATAAAATACGACGCATAATTATGTCCTCTCCGTTTTGCTCAGCCACATCTCATCCATCGCCCCACCGCGGATCTGCATCGGGTATACGTGCTCGCTACCGTCAACGGTGACGTCGACAAACACCAGTCGCCCTTTCGCCATGGTGTCGAGCGCCAGCTGCAGCTTCTCTTCCAGCTCGGAGGGATGCTGAATAGCGATGCCGACGTGCCCGTAGGCTTCGGCGAGACGCACAAAGTCAGGCAGCGACTCCATATAAGACTGCGAATAGCGGCCGGAGTAGATCATGTCCTGCCACTGCTTCACCATGCCGAGGAAGCGATTATTCAGGTTCAGCACCAGCACCGGCAGATCGTACTGCAGCGCGGTGGAAAGCTCCTGAATATTCATCTGAATGCTGCCGTCGCCGGTCACGCAGATCACCGTTTCTTGCGGCAGAGCCATTTTCACGCCCAGTGCCGCCGGCAGGCCGAAGCCCATGGTGCCGAGACCGCCGGAGTTGATCCAGCGGCGCGGCTTGTCAAAGGGGTAGTAGAGCGCCGCGAACATCTGATGCTGGCCAACGTCCGAGGTGACGTAGGCGTCACCGTTGGTCAGGCGCCAGATGGTCTCGATCACCGCCTGCGGTTTGATCTTTTCGCTGTTGCGATCGAACGCCAGGCATTTGCGGCTGCGCCAGCCTTCGATGCTCTGCCACCAGTCGCGCAGGCTGTCGAGCTCCTGCTTCGCCTCGCTCTGCCCCAGAAGCTCCAGCATCTGCTGCAGCGTCTGTTTCGCGTCGCCGACGATGGGAATATCCGCCGCGACGGTTTTGGATATCGACGTTGGATCGATATCGATATGCAGCACCGTGGCGTTCGGGCAGTATTTGGCCAGATTGTTGGTGGTGCGATCGTCGAAACGCACGCCGACCGCGAAGATCAGGTCGGTATTGTGCATGGTCATGTTGGCTTCATAGGTGCCGTGCATGCCCAGCATGCCTACCGACTGGCGATGGGTGCCGGGAAACGCGCCCAGTCCCATCAGCGAGGTAGTCACCGGAATGTTCAGCTTTTCTGCCAGCTGCAGCAGCTCCGGCTCGCAGCCAGAAGTGATGGCGCCGCCGCCGGCGTAAATCACCGGCTTGTGCGCGGCGAGCAGCGTGTTCAGGGCGCGCTTGATCTGCCCTTTGTGTCCCTGAATGGTGGGATTGTAGGAGCGCATGCTTACCGACTCGGGATAGACGTAGGGCAGCTTGTTGGCCGGATTAAGAATATCCTTCGGCAGATCGATGACCACCGGCCCCGGACGCCCGCTGGATGCCAGCCAAAATGCCTTTTTCAGCACCGTCGGGATCTCTTCGGTATTTTTCACCAGAAAGCTGTGCTTCACTACCGGGCGCGAGATGCCCACCATGTCGCACTCCTGAAAGGCGTCGTAGCCGATCAGCGAGGAAGGCACCTGGCCTGACAAAATCACCAGCGGAATAGAATCCATATAGGCGGTGGCGATGCCGGTAATGGCATTGGTGGCGCCGGGACCCGAGGTTACCAGCACCACGCCCACTTCGCCCGTCGCGCGCGCCAGTCCGTCGGCCATATGCACGGCGCCCTGCTCGTGACGCACCAGAACGTGATCGATCCCGCCGACCGTTTGCAGCGCGTCATAAATATCCAGCACCGCACCGCCCGGATAACCGAACACCTGCTTCACGCCCTGATCGATCAACGAACGGACGACCATTTCGGCTCCTGACAACATCTCCATTTCTTGCCTCCAGGCTTGAGGAACTGAATCCAATGACGAACGCTTTCCCGCGCGTCACCGGCCTCCTGCCCCTGCTCGCCAGTTAAGATCAAAACCTTATGTTATGCACAGACGACGAAAGTCATTTCCGTCATCCAGATACAGAGAAATCTGCTTGGTTGATTGTTTTAAGAGTTAGCCGATTACCATAACCGCAGAAAACCTAGCAGGCAAACGTCAGACGCCGCGCTTATCGCTGATGCGGCTTGAAAGCCTCTGCGGGATATGTTGACGGCGCGAGGAATTATCTAATTCGTCCAGATTTAGGCAGAAGAAAATGCTGGCGGTGAAAACATTTTCAGCGGGTTATATAAGAAATAATAAAAAATTAACCTCGCGGTTTTTAGCCAACACTTTTCCTGCCGAATTCATTGCTGGCGTTATTACCTTTGCTATTAACCAGAAGCACGACATTATTCTGCCGTACCGTACCGGTTTTACTAAAAGGTAAAAAATATTTTATAAAACTATTAATTTCAATGAGATAAATTAAATTCGCAGACAGACTCCCGCACGCATTCGTTAAATAACGCCGCCCACTTACCCCCGGCACACCTGTTCCACTGAACGCGCGCCAAATAGCAGAATTTTTTCTTAACAGCACGGCGAAAATACCCTTTTACTTATGGTTGACATCCCGTCCCGATTCCAGTACCAATATGTGCAGCACAACATTTACGAGGTTCGAATCCATGTTTCATTCATTTCGCCTACTTGGTCTACTACTTAACGCATTCAGTTTGCGCGGTAGACTCGTGGGCAGAATCAAACACTGATTCGAACCTGCTGAAAGTTAAAAACCCGCGCCATGCGCGGGTTTTTTTATGCTCGTTGCACGGCGAAGTTAACGCATAAGGATGAATACGATGAGCCAGCAAGTCATTATTTTCGATACAACTCTGCGCGACGGTGAGCAGGCGTTACAGGCCAGCCTGAGTGTGAAAGAAAAATTGCAGATCGCACTGGCGCTGGAGCGCATGGGCATTGACGTGATGGAAGTCGGCTTTCCGGTTTCGTCGCCGGGCGATTTCGAATCCGTCCAGACCATCGCGCGCACCATCAAAAACAGCCGCGTCTGCGGACTGGCACGCTGCGTTGAACAGGATATCGATGCGGCTTACGAAGCGCTGCGCGTTGCCGACGCCTACCGTATTCACACCTTTATCGCGACCTCGCCGATGCATATCGCCACCAAGCTGCGCAGCGCGCTGCCGGAGGTGATTGAACGCGCGGTGCATATGATCAAACACGCCCGCAACTACACCAGCGACGTGGAGTTTTCCTGCGAAGATGGCGGCCGCACGCCGATTGACGATCTGTGTCGCGTGGTGGAAGCGGCGATTAACGCCGGCGCCACCACCATCAACATTCCCGACACCGTGGGCTATACCCTGCCGGGCGAATACGCCAACATCATCAGCCAGCTGATCAACTGCGTGCCCAATATCGACAAGGCAATTCTGTCGGTGCACACCCACGACGATCTGGGCATGGCGACCGGCAACACGCTGGCCGCAGTGCAGGCGGGCGCGCGTCAGGTGGAAGGCACGCTGAACGGCCTGGGCGAGCGCGCCGGCAACTGCGCACTGGAAACGGTTATAATGGCGATTAAAATCCGCCAGCAGATCCTGAACGTGCACACCAACATCCACCATCAGGAGATCTACCGCACCAGCCAGATGGTCAGCCAGATCTGCAATATGCCGATCCCGGCGAACAAAGCGGTGGTCGGTTCTAACGCCTTCGCTCACTCCTCCGGCATCCATCAGGATGGCGTGCTGAAAAACCGTGAGAACTACGAAATCCTGACGCCGGAATCGATCGGCCTGCACAAAATCCAGTTGAACCTGACCTCGCGCTCCGGCCGCGCCGCGGTGAAGCACCGCATGGAATATATGGGTTACAAAGAGAGCGACTACAGCCTGGACGCGCTGTACAACGCCTTCCTGAAGCTGGCTGACAAGAAAGGCCAGGTGTTCGATTACGATCTGGAAGCGCTGGCCTTCATTAATAAACAGCATGAAGAGCCGGAATATTTCCAGCTGAATGAATTTAACGTGCAGACCGGCTCCAGCGTCACGGCGACCGCCTCGGTGCAGCTGGGCTGCGGCGACGAGACCAAAGCGGACGCCGCCACCGGCAACGGTCCGGTGGACGCGGTTTACCAGGCGATCAACCGCATCACCGGCTTTGAAGCGGAGCTGATGAACTACAAGTTAACGGCGAAAGGCCACGGCGAGAACGCGTTGGGTCAGGTGGATATTGTGGTCAACTACAACGGCCGCAAATTCCACGGCATCGGCCTAGCGACTGATATCGTCGAATCGTCCGCAAAAGCGATGGTGAATGCGCTGAACAATATCTGGCGCGCCAAAGAAGTCGAAAAAGAACTGCAGCGCAAATTTCAGAAGGAAACGGTGTAACTATGTCTACCTCTTCACATATCGCAGTATTGCCTGGCGACGGTATCGGTCCGGAAGTGATGGCGCAGGCCCTGAAGGTGCTGGACGCCATTCGCCACCGCTTTGATATGCGCATTACCACCAGCGAGTATGACGTCGGCGGCATCGCCATCGATCGCCACGGCGAACCGCTGCCGCCTGCCACCGTGGCGGGCTGCGAGCAGGCCGACGCCATTCTGTTCGGCTCGGTCGGCGGCCCGAAATGGGAACATCTGCCGCCCGCCTCGCAGCCGGAGCGCGGCGCGCTACTGCCGCTGCGCAAGCATTTCAAACTGTTCAGCAACCTGCGCCCGGCCGCGCTCTATCAGGGCCTAGAGGCCTTTTGCCCGCTGCGCGCCGATATCGCCGCGAAAGGTTTCGATATTCTGTGCGTGCGCGAGCTGACCGGCGGCATCTACTTCGGCCAGCCGAAAGGGCGCAAAGGCAGCGGCCCGCACGAGCGCGCTTTCGACACCGAGGTCTACCACAGTTTCGAGATTGAACGCATCGCGCGCATCGCCTTCGAGTCGGCGAGCAAGCGCCGCAGTAAAGTCACCTCCATCGACAAAGCCAACGTGCTGCAAACCTCGGTGATGTGGCGCGAGATCGTTAATGAGGTGGCGCAGGATTATCCCGATGTACAGCTGAGCCATATGTACATCGACAACGCCACCATGCAGCTGATTAAAGATCCGTCGCAGTTCGACGTGCTGCTCTGCTCCAATCTGTTTGGCGACATTCTCTCTGACGAGTGCGCGATGATCACCGGCTCGATGGGCATGCTGCCCTCTGCCAGCCTGAACGAAGAGGGCTTCGGCCTCTACGAACCGGCAGGCGGCTCCGCGCCGGATATCGCCGGGCAGAATATCGCCAACCCGATCGCGCAGATCCTGTCGCTGTCTCTGCTGCTGCGCTACAGCCTGAACGCCGCCGCCGCCGACAGCATCGAGCGCGCCGTCAGCCGCGCGCTGGAAGAAGGCCATCGCACCCGAGATTTGGCCGGTGACGGCCCAGCCGTCACCACGGATGAGATGGGCAGCATCATTGCCCGCTTTATCGTCGAGGAAAAATAATAAAATGAAAACTTTATATCAAAAGTTATTTGATGCACATGTCGTTCACGAAGCGCCCAACGAGACGCCGCTGCTCTATATCGATCGTCACCTGATCCATGAGGTGACTTCACCGCAGGCGTTTGACGGCCTGCGCGCGCACGGCCGCAAGGTGCGTCAGCCGTCGAAGACCTTCGCCACCATGGACCATAACGTCTCGACCCAGACCAAAGACATCAACGCCTCCGGTGAGATGGCGCGCATTCAGATGCAGGAGCTGATCAAGAACTGCGCCGAGTTCGGCGTGCAGCTCTACGATCTGAACCACCCGTTCCAGGGCATATTGCACGTAATCGGGCCCGAGCAAGGCATGACGCTGCCGGGCATGAGCATCGTCTGCGGCGACTCGCACACCGCGACCCATGGCGCCTTCGGCTCGCTGGCGTTCGGCATCGGCACCTCGGAAGTCGAACACGTGTTCGCTACCCAGACGCTGAAGCAGGGCCGTACCAAAACCATGAAAATTGAGGTGCTGGGCGACGCCGCGCCGGGCATCACCGCGAAAGATATTGTGCTGGCGATTATCGGCAAAACCGGCAGCGCGGGCGGCACCGGCCACGTGGTCGAATTCTGCGGCCCGGCTATCGAGGCGCTGAGCATGGAAGGTCGTATGACCCTGTGCAACATGGCGATCGAGATGGGCGCCAAAGCGGGCCTGGTGGCGCCGGACGACACCACCTTCAACTACCTGAAGGGCTGTCAGTTCGCGCCGCAGGGCGAGAAGTGGGAGCAGGCGGTGGCCTACTGGCGCACCCTGAAGTCGGACGAAGGCGCGCACTACGACACCGTGGTGACCCTGAACGCCGTCGACATCGCACCGCAGGTCACCTGGGGCACCAACCCGGGCCAGGTGATCGCCGTCGATCAACTGATCCCGAACCCGGCCTCGTTTGCCGATCCGGTCGAGCGCGCCTCCGCCGAGAAAGCGCTGGCCTATATGAATCTGCAGCCGGGCATCCGCCTGACCGACGTGGCGATCGATAAAGTGTTTATCGGCTCCTGCACCAACTCGCGCATCGAAGATTTGCGCGCGGCGGCGGCGATCGCCAAAGGGCGCAAAGTGGTGCCGGGCGTCGTCGCGATGGTGGTGCCGGGCTCCGGTCCGGTGAAAGCACAGGCGGAAGCGGAAGGTCTAGACAAGATTTTCCTCGAAGCGGGCTTCGAATGGCGTCTGCCAGGCTGCTCGATGTGTCTGGCAATGAACAATGATCGCCTGAATCCGGGCGAGCGCTGCGCCTCAACCAGCAACCGTAACTTTGAAGGCCGTCAGGGCCGCGGCGGACGCACTCATCTGGTCAGCCCGGCGATGGCCGCCGCTGCAGCGGTTTCCGGCCGCTTTGCCGATATTCGTGAACTGACAGGAGCGTGATCATGGCGAATAAATTTACTCAGCATACCGGCATCGTCGCCCCGCTGGACGCGGCGAACGTCGACACCGACACCATTATCCCGAAGCAGTTTCTGCAGAAGGTCACACGTACCGGCTTTGGCGCGCACCTGTTTCACGACTGGCGCTTCGACGATGACGCCGGCACCGTGCCGACCGCAAGCTTTGTGCTGAACAAGCCGGAATTCCAGGGCACCAGCATCCTGCTGGCGCGGGAAAACTTTGGCTGCGGCTCCTCGCGCGAGCACGCGCCCTGGGCGCTGACCGACTTCGGCTTTCACGTGGTGATTGCGCCCAGCTTCGCCGACATTTTCTACGGCAATAGCTTTAACAACCAGCTGCTGCCGGTGCGCCTCAGCGACGAGCAGGTCGACGAGATGTTTAAGCTGGTAGCGGCACAGCCAGGCATTCGCTTTACCGTCGATCTGGAAGCGCAGACGGTGACGGCGGGCGACAAGGTTTATACGTTTGAGATCGACAGCTTCCGCCGCCACTGCATGCTGAACGGCCTCGACAGCATCGGCCTGACGCTGCAGCACGAAGCCGCGATCAGCGACTATGAACAGCGCCAGCCTGCGTTTCTGAATTAAGGCAGACAACGCTCGCTCTCAGACGGCGCCGGAGTTGAAACGCGAGTGGCATGGGCAAAGGAGCAAAGCGTCCCGCGACAGGGACAAAAACGCCGAGGCGTTTTTGCACAACGCAGCGCGTTAGCCCGTTTACGGGCGCACCTCAGGGATGAGGTGCATATCAACGCGGGACGAGCGCGCATGGATGCAATGGACTTTGCGATCGGCCCATGCCCCCCGTCTGCACCTGATCCCAACCCAGGGCGACCACCGCGTCGCCCTTCTCTTTTAAACGTTCTTCACACGCGCCGACATGGCGAACGCCGCGATGGCCAGCGCTAACCAGTAGACCGCAATATGCCCGAAGCGCTCGCTGAGCGTGCCCTGAATCACCCCCCCGCCAGAATCATTCCCGTGGAGATCGAGTTGGTGAACATGGTAGTCGCCGCGCCCGGCCGGCCCGGCATCAGCTCCTGAAACCACAGCATGCCAATGCCGGCGATGATGCCGATAAACACCGCGTTAAACAGCTGCAGCGCCATCAGCGCGGTCTGCGAGGCGAACAGCGCCAGCCCCGGCGTAAAACAGAATGCCCGCAGCCAGCGCGATCAGCATCAGATTGCGCTTGCCGACGCGCTTCGCGTAGTGCCCGGCCAGCAGCATCACTGGGATTTCCAGCCCGGCGGCGGTGCCCATCAGCAGTCCCGCCAGCTTTTCCGGCAGTCCCAGTATGGCGCTGATATAGAGCGGCATATCGATGATACACATGATGTTGCAGGTCCACATGATCACCGAGGCGATAAACAGCAGGCGCACGTCACGGTTGCGCCAGCCGCTCAGCGGCATGCCGCCACTCTGCATCAGCGGCTGCGCGTGCGGCACCGAGGGCAAGGTGAATTTGACCAGCAGAATGCAGAGCAGAAACAGCGCGGCCGCCACCAGAAACAGCGTCACGAAGCCAAAATCGAGCGCCAGCGCAAAGGAGAGCGGCGGCCCGATCACCCTGGCGAGGGAGAGCTGCGCGCGCATCACTGAGCTGAACATCACCGCCTCGCGCGCCGAGCGGTCAGCATACTCGCGCGCCAGCGCGAAAATCTGCGGCATCGAGACGCTGGCCAGCGCCGAGAGCAAGACGCCTAAGGTAATCAGCGTCAGATAGTGGCGGCTGAAGGCGAAAAACAGCACGTTGCACAGCGCCATCAGGCAGCAAAACAGAATCAGGGTGCGGCGATCGCCGCGGCTGTCGGAGCGCTTCGCCACCAGCATGCTGACCGCAATGCCTGCGATGGCGTTGACGGTAAAAAAGATCCCGACCCAGAACGGCCGCGCCTGCACCTAGCGCGTCAGAAACAGGCTCAGCGTCGGCGCCTGCAGCGCACCCGCCACGCCGATCATAAAGGAGGAAGCCATAAAGGCGAGGAAGACCGGGTTAATGTGGCGTGACCGGGTTAACAGCGATTTCATAGCGAAATCCCTTTGCAGTGGTGAAAGCAGAAGCAGAAAAAGAGAGAGGATTTTAACGCAACAGAAAAAAGCCAGCAGAGAAAATCGCTGTTGGCGGTGAAATCGCACCCTACTCAGAAAGGACGCTGCTGAAACGGCATCAGGGTCGAGCGCCATTCAGTGCTGAATGCCTCCCGCTCTTCCCACAGCGCAAAGTTTGCCTTTAATATGGGGCAGGAAAAACTGAGTGCTTTTCGCAAGGAGTTCCTCTTTTTATGTCCTCATCCCGTCTGAAGCAGCAGTTCATCCGCCTGTGGCAAAGCTGCCAGGGCGAAAGCCAGCTGGTCACGCTGAGCGAGCTGGCCGAGCGGCTGCACTGCTCGCGCCGCCATATGCGCAACCTGCTCAACGCGATGCAGATGCGGGCTGGCTCACCTAACAGGCTGAAGCGGGACGCGTCAAACGCTCGCGGCTCAGCCTCTGCTATACCGGCCTGGCGTTGCAACAGCAGCGCGCCGAAGATCTGCTGGCGCAGGACCGCATCGATCAGCTGGTGCAGCTGGTAGGCGACAAGGCAGAGGTACGCCAGATGATCCGCGCCCACCTTGGGCGCAGCTTTCACCAGGGCAAGCATATCCTGCGCGTGCTCAACTACCGTCCGCTGCTTAACCTGCTGCCCGGCTTGCCGCTGCGCCGCTCGGAAACGCAGCGGATATTGCTCACCACTGGCAACGGATGTCGCTGCTGCACTGGCGCTTTTTTATCCGCCCCGCCGTGCGCTTTCACCACAGCCGCGAGCTGGAGATGGAGGATGTGGCGGCAAGCCTGGAGCGGCTACGTGCGCAGCCGCTCTTCTCCCATATCCGCGCCATCGACTCGCCCGCGCCCTGGACGCTGGATATTTATCTCAGCGCACCTGACGACTGGCTGCCATGGCTGCTCGGCAGCGTCAGCGAGATGATCCTGCCGTGTGAATGGCCGCAGATGCGCGACTTCGCCCGCCAGCCTGTAGGCACTGGCCCCTATCGCGTGGTGCGCAACCAGCAAAGCCAGATGAAAATCAAAGCCTTTAACGACTATTTCGGCTTTCGCGCGCTGATCGACGACGTCTCCGTCTGGGTTCTGCAGGAGATCAGCGACGAGGTGGTCTATTTTCCAGCCTACGGCTGCAAGGCGAAACGGCCGATGAAAAATCGGAAGAGAGCTGCCTCGAAGAGGGCTGCTACTTTCTGCTGTTCGACCAGCGCTCCGCCAAAGGACGCGACGCCGCCATTCGCCGCTGGCTCAGCCATCTGCTGAATCCCATCGCGCTGCTCAACCACGCCGAAGCTGGCTATCAGCGCTACTGGTTTCCCGCCGAGGGGCTACTGCCGCGCTGGTATCACCGTCGCGACCTGACGCCGGTGGAGAAACCGGCGGGCCTGGAGAGCCTGACGCTCACCTGGTACAGACAGCATGTCAAGCATCAGGGCATCGCCAGCACACTGCGTCCGCTGCTGGCGCAGCACAATGTCCGGCTGATCACCCGCGAGGTGGAGTACGAAAGCTGGCATCAGGGCGCGGCGGAAAGCGACGTCTGGCTTGGCAACTTTACCCTGCCGCTGGAGTATGTGCTGTTCGCGCAGCTGTATGAGATCCCGCTGCTGCACCACTGCGTGCCAATCGACTGGGAAGCGGACGCCGCCCGCTGGCGGAGGCAGGCGCTGCCGCTCGCCGAATGGAGCAAACGACTGCTGGACGCCGACGCGCTTCATCCGCTGTTCCATCACTGGCTACTGCTGGAAGGCGAGCGCAGCATGCGCGGCGTGCGGCTCAATACCCTCGGCTAGTTCGATTTTAAATCCGCCTGGTTCGCACCGCCGTCGCTGTGAGACTTTCGCCGCGACGATGAAGTGTCTAGAATGAGCCGTTCTCAACAAGGTGCCTGCAAAAGGCTGAGAGAAACCCGTCGAACCTGATTAGGTTAATACCGACGTAGGGATTTGAGAGGCCGCCACGCTCAGATCCTTTGCGACTCATAACAATTCTCCTCAAGGAGCGCAAAGTGGTTAAACAGATTCTCCCCCTGCTGATGTTGCTGTCCGCGCCTGCGCTGGCGGCAAAGCCGGTTCTCACCGTCGACACCTACGACTCCTTTTCCGCTGAATGGGGCCTAGGGCCCGCCGTGAAAAAGGCCTTTGAGGCGCAGTGCGGCTGCGAGCTGCGCTACGTGGCGCTGGAAGATGGGGTGTCGCTGCTGAACCGCGTGCGCATGGAGGGCAAACGCAGCAAGGCGGACGTAGTGCTTGGCCTCGACAACAACCTGCTGCAGGCGGCCCAGCAGACCGGCCTGTTTGCTAAAAGCAAGGTCGATCTGCAGCGCCTGACGCTGACGGGCGGCTGGCAGGATCAGACCTTCGTGCCTTACGACTACGGCTACTTCACCTTCGTCTACGATAAAATCCGCCGATCAGCCTGAAATAGCTGGTGGAGAGCCCGGAAAAATGGCGCGTGATCTATGAAGATCCGCGCCCCAGCACGCCGGGGCTGGGCCTGCCGCTCTGGATGCAGAAGGTGTATGGCGACCAGGCGCTGGAGGCTTGGCAGAAGCCGGCGCAGAAAACCGTTACCGTCACCAAAGACTGGAGCGAAGCCTACGGCCTGTTCCTGAAGGGCGAAGGGGAGCTGGGGCTGAGCTATACCACCTCGCTCGCCTAACCTGATCGAAGAGAAGAAAGCGAACTATGCCGCCGCGCCGTTCGCCGAAGGCCACTATCTGTAGGTTGAGGTCGCCGCGCAGCTAACAGCCCAGGCTGGCGCAGCAATTTATGCTGACGCCCGCCTTCCAGCAGACGATTCCCACCGGCAACTGGATGTATCTGGTGGTGAAAAGCGATCTGCCGGCCGGTTTCGCGACGCTGAACGTGCCTCAAACCGCCCTGCAGTTTAGTCCGCAGGAGGTGGCGCAGCAGCGCGCAGACTGGATCAGTACATGGCAACGCGCCGTCAGCCGCTGATTCCACTGTGGATGGTGCCGGGCGCCAGCGCCGCGCTGCCGCTGATCGCGGTGGCGCTGCTGGCGTTCGGCGCGCTCTGGTTCAGCGCGCCGGCGGGCGACTAGCGGGCGCGGCTGCACGACAGCTATCTGCGTCACGTGGTGCGCTTCTCCTTTACCCAGGCTGCCCTCTCCACCCTGCTGTCGCTGCTGCCGGCGACCCCGCTGGCGCGCGCCCTCTACCAGCGGCGTTTTCCTGGACGTCAGCTGCTGCTGCGCCTCTGCGCCATGACGCTGGTGCTGCCGGTGCTGGTGGCGGTATTCGGCCTGCTGACGGTTTATGGCCGAGTCGGCTGGCTGGCGCAGATCTGCCAGTGGCTCGGCCTCGACTACCGCTTTTCGCCCCACGGCCTGCAGGGCATTCTGCTAGCGTACCTGTTTTTTAACCTGCCGCTGGCGACGCGCCTGCTGCTGTAGGCGCTGGAGAGCATTCCCGGCGATCAGCGCCAGCTGCTGCCCGCCGGCGCGCTGATCTTTATGCTCTGCTTCGCCAGCTTTGCCACCGTGCTATCGCTGGGCGGCGGGCCGCAGGCCACCACTATCGAGCTGGCCATCTTCCAGGCGCTGAGCTACGGCTACGATCCCGGCCGCGCCGCACTGCTGGCACTGATTCAGCTCGCCTTCTGTCTGACGCTGGTGCTGCCGCCGCTGCTGGCGGTGATCGCCGACGGGCTGCGCGGCGGCCTGCTCTGCATGGTGCTAACCATGATGCTGCTCTGGAGCAGCCGCGAGCTGCGCCTGCGTCAGCGCGTCTGGCCGGCGTAGCTCATGGAGACCAGCGGCATGCTGCTCCTGGCGATGCCCGGCATCATGCTGGCAACTGGTTTCTTTCTACTGCTCAACGCCACCACAGGGCTGGCCGACGCGCCCGACGGGCTGGTGATCTTAGCCAATGCGCTGCTGGCCGTTCCCTATGCGCTGAAGGTGCTGGAGAACCCGATGCGTGATATCGCTGAGCGCTACGCCAGCCTGTGCGCGTTGCTGGGCATCAGCGGCTGGCACCGCGGCTGCGCCTGATTGAGCTGCGTGCGCTGAAGCGGCCGCTGGCGCAGGCACTGGCCTTTGCCTGCGTGCTCCTGCACCCGGGATTAAAGCTGAACGAGGCGCAGCGGCGACAGCTGGAGGAGATTGCCGAACAGGTGGGATTAAGCGATCTGCTGACGCGGCTGCCGAGCCTGCTCTCCGGCGGCCAGCGGCAGCGCGCGGCGCTGGCGCGCTGTCTTCTGCGCGACCGCCCGTTGCTGCTGCTGAACGAGCCCTTCTCGGCGCTCGATCCGGCGCTGCGCAATGAGATGTTGCAGCTGGTGCGCCACGTCTGCGAGGCGCGCGCCATCACTCTGCTGATGGTGTCGCACAGCCTGGAGGATGCGCAGCAGATCGCACCACGTAGACAGATAATCGTCGATGGCGTCGTCTCCTGGGACGGCGCGACCGAGGCGCTGCTGTCAGGCAGCGCGCGCGAGGCGGAAGTGCTCGGCATCCGCCACGCCTCAGGCAAAGAAGACGCGCCCTAACAGCTCGCGGAACATCGGCGTCATCGGATGGAACTGAATGGCCACAAAGGCGCCGGCGGCCACCAGCAGTCCCAGCGGCGCCAGCCAGCGCAGCCGCTCGGGCGGCAGATACGCCGTCGCCCAGTCCTGGGTTTTGCCGCTGCGCCACCAGCGCCAGCCGAGCCAGCCGAGCCAGCAGCGCCACCAGCAGCCACTTAAAGGCGCCGCTCTGCGCATCCCTCGGCACGTCGATGGCCACGCCCGCCAGAATGTCCGGCAGCAGATAGAGCGGCGGCCAGAAGACGCAGCCGATCAGATTCGGCGGCAGAAACTTGCGTACCGGCAGCTCCAGCATGCCTGCCGCCAGCGGGATCAGCGGACGCGTTGGCCCGACGAAGCACCCTACCAGAATTGTGAACATGCTGTGCTGATGCAGCGCGTGCTCGGTTTTATCCAGCAGCCCTTTGTACTTTTGCAGATATTTCCAGCGGTGTAGAGGCCCCTGAAACTTCCAGCCAATGCCGTAGGAGATCTAGTCGCCCAGTAGGCAGCCAACGAAGCCCGCCGCCCAGGCGGGATAAAGCCCAATCTGGCCGCTGCTCACCAGCGCGCCCAGGCTCGCCATCATCACTGTGCCCGGCAACAGCAGGCCGACGAAGGCCAGCGATTCAAGAAAGGTCACCAGCGCAACGGCAATCAGCGCTTACTCTAGCGACTGCGTAAACAAATGTTGAATCTAGGCTTCCATAACCTTCCTTATCAGACGTGGGATGCTGGATTGTCCAGAGGCGGCGCGACAGCCCTCAGGGCATCGAAATCGTTCTCTGGCTCTCCACGGACAGCGGCCCGCAGCGCCTGGTACTGCCCCGCGCAGGAGTCGGTCGCCTTTATTCCGTGCCACTATCAGCCGCAGGTAGAGGCGCTGCTGCGCGACGAGCGTCAGGTGCGCTTACAGCCGCTGACGCTGCGGGATTTTCGCCGCCGTCTGGTGTTTGGCCTCTACTGCCGCCAGCATCGCCAGCTGCAGAGGCTGGAGAAGCTGCTGCGCGAACAGGGCATTCCGATTTACGAGGCGGATATTCGGCCGCCGGAACGTTTCCTAATGGATCGCTTTATCACCGCGCCGGTGTGGTTCAGCGGCGAGCCGCAGGGCGACGCGCTGGTCAACGCGCGCCTGAAGCCCCATCCTGACTACCGCCCGCCGCTGAAGTGGGTATCGCTCGATATCGAAACCACCCAGCACGGCGAGCCTTACTGCATCGGCCTTAAGGGGTGCGGCCAGCGCCAGGTCTTTATGCTGGGGCCGCCCAACGGCGACGCCAGCGCGCCCGGCCGCCTGCTGATCGACGGCATCGAGGCGCTGAAATCTGCCTTCTGGGATTTTCCCTCTTACATCCTGGAGTCGGTATCGCAGCAGCTGTTGGGCGAAGGCAAGGCGATTAACAATCCCTGGCAGCGCATGGAGGAGATTAACTGGCACTTCGCCAACGATAAGCCGGCGCTGGCGCGCTACAACCTGAAAGACTGCGAGCTGGTGACGCGCATCTTCCATAAAACCGAGATCATGCCGTTTCTGCTGGAGAGCGCGGCGGTCAACGGGCTGACGGCGGATCGCCACGGCGGCTCGGTGTCGGCCTTTAATCATCTCTATATTCTGCGCATGCACCGCGCGGGCTTTGTCGCGCCCAACCTAGGCGACGTGGCGCCGGAGGCGAGTCCCAGCGGCTATGTGATGGACTCGCGCCCCATCTCTACGACTCGATGCTGGTGCTCGATTACAAAAGCCTCTACCCCTCGATTATTCGCACCTTATTTTGATCGATCCAGTGGGGCTGGTGGAAGGCCTGGCGCACCCGGACGACGCCGATTCGGTGCCCGGCTTCCGCGAGGCGCGCTTTTCACGCCAGACCCACTGTCTGCCCGCCATCGTCGAGCAGATCTGACAAGGGCGCGAGGCGGCGAAAAAACAGGGCAACAAGCCGCTGTCGCAGGCGCTGAAGATCATTATGAACGCCTTCTACGGCGTGCTCAGTACCAGCGCCTGCCGCTTTTTCGATCCGCGTCTCGCCTCGTCAATCACCCTGCGCGGCCACGCCATCATGCAGCAAACGCGCAAGCTGATTGAGGCGGAGGGTTTCGACGTTATTTACGGCGACATCGACTCGACCTTTGTCGGGCTGAAGTCGCCGCACGGCGAAGCGGAAGCGGCGCAGATCGGCCGCCGCCTGGCGGCGCGGGTCAACAGCTGGTGGCGCGACCATCGGCAACAGCAGTACAGCCTTACCAGCGCGCTGGAGCTGGAGTATGAAAACCACTTTTGCCGCTTTCTGATGCCGATCATTCGTGGCGCCGAACAGGGCAGCAAAAAACGCTATGCCGGGCTGGTGCGCGACGGCGCGCAGGAGCGGCTAATCTTCAAGAGGCTGGAGTCAGTGCGTACCAACTGGAAGCCGCTGGCGCAGCAGTTCCAGCAGGCGCTCTACGGCCGCATTTTCCGCGGCGAGCCCTGGCAGGATTACGTGCGCGACACAACAGTAGTGCAGCTGCTGGCGGGCGAGCTGGACGAGCAGCTGGTGTATAAAAAACGGCTGCGCCGCCTGCTGGCCGACTATGAGCGCAACGTGCCGCCGCACGTGCGCGCCACGCGGCTGGCGGATGAGCAGAACCGCAAGCTGAATCGCCCGCTGCAGTACCACAACGGCGGATCCATTAGCTACGTGATGACCATAGCCGGACCGGAGCCGCTGGAGGCGCGCGTCACCCCGCTCGACTACGATCACTACGTCAGCAAACAGCTGCAGCCGGTGGCTGATGGCATACTTCCTTTCGTCGACGGTGACTTTGCTGCACTGATTACTGGGCAGCTGGGGCTTTTTTGACAGGTGACGAAAGGCCTGCCTTCCAGTACCATAGCGCCCTTCCTGAATCCTACCGCGCTTAAAACCTGACCAGACCTCTACCTTGTCTGGGGAAACGGTGTTGCCTGTGGTCGGGAAACATCACCAAAAACACATTAAAAATTCGAGCTAAAAAGATATGGTTTTTACATTAGGTCAACGTTGGATTAGTGATACGGAAAGTGAACTGGGACTGGGAACGGTGATTGCGGTCGATGCGCGCATGGTCACGCTGCTCTTCCCGGCGACAGGCGAAAACCGTCTGTACGCCCGTAACGACTCCCCGGTGACCCGCGTAATCTTTAATCCAGGCGATACGGTGACCAGCCACGAAGGCTGGCAAATGCGCGTCGATGAAGTACGCAATGAAAATGACCTGATGACCTATATCGGCACGCGTCTGGATACCGATGAAAGCGACGTGGTGCTGCGGGAAGTGATGCTCGACAGCAAGCTGGTGTTCAGCAAACCGCAGGATCGCCTGTTCGCCGGTCAGCTAGACCGCATGGATCGCTTCACGCTGCGCTATCGCGCGTACAAATACCAGAGCGCCCAGTATCGCCTGCCAGTGAGCGGCCTGCGCACCAACCTGATCCCGCACCAGCTGCATATCGCCCAAGACGTGGGCCGCCGCCACGCGCCGCGCGTGCTGCTGGCGGACGAAGTCGGCCTCGGCAAAACCATCGAAGCGGACATGATCATCCAGCAGCAGCTGCTGGCGGGACGCGCCGAACGCGTGCTGATTATTGTGCCAGAAACCCTGCAGCATCAGTGGCTGGTGGAGATGCTGCGCCGCTTTAACCTGCGCTTCGCCCTGTTCGACGACGAGCGCTACGCCGAGGCGCAGCACGACAGCGACAACGCCTTCGAGACCGAACAGCTCATTATCTGCTCCCTCGACTTCGTGCGCCGCAACAAGCAGCGTCTCGAGCTGTTGGCGGACGCCGAGTGGGATCTGATGGTGGTCGACGAAGCGCACCACCTGGCTTGGCGCGAAGGCGAGCCGAGCCGAGCCGCGAATATGCGGTAATCGAGAAGCTGGCGGAGCAGATCCCTGGTGTGCTGCTGCTGACGGCGACGCCGGAACAGCTGGGCATGGAGAGCCATTTCGCCCGTCTACGCCTGCTCGATCCTAATCGCTTCCACGACTTCGCGCAGTTCGTCGAAGAACAGCAGCACTATCGCCCGGTTGCCGGTGCGGTCTCGTCGCTGCTGGCCGATCACGCTATCTCGCGGGATGAGATGAACAGCATCAACGATCTGGTGGGCGAGCAGGATATCGAGCCGCTGTTGCAGGTCGCCAACAGCGATCGCGACGGCAAACTGGAAACGCGCAAAGAGCTGATCGCCATGCTGATAGATCGCCACGGTACTAGCCGCGTGCTGTTCCGCAACACGCGTAACGGCGTGAAGGGCTTTCCTAAGCGCGAACTGCACCAGATCCGCCTGCCGCTGCCCGCGCAGTATCAAACTGCAATCAAGGTCTCCGGCATTATTGGCGCGCGTAAGAGCGCCGAGGAGCGCGCGCGACCTGCTTTACCCCGAGCAGATTTATCAGGAGTTCGAAGGCGACAGCGGCACCTGGTGGAACTTCGATCCGCGCGTCGAGTGGCTGCTCGGCTACCTGACCAGCAACCGCAAAGAGAAGGTGCTGATGATTTGCGCCAAAGCGGCCACCGCGCTGCAGCTGGAGCAGGTGCTGCGCGAGCGCGAAGGCATCCGCGCCGCGGTGTTCCACGAAGGACTGTCAATTATCGAGCGCGACCGTGCCGCCGCCTGGTTCGCCTCAGAAGAGAACGGCGCTCAGGTGCTGCTATGCTCAGAGATCGGCTCCGAAGGGCGCAACTTCCAGTTCGCCAGCCGCCTGGTGATGTTCGACCTGCCGGTCAACCCGGATCTGCTGGAGCAGCGCATCGGCCGTCTCGATCGTATCGGCCAGGCGCACGACATTCAGATCATTGTGCCCTGGCTGGAGAAAACCGCGCAGGCGGTGCTGCTGCGCTGGTATCACGAAGGACTGGACGCCTTCGAGCATACCTGTCCGACCGGCCGCACTATCTACGACAGCGTGCATCAGCCGCTAATCGACTTCCTCGCCGCGCCGGAGGACAGAGAAGGGCTGGATGAATTTATCGCCGAATGCCGCAAGCAGCAAGCAGCACGAGGCGCTAAAGTCGCAGCTGGAGAACGGCCGCGATCGCCTGCTGGAGCTGAACTCCAACGGCGGCGAGGCGGCGCTGGCGCTGGCGGCGGAGATCGCCGCGCAGGACAACGACACCGAGCTGGTGAACTTCGCGCTCAACCTGTTTGATATCGTCGGCATCAATCAGGAAGATCGCAGCGACAACCTGATCGTGCTGACGCCGTCCGACCATATGCTGGTACCCGATTTCCCCAGCCTGCCGGAAGATGGCTGCACCATCACCTTTAACCGCGACCAGGCGCTGTCGCGCGAAGATACCCAGTTTATCACCTGGGAGCACCCGCTGATCCGCAACGGCCTGGATCTGATCCTCTCCGGCGACACCGGTAGCTGCGTGCTGTCGCTGCTGAAGAACAAGGCGCTGCCGGTCGGCATGCTGCTGGTAGAGATGATCTACGTGGTAGAAGCGCAGGCGCCAAAACATCTGCAGCTGACCCGCTTCCTGCCGCCGACGCCGATCCGCATGTTGCTGGATCGCAACGGCATCAACCTCGCCGGCAAGGTAGAGTTTGAGAGCTTCAACCGCCAGCTCAACGCGGTCAATCGCCACACCAGCAGCAAGCTGGTTAACGCGGTGCAGCAGGATGTGCACGACATTCTGGTGCAGGCCGAGGAGAAAGTGGTGCCAGAAGCGCAGGCGCTGATCGCCGCGGCGCTCGCCGAGGCGGATGAGAAGCTGGGCGCCGAGCTGTCGCGCCTAGAAGCGCTGAAGGCGGTCAACCCCAACATCCGCGAAGATGAGATCGAGGCGCTGGAGAGCAATCGCCAGCAGGTGCTGGAGAGTTTAAGCCAAGCGAACTGGCGGCTCGACGCGCTGAGCCTGATCGTCGTGACGCACCAGTAATCTCTTTCAGACGGTTAAAATGCCTGCAAGCAGGTGAAAGGGACCGGGGAGCAAAGCGTCATGCGTCAGGGGAAAAAAACGCCGGGAGCGTTTTTGAACAACGCGGCGCGTTGGCCCGGTAACGGGCGCGCTGCAAAGATGAGGTGCGTAATTGCTCGGGCCGAGCTGGCAGATGCCGCCTTTTGCGTCTTTGGGATCGGGCCCTCTCACCTGCGTTGGCGCAGAGTGAATAAACGCTGGTGTCATCTGGCTCCTTTTCTTTGATCAACAAGCAGAATGAATCATGGAACCCTACAACCCGCCGCGCGAGCCATGGCTGCATATCTTCTATCAGGATGCGCATATTATGGTGGTGAACAAGCCCAGCGGCCTGCTCTCCGTTCCTAGCCGCCTGGAGGAGCACAAAGACAGCGTGATGACGAGCATTCAGCGCGACTATCCGCAGGCGGAATCGGTGCATCGCCTGGATATGGCCACCAGCGGCGTGATCGTGGTGGCGCTGACCAAAGCGGCGGAGCGCGAGCTTAAGCACTAGTTTCGCGAGCGCGAACCGCAAAAAAACTATATGGCGCGCGTCTGGGGCCATCCGTAGCCGGAAAAAGGGGTGGTGGATCTGCCGCTGATCTGCGACTGGCCGAACCGGCCGAAACAGAAGGTCTGCTTTGAAACCGGCAAGGCGGCGCAGACGGAGTATCAGGTGCTGGCGCATCTGCCCGACAACAGCACACGCGTGGCGCTGAAGCCTATTACCGGCCGCTAGCGCCAGCTGCGGTGCATATGCTGGCGCTAGGCCATCCTATCCTCGGCGACGGCTTTTACGCCCATCCCGAGGCGAAGGCCGCCGCGCCGCGTCTGCTGCTGCATGCCGAATCGCTGACCAGTACCCATCCGGCGCTCGGCAACAGCATGACGTTTCGCCAGCCTACGGAGTTCTAGCCGGGTTGGCCCCGGCAGGCCGGCTATTTAAATCCTTTCTCGCGGCGGATCAGATCGTAGGCCGCCTGAATCTCCTGCGCCTTCTGCTTCGCCATCTCCATCATCTCCGGCGGCAGCCCTTTCGCCACCAGCTTGTCGGGATGATGCTCGCTCATCAGCTTGTGGTAGGCGCGCTTGATGTTGGTGGCGTCGTCGCTGCTTTTCACGCCCAGCACGCTGCAGGCGTCTTCCAGCGTCGGCCCGCGCTGCGCCTGCTGGTAGCCACCGCCCTGCCCGCCACCAAACTGCTGGCCACTCTCCATCATGCGCAGGAACTAGTCGAACTGAATGCGCGAAATCCCCAGCTCTTCGGCGATAACGTAAAGCACCTGACGCTCGTTCGGGTGCAGCGAGCCGTCGGCGAAGGCCGCCTAGATCTGGATTTCCAGAAATATCCGAATCAGGTCGAAGCGGCCAAAACAGGCGCTGCGCGCGTCACCGTGCAGCTGCATGCTATCCATTAATAACGAAGCGATTTGAATATCGGCTTCGGTGACGTGCCCTTTGGATTTGGTGAGATGGCCCATCACCTGAAAGGTGGTCTGGAAAAAGAGCGTCTGGCGGGTTTGATTGTTGGCAAACCAGGCCAGTCTCTTCGCGCCGCGCACCTTGTTGACCAGATGGCCGATCAGCAGGCCGAGCACAATGCCCCAAAAACCGATGCCGGAAAACAGTCTCAGCACCAGCCCGATAACTTTACCCCAGTAGCGCATAAACTCCTCAATTCGCCATGCTTGTGGCTGAAAATTGCATTATCATACTTGTCATTTATCTCAGCGCCTAACGGCAACGCGGACAGACAAGGATTAACACTGGCGCAACGCCGGGCAGTACGTTAGTCTCTGACTCGATTGTCGTCATGATGCCAGTTTTCATGGAATTCTTGATACCGCGTATGAAAAAACAGCTACCTACCCTGCTGGCCACCATGATTGGCGCAGCGATTTCCAGTCAGTCTGCTCTGGCCGACGATCTTATGTCGCAGTGTATGCTGGGCGTGCCGAGTTTTAACCGCCCGCTGGTATCAGGCCAGACCAACGAACTGCCGGTGACCATCCACTCCGACGCGGCTAAAGGCAACTATCCGGACGACGCGGTATTTACTGGCAACGTTGACGTTCAGCAGGGCAACAGCCGCCTGCGGTCAGATGAGATGCAGCTGCATCAGCGCCAGCAAGAGGGGCAAACCACGCCGGTTCGCACCGTCGACGCGCTGGGTAATGTGCACTATGACGACAATCAGGTCATCCTCAAAGGTCCGAAAGCCTGGTCCAACCTGAACACCAAAGACACTAACGTCTGGAACGGCAACTACCAGATGGTAGGCCGTCAGGGGCGCGGTGACGCCGATCTGATGAAGCAGCGCGGCGAAAACCGCTACACCATTCTGGAAAACGGCAGCTTTACCTCTTGCCTGCCCGGCTACAACAGCTGGAGCGTGATGGGATCGAAGGTGATCCAGGATCGTCAGGAAGAGGTGGCGGAGATCTGGAACGCACGCTTCAAGCTAGGCACGGTGCCGATCTTCTACAGCCCCTATATGCAGCTTCCGATCGGCGATCGCCGCCGCTCCGGCTTCCTGATCCCGAACGCGAAGTACAGTAGTAGCAAGGGATTCGAGTTTGTGCTGCCCTACTACTTGAACATCGCGCCGCAGGCGGACTCTTCCATCACGCCGCACTATATGTCGAAGCGCAGCCTGCAGCTGGAGAACGAATTCCGCTACCTGACGCACTTTGGCGCGGGCCTGATGGAGTTCGACTACTTGCCGTCGGACGACCAGTACGATAAGGACAAGGCGGTGCGCGGCATCGCCGAAGACAAGAGCAGCGATCGCTGGCTGTTCTACTGGCAGCACGCCGGCGTCTACGAGCAGTACTGGCGCTTCAACGTTGACTATACCAAGGTCAGCGACGCCTACTACTTCAACGATCTCGACTCGAAGTACTACAGCTCAACCGACGGCTATGCGACGCAGAAGTTCAGCATCGGCTACGCCGACACAAACTGGGACGCTACGCTCTCCAGCCGCGATTTCCAGGTGTTCGGCACCACCAATAACGTCTACCGCGCGCAGCCGCAGCTGGATCTTAACTTCTACCAGAACGATATGGGTCCGTTCGACGGCCGTATCTATGCGCAGGCGGTGAAGTTCACCAACGTTAACGACAATTACCCGGAAGCAACGCGTCTGCATATCGAGCCGACGCTCGACCTGCCGCTCTCCAACGGCTGGGCCAGCCTGGACACCCAGGCCAAATTCCTGGCGACGCACTACCAGCAAGATTCGCTGGAGTACTACAACACCAACCTAGCGGGTAATGCCAACAGCCAGAGCGGCCAGATGAAAAGCTCCGCCAACCGTACCCTGCCGCAGTTCAAGGTGCACGGCCGTCTGGTTTTCGACCGCGATATGAACTGGGCCGAGGGCTATACCCAGACGCTGGAGCCACGCCTCCAGTATCTCTATATCCCCTATCGCAACCAGAGCGACATCTATCCCTACGATTCGACGTTGCTGCAAACCGACTACACCGGCCTATTCCGCGACCGTACCTACAGCGGCCTGGATCGTATCGCCTCGGCCAATAAAGTCGCGACCGGCGTCACCACGCGTATTTATGATCAGGATTTAGTTGAACGTTTTAACGTTTCCGTTGGTCAAATCTACTCGTTTACCCCTTCTCACACCGGCGTGAACCAGATCAGGCAGGAAGATGACACCGGCAGCCTGATTTGGGCCGGCGACACCTACTGGAAAGTGAGCGATCTTTGGGGCGTGCGCGGCGGGCTGCAGTATGACACCCGCCTCAATAACGTCGCGCAGGGCAATACCGTGCTGGAATACCGCCGCGACGCGGACAGCGTCATGCAGCTGAGCTACCGCTACAGCAGCCCGGAATATGTGGCGAGCGCACTGAATAACTCAGACCTAGTGAAAAACCCCATCTATAAAAACGGGATTTCACAGGTGGGCGGCACCGCCAGCTGGCCGATTGCGGACGCATGGTCGGTGGTGGGCGCGTATTACTATGATACGCGCAACAGCAAGCCGGCTTCGCAGCTGCTTGGGGTACAGTACAGCTCCTGCTGCTACGCGATTCGCGTCGGCTACGAACGCAAAATCAACGGTTGGGAAAACGACGACAGTAAGTATGACAACCAAATCTCATTCAACATTGAGCTGCGTGGTTTGAGCTCCGATTACGGCTTAGGCACCGACAAAATGCTGCTTCAGGACGTCATTCCCTACCAGCGCGCTTTCTGATGTTGTGGTGTTTGACTGGTCATTACCGCACTGCGGAAACAACAATGGAAAAAGTATGAAGAACTGGAGAATACTGATTCTGGGTGTGGCGCTGAGCGCCAGCACCGCGTTCGCAGCACCACAAGTGGTTGATAAAGTTGCCGCCGTCGTCAATAACGGCGTCGTGCTCGAGAGCGACGTAGACAATATGCTGCGCACCGTGAAGTCGCAGGCGCAGCAGGCTGGCCAGCCGTTGCCCGACGACAAGACGCTGCGTCATCAGATCCTTGAGCGTCAGATCATGGACAACATCATTCTACAGATGGGCGAAAAAGCGGGCCTGCAAATCAGCGATCAGCAGCTCGACCTGGCGATTGGTAATATTGCCGCGCAGAACCGCATGAGCCTCGATCAGCTCCGCAGCCGCCTGGCCTATGGCGGCGTTAACTACAGCGACTACCGCGCGCAGATCCGCAAAGATATGCTGATTGCCGAAGTGCGCAACAACAAAGTGCGCCGCCGCATCACCATCCTGCCGCAGGAAGTGGACACGCTGGCAACGCAGGTCGGCGCGCAAAATATGCAGGGCACCGAGCTGAACGTCAGCCAGATTCTGCTGCCGCTGCCGGAAAACCCGTCGCAGCAGCAGGTTGACGATCAGGAAACGCTGGCTAAACAGCTGGTGCGCGAACTGAAAGGCGGCGCGAACTTCGGCAAGCTGGCCGTGACCTACTCTGCCGATCCGCAGGCGCTGAAAGGCGGCAACATGGGCTGGGGCAAAATTGAAGAGCTGCCGACCCTGTTCGCGCAGGCGCTGTCGACGGCGAAGAAAGGCGATATCGTCGGCCCGATCCGTTCTGGCGTTGGTTTCCATATCCTCAAAGTCGACGATCTGCGCGGCAAGAGCAAAAACATCTCCCTCACCGAAGTGCATGCGCGCCATATCCTGCAGAAGCCGTCGCCGATTCTGACCGACGACCAGGCACGCGCGAAGCTGGAACAGATCGCTGCCGATATCCGCAGCGGAAAAACTACCTTTGCCGCCGCGGCGAAGCAGTTCTCTGACGATCCCGGCTCTGCCAACCAGGGCGGCGATCTGGGCTGGCGCTCTCCAAAAGCCTTCGATCCCGCCTTCCGCGACGCCCTGCTGAAACTGCAGAAAGGCCAGACCAGCCAGCCGGTTTACTCCTCCTTCGGCTGGCATCTGATTCAGCTGCTGGATACCCGTCAGGTAGATAAGACCGACGCGGCGCAGAAAGAGCACGCCTACCGTCTGCTGTTCAACCGCAAGTTCGCCGAAGAAGCGCAGACCTGGATGCAGGAGCAGCGCGCCAGCGCCTACGTGAAGATTCTGGACGGCAATGCGCAGTAATTTACGCGTCGTTATCACGCCCGGCGAACCCGCCGGGATTGGACCCGACCTTACCCTTCAGCTGGCGCAGCAGAGCTGGCCGGTTGAGCTGGTGGTGTGCGCCTCGCCGCAGCTGCTGCGCGAACGCGCCGCGCTGCTCGGCTTGCCGCTGACGCTGCGCGACTATCAGCCCCACGCGGTGCCCCAGCCGCAGCAGGCGGGCACGCTGACGATTCTGCCGGTTGAAACCGCACAGCCGGTGACGCCGGGCGAACTTCAGGCGGCCAACAGCCCCTACGTGCTGGCGACGCTGGCACGCGCCTGCGACGGCTGCCTGAACGGCGAATTCGCCGCCTTGATTACCGGTCCGGTGTATAAAGGCGTCATTAACGATGCCGGCATCCCCTTTACAGGCCATACCGAGTTTTTCGCCGATCGCGCCGGCGGACACCGTGTGGTGATGATGCTGGCGACCGAAGAGCTGCGCGTGGCGCTGGCGACCACGCACCTGCCGCTGAAGGATGTTTCCGCGGCGATAACCTATGCCAGCCTGCGCGAAGTAATTACCATCCTGCACCACGATCTGCAGGAAAAATTCGAGATCCCGCAGCCGCATATTCTGGTCTGTGGGTTAAACCCGCACGCGGGCGAAGGCGGCCACATGGGGCGCGAAGAGATCTATACCATTATCCCGGCACTGGAGACGCTGCGTCAGCAGGGCATCCAGCTGACCGGTCCGCTTCCTGCCGACACCCTGTTTCAGCCGAAATATCTGCAGCACGCCGATGCGGTGCTGGCGATGTATCACGATCAGGGGCTGCCGGTGCTAAAATTTCAGGGGTTTGGCCGCGCGGTGAATATCACCCTTGGCCTGCCTTTTATCCGTACCTCCGTTGACCACGGTACCGCACTGGAACTGGCGGGCCGCGGGCTGGCAGAGCCGGGCAGCTTTATCACAGCGCTTAACCTCGCTATCACCATGATCAAGAGCAGTAATGAATAATCGCATCCATCAGGGGCACTACGCCCGTAAACGTTTCGGGCAGAACTTCCTGAACGATCAGTACATTATCGACAGCATTGTCTCCGCCATCCATCCGCAGCGCAGCGAAGCGCTGGTGGAGATTGGGCCGGGCCTCGGCGCGCTGACTGAACCGGTCGGCGAGCGTCTCGACGCCCTGACGGCGGTCGAGCTGGACCGCGATCTGGCGGCGCGTCTGCAGACGCATCCCTTCCTCGGTCCCAAGCTGACAATTTACCAGCGGGATGCGATGACCTTTGATTTCGCCGCGCTGGCGCAGGAGAAAGGTCAGCCACTGCGTGTTTTCGGCAACCTGCCGTACAATATTTCGACGCCGCTGATGTTTCACCTTTTCGGCTATACTGGTTCGATTAAAGATATGCACTTCATGCTGCAGAAAGAGGTGGTTAACCGTCTGGTCGCCGGGCCAAGCAGCAAAGCCTATGGCCGCCTCAGCGTGATGGCGCAGTACTATTGCCAGGTTATTCCCGTGCTGGAAGTGCCGCCGCAATCCTTTACGCCACCGCCTAAGGTGGATTCGGCGGTGGTACGCCTGGTACCTTTCACTGAACCGCCCTGCCCGGTCAGCAATGTGCGCATCCTGAGCCGCATTACGACCGAAGCTTTTGGACAGCGCCGCAAAACGCTGCGCAATAGTCTTGGCCACCTGTTTGCCGCCGGCGTGCTGGACGCGCTGGGCATCTACGCCGGATTGCGCGCAGAAAACGTGACGGTGGCGCAATACTGCCAGTTAGCCAACTGGCTGGCGACGCACCAGAGTAAACCGCTGGAGTAACGCATGAGTGAATCGACCCGGATCGCTATTCAGGTACAAAGTGTCTACATTGCCTCTCAGTCCTCGCCAGAGGAAGAGCGCTACGTTTTTGCCTATACTATTACCATCCGCAATCTGGGCCGTAACGCGGTGCAGCTGACCGGCCGCTACTGGCTGATCACCAACGGCAACGGCCGGGAAACCGAAGTTCAGGGCGAAGGCGTAGTAGGCGAGAAGCCGGTGATCGCGCCAGGCAGCGAGTTCCAGTACACCAGCGGCGCGGTAATCGAAACGCCGATGGGTACCATGCAGGGACACTACGTGATGCAGGATGAGGAGGGCGAAACCTTCCATGTCGATATACCTGTCTTCCGCCTCGCGCTGGAAACCCATGTTCATTAATGACGTGATTTCTCGCCCGGCTCTGCCGGGCGAGGCTTTTTATTGTGGATGATTTTCTATGAGCACCTATCTGATTGGCGATATTCACGGCTGTTATGATGAACTGCGCGCGCTGCTGAAGCAGGTCGACTTTTCGCCGCAGCAAGATACGCTGTGGCTGACCGGCGACCTGGTGGCGCGCGGGCCGGGCTCGTTTGAGGTACTGCGCTACCTGAAGTCGCTCGGTGACTGCATACGTATGGTGCTGGGCAATCACGATCTCCACCTGCTGGCAGTGTTTGCTGGCATCAGCCGCAATAAACCGAAAGATCGCCTGACGCCGCTGCTGGAAGCGGAGGATGCTGACGAACTGATCAACTGGCTGCGTCGTCAGCCGCTGCTGCAGGTAGACGAAGAGAAGAAGCTGGTGATGGCGCACGCCGGGGTTACGCCGCAGTGGGATCTGGAAACGGCCCGCGCCTGCGCGCGTGAGCTAGAGGCGGTGCTCTCCAGCGACAGCTATCCGCTGTATCTCGACGCCATGTATGGCGACATGCCGAACAACTGGACGCCCGAGCTGAGCGGCCTGGCGCGCCTGCGCTTCAGCGCCAACGCCCTGACGCGCATGCGCTTCTGCTTTCCTAACGGCCAGCTCGATATGATTTGCAAAAAGGCGCCGGATGCCGCACCGCCGCCACTGAAGCCCTGGTTCGCCATTCCCGGCAAGCTGCCCGCCGACTACACCCAGGTGTTCGGCCACTGGGCTTCGCTGGAGGGCAAAGGCACGCCGCCCGGCGTGATCGGGCTGGACACCGGCTGCTGCTGGGGCGGCACGCTGACGCTGCTGCACTGGGAGAGCCAGCGTTACTATACGCAGGCCTCGAATCGCCAGCAATCGGCCACCGACATCGTCCCGCCGCAGCACTCCGCCTGAGCGCATTTCGGCCGGGCTGGCCGAAAGATCGCCTTATCGTCAGATCGCCGTTATCGCGTCTATAAACAAACGCCTTGTCGATGGACAAGGCGTTTGTTTTGCGCGCCCTTAGCGGCGATCGAGGATTTCGAAGCAGTAGCTGTGGGAGTTCTGCTCGTCCACATCGTGGAATTCGCTAAAGGTTGATTGCCACTCATCCGGCTCGTAGTCCGGGAACTGGATATCCCCTTCGACTTCCGCGTCGATATGGGTGAGATAGAGACGGTCGGCGCGGTTAAGCATCTGTTCGTAGATGCGCCCGCCGCCAATCACCATAATTTCCGGCACGTCGCCGGCCGCCTGAATCGCCTCATCCAGCGAGGAGACCCAGGTCACGCCCTCTGCCGTGCCAGGCTGGCGGCTGACCACAATATTGAGCCGTCCCGGCAGCGGTCGGCCGATCGATTCAAAGGTCAGTCGACCCATAATGACCGGCTTGTTAAGGGTGTTACGTTTAAACCACGCCAAATCTGCAGGCAGGTTCCACGGCATGGCACCTTCCATACCAATGACGCGATCTGCTGCCAATGCCGCGATCAGACTAATCATGTTAAAAGACTCACCAATAAAAATTGGCGTCATCATACGTAAAGGCGAAACTTTCGTCGATAGCGAGACGAGTGTTATTACGTAAAGCTTTTTTGCTACCGTCAGTTCTTGTACAGAGTTTTACACCGTCTTTTTTGCGTGCGGTACCGCAAAAGCCGCCAGATAAAATCGGTTACCCGGCACAAGGGAAAGAATGGAGGCTGACGCCCTTTCAACCTGTAAGGATCGTTGAGTGAATCACTATCTGTCCGTTTTAAAGCAGTACGCGGTGTTTAGCGGCCGCTGCCGTCGCAAAAACTTCTGGCTTTTTCTGCTGTTCAGCACGCTAATCTCGCTGGCGTGCAGCGCGATAGACGAGCTGCTCGCGAGCTGCGTATTTTCCGCAAGCAGGGCTTGCTCTCTTTTCTTTACTCCGTCGCGGTGCTGCTGCCCTCTCTTGGCGTCGGCGTGCGTCGCCTGCACGATTTGGACCGCTCCGGCTGGTGGCTGCTGATGATGCTGATCCCGCTGGTGGGCAAACTGCTGCTGATCTACTTCTGCCTGCGCGGCACGGCTGGCCCGAACCGGTTTGGCCCCGATCCGTTCGATGCCCCCGCCCTGCCCGCCTGAAAAAAAACGGCTCCCGAAGGAGCCGTTTTTGATCGCTGCGAGAATCAGAAGTCGTAGCGCAGACACACCAGATTGATGTCGCCCAGGTTGTCGGTGCTGGAGGTAAAGACGTGTTCATAGTCGACGCGGAAGCCATAGTCGAGGAACAGCGTTATGCCTAGGCCGTTGTCGATGCGCTGGTAGTTACGGCCGGTAACATACTCCAGACGGGCGCCCATGACGTAGGGCTGCACCGCTTTCAGGCCGTACTGTTTCTCACCGAGATCTTGTAGCCCGCGAAGTATTCCAGGCCCCACACGTCGTCGGCGAAGTAGTCGTTGACGTTGCTGCGCTTGGTCAGCAGGAAATTCTGGTACCAGCCGCCGGCGGCGGAGAGGGTCCAGTTGCCCGGCTTCCAGCTTAACGCGGTGCCGTAGATGTTCTGGTTGTAGTCGCCGCTTTCGTCGTTGCCCGGATTACGCATGGTAGCGCGGGTATAGTTCCACGCGGTGCCCCAGGTCAGATCGTCGGTGATATGGTACCACGCCCAGCGAGCCGCCGCCTTTGCGCTTGTAGCGCAGGCCGTTGCCCGGTAGATATTCGTTGTCGCTGAACAGGTAAGAGGCGTACAGGTCGACCGCGCCGAAGCTATTTTTATACTTCAGCTGCTTGCGCGAGCGGTAGGAGCCGTCATAGTCGCCGTTGATGCCGTTGCCCGGCGCCTGGCCCTTCATGTCGTAATCCCAGATATCGGTCTTCGCATCCACGACGTCATAAAAGACGCTGTTCTGCTGGCCAAAATAGATCTCGCCCCAAGTTTTACTTTTCAGGCCGGTATAAAGCTGGCGACGCGAGGTGTCGTTGGCGCCCTCTTTATAGTGATTATCCCAGTCGAATACCGCAGGAATATTGACGCCCACTTCGTAATAGCTGGCCCAGCTGATATCGTCGAACAGATAACAGTCAGCGGCGAAGCGGAAACGGGTGCCGCCGTCAAAGCCGTTACGCTTGTAGGATTTATCGTTAATGCCGGTCTGATGCTCGAACTGCGGACGAATGCTGCCGCCAACGGTGAAATTCAGACGGCTCAGCGGATCGCCCGCCTGCGGGTCTTGCTTGAGCAGCATTATCTTTGCCTGGCTGGCGAAAGGTGCAGCTGCCATTAACACAGCAATAGCGCTCAGTGTAAAAACACGCATTTTCATTTTTATAAATATTCCTGATTGGGCTCGAAATTTTAAGCGGCGGAATATTACGTTGTGCCGATACGCTTTCGCTTTATAATTTTGTGCGTTTTTTAAAAGAAATGGCGCTGGCAGCATGCTGCGCTAAGCCAAAATAGAAATCCGCAAAAGTTTAATCGTTTTTAGTTATTTATTATTTAATAATCGATTTATAAAAATAAAAAAACGGCCCCAGATGGCCGTTTTATCGCGTGCGGCAATTAGCCTTTAATCAGCGCATGCACTTCCTGCACGGAAATCACTTTTTCCGTCGGGTCGGCGTTCAGCGACATCGCCGTGGCGAAGCCGCCGTTCAGCGTGGTATCGTAGTGCACCTTGTACTGCAGCGCGCTGCGGCGGATAACGCGCGAATCCTCAATCGCCTGACGACCGGCGGTGGTGTTGACTATGTAGGTGTATTCGCCATTCTTCAGGCGATCCTGAATGTGCGGACGACCTTCATGCACCTTGTTCACCAGACGCGGATTAATGCCCGCTTCGCCCAGCACCACGGCGGTGCCGTGGGTGGCGTCCAGCTCAAAGCCGAACTTCAGCAGCTTGGCCGCCAGATCCACAATGCGCTTCTTGTCGCCTTCGCGCACCGAGAGCAGCACGCGTCCGCTTTTCTTCATGTTGCTCTGCGCGCCCAGCATCGCCTTGGAGAACGCCTCAGCAAAGGTGCGGCCAACGCCCATCACCTCACCGGTAGAGCGCATTTCCGGGCCGAGAATCGGATCCACGCCCTGGAATTTGTTGAACGGCAGCACCACCTCTTTCACCGAGTAATAGGGCGGAATCACCTCTTCGGTGACGCCCTGCTCGGCCAGCGTTTTGCCCGCCATCACGCGCGCCGCCACTTTCGCCAGCGGCACCCCGGTGGCTTTAGAGACGAACGGCACGGTACGCGCGGCACGCGGGTTGACCTCAATCAGGTAAACCTCGTTATCCTTCACCGCGAACTGCACGTTCATCAGGCCGCGCACGTTAAGCTCGAAGGCCAGCTTCTCAACCTGCTGACGCATCACGTTCTGAATTGCTTCGCTCAGCGTGTAGGCCGGCAGCGAACAGGCGGAGTCGCCTGAGTGCACGCCTGCCTGCTCGATATGCTCCATGATGCCGCCGATCAGCACGCGCTCGCCGTCGCAAATCGCGTCAACGTCCACTTCCACCGCGTCATCGAGGAAGCGGTCCAGCAGCACCGGCGCGTCATTGGAGACGGAAACCGCGGTCTGGAAGTAACGCTTCAGGTCGATTTCGTCATAGACGATCTCCATCGCGCGGCCACCCAGCACGTAGGAAGGACGCACCACCAGCGGATAGCCGATGGCGACCGCCTTCTCTACCGCCTGCTCCAGCGTGGTCACGGTGGCATTGGCGGGCTGCTTCAGGTTCAGGCGATCCACCGCCTGCTGGAAGCGCTCGCGGTCTTCCGCGCGGTCGATAGCGTCCGGGCTGGTGCCGATAACCGGCACGCCGGCCGCCTCCAGCGCGCGCGCCAGTTTCAGCGGTGTCTGACCGCCATACTGCACAATCACGCCCTTCGGCTGCTCGATGCGCACGATCTCCAGCACGTCTTCCAGCGTTACCGGCTCGAAGTAGAGACGGTCGGAGGTATCGTAATCGGTGGAGACGGTCTCCGGGTTGCAGTTCACCATAATGGTTTCGTAACCGTCTTCGCGCAGCGCCAGCGCGGCATGTACGCAGCAGTAGTCGAACTCGATACCCTGGCCGATACGGTTGGGACCGCCGCCCAGCACCATGATCTTGTCGCGATCCTGCTTCTGGTTCGATTCGCACTCCTCCTCATAGGTGGAGTACATATAGGCGGTATCGGTGGCGAACTCCGCGGCACAGGTGTCGACGCGCTTGTAGACCGGATGCAGGTCGTACTGCTGACGCAGCTTGCAGATCTCGTCTCCCGCGACGCCCGCCAGCGTCGCCAGACGCGCATCGGCGAAGCCTTTGCGCTTCAGGATACGCAGGAACGGCTGGCTCAGGCCGTTGACGCCTTCGCGCGCCACCTGCTCTTCCAGACGCACCAGCTCTTCGATCTGTACCAGGAACCAGCGGTCGATATTGGTGAGGTTGAACACGCTGTCGACCGACATGCCCGCGCGGAACGCGTCAGCGATGTACCAGATACGCTCGGCGCCGGCGTCTTTCAGCTCGCGGCGGATGCGGGTCAGCGCGTCGGCGTCGTCAAGATGCACTTTCGGATCGAGGCCGGTGGCGCCGACTTCCAGCCCGCGCAGCGCTTTCTGCATCGACTCCTGGAAGGTGCGGCCAATCGCCATCACTTCGCCCACCGATTTCATCTGCGTGGTCAGACGATCGTTGGCGCCGGCGAACTTCTCGAAGTTGAAGCGCGGGATCTTGGTAACGACGTAGTCGATAGAGGGTTCGAACGACGCCGGGGTCAGGCCGCCGGTGATGTCGTTCATCAGCTCGTCAAGGGTGAAGCCGACCGCCAGCTTGGCCGCCACTTTGGCGATCGGGAAGCCGGTGGCTTTAGAGGCGAGCGCCGAGGAGCGCGACACGCGCGGGTTCATCTCAATCACGATCAGGCGGCCATCTTTCGGGTTCACCGAGAACTGCACGTTAGAGCCGCCGGTTTCCACGCCGATTTCACGCAGTACCGCCAGCGAGGCGTTACGCATGATTTGATACTCTTTGTCGGTCAGGGTCTGCGCCGGCGCCACGGTGATGGAGTCGCCGGTGTGAATGCCCATGGCGTCGAAGTTTTCGATTGAGCAGACGATGATGCAGTTGTCGTTCTTGTCGCGCACCACCTCCATCTCATACTCTTTCCAGCCAATCAGCGACTCGTCGATCAGCAGCTCGTTGGTGGGCGAGAGATCGAGGCCGCGCTCGCAAATCTCTTCAAACTCTTCGCGGTTGTAGGCGATGCCGCCGCCGGTGCCGCCCATGGTGAACGAGGGGCGGATGATGCAGGGGAAGCCAACATCTTCAGCCACCGCCAGCGCTTCTTCCATGGTATGAGCGATGCCGGAACGTGCCGTATCCAGACCGATACTTTTCATCGCCACGTCGAAACGACGGCGATCCTCTGCTTTATCGATCGCATCAGCCGTGGCGCCAATCATAGTGACGCCGAACTCTTCCAGCACGCCCTGACGCTCCAGCTCCAGCGCGCAGTTCAGCGCCGTCTGGCCGCCCATGGTCGGCAGCATCGCGTCCGGGCGCTCTTTTTCGATGATTTTGCGCACCACTTCCCAGTGGATCGGCTCGATGTAGGTAGCGTCGGCCATTTCCGGGTCGGTCATAATGGTGGCCGGGTTCGAGTTCAGCAGAACAACGCGGTAACCCTCTTCGCGCAGCGCCTTACACGCCTGCGCGCCTGAGTAGTCGAACTCACAGGCCTGGCCGATAACGATCGGGCCTGCGCCAAGGATCAGGATGGATTTTATGTCGGTACGTTTTGGCATGTTAGGCTCCTGATTACTTAGCTTGCGAACGGTAGGCGTCGATTAATTCGATAAAGTGGTCGAACAGCGGCGCGGCATCGTGCGGGCCAGGGCTCGCTTCCGGATGTCCCTGGAAGCTGAAGGCTGGCTTGTCGGTGCGGTGAATCCCCTGCACCGTTTTGTCAAACAGTGACACGTGCGTCACGCGCAGGTTCGCAGGCAGATTCGCGTCGTCCACGGCGAAACCGTGGTTTTGCGCGGTGATCATCACGCGGTTGTTATCGAGATCCTGCACCGGGTGGTTGCCGCCGTGATGGCCCAGCTTCATTTTTATCGTTTTGGCACCGCTCGCCAGCGCCAGCAGCTGATGGCCGAGGCAGATGCCGAACACCGGAATATCGGTCTCGAGGAAAGTTTTAATCGCGCTGATGGCGTAGTCGCACGGCTCCGGGTCGCCCGGACCGTTGGAGAGGAAGATGCCGTCCGGATTAAGTTTCAGCACCTCGTCCGCAGGCGTCTGCGCCGGCACCACCGTCAGGCGGCAGCCGCAATCCACCAGCATGCGGAAAATGTTGTATTTCACGCCGTAGTCGTAAGCCACCACATGGTAGGGCAGCGCTTCGGCGCTCTGCTGCTCCGGCAGACCGTCGTTCAGCGTCCAGGAGACCTGCTGCCAGCTGTAGGTTTCGGTGGTGCTTACTTCTTTCGCCAGATCCATCCCTTTCAGGCCGGGGAACGCCTGCGCTCTCTGCAGCGCCAGTGCCGCATCCGGGTTATCGCCCGCGATGATGCAGCCATTCAGCGCCCCTTTCTCACGCAACAGACGCGTCAGCTTGCGCGTGTCGATATCGGCGATGCCCACTACGTTGTTGCGCTGCAGGTAGGCCGAAAGGCTCTCCTCGCTGCGAAAGTTGCTGGCAATCAGCGGCAGGTCGCGGATAACTAGGCCTTGTGCGTGAATTTGGTTGGATTCTGCGTCGGCGGCGTTGGCGCCAACATTGCCGATATGGGGATAAGTGAGGGTAACGATCTGGCGGGAATAGGAGGGATCAGTGAGGATTTCTTGATAACCGGTCATTGACGTATTGAAAACGACCTCCCCCACTGCCGATCCCGCTGCCCCGATGGCCCGACCGTGGAATTGGGTTCCGTCTTCCAGAACCAAGAGCGCTGCCTTAATCAAAACATCCCCCAAGGAATAAAAAGTCATAATATTTGCATATTAATTCAAGTTTTAGCCCTGGATCAAGGTAAAAATCGCCTGACTGGTCGATTTTTTGCAAATTGCGCGCAATCTAATGATCGCCCTGAGGCTTGTCTACCCTGGGAGGCTATTTTTTTGCTTATTTCGGAGTGCTGGAGGTTAAAAAGAGAGTTAAGCCGTGAAAAAGCGTAATTTAGTCGCGAATCAATCGGTTGCCTGCGCCAAAAAAGATAAAACCGACCCTCTGTGATCGTTTTTTGACCATTTGGTCAAAAATGGTCTTTCTACGCTCAAAAAAAAACAACAAAATACTAAATTAACCAATTTTTAGTCAAAAAATAAATCCCAACCCTTATCTGTAAACAAAATAAAGGGCGATAATCTTATCGCCCCATGCCAATCAATAACTTAATGATTGAAACAACCACGATGGTTCACAACACTCACAACATCGATAAATCCAGTACGTCTCGCATATCATAAAGGCCATATTTCTTATCTTTCAGCCACAAAGCAGACTTAACCGCGCCTTTTGCAAAGGTCATGCGGCTCAAGGCATTGTGGGTAATCTCTACGCGCTCGCCAATATCGGCAAACATCGCGGTATGCTCGCCGACGATATCCCCGGCGCGCACCGTGGCAAAACCGATGGTTTGCGGCTTGCGCTCGCCGGTATGGCCTTCGCGGGCGTAGACGGCGTGCTCGCTCAGCTGCCACGCCATCGCGTCGGCAATCGCTTCGCCCATCGCCAGCGCGGTGCCGGAAGGGGCATCCACTTTATGACGGTGGTGGGCCTCGATAATTTCAATGTCCGCATAGTCGCCCATCACCTTCGCCGCCTTCTCCAGCAGCTTCAGCACCAGGTTGACGCCGACGCTGAAGTTAGCGGCGAAGACGATGGAGATCTCCTCGGCCGCTGCCTTGATGGCCGCCTTGCCCGCCTCGTCAAAGCCGGTGGTGCCGATCACCATCGCTTTTTTATGTTCGCGGCACAGCGCCAGATAGTGCAGCGTGCCCTCTGGACGGGTGAAATCCACCAGCACGTCGAAGTCGTTAATGACGCTGCGTAAATCGTCGGTGATAAGGATGCCGATTTTACCCAGCCCGGCGAGTTCGCCGGCGTCACTGCCCACCAGCGACGCCCCTGGACGCGCCAGCGCCGCGACCAGCTCAACCCCTTCCGCCTGCTGCGTCGCGTCAATCAGATAGCGGCCCATACGGCCCGGCGCGCCTACGATGGCGATACGGTAATTACTCATATTTATTCATTCCTGATACAAAACTATGCATACAAAGCGATCTCAGGTTAACGGTCAGTTAACGGTCTCTCCACTCAAAATGCGGAATAATTAGAATTTCAGGGTAGCGCCTGCGGATTATCAGTAAAAGCAATTCCAGCAGTCGGAACAGCGCGCGTCGCCCATAAAAAGGCCGAACAAGTCGGCTTGATAAAGCGAGAGCGTCAGTCAGCAGCTTACTGCACATTGCGCACGTCGACGCGAAGCTCTTTAGGCACTTCAAACACGATGTTCTCTTCGCGCCCGATCAGTTCGATCGCCGCTTCGCCGCCCAGCTCGCGCAGACGCTGGATCACCTGCTGCACCAGAATATCGGGCGCGGATGCGCCCGCGGTGACGCCGATGCACTCGACGCCTTTCACCCACTCTTCCTGGATGTCGTCTGCAGAGTCGATCAGCTTCGCCAGCTTGCCGGCGCGCTGCGCCAGCTCCGCCAGCCGGTTGGAGTTAGAGGAGTTCTTCGAGCCGACCACCAGCACTACCTCTGCGTCACGCGCCAGCACACGCACCGCTTCCTGACGGTTGGTGGTGGCGTAGCAGATGTCATCCTTGCGCGGGCCGATAATCGCCGGGAAACGGGTGCGCAGCGCATCGATAACGTCCGAGGTATCGTCCACCGACAGCGTGGTCTGGGTCATAAAGCAGAGGTTGCTCTCGTCTTTGACCTGCAGTTTGAACACATCTTCCGGCGATTCAGCCAGATACATGCCGCCGTTGGGGTTGCTGTACTGCCCCATCGTGCCTTCCACTTCCGGATGGCCGGCGTGGCCGATAAGAATCACTTCCACGCCTTTGCGGCTGGCGCGCGCCACTTCCATATGCACTTTGGTCACCAGCGGGCAAGTGGCGTCGAACAGAATCGTCAGGTTGCGTGCTTTCGCCTCGGCGCGCACCGCCTGTGACACGCCGTGCGCGGAGAAAATCAGGATGGCGTCATCCGGCACTTCGCCAATCTCTTCGATAAAGATGGCTCCGCGCTCGCGCAGGCTGTTCACCACATAGCTATTATGCACAACTTCGTGACGGACGTAGATAGGCACGCCGTACATCTCCAGCGCGCGCTCCACGATGCTGATGGCGCGATCGACGCCGGCGCAGAAGCCGCGCGGGTTAGCCAGCAGGATTTGCATAGTTTGCCTCCAGTACTGGATTAACCTCCAGCACGTCAATGTCGAAATGAACCTGATGACCGGCCAGCGGATGGTTGAAATCCACCGTAATGGAGTCGCCGGAGATATCGCGGATCACGCCGGGCATTTCGCTGCCGCCCATGCCGGTAAACAGCATGATAGCACCGATCTCCGGCTCGCCCGCATCGATAAAGTCGCGGCGCGAGAAGTACTGGATCAGATCGGGGCTGACCGCGCCGAACGCTGCTTCCGGCGGCAGGGTAAAGGCGTGCTTGTCGCCCGCCTTTAGCCCCAGCAGCGCCTGCTCCAGCGCGTCGGAGAGGCTGCCGTCGCCCAGCCGGAACAGCGCCGGCTTGCCAGAGGCGGAGGTGGACTCCGCGACGGAGCCATCTTCGAGCTTCAGCGTAAAATGCACCAGCACCGCGCTGTCGCGCTCTACAGAGACTGTCATGTCTTACCCTTAGCCTGTTTGCCGGAGGGGCTGAAAAAAACCTCCAGCACCACTAACACGGCGCCGATACAGATGCCGCAGTCAGCGATATTAAAAGTGGCGAAATGCCAGTTACCAATATAGAAGTCGATAAAGTCGACAACAAAGCCGTGATAAGCGCGATCGAACAGGTTGCCTGCCGCACCGCTGATAATCAGCGCATAGGCGATGTTGACGAGCCTCTGGCTGGCGCGATTGCGATACATCATTACCAGCAGCGCCACCACGATAGCGATGGCAATGCCGGCGAAGAACCAGCGCTGCCAGCCGCCTTTGTCCGCCAGGAAGCTGAACGCCGCGCCGTAGTTGTGCGCGTAGAACAGGTTTAAGAACGGCATAAGCGACTGCGTTTCATGCAGCATCATGTTGTTCATCACCCACTTCTTGCTGGCGAAATCTACTAGGGTCACCGCCAGCACCAGCCATACCCAGCGCAAGCCGGTTGAGAGAATAGGTCTACGCATCAGGCAAATTTACGCTCTTCGCCGTTGCCGGCCAGGTTGGTGTAGCAACGTCCGCACACGGCGAGATGCTCCGCGTTCTGGCCGACGTCGGTGGTGTAGTGCCAGCAGCGCGGGCACTTCTCGCCTTCTGCCTTATGCAGCGCGATTTTCAGCCCCTTCGCCAGCGCGTAATCCGCCACCGTCGCGCCCGAAGTCAGCAGCACAAAGCGCAGCTCGTCACCCAGCGCCTGCAGCTTCGCCGCAAGCGAAGCGTCCGCATACAGGGTCACGGTCGCTTCCAGCGCGCTGCCGATGCGCTTGTCGCTGCGCGCCTGCTCGATCGCCTTGTTGACTTCGCCGCGCACCTTCAGCAGCTCCGCCCAGTAGGCGTCGTTCAGCGCTTCGTCCTGCGACAGGCCGAACAGCCCCTCATACCACTCTTCGGTGAAGACGTACTGCGCGCGTTTGCCCGGCAGATAGCCCCAGATTTCGTCGGCGGTAAAGGACATGATCGGCGCCATCCAGCGCACCAGCGCCTCGACGATATGCCACAGCGCGGTCTGGCAGCTGCGGCGCGCCAGGCTGTCGCGCTTCGCGGTGTACTGACGATCCTTGATGATATCCAGGTAGAAGGAGCCCATCTCCACCGAGCAGAACTGCATCAGGCGCTGGATAACTTCATGGAAGTCGTAGTTTTCGTAGGAGGCGACGATATCCGCCTGCACGGCCTGCGCGCGGCCCACCGCCCAGCGGTCCAGCACCACCATCTCTTCCGGCTTGACCATATCGGTTTCAGGATTAAAGCCGTTCAGGTTCGCCAGCAGGAAGCGCGCGGTGTTGCGGATTCGGCGATAGGCGTCAGCGGAACGCTTCAGGATCTCGTCGGAGACCGCCATCTCGCCGGAATAGTCGGTAGAGGCGACCCACAGACGCAGAATATCCGCGCCCAGCTTGTTCATCACGTCCTGCGGCGACACGGTGTTGCCGATCGACTTGGACATTTTGCGGCCCTGACCGTCCACGGTAAAGCCGTGGGTCAGCACCTGGCGGTACGGCGCTTTGCCCTTCATCGCCGTCGAGATCATCAGTGAGGACATAAACCAGCCGCGATGCTGGTCGGAGCCTTCCAGATACATATCAGCAGCGTGGCCGCCGAACTCTGGACTCGCGTCAACCACCGCATAGCTGGTGGAGCCGGAGTCGAACCAGACGTCCAGCGTGTCCGGCACTTTCACGTAGCTGTCGGCGTCGTCGCCCATCAGGTCGCGCGGATCGAGATCCCACCACGCTTGAATGCCGTCCTGCTCGACGCGCTGCGCCACTTTTTCCATCAGCGCCAGCGTGTCCGGGTGCAGCTGCTCGGTCTCTTTATGCACGAACAGCGCAATCGGCACGCCCCAGGTGCGCTGACGCGAGATGCACCAGTCGGGACGGTTTGCCACCATCGCTTCGATGCGCGCCTGGCCCCAGTCCGGAATCCACTGTACGCCTTTGATCTCCTTCAGCGACTGCGCGCGCAGCCCTTTCTGATCCATGCTGAAAAACCACTGCGGCGTGGCGCGGAAGATGATCGGCGTTTTGTGGCGCCAGCAGTGCGGGTAGCTGTGCAGCATTTTTTCCATGTGCAGCAGCGCGCCCTTCTCCTTCAGCAGCTCGACGATAACGTCGTTGGCTTTAAAGACGTTCAGGCCGTCCAGCGTCGGATAGGTGCCCGGCAGATAGGTGCCGTCCGGAGCGACCGGGTTGGCCACTTCGATGCCGTACTTCTGGCCGATCACGTAGTCGTCCGGACCGTGGCCCGGCGCGATGTGCACGGAGCCGGTACCGGCATCGAGCGTCACGTGCTCGCCCAGCACCACCGGCGACTGAATGTTGGTCAGGAACGGGTGCTGGAAGGTCAACAGCTCCAGCGCCGCACCTTTGCATTCGCCCAGTATGGTCCACTCGCTGACGCCGGCGCGCTTCATCACGCTCTCGACCAGATCTTTGGCGAGGATCATCGCGCGGCCGTCGATCTGCAGCAGCTGATAGTCGAACTCCGGATGCAGCGAGATGGCGCGGTTAGCGGGCATGGTCCACTGCGTGGTGGTCCAGATCACCAGCGAGATCGGGCCGTTGACCGGCGCGTCGCCAAATTTCGCGCGCACCGCATCGACGTCGACCGCATTGAACATAACGTCGATAGAGAGCGAGGTTTTGTCATAGTATTCGACTTCCGCTTCAGCCAGCGCCGAACGGCAGTCCAGGCACCAGTGCACCGGCTTCGCGCCCTTGTGCAGATGGCCGTTGCCGATGATTTTGCCCAGCGCGCGGATGACGTTGGCTTCGGTCTGGAAGTTCATCGTGAGATAGGGGCGTTCCCAGTCGCCCAGCACGCCGAGACGGATAAAGTCTGCCTTCTGGCTTTCTACCTGCTCGGCGGCGTATTTGCGGCACGCTTCGCGGAATTCGGCCGGCGTCGCTTTCTCGCCCGGCTTGCCGATCATCTGCTCGACCTTGTGCTCGATCGGCAGGCCGTGACAGTCCCAGCCCGGAACGTAAGGCGAATCGTAGCCCGCCATGCATTTCGACTTGACGGTAATGTCTTTCAGAATCTTGTTAACTGAGTGACCAATATGAATGCTGCCGTTCGCATAGGGAGGGCCGTCATGCAGGATAAAAATTTTTTTCCCTTTTTTGGCTTCGCGGATGATACCGTACAGGTTGTCATCATACCAGCGTTGCAGCATTCCCGGCTCGCGTTTGGCGAGATCGCCACGCATCGGGAACCCCGTTTCGGGCAAATTCAGGGTAGATTTATAGTCACTCATCAGATTCTCGTTTCCGTATTTCGCGGGGTTAAAGCCCAAAGAAGTGCCGGGCGGTTACCACATCTTTCGCAATTTGTTCTTTCAACGCCTCTAGTGAGGCAAAGCGCTGCTCGTTACGTATCTTGTGCTTCAGCACCACATCAATGTGTTTGCCATACAGATTGATATTGATGTCAAGCAGGTGAACTTCAAGCTGCTGGCGAAAACCTTTTACCGTCGGCCGCGTGCCGATATTGGCGACGCCCGGAACAGGCGCGCCCAGGCCAAGCACCTCGACCGCATAAACGCCTTTCACCGGTGAGACGATGCGGCGCAAGGGAAGATTCGCGGTGGGAAAACCGATGGTGCGTCCCAGCGCCTCGCCGTGTACGACGCGGCCGGAGATACTAAAGGGATGGCCCAGCAGCATATGCGCCAGCGCCAGATCGTCCTCGGCCAGCGCCTGACGCACGGCGGTGCTGCTGATGCGCTTGCCCCCGTCGCAGAAGGTTTCGGTGCTGACAACGTCAAAGCCATACTCGACACCGGCCCTCTGTAATAACAGGAAATCGCCCTGGCGGCCAGCGCCAAAGCGGAAATCGTCGCCGACCGCCAGATAGTTGACGCCCAGCTTGTCCACCAGCAGATCGGTGATGAAGCACTGCGCCGACAGCGCGGCAAAGCGCCGGTCGAAACGCACGCACAGAACCCGATCGACGCCAGCTTCCGCCAAGTATTTCAGCTTCTCACGCAGGCGCGTCAGGCGAGCGGGCGCTTTGTCGCCGGCAAACAGCTCCAGCGGCTGCGGCTCGAACAGCATCACCATGACCGGAAGCTGGCGTTTGCGTCCTTTCTCACACAGACGTGCCATCAGGGCCTGATGGCCGCGATGCACGCCGTCAAAATTGCCAATGGTCAGGACACAGCCGCGATGCTGCTGGGTGAGATTATGAATACCGCGAATAAACTTCATGGCTGACTCAAACCTGTGGAAATCGGCGGATTATACTCTTGAAACTGGCTAAGGTTAACCCGTTACCACACCTTTCCTGCGCAGAGCTCGCCATTTCCCGGGGCTTCGCGCCTGCTCCCTGCGCGTCAGAGAATTTTGTTGCGAAACGCTGTATTCAGGGAGGGGAAGCTGGTAGAATTTTACGCTATCAATTACGTAACCGGGCGTTGTTTGTAAAGCGGCGCTTATTTGCACAAATCCATTGGCAAAAGAAGGTACAAAAGGCATAGCCCTCGGCCTTTGATTTGTCCATATAGAACACATTTGGGAGTTGGACCTTGGCTAATATCAAATCAGCTAAGAAACGCGCCGTAACATCTGAAAAACGTCGCAAGCATAACGCGAGCCGTCGTTCTATGATGCGTACTTTCGTTAAGAAAGTATACGCGGCGATCGCAGCCGGTGACAAAGCTGCTGCGCAGAACGCATTTAACGAAATGCAACCGATCGTGGACCGTCAGGCTGCTAAAGGTCTGATCCACAAAAACAAAGCGGCACGTCATAAAGCTAACCTGACTGCTCAGATCAACAAAATGGCGTAAGCCTTTGTTCATCGCTTTGTAAAAAAGGACCGGCGCTTAGCCGGTTCTTTGTTTATCACGCCGCGCGCCGCGCCAAGCAACGTCCCAGGATCAGATAGCCCGCGACGGCCGAGAGAATCGAGCCCAGCAGAATGCCTAGCTTCGCCAGTGTAATCAGCTGCGGATTGGCGTCGCCGTAGGCGAGCGATGTGATAAAGATCGACATGGTAAAGCCGATGCCGCAAAGCACGCCCACCGCGGCAATATCCGCGAGCGTGGTGTTTTGTGGCAGCGTGGCGATGCGACACTTCACCGCCAGCCAGCAGAACAGCGTAATGCCAAGCGGTTTGCCGAGCAGCGCCCCGCCGCGATTCCCATGGGCAGCAGCGAAAAGATATCGCTAGCCTGCACACCCGCCAGCGTCGCGCACGCCTGACTTCAGCACGGCGGTCCACAGCACCATGCCCACCAGCAGATAGAGCCCGGCATTGCGCACCGGCAACGCCCAGCGGCGTCAGCGACAGCTCGCTGGTGTGGAACAGCGCGATAATCACAATGGCACCGAGATCGTCGATGATCGCAAGCGCCATCAGAAAGATCTTCAGCGCAGGCGGCTGCCGAGCGCGAAGGCGATATCGGGGGCGGTGGGAATCGCCCAGCTGCTGCGCATGGCGGCGTTCGCACGGTTAAACACAAGGAACAGCAGGCCAGGCATCAGCATGCCACCCAGCGCGGCGATCAGCGGGAATACGGCCTGTTCGCGCTTCGCCAGCGCGCCCATCACCATTTCGCGCTTTACCTCGAGGCCGACCATCAGGAAGAAGAGTGCCATCAGCGCGTCGTTAATCCACAGCAGCAGGTTTTTGCTGATGTCGAGGGAGCCGAAGCGGAATTCGACCGGCACCGCCAGCAGCACCTGATAATCCTGCTGCGTGCTGGCGTGATTCGCCAGAAACATGGCCAGCGCGGCCGCAAGAATAAGTACGACGCCGCTGGTGGCGTCATTTTGGAGTAATTTTTTTAGCCCGATATTCACGAGTTATCCTTGCCAGAAATGAAACGCAAACCAGACGTAATGATAACATTTTGTAAACGCAGTTGATTTAGCCGCGGCACCGAATCGCTCCCATGGGCAAAAAAAAGCCAGCGACAGTGCGCTGGCCTGGTGTTCAGTGATGCCCGTTAGCGGGTCAGGTCGTCAAAAAACTTCTTCACGCCGTCGAAAAAGCTTTTGGAGCGCGGGCTGTTGTTTTCCCCCGTCGGACCGCCGAAGCTCTCCTCCAGGTCGCGCAGCAGTTTTTTCTGCTTCTCGTTGAGGTTGACCGGCGTTTCCACCACCACACGGCACAGCAGATCGCCGACCGCGCCGCCGCGCACCGATTTCACTCCTTTGCCGCGCATGCGGAACAGCTTACCGGTCTGGGTTTCAGACGGCACTTTCAGCTTCACACGGCCATCCAGCGTCGGCACTTCAATCTCGCCGCCCAGCGCCGCCATAGCAAAGTTGATCGGCACTTCGCAGTAGAGGTTGTTCTCTTCGCGCTCAAAGATCGGGTGTTTCTTCACCGATACCTGGACGTAGAGGTCGCCCACTGGCGCGCCCTGCTCGCCCGCTTCACCTTCGCCGCTAAGACGGATACGGTCGCCGGTATCCACGCCTGCGGGAATTTTCACCGACAGGGTTTTCGACTTCTCGACGCGGCCGTGGCCGTGACAGGCGTTGCACGGATCTTTAATCACCGAGCCGCGGCCGTGACAGGTCGGACAGGCCTGCTGCACGGTAAAGAAGCCCTGCCGCATCTGCACCTGGCCCGCGCCGTGACAGGTCGGACAGGTCTGCGGCTGGGTGCCCGCTTTCGCGCCGCTACCGTGGCAGACGTCGCACTCCTGCAGTGTCAGGATGCGGATCTCTTTGGTCACGCCGCGCACCGCTTCTTCCAGCGTCAGCTCCATGTTGTAGCGTAAATCGGCGCCGCGCGCTGCGCGCTGACGACGACCGCCGCCAAAGATATCGCCGAAGACGTCGCCAAAGATATCGCTGAAGTCTGCGCCGCCGCCAAAGCCGCCGCCGCCGAATCCACCGCCGCCCATTCCGCCCTGTTCAAACGCCGCATGGCCGTACTGATCGTACGCCGCGCGCTTCTGCGCGTCGGTCAGGATTTCGTAGGCTTCCTTGACCTCTTTGAACTTGGCTTCCGCCTCTTTGTCACCCGGATTGCGATCGGGGTGATATTTCATCGCCAGGCGTTTGTACGCCTTTTTAATTTCGCGCTCGTCCGCGGATTTGGAGACGCCTAAAATCTCGTAATAGTCGCTCTTTTCCATTTTTAGCCCTTAACATACTCGCACGGGCGTGGAGAGATCTCCTACGCCCGTGCTGGTTTCAACGGCTGTCAGGCCAACCGTCGCGCCCGGTCAGGGGCAATTATTTTTTGTTGTCTTTCACTTCTTCGAATTCAGCGTCGACCACGTTGTCATCTCTCTTCGCCGAAGAGTCGGCTGCATTCGCGCCGCCCGCCTGTGCCTGCTGCTGCTGCTGCTGCGCCGCTTCCATCAGCTTGCTGGAAACCTGCATCAGCGCCTGCATTTTCGCGTCGATCGCCTCTTTGTCTTCGCCTTTCAGCGCGCTTTCCAGCTCGCTCAGTGCGGACTCGATCGGCGCCTTATCATCGGCGGAGAGCTTGTCGCCCGCTTCATCCAGCTGCTTACGGGTGCTGTGCGCAATCTGGTCGCCCTGGTTGCGTGTCTGCACCAGCTCTTCGAACTTACGATCCGATTCAGCATTCGCTTCTGCGTCGCGAACCATTTTTTCGATTTCGTCTTCGTTCAGGCCGGAAGAAGCTTTGATGGTGATCTTCTGCTCTTTACCGCTGTTTTTGTCTTTCGCCGAGACGTGCAGGATGCCGTCCGCATCGATATCGAAGGTCACTTCGATCTGCGGCATGCCACGCGGCGCCGGCTGGATACCGTCCAGGTTGAACTGGCCGAGGGATTTGTTATCGCTGGAACGCTTACGCTCGCCTTGCAGCACGTGAATGGTTACGGCAGACTGGTTATCTTCAGCGGTCGAGAACACTTGGGTGTGCTTGGTCGGAATGGTTGTGTTCTTGCTGATCAGCGAAGTCATCACGCCGCCCATGGTTTCGATACCCAGCGACAGCGGGGTAACGTCCAGCAGCAGCACGTCTTTCACGTCACCCGCCAGCACGCCGCCCTGCACTGCTGCGCCCACGGCAACCGCTTCGTCCGGGTTAACGTCCTTACGCGGCTCTTTGCCGAAGAACTCCGCCACTTTCGCCTGTACCATCGGCATACGCGTCTGGCCACCAACCAGGATGACGTCGTTGATGTCGGACACAGAGAGGCCCGCATCCTGCAGCGCGACTTTCAGCGGCTCGATTGAGCGGCTGACCAGATCTTCTACCAGCGACTCGAGCTTCGCGCGGGTCACTTTGATGTTCAGGTGTTTTGGACCGGTCGCGTCCGCCGTGATGTACGGCAGGTTAACGTCGGTCTGCTGCGCAGAAGAGAGTTCGATTTTCGCTTTCTCTGCCGCTTCTTTCAGACGCTGCATCGCCAGCGGATCGTTGTGCAGATCGATGCCCTGATCTTTCTTGAACTCTGCAACCAGGTAGTTGATCAGACGGCTGTCGAAGTCTTCGCCGCCCAAGTGGGTATCACCGCTGGTGGCCAGCACTTCAAAGGTTTTTTCGCCGTCGACTTCGTCGATTTCGATAATTGAGATATCGAAGGTACCGCCGCCCAGGTCGTATACCGCGATGGTGCGGTTGCCCTGGCCTTTGTCCAGACCGTAAGCCAGCGCGGCTGCGGTCGGTTCGTTAATGATACGTTTCACTTCCAGACCAGCGATACGGCCGGCGTCTTTGGTCGCCTGACGCTGCGCATCGTTGAAGTAGGCCGGCACGGTGATAACGGCTTCGGTCACCGGCTCGCCGAGATAGTCTTCAACGGTCTTTTTCATTTTCTTCAGCACTTCCGCAGAGATCTGCGGCGGCGCCATTTTCTGACCTTTTACTTCCAGCCAGGCATCGCCGTTGTCGGAAGAGGTAATTTTGTACGGCATGATTTTGATATCACGCTGTACTTCTTCATCCTGGAAACGACGGCCGATCAGACGCTTGATAGCGAACAGCGTATTCTGCGGGTTGGTCACCGCCTGACGTTTAGCCGGTTGACCGACCAGAGTTTCACCATCCTGCGTATACGCAATAATTGAAGGCGTGGTGCGATCGCCCTCGGCATTCTCGAGCACGCGCGCTTTAGTGCCGTCCATGATCGCAACACAAGAGTTGGTTGTACCCAGGTCAATACCAATAATCTTACCCATCTAAACGTCTCCCACTTAAATTCTTTTTCAATTTGGCTTGTGAACCCTTAATGCGGGCGCTTTGTTGGCTTTCAACCGCAATTACTCGCTTTTTTTCCCGGGCTCACAACGCTCGATGACAACTAAATGGGGCCGCTTCAAAGCGCATCAAGGGTTAAAAAGAAATTTTTTTTCAACACCAGCGATTTTTTTCGGGTCGGGCGGGCGCAAGCCTGACGGACACGGTAGTAAAAAGGCCGCCCTGGGCGCCTTGAAAAGCAGAGAGGCGAACAGGATGGCGAGCGGGTGCTGCCAGCGCGTCATCCCATGCCGGCTACAGGCGAGTGCCTGCCAGCACGCGCTGCCGCCCACTGTAGTGCAGCCAAAGCCCAACCACCAGCCCGAGCGCCGCCAGCGTCAGCACGTGCCAGGCGGGCGCCAGCGGCGTCAGGCACATGATTAGCGTGACGAAAACGGGCGTCAGGCCGCCAAAGATGACGTAGGCGACGTTGTAGGAAAAGGAGATGATGGATGCAGGTAAAGCACACCGCCGCAGGAAAAGCGCGCACCATCAGAAAAGGCACCACGCCGACAACGCCGACGCTGAGGCCCGCCAGCCCGTAGTTAACGAACAGGCTGTCGGCGTCAGGCTGGAGAAAAAGTGCCAGCAGCAGTGAACTGCCCATCAGCGTTTTCGCCGCGCCCATCCAGTCCACCAGCCAGCCGGTGATGACGCAGCCCGCCAGCAGCATCACCGTCGCCAGGCAGTTGGCCTGCAGGCTCAGCGCGGCGCTGATACCGTGCTGTTTCTGCATCAGCGCCGGTGCCATCAGGATCACTACCACAATGCAGGCGGAGAGCAGCCAGGTGAGCAGCATCGAGAGCTCGACGCCGCCTTTTTGTTGCGTCAGCACGGTTTTCAGCGGCAGCGTCTTGCGCTGCTGCATTTCCTGAAACACCGGCGTTTCGTGCAGCCAGCGGCGCAGATACATCGCCAGCAGGCCGAACAGGCTGCCGACGAAGAAGGGAATGCGCTAGCCGATGCTGGCCACGGTCTGCGGCGTCATGCTGCTGGTGATGGCGGTCGCCACCAGCGATCCGAGCAGAATGCCGGCCGTCAGCCCGGCGGTCAGGGTGCCGCAGGCGAAGCCGACGCGCCCTTCCGGCACGTGCTCCGCCACAAAGACCCACACGCCCGGCACTTAGCCGCCGATGGCCGCGCCCTGCAACAGGCGCAGCAGCAGCATCAGCAGCGGCGCCGCGATGCCGGCCACGTCATACAGCGTCGGCAGCGCCATCAGCAGAATGCTGAGGCTGAACATCGTCTTGCGCCCTACCTTGTCGCCGAAGTGCGCCATCACCAGCCTGCCCAGCGGCCGCGCCAGGTAACCGGCGGCGAAAATGGCGAAGGTCTTCAACTGGCGCAGCCAGTCCGTAATATCGGGCAGGAAGAAGAGTTCGCCGATTACGGCGGCGAAGAAGACGAAAATAATAAAGTCGTAGAACTCCAGCGCGCCGCCGAGCGCGGCCAGCGACAGCATTTCATAGTCCTGACCCGTCAGGCGGTGAGAAACAGGCGAATCCATACAGACAGCTCTTTCCGAAGCAAAAGTAGAGGTTGTAAACAGAGGATTACTATACCGTCAATCTTTCACCACACCAGCGCTACCAGAGGCTATGCCTGAAATGCGCTGTTTTCAGTTATTTATCTCTTTTAATGGCGCTTTTGGGGCGAAAAGCTGCTATCACCTGCGGATGGGTTTCCACATACGATCCTTCCAGCAGCTGTAAACAATAAGGTACGGCGGCAAAAATGCCTGGCACGCTGACCTTGCCATCGGCATCCTTCAGCCCTTCCAGCGTCTCTTTAATCGATTTCGGCTGCCCTGGCAGATTAAGCACCAGCGACTGCTTGCGGATGACGCCAACCTGGCGCGACAGAATGGCGGTCGGCACGAACTTCAGGCTGATCTGCTGGCATCTGCTCGCCGAAGCCCGGCATTTCGCGGTCGGCAACCGCCAGCGTAGCGTCAGGCGTCGCGCCGGGCCGGGCCGGTGCCGCCGGTGGTCAGCACCAGATGGCAGAAGCGCTCATCCACCAGCTTGCAAATTGCCTGTTCGATTTGCGGCTGCTCGTCCGGCACCAGCCGGGTTTCCGTGATAAAGGGCGTAGCCAGCGCGCTGTTGAGCCCAGGCCTCCAGCGCAGGAATACCCTGATCCTGATAAATGCCGTTGGCGGCGCGATCGGAAACGGAGATCAGGCCAATGCGTAAAGTATCCATGCGATTTCTACCCGGGTTAACCGCTGAGCGGCGAGACATGAAAGAGACAGAGAGAAGGATAATAGAAGTGAGGCCAGGAGAAAACCGTGGCGGACGGGCTGCCACGGTCGCAGATTACAGCAGGTCGGCGATTATCTTCTCGAGTTTGCCCTGATCGACGGCGAAGTCTCGGCGGCCTGTTAATGACTATTTTTCCCGCAGAAACAAGGGACAACCGAGGAAGCAATGATGTTAATGGTGATATCACCCGCCAAAACGCTAGATTACAGCAGCCCGCTGGCGACCCAGCGTTTTACCCAGCCTGCGCTGTCCGATAAATCGCAACAGCTGATCGAGGTGGCGCGCGATCTCTCACCGGCGCAAATTGCCTCGCTGATGCACATCAGCGACAAGCTGGCGCATCTCAATGCCGAACGCTTTAACAGCTGGTAGCCCGCTTTCACGCCGGAAAACGCCCGTCAGGCGATCCTCGCGTTTAAAGGCGACGTCTATACCGGCCTGCAGGCGGAAAGCTTTAGCGAGGCGGATTTCGACTTTGCGCAGCAAGCATCTTCGCATTCTCTCCGGCCTTTACGGCGTGCTGCGCCCGCTCGACCTGATGCAGCCCTACCGCCTGGAGATGGGCACAAAGCTGGCCAACCCGGCAGGCAACGATCTCTACAGCTTCTGGGGCGACCTGTTGACGGCGCATCTGAACGCCGCGCTGCAGGCGCAGGGCGACGACGTGCTGATTAACCTGGCGTCGGAAGAATATTTCCGCGCGGTGAAGCCGAAGCAGCTGAAAGGACGGCTGGTGAGGCCGGTGTTTCTCGACGAGAAAAACGGCAGCTTCAAGGTGATCAGCTTCTATGCGAAAAAGGCGCGCGGGCTGATGAGCCGCTATATCATTCAGCAGCGTCTGACCGATCCCGAGGCGCTGAAAGGGTTCGACACAGACGGCTATTTCTTTGACGAAGCGGCGAGCCGCGAGAACGAGCAGGTATTTACGCGCGACGAGCAGAAATAAAAAAAGGGCGGCCAACCAACGGGCCGCTCTGTTTAAAGTCGCCAGTCAGGCCTTAATTAAAAAGGCGCGCAGCGCGGCGAAATCAGCCGGCATATCGTGCGACAGCAGCGGCAGGCCGGCGCGGTCCGCCAGCTCCTGTGGCAACGGCAGCGCCTGGCCGAGAATCACCTCAACGCTCTCTTTGAACTTCGCCGGATGCGCCGTGCCGAGGAACAGGCCAAACTCCCCGTCCTGCAGCTGATCGCGCAGCAGACGGTAGGCGATGGCCGCGTGCGGCTCGGAGATATAGCCGATCTCCGCCAGCTCGCGTATCGTCGCCTCGGTCGTTTCATCGCTCACCGCGCCGTAGGCGAGATCGGTCAGGCGCCAGGTTTTTCGGCGGAACAACTCTTCCACGCGCGGCCAGTTGTTCGGCTGGCTGACGTCCATGGCGTTGGAGAGCGTGGCCACCGCGGCGTTCGGCGTCCAGCTGCCGCCCTGCAGAAAGCGCGGCACGGTGTCGTTGGCGTTGGTGGCGGCGATAAAGCGCTTGATCGGCAGCCCCAGCGACTTCGCCAGCAGGCCGGCGGTGAGATCGCCGAAGTTGCCGCTCGGCACCGACACCACCAGCTGATTGCGCTGCTCCTGCGGCAGCTGCGCCACCGCTTCGAAGTAGTAGCAGATCTGCGCCAGCAGGCGGCTGATGTTAATAGAGTTTGCGGAGTTGAGGCCAATCGCCTTTTTCAGCTCCTCGTCGTCGAACGCCTGCTTCACCAGCGCCTGACAGGCGTCGAAGTCGCCGTCGATGGCGATGGTTTCAATATTGCCGCCCAGCGTGCAGAACAGCTTCTCCTGCAGCGGGCTGATTTTGCCCTGCGGATAGAGGATCACTACGCGCACGTTTTCCATGCCGTAGAAGGCGTGGGCCACCGCCGCGCCGGTGTCGCCGGAGGTCGCGGTCAGAATGGTGATCTGCTCGTCCGCGCTAGATACGTACGACAGCATCTGCGCCATAAAGCGGCCGCCGAAATCTTTAAACGCCAGCGTCGGGCCGTGGAACAGCTCTAGACAGGCGATATCCTCACTGACTTTCGCTACCGGTGCCGGAAAGGCGAAGGCGGCTTTCACACGCTCGGCCAGCTGGTGCGGCGCGATCTCATCGCCGATATAGGCAGAGAGAATTTTGCTGCTGCGGCTGACGAAGTCCATCTCCAGCATCGCGTCGATATCGGTCAGCTCGAATTCCGGCAGTTCCAGCGGGAAGAACAGCCCCTGCTGCGAGCCTAGGCCCTGTTTCACCGCCTGCGAAAAGCTCACCTGCTCGTTATGATCCTTAAGGTTGTAGAGTTTCATGCGTTATCCCAGTTTACGTGCGCCAGCCATATCAATACGGCAAATATGGACGAAGCCTTCATCATTCTGCAGATAGTGCTGGCGCAGCCAGTCCGCCATCCGCTGTACCGTTTCCATCTGGTTGCAAACGGCGAAAAACGTGGGGCCGGAGCCGGAGATGCCGTAGGCCAGCACGCCGATATCGGCGGCGGCGCGGCGCGCCTCAGCGAAGCCCGGCAGCAGTTTGGTGCGGTACGGCTCGGCAATCACATCCTGCATCAGTTTAGCGGCCAGCTGCGGCTGGCGGGTGTGGCAGGCGTGAATAAAGCCCGCTAGCAGACGGCCATGCTTGATGGCGTCCTCTTTGCGGTACTGCGCCGGCAGGATGGCGCGCGCTTCGGCGGTGGAGACCTTGATGCCCGGATAGGCCATCACCCACAGCCAGTCGTCAAAGCCCGGCACCGCCTGGCTGATGATGCCATTCTCCTCCAGCATCAGCTGGATGCCGCCAAGGAAGCACGGCGCGACGTTGTCATAATGCACACTGCCGGAGATGCGTCCTTCCAGTTCGCCCATCAGCGCCAGCAGCTGGGTATCACTGAGCAGCTTGCCGCAAAACTCGTTCATCGCCATCAGGCCAGCCACCACCGAGCAGGCGCTGGAGCCGAGGCCTGAACCGATCGGCATGTTTTTCTCCAGCGTCATCGCTACCGGCACCGTTTCGCCAATCGCTTCGCAAAAGCGCTGCCAGCACTGATAGACGATATTCTCCTGCGGATCGGCCGGCAGCTTGCTGACGAAGCGCCCGCTGTTGTGCAGCGAAAAGCGCGGCGCCGCCTCTACCGTGACGCAGTCGCCCAGCAGCGTGCCGTCCACCGGCGACACCGCCGCGCCCAGCACATCAAAGCCGACGCTAACGTTGCCAATCGAGGCCGGCGCGTAAATTTTTACCATCATCAAACCCCCAACTTCCACGACAGGGTGCGCAGTAGATCGGCGAAAACGCCCGCTGCCGTCACATCATTTCCCGCGCCGTATCCGCGCAGCACCAGCGGAATCGGCTGATAATAGCGGCTGCAGAACGCCAGGGCATTCTCGCCGTTTTTCACTTTATAGAGCGGATCGTTGCCGTCGACCGCGTCGATCTTCACCTTGCAGACGCCGCCCGCTTCGATGGCGCCGACGAAGCGTAATACTTTACCCTCATCGTGCGCTTTGGCAACGCGCGCGGCGAAGGCATTGTCCAGCTCCGACAGGCGCTGCATAAAAAGCTCGACGTCGGCGATGTCGGTCAGGCTGGCGGGCAGCAGCGGCTCAATGGCGATATCGCTCAGCTCCAGCTGATAGCCCGCCTCGCGCGCCAGGATCAGCAGCTTGCGCGCCACGTCCATGCCGGAAAGATCGTCGCGCGGATCCGGCTCGGTAAAGCCCATCTCGCGCGCCATCTTCGTCGCCTCGGAAAGGGAGACGCCCTCGTCCAGCTTGCCGAAGATAAAGGAGAGCGAGCCGGAGAGAATGCCGGAGAAGGTGATCAGCTCGTCGCCCGCGTTCAGCAGGTTCTGCAGGTTTTCAATCACCGGCAGGCCTGCGCCAACGTTGGTGTCGTAGAGGAATTTGCGGCGCGATTTGGCGGCGGCGGCGCGCATCTGCTGGTAGTAGTTCCATGACGAAGTGTTGGCCTTTTTATTGGGCGTCACCACGTGGAAGCCGTCGGCGAGGAAATCGGCGTACTGATCGGCCACCGCCTGGCTGGAGGTGCAGTCGACGATCACCGGGTTGAGCAGATGATACTCTTTGACCAGCCGGTTCAGGCGCTGGAAATTGAACGGCTCTTTGGCCTCGCCCAGCGCCGTTTTCCAGCTGCTCAGGTCGATGCCGTGCACGTTGGTCAGCAGCGCACGCGAGTTGGCGATGCCGCAAACGCGCAGATCGATATGCTTCTGTTTCAGCCATGCCTGCTGGCGATGCAGCTGATCCAGCAGCGCGCCGCCAACCCCGCCGACGCCTACCACAAAGACCTCGATCACTTGATCGGTGGCGAACAGCATCTGATGCACCACGCGCACGCCGGTCGTAGCGTCATCGTTGCTGACCACCACCGAAATTGAGCGCTCCGACGAGCCCTGAGCGATGGCGACGATATTGATGTTGGCGCGCGCCAGCGCAGAGAAGAATTTCGCGGAGATGCCGCGCAGGGTGCGCATGCCGTCGCCGACCACGGAGATCACTGCCAGCTGCTCCATCACCTCCAGCGGATCGAGCAGGCCGTTTTTCAGCTCCAGATAGAACTCCTCCTCCAGCACGCGGCGCGCCCGCGCCTGCTCGTTCTGCGGCACGCAGAAGCTGATGCTGTATTCCGAAGAGGACTGGGTGATCAGCACCACCGAAATGCCGGTGCGCGACATGGCGGCGAAGACGCGTGCCGCCATCCCCACCATCCCCTTCATGCCCGGGCCGGAGACGTTGAACATCGCCATATTATTGAGGTTGGTGATGCCCTTCACCGGGTTCTCGTCCTGCTCGCCCTCGCCGCCAATCAGCGTGCCGGGCGCCTGCGGGTTGGCAGTGTTTTTAATCAGGCAGGGAATCTGGAACTGGGCGATAGGCGCGATGGTACGCGGGTGCAGCACTTTGGCGCCGAAATAGGAGAGCTCCATCGCCTCCTGGTAGGACATCGACTTCAGAAGGCGCGCGTCGGGCACCTGGCGCGGATCGCAGGTATAGACGCCGTCGACATCGGTCCAGATTTCACAGCAGTCGGCGCGCAGGCAGGCGGCCAGCACGGCGGCGGAGTAGTCGGAGCCGTTGCGGCCTAGCACCACCAGCTCGCCCTTTTCATTGCCGGCGGTAAAGCCCGCCATCAGGATCATGTTTCGCGGCGGGATCGGACTGGCGGCGATGCGGCGCGTCGATTCGGCGATATCGACGGTGGACTCGAGATAGTGGCCGACGGCCAGCAGCTTCTCCACCGGATCGATCACCGTGACGCTGTGGCCGCGCACCAGCAGCAGCGCTTCCATAATGGCGACGGAGAGCTTTTCGCCGCGGCAGATAATGGCGGCGTTGACGCTGTCCGGGCACTGTCCCAGCAGGCTGATGCCGTGCAGCACCTGCTTCAGCTGGGCGAACTCGATATCGACGCGGGTTTTCAGCCCTTCGTAGTCGAAACCCGGCTGCGCCGCGGCCAGCCCCTGTAGCAGTTCATCGAAGATGCGCTCGGCGTCGCTGATATTCGGCAGGACGTCCTGGCCGCTAATGGTTTTCTCAACCATCGCCACCAGATGGTTGGTAATTTTCGCGGGTGCAGAGAGTACGGTGACAACCTGTCCCTGCTGCGCATTGCTTTCCAGAATGTCAGCGACGCGGAGAAACCGTTCCGCATTCGCTACCGAGGTCCCGCCGAATTTCAGCACTCGCATGTTAAAGCTCTCCTGAATTTTTGCTGAAAAAAAAAGCCCGCACTGTTTAGATGCGGGCTTTTTTTATTTTTCCTCTATGCGTCAGCCCGGACCCTTACCTGTGGTAATGGTGGTGGTAATAATGATGGTGTTCAGGCTGGTTGAGTTACGCATCGTGATTTTTTCTGTCTGTCTTTTTGAGTCTGTCTGCCTTCCAGAAGTAAAGCAAAGCGCCGGTTAAGTCAACGAATTTGTCCGGCGCTGAATTTATCGCCGCTGCGCACTGCTGCGTGCTGACTACGCGATTTCTTACAGGATCGTTTGCTCACTGCAGGCTTTGTACGATCAGCCGCTGCGAAAACCGCTTTTTCAAGAAGATTTATCTATAAGTTTTTTTCTGTGTCGTGCAGCAGGCTTTCGCAGCGCGCGTGCAGCGCCTCCAGCTGCTGGCCGTCCGTCGGCGCGACGCGGTTCAGCGCGGCGAGCTGGTAGCAGTACACCATGACTGCCTGGCCGAGGTTGAGCGACGGATAACCCTGCGCCATAGGGATGCCGGTAGCAGATCGACCTAGTCCAGCTCCTCATTCGTGAGCCTGCTGTCTTTGAGTCCGAACACCAGCGCCATGCTGCTGACCCACTGACGCTTCTCCAGCAGCTGCGCTTCAACCTGCTGCGGCGTCGCGTAGTAGCGGAATTTTGCGCGCCGGGCGGGCGGGCGAAACAAGAATGAGGGGGAAGCGCATGATTATTTCATCTGTGTTTAGAAATCGCGCCTTAGTAGCATGTGCTGCCGTTAAAGCCGGAATGCCCGCGGATCGGAAAATAAGTTGTTAAGGTTGTTAAATTTTAATAACTGTCCCGATCGCTAAAAAATCCGTCGAATCTCCCGTTAATTGAAATTACACGCATAAAAGCGTGGTTAATCAGCTTAATACCACATTTCTATTTGCGCATACATAATGTAAAAATGTAGCTAAATTGATATTTTTTGTGAGCTAAGCTAGCATCACAAGAGAATTTTTCCACACAAGTGTTAACGTGCTACAATATCCATTTGATATAAGTCAACGAAGCGTTGTTTTTATGCTTATCGGTTATTGTTGGTGCTGTTAGGTTGCTGTTAATGCAGTCAGGATATGCGCCAAATCATTTTCCCCTGGGGCATGCAATACTCATCCTGACTGGCTGAGCTGACACTGTTGTTGACGATAGATGCTTTATCAAGAACATAATTTCGTACAACGGTTAAGCGCCACGTAGGGGCGCTTTTTAGCGAGCCTGAATACCCGCGTACGCCCTGTTTTCGATTTGTTGGCAAATTTTTAGGTAGCGAAACATGCAGACCCCACACATTCTTATCGTTGAAGACGAACTGGTCACGCGTAACACCCTCAAAAGTATTTTTGAGGCGGAAGGTTACGTTGTGTATGAGGCAACCGACGGTACTGAAATGCATCAGGTACTCACCGACAATGACGTCAATCTGGTGATCATGGATATCAATCTGCCAGGCAAAAACGGCCTGCTGCTGGCGCGCGAGCTGCGCGAGCAAGCGAACGTGGCACTGATGTTCCTCACCGGTCTTGATAATGAAGTGGACAAAATCCTTGGTCTGGAAATTGGCGCGGATGACTACATCACCAAGCCGTTCAACCCGCGCGAACTGACCATCCGTGCGCGCAATCTGCTGTCGCGCACCATGAATCTGGCTATGCCGAACGAAGAGCGCCGTCAGGTTGAGAGCTACAAGTTCAACGGCTGGGAGCTGGATATCAACAGCCGCTCGCTGATCAGCCCTAACGGCGAGCAGTACAAGCTGCCGCGCAGCGAGTTCCGCGCCATGCTGCACTTCTGCGAGAATCCGGGCAAAATTCAGACCCGCGCCGATCTGCTGAAGAAGATGACCGGTCGCGAGCTGAAGCCGCACGATCGCACCGTCGACGTCACTATTCGCCGCATCCGCAAGCATTTTGAATCCACGCCGGGCACCCCAGAGATCATCGCCACCATTCACGGCGAAGGCTACCGCTTCTGCGGCGACCTGCAGGAATAATTAACCCCGCCCTATTTGCCGTGACAGACGGCTGAGGGGGCTGGCAAGCGGATGAGTCGGATCGAAGAGCAAAGCGTCCCGCCCCAAGAACAACAACGCCGGACACAGTTTTGCACAACGCAGCGCGTTGGACCGGTAAGGGCACATCAGGGATGAAGTAATCATGGCGCAGAACAAGCCGGCCGAGATGCAGCTTGTTGCCTCTTGGCGATTGGGACGTCTCATCCGCTGTCACGGTAATAAACGCCCCTGAGGGCGTTTTTTTATTCCCGCCACGGCATAATCGGCACCGCGCTCAGGGCGTTCTTCGGCGACCCTTCCACCACCCGGTCGGAGTAGCTCAGGTAGATCAGCGCATGACGCTTCTGATCGAAAAAGCGCACCACCTGAAGCTTTTTGAACACCAGCGAGGTGCGCTTCTTGAACACCACCTCGCCCTGCGCTTTTCCGCTGGCGTCGCTGAGCGTCACTGGCCCCACCTGCTGACAGGAGATCGCCGCATCGGCGGTATCCTCCGCCAGGCCCAGGCCACCTTTAATGCCGCCGGTTTTAGCCCGGCTGATATAACAGGTTACATTTTTTACGTCCGGGTCATCGAACGCCTCTACCACAATCTTGTGGTCAGGCCCAAACATCTTGAAGACCGTATCGACCGAGCCGATCTCTTCGGTCATCGCCGGCGAGGCCAGCAGTAGCGTGGCGAGTGAAGCGGCGAGAAAACGAGATATTGTCATAGCATTACCATTGCAAACCTAATAGACGAGCATGTAATGTACTGGCAATTGTCCGCGTTGACCAAACCAGAACCGGTTTTACCCCACATTGACATGGCACAATCTCCCAACAGAACGGCCCACGCCTGATGTGCAATTAGTGCTATTATTCGGCGACTGCATTAGTCGCACCCAGAGAGTATGAGGATGTTTTATGGACCAAGCCGGTATCATTCGAGATTTGCTTGTCTGGCTGGAGAGCCATCTGGATCAACCCCTTTCACTGGACAACGTTGCCCTGAAAGCGGGTTATTCTAAATGGCATTTACAGAGGATGTTCAAGGACGTAACGGGCCATGCCATCGGCGCCTATATCCGCGCTCGCCGCCTGTCGAAAGCGGCCGTCGCGCTGCGTCTGACCAGCCGTCCCATACTGGACATCGCCCTGCAATATCGCTTTGATTCACAGCAGACGTTCACGCGCGCGTTTAAAAAGCAGTTCAACCAGACGCCCGCCTGGTACCGTCGCTCATCCGAGTGGAACTCTTACGGCATCCGACCGCCGATCCGCCTCGACGATAACAGCATGCCGGCCTCGTCGTTCGTCATGCTGCCGGAAACGGTGCTGGTGGGACAAACACAGACCTATAGCTGCACACTGGAGCAGATCTCCAGCTACCGCGACGAGATGCGCATTCACTTCTGGAAGCAGTTTCTGCTAGAAACCGACACCGTGCCGCCAGTGCTCTACGGCCTGCACCAGGTGCGCGCCAGCCAGGAGAAGGATGACGAGCAGGAGATCCTCTATACCACCGCCGTGCCGTCCGATCAGGCGGTCAACCTGCACTCCGGCCAGAGCGTGATCCTGGAGGCAGGCGACTACGTGCAGTTCACCTACAGCGGACCGCGCAATGAGCTGCAGGAATTTATTCTGCTGCTCTACGGCACCTGCATGCCGACGCTCGGCCTGACGCGCCGTCAGGGTCAAGATATCGAGCGTTTCTACACGCACGGCGGCAAAAAGCGCCCCGAGCCGCCGAAAGAGATCCGCTGCGAGTACTTAATCCCGATTCGCCGCCAGCAGGCAGCATAACGACAGGGCTATCAGCGCGACGGCCCTTTTTGTTAGCGCTGCAGCTCGTCCAGCGCGGGCGCGTCCAGATGCGACACATCTCCCGCCGTTTCCACGATCCAGCCTTCCGCCAGCCAGGCACTGTGCTGGTGATCGACGCGCGAAATCGAGCAGTTGCGCAGGCGCAGACGGCGCTCCGCATGGGCAGGCAGGCCGAGAATGGTGCTGATCAGCACGCCGAGCGCCATACCGTGACTCACCAGCAGCGGGCGGCTGCCGGCGGGCAGCGACAAACAGGCGTTCAGCGCCTCGTGCATGCGCGCCGCCATCTCCGTCATCGACTCGCCCTGCGGAATACGACCGTTCTCCGTGCCGTCTACCAGCGTGCTGCGCCAGCGCTCCTCTTCCTCGCTTAACCCGTCCAGCGGCCGCTTTTCCAGCACGCCCATATTCAGCTCGCGCAGGCGCGGCTCAAGGGTCACCGCGCAGCCGCAGGCGTCGGCGATAATCTCTGCGGTGCGCCGCGTGCGGCCCAGATCGCTGGCGATAACATGGGTGATGCCAAGCTGTTTCACCCGCTCGCCCACCTGATGGGCCTGCTGCTCTCCTTTCTCCGTCAGCGGACTGTCGGATTGTCCCTGAATGCGGCGCTCCGCATTCCATACCGTTTCACTGTGACGAACAAGATAGACCTGTAACATGCTGAGTTTCCGTTATACTGCGACAAATTTGCCTAAAGGGTTCAATAAATTATGAACCAGGTTGTCGCAGCCACCATCAATCCGGCAAAAATTCGCGCAATTTCTCAGGCGTTCAACGACGTTTTCGGCGAAGGATCCAGCCGTATTCGCGGGGTAGAGGTTGATAGCGGCGTGGCCGCGCAGCCGCTGAGTGACGCAGAAACGCGAACCGGCGCACGCCAGCGCGTGGTCAACGCGCGTCAGGCCGCGCCCGACGCCGACTTCTAGGTGGCGATCGAGGAGGAGGATTGCGCCTTCGCATGGATAGTGGTGGAGAATACGGAACGGCGAGTCGCGCTCGGCGAGCTTTACGCTGCCGCCGGTGGTGCTGGAAGGCTTACGCGCCGGGTGCGAGCTGGGCGATGAGATGGCGCGGCTCACCGGTGTGGAGAATATCAAACATAAAGGCGGCGCCATCGGCGCCTTTACCCAGGGACTGCTGACGCGTTCCAGCGTCCATCAGGCGCTGATCCTCGCGCTCTGCCCCTTTACTCATCCGCTTTATCAGCGTTGATGTCGGCGCGTCCCAGACGCGCCTCCAGCCAGCGGCGCAGCTCGGGCGGCGCCTCTTTCAGACTGTTGGAGCCGCGCGTAATGGTGGCGATGCCTACGCCCAGCTCGTTTTTCAACTCGCGCTGGCTCATCACGCCATTAATTAACTCTTCGACGATGCGCAGCCGCGTGCCAAGCGCCTCGCGCTCATCCGGCGTCAGCATCAACTGCAGCAGCGGCAGCGCCACGCCGTCGGCGTAAGCCTGCTCCATCAGCGCGCTAAAGCGTCGCCAGTTATCTTCAGAAAGGGGATGTTGCGCCGATCGGGCGGAGGATTGCGTCATTGACAGGCTTCCGTACTCATTAACGAGTACGGAAGCATAGCACAGTTAATAACGGCGATTCCACTCGCTGTCCGATAGCACCTTGTCCGGCTCGCTCATAAAGTGGCGGTAGTAGGCGTCATAGGCCAGCACGTTCTTCACGTAGCCGCGCGTCTCGGAAAAGGGAATGGTTTCGATAAAGGCCACCGCGTCGAGATTGCCCGCGCTGACGTTCTGCCAACTGCGTACGCGTCCCGGCCCGGCGTTATAGGCCGCCGAGGCGAAGATGCGGTTCTGCCCGAACTGCTGATAAACATACTCCAGATACTGGGTGCCGATCTGGATATTGGTCTCCGGATCCAGCAGCTGCGCGCTGTTGCTGTAGCCCGGAATGTTATACATCTTTACGGTATGCGCGGCGGTCACGGGCATCACCTGCATCAGGCCTCTGGCGCCGACCGGCGAGCGCGCTTTCGGATTCCAGGCGCTCTCCTGGCGCGAGATCGCCATGGCGTAGCTCGGCGAAATGCCTTTGTCGCGGGTATTACTCTGGTAGAAGCTCTCCCACGCCAGCGGGAAGCGCTCTTTCAGGCTGTCCCACATCTTCGCAGTAATGGTCGCCTGCACGTTGAGATCCCACCAGTTCTGCTCGTTGGCGTAGCGCGCCAGCATCTGCTGCTGCGTATGGTTTTTGCTGGCGATCAGGTTGGCCCACTCGCTGCACGCCAGGTTATCCTGCCCCCAGAACATCAGCTCGCGCACCCGCGCCAGCTCCGGCCCCTGCACCGTCGCGCTGTCCGGCTGCGGCGCCTCGTCGATCTGCAGCGGATATTTCACGCCCAGCCGCTGCGCCGCCACCATCGGGTAGAAGCCGCGCGCCTGCATCAGCTTATGCAGGATCTCATCAGCCTCCTCTTTGCGCCCCTGTGAATAGAGCAGATCGGCCTGCCAGTACTGCCACTCATCCTTCTCTTTCGCCTCGACCGGCAGACGCGCGATCCAGGTATTCAGGCCGCGGCGGTCGTGCTGCGACAGTGCAAGGCGCACGCGGCGCTCGATCAGCGCCGTCGACTCGCTGTTCATCACCACGGCGTCGCGCCAGCGCGCCTGCTCCGAGGTGAGATCGCTGCCCATCATACGCCAGACCACTATCTCCTTCAGCGCCTGCTCATCTTCCTCCTCCATCTTCTGCGCCTGCACCAGCAGCGGGATCATGCTGCGCGCGTTCTCCATATCGGCGCGCGCCACGCGGGTAAAGGCGTAGATCGTCGCCTGGCGGGTAAAATTGGTCGGCCCCACGGACGGAGCGAAGCTCACCACCGTCTGCGGATCGTTTTGCAGCATCTGCACGCCGTTGGCGATAGTCTGGTAATCCTTCGGCAGGGTTTTCGCTAGGAAGCTGACCAGGCTGTCGTTGCCCGCCTTCATCGCCAGGCGAATGCGCTCCAGCACGGTGATGGGCGACATCTGCCCGGAGGCCTGCCAGACGGAGAAGAGCCGGTCGCAGTCGTTGGGCAGCGAGGTGCCGCGCAGCCAAATCTCTTTCGCGCCGGCAAACGCCTGCTGCTGTGCGCCGGTCGCCCATTTGGCGTAGAGCCAGTTACAGCGCGCCTGCACCGGCCCCGGCTCATCCGGGCTAAAGCTCAGAATCCCCTGCCAGTCCTGTCGGTGCGCCAGCATGTTAACGAAGCGGGTTTTCAGCGAGCGCGCCGGCGGCAGCGTTGGGTATTCTTGAATAAAGTTTTTAACCGCGAGCGGGGTTTCCTGATCGAGATCCTGCGCCAGCAGGCGATACTGCAAATAGGGGTAGAGCGGATAATCCTGCAGCGTCGGCAGCAGCTGCTCGACCGTCGCCATCTGATTGCTGTCCCAGGCCCGTTTAATCTGTTGGTACCGCTGCCGCTGATCGTCCAGCGAGTCTGCCCACGCGCTGCCGGCCGCTGCGGCCAAGCAGATCCCTGCTATCCAGTTACGCCACTTCTCCACGAAAATCTCCTCTGTTGTTGCTCTCCGGCTGCGCGCCAGGCACTCTTCATGCTAACCAAGGGAACCGGCTCTTGCCACGTTCTTCACAAAATTTACGCAGCGCAACGCGCTGCGCACTGAAAACGGCCACGGCTGCGCCTTTGCTGTGCATCCCGCACGGGCAAACCCCGACCTTTCGCCTTTAAATACTTCATTTTCAGCTATTTATCTGGCACAGGCTTTGCTGAACAGAAACGGTTTTGTATACAACAGACGCCGTTAACGGCGACAACAGCCTGCTTTACGCTGATCTACCAATGATGCATTCAGGGGTTATGAGAATGAAAAAACGTTTGTTGCTTAAAGCTTTCGCACTTTCCGCCAGCGTAGTAGCCGCTCTAGGATTCACCTGGGCGGCGCACGCCGCCGATACCATAAAAGTCGGCATGATACACTCGCTCTCCGGCACTATGGCTATTTCCGAAACGCCACTGAAGGATGTGGCGCTGATGACCATCGATGAGATCAACGCCAAAGGCGGCGTACTGGGCAAAAAGCTGGAGCCGGTGGTGTTCGGCTGCTGGACCTCGGTATCGCGCAAGTCGGTGCTGCCGGTTTTCGAGGAGCTGAACGGCCTGCTCTTCTACCCGGTGTAGTATGAGGGCGAAGAGATGTCGCCCAACGTGTTTTACACCGGCGCCGCGCCGAACCAGCAGGCAATTCCGGCGGTAGAGTATCTGATGAGCGAAGATGGCGGCAGCGCGAGGCGCTTCTTCCTGCTCGGCACCGACTATGCCTATCCACGCACCACCAACAAGATTCTGCGCGCCTTCCTGCACAGCAAAGGGGTACAGGACAAGGATATCGAAGAGGTTTATACGCCGTTTGGCTACAGCGACTACCAGACCATCGTCGCCAACATCAAGAAGTTCGCCGCCGGCGGCAAAACCGCGTTGGTGTACACCATCAACGGCGACTCCAATTTTCCCTTCTATAAAGAGCTGGCCAACCAGGGCATCAAGGCCACCGATATTCCGGTAGTCGCCTTCTCGATCGGCGAAGAGGAGCTGCGCGGCATCGACACCAAACCGCTGGTCAGCCAGCTCGCCGCCTGGAACTATTTCGAGTTCGTGGATAACGCGGAAAACAAACAGTTCGTCGCAGACTATCGTGCCTGCGCCAAAGCGCACAATCTGCCGAACGCCGCCACAGTGGTCATCAACGATCCAATGGAGGCGACCTGGGTGGGCATCCATATGTAGGCGCAGGCGGTGGAAAAAGCGGGCACGACCGATGTTAATAAGGTGCGCGCTGCCATGGCCGGACAAACCGTCAAGGCGCCGGACGGCTTTACCCTGAAGATGGATCAGACCAACCACCATCTGCACAAGCCGGTGATGATCGGCGAGGTAGAAGAGAACGGTCAGTTTAACATGGTGTGGCAGACCGATGGGCCGGTACGCGCCCAGCCGTGGAGCCCCTATATCGCCGGCAACGATAAAAAGCCGGATCATCCGGTGAAATCAACGCAGTAAGGAACGCGCGCCTGTCCCAGCCGGAACTGGGACGGGCGTCCCCTCAACAAGAAGATATGATGCGAGGCCTACGCCCATGACTATTCGCCTCTTGTTCGCCAGCCTGCTGCCGTTGCCCTTACTGGTTCATGCAGGCCCCGCCGCCGATTTCGTCAGCGCCAGCCGCCTGCCGCTGCTGGAAGCGCTCAGCGCGGAGAGCGTGGTGGTTGACGCAGACAAACAGCCCCTTCGCCAGCAGCAGGATCGCCTGCTGCCGCTCGACACCGCCGAGCAGCCCAGCGGCGACGTCAAAAAACTCTTTATCAACAACCGGATGCGCGTGCTGATCGCCAACGCCCTCGCCGCGCATCAGCTGGTGAGTCAGCAGGTCGACGTGCGCCTGCGCACCGCGCAGCAGCTGTAAAACGCCGCCGCCAAGCAGCTGCCACTCATTGAACGGCGCCTGGCCGCCGAGCCGGATGCGCAGGTGCGCGCCGCGCTGACGATGGCGGCTGCCAGCCTGCGGCTCAGCGATCCCGACCCGCTGGTATGGCTGAACGCCGTGCAGCAGCTGGGGGAGCTCGAGCCCGCCGGAAACAGAGGCCAGGCTGCAGCGCCTGACGCAGCCCGACAGCTAGCCGGAAGCGGCCGGGCGCGCGGCGGCGGCCGATAGCCTGCAGCAAATCGCCCAGCGCCTGAAGTGGGGCGACCTGCTCGGCCAAGTGTTCAGCGGGCTGTCGCTGGGATCGATTTTACTGCTCGCCGCCCTCGGCCTGGCGATCACCTATGGCCTGCTCGGCGTGATCAATATGGCGCACGGTGAAATGCTGATGATCGGCGCCTACGCCACCTGGCTGGTGCAAAACCTGTTTCAGCAGTTCGCGCCGCAGTGGCTGGCGTAGTATCCGCTGCTGGCGCTGCCGGCGGCGTTTTTCCTCACCGCCGGCATCGGCATGCTGCTGGAGTGCACCGTTATCCGTCATCTCTACGGCCGTCCACTGGAGACGCTGCTGGCGACCTGGGGCATCAGCCTGCTGCTGATCCAGCTAGTGCGCATGCTGTTCGGCGCGCAGAACCTTGAGGTGGCCAACCCGTCATGGCTGTCGAGCGGCCTGCAGGTGCTGCCGAATCTGGTGCTGCCGTGGAACCGCATCGCGGTGAGCCTGTTTGTGATCGGCGTACTGGCGCTGACGTGGCTGCTGCTGAACCGCACCCGCCTGGGCATGAACGTGCGTGCCGTGACCCAGAACCGCGCGATGGCCGACTGCTGCGGCGTGCCGACCAGGCGCGTCGATATGCTCGCCTTTGGGCTGGGATCCGGCATCGCCGGGCTGGGCGGCGTGGCGCTGTCGCAGCTGGGAAACGTCGCTCCTGAACTGGGCCAGGGCTACATTATTGGCTCGTTTCTAGTGGTGGTGCTGGGCGGCGTCGGCCAGCTGGCTGGCACCGTGGTGGCCGCCTTTGGCCTCGGTATCCTGAACAAGGTGCTGGAGCCGCAGATCGGCACGGTGCCAAGCAAAATCCTGATCTGGTGCTGATCGTACTCTTTATTATTCAGAAGCGCCCGCAGGGACTCTTTGCCATGACATGAAAGGGAGGATCCTCGACTGATGACACAGCCACTGCCCCTTAACGTCGCGCGCCGCGCCTGACGCTGCTGTTGGCGCTGCCCTTTTTCGCACTGCTGCCCGCCAGCCATCCGCTGGCGCTCTCGACCTATACGCTGACGCTGGTGGGCAAGATCCTCTGCTACGCCATCGTCGCGGTGGCGCTAGATATGGTGTGGGACTATGCCGGGCTGCTGTCGCTCGGCCACGGCCTCTTTTTTGCGCTGGGCGGCTACGCCATGGGCATGTACCTGATGCGGCGGGCGGCGGCCTGCCGGCGTTTCTCTCGTTTCTCTCCTGGCGCGAACTGCCCTAGTTTTGGGCCGGCACGCAGCACTTTGGCTGGGCGCTCTGCCTGATTATGCTGGTACCCGGTCTGCTGGCGCTGCTGTTCGGGTTCTTCGCCTTCCGTTCGCGCATTAAAGGGGTTTACTTCTCTATCATGACCCAGGCGCTGACCTATGCGGGCATGCTGCTCTTTTTCCGCAACGAAACCGGCTTTGGCGGCAACAACGACTTTACCGGCTTCACCACCCTGCTGGGCTTCAGCATCACCGCCACCGGCACGCGCATCGCCCTGTTTATCGCCACAGTGCTACTGCTGGCGGCCAGCCTGGCGCTGGCGCGCAGCAAGTTCGGCCGGGTGCTGACGGCAGTGCGCGACGTGGAGAACCGCCTGATGTTCTGCGGCTAAGATCCCCGCGGCTTCAAGCTGTTTGTCTGGACGCTCTCCGCCATCCTGTACAGGCTAGCGGGCGCGCTCTATGTGATGCAGGTCGGCATCATCAACCCCAGCGAAATGTCGCCAACCAACTCCATCGAGGCGGCCATCTGGGTGGTGCTGGGCGGACGCGGCACGCTGGTTGGCCCGCTGCTGGGTGCGGCGATCGTCAACAGCGCGAAAAGCCTCTTCACCGTGGCTTTCCCGGAGTTCTGGCTTCTGTTTCTCGGCCTGATGTTTATCCTGGTCACGCTGTTTTTGCCGCGTGACGTGATTGGCCTGCTGTGTCGGAGGCGACATGAGTTATGCCCTGTTTACCCAGCCACAGCCTGCCGACCGCTACCGCGGCCAGCGCGATCCGCTGCTGCAGCTGGAGAAGCTCAACGTCTCTTTTGACGGCTTTCGCGCGCTGACCGATCTGTCGTTGCAGATCGGCGTTGGCGAGCTGCACTGCATTATCGGTCTTAACGGCGCGGGCAAGACCACGCTGATGAACGTGATCACCGGCAAAACCCGCCCCGACAAAGGCCGGGTACCCTATGACCAGAACAGCGATCTCCTGAATTTTGAACTGTACCTGGGCGCTGCGCGCCGTATCGATGCTCTCGGCGATCAGCATTTCCCGCGCCATCACCGATTCGTTGTTTTTCAGCGCCTGTTGGTTAACGCGCAGTCCATGCAGCCCTATAAGCAAGGTCGCCAACAACAGCAGCGTGGCGAGAAATCCCAGTCGCTGCCCAATTTTTAAAATGATTAAGCTTCATAAAGCCGATACCTGCTAATGGTTGGATAAGGCGCCGGACGACGCCACCTATGGTTATCGTCTGGCAAGGGGCAGGCTTTACGACATCGCCGTTTGTTTTACATGACACTTTTATGACACGTTTAAAAGCAACGGGTTAGCGGCGCGCGGCGACGCGCCATTTGCGGGCCGATCCCATAAAGGGTAAGATTGAAGGCCTGCTCAACTCATTAAAAAAAGGCAAGTTTTGCTGTGATTTCCGGCAGTATGGGTCGGCGCAGTACCGCTTTCGGCTATCACTTATCCCAGAGACACATATGGAAACCCGGCGCGACGAACGTATTCAGAAACTGATCCTGGCGCTAAAACGCACCGACAAGCTGCATCTGAAAGACGCCGCACAGCTGCTGTGGGGGTGTCGGAGATGACTATCCGTCGCGACCTGAATGAAGCCACGTCGGCGGTAGTGGTGCTGGGCGGCTATATCGTCAGCGACCCGAAAAGCCACGTCGGGCACTATTTCGTCTCCGATCAGCATGGGCAGAACGCCGCGAAAAAGCAGCGCCTGGCGCAGGCTGCCGCCAGCCTGATCGGCGAGAACGACACGGTGTTTTTCGACTGCGGCACCACCATCCCCTATATCGTCGACGCGCTACCCGACACCCTGCCCTTCACCGCCATTTGCTGCACGATGAACACCTTTCTGGCGCTGAAGGAGAAGCCGGCCTGCAACGTTATCCTGAGCGGCGGCGAATTCCACGCCGACAACGCCGTGTTTACCCCGGTCGGCGCGTACTCGATTCTTGACGATCTCTGCCCGACGCCGGCGTTTATCTCGGCGGCGGGCATCGACCAGTAGCAGGGCGCAACCTGCTACAACCTCAACGGGCTGGCGATGAAGCATCACGCCATGCAGCGCGCGCCAGCGCATTCTGGTGGCCGACAGCAGCAAATTTGGCAAGGTTTTGCCCGCGCGCATCGGCGAGCTGCGCCATTTTGACCTGCTGGTCAGCGACGGCGCGCCGGAGCGCGGACTGGCTGGCCGCACTGCCGCTGCACCTGCCCGACCTAACGCGTCGCCCGCTTTTTTCGCCCTTACGCCGCCGCGCGCGCCGAATTAACCGGACGCGCGGCTGGGATTAGCCAGGCAAAAAGGCTAAACTTCGACACTAATTCACTCACCTAGAATCAGAGGCTCATTATAACGTGGCTCAATTCGTCTATAGCATGCATCGCGTCGGTAAAGTGGTACCGCCGAAGCGTCATATTCTGAAGAACATCTCCCTCAGCTTTTTCCCCGGCGCGAAAATCGGCGTGCTCGGCCTGAACGGCGCGGGTAAATCTACCCTGCTGCGCATCATGGCGGGCATCGACAAAGATATAGAAGGGGAAGCGCGTCCGCAGCCAGGCATCAAAGTGGGCTACCTGCCGCAGGAGCCGCAGCTCAACCCGGAGCAGACGGTGCGCGAATCGATCGAGGAGGCCGTTTCTGAAGTGGTCGGCGCGCTGAAGCGTCTGAATGAGGTCTATGCGCTCTACGCCGAGCCGGACGCCGACTTCGACAAGCTGGCCGCCGAGCAGGGCCGTCTGGAAGAGGTTATCCAGGCGCACGACGGCCACAACCTGGAAACTCAGCTGGAGCGCGCCGCCGATGCGATGCGTCTGCCGGACTGGGACGCAAAAATCGGCAACCTCTCCGGCGGTGAGCGTCGCCGCGTGGCGATGTGCCGCCTGCTGCTGGAAAAACCGGACATGCTGCTGCTGGACGAACCGACCAACCACCTGGACGCCGAGTCCGTGGCCTGGCTGGAGCGCTTCCTGCACGAGTTCGAAGGCACCGTAGTGGCGATTACCCACGACCGCTACTTCCTCGACAACGTCGCCGGCTGGATCTTGGAGCTGGACCGTGGTGAGGGCATTCCGTGGGAGGGCAACTACTCCTCCTGGCTGGAACAGAAAGATCAGCGACTGGCGCAGGAAGCCTCTGCCGAAGCGGCGCGTCGCAAATCGATCAAGAAAGAGCTGGAGTGGGTGCGTCAGGGCACCAAAGGCCGTCAGTCTAAAGGCAAGGCGCGTCTGGCCCGCTTTGAGGAGCTGAACAGCACCGAATATCAGAAGCGTAACGAGACCAGCGAACTCTTTATTCCGCCGGGTCCGCGCTTGGGCGATAAAGTGGTCGAGGTGAAAAACCTGACCAAATCCTACGGAGACCGCGTGCTGATCGACGATCTCTCCTTCTCGGTGCCGAAAGGCGCTATCGTTGGTATTATCGGTCCTAACGGCGCGGGTAAATCGACCTTGTTCCGCATGATGACTGGCCAGGAGCAGCCGGATGCCGGCACTATCGAGCTGGGCGACACCGTGAAGCTGGCGTCGGTGGATCAGTTCCGCGACGCAATGGATAATTCCAAAACCGTGTGGAAAGAGGTTTCTGGTGGGCTGGACACCATGCGCATCGGCACCTTCGAGATGCCGAGCCGCGCCTATGTTGGCCGTTTTAACTTCAAAGGCACCGATCAGGGCAAACGCGTCGGCGAACTCTCCGGCGGTGAGCGCGGTCGTCTGCACCTAGCGAAGCTGCTGCAGATTGGCGGCAACCTGCTGCTGCTTGACGAACCGACCAACGACCTGGACATCGAAACCCTACGCGCGCTGGAAAACGCCCTGCTGGAGTTCCCGGGCTGTGCCATGGTGATCTCGCACGACCGCTGGTTCCTCGACCGTATCGCCACCCATATCCTCGACTACCAGGATGAGGGCAAGGTGAAGTTCTTCGAGGGCAACTTCAGCGAGTACGAAGAGTACAAGAAGCGCACCCTCGGCGCCGACGCGCTGGAGCCGAAGCGCATCAAGTACAAGCGTATCGCCAAGTAATCTCCCCAGGCGGCAGCAATGCCGCCTTTTCTTTTTCTGTGACTCCCTGCGCGTTTCTTTGTCTTTTCGCCCAATTATTCCCGCTATTTCGCCCTTAACCCTGGGCTGTCGCCTGATGTGACGCGCGGGCGTGCTTTTTATACTCGCTGCTGATCTGACCCGCTCTCCCTTACCGTTCCGGCAGGCTCTGACAATAATTCACGCCGGAGGTCATCTTACGAGGTTTATGGCATGAAAATAGTGTCCATCAACGTAATGCGTATCGCAATCCCCTTTGACGCGCAGCGGCGCGCGCCCAAGCAGAAGGAAACCACCTTCAACGCCGCCTCGCCGTCGCTGCGCCGGATGGAGACGCTGCTGATCAAAATCAGTACCGACAATGGCCTGTGCGGTTGGGGCGAAGCCTTTGGCCATCTGGCTAACCCCGTCACTGAACAGGCGCTCTGCACGCTTGTCGCCCCGCTTTTCATCGGCAAAGCCCTGCCCGATTCGCCGCAGGCGATAGCGGAGCTGATGCAGCAGGAGGAACAGGCGCTGCACGCCTTTGGGGCCCGGTGCGCTACGCGCTCTCCGCGGTGGATATCGCGCTGTGGGACGCGCTGGGGCAGCGCCAGCAGCAACCGCTCTGGCAGCTGCTCGGCGCCATGCAGCAGCGCATTGAACGCTACGCCAGCCTGATCAGCTACGATAACGATCCGGTGGCCGTGGCGGCGCAGATGAAGCGCGGCTAGGCGCAGGGCTTTACCACGCTGAAGCTGCATGAAACCCACGTTGGCGCGATCCAGGCGGCGCGCGCGCTGCAGCTCGGCTGGCTGGAAGAGCCAATCTGGCCGCCAGACGATTATCAGAGGCTAGCGCAGCTGAAGCGCGTCGGCATGCCGCTGGCGGCAGGCGAAAACGTCGACGGCGACTGGGGCTTTATCAACTGGCTGGAAAACGGCGCGGTGGATGTGGCGCAGCCGAGCGTGGCGAAAGTGGGCGGCATCAGCGCCGCGCTGCGGGTGTTTGCTGCGGCGCAGCCCTACCGCGTGCGGGTGGTGCCGCACTGCTTCTACCACGGCGCTGGCATGCTGGCGACCGCCCACCTGGTGGCGCATCTGCCTGACGACGTCAAGATGGAGGTGCCGTGGATCGCCTTTGAGGCAGCGCTCTATCCCGACCTGCCGCGCGACGTGGTCTTCACCCTCTCCTCGCGCCCCGGCCTCGGCTATGCGCCCGATGAGGATGTGCTGCGCCATTACCGCCTCTCCCTGACGACGATCACCCTCAACGGAGCACGCCGCCATGTTTAAACGCTACCGTTTCGTCATCGCGCTGCTGCTGTTTTTCGCTGGCATGCTCAACTACCTCGACCGCGCCGCCCTGTCGGTGATGGCGCCGCTGATTAAAAGCGATCTGCATATCAACGACGCCAGCATGGGCATCCTGTTTAGATGTTTTTTTATCGGCTACTGCGCCTTCTGCTTTCTCGGCGGCTGGGCCGCCGCGCCGCTGGGCGGCGAGCATCTGGTCGCTGTTCTGCGGCGCCACCGCGCTAGTCACCGGCTTTACCCACCTGCTGATCGTGCGCATGCTGTTCGACATCGGCGAAGGGCCGATGGGCACCACTACCAACAAATCGATCGCCAACTGGTTTCCGAAACAAGAGACCGGGCGCTCGGTCGGCTTCACCAACGCCGGACAGCCGCTCGGCTCGGCCATCGCGGCGCCGATTATCGGGCTGGTGGGATTGCACTACGGCTGGCGCATCGCCTTTATCGTCATCGCGCTGGCGGGCTTTGTCTGGGTGGCCTGCTGGCTGTGTCTGTTCCGCGACAGACCAGAGGATCATCCGCGCGGCGGCGCGGCGGAGCGCGAGCTGATCGGCAGCCAGCGCCCGGCGACGCAGGCCGCCGCTTACCCCATTCGCTGTGGCGCTATATCTTTTCGCTGCTGGTGCTGGGTGTGGCGAGCACCTTTTTCTGCTTTAACTACATAATAGTACTTTTCCTGTCGTGGCTGCCGAGCTACCTCACCGACTTTCAGCATCTGGATATTAAAAGCATGAGCACTATCGGCGTGCTGCCGTAGCTGGGGGCGACGGTGGGCTTTCCCGGCGGCGGGCTGGTGTCTGACTGGCTGTTTCGCCGCACGCAAAACTTCCTGCTGTCGTGCCAGCTGATGATTTTCGTCGGGCTGGCGGTGGCGGCGCTCTGCGTGCTGCTTACGGCGTGGAACAAGGATGTGGTCAGCGCCGTTGCCTTGATCACGCTGGCCAGCGTCTTCGCCTATATGACGCCGCAGGCGTGCTGGTCGCTGCTGCAGGATATTGTGCCGGCAGGCCGCATCGGCACCGCGGGCGGCTTTGTGCATTTGCTGGCGAATCTGGCGGGGATTTTGTCGCCGGGCATTACTGGCTTTTTGAGTCAGTATGGCGGCGGCTACCATACGGCGTTTCTGCTGGCGAGCGTACTGGCGCTGGCCGGTATGCTGCTGCTGGCGCTGCTGGTGCGGCAAAAAGGGCTCAATACCCTGCGCGCGCTGGCCGCCTCTTGGGCAGCCGGGGGCGGCGTCCCGGTTTTCCATCAGCCCTTGCCGTCCAGCATCGCTTTGACCAGCTCGATGCAGCGCAGGAAGCGCGTATCGTAGTCATCTTCACGCACGTGCACGAACTCGACGTTGTTTTCGCGCAGCATGGTCACCAGCATCGACTGAAACTCGCGGCGATCTACCGAGCTGCCGAGGCTGCGCAGGCCGTCCGCCACCCAGGGCACGTTGTTCTCCAGCAGGATCACCAGATCGAAGCGGTATTCGTCGATCAGCGCCTGCACGAAAGGATGCTCGCGCCCCTCATATTTCAGGCAGAACGCCTGGGTAGTGATGAAGTCGGTGTCGATAAAGGCGACCTTATTGGCGTACTTCACCGCAAAGTCGATGTACTGCGCCTGGCCGAGGGCGATCTTGTCGTAGTCGGAGTACTGTAGCGCCATCTCGTCGCCGCCGAGGTGGGAGAAGACGTAGTCGCGGCCATACTCCCAGGCGCTGGTGGTGTTGAAGATGTTGGCCAGCTTGTTGACCAGCGTCGACTTGCCGCTCGACTCGCCGCCGAGCACCGCCACGGTGCGCACGAAGAAGGGCTTCACCTCGGTAGGAATATATTCCCAGTAGCGGAACGGATCCTGGCGGATCTGCGCGCCGCTGATGTTCATAAAGGATCGCGTCGGATCCACCAGCACGGTCTGCACGCCGAGGTGCTGCTGATACATCTCCGCGTCCGCGGTTTCGCTGGTGTAGATACAGTCGGGCGCGATTCCCTGCTCGCTGAGAAAGGCTTTTACCCCTTCGCTCCAGACGTCCCAGCCGTGCGGATAGGGCTCGATGCCCTCTTCGTTGAAGGAGTGAATGCGGATGTTTTTCTGGTACTTAAAGGTCTGCAGCAGCCAGCGCAGCCGATCGCTGACGGTCGGCTGCTGCGACATAGCGCTGTTCTCGAACAGCTCGCGATCGCGCGGCTCGTCGTGCCCCATGATGATATGCAGCTCGTCCACCTGGCTGCAGGCGCGCTGGATCAGGTAGATGTGGCCGGTATGCAGCGGGTAAAACTTGCCGAACACCACGCCGACGGTTTTATCGCGGCGCGGGAACTCCAGCCCCAGGAACCGATGCAGCGCCTCCAGCTTTTGCGCGCTCGGGCTTTTGATTTTAGCGTTGAGCAGCTGGCTCAGATAGCCCTTGGTCATCCCGCTGGCGTCGGCCACCTGCTGCAGGGTGTGCCCCTGCTGGCGAATGGCGGTTTTCAGATAGTCGAACGACGTCATGCTGCCTCCTGCATCGATTAGCGTTGCGTGGAGTGTACCCGCTCAGTCGTTAAAGCTCATCCAGTATTGCCAGCGCGTCCGCCAGTTTTTTCGCGCTGTAAACCTTCATGCCGTCGATCGCTTTTTTCGGCGCATTGCCGGCCGGCACGATGGCGCGCTTAAAGCCGTGCTTGGCCGCTTCGGAGATGCGCTCCTGGCCGCTCGGCACCGGACGGATCTCGCCCGCCAGCCCCACCTCGCCGAAGATCACCAGATCCTGCGGCAGCGGACGGTCGTGCAGGCTCGATACCATCGCCAGCAGCAGCGCCAGATCGGCGCTGGTCTCGGTGACCTTCACGCCGCCGACCACGTTGACGAATACATCCAGGCCTGCCATCTGCAGGCCGCCGTGGCGGTGCAGCACCGCCAGCAGGATCGCCAACCGGTTCTGCTCCAGCCCGACCGCAACGCGGCGCGGGTTGACCATCATCGATTGATCCACCAGTGCCTGGATCTCCACCAGCAGCGGGCGCGTGCCTTCCCAGACCACCATCACCGAGCTGCCGGCGGTGATCTCGTCGCCGCGCGACAGGAAGATCGCCGAGGGGTTGCTGACCTCGCGCATGCCCTGTTCGGTCATGGCGAAAACGCCCAGCTCGTTGACGGCGCCGAAACGGTTTTTATGGCTGCGCAGCGTGCGGAAGCGCGAGTCGGCGTCGCCGTCCAGCAGCACCGAACAATCGATGCAGTGCTCCAGCACCTTCGGGCCGGCCAGCGAGCCATCTTTGGTAACGTGGCCGACCATCACGATCGCCACGCCGCGCGTTTTGGCAAAGCGCGTCAGGTAGGCGGCGGTTTCGCGCACCTGCGCCACGCTGCCCGGCGACGACTGGATATCAGCCATGTGCATCACCTGGATGGAGTCGATCACTATCAGCTTTGGCTCTTCCTGCTCAGCGATCTGGCAGATCTGCTCGATGCTGGTTTCCGACAGCATATTGAGGTTTTCGCTCGGCAGGCCGAGGCGGTGCGCGCGCATCGCCACCTGCTGTAGCGACTCTTCGCCGGTGACGTAGAGAGTTTTCATCTCCTGCGCCAGACGGCACATCACCTGCAACAGCAGCGTTGACTTGCCCGCGCCAGGGTTGCCGCCAATCAGGATGGCGCTGCCCGGCACCACGCCGCCACCCAGCACGCGGTCGAACTCTTTAAAGCCGGTAGAGAAGCGCGGCAGCGCCTCTAGGCTGATTTGCGACAACTTCTGCACCCGGCTGACGCCCGCGCTGCCGGCGTAGCCGCTCAGCCGCTCGTTGCGCGCCGCCGCCGGCGAGGCCGCGATGCGCACTTCGGTGATGGTGTTCCAGGCGTGGCAGGCGCTGCATTGCCCCTGCCAGCGCGGATAGTCTGCGCCGCATTCGTTGCAAACGAAGGCGCATTTTGCCGCTTTGGCCAAATCAGTACCTCTAACGCTCTTCGTGAATCAAGCTGCCGCTAAGGATGCAAAACACCCCCATCAGATCGGCGTGACGGATGGTAATGGCCGCCTGCTTGTTCACTTTGGGTTTAGCATGATAGGCGATACCCAGCGCCGCGGCCTTTATCATCGGCAGGTCGTTGGCGCCGTCGCCGATAGCGACGGTTTGCTCCGGCGCGATGTCGAATCGCTGTGCCAGTTTCTTCAGAGTATCGGCCTTGTATTGCGCGTCGACAATCTCGCCCAGCACTTCGCCGGTCAGCTTGCCGTCGCGCATTTCCAGCTGATTGGCGACGATATGCACTAGATGCAGCTTATCGCGCAGGTATTCCGCGAAATAGGTGAAGCCGCCGGAGGCGATCGCCACCTGCCAGCCCAGCGCCTGCAGCTTCTGCACCAGCTCGGTGAGTCCCGGCATCAGCGGCAGCACGTCGCGTACCTGCTTCAGAATATTGGCGTCGGCGCCTTTCAGCGTCGCCACGCGCTGGCGCAGGCTGGCAGTAAAGTCCAGCTCGCCGTGCATCGCACGCTCGGTCACTTCCGCAACCAGCTCGCCGCTGCCCGCCAGTTTGGCGATCTCATCGATGCACTCGATCTCAATCGCGGTAGAATCCATGTCCATCACTAGCAGGCCCGGCGTTTTCAGTTGCGGGATCTTGCCCAGCGGCGCGACGTCGAGGCCGTACTCATGCGCCAGCCTGGAGGCGCGCGCCGTCAGCGAACCGGCCAGGCGCACAACCTGATACTCATCGATACGCCAGGCGCTGACGATCACCATCGCCGCCCCCAGCTGATGCTGGTAATCGGTAAGCTGCTGCTTATCCAGCCCGCGGCCGTAGAGCAGCCAGCCGGTCCGACCGGCACGGTAGTCCAGCGGCATCACTTCATCGCCGCTAAGGGAAAGGGGCAAACCCGGCCATTCGGAGAGGTCGGCGGGCAAATCGCACCAGGAAAGATGGTTTGGCATCAGGGCTCCTGTAGGGGACAACAAAACCACGCAAGAGGCTACCTTGTCTGCGCCGCTTCTGGCAACATAGTCTCCTGGTTTCTGTTGTGACGTGATACGGGTAATTGACGGCTAAAAGCGCACTGATATCTCGCCTCCATTGCACGGTGATCTCGCTCAGGGCGCCTCCTGGTTCAGCCTCAGCCATCAGATGACGCGCTCAGAACAGGTTGAAGAGCTGGCGAAAACGCTGACGACGGCAGCCTGGTGGCGCACAGCGGCAAGAATATCAACGTGTGCGATCGCCTAGCGCGTCGACGGCAAGCGCGACGGCAGCTACTTCAACCACCAGCTAGTGCAGCCGCTCGGCAACAGCGACGGCCCGCTCGGCTTTCTGCGCGTCACGCTCGATACGCACGTGCTGGTCACCGAATCGCGCCAGGTGGACAACACCACCAATATCCTGCGCCTGATGATGCTGCTGGCGCTCGCTATCGGCATTATCCTGTCACGCACGCTGCTGCGCGATCGCCGCACCCGCTGGCAAGCAGTCGCCCTTTTTGCTGACCGCCAGCACGCCGGTGAAAGAGGATAGCGACGACGAGGGCGAGAAAAAGGAGCCTACGCCTTAAGCCATCTGCGCGATAGTCGCGTCGAGCGCCTACACCTGCTGCAAAGCCTAGCACACAATAGTGCGAAACGCTTCGCTGAACGTCTCCTCATTGATAACCGCTTGCCAGTAAGTCTTCGCCATCACGCTGGCGAGCTGCCAGACCGCGCACGTCAACGTCGTATCTACCCGAAACGTCACGTTATCGCGCATCTGGCCCAGACTGTTGGGCGCTAGCGCCATCGGCAACATATCGTAGGCGGGCGTCAGCATCAGCCTGTCGCCGTCCATAAAGAAAGAGAGGTTGCCCGCATGCATGTCGCTGTTGGCGATAAGGCAGCCAAAATCCCACTGTAGCGTGCCCTGGTGCGCATCCTGCTCGCTTATCTTTTTTGTCTGCGCCAGCTGGCGCAACGCGGCGGGCCAGTGTGCCAGGCTACCGAGAAAATCGGCGCCGACCGCCTCCAGCGAAACCATGCGGCGCCGTCCTCATTGTTTAATGCGGTCGAAGAGCTCGACTTCAAGGAACAGCTGCGAATTTATCTCAATCAGCTGACTGAGCGCCGTCGGCAGGTTATTTTGCGCCAGCAGATTAAGCGCAAGGTCAAGGTGTTCAGCGCGCAGCAAATCGCGCCAGCGCTGACTGCTTTTGTTCTCGCGCTGACCGCTGAATTTCACCAGACAATGGCCGTTATCTTCGGTGTAGCAGAGCAACTTCGGCTGTTCGCCGCCAGCCGAAGAGCCAGACTCTTCACCTCCCAGCGCTCGCTCCGCCAGTTGCGGATAACGCTGGCCTTTTTCGTGGTGGGCACTTCCGGTTCACGGGCGGTAAGCCAGCGTTGATAAGAAACCTGGCCGATCAGCCAGTTGCCAGGTATATCAACGCAGGTTTTACCCAGCGCCAGCAGGCTTTAATCGTCGTTCCACAGGCGAATATCTGCCGGCAGCCCAAGTGCCGTCGCGCTTTCCCGTCCCTAATGCGCGACCTAAAAATCCCTGTGGTCGCATATCGCTAAGAAACCAGGGCCGCCCGGCATAAAACTGCCACTCTCCCGCTGTGCCCTGCACCACGTAGATCCCCTGCGGCCATACTGGTCTCGCAGTGTGCCCGCCGCATGCGCGCCCCCCCGCTTAGTCAATGCGCCACAGTGGCCATTCATCTGTCTGGTGGATTGGCCGCAGCAGCGCATAGCGCGTCGCCCGCGCGCGACCATATTTCAGGATATCTGTTTGCCGGGCCACCAGCCGCAACAGGGGTGCCTGGCTGACGTAAAGCCGAGCCATCAGTTCAGCCGCCGATAGCAGTCCTTCTAGCAACAGTGAAGTCAGCTTAGACATTGGGCACTCGTGAATAGATTTGTGAATAGATACTACATGACAAAAGGCCCATTGGATGGGCCTTTTAGTGTAAATGAGGGGATATAATGAATAGATATTCAGGCCAGCAGCAGCGCCTTCAGCTCGCCCAGCAAGCTCACCGTCCAGCTCGGATGGATATGCGCGGGCAGCGGGCGCGTGCCATGATCGAGCCAGCAGGTTTTCAGCCCGGCGTTCATGCCGCCGAGAATATCGGACTCCGGCGTATCACCCACCATCAGCACGCGGCTGCGATCCGGGTTGCCCATCTTCTCCAGCGCGTAGTCGAAAATCGCGACGTCCGGCTTGGGCACGCCCACCTGCTCGGAGATCACCAGCGCGGAGAAGTAGTCGCGAAAGCCGGTGCGCTCAAGGCGCGCCTGCTGCAGCGCGGTAAAGCCGTTGGTGATAATGCCCATCGGCACCTGGTTATGCAGCGTATGCATCAGGCTGACCACGCCCTCCAGCGGCACGCAGATTTCCGACATGGCGCTGAGGAAGCCGCTGTTAAGCACCTCCGGCGCCACGCTGAGCTTCTCCGCCCAGTAGGTAAAACGGCGCGTCTGCAGCTGCAACGCTGAGATCGCGCCGTTCTGGTAGTCGACCCACAGCGGCGTGTTGAGCGCCTGATAGTCGACGTAATCCTGATCGGTGAAGTGCACGTCATAGCCGGCAAACAGGCGTTGCAACCCGGCGAAGGCGTCAAAATGAAAAAGGGTATCGTCGGCATCGAACAGGATGCAGTCCCAGTCTTTTAGCATTACAGCTCCTTAGGGCCTACAGCGTCAGCGCCATGATAATGGCGTCTTCACGTCCGCTGGCGGTGGGATAGTAGTTGGGGCGGCGGCTCACCTGGTGAAAATCGAGCTGTTCGTACAGCGCGATAGCGGGATGGTTAGAGGCGCGCACCTCCAGCCACAGCGTCATCACCTCGCGCTTCTCCAGCTCGGCGATCAGATGCTGCAATAACTGGCGGCCATAGCCGCGCCGCTGGAAAGCGGGATCGACGGCGATATTGAACAACGACGCCTCATCTAGCACCACCTGGGTGATGGCGAAGGCAGCCATCACGCCGTCAGCGTCGAGGCGATAGTTAAGAAAGCGTTCGCCCTGATTGCTGGCGAAGGTCTGTTCGCGCCACGGAAAGGCGTGGCTACGGCGCTCAATGGCGAAGGCCTGCGCCGTGTCCTCAGGGATGAGGAAAGAGATCGCTGTCATGGTTACACATCTGTTGCCAAAGCGCGCGTTTCGCCGCGCCGCTGCTGGAGAGTTCGCTTAACGAGGAGGAGTAGAGCGCCACGCCGGTAAAGGGGTGCGTGCAGTCGATGCCGATTAGCCAGCCCGCGCACGGCGTCGACTCCGGCAGCATCAGCAGCTGATCGGGGGTCAGCGTCATCACCTGGGCGGGCTGCAGGCCAAGCACGTGCAGCACGTCGCGTACCAGCGGCTCGTGCAGGCCGGGCGGGACGTTGGCGACGATAATCAGCCTGGTGTCTGGCATCAGCCGCACCGCGATTTCGCCCTGGAGCACGCGCGGGCGACGCAGTTGATACTGTGTTATTCCCATTTGCTGTAACAGCCAGTCGCGCCTGGACGTCATGTTCTACCTTCGATGTGCTGCCGGAATGCGACGCTATGCTAGCAAACCCATCGAACATGCGCCAACAAACCACTATAATCACCGCTCAGATCTTACAGGAGCCTTTCATGTCTGCTTTTACCCCGCTCAGCGAAGTCATACTGCGCCACAGTGATGAATTTACCGCCCGCCAAGTCTTATTCGCTGGCGATATGCAGGATGACCTGCCCGCTCAGCTGGAGACCGCCTCGTCGCGCGTGCATACCCAGCAGTATCATCACTGGCAACCCCTAAACCGCTACCTGGGCGATCGGGCGCGCTACGGCCTGGTAGCGACGCAGGAAGAGGTAGAGGACTGCGATACGCTGGTCTACTTCTGGCCGAAGAACAAGCCGGAAGCGCTGTTCCAGCTGACGAACCTGCTGTCGCTGCTGCCGCTGGGCTGCGATATCTTCGTGGTCGGCGAAAACCGCAGCGGCGTGCGCAGCGCCAAAGGCATGGTTGAAGCCTGGACGACGCTGGACAAAATCGACAGCGCGCGCCGCTGCGGCCTCTATCACGGCCGCCTGGAAAGCCAGCCGACCTTCGACCTGGAGCGCTTCCGCGGCAGCTACGATCTCGATCCGCTGACCATCTGCACGCTGCCGGGCGTCTTCAGCCGCGACGATCTCGACGTCGGCAGCGCGCTGCTGCTCACCACCCTGGCACCGCACACCAAAGGCAAGGTGCTGGATATCGGCTGCGGCGCGGGCGTGCTCTCTGCGGTGCTGGCCAACCACTCGCCAGAGGTGCGCCTGACGCTGTGCGACGTGCACGCCGCCGCGATTGAGGCGAGCAAGGCGACGCTGGCCGCCAACAGCTTCGAGGGCGAGGTTTTCCCCAGCAATGTCTTCTCTGACGTCACCGGCCGCTTCGACCTGATCCTCTCCAACCCGCCGTTCCATAAAGGGCGCGAAACCAGCCTGGACGCGGCGCAGACCCTGATCCGCGGCGCGGTGAAGCACCTCAGCAGCGGCGGCGAGCTGCGCATCGTCGCCAACGCATTCCTGCTCTACCCGCAGGTGCTGGACGAGACCTTCGGCAGCCATGAAGTGCTGGCACAAAACGGCCGCTTTAAGGTCTACCGCGCCGTTTACGGCCGCGGCACGCACGCACGCTAAGCCGGCGCGACGGCGGAAACGTTGCTTTTTGCAGCAGTCAGTTCGCCGTCGCGAAATATCTGTTGACGCCGCAGCGAAAATCTCTAAAATTCGCCTCCGTGGTTACAATACTGTCATGTATTGATGGTACGCGAAGGTGGCGGAATTGGTAGACGCGCTAGCTTCAGGTGTTAGTGTCTTAACGGACGTGAGGGTTCAAGTCCCTCTCTTCGCATCGCACCAAGGTTGCCCCTCTCTGCTGGTGTTCCTCATGTTATTCCCTTGCTTTCTTGCTTGCTCTGCCTGTTCCTCTAGTTCACAGCGCATGAAAGTTCACTGAAACGGCCGCGATTCCGCCCGTAAGCGCCAGGCATGACGGCAACAGCAGATAGTTTCGAAAGCGCCGGTGAAACAGCATTGCCACCGTCAGCAGCAGTGCCACAATCATCACCAGCCGCCCCTGGCTAAAGCTTGGCTCCCACAGTGCAATGCACGGCATCGCCGCGCGCAGGGCAACACTACGCCCCAGGCGCTATCCAGTTTTTCCCCCCATTATCCAGCTGACTCCCCGCAGGCAGCAGGCAGTGCCATTAACATCGCGCCGGCCTCAAATGATAAGAATTCGCATTATCATAAGATAACCAATCTCATCTTGCAGTCTGTTTTTTCTTCGCCTGCATGAATGAAAATGAAGATGACAGACCAGTTGGAAAATGCTAGGTTGCGGTCGATAATAGCTTCTATAATATAGAAAATTTGCTCATTATCCGGCAGAAATCTTTGTTTTTGCCGGAATGCGCTTTGATATTTCAAGGCCGATTCGAGTATTAATAATGAAATTACAATCTTACGATGAATTGAAACACAGCAAATATCGGCTTTCGCTGATGCTCTTCCTGTTTTTAAACGTCGCCGTATCGTTTTTTTGTCTGCTTCCTTTTACCGGCAGCCCGGGAACCGAATTGTCCATACCGGTTATTAGTGTCGCCTTATTTAGTGCCACCGCGTTAATTACAAGTTTAATCAGACCCAAACTCAAATTACCTTTATTAAATCCTGTCGCCCTGCTGCTGGGCGCGCTCTAGGCTTGGCATATTTATCATCGCTATCATCAGGTGTTCTATTTTGACGGCAGCTTTTTGATTATCAGCCTGCTCAGCGTCTTTTTTATTAGCGCCATTGCGCTGAGCGACTATCTGGCGGCCTTCTGCCTGCATATCACGCCGCCGGTCGTCACCGTGCTGCTGGATGACGGCGAACATCTGGCGATGCTACTGCTCGCCATTTCTCTGCCGCTGATCGGCTTCTCCCTGCAGCATCTGATACGCCGCCGCGTCAACCGCTTTACCCGCCGCCTGATGCACAAGCTCTATGAAGAGAAATAGACCTTCAGGGATCTCACATGCTCGATCCCCTCACCGGGCTCTATAACCGCCGTGGCCTGAAAAACCGGCTCGACAATATTCAGGAAAACCACGCCGGCAGCCATTTTGTGCTGCTGGATATCGATCATTTCAAGTCGTACAACGACAATTACGGCCGTGCGATGGGTGATCAGGCGCTGGCGAGCGTATCGGTGGCGATCCGGGACGCAGCGCGCTCGCGCGACGTGTGGTGGTACGCTACGGCGGCGAGGAGTTTCTGGTGCTGATGACCCACGTCAACGCCTCTATCGCCATGAAGCTGGCGGAGCTCATCCGTCAGTACGTGCTGGATTTAGCGATTCCCCACCGCTTCAATGAGAAGGTCTCGACCCACGTCACCATCGCCCCATCTTTGACGACGAGTTCGACCAAGCAGTAGCCAACGCCGACCGCGCACTCTACATTGCCAAAAATCAGGGGCGCAATACCATTCTCGCCTAGAACGACCTGCCTCATGCGCGGGTAGTCAGAAACGAAGCGCATTAATCCCCGCCTTAGCGCTCCGCCCGCGCTGCCGCCTGTTCGCTCTCTCTACTGTTTATCGCGCCCCGCTGCGTTAAAAAGCGCCTACTTGTGAATATAACCAAGAACATTATCATTTTTTCTTCTCTGTTTCCAGGGCGCACTACGCAGCATGTCGACCATCAGGCAGCAACCTCAACGCTTTCAGCACGGCCAGCCGATCTTTATGCAGTGCGATCGTTCGCTGGCCTGCGCGATCTGATGCGCGAGCAGCGCAGTTATATGCTGGAAACCATTCACCTTGACGAAGCCGCGCCCGCAGGCGCCCTGACGCTGGCGGAGTGGTTGCGCGCGGCGCACTTTCCCGCGCTGGCGCAGCGCTACGGTGACTATCTCTATAGCCAGCATCTCGATGTCTCGCAGGAGGCGAAGCCGGTGCAGTCGCTCTGGGCTCAGTGGAACTTCGGCCTGCTGCTGCCGCCGCTGATGCTGGCGGAGTTGCGCATGCTCGACTGCTCGCCGCAGCATACCCACGTTGAATTCCACGAGAACGGTCATCCCTGCGCCTTCTGGATCGCCGCGCATGAAGATGAAGAGACGCGCCATCTCAACGCGGCGCAGCGTATCGATCGGCTGATCTAGCAGCATCTGATCCCGGTCGTCAACGCCATCGCGCAGCACGGTGGCATTAACGCCCGGCTGATCTGGAACAATTATGGGCTTTTCCTTTCACTGGTTACTCGGCTAGCTGAAAACGCTGCTGGACGAGGCGACAATACTGCAGCTGGATTAGACGCTGTTTTCTCCAGCCGTCTGCTGAACGGCAGCGATAACCCGCTCTACCGCACCATGCTGCCACGCAACGGCGAAATGGTGCGCCGACAGCGGCTACCAGCACTACCTCATTCCCGACGTTGAGCGCTGCGGCAACTGCACGCTGAGCTAGCCGGCGCATAAAATCCCGCGCACCGGCGCGATTTCTCCCTTTCTCCCGTTTACACTTTTTCCACCTTGTGGCAGTTTTTACGCCTTCGATCAGCATGGAGAAAAAGATGAGCCAAGAGTCGGTACGGCAGCTCTTTGCCAAACACGCACCTGAAATCGACATCCCTGTCGCTGAAGGTGAAAGATGAGGTCGTGCTGACCGTCACGCGCGGCGACGCGCGGCTGGACAACCGCAAGCTGAAATCGGCGCTGGGCGCCAAGGCGCGCATGCTGAGCATGGACGAGATGGTGAACTGGACTGGCCATCCGATCGGCGGCGTCTGCCCGTTTGGGCTGGAAAACCTGCTGAAGGTGTTTTGCGATCTCTCGCTGCGCTATTTTGACGAGGTATTGCCCGCGGCCGTAATTGCCGCTATGCGCCTCGGCGATGTGCGACTGCAGCATGGCGTTGACCGAAGCGATCAGGTTGCCCAGCAGATAGACGAAGCCCGGCAGCACCGCGCGCGCCCTAGCAGGCACCAGCTCGGTCAGCCAGGTTGGCACCACGCCCCACGCGCCCTGCACCACAAACTGCATTAAAAACGCGCCGACGCCAATCGACCAGTCGCCGCTGGAGAAGGCCCAGAGCGGCAGCACCGGCAGCGACGCCAGCATAATCGCCCTTTTCCGCCCGATGCGCTCCGATAGCGCGCCGAAGCAGACGCTGCCCAGCATCGCCGCGATATTGTAGCTGATGGCGATCAGGCTGACGGTGTGGGCGTCAAACTGGTGCTGCACCTTGAGAAAGGTGGGATAGAGATCCTAGGTGCCATGGCTAAAGAAGTTAAAGCAGGCCATCAGCAGCACCAGATAGAGGCAGAGCCGCCAGTGCTGGCGAATAATCGGCAGCAGCGCGCTTGCTCTCCTGGCGCTGACGCGCCGCCAGCCAGACCGGCGATTCAGGCACTTTGAAACAGATAAACGGCAGCAGCAGGATCGGCAGCACGCCGATGAGAAACATGCCGCGCCAGCCCACCGCGTCGAAACGGAGCCCAAAAACTACCGAGGCCAGCAGATAGCCGTACGGGTAAGCCCGCCAGGAAGATGCTAGACATCAGCCCGCGCGAGCGGTCGGGAATGGTTTCCATCGCCAGCGACGAGGCGACGCCCCAGATGCCGCCCATCGCCACGCCATAAATAATGCGAAGGGCGAGAAAGGCGCCGAAGGTCGATGACCAGGCGGAGAGCAGCGAAAACAGCACGATATTGAGCATCAGTATTGGCCGCCGGCCATACTTCTCCGCCAGTCGGCTGAAGAGCAGTGCGCCAAGGGGGCGCACCGCCAGCGTCAGCATAATCGCCAGCGACACGTCGGCGATGGAGTTGTGGAAATAGCTCGCCAGATCGCTCAGCACAAACACCAGTATAAATAAAGTCAAACGCGCCCAGCTGGCGAAGCTGGCAAACGCCACATTCCGCTGGGTCGGGGTCCAGTTAAACATACAGCCATCCTGTCTTTGCTATAGGGACCAGAGGTCCTAAAAGAAGCGTCACAGCCGTAACGGTTACGATATTGTTAAAATTTTGTTTATAGCATTTTGAAAACTAGCGGCGCGCTCATTAACTGGCATCGCTGGCGTCAGGATGTAACTAAGGGTGTCGGCAGATTACAGCGCAGCGGGCGGCGCGGGCCGCCCGGCGGTTAGCGGGAGGAGGTGGAGAACGCCTGTTCGAGAATCGCCAGCAGCAGCGCGTTATCGACATGATCCAGCACATGCACCAGCGCGCCGCAGTCGGCGGGGATATTGACGTCCACGCGCAGCGGCGTGCGGTAGCGCCAGCTTTTGCCCCGCGCCGCGCCGGGGCGCAGTTCAATATCGACGCGGTAGTCGGTGCCGCTGGCGACGTGCTGATTGAGCAGCCAGGCGACGGTCAGCGCGTCGTGGATCCAGCTGCCTAGCAGGCTGCGGGTGCGGACAGAGTAGTCGATTCAGGGCCGCAGGGTTTCGAGCACAAAGTTCGCCAGCGGGCTGTTGCAGGCGGTGATGCGCGCCAGATCCTGCTGCGTCAGAAGCGTCTGGGTGGTGACGTCCATCGGTGCAAGCGTAATGGCCGCGCCGCTGTGCAGTACCTGGTGTGCCGCCTCAGGACCGAGGCCGAAGTTGGTGTCTTTGATACAGTCATCCAGCGCGAAAACGCCGCCCATAATGACGATTTCCGCCTCCGCCATCGCCGGATAGCGCTGCAGCGCGGTCGCCACGTTGGTGAGCGGGCCGATAGCCTCCAGGGTGTCTCGCCCGGGCTGACGCAAATCAGTTTGCCCATCGCGTCGGCGGCGGAAGAGCGCGGCGAATCGCGCTCAACGGAGCGTTGTACCGTCATACTGTTTCCCTGTTTAGCGATTGTAAACGCCCATCTGTAGGTGAAGGATCCCACGGGGACGATGTACTGGTTGGCTACCCCATATTGCGGTCAGCAAAGTATTCCCTAGTGTCAGGATCTTTTTCACTCTGCCGGTGTCGTCACCGGTCGCCTGAAGCAGGCAAAGCACTTAACCTTGTGGGCCAATTTCGCATCGTCCGCCGCGAGTAATCACTGCCCGCAAGTGTATCTATGCGCGTAGATAAATCAAGCAAATTTCGCTATAATTATCAGTTCCTCTACACTATCACTATCTCGACGAGACACATACTATTTGTGTCTTTATTTCAATTAGTTAGTTAAATTCATCTCTTGGATTACAGACGACTGTTGCCTATTGAGACATAACACTTTCACTTAACAATACCTCTGCGCAACCTGTCATTACGGCGCAGGCAAGGTTATCGCCTGAAATCATGACCGGCAGATGATAGGGCGCGGGTTTAGCGCGGCGGCTGGGCGATTTTTACATTTCGCCGCTTTGCAGTAGGCTTAGAAAAAAAACGATTCGAGAGCGCTATAACGATTATCCTGATGCGACACGGCAAACCGGACTATTGCGCAGGCGGGCGGCTCAGCGCGCAGCGCATGGCCGACTGGTGCGAGGCGTACAATCTGGCACTGGTGTGCGACACGCAGCCCGACCGCAGTCTCGCCATTGCGCGCCAGGCGGCGGTGATGGTCTGCAGCCCGCTGCCACGTGCGCGCTCGTCGCTGACGCGGTTGGGTCTGCAGCCAGACGAGAGCGACGCCCTGTTCAGCGAAGTTTCGGTGCCTCGGAGCGCCTGACGCTGCCCAGCGTTGTGTGGCTGGCGCTGCTGCGCCTGCTGTGGCTGTGCGACTATGCGGGACAGAGCGAGTCGCTGCGTCGGGCGCGGACGCGCGCCGCCCAGGCCGCCGAAAAGCTGATTGCGCTCTCCGAGCGCGGCACGGTGCTGCTGCTCGGCCACGGCCTGATGAATAAGATGATTGCCCGCGAGCTGCGCAAGCGCGGCTGGCAGGCGGAGAAACATGCTAGCAGCCGCTACTGGAGCTCGGCGATTTACCACCGCCCTTTTATCTAGGCAGCGTAAAAAGCTCAGCACTTCTCAGCCAGTGCCGACGCGCGGCGTCGCCACGACCTTGCGCTGCGCCAGATCGATAACGCTCAGCGTACCGTCGCCCTCGTTGGCGATCAGCAGCTGCTGATTGTCTGGCGTAAAGCAGCCGTCCATCAGCTTCGCGCCCACCGCAATATCCCCCGGCGGATCAAGCAGATCGTCAAACAGGGTGATCACCGGCTCCTAGTCGCCTATCGCCACCAGCCGTTCGCCGTCGGCGCTGAAGCGCACCACCTGACACGACTGCTGATGGCCGGGCAGCGCCAGCCGCTGGCGCACGCGGTGGCTCTGCCGGTCAATCACGTAGAGATGCGGCGCATCCGCCGCGCTGGCCATCAGATAGGGATGCTTTGGCGACGCTGCAATGCCGGCGATGGGGCCAAGCAGCAGAAATGGTGTCGATGACCCGCCCTTCCGCCTAGCACAGGTCCACCACGGTAATGGTGGCGTCCTCTTCGTTGTCGGTAAACAGCTTGCGCCCGCTGGGCGAAAGCGTCAGGCGGTGCGCGTTATGCAACGGGATCGGAATACGCTTTTCCACCCGTTCGCTGACCGGATCGATCACCGCCACCACCGCGCTCTTTTCGCAGCAGAGATAGACCTTGCCGTCGCGTCCCAGCTGGCCGCTGTGCGGCGCGCGCAGCGAGCTAAGGTTGATAAAGCCACTGATATCGCGCGTCGCCAGATCGATGACCGCCACCTTGTGGCCGGAGTGCGGATTATCGCCGTGGACGCCGTCGCCGTAGATCGGCACACAGGCTTTGCGCCACGGCGTCAGCATCAGCAGCTCATGTGGACGCAGCGGAAAGGCGTTTAGCTCGCGCTCGACGGCGAAGGTGTCGGGATTAAGAAACAGCACGCGGTTGCCCTGCTTGTCCACCGCCAGCAGCCCGTGATTGTTGTCTGACATGCACGCAACTGGCTGCGCTTCGACGGCGGTCTGTTCTGGGAGGCAGACGACTTGTCCGGCACCTAGACGCGCCATGCGTATGAAAAAGCGCACGGCTACGACTCGTGGCTAGTGACGCGCGACAGCCTGGCGCAGGCCGATGCGCAAGTCGAGGCGGCGGCGCTACCGCAGGCGGCGATTTTCAATTCCGGCGAAGGCTGGGTCAGCCTGCCGCACCTGGTGGCGTATCTGGCGCAGCAGTTGCGCGCGCTGGGCGGCGAGATCGTCGAACACGCCGGAAAATGTGAGGTGCTGCGCGACGGCCAGCGCGCTAGCGGCGTCAGGCTGGCAAGCGGCAACACGCTGTACGCCGACGCGGTGCTGGTCGCCTGCAGCCCCGCCACGCCCGACATGGTCGCGCCGCTTGGCGTTACCATTCCCAACGGTTTGCTCGTTTCGATGCTGGTGATCACTGAACCGGGCACACACGGGCTGAAGGCGGTACTGAATACGCCGCGCGCCGCAGTGCGCCCCAACCCCGGCAACACCCTGGCACTGGATCATGACTGGTATGAAGAAGCTATTCAGCCGTAGGCCGACGGCAGCTATACCATCGACGAAGGCGTGGTGGCGCAGCTCGCCGCCAAGGCGAGCAAGCTGATTAAAAGGCGAGCCGCTGCGCGCCGACAGCTGAAAGCCGGGATTAAAACCGATCCCTGGCGACGGCGAGCCGGGTTGCTTTGTCGCCTTTACCCACTCCGGCGCCACGCTGGCGCTGATTGTGGGCGAGCTGCTGGCGGAGGAGATGGTGACGGGCAAGAAGCAGCCGATGCTGGCGAGCTTCCGGCCGGAACGTTTCGCATAAAAAGCTGGTCGCGTGACCGGCTTCAACCTGCACATAATGCCCACACGCGGGTGACAGGCATTCACGCCTTCTTCACCCGCGTCAGCGCGCTTAGCCGCGACAGTAGATGTCGCCCGACTCCGCCTTGAGGATTTTGCCGACGTCGTTGGTGATCAGCAGGTAGTTGCCGCCGATATAGGTCCAGTGGCTGCCGGTTTCCGGCGCGGGCAGGTTGCGCTTCTGCCACTCGACGATGGTGTAGGATTTGTTGAGGTACTGCTGCGGCACGTTGTCGCCGATTTTGTAATCTTTATAGTCGATGATGATGCGGTTGAGCTCGTAGTTCGACTGCGCCGACGGGCTGCCGGCATTGGCGTCCGGCGCTGGCGCGCTGCCCGCTTCCGGCTCTTCAGCGTTTGGTCCCAGCGGCGGCTGGCCGCTGCTGTCTGACGCGTCGCCCTGCGGCTGCGCGTCGGCATGCTGGATCTGCGGCGGCGGCGGCACGCTGTCGGCTGCTTCGCCTTCGGCCTGTGCAGCGGGAACAAGGCTCAGCGAGCCAAACAGTAATCCCGAGAAAAAGAGTGCGTTCTGGGTCCTGCGCATAGTGTTTTCCAAGTTAGTTGATTTTGCAGACAGTAGACCAGATAAAGACACTCTGTACAGCCTCTCAGTTCCATAGTAAAGCAGGAAAGGTTCTTATAACCGTCTCTGCAGCAATAAAACCGCCACATCAAGATTGGTTTCTGCAGCTTTGGCTCAGCGATGGAACAGCGCCAGCTCTCTTGGTATTTCGGCTAAACGGCCAGGCGGAAAAGCTGTAAGGATCTCGCAGCGTTTATCCAGCAGCGACTCCACCGAGGCGCAATTGCCCTTATACCAGCCGCGGCGGGTGGTCAGCAGGATAAAGCCCTGTCCCTCCTCAAAGGTGTTGGGTGTCAGCGCCACGCTATACTCCGCCAGCTGCGGCAGCGACAGATGAAAATGGCGCGTCACCGAGACGATGGGATAGCTCCCCATCGCCGCTGGCTGCACGACGCGGCGGGCATAGTAAGTATGCTTCAGCAGGCGGTCGGGCAACGGCCGCCACTCCTCACTAATACTAATGTATGGTCGCTCGGCCTGCAGCTGGCGGCGCACATCTTCCCGCAGACAGGTCAGATGGATATGCAGCTGGTTCTAGCTGCGTCCGTAAGCGGAGTTAATCGCCAGCCCCAGCCTATCGTCAGGAACGGCGGCACCATAAGCCGCCATCAGGCGATAGCGCATCAGCCAGGCGTAGCCGAAGTAGTCGGTGCGCCCCGCGCGCGACAGAGCGATGCTCTCCATACCCAACATCGCGAGGTTTGGCACCAGGATAAAGTTGTAGGGATAGCGGGGATTTTGCAGGATGCTAAAGCCCTGCTCTTTATCCTTGCGGCTGATAGATTTGCTGGTACGGCGCCGGATCACGCCGAAGGTCGTAGTTGGTCATGCAGTGATCCTGCGTGACCATCCACAGCGTATCGGAGCGCGCGCAGCCGGTCAGCAGAAACGCCATGGCAGAGAGAATCAATCCTCGATATAACTCAAGTCGCCTAGGGTCAGCCAGTGGTTTGAGTGGTGCTGCGCATCACGCAGGTGATGTTTTCAGGACAAGATAAGCGATCTTGCCGTCTGGATGTTAACTCAGGCTCGGCCAGCTGAATCACTCTTTCTCATCTCAAAAAAGCGGGTACAGCACATAGAATTGTGCTAATTTCTCAATATAAAACTTCTGCGGAATTATGTAAAAGAAACGCTGAGCGGAGCAGCGACGGTGAATTCGCTATCCGGCAGCGTCCTAATGGTTTCTCTCAGGAGAAAAAGATTTATGAATAAACGTCTCATACTGGTGCTGGTTGCCTGCGGCTTATCAGCCTGTAGTTACGATGACCGCGAGGGGAACAGAATGCCGGATACTAGCCGACGCGTTATGCCGGGTATTCTCCAGTCGGTCACGCCTTCGCAGCAGCGAGCCATTATGTCGGGCGAGCGGCCCGACTGGACGGAGGTGCCGCCGGTAAAGATTCCGCGTCGTTAAAAAGGCTAATGCGGGCTGCTTACTGTTTTACCGTGAGTACTGAGCTGGGGTACGGCTGTTCGATAAACTTCGGCAGTCATCCCCTGCTGCCAGGCATTGATCACCGGACGCAGCTGCGGCAGCGCCTCTGACCAGAGGTTGGGTTTCTGCTAGACGCCTTTACGCCGCATCGTCTGGCTGCAGCAGCAGCGGTTCGCAATCCGTACTGATATCGAACTGCTCGCGCTGTTCACATTGTACTCCACACCAGCCAGGTTGTAGCCGCGGAAGTGCGGCAAGTGGAGCATCGAGACGCGCAGCTTCTCTTTCTGCGGCAGGTCAAAAAAAGGCGCGCGTGATGCTCTGCACGTTCTGCTGCAGCTGCGGGTTGATGTCGTGATTGATGAGGTAGAAAAAGTCCACGTCGCGCACGCTTTCGCGCAGACGGGTTAGGAAGTCAGTTTGTTCAGTTTCGATACCGGCGAGTTGCGCCAGATCCAGCACCGGTAAGCTTGTCCAGATCATTGTGCGTTTTCCAGAAGGATGCCGGGATGTACCCTCGCAATAATAAAACGCATCGGCAAATAGTGAAACGCTGTATGTTATCGCTAGGGGTCTTTTGAAGAAGTTGAGGAAAGGATGTTCGGGAATGGGATTTGGAAAGCGCATCAATAAAGATGCCATGATAAATTAACGACATTGAAAGGGATTTTTACCTCCCTCTAAACGACACATTAGGCTATACTTCTTTCATTCCATGCGTCAGTATATTGAATATTTCCACCACAATACTTCTAGATTATTTTTTCATAGCGTAACTCAACCCGTTCCATATGATTGCATTTTTCGACAGTTTTGGTGTTATACATAACAGGATTCACATCAACAATCTTGACACCTTCGAGTAGCATATTAAAATATTCAAAATCTTGTTTTGCATCATTAATCTTATACCATTTCACTTCGGCACTTTGTAAAGACGGCCCTGTTGCAACTGCTTTGTATAGATATGGACTTAAACTATCGAATTTTCTATTACTACACAGGAGCATGAATTCGCGTTGCAGTTATTTTTCCAGCGCTATTGTCAGTCGGTATGTGTAATCCATGACTAAAACCTATAATCTCTATACTTCCTTCACGATCTGATACATCAGAGGATCCTTTTATTAAGGCACCTCCATCATCTTTAAGCCAAAGGTGAGAAGGAATAGCCATAACTGAACTCCTTTTTAGTCATATAACCAGTAACCCGCTTTTGCCGATTTAGCGAGCATTTTTAATGTAATGCGGTTCTGGCTTAACTCAACGCCATTTTCGCTCTTTAGAACGTAAGATATTCAAGGGAAAAACGGCTTCTTCGTTAGGCCAGTATTTGTTAAAAGAGAATTTTTTCTGTCCACATTGAAGCACCTGAAATAGTCATCAAGTATTTCCATGGCATCCTCATCTGCCCAAGGATCTTTTCCGGTAAAGAGGCTTGTCTCTAAAGTCAATGCTGGTTTTAAAAAAAGGCAATACACGACCGTTCCAGTTTTTTTCATACTATTCCATTATCTGTTTTTCAATGTTATGTAAGTCAATCATAAAACTTCTACCAGATACGATCGGATGGATGTGCAATCATATTATATTTATTAATCGATTTATAGAAAATAATCGCAACATCACCTGCAAGAACGCCCCATCCCACCAGAGGAATCGTCCTGCCTACAAATGTGCCTAATCGTTGCGTCATTACTCTTTTTGCATGAGGAGGATAGCCGATCCAGGTGGGTAATCTAACTGGTATCATACGGCCTCTGAATAAACGCCTTGAATAAATCGATGCGACAGAGGCTTCAGGGGTTGCGCCTGCCAGTTTACTCACAACAGTAATACTATTTGATCCAAGATCGATGACGGTGACGGTGACGGTGACGGTGACGGCCGCTATATCAGAAATCCCAAAATGACCTAAGGTCTCATCAATCATAATCCAGAAAAAAATTTACCAGCACTCAAATTTGATGAGCCATCATAAAAATAGGTTCAGTTTAATTCCTCAACTGAATCTATCATGAATCCCTTCGTCATTTCGTGAGAATGGAAATCATAATAAATAATATTGAATCATTTTAGCTGCGTCAGATTTTTGTTGATATCAAATGACGCTCGCCATTATAAAAAGGTTATTGTACCAAGGGGAAGAAAATTAACTCATTCATATATTCCTCATGTGTTTCAATGTTTTTTGATGAAAAGCACCTGCATATATTCTTTACCTAAACACTTAATCAGACGTAATGAATATGTAAAAAAATAACTTCGATTATTTCTCTTTGCTGACAGGATGCATTTTTTCCCCTGTTATGCAAAACTGTCACTTGTTTCGTTAATCAGGAAGCCATTTACGCGCCAGCGCGAGCGACGCGTCGATATCACCGGCTGTCGCAACAGCCTGAACGGCTACCAAAAAGGACGCTGCTTCTACTGCTATCGGCCGGTCAGCCTTGAGCGCGGCCACGCGGAGCTCACCGATGTCGATCACTTTATTCCCTATTCCCTATTCCCTATTCCCTATTCCCTGGGCGGCGCGAGACCAGGTGCCGAACCTTAACGGCGTCTGGAATCTGGTGCTGGCGTGTCAGAGCTGCAATCGCTGCAAGGAAGGCAAGTTCGCCCATCTCCCGTCGCAGCAGCTGCAGGAACGGTTGCATAAGCGAAACGAGTATTTTATTAACAGCCATCTGCCGCTGCGCGAGACGCTGATTCGGCAGACCGGCAACAGTGAAGCGATGTGGCGCAGCTTTCTGGCATCAGGCTGGCAGGCGGCGCGCAGCGTTCCATATCTGGCAGCCTCGGGCTTGTGGAGAAGCCTTATTTTGAGTACGCAACGCTATTATCAGTGCAATGCTCAGCAGTTCTTCGAGAGCACGGTCGCGGTTGATATGGCAGAGATTCGCGATAGCTTCACTGCCCTGCTCCCTGCGCACGGCTCTGTTCTGGATGACGGTTGTGGTTCAGGACGCTATGCTAAGGCCTTTATTGAACAAGGATTTCAGGTAGAAGCGTTTGATGCCTCGCCTGAGCTGGCTGAGCTGGCTGAGCTGGCTGAGCTGGCTGAGCTGGCTGAGCTGGCTGAGCTGGCGAGTCAGCATAGCGGCTTGCCGGTTCAGGTAATGCGGTTTCAGGAACTGGATGTGTCTGCGCGCTATGACGGGATCTGGTGCTGCGCATCGATGCTGCATGTGCCGCGAGCGGAGCTGCCGGCGGTGTTCAGGCGGCTGGCGCAGGCGTTGAAGGCTGATGGCGTGCTGTATGCGTCCTTTAGGTATGGTCAGGGCGAGCGGGAAGATAATGGGCGGGTGTTTACGGATATGCGCGAGGGAGAGATTGCGGGAATGTTGAGGAGGATTGGTGGGGATGAGCTGGAGGTGATGAAGGAATGGTTGAGTGAAGATCGGCTAAAGGAAAGAAGCAATCGGTGGGTGAAGGTGTTCGTTGGGAAAATAGGTTAGCGGATTTCTGATAAAGAATATTGCTTTGGGCTAGCGCAAAAGTGATATTCCCAGCAGGCGATCTTCAGCAGTTTAGGGTGTTGATGGAAGCAATCGCTTCCTGATATTTAACCGCTCCCGATGCTGTGCCAGGAGCGGTTTTCCATTCAGGCGGCTTTCTGTTTACTTGCAATGACTTTGATAAATTCCAGCACCTGCTTTTGTTTCCGCGCCGACAGCTTGCACACCTAGCGCAGCGACTGCATTAGTTCAGTCTTTGCTGCTGGGCTGTGAGCACAATGCAGCCTTTCATTACCTTCACCTCTACCGCTGTGCCACTGGCAAAATCGGCAGCTTCCAGCCATTGTCCTTTCATGGTGATGGCGGGAGAGCTCGACTGTAATCTGGATAGCGACTCGCATAGCCAACGTTTATTTGGCGATTATTTGCCGGGAAGACATCTGGTTCAGTCGGTTGTGCAATAGAATGCGTGTCAGTCATGATTACTATTCCCTATAAATAGTGATTGTGATTAGCGGCGCGGGGTGTGTTGCAGCACATCCACTCCGCGCTAAATATCTATATATATCATCAGAAAATGAAAAATAAGTCCAGATTGAAGTGGGTTAAAATATGCTTTTTCTGAAATAATTTTAATATATAGATGAGAAATTTTTTTAGACTTAAAGAATAAAAAGTACCCGGGAAATTGCGCCCAAAAATCATGTTTTTTTACATCAGGCGATCTATCTTAAAAACCTCATATTGAATAAAATCCTTACCTGGCTGCTGACGGCTTTGCCGCAGGGCTAATTAAACCATTCAGCCTGGCTTTCAACAGTTCTCAATAGGATTGTCGGTCTTTTCTGCTCCTCGCTTACTGTGCAAATAATCACTATTGCTTGATTCTGGTCAATTCTGACAGCCGACTGACGTGTACATTCCTGAATGTTTATTCACCAGAAAGGGAGTTCAGGTTATGGCAATACCCGTTTATCTGTGGCTTTACGATGAAGAAGATGATTTGGTCAGAGGTGACGTAGACATTAATAGGCGTGAAGGTAGTATTGAAATTGTGGGCATACAGCATGACGTGTTTCTACCCACTGACGATTTGACGGGGCAACGACCGCAATGCGCCAGCATGAGGCATATACATTCGAAAAAGAAATTGACCGCTCTTCGCCTCTGCCATTACCGCTCACGAACAATGGTCAGATCACTGACAAAAGCGATCTTCAGGTATTACCACATCAACTATAACGGCATGGAAGAAGAATATTTCAATATTATACTCGAAAACGTAAAGATATGCCACGTTGTGCCCATCATGTTTGATATAAAAGATCCAGACTTCAAAAAGCATAGACATATTGAGCACGTTGGCCTGCGCTACGAAAAAATAACCTGGAACTATGTAGACGGCAACAATCCAGCACACTGAAAGCTGGAAAGAGCGTAAAACCGCATAAGGAAATCATTATGGCACACTGGACTTATAAGTAAAGCACAGGTGAACTTTTCAAAAACGACAAACTTATCGATAAAGGCTATTCTGGTGTCTTAACCAATAAAAATAATCCCGATTGAGAACAGGTCAGAGGAATGGGCCCCATTCCTCGTGGAAAGTGGGAAATTGGCCGCATACTAACAGCAAAGGTCCGCTGACTATCACCTTGGTCCATGTAAGCGGCAATGCCTACAGACGTGATATGAGTAATTTCCGTATGCATGGAAAAAGAGTTCATGGCGTCCCTGGATTAGCATCTGAGGGCTGTATCATTATGGGTCGTGCTATGCGGTTACTCGTAAGCAAAGATATCGGGGCAACGCTGGAGGTTGTGCGATGATTAAAAGGGCATTGCTGGCTATAGTGTTTTCGCCATCGTTAAGCAATGCAGCGGATCTTCCAAGAAGTGAATTTGCAGCTCCAGGACATTTTGTTAAAGGAATGCTTCTCGCAAGCATTAAAAACGATCTCGGTATCGACCTGACTACAATTCAGTATAATAAAACTTCTGTCGAACTATTAAGTATCAAACCGGTATCTGAGCTGTTTGCCCGGAAGCTTGCCATTGCTGACAGCAAAGAGAATCCAGAGCTTGCTGAGAAAGATTATTACGACATATACCGTAATGGTCATGTACTGACCGTAACGGCTAAATACACATTTACTGACAGGGAAAATAAACGGGATGAATTTATCTCTTCAGCATTAGTAAACGATGATGAATGCTCGGTAAAATACAACGACTATATAACGCTATCCCGCGAGTTCTGAATAATGTATACCTTCACGTTTACCCACAAATGAAATGCGCACAAAAAACAGACACTATATATCGGTATAAAGCTATATCAGTACAACACCGATATGGCTAGAAAAGCAAGATTCAGGCAGGCGGAAAGTTTTCTTCAGAGGCACCCAAAGTTTGGTTTCGATATCAACCTGCTCATAGTTTTCGATTAGCGACCTGACAAGATCGCCCAACGTCCAGAGCGTTAGCGGTATCGTCGAGCGGTCGGCTTCATAGCGAGCATCTTTTGTAAAACCACCGGTACTGACAATAGCACTCGATCGTCTTTATAGCGGCCGTCGATAAAGCTACGGATCTATTGGCTTCCGCTTCCCATTTGTTTTCCACGATGTTTTACCTCAACGACGACACGTGGATTCTCAAATCTATCAGGTGAGGCAATGATATCCTTCCCACAATCTAGGCCCACAGGAGACACCTGTATTTTATATCCCATACTGCGTAAAACGCCTGCAACTAGATACTCCATCTCCTTCGGGTCAAGTCTATTAACTCGATCTTTTATGCCTTCACGCGCCAACGACTCCACATCGCGAAGCGGATCAGAAAAGACTTCATCTTCATCCATCGTAACTGGATTCTGAGTAATAACGTCTACAGTGGGTTTCTTATCCTGCAAAAGCTTTTCTAGCGCATATTCTAGAAGCAGGAAAACCTTCAGCATAGAATCTAATGTGTTTTTGGTAGCAACAGACAATCGATCGCGGTCAATTTCTTGAGTATTCCATTTAACCTGTCGAGTGATACCCATCTCCTCTTCCACCATTCAGGATTATATTGGAAGTCGGATGTGACTTTGCCTCGGAGATAAGTACTGTTGGCTGGTGAATAGGTAATAACCCAATCACCCTTTTGGATTTCGTTCACAAAACGCCAGACCTGCGATGCACCAGAACGCGTAGTTCCCAGCTTTGTTAAGGGATCTGCCTCTTGGTATAAGGCGAGTAACTGGGCTCGGGACAGTCCAAGTTTAACCAATGGAGCTAATTGAAACCAACCAATACCCGCAATTTTTTTATCGCGAAAATCGTTATAGAGTTTGCTGCTATCGTCGCGAGTCATCCACATTCTGTTGCCCATATCCGTTCCTTGATAAGGAAAATGAATTAGGCTGGATCATAAGCTTGTTATTCAAGGGCGTCAAAACTCTTAATAACGACGACTTAGCATGTCTGGATTACGTTTTTTCGAAGATATAATTAATTAAAATAAGGCTTCTATTTACATAGTATTTTATACGCATAAAACAAAAACGCCTGCCAGCATCAGCAAACGCATTTCGTAATTAGTAAATAAGCAAAAGATATTTGAATATGAACCAAGGAAGCTATTTCTAACAGAATCAATAAGTAACCAGAGTGGTGATCAGCAAGCAGGTAATGGTTGATTTCTGGAACATGGCAGCTAGCCAAAGATTAGTAAAATACATATCACTATCATAAATAATGCTTAATGAATGACAAAATTCTAACGATTACGTTAGTAGAATGACGAAATATAAAAATCCCTAATTATTAACCTCCTTCCACAAATTATCTTTTCTCATAGCATCCCGCCCTTTACCTCATTACAATCATCGTTTGTTTTTTTGCGAGCATCACAGCAGTTTTCATAGAGTAGAAATGACGATCAAAAACGATAAGGCATGGATTGGAGATCTGTTAGACGGGTCGCTAATGAGCAGGGAAACCCGAATCATCGCTGAGCTCATGCTTACCGAAACCGATGAACAGACCTGGCAAGAGCAGATCGTTGGTCATAACATACTACAAGCCTCCTCTGCCAATACGGCGAAGCGCTATGCCACGACGATAAAATTACGCCTGAATACGCTTGATAAAGCCGCGTGAATGCTCATTTCAGAGGTAAGCGAGCGCGAGCGTCAGCAATTGCTGTTTGTCGCTCTTGAACTCCATTCACCGGTTGTTAAAGACTTCCTAGCTGAAGTAGTGAACGATCTGCGTAGACAGTTTAAAGCAAAGCTCCCTATGGATAGCTGGGATGAGTTCGTGACCAGCCATCTTCGTCAGCAGCCCGTACTCAACAGTTACTCAGATTCATCCATCAAAAAAATGGGTAACAACCTGATCAAAGCACTGGCTGAAGCGGGTTATCTGGATACGCTGCGTCGGCGCAATCTACAGTCAGTTTTTCTTTTACCAGAGACCCAGGTAACCTTGCAGCGTCTTGGGCAACAGGAATTGGTTTCTATTCTGGAGAGGCAACGGTGATCGATCCCGTACTTGAATATCGCCTTTCACAGGTTCAGAGAAGAATTAGCGAAGAGCGCTTCCTCAAAAATAATGGCTCTGGAAACGATATTGTTTTTTGGATTTTTGATTATCCTACTCAGAATGAGCTGCAGGTGCGTGAACACCTGAAATATCTGTTCAGTAATGTGGAAAAGACCATAGTTTGAGCATCTTAATATCTTTCAGATCATTATCGATATGCTTACTGAACGTGGGTTATTTGAGCGCGTCTGTCAGCAGGAAGTGAAAGTTGGTACCGAAGTGCTGAAAAAACAGCTCGTTGGCTCGTTAAACCAGAAAAAAAATCGCAAATTACATAGCAAGAAAAGTCGATCTTCAGAACCAAAAATTTGTCATCCTGACGGGCATGGGTAATGCCTGTCCGCTGGTTCATGGCCGTGAGCTGATGAGCGCCTTGCAGGACGTGATGGGGGTTCCCCCCCTGTTGATGTTTTATCCGGAATCCTATTGCGGACACGACCTATCTCCGTTGGCGGGTATAGATTCCCGAAATTATTATCGCGCCTTCAGACTGGTGCCTGAAAGTGGGCCAGCAGTGACATTGAATCATCGTTAAATAGCACAGCAATGAATATTGAACAGATCTTTGAGAAATGTCTGGACCGAAATATTAATGGCGTTGTAAAAGCCGAACAGACGGACGATGTCAGTGCCTGGATTGAGCTTGATAAATATGTAATCACCCGGGAACTGGAAGGACATCTTCGCCACTTTTTCGAGTCCTATGTTCCGGCAACCGGTCCGGAACGCATACGCATGGAAAACAAGATTGGCGTATGGGTTTCAGGATTCTTTGGATCTGGTAAATCGCACTTTATTAAGAGCCTGTCGTATCTGCTGTCTAACCGCAAAGTCAGCCATAACGGTACAGAAAGTCATGCATACTCTTTCTTTTAATTCTTTTAAAAAAAATAAAAGATGCTCTGTTCCTCGCTGATATCAATAAAGCAGTTCATTACCCGACGGAAGTGATTCTGTTCAATATTGATTCTCGTGCTAACGTCGATGATAAAGAAGACGCGATACTTAAAGTCTTCCTGAAGGTGTTTAACGAGCGAGTGGGTTACTGTGCTGATTTTCCGCACATTGCCCATCTGGAGCGTGATCTGGCTAAACGCAGCCAATACGAAGCGTTTAAAACTGCATTCTCCATTATCCCTGGGTCAAGCTGGGAAAAAGAGCGCGATTCCTACTATTTCATCAGCGATGAGATGGCAGAGGCCCTAAGCCAAGCCACCGGTCAAAGCTTTGATGCCTCACGTCAATGAGTGGAACAGCCAGATAAGAAATTCTCATTAGATATCAATAAGTTTTGCCAGTGGGTCAAAGAGCGTCTGTATGAAAACGGCAAAAATATCCTCTTTATGATTGATGAGGTCGGCCAGTTCATTAGTAAAATACGCAGATGATGTTGAAGTTGCAGACTATCACTGGAAACCTAGGTATAATCTTCGGTGGACGCGCATGGGTTATTGTTATCTCTCAAGCGGATATCAATGCGGCCATTGGTGGTATGAGCAGCCGCGATGAACAAGACGTCTCTAAAATTCAGGGCCGTTTCTCTACCCGTTTGCAGCTTTCAAGCCCCAACACGGGGTATTGCGTACATTTCTCCGAAAAGTGCCATCTGACGCCTAAAAACTCATAATAATATTTCGGACACTATGCTCCCGTAACATGCAGAGGGATTTATGTAAAACAAGAAAAAAAGAATAAAATATTAACTAACAACAAAATTAATGGGCTATATCAGCTCCTGGCCTTCAACTCTGCTGAAAGAGAAGAATATTTCTCATTAGATAAAGATCTTCGTAGAAGAGTCAATGCCATATCAAAAACAGAGAATAGAATATATATGATATTGTTTATCTGTTACTTTAAGTATAAACCTATAGCCCACGATCTTTCGGAAAAGAACGATAAAAAGGATATCCAATATATTGTCCAGCAATATTACCCAAGGGTCAATCATGACGTTTGTTTAACTATATCTATCTAAAAGAACAAAATCACGATTGATTAACAGTATGCTCTCAATACTTGGATTCAGACAGTTAACAGCACCTCTGAAAGCTCCGCTAATGATAAGGCTAAAGGATGTAGCTACCATCTGCATGGATCCTAAATATATATTCGGCGAACTTCTGGCATTTCCAGGTCAAAACAGAATTGCACTACCTGGCTACAGTACAATCCAAGATTTAATCTCTGAAGCGTTAAACTATGAGAGAGAACGAGTTTCAAGTATTCTTTCAAATAAGATGTCAGTATCTACTGCAGAAAAACTTAAGTCAATATTACACGAGGATGGGAAACTAAATGGAATTAGGGGATAGTGGTGCCGCAAAATATTTTTCATCATCATGATGATTGATAAAGAGCTATGTACGCATAATACAATTATGCAAAGTTTACTATGAAATTAAAGATTTAATTAATGAATTGAGAATTTCTTAAGGGAATATAGATTATTACTCAACCATAGTAAAACATAGTTCAGCATTTACCTTTAAAAGTCATCCTAAGTGGCAAAGTATACTATACTTATGTTGTTATCTCTATTTCAGGTATAGAGAGATAAAAGAAAAAATAATTACAGCATGATATCTTATAAAAAAGCACAGTGAAGCATCTGTTCTTTCTGCTAAGAGTCGCATAACAGAAAAAATTGACTTGGTGAATAAGAAGTTAAAGTTTGCCAATGATGTTTTTAAATTTTTTTTGATAAAAGCCTAGAAGATTCAATTCCTTTTAGTGAGGTCGGGAAAAAGTGTTTTCTCTTATACCTGAGGAGGATTTTCAGCTTGTAAGTGATTTTTTTGACAAGAAGAAAATCGATGCTGAATAATATCAGTGGCAATACATTGACAACAATCACCACAAAGTGGCCAACTCCATCAGAAAGCTATTTATGGCTATCGATATTATCTATGATAAAGAAAAATCAGCCATAGGCAAACAAATAAGCACAACAAGGGATGAGTTAAGAAAAAAGAAAACACTGGACTCGGTAGATCAAAGGGTAATCCGTCCGGCAGAAATGAATCATATAATTAATGAAGGGAAAGTAAATACAAATAGATTTGAATTTCATATATACACCAGAGTGTATAACCTACTGGAAAATAGCAGAATTTACGCTTCTGAAAGCGAGAAAAACAAACGACTGAAGGATGACTTGATAGATGCAGAGACTTGGAGTAAAGACCGTCTAAATTTGATAAAAAATACAGGATTAGCAAGACTGATAACTCCTATAGGTGAAACTTTGTCAGCCTTAGTGGCTAAATTTAATAATGCGCCAGCTGCGCCCGGCGCGATCAGGATTTGGGCACAACAGCAGGCAGGCGTGGCAACTTCGCCGGCTTCAGGCCGAACAGCCGCGACAGCAGCGGCAACTGTTTAAAGATCAGGTAGAGCGCAGCACTGCATATCAGCCCCAGTGCCGTGACGACCGCGACGTAGGTAACCGGCATGGCATTCGGCAGATAGCTGTCCAGCAGCCAGGCAAAGGTAATCACCAGCGGGTAGTGCATAATATAGATAATCAGCGCAGAGTCGACAATGCCCTGCACCAGCCGGTTTTCCTTCATACGCAGCTTCTCGAAGGTGAAAACCAGCCAGTAAGAAAACATAACGGAGAAGACGCTGGCGCACAGCACCGGCAGATATCTCAGGTTGCTGGTGACGTTGAAATGGAAGGTGGCATAGAATGCCAGCCAGCAGACGACGGCGAACGCCAGCACCACTTTGCTGTTGACCAGCAGGCTGCGCGCCTGACGTGGGATCTGCTCGCTGTTGAGATAGAACGCGTAGCCCGCGGCGTAAAACACCAGGAAACGCGCCTTGACCGGCACCAGGCTCAGGCTGGCCCATTCGCTATAGCCCTTGAGCAAAACTTCACGACGAAGAAGGCGTTGGCTGTGGCGATCAGCAGCGGGAAAGGCAAGCGCCGCGGCGCGCTCGAAGAAGCTGACCGGCAGCAGGAAGGGGATCGCCGCCAGCGTGAGCAAAAACCACAGGTGATGCAGCAGGCCATAGGCGTGCAGCACACCCTGGGTTGACAGCGGCTCGCCGTCGATTTGAGCATGGATCAGATACATCAGGCCGGGGATAAACAGGAAGGCGGAAACCAGCGGCACCAGCACGCAACAGCGGCGGTTGCGGTAGAAAAAGCCGATGACCTTACGCAGGATCACCATGGCGAAAAACATGCCGGACAAAAAGAAAAAGGCTTCCATAAGAAAGGTATGCACAAATTCGATCAGTGCGCTGAATCCATCCGCCTCATTTTTGCCGGAGATATAATACCAGTTGTTTCCACCGGGAAGGCTACGCGCCGCGTGATATACACGCCATCAAGAATAAGCAGGGCGCGCAATAAATTCAGCCCAATATTGCGGCTTGAAAGAAAACCGTTATTTTCCGCCTGTTATTCCTCTGTATACCGCCGCAACGGCGTGCCGCCGCTATAAATGTTTCTCGCGCGGCCTACGCTTATTTCTGACGGAGATGATGCGCCAGCGGGGGGATCGGAATTAGCCCGGCTGGCTTAAGGAGGAAAAGCGTATCACTGCTTAACAATAAAGAGCATTACTCTGAACTCACAATAAGAATTTCCTCGTAGCAAAATTGAGGCTTTCAGAATATCGCCAGCACAGCCTGTTCAGTCCTTAATTTACTGGCAAAATTACGCCTTGCGCTTCATTGCCTTGCATCAGGAATATGCCGTAAAGACGCGTGCTTCATTGCGCTGCGCAACGGGCGCGGCGAACCTGCACGGGCGGCAAGGTCGCTAATGATTGCTGCCGGAAAGCGTTAAGGGGAAAAAAGAACCGTTTCAGCCGCGCCGTTATTCCGCGCCTCCACCAGCCTGACTGCCGCTAAGCACAATGCCCCGGTTTGCGGCGGATTTTCTTTCAGATTGTTGCCGCATCAGGCTATTTGCTACCCTGCTCTTCCAGCTCGCCCCAGCAGCTTTTGCTGACGATAAAAAGCCTGAAAATAAGCATGCCGCGTATTTTATTCTGCTTGAACCTGGCGCTGTTTTGCGCCTCTGCCGCCGCGCCTGCGATTCATGCTGTGTCGCCCGATACCTTTATTTTGAAGCCTGGGGCGGTTCAAGCACCCGAGCGTGATGGCAGTGCGCGAAAACGGCAGGCTGCGCAATATCGTTGCCGCCGAAAATGAGATGGCGGTGCTGAATCAGCTGCTACAGGCGAAATATGGCGACGGCGTACGCGTGGTCAACCGCGGCGCGCCCTCGGCGCAGGCGATAGAGTTGCTGAACGACCGCTATAAATATCAGCATAACCCGCCGTGGCCGGAGGTGATGAAACGCTCAAGTGCCCGCCTGATTTTACTCAACTTCGCCACCAACGATGCGCGCCAACTTTCACTTCCGCGACATTGAAAAGCGTATCAGGTCAGTCTGCAGCGCTACAGCGAGGTGATGAAGGCGCTGATTGACAGCGCCCGGAGCAACGGCAAGGCAGTGGGGTGTTGCCGGAGCCGCACCCGCTGGCCGGGTGGAGCAGTGGAACGTGGCGCCCTATGCCGCGCAGCTCGGCGCGGTGGCGCGCGCCGAACTATCCACCTGCACGCTGCAGAACCGTGCGTCGCCGCGCGCCACCGGGCTGCGGCTCAGGCCGGTGCCCTGCCAGCCCTGCGCTAGCAGCTCGATGACAATCGCTTCGCCAATGCCGGAGCTAGCTCCGCTGACAATTGCATGCGCCATTTACGCCTCCAGCAGCGATCGGAGAATTTTAAACACCGCTTTGCGCACCTGCCCAAGCTGCGCGGACTGGCGTTGATGATCTTCTCTCCCGCCAGCACCAACTGAATGTCGGCCCACTGGCGATGATACTCGGTATGGCACTGTGCGGACGGCTCGGTCTGCGCCGGACCGATATGGCAGAACCACGCCGCCCCGCCGGGCTGGAAACGGCCATCTTCCCGCTGCTGCAGCGCCGTCAGCGAGCAGTCCGCGCGCGTCAGGATGGCGCGCAGCGGCTCAGGCAGGCCCGTCAGCGACTGCATCGTGCCGATAATCATGACGCCTCCTTAATCCATGCCGGCGACAGGCGGACATATTTGATCGCCTGTCGGTCGAAGGTGTAGGCGATATGCAGCTGGCCGGCCGCATCCTGCTTGATGGTGGGATAGGAGAACTCGCGGTTGAGTTTCTGCTGCGAGTTGTTGGTCATGCAGTAGCCGTCGCCCTTGTCGAGATTGCGCTGCCACGGCCAGCTTTTGCCGCCGTCCGGCGACAGCGCCACCGTCATCGGCGCGCGCGGCGCACCCCAGAAGGCGCTGCGCCCTTCGCGCGCCTGCGGCTCTTTGCGGCTGTCATCGCCGTCGTCGATCTCGTCGTAGAGCAAGGCGCGCCGCGCTCATGTTGTTGAACACCAGCGCGAGGGTGCCGTCCTGCAGCGTGGTGACCTGAATCGAGGAGTTGTTATTAGGCAGCGAAGTTGGTGCGGGCGGCGTCCTTTGACTAGCTGGCATAGATGAAGTTCGCCCATCGGCTGCGATAGAGCGCCACCAGCGTGCCGTCGGGCAGCGCGGCGATACTCATATGCACGCAGCCGAGGCTGTCGGGCACCGCGACGTCGCGCCAGCTTTTGCCGCGGTCACTGGAGATTTTCACCGCGCTAATGTCGTCGTTACCGACCCACGTCTCTCCCGGCTGGGTGCGGCAGTAGAAGACCGGCAGCAGCCAGTTGCCGTTGGCCAGCACGGTTATCGGCTGGCGAATAAAGGTACCGGGCCGATCGAGCAGCGTGGCAATTTCGCCCCAGCTTTGCCCCAGATCGTGCGACTGGCGGTAGCGCACAATTGCCGTTTCCTGATTGCCGGAGAGCTGCGCCGTCCAGAGCAGCCACAGCACGCCATCGGGCGCCAGGAAAAGCACCGGATTCTGCTCAGAGCGGGTGGGATCGTCGGAGAACTTCTCCGCCTCGCTCCAGTGCTCCGCCCCGGCGGCGAGACGTGCGCTGTAGATGGAAATATCCGCGACGCCCTCCTGCGTGCCGCCGAACCAGACGCCCATCAGCGCGCCATCCGGCAGCGGCAGTAAATTCGCCGCATGGTTTTGCGGGCACGGCGACGGCAGCATCGCCGTGACGACGCGCGTATCCTGTTCAGTCGGGCGCAGCACACCATCGCGGTTAACGGTTACGGACATATCAAACTCCCCTTTGCTCTATGGTCTGGTGCGCTTTGCTTGCCTGTCGGTTCGGGATCAGATGGTCTATCGCCATAATGATGGCCGGCGTCACCAGCGCGATAGATATATATATATATATATTGTTAATGCCGAAGGGATCCCCCAGCAGATACCAGACGGAGGTCACCACGCAGGCGCCGATCAGGCCAGCGTTCGCGCCGCGAGCGCTTTTGAAAAACGGCGCGTAGAAGGTGATGACCGCCACCACGGAGATCGACAGGCGAATCGCGCGCGTAAAGAACGAGAGCTTCAGCACTTCCGGCACCAGCAGCACGAAAATCAGCGGCAGAAAGCCGATAATCAGCGACAGCCAGCGCGTCGCCTTGAACTCCTGCTCCGCGGTCGGCTTGCGCAGCGGCACGTAAAAGTCCTTCACCACCAGAGAGGCGATGGCCAGCGCGACGGTACTGACGCTGACGAAGATCGACGCCACCAGCGAGGTGGTGACCGCGCCGGCTATCCACGGATTCATATCCTGCAGGAAGACGGGCATCGCATAGAGGCTGTTGATTTCCAGGTGCAGGAATTTCGCCACCACGCCGATCACCGCAATCGCCAGACAGATCGGCAGGCAGAAAAAGAAAGTGACCCAGGTGGCGCGCTTCGCCGAACGCACATCTTTGGTCGAGGAGATGGCCTGAATAACGAACTGGGTGCAGAAAATCTAGCCTATTGTACCAATCAGCCAGGCGACGATGGTGCTCGCCGATATGTCCGTCCCACGTCCAGTAGTATTGCGGCATCTGCTCGATCATCGGCGTGAAGCCGCCTGTTTTATAGAGCGCGAAGCCCATGATGGCGAGGATGCCGAAATATTTCAGCGCGCTGGCATGGTGACTCAGACCAGCCCTTTCATGCCGCCGAAACTGAAGTAGAAGGTGCTGACAATCGCGGTGATAAAGGCCGCTATCGGGAGATTCACCTAGAGAATGGTGGATATTGCCGCCGCGCCGCTGACGTAGTTGTCCACGTTCACCAGCAGCAGCGCGTAAATCATAATCACCGATATGATGTTTTTAGTGGTGTTGCTATATTTTTCGGCAATCGCGCCGGAGATGGTGATTTTACCGGTGCTGTAGATGCGGCGCACCAGCATTAGGCCGAACAGCGGAAAGCCAATGGCGGCACCGATCACCGACCACGACGCGGCGAAGCCGCTTTCAAACGCCGCCTGCGCGGTGCCGACGGTAGACTTGGCGCCGATATATTCCGACATCAGCAAAATCCCCACCACCAGCGCCGGCATAGCGCGCGAGCCTTCCATAAAATCACCGCTGCTTTTGCTGCGCAGCCGTTAGGTCAGCTAGGTGGTGAAGAGTATGTAGGCCACCACGATGCCGACAATGATCAGCGTTAAACGTATTCATCTGAGCCTCTCTTGAGGATGAGCAAAACTGTGAGGGCGCAAGCCCCCGCTTTTTTATCTGCTGGGTGATGAACTAGCGTTCCGCTGTAATACCGTCTGACAGAGGCCCGCGCAGGCGGGCCGCAGCCGCTGAGCACATGGACGCGGGCGGGCCGAGAAGAGGCGCAGAAACGCCGTTATGATTAACCACGTTAATCTCCTGTAGGGGACAAATTGATTTAATTTAATCAGCCCACTTTCTGGACGAAGGCATCACAGAGAAGTTTATAGGACAGCTAAGGATAAAACAAATTGGTCATGCTCACACACTCGGATGTGATTTTATGCAATCACATTTTGCGCGCGCTGGTAACGCGAGGAGCTAGACGGTTCAGCGGGAAAAAGCGCGCAAAGGGCGATGCGGAGCAGGTAAAACAGCAGGCATGCGGGCAAAGGCCAGGCGGTCAGGCAAGAAAGTCGGCTAGCTGTGCCGTCAGGCAGACGAGCGGCCGATCGACTGGCGACCGGCCCGCTACGCGCAGCTTAGCCTTGCTCAGCCGGCGGCGTCCATTCGGTAAAGGTGGGCTTGTCCTTTTTCACTTCATAGGCGACATGCTTCACTTCGCCCTTGGCGGTGGTCACCTCCACCGGATTGATGGTCACGCGCCCTAGGCCAAACAGCGTCGCCACATAGCCGCCGATCTTATGCTTGCCCGGCGTCAGGAACAGATCTTTGCTCTGACCGCCGTTCAGCTGGCCGGCATCTTTGCCGTCCACGGTGACAAACACCGAGGAGCCGTCGTCGGCGTGCGTTCTAACGTGGGAAACGCTCACCTGGGCGGAACCGGCGGTGAAACCCGCATCGTCCTGGCTGGCCTGTTTTTTGGCGCAGCCGCTCAGGGCGACCAGCGCGACAACTGCAAGGGGATTAAAACGTGACATCATCTTTTCGGTTATACCTCTGCTACGGCTAAGCCACTATTTTAGCGTTGTCACACTTTCTCCCACCAGACAATGCGTCAGCATGTTCTGAATTCGCCCATGCTGCTGCTTTTCCCGCCAGCCACCGCACAAAAGGTTTAGCCGTCGCGCTGACGAACCGCAGTGCTTTTCGTGACGTTATCACTCACACAGACCGCGCCACAGTTGCTCTGCCGCCAAGCCGTCGCGGTTTCAGACGTGACGATTCAGCCTGAAATCGGCGGCAGCGCGGCGATAATGCGCCGAGCTTCATCCGGGCGCAGTGGATAATCGAAAAAGCTCTGATAGAAGCGCTGCGTCGCCTTAACCATATCCAGCTGCGGAAACAGCTCGGGATGCAGCTGCTTCGCGGCCCACTGAATCTGCTGCGCCGCCTCGGTGCCGTAGCGATCCCAGGGAAAGACCCCCGATAGGTTTTGCAGCACCCGATGCTGCCTGACCGCCTTCAGGCCGCTGAACAGGGCCGCATAGTCCGATCTCGCCAGCGAGCCGGCGCCTGCGCCGAGAATAATCACGTCGGGATCCCAGGCGATGACCTGCTCCGGCGACACCTCTTTCATATTGCCCGTGACCTGCGCCGCGGCGTTCTGACCGCCGGCCAGCCTGATCCAGCGATCAATCAGCGTCGCGCTGCCGTCGATTTTGAGCGGATGCAGCGACTGAATATGCAGCACGCGCGGCCGCTGCGCTGAGGTGAGCGCGGCGGTTTTGGCCGTAACAGCGGCGATCTGCATCTCCAGATAGCGGTTATAGGCCGCCGCGCGCCGCTGCGCCGCCGCTGTGTCGACTACCTGCGCGGTGGCGAGCAGCGAACGCTGCATGGCGTCGAACGTGGTGAACTGCATGCTCAGCGTCGGAATGGCTGCCTGGCGATAGCTGACGGCGTCCGGATCCCCTGCCGGCACGAAGATGGCGTCGACGCCGTGCGCCTGCAGCGCCTGACGCAGCGACGACTGCACCTGGAACATCCTGGGCCAGTCCTGCGGATGATTGACGGCGACGACGATACAGTTGCCCGACCCCAGCGTCATCAGCAGGGAATGGTGCGTATACCAGGCGTCGGCGATAAGCTGCGCCGGATGCGGCACCTCGACACGCTGACCCAGATCGTCGGTTATGGTCATGGCGCTTGCTGCGCCCGCCGCCGCCAGGCCGAGCGCCAGCAGGCTGGCGTGCAACAGGGTTTTCATCGTCAATGCTCCTTAAAAGTCGAGCTGCATGGAGAGCTGCACCTGACGCAGCGCGCCCAGCGAGGCGCTGGCGTAGCCCGCGCCGCTGTAGCCGTTCAGGCCGCCCGGCACGATATTGGTCCAGTAGTGGCGATTGGTCAGGTTGGTGACGTCGAGGCGAAAGGTGGCGTCGCTGTTCATCAGGCGGGTTTTGTAGCTCGCGCCCGCATCAAGCATGGTATAGCCGCTGACCCAGCCGTCGTTGTTGTTGTCGGTAGTGCGGCGGCTCTGGTAGCGCATGCCGCCATGCAGATCCGCACCCGCCAGGCGGGACAGATCCCTGGCGGCGAACAGGCTGGCAGTATAGCGTACCAGGCCAACCACCTGCTTGCCCTACGTCTCGCGGCTGGCGGTATCAAACAGGCGCGGATCGAGCCAAGTCATGCCGCCGTAAAGGTGCAGGCTCTATACCACATAGCCGCCCGCCATCAGCTCCAGTCCGCAGTTGCGCTGCTCGCCGTCAACGGCATAGTCGCCGTTGCCGTTGGTGTAGGCGAACGGGCATCTGATCTCGAACAGCGCCGCCGACAGCAGCAGCCGGTTAACCGCCAGTTTGCCGCCGACCTCCAACTGCGTGCTGCGATTAGGGCGCGAGGATAGTGCCCGCGTTGCTGGCGCCGGCGGGCGCGGTATCGCCCTACTGCAGGCTGTCCGCCCAGTTGACATAGAGCGTAAGCGGATCGACCGGCTTGTAGCTCAGGCTGGCGGAGCCGGAGAAGCCGCGGTTCGAAGAGTGGCTGCTGCGCGCCCCGCTTTTGGCGTAGTTCAAGGCGCTGAGCAGATTCTCGCTGCCCGCCAACAGCAAACTCCACTGTGGGGAAAACTGCAGGTTGTCACTCAGCAAAAAGGCGTGCTGGGTGGCGGTGGCGGAGTGGTAGCGTCGGGTGAAGTCGGGATAATCCGGCTCATTGAAGCGCGCCGGATCGGCCAGCGACACGCTGCCCAGCGTCGCGGTGCCGCCGTCAATCGGGTTCATATTTTCCCAGACGAAGCCGCGCACGCCGGTAGCAAGCTGATGGTGAATCCAGCCGGTTTCCACCTCGCCGGTAAGATTCGCCATATAGCTGTTGATGGTAAAGCGGCTGGCGGTCGAGGAGGAGGTAGTGGTGGTGTAGTGCCCGGCGCGGTCGGTAAAGGTATTGGTGACGCCGGTGGACTCGCGATCGGCAATCTGACGCAGCACGCCGATTTCGCCCTGCCAGAGTTGCCGTCAAAATCGTGTTTGAGACGCAGCCCTGCGGTCAGCGTATGGTCATCATCCCCGGCGTAGTATTGCCCGAGGTTCGCCCTCTTGGCATCGGGCGCGGCGGGAAACGTCAGGCCGTTGCCCAGCGCAAATTTGCCCGGCAGCCCTTTGGCATAATAGTGGTAGTAGCTGAAATTGCTCTCCAGCACGGTCTGGTCGCTGAGGTTAGCGTCGGGCGCGAGGCTAAAAAGCTGGCGGCGCACCTTGCTGCCGCTGACGTAGCCGACCCCCCTCGTCATCCAGCAGACTCAGCCGGTAGCGCAGGCGATCGCCCCGATCGAGCGACCCGCTGAAATCGCCGGCGACCTTGTGGTTGCCGCTGCTGCTGCCGACGGTAAGGCGATGCAGCAGCAGATCGGTGGCGCACTTCGCCACGAAGTTGAAAAGGCCAGCCGGGTTGGCCGGCATACAGCGAGCCTGCCAGCCCGTTCAGCACCTCGATATGATCAACTCGAATATGATCAAACTGTTCGGCGGCGTAGTCGGTGGTGGATACCACGTTCAGGCCGTCGATCATGCTGTTCTGCACCACGCTGCCCTGCATGCCGCGCGTTTGCGGACGTGCGCCGTCGCCCTGCACCGAGGGCATATAGCGGTAGAGATCGGTCACGCTTTTCAGCTGCTGGCGCCGCATCATGGCGGGCGAGAGCGACTGAAGGGAGAACGGCGTATCGCGCACCTTTGCCGGCCCGCATTGCCGAGCATCGCCTCTTTTTGCGTCGCGTCATCGCGGCTGTCGGCGGGCGCGGCGGAGACGGCCAGCGTTTCATCGGCGCTCTGCTGCGCGCCGTGCACGGTGGAAATAAAGCAAAAAAGCAGGCCAGGCAGCGTCTGGGCGAGCCGCGCGTTGGAAAAGAGATTCATTATATTATTGCGCCACTGAGTCAGGTGATATTCACAGGTTTAAATAATGACAGAGAGAAACCTTATCGTTGCATTTACAATTATATAGCGCTAAACCCTGCTAAGGTTAGCGGTAATTGTTAATAGCGCGATTATGATTGTCGATGACGAGAGAATGTCGATGTTTTTTTAGTCATCATGCGGTCATGAATGGCTAACAAAATTGATAGATATATCGCGCACCGCGCAGATAAATTGTGGTGAATGCTTAACCAACCAGAGGATAAATAATGGCGACAGTCAAAAGTATCAATTATTCCGAGCTGGGTCCCGTCACCGCGCCTTATGTGCACGCGGTAAAACACGCCGATACGCTCTATATTTCCGGCCTGACCGCCTTTGGCACGGCCGCGCAGCAGGGGAAATATTGCCGAGCAGGCGGAGGCGATATTTCAGCAGCTGCAGAAGATCGCCATGGCGGAAAAGACCTTACTTGCCTCCCTGCTGAAAGTGACAATATTCACTACCGCCTTTGATTATACTGTCGCGCTGCGCGAGGTGCTATTCCGCTATTACGGCGCGCACCTGCCTGCCAGTTCGCTGGTAGAGGTGAGTCGCCTGTTTTCTCCCGATCTGCATATCGAGATCGAGGCTATTATGGCGCTGTAGCCGCGCCGGCTGGGTCAGCCACATTATAAAAAGTAATCAATGCATTAGACTGGCTCATGTAGCGTAAACACGCGGGCAAAGTCAAGGCGCGCCTGCCGCTATTTCTCTCTTTTATGAGTCGCCTCAAGAAACTGAAAAGTTACCAAATAAACCAATATGCAACTTTAATGCAACATCTAAGCATCTTTATTCGTTCTTCACCGGCTACGGGTCGCTAGTTATGCACTGTTTTGCACTAAAATGTGGCAGATGCCGCTTTTTTCGTCGCTGGAGAAAAATTATCTTTTCCCTCTAAGTGGTAAATTAGCGTGGTGCGGTGATATTCGCTGCACATCCACGGCGACACATAACGACTTAGAAAAAGAAAGGTTTTTATGGAAAAGCTATCTTACGCGTCTGAAAACAGTACATCTGCCTGGTCCACCTATCTGCAGCAAATCGACCGCGTCGCGCCCTATCTGGGCGAGCTGGCGCGCTGGATCGATACGCTGCGCCATCCTAAGCGCGCCCTGATTGTCGATATTCCGCTGCAAATGGATGACGGCACCATTCGCCATTTCGAGGGCTATCGAGTACAGCACAACCTGTCGCGTGGGCCGGGCAAAGGCGGCGTCCGCTATCACCCGAACGTCGATCTTAACGAGGTGATGGCGCTCTCCGCCTGGATGACCATCAAATGCGCCGCGGTCAATCTGCCCTACGGCGGCGCCAAAGGTGGCATCCGCTGCAATCCCTTTGCGCTTTCCGAAGGAGAGCTGGAGCGCCTGACGCGCCGTTATACCAGCGAAATCGGCATCATTATCGGGCCGCAGAAAGATATTCCCGCGCCGGACGTCGGTACCAACAGCAAGGTGATGGCGTGGATGATGGACACCTACTCCATGAACAGCGGTACCACCGTGACCGGCGTGGTGACCGGCAAGCCGGTGCATCTCGGCGGCTCGCTGGGTCGCGAAAAGGCGACCGGACGCGGCGTCTTTGTCACCGGACGTGAAGTGGTGCGCCGCGCGGGCATTTCCGTTAAAGGCGCGCGCGTCGCGGTGCAGGGCTTCGGCAACGTCGGCAGCGAAGCAGCGCGGCTGTTCAGCGAAGCGGGCGCCTTTGTGGTGGCGATTCAGGACCACAGCGCGACGATCGCCAACGCAGACGGCATCGACATGGCGGCGCTGACGCGCTGGCAGCAGGAGCACAAGCAGATCCTCGGCTTCCCCGGCGCGCAGCAGATCGACGAAGAGGCTTTCTGGACTACGCAGATGGATATTCTGATCCCGGCGGCGTTGGAGGGGCAAATCACGCGCGCCCGCGCGGAGAACCTGCGCTGCAAGCTAGTGCTGGAAGGCGCCAACGGACCGACCTACCCGGAAGCGGACGACGTGCTGGCGGCGCGCGATATCATCGTGGTGCCGGACGTGATCTGCAACGCCGGCGGCGTGACGGTTAGCTACTTCGAATGGGTGCAGGATATGGCCAGCTTCTTCTGGAGCGAAGAGGAGATCAACGCGCGCATGGATAAAATAATGACCGACGCCATGGTGCACGTCTGGAACAAATCCCGCGAGAAAGAGTGCTCGCTGCGTACCGCAGCCTATATCGTCGCCTGCGAACGCATCCTGATGGCGCGCAAAGAGCGCGGCATCTATCCAGGCTAAGCTAATGGGGCAGCACAGGCTGCCCCTTTTTTCAGTGGCGCATCAACCCGCCGTCGACCGCGTACTGGCTACCGGTCACATAGGCGGCATCGCTGGAGAGCAGAAACAGCGCCACCGCCACCGCCTCTTCCGCCTTGCCGGCCCGTTTCAGCGGCACCTGGCTGACGATAAAATCCTCAAACTGCTGTCGCGCCGAATTGGGCATAAAATCGCGAAAATGGGTTTCGATAGGGCCGGGGATCACAACGTTGACGCGAATGCCGCGCGGTGCCAGCACAGAGGCCCAGGAGCGCACCATGGCGACGATGGCGCCTTTGGTGGCGACATAGAGGCTGGTGGTCGCCGCGCCCTCATAGACCGAAGAGGAAGAGGTTACTACCACCGACGCGCCTGGATTAAGCCGCGCCAGCGGCAGCATCGGCCCGCGCACGTTGGCGTTCATCATGGCGTTGAACGCTTCCGCCGTCACCGAATCCAGATCGCCCAGCTCCGCGTAGCCGGCGTTAAGCCACCGGCCGTCCGGCCTGCCCCACATCTCCACCGCCTCGCTCAGCGCGTCGATATCCGCCTCCGGCGAGACGTCGTTACGCAATACCAGCGCATTGTCGTACAGCACACTGTTGGCGTACTGCAACCGGCTGAGGTTGCGTCCGGTTACCGCTACGCGGCCGCCTTCTGCCTGCACGCGCAGCGCGCCCGCCAGTCCCACGCCGCTGGTGCCGCCGGTAATCAGGATGCATTTGTCACTAAATCGGGCCATTTCTCCTCCCTCTGGCGAGTCGCTGGCGCCTGCCCCGCTCCGCCGCCGTATTAAATATGAGGCCAACCTCTGAATGTTGGCCGGCGGCAGCGAGAACGTAGCATTTTTGTCGCCGGAGGGGATTATTTAATCGACTCCGGCTCGCGACCTTTATCAAGAGCGGCGACAGACGCGACCGCAGCTTAATTTCAGGCGCAATAGAGCGCTGTTGAAAGAAATTTCCGCTAAACCTTTGGCTGGCCCGGTTATTTTAAACCCTTCTGATTGTCTGATTATTCCCCGGCCCTTACTGACCAGGGCGAAAAATATGAGCCTGAATAAAAAGCCGTGATGCGATAACGCTCTGTTTTGCGGCTGTTTATCTGCTACTCTCCGCCAGACGCGGCATCTATATCGCCGGAAACGTCCTGCGGCAGGTTAAAAAGCTGCTAATTTGTAAGCGAGACCGTTTTTATAGTAAGGTAAAGTCATGTAAACAAGCTGTCATATTTTATTTGTCATGCTGCATATAGCTTTCTTTTCCATTTCCGCGGTACGGCGACGAAAGCTATAAGAGCCTCATTTTTTTATGAGGATAAAATGAGTACCGAAAATCACGCCACGGAAAAAGTCAGAAAGAATTTCTGGCAGAAAAAACAGAAAGAGCTGACGGTGGACGATATTACCACCGTCGATAACGATATGCTGAAACGCGCGGTCGGCGCGGCGGCGCTTGGCAACGCCATGGAGTGGTTCGACTTCGGCGTCTACAGCGATCTCGCCGTCACCATCGGAACAATTAAAAAAAGTCACTATCAGTATAAACTCAGACGCTAATGAGTTTGTAAGAACGCAACTACAGTCGAACAAATTGCAGTGGAATCTGGCCAGTAAAAAATGGAAAACGAGTATCGACAATTCTGTTTATAAACAAATAAAGAATATAGGGATTGTTGATGCAATGAAATTTGTTAATGGAGGAACAAACTTCCTCTCTGTATTTGATGGCATTTCATCGAAAAAGAATGATCTTATGGCCACAGACAATGATCTTCTTGCGTGTATATTTGGCAATGGCGCCGATTATGGAGTTCACAAAATGGCCAATGCCTCTGACTGAAGTATCAATGTGCTAAGAGGCGTTAATGGCAAATTAATAAGACCAGAGACAACAAGGCAAGCTAATAATATTATTTCTGATGCAATTTCTTCATTCCAAACTTTCAAATACTGGACAATAAATGAGGATGCTCCGTTTGTTAGTATTGATGGACAAAAACACTCATGTAGAATAAATACATTCAAAGCCCGTTTTTCTTCTAAATATTTTCGCAAAGGTAAAGGGGTATCTGCCATGACACTTATTTCAAACCATGTGCCGTTAGCAACAGTAGTTATTTCGCCAAACGAATATGAAGGTCATTTTGCATTTGATCTATTACACAACAATATAAGTGAAATACCGCCAAGAGCTTTATCTACAGATAACCATGGTGTTAATAATGTAAAATTTGCAATTCTCGATATTTTTGAATATCTGTTCTCACCTAGACATGCGAAGTTTAATAAGGTATTTTATGAACTGTTTGAGGTAGAACTGATTGATGACGAGCTGGTAATAAAATTAAGGAAGTCCATCAATAATAAATTAGTCATTCAGGAATGGGATAATATACTACATATTATTCGCTTTTTAAGTCGAAAAACAACAGTGCAAAGCACCATTGTTAGTAAACTGTCTAATACAAAACGTGGCAGTAAAATACTGGAGGCTCTCAGAGAATATGATAAATTGCTCAGGTGCATTTATGTGCTAAATTATGTAGACGATAAAACATTAAGACAGTTTGTACAGCAGGCATTAAACGGATGGAAAGCTTATCATCAGCTGATGAAGGGCTATAGCATCAGTGAATGATAATCAATTCCGTGGGGGCAGCGATTATCAAATAGATCAGTGGAATGATTGTGCCCGGCTGATTGCGAACTGCATTATTTACTACAATGCTGCAATATTATCAGGATTAGTAGAAAGATTTGAGCAGACGGATAATAAAGAGGCTATTGATATGTTAGCTAATTTATCCCCTGTAGCCTGGGGACATATTCTGTTAGGAGGGAATTATTCGTTTGAGGAGCAGGCTGCAATCACTGTTCTGGTTGGTATCCTGGAAAGCGTAGATCCATTTAGTGATGAATATGACGAGTAATTTTAAAACTTAACTTAATGATAATTAGTTTTTTAGACTTCATGTGGCACTTTTCAGGGAAATGTGCACGGAACCCCAACACCTCCGAAGTTATCCAAAAACGTTTACTGGTGAAGGCAGATGTCGCAAAACCGGCGCTTGCTAAAGTCTGGCAGGAAAAAGGCGACATTCTGCGCAACCAGCTTGCTTTTGATCCCACAACTACCACTTCTTTGCGCCCCTACGCCAGTGAAGGAGAATTTATTGAACTACCCCCGTTTGTTCCGTGGCACTACCAGATTCTGCAGAAGGTATTTGAATCTATCCGTACTAAAGGTGCCGCTGGTAAACAGTTAGCTATGGGTGAACGCTCACAGTTAGAAGAGTTCCAGACTGCGGCACAGAAAATCTCGCCCCTCAAGGCTGGATTTTCTGGTGCCTTTCTGGCGTTTGTATGCGGCGATTAAAAGCTTCCTCGAACCGGCTGTCAGCCGCACTATCACTCAGTGCCTGCCAGAATGGCATCCTTGATGAGTTCGATGGCAACTTACTGAAAACGCTATTCCTGATCCGCTATGTCGATGTGCTGAAAAGAACATTAGATAATCTTGTCACCCTTTCGATAGACAAAATCGATACCGATAAAGTCGATCTACGCCGTCGCGTTGAAAAAAGCCTGAACAAGCTGGAACGTGAAATGTTGATTATACATGTTGAAGACAAATACGTGTTCCTAACCAACAAAGAAAAAGAGATCGAGAACGAGATCCGCAACGTCGAAGTCGATTTCTCCGCGATCAATAAAAAACTGGCGTCAATAATCTTTGATGACGTTCTGAAAAACCGGAAGTATCGCTATTCAGCGAATAAACAGGACTTCGACATCAGCTGCTTTCTGAACGGTCACCCGTTAGATGGCGCAATGCTTAACGATCTGGTGGTAAAATTTCTCACACCAAAAGATCCGAGTTATATGTTCTATAACAGCGATGCCGCCTGTCGCCCTTATACTTCAGAAGGTGATGGCTGTATTTTGATTCGCCTGTCTGATGAGGGACTTACCTGGACCGATATTGATTTAGTTGCCCAGACCGAAAAATTCCTCAGGAACCACGCCGGGCAGCGCCCGGAACATTTCAGCACTAAACTTCTTTCCGTCTTAAAAGGCCTGGTAACTGAGCAGGAAAACGAAGCCTCTCTTGATAAGAAGATGATTGCGGTCATCACTGGCGTAAAAACAGCAAAAACGGAAGAGATTCTGTTCAGCCTGATAACCCAATACGTTAATCAGCAAAAAGATGACGACAGCGATCTGGAAAACACACTGGCAATGCTTAAACGCCACGACCTTGAAGGCGTGCTGTGGGACATTCTAAATTAGGAAATGGGCTACCAGGCCGAACAGCCTTATCTGGAGAACCTGCTCCGTAAGTTGTTCTGTACCGATCTCTCTGCACAGACTGATCCACAGAAATGCGAATGGCTGGAAAAAAACGTGCTGACCACGCCTTTAGGCAGAGCCTCCGCGCTGGCATTTATGGTCACCTGGCGCGCCGACCGTCGCTATAAAGACGCCTATGATTATTGTGCACAGCAAATGCAGTATGTACCGCGACTAGAAGACCAGTACCGTCTCAGCTCACCGTATTTTTGCACGAGTGCGAAACCACGCTGAGCATTGAACAGACCATCATTCATGCGCTGGTGACGCAACTTCAGGAAGAGAGCACCACTCTCGACCGTGAAGCCTTCAAGAAGCTTTTGTCCGGACGCCAAAGTAAATACTGGTGCCAGACTCGTCAGGAATACTACGTCATCGATGATGTGCTTCGTCAGGCCGAACGGCTGCTGAATCTGCGTAATCGTCATATTGACGGCTTCCATTATCAGGATAGCGCAACATTCTGGAAAGCGTACTGCGAAGAGCTGCCCCGCTTTGACCAGGCCTACCGCCTGTTTAACGAATACGCGCTTTTGGTTCACAGCAAAGGCGCAATGATTCTGAAAAGCCTGGATGACTATATCGAAGCGCTGTATTCCAACTGGCACCTGGCAGAATTAAGCCGGAGCTGGAATCAGGTTCTGGAAGCCGAAAACCGTATGCAGGAGTGGCGTATTGCGGGCGTTCCACGGCAACAGAACTTCTACAATGAGGTGGTTAAGCCTCTGTTTAACAATCCACAAATCAAGCGCGTATTTGTCACTATCTCCGACGCGCTGCGTTATGAAGTGGCAGAAGAGCTGGGCAATCAGCTCAATACTGAGAAACGCTTTACTGCCGAGCTGCGTTCCCAATTGGGCGTGTTACCCAGTTGGGTATGGCTGCATTACTGCCTCATGAAAAGATATGCTATCAACCGGGTAATGGCGAAATCGTCTATGCGGACGGGTTGTCTACTTCAGGTACGCCTAGTCGCGATACCATTCTCAAGAAATATAAAGGACGGGAGCCTATTCGCGATTACGAGGTCGTTTATATCTGGCATAACACCATTGATGCCATGGGTGACAGCGCATCGACAGAGGAGAAAACCTTTGAAGCGTGCCGCAACGCGGTGGTTGAACTGAAGGATTTGGTGACTCGTGTGATAAAATGTCTCCACGGTACACGCATTATCGTAACAGCGGACCACGGTTTCCTGTTCCAGCAGCAGCCCCTTTCCGGCCAAGATAAAACCACGCGACAGATCAAGCCAGACAATACAATTAAAAACCACAAACACTTTATTATCGGCCATCAACTTCCTGCCAATGATTTTTGCTTGAAAGGAAAAGTGGCGAATACCGCAGGCGTCAGCGATAACAGCGAGTTTCTGATCCCGAAAGGGATCCAGCGTTTCCATTTCTCGGGCGGCGCGCGGTTTGTGCACGGTGGTGCCATGGTACAGGAAGTCTGCGTTCCCATATTGCAGAAAGTGCTGCAGAAAACCGCAGCTGAGAAGCAACCTCAGCGTCATCCGGTAGACATTGTGAATTACTATCCGTTGCTCAAACTCGTCAATAACATTGATAAAGTCAGCCTGCTGCAAAACCATCCGTTAGGTGAGTTATACGAATCGCGAACTCTGAACATCTTCATCGTCGATAACGCCAATAATGTGTTATCTGGTAAAGAGCGAATCTGCTTTGACAGCGATAACAACATAATGGAAAAACGATTTCGTGACGTTATCTTGAAGCTGATTGGCGCGAATTTCAATCGCCGCAATGAATACTGGCTGATACTGGAAGATGCACAAACGGACACGGGTTACCAAAAGTACCCTGTCATTATCGATCTGGCATTTCAGGGTGATTTTTTTAAATGAGGCGATATGCAAACCCATCATGACTTACCCGTTCCAGCCGTATCCGAAGGGGAACTTGTCGCAGAAGGTTAAGATCTGGACGCCTTGCTGAATCAGCATTTCCGTGGTCGGGTGGTACGAAAGGACCTGACTAAACAGCTCAAGGAAGGGGCTAATGTCCCGGTCTATGTGCTGGAGTATCTGCTAGGTATGTACTGAGCTTCCGACGATAACCAGATCGTCGAACGAGGCTTGCAGAATGTTAAGCGTATTCTGGCTGATAACTATGTCCGTCCTGATGAAGCGGAGAAGGTGAAATCGCTCATTCGTGAGCGGGGATCCTACAAGATCATCGATAAAGTATCGGTAAAGCTCAATCAGAAGAAAGACGTTTACGAAGCCCAGTTCTCCAACCTCGGCATTAAAGATGCACTGGTTCCACCGAAGATGGTCAAGGACAACGAGAAGCTATTGACTGACGGCATCTGGTGCATGATCACTGTGAACTACTTCTTTGAGGAAGAGCAGAAAACTTCGCCCTTCTCCCTGATGACGCTTAAACCTATCCAGATGCCGAATATGGATATGGAAGAGGTGTTTACCGCACGTACGCACTTCAACCGCGACCAGTGGATTGATGTCTTGCTGCGCTCCGTGGGTATGGAAAACCCGCCAATATTGAGCAACGAACCAAGTGGCATCCGATCACCCTCATGATCCCTTTCGTGGAAAACAACTATAACGTCTACGAACTTGGCCCACGCGGTACCGGTAAAAGTCATGTCTATAAAGAATGTTCGCCAAACTCACTGTTAGTTTCCGGCGTGCAAACCACGGTAGCAAACCTGTTTTACAACATGGCCCGCCGCCAGATTGGCCTGGTCGGCATGTGGGATGTGGACGCGTTTGATGAAGTAGTGGGGATCACTTTCAAAGACAAAGACGGCGTGCAAATCATGAAAGATTACATGGCGTCTGGCTCGTTTTCCCGCGGTAGAGATTCGATTGAAGGCAAGGCATCAATGGTGTTCGTCGGTAACATCAATCAGAGCGTTGAGACGTTAGTCAAAACCAGCCATCTATTAGCCCCCTTCCCTGCGGCCATGATTGAAACGGGGTTTTTCGACCTCTTCCATGCCTATATCCCCGGCTAGGAAATCCCGAAAATGCGCCCAGAATTCTTTACCAATCGCTATGGCCTTATCACGGATTATCTCGCCGAGTACATGCGGGAAATGCGTAAGCGCAGCTTCTCCGACGCGATTGATAAGTTCTACAAGCTGGGTAATAACCTCAACCAAGCCCGACGTTATCGCGGTAAGGCGCACAGTTTCAGGTTTACTAAAACTTCTTAATCCCAATGGTTCTTACAGCAAAGAAGATGTCCGAGTTTGTCTGACCTACGCCATGGAAGCCCGCCGTCAAGTCAAAGAACAGCTTAAAAAGCTAGGCGGACTGGAGTTCTTCGATGTGAATTTCAGCTACATCGATAACGAGACGCTGGAATAATTCTTCGTCAGCGTACCAGAACAGGGTGGCAGCGAATTAATTCCCGCCGGCATGCCGAAACCAGGTGTAGTACATTTGGTTACACAAGCGGAAAGTAGCATGATGGGTCTGTATCGCTTCGAAACTCAGATGACCGCAGGCAATGGTGAGCATAGCGTTTCTGGTCTGGGAGCAAGCACCTCGGCTAAGGAAGCTATCCGGGTTGGATTTGACTATTTTAAAGGCAACCTCAGCCGCGTTAGCGCGACAGCGAAATTTTCTGAACATGAGTACCATCTGCACGTAGTCGAATTGCATAATACCGGACCAAGTACTGCAACCAGCCTTGCAGCGCTGATCGCGCTGTGTTCCGTATTACTAGCGAAACCCCTTCAGGAACAAATGGTCGTATTAGGCAGCATGACGCTCGGTGGAGTGATAAATCCTGTCTAGGATCTGGCAGCTAGCTTACAACTTGCTTTCGACTGCAGCGCCAAAAAGGTCCTTTTCCCCATGTCTTCCGCGTTAGATATTCCGACAGTACCAGCCGAATTGTTTACTAAATTTCAGGTCAGTTTTCATGCAGAACCTGTAGACGCAGTTTATAAAGCTTTGGGTGTGAATTAGGAGTAATAATATTTTCAGCAAATCAGAGAGGGTACCAATGTCAAAACGGTCTGAAATTTAATTTATAAGACCTTGCCTATCCAAATGGGATAGCAATAAGGTATTGACTCCAGCTTATACTTTGCAGTGTTTGAAGCATAAAAGAGTTGTTCAGATAAATTTAGACAATTTCCTCTTACAAAGGATGGAGGAATTATCATCGACATCAACACTGGAAGATGTAGAAAGAGTTGGATTATTACCGCTGGTAGATTTATTGCAATCAGGAGATACTTGTTTAACCGAAATTGGTATTCATGAAAAGTCAGATATATGGGTTGAAAAATCGAGGGCTGCATATCAAGATTTTTGCCGCCGATTTTGGCTAGGGCACATTGACGATTCCGAGGCGACTTTCAGACATGACTCCCCAGAGTCTTAATAAAAGAAAGTTAATTTCCAGGAACTTTCAGCTGAAGAAAAAACTGTATATGGTCTCCATTATTTGTCAATACTTCAAATTCAAAGTATAAAGCCAAAATATCCTCACCTCAAACCTGAAGAAAGATTTGAAGTATATCTTTATTGTATGATAACCTTTACTAATATTATTAGTATATATGATTTAGAAATGGCAAAACATGCTTTCTGGGATCTTGATTCAAACACTATCAACCAGTTACCTGATAGTATCCATACGCGCCGAAAATATATAAAAGAAAATCTCTATAAAAATGGAAGTAATCTTGACAAATGTCGGTGGCATGCATTCGATGCTGCGATGAATTTATACTGGCTTACAGGAGCTAACTTTTCAGAAGATATAGGTTCATCCATCACTTTAAATGGCGTAAAGTTTGAGACTAAACATTGGGTTAGGACAAGTGATAAAAAATCACATTATATCTCACAAGACATTCATCATATTTATTATGAGGGCTCAACGATGAAGGCGTTGAGTTCTTGCAGAGAAAATGATATGACTGCATTTCAATACTGGAAAATTGTTGATAGCATTTCAGGATCAGTACTGTCGTTTCGGAGACATTCCAAAAAAAATCAACCCCGAACATTACTAAATTGATTGATTTGGCTGTAGAGAAAATCGAAAAGGATTTACAGGATTTTTTCTTGACAAGAAAAAGCAAAACTTTTCAGTAGCGAGATGATACGGCCTAGTTAATTCTGAGCCTTGTTCATCTAGACAGAATCACAGCCCTATGCGTGTAGGATGGTAATTAATATGAGGTAAAATCATACCCTAATACTCGCATTTCGTATGCTTTACTGTCGTAGATCACTGAATTCGGCCATTTGCCTGCCACAATAAACCGACAAGCTCTGAACGGAATTTTTAATCCTGCACCGCAAATTTATGCTCAGTTACTATACTAGTTAATATATGGTTGATTCTAATTTCCCGTAGTCAAAAGGGCTTAGCCTTTTCTCCTGATTGGCATCAAGAAAATCCGCCCACTACTACAACATGAACCTCCTCTTGCCTACTTGTGCGGGGTTGTAGTCGGCCAAGCTACTCTACACGGCGAAGCGTATGCTCGCGAGTACGCTGCTGCAAACGGGCGGCGACGTCAAGCTGCCCAGATAATTGCACTGCTTTAATGGTTACAAGCAGATCTCGCATCTTCAGTTCCGCAATGTTCCGCTTACTGATGGCAGCAAAGAGACTGTCTTCGAGACTTTTCAATACACGAGCGCTATAAGATACAGACCATTTCTGATTGCTGGCATGCCAGTTTCTAGCGACTACTTCGAATGTTATCGCTTCCTACTCTTGTCTACCTTAACAGCTTTCTTGCTTTCACTAGGATCCATACTGTTAACCAGCAGCTTACCGGCTTCATCCCGGCGAGCCCTTGCATCCGCCAGCGAAATTTCAGGGTGTTTCCCCAATGCCATCATCTTCTCTCTGCCGCCAAAGCGATAACGTAACCGCCAGTATCTTGAGCCGTTAGGATGAACTAGCAAAACCATGCTTTCGCCGTTGATAAGTTTAGAGGCTTTTGCTTCGGGCTTTGCCGAACGAACTTTCACATGACTCAGAGCCATGATGAGTATCCTTTTAAGAATTCTGTGTAGGGACAAAAATTATCGAACCGCAATGCACTCGCAGTTGTACCCATGTCAGAAAATCGACGTAGATTGAATGAGGTTGATTTAGGTTGAGTGAAAAGCGCGGAAAACCTTACAGCTACTAAATTCCAGACACAAAAAGAGTCGCCCGTGAGCGACGTCTTTTTTCCGATGGTGCCGAAGGCCGGACTCGAACCGGCACGTATTTCTACGGTTGATTTTGAATCAACTGCGTCTACCGATTTCGCCACTCCGGCACGGAAGGGATGCGGAAAACGTTGAGGATTATACCGTTACCCACCCGCCGCGCAACCGGAATCGCCTTCCCCGCGCGCTAAACGTCCAAAAAAGCGCCGCCCCCTCTCAATATCCATCTGGCGCCAGCGCGCGCAGCCGTTCCCCCTACAGAATCCTCCGATTCCGCCCTTCTCGCTCCCCGCTCCCCGCTCCCGGAACTTTCCCCCCTCAGACTCCTCTTAGCAAAAATGGCGCTGCAACTCACCGCGCGCGGGATACACAGAAAACGAGGTTGAGATGAATAAAGCCACACAACGCACGATTTTGGGGATGGGATTCAGCGCGCTGCTGCTGGCAGGCAGCGCATCGGCATCACAGCTGAGCCAGCAGAACAACAGCAACACCAGCGCCACCAACAGCATTGCACAAAACGGCGGGCTGTCGCTGGGCACGCTGACGGGCCTGCTGAATGGCGGCGACAAGGCGGTCAGCGCCAACAGCATGACCAACGCCGCAGGCGTGATGCAGTACTGCGTACAGCACAACGTCGTCGATAACAACATGAAGTCGGTTAAAGAGCAGGTGCTAGACAAGCTCGGTCTGAGCACGCAGACAGCGCAGACGCAGAACACCGACTACCAGCAGGGCATCGCCGGCTTGCTTAACTCCGGCAACGGCCAGCAGCTAAATCTGCAGAGCCTGAGCAGCTCGCCGATGGGCGAGAAGCTGAAAACCAAAGCCTGCGACATGGTGCTGAAGCAGGGCAAAAAATATATCGACATGTAATGCCAGCGGCGCAGAGAGCGGGACGAGCTGTCCCTCGTCCCGGCTCATCGCTCTTCGCCCTTTTCTCTTAAAAAAGAAGGCGCCCTGCCTTCTCGGCTTTCTCCTTTTTGTAACCTGATCAAGGTACATTTCCCCGCCACGTCAACGGCGCTATAGTGATGGTTTTACGCCACAAAGGACAGCACGCATGAAAGGCATCAACATTGCGATTTACTTTGATCCCGATCTCATTTTCGCGACCGTATATCAGCCGGACGGCAGCTATCTGAGCAAAAACTTCCAGTACGACGACGCGGTTATTGAGGAGATCTATCAGTGGCTGGAGCAATTTACCCCGAATCGCACCCATATCTGCCTGCTGGAACACGATACCGCCGACATCCTCGCCGATGAGCTGGTGGATAACGGCTATCACGTCCATCGCGTCAGCACCCACCGGCTGCTGGAGTGGTTCACCTCTGCGCCGCCTGCCAAGCCGGACGGTTCGCCGGTGCGCGCGCTGCTGCGCTATCTGGAAGAGGAAAAGCCGGAAGAGTACGTGTCGCGCACGCCGCAGATCGAGGCGCTGCTCGATATGTTCGACGATCTGGACGCGCTGGAAGAGGTGGAAGAGGACGACGACGAGGATAACCTGCCAGACGACGTGCTGCGCCTGGTGAAGCAGAAAAAGATCACCGCGCTCGCCGCCGCGCAGAGCCTGATCCCGGAGCTGAACGAACGCATCCGCGAGCACCTGATGCGCTACCCGGAGCTGATGACGCCTGAGCTGCTGGAGGATTTTTTCCCCGAGCAGCTGGAAGCGATGGAGCGCCCCAAACACTAACCCTTCCTTGACCAGGCGCGCTGGCCCGCCGCCAGCGCCGCCCTACAGGAGCTGCGATGCAGGCGTTGCTTGAAGCCATAGGGCTGGGTCTGGTGGTACTGCTGCCGCTCGCCAACCCGTTAACCAAAGTCGCGCTCTTTTTAGGGCTGGCGGGCGAGATGAACTTCAGCGAGCGCAACCGCCAGGCGCGTCAGGCCTCTCTCTACGTTTTTGCCATCATGATGGTCGCTTGGTACGCAGGCAACGCGGTACTCAATACCTTCGGCATCTCCATTCCCGGGCTGCGCATCGCCGGCGGCCTGATCGTCGCCTTTATCGGCTTTCGTATGCTGTTCCCCGCCCAGCCGGTCGCCCACTCGGTGGAGACGCAGCATAAGCAGCAGGAGCTGGAGCAAGGCGATGCGCGCCACGAGCTGGTCAATATTGCCTTTCTTGCGATGCCGAGCACCGCCGGGTCAGGCACCATCGCCATGATTATCAGTTCGGCGTCGACGTTGAAAAGCGGCACCCGCTTCCCCGAGTGGGTTATTACCGTCGCGCCGCCGCTAATCTTCCTGATCGTTGCGCTGATCCTGTGGATCGACTGCGCAGTTCGGTAAGCATTATGACGCTGGTGGGGAAAGGCGGGATCGAGGCGATCTCGCGCCTGATGAGCTTTTTGCTGGTCTGTATGGGTGTGCAGTTTGTGATTAACGGCGTGCAGGAAGTGGCGCATAACTTCCATTAAGACGGGTGTCAAAAAGAAAAAAGCCTGCCTGGTGAGCAGCCAAAGCGCTCTTTCAGACGCCTCACAAGCCTGAAACGCGAGTGACATAGACCGAAGAGCAAAGCGTCCCGCGACAAGGACAAAAACGCTGGGAGCGTTTTTGAACAACGCAACGCGCTGGCCCGGTGACGGGCGCACTTCAGAGATGAGGTGCGTAATCGCGCGGGCCGAGCTGCCAGGGATGGTGCTTTTTGCGTCTTTGCGATCGGGCCTTGTCACCCGCGTCTGCACTGCAAGCAACAAAACAAAGGGCGCTGCAGCGCCCTTCTCTTTTACTCTTCTTCGTGCTTCAGCGACTTGCGCGCATCCGCAACCTGATCCTTGCTCACTGCCGGCGCGTTGTTGCTCCAGCCCTAGCGGATAAAGGTGGCAAGCTGAGCCACTTCGTCGTCGCTCAGACGCTGGCCGAAGCCCGGCATCGCCAGCGTAGACGGTGTCTTCTCGGTAGACGGCTGCTGCGCGCCTTCCAGAATGGTGTGGATCAAGCCGGTCGGATCCTTGGCGTTGACGATGGTCGCCTGGTCCAGCTCCGGGAAGATCCCCGGCGCGCCCTTAACGGTGACAAAGTGGCAGGCGCCGCAGTTGTCGATGTAGAGACGCTCGCCTTCAGTCAGGTTCTTCGCCGCCGTCAGCTTCGCTTCGGTCGCCTGCTGCGCCTGCATGTTGTAGGCCTGCAGCGGAGGGTTACCGCCGAGGAACTTCAGGTAGGCCGCGACCGCTTTGAGATCGGCATCGGTCATGTGTGAGCTGCTGTGCTCAATCACCGACTTCATCTCGCCGCCTACAGCCGCCTTGTCGTTACGACCGGTCTGCAGGTAATCGACGATCTCCTGCTCGCTCTAGCGCGGCAGACCGCGCAGCGACGGCACATCCCAGTTGTTCATGCTGCCGCCCGCGAGGAACTTCGCGTCGCTGCTGTCCAGCGCCTTCTCGTTCATGCCGAGGCCGCGCGGCGTGTGGCAGCTGCCGCAGTGGCCGAGGCTCTCGACGATATAGGCACCGCGGTTGATCTCTTAAGAGGCGCCGCCGATCGGCTGGAACGGTTTGTCGTTGATGAAGGCCCAGTTCCAGAAGCGCACGCCCCAGCGCTGGCTGAACGGGAAGCTGAGGCTGGTCTCCGTCGGCTGATCGGCGCTCGACTTGACGCCCTTCATGAAGTAGACATACAGCGCGTGCATATCTTCATCGCTGATTTGGGCGTAGTTCGGGTAAGGCATCGCCGGGTAGAGGCGTGAGCCGCCCGGCAGCACCCCTTTGCGCACTGTGTCAGAGAACTGCTGTTCGTTGTAGTTGCCGATGCCGTGCTCTTTGTCCGGCGTGATGTTGGTCGAATAGATGGTGCCGAGGTTTGACTCAATCGCCAGCCCGCCAGCGTAGTCCGGCTTGCCGGAGAGCGAGTGACAGGCCATACAGTCGCCGAGGCGCGACAGGTATTCGCCCTTCTTGATCAGCTGGGCCTCATCTTCCGCATGCGCCTGGCTTGCCATGCATCCCAGCAGCACAGCTGTTGGCTAGTAACAATGATTTCAGTTTCATATGCTTATGCCTGTACCAGTGGACTGGGGTTTTTCAGATACTGTTCCTTGATCGCTTGCGCCGCCATCAGGGTAATCGCGCCGATGGTGTCGGTCGGGTTAGCCTAGAAGTTCAGCGGGAAGGCGTTGCCGCCCGGTATAAACACGTTGTGCACGTCCCAGCTCTGCAGATACTTGTTTAGCGCAGAGGTTTTCAGGTTGTCGCCCATTACCGCGCCGCCGACGTTGTGCGTCGAGACATACTTAGTCAGGTCGAAGTTGGCGTCCATCGGCAGGAAGCTCATGCTTATGCTGTACGGATTTAGCTCTTTGCTGACGATGCCCTTCAGGTACTGCTGCAGCTTGAGCTCGTTCTGCTTCCAGTTAAAGGTCATGCGCAGCAGCGGCTGACCGCGATGGTCGGTGTAGTTCGGATCGAGATCCAGATAGATATCGCGGTACGACATGCAGGTCGTAGTGATGCTGATCTTCATGGAGTGGCCGTACCACTCTTCCAGACCCTCTTTGTAGCCCATACCCCAGCTCGGCGTGCCTTTCGGCAGCGTGGTGGCGATCGGCGTACCGGTGGCCTGCGAGCTGTGGACCTTCGCGCCGCCGAGGACGTCGAGACCCGGACCGTCGAAGTTGCCTGGCGAAATGTCGTTGAACATCTGGCCGGTGGCGCCAGCGGTGGCGTACGGGTTGAAGTTTTTATCCTTGAAGAACAGGGTCGCACCGCTGTTCGACAGGAAGGCGTAGTTACGTCCAACCACGCCCTCTTCGGTGATCGGGTTATACGGCTTGCCGATGCCGGAGAGCAGCATCAGATGCACGTTGTAGAGCTGGAAGCTGGAGAGCACCACGATCTTTGCCGGCTGGAACACTTCGTTGCCGTCTACGTCGTAGTAGATCACGCCTTTAGCGGTCTTCTTGTCGTCGTGCAACACGACCTTCACCACTTCCGCGTGCACTTCGTAGGAGAAGTTTGGCATATGCTTCAGCGCATCCATTACCGCGGTCTGCGGCGACGCTTTGGAGTAGGTTCAGGCACGGATACTTCGAGCAGTAGCCGCAGTAATTGCACGGCGCGATCTGGTTGCCGTGAGTTTTTCCACAAATGGGAAACACACGCCGACGGGTTCGGGAACGGATGGTAGCCCTGCTTGATCCCCGCCTCTTTAAAACATCACGTTGTTCAGCGTGTCGTCCAGCGCCAGCAGCGGATAAGACTCGGAGTGCGGGCCTTCAAACGGGTCGCCGCCTTCCAGAATCTGACCGCGCAGGTTGCCGGTGTTGCCCGACTGGCCGCAGATCAGCTCGAACTTGTAGTAGTGCGGCTCGATCTCGTCCCAGGTGAACGGGAAGTCCATCACGCGCATATCTTCCTGCAGGACGCCCGGCTTGTACGCCTCGTCCACGTAGGTTTTCAGCATGATGTCGGTCGGTGTCGGACGTATCAGTACTGCCGTCCAGTGCATGCCTGCGCCGCCCACGCCGGTGCCCGGCGCAAACGCGCCCCACTTACGTGGTCGGCAGCGCGGTCTGCGTGCTGTCGTAACTTACGGTTACCTCTACCTCTTTCGGCGTGGCGAACACTTTGTTGCGCACGTTGTAGGCGTATTCGTCAGCCGGTTTCGGGTAGGCGAAATCGGGGTAGTCGCGCTCGCCGCCGCGCTCAAGGGCGCGCACTTCAAGGCCCGCCAGCACCAGTTCAATACTCATCAACGAACCGGCCCAGCCGAGGCCGCAGACGACGACGTCGACTTCTTTTTTAGTAATCTGTGCCATGATAATCCTGTCTCAAATACCTAATTCAACGCCGTTAAGCGCGTTCCCCCAAAAGGCTGACCGGTCCCAGCGGATAGGGCACGTTATGCTGCTTCACCCATTCGGTGAAGCTGGCGCGTGCGCCGGGGAAGCCGATGGCGATCCAAGCTTTCATGCCCTTGTTACCGCCGTACATCGGATCCGCGAGATAGCCATGTTTGGTATCGGAGAGCAGCTGGCTGAAGAACTGCGACGCTTTCAGGTTGCCTTCGCCCAGTGCGGCGAAGTCGATGCCGTTCTTGTTGAGTTTGGTCAACACATCATCTTTCTCTTCCAGCGTGAGCTGGTGGAACGGTTTGTTATCGGTGGTCTGTACCCACTGGCTCACCAGTTTGATGGCGGTGTGGTACATCTGCTGCGGGGTAAAGGGGATCTGGTAACCGAAAGTCGCGTCAGCATGGATGTTGAACGGCCCCTGCATGTAGATCTCGTCGCCAAACTCGCTGGTCTGCAGCTGCTGGTCGATAAAGATCGGCACGTTGGTTTCCGGCGAGCCGGGCGCCTTGCCTTTGCCGCCCGCCGGGATCAGGCGATCGGTCGCAGCCAGAATAAACTGCCACTCGTCCGCGCTGAAAAAGCCAGGCTTACAGTCGGCCAGCTCGAGCGCTTCCATTTCCGCCGCCTGCGCGGCTGTTAATCCTTTTAAAACCAGGTCACTTAGTGGCAACACCAGTAAAGACCCGAGCAAAAACTTTCGTCTGGTGGTGGGTTTTTCAAGAAGCATAGCCGCACGACTCTCACTTGCTGTAAAAGTAACATATTTGTTAAATACAAATCTTATCGGTTAATAACGCGGCAATATTAGGGATATACATATGTCGAAACATGAAAATAAAATTAAAAATGTTTTTAGTGAAAAATTATCATTGTGTTATTGAATGGTTACATTGGGGTAACAGCCTGTGAAGCGGGAAATTTTGTTTAAAACCGCAAAATCGGTGGTTATTTAGGCGGAAATTTTGTGCGCAGGGCCATTTTTATTTACTTCGGGTGTCAATCGCGCTTATTAATCAATGAAAAAATCATACTTCCATACAAGAGAACTATTCTCATTGTCAATGAGATATTCACTTATTAACAGCAGCAATGAAATATTGTTGAAATATGTGATCGCGCCTGAATGAAACCGCTATTTCGTCAGCAGCCAGAAACACATTCATTTATTTCGCATTGCGCCTGCGACGTACGCTGCCACGCCGCCTGATACGCTGGTTATCGCCCTGCCGCTCGACAGCATTATCAGTTTCGATCCGGTGGAGAGCTTCGAAACGGTCAGCAACAGCAGCCTGCGTAATGTTTATCAGACGCTGGCGGAGCCGAATCAGGACGATCTCTGTAAAAGCTTGCGCCGTTGCTGGCAGTCGGGCGAAAGCGATGCCGCGCAGCACTGCGCTTTACGCCCATTTATAAACCAGGTGCAGCAGAACCTGCCGTTCGTCACTGACTTGCAGGGCGCTGCAGGTGGCGGTGCGCAGCAACATCAGCAACATCAGGCAGGGCATCGGCGTCAGCATGCTAAGTCTGGAGGCGATGCGTAAGTAACGCGTCCGGCGCGGCAGCCGCGTGCAGAGCGCGGCGAAGCGCGCCGTATGCGGCGCGCCCAACCCTCTGCCGGGCGGGCATCGGCGTAAACGCGGCGCCTCCCGCAGCGGTTTCGCCTCTGCTAAGCTGTGAGCATGGATAAATTACGCGAACTGAAACGGACAAAACGTCTGGCACTCGGGCTACTGCTGCTGGCCGTCGCCACCTTATATTACCACGCTTTTTCTGCCGCCCGGCTTTTGGGTCCGCGGAATAAAGGCAATCGCCGAGGCGGCGATGGTCGGCGCGCTCGCCGACTGGTTCGCTGTGGTAGCGCTGTTTCGCCGCGTGCCGGTGCCCTTTATCTCGCGCCATACGGCGATTATTCCGCGCAACAAGGATCGCATCGGCGACAATCTGGGCCGCTTCGTGCAGGAGAAGTGTCTTGATACCGACTCGCTACTGGCGCTGATCCGGCGCAGATGCTGGCGCAGTGGCTGAACGCGCCGGGCAACACCTACCGCATCGGCCGCCACCTGCTGCAGGTGATGCGCGGCTTCCTCGACCTGACTGACGACGCGCGCATCCAGACCTTTATGATGCGCCGCGCGGTGCATCGCGCCATCGACAAGGTCGATCTGTCGCAGACCAACGCGGTGCTGCTGGAGAGCCTGACCAAAAACAATCGCCATCAGGAGCTGCTCGACGCAGCGATAAATCAGCTGCTGCGCCTGCTGCACAAGCCGGCCACGCGCGACTTTATCGCCATGCAGATTGTGCGCTGGCTGAAGCGAGAATACCTCATCAAGGCGAAGATGCTGCCCACCGAATGGCTGGGCGAGCACAGCGCGGAGCTGGTGGCCAACGTGGTGGATTCGGTGCTTGACGACGTGGCGGCGGATCCAGGCCACGAGCTGCGCCTCGGCTTTAACCGCGCGGTGGATCGGCTGATCGAGCGGCTGAAGCACGACCCGGAAATGGCGGCGCGCGCCGAGGAGATCAAAACCTAGATAAAAGAGGACGCCTCGCTGAACCGCTATATCGGCGAGCTGTGGAGCGACCTGCGCGCCTGGCTGAAAAGCGATCTCAACGGCGACGACTCGCGCGTGCAGGAGAAGGTGTGGCAGGCGGCGCTGTGGCTGGGCGAGAACCTGGCGCGCGACGACGCGCTACGCGCCTCGATGAACCGCCATCTGGAGGATGCCGCGCGCAGCGTCGCGCCGGAGTTTGCTGCCTTCCTAACGCGTCATATCAGCGATACGGTGAAAAGCTGGGACGCGCGAGAGATGTTGCAGTAGATTGAGCTGAATATCGGCAAGGATCTGCAGTTTATCCGCATCAACGGCACGCTGGTCGGCGGCACTATCGGGCTGATCCTCTATCTGCTGTCGCAGCTGCCGGCGCTGTGGCCGCTACTGGCGTGTTAAAGCCGCTCGCGGCTACAGACAGAACCCGCTTTTTAAGGCGGGTTCTGTTATATAAATTTGGGGTCAGAGAAGGTTTCGGCTTCAGACGGTTAATGTACGCCGATGCGGTCTAGTTCTTCTTCCGTCAGTCCCGTGGCCTGCAAGATCGTCTCGTGCAGCAGCTGCATTTTCAGCAGGCTGCGCGCGACTTCGAGCTTGCCTGAACGATAGCCCTCAAGCAAGCGTTTCAGCTCAAGCTGTTTTGCAGTTTTCATCAGTGCGTTCTTTAATTCCTCTGTAGCGTCGCGCGCGACGTTGGGCTGGCGAAGAAGTTGCAGAGAGATTGTATTCTTAGGGGTTGGGGTACTGTTTTTCTTTTTCATCTTGCCTGACTCTGAAAAAAACCTCCGCAGAGCCTGGCATAGCTGAGAAAAACAGTCATTAGCGATACCGGTAAAAGATACTTTTTTTCAGCGAGTTATAAGAGTGAGGCCGCAATTTGCGGCCTCATTTTTGCTACTGCGTTGTTGCCCGGGCTTAACGCCTCTTAACCAGCAAAAACAGGCTGATGGCGAAGAATGCTGCGCTGGGCAGAATCGCGCCCATCACCGGTGACAGCCCGTAAACCAGACTCAGCGGGCCAAAGATCTGATCCAGCACGTAGAACAGGAAGCCAAAGCTGATGCCGGTCACCACGCGCACGCCCATCGACACGCTGCGCAGTGGGCCAAAGATAAACGACAGCGCCATCAGCATCATCACTGCCACCGACAGCGGCTGGAAAATCTTGCTCCACATATTGAGTCGGTAACGACCCGACTCCTGGCCGCTCTGCGTCAGGTACTTGCTGTAATTGTAAAGGCCGCGAATTGACAGCGCGTTGGGATCGAGCGCCACCACGCCGAGCTTGTCCGGCGTCAGATTGGTTTTCCACTCGCCGCTCAGGCTTTGAGAACCGCTGATCTGCTTAGGATCGTTCAGGTCGGACTCATACACCTGCGCCAGCTTCCAGCACCTGTTCTGCTGATCCCAGGTAGCGCCGGCGGCATAGCGCACGCTCTTCAGGCGACGCTCGTCGCTAAAGCTGTAGATGCTGACACCGTCGAGCTGGTTATCGCCGCGTACCCATTCGATATAGATGAAGTTATTGCCATCCTTCGCCCACAGGCCTCTCTGCGTCGACACCAGCGCGCCGCCGTAGAGCTGCGTTGCGCGGTAGTTGCGTGCCATCTGCTCGCCTGCGGGCGCGAGAAACTCGCCAATCGCCATGGTAAGCAGCACCAGCGGGATAGCGGTTTTCATCACCGACAGCGCCACCTGCATGCGGGTAAAGCCCGCCGCCTGCATCACCACCAGCTCGCTGCGCTGCGCCAGCATGCCGAGCCCCAGCAGCGCGCCGAGCAGCGCCGCCATCGGGAAGAAGATCTCGATATCTTTCGGCACACTGAGCAGCGTGTAGTAGCCGGCGGCCAGCGCGGTATAGGCGCCCTGTCCGGTTTTACGCAGCTGATCGACGAACTTGATAATGCCGGAGAGCGACACCAGCATGAACAGCGTCATCATGATGGTGTTGAAAATGGTTTTACCGATATAGCGGTCGAGAACGCGAAACATCAGACGGATCCTCCGCGGCTGAAGCGGGCACGCACGCGGCGCATCGGCACCGTATCCCACAGGTTAAGCGCTACTGCCAGCAGCAGATAGCCAATGTTGACCGCCCACATCCAGATCGCCGGGTCGAGGCGACCTTTCGCCGCGTTCGACTTCAGCAAGCTTTGCAGCAGGAAGAAGATCAGGTAAAGCAGCATCGCAGGCAGCATCGAGAGCACGCGGCCCTGACGCGGGTTCACCACGCTGAGCGGCACCACCATCAGCGCCATCACCAGCACCGAGAAGATCAGCGTAAAGCGCCAGTGCAGCTCCGAGCGGAACGCCGGCGTATCGTTGCTGAACAGGGTGGCGATATCGGACTGCTCGGCGTCGTTCGGATCGAGCGTCACCTCTTTGTAGCCCACCAGCGCCTGATAGTTGACGAAGTCGGTGATGCGGAACTCGCGTAGCATCGCGGTGCCTTCAAAGCGCGTACCCTTGTCCAGCGTCACGATCTGCGAGCCGTCTTTGCGCTGCTCCATATGGCCGCTGTCCGCCAGCACCACCGATGGACGCGCGTTGCCTTTTGGCCGCAGCTGCGCCAGGAAAACGTTGCCGAACTGGTTGCCCTTGACTTTTTCGAGAAACAGCACCGCATTGCCGTCGCTGGAGGTCTGGAACTGACCCGCCGCCAGCGCCGCCGCGCCCGGGTTGGCTTTGGCGTTTTGCGTCACCTCATCCTGATAACGCGAGGACCAGGGGCCGAGCCAGATCACGTTGACCGCCGCCACGGCGGAGGTCAGCAGCATTAGCAGCATCGCCGCTTTTACCGGTACGCTCTTGCTGAGGCCGCAGGCGTGCATCACGGTGATTTCGCTGTCGGTGTAAAGCTTGCCGAGCGTCATCAGGATGGCCAGAAACAGACTCAAAGGGAGAATAAGTTGTGCCATTTCAGGCACACCAAGCCCTAACAGAGTCAGAACGAGATTTGTTGGGATTTCGCCGTCCACCGCAGCCCCTAAAATCCGCACTAAATTCTGACAAAAGAAGATAAGCAGCAGGATGAAAAGGATAGCCAGCTGGCTTTTGAGCGTTTCCCGAACCAGATATCTAATGATGATCACGCTTAGTACGCCTGAGATAACTTGTCTTTTTGCAGGAAAATCGCTAGTTTCAACGCTTATTAGCCATTTTTCTTCATCAATGGCCACTGTGAACGCTGATTACCAACAAACTTGTTACCCATGGGGTAACAAGCGGACCATTCTAGCGACAGCCGCGGCCGTTGTCTTTAAGATTCAGGAGAGTGCATGGAGTTCAGTGTAAAAAGCGGAAGCCCGGAGAAACAGCGCAGCGCCTGCATTGTTGTGGGCGTTTTTGAGCCGCGTCGTCTGTCGTCGATCGCCGAACAGTTAGACAAAATCAGCGATGGCTACATCAGCGCCCTGCTGCGCCGCGGCGAGCTTGAAGGTAAAGTTGGCCAGACGCTGCTGCTGCATCATGTGCCAAATATTCTCTCTGAGCGCATCCTGCTGATCGGCTGTGGTAAAGAGCGCGAGCTGGACGAGCGCCAGTACAAGCAGGTGATTCAGAAAACCATCAATACGCTGAACGACACTGGCTCGATGGAGGCTGTCTGCTTCCTGACCGAGCTGCATGTAAAAAGCCGTAATACCTACTGGAAAGTGCGTCAGGCGGTCGAAACCTCTAAAGAAGCGCTTTATAACTTCGATCAGCTGAAAAGCAACAAAACCGAGCCGCGCCGTCCGCTGCGCAAGCTGGTGTTCAACGTGCCGACGCGCCGCGAACTAACCAGCGGCGAGCGCGCTATCCAGCACGGCCTGGCGGTCGCCGCCGGCGTGAAGGCGGCGAAGGATCTTGGCAATATGCCGCCGAACATCTGCAACGCTGCCTATCTCGCCTCGCAGGCGCGCCAACTGGCGGACGCCTACAGCAAAAATGTCACCACGCGCGTGCTCGGTGAGCAGCAGATGAAAGAACTGGGCATGAACGCCTACCTCGCGGTGGGCGCCGGCTCGCAGAACGAGTCGCTGATGTCGGTGATCGAGTACAAAGGCAACCCGGATCCCGACGCGCGTCCGATTGTGCTGGTGGGCAAAGGGCTGACCTTCGACTCCGGCGGCATCTCCATCAAGCCGGCCGAATCGATGGACGAAATGAAGTACGACATGTGCGGCGCAGCTTCGGTCTACGGCGTGATGCGCATGGTGGCGGAGCTGAATCTGCCGCTCAACGTGGTCGGCGTGCTGGCGGGCTGCGAGAATATGCAGGACGGCCGCGCGATGCGTCCGGGCGACATTCTGACCACCATGTCGGGCCAGACGGTAGAGGTGCTTAACACCGACGCGGAGGGCCGCCTGGTGCTATGCGACGTCCTCACCTACGTCGAGCGCTTCGAGCCGGAAGTTGTGATCGACGTGGCGACGCTGACCGGCGCCTGCGTGATTGCGCTGGGCCACCACGTCAGCGGCCTGCTGTCGAACCATAATCCGCTGGCGCACGAGCTGATCAGCGCCTCCGAGCAGTCGGGCGATCGCGCCTGGCGTCTGCCGATGGCGGACGAGTATCAGGAGCAGCTGGAGTCTAACTTCGCCGATATGGCGAATATCGGCGGCCGTCCCGGCGGCGCGATTACCGCTGCCTGCTTCCTGGCGCGCTTTGCGCGTAAATATAACTGGGCGCACCTGGATATCGCTGGCACCGCCTGGCTCTCCGGCAAAGCCAAAGGCGCCACCGGCCGTCCTATACCGATGCTGTCGCAGTTCCTGCTGAACCGCGCCGGTCTCAACGGCGACGACTGACGGTCTGCCGCGCGCCGCTCACAGGAGCGGCGCGCACGCCGCAAATTAATGACGCCGACGCCCCCATAACATGCCTGTCGGGAAGTGCTACCGCGCGCCTTAGCTGGTAACATCGTCATCTCTCACCCACAAGGCATTTCCATGAAAAACGCAACCTTCTACGTAATGGAATCGGACTCGCCCGGCGAGACGCTGAGCGCCATTGAGGCGCTGGTGTGCGATCTGGCGGAAACGCGCTGGCGGGCGGGCAAACGCATTTTGATCGCCTGCGAGAGCGAACAGCAGGCTATTCGCCTTGACGAAGCGCTGTGGCAGCGTCCGGCCAACGCCTTCGTCCCGCACAATCTGGCGGGCGAAGGGCCGCGCTACGGCGCGCCGGTCGAGCTGGCCTGGCCGCAGCGTCGCGGCAGTTCACCGCGCGATCTACTGATCAGCCTGCTGCCACAGTTCGCAGATTTTGCTACTGCTTTCCATGAAGTGATAGACTTCGTACCCTACGAAGAGTCTCAGAAACAGCTGGCGCGCGACCGCTATAAAGCGTACCGCAGCGTTGGTTTCCAATTGAATACGGCCACGCCGCCGCAGCCGCAAACGACATAGCAGAAATGGATAAAACATATAACCCGCAAGATATCGAGCAGCCGCTTTACGAGCACTGGGAAAAGCAAGGCTATTTCAAGCCTAACGGCGACACCAGCCAGGAAAGCTTCTGCATCATGATCCCGCCGCCGAACGTCACCGGCAGCCTGCACATGGGTCACGCCTTCCAGCAGACCATAATGGACACCATGATCCGCTACCAGCGCATGCAGGGTAAAAATACGCTGTGGCAGGTAGGCGCCGACCATGCGGGCATCTCCACCCAGATGGTGGTGGAGCGCAAGATCGCCGCCGAAGAGGGCAAAACGCGCCAAGACTATGGCCGCGACGCCTTTATCGACAAAATCTGGCAGTGGAAGGCGGAATCGGGCGGCACCATTACCCGTCAGATGCGCCGCCTCGGCAACTCCGTGGACTGGGAGCGCGAGCGCTTCACCATGGACGACGGCCTCTCCAACGCGGTAAAAGAGGTGTTTGTCCGTCTGCATAAAGAGGACCTGATCTACCGCGGCAAACGCCTAGTGAACTGGGATCCGAAACTGCGCACAGCGATTTCCGATCTGGAAGTGGAAAACCGCGAGAGCAAAGGCTCGATGTGGCATATCCGCTATCCGCTGGCGGACGGCGTGAAAACCGCCGAAGGCAAAGATTATCTGGTGGTCGCCACCACCCGTCCGGAAACCCTACTGGGCGATACCGGCGTGGCGGTCAACCCGGAAGACCCACGCTACAAAGATCTGATCGGCAAAGAGGTGATCCTGCCGCTGGTGAACCGTCGCATTCCTATCGTGGGCGACGAGCACGCCAACATGGAGAAAGGCACCGGCTGCGTGAAGATCACCTCGGCGCACGACTTCAACGACTATGAAGTGGGTCGCCGCCACAAGCTGCCGATGATCAACATCCTAACCTTTGACGGTGATATCCGCGAGAGCGCCCAGGTGTACGACACCAACGGCGAAGTCAGCGACGCCTGTTCGGATGAGATCCCGGCGCAGTTCCAGAAGATGGAGCGCTTCGCCGCGCGTAAGGCGATTGTCGCCGCCGTGGACGAACTGGGCCTGCTGGACGAGATCAAACCGCACGACCTGACCGTACCTTACGGCGATCGCGGCGGCGTGGTGATTGAGCCGATGCTCACCGACCAGTGGTACGTGCGTACCGCGCCGCTGGCGAAAGTGGCGGTCGAGGCGGTGGAGAACGGCGATATCCAGTTCGTGCCGAAGCAGTATGAAAACATGTACTACTCCTGGATGCGCGACATTCAGGACTGGTGTATCTCGCGCCAGCTGTGGTGGGGCCATCGTATTCCCGCCTGGTACGACAACGACGGCAACGTCTACGTCGGCCGCAGCGAAGAGGAAGTGCGCAGCGAGAACAACCTGGGCGCGGATGTGGCGCTGCGTCAGGATGACGACGTGCTCGACACCTGGTTCTCCTCCGGCCTGTGGACCTTCTCTACCCTCGGCTGGCCGGAAAACACCGAGGCGCTGCGTCAGTTCCACCCGACCAGCGTGCTGGTGAGCGGCTTCGACATCATCTTCTTCTGGATCGCCCGCATGATCATGCTGACCATGCACTTCCTCAAAGATGAAGACGGCAAGCCGCAGGTGCCGTTCAAGACCGTCTATATGACCGGTCTGATCCGCGACGAGGAAGGCCAGAAGATGTCGAAATCCAAGGGCAACGTTATCGATCCGCTGGATATGGTTGACGGCATCTCGCTGGAGGATCTGCTAGAGAAGCGCACCGGCAACATGATGCAGCCGCAGCTGGCGGAGAAGATCCGCAAGCGCACCGAGAAGCAGTTCCCGGACGGCATCGAGCCGTCGGGCACCGACGCGCTGCGCTTTACCCTGGCGGCGCTGGCCTCGACCGGCCGCGACATCAACTGGGATATGAAGCGCCTTGAAGGCTACCGCAACTTCTGCAACAAGCTGTGGAACGCCAGCCGCTTCGTGCTGATGAACACCGAAGATCAGGATTGCGGTCAGAACGGCGGCGAGATGACGCTGTCGCTGGCGGATCGCTGGATCTTCGCCGAGTTCAACAACACAGTGAAGACGTACCGCGACGCGCTCGACAGCTATCGCTTCGACATCGCCGCCAACATTCTGTATGACTTCACCTGGAACCAGTTCTGCGACTGGTACCTTGAGCTGACCAAGCCGGTGATGAACAGCGGCAGCGAAGCGGAGCTGCGCGGCACGCGCAATACGCTGGTGACAGTGCTGGAAGCGCTGCTGCGCCTGTCGCACCCGATCATTCCGTTTATTACCGAGACCATCTGGCAGCGCGTGAAGGTGCTGAAGAACATCAGCGCCGACACCATCATGCTGCAGCCTTTCCCGCAGTACGACGCGGCGAAAGAGGATGCGGAAGCGATGGCGGACATCGAGTGGATGAAGCAGGCGATCGTCGCGGTGCGTAATATCCGCGCCGAGATGAATATCGCCCTGAGCAAGCCGCTCGACGTGCTGCTGCGCGACTGCTCTCCGGCGGCGCTGCGCCGTGTGGAAGCGAACCGCACCTTCCTGTCGCGCCTCGCGCGTCTGGAGAGCCTGACGGTGCTGCCGACCGGCGAAAAAGGGCCGGCTTCCGTGACCAAAATCGTCGAAGGCGCCGAGCTGCTGATCCCGATGGCGGGCCTGGTGGATAAGGCGGCGGAGCTGGATCGTCTGGAGAAAGAGCTGGGCAAGCTCGACGTCGAGATCGAGAAGATTCAGATCAAGCTGGCCAACGAAAGCTTCGTTTCGCGCGCGCCGGAAGCGGTGGTGGTGAAAGAGCGCGAGCGCGTCGCCGAGCTGGAGCAGTCGAAAGCGAAACTGATTGAACAGCAGGCTGTGATTGCGGCATTGTAAGCGTCTGAGTCTGACAGCGTAAAAAACAAAGCCGGGCTTGCCCGGCTTTGTTTTTTTTAACCGGAAGAGATTATGACGACTTCAGCATTGCGGCTTGCGCTCAAGATGCGCCCCATCAGCGCCGCCGACAATCCCCATATCGCCCAGGAGATCCGCGCCGTATCGGCGGAGTTCGGCCTGACCGCCGACAAAGGCTATACTGTGGCCGATCCGCAGCTCGACAACCTGTATAAACTCTATAGCGCCGAGCAGAGCGCCTACTGGATTGTGGAGCATGAAGGCAAGGTGGTGGGCGGTGGTGGGCGGCGGCAGGCATCGCGCCGCTCGCCTGCAGCACGCCCGATATCTATGAGCTGCAGAAGATGTATTTCCTGCCTGACGCGCGCCATTAAACTCTATGAGTCGCTGGGCTTCGAATGCATTGAGAGTGCGCCTGGCTGTACCGGCCACGGCGACTGCGAATACCGCATGCTGAAAATGCTGTAAGTGCGGTTCTCGACGGCATCGACAACGCGCCGGGCTGCACCAGCCACAGCAAAGACCACACGCGCCCTTCCCCCTCGCTTAAAACGCCGGTACGACGCTGTGGAATCGCAGCTCCGTATCCGGCTCGCTAATCAGCTTCGCCTCCGCTGCGCCAATCGCCTTCACGCGCGGCGCGATATCCTTCGGCGAAATCTGCGCCGCCAGCGCGAGATAATCCTGATAATGGCGCGCTTCCGAGCGCAGCAGCAAGATATAGAGCGTCTCCAGTTCCTCATCCAGACAAGGCGCCAGGCTGGCGAAGCGTTCGCAGGAACGCGCCTCGATATATAGGCGCCGCAGATAAGCTTATCCACCAGCGTATCCGGCTCGTGCGTGGTGATCTCGCGCAGTAGCCCCTTCGCATAGCGGCTGGAGGTTGATCTTGTGAGTAGGGCAAGCCGCGCGCCTGCATAATCTCCCACACCTGATAGAAGAGGTACAGCTCCTCTTTAATCAGCAGCACCATTTTCTCCACCAGATCGTCCGCCCAAGGCAGCTCGTTGCGCACGGTAATGCTTTTGGTCAGGCTCTTATGGGCATGAATAAAGTGGCTGTCGGGCTACTCGCGAAAGATGAAATCTTCGTAGGGCTTCAGCCAGGCGAGGATTGCCTCGCCGCTCGGCTTGTTGGCGACATATTTACGGATAAGCCAGGTCGCGGTTTGCGCCGCTTTCAGCTCGCAAACCAGGTGGTCGGTCAGCAGCAGCGTGGTTTTCCGGCTTGCGCGCCTCGTCGATCCAGGCGTGCGGCAGAGTAAAAACTCACAGAGGGTTCAAGCAGTGGGGCGTAGTTCATCGGTTTCTGGCAAATAAAACGGGTAGGAGGCGGAGCCTGCGGCCCCGCCCGAACATTTTCCGGCGTCGGGATCTTCGAAGTAGGTACCCCAGCCGTCGTAGTCGACGTTGTATTTGCCGACCAAGTTGACCAGCTGCTCGACCTGCGCGTCAATCAGCTCCGGCTTCAGCGCCGACTCGCTCAGGATATCAACGCACATCACCGTGGTGCCATACTCCTGCTCCAGCTCATCCGGCTCGGTCACCTCGTAGCCCAGCTTGAATACGTCGACGGCGGCTTTCTCCAGCGAGTCGAAGTTGTTACAAGAGAGATGGTGCTCAATGGTATAGAGCGCATCCGGATCGCTGCCGTCTTCCAACCGTTCATCAATGATTAGTCGCGTCTCTTCACGCTGCTCTTCCATCAATGCTTCATATGCCATGACGGTTCCCCTACCTAAGTATTCAGCAATAAAAAACTATTTTTCCATACTGCCCAACGCGCCACAACTCAAAACGGAAAGTTTCTTCACGCCAGGGTTGAAAATGAATATCCATACATTTAGATTGAGTTTTCATTCAAAAAGAATGGATGCACTGGAGCCCGTTATGAGTCACCTTTTTCAACGCCACTTCCTTCGGCTGCTGGATTTCGCCCCGGCCGATATCGCCTCCCTGCTCGATCTCGCCGCTGAATTAAAACGCGCTAAAAAAAACGGTAGCGAACCCCAGCGCCTGAAAGGCAAAAACATCGTGCTCATCTTCGAAAAAGACTCGACCCGCACCCGATGCTCTTTCGAAGTTGCCGCATACGCTCAGGGCGCAAACGTCACTTATCTCGGCCCGAGCGGCAGCCAGATCGGCCATAAAGAGTCGATGAAGGATACCGCGCGCGTGCTGGGACGCATGTATGACGGTATCCAGTACCGCGGCTATGGCCAGGCGCTGGTGGAGACGCTGGCGGAATATGCCGGCGTGCCAGTGTGGAACGGCCTGACCACCGAGTTTCACCCGACGCAGCTGCTGGCCGATCTGCTGACTATGCAGGAGCATCTGCCAGGCAAAGCGCCACATGAGATGACGCTGGTCTACGTCGGCGACGCGCGCAACAACATGGGCAACAGCATGCTTGAGGCGGCTGCGGTGACCGGACTGGATCTGCGCCTGGTGGCGCCGAAGCAGTGCTGGCCGGAGCCGGCGCTGGTGGAAGCGTGCCGCCAAGCGGCGCAGCAGACCGGCGGCAGCATTACCCTGACCGAAGATATCGCTGCAGGCGTCAAAGACGCGGATTTTATCTATACCGACGTCTGGGTTTCGATGGGCGAAGCGAAAGCGGTATGGGAAGAGCGCATCGCGCTGCTGCGCGACTATCAGGTCAATCAGGCGATGTTGCAGCTGACCGGCAACCCGCAGGTGAAATTCCTGCACTGCCTGCCAGCGTTTCATGACGAGCAGACGACGCTGGGCCGCCAGGTGGCCGAGCAGTACAGCCTGCACGACGGCATGGAAGTAAGCAACGAGGTATTCGAGTCGGAGCACAGCATCGTCTTCGATCAGGCGGAAAACCGCATGCACACCATTAAAGCAGTGATGGTAGCGACGCTCAGCCAGGCGTAGCGTCCCGCTTCAAGTTCCGCAAACGTTTTCCCTTGATGCAAATTACCGGACGCGTATAATGCGCTACAATTTGCCGGGAGGAAGCATGCAGCAGTGTAGCGTAAACATTCACGCGACATCACGCCTGAACGCAGGCGGCGCGCCTGTTTCTTTTCGTCATCAACTCCATCGTAAAAAAGCCCCTTAAGCAGGGGCTTTTTCTTGTCCGCAATTCGGCAGCGCAGAGGAGCGAGCTATGGCTAACCCGTTATATCTAAAGCATATTATTTCTATTAACGATCTCAGCCGCGACGAGCTGGAGCGGGTACTGCATGCCGCGGCGCAGCTGAAAGCCAACCCACAGCCGGAGCTGCTGAAGCACAAGGTTATCGCCAGCTGCTTCTTTGAAGCCTCGACGCGCACGCGCCTGTCGTTTGAGAGTGCTATTCACCGCCTTGGCGCCTCGGTGGTGGGCTTTGCCGACGGCAGCAACACCTCGCTCGGCAAAAAGGGCGAAACCCTGGCGGATACCATTCCGGTTATCGGCACCTATGTCGACGCCATCGTGATGCGCCATCCGCAGGAGGGCGCGGCGCGCCTCGCCACCGAGTTTTCCGGCGGCGTGCCGATCCTTAACGCAGGCGACGGCGCCAACCAGCATCCGACCCAGACGCTGCTGGATATCTTTACCATCCGCGAAACCCAGAGCCGCCTAGATAACCTCAGCATCGCAATGGTCGGCGACCTGAAATATGGCCGTACAGTGCACTCTCTAACGCAGGCGCTGGCGAAGTTCGACGGCAACCGCTTCTACTTTATCGCGCCTAACGCGCTGGCGATGCCCACCTACATCACTGATATGCTGGACGAACACGGCATCGCCTGGTCACGCCACGACAGCATCGAGTTGGTGATCCCGCACGCCGATATTATCTACATGACGCGCGTGCAGAAAGAGCGCCTCGATCCCTCGGAGTACGCCAACGTCAAGGCGCAGTTTATCCTGCGCGCGGCGGATCTGGCGGGCGCGCGTGACAATATGAAGGTGCTGCATCCGCTGCCGCGCGTCGACGAAATCGCCACCGACGTCGACAAAACGCCCTACGCTTGGTATTTCCAGCAGGCCGCCAACGGCATCTTCACGCGTCAGGCTCTGCTGGCGCTGGTACTCAACAGCGAACTGGATCGGATCTGTAAGGAGCAATCGCCATGACTCACGACAACAAACTGCAGGTAGAAGCGATCAAACGCGGCACGGTTATCGACCACATTCCCGCGCAGGTGGGTTTTAAGCTGCTATCGCTGTTCCGCCTGACCGAAACTGACCAACGCATTACCATCGGCCTTAACCTGCCCTCCGGCGAGATGGGCCGCAAGGATCTGATCAAGATCGAGAACACGTTTCTCGCCGAGGATCAGATCAACCAGCTGGCGGTCTATGCGCCGCACGCCACGGTCAATCGCATCGACGATTACGAGGTAGTGGCGAAAATCGCCCCGGCGCTGCCCGAGCGCATCGAGCGCGTGCTCACCTGCCCCAACGGCAACTGCATCAGCCGCAGCGAGCCGGTCTTCTCCAGCTTTGCGGTGAAAAAGCGCGACGACGAGGTGGTGCTGACCTGCAAATACTGTGAGAAAGCCTTCGCGTGCCATGTGGTGCTCGGCCACTGGTAATCGCTCTGCCCCTCCCTATAATGGGGCGATGTTTCTCGCCAGCGGCGGCCCGCCGCCGCTGCGTCACTCTTAAGGAGCAAGTATGTCTCGCGAAATCAGTACGGAAAAAGCGCCAGCGGCGATTGGCCCCTATGTTCAGGGCGTGGATCTGGGCAGCATGATTATCACCTCCGGTCAGATCCCGGTCGATCCGGCCACCGGTGCGGTGCCGGACGCCATCGCCGATCAGGCACACCAGTCGCTGGAAAACGTGAAGGCGATCGTCGAGGCCGCCGGTCTGCAGGTGGGCGACATCGTAAAAACTACGGTGTTCGTGAAGGATCTCAACGACTTTGCCACCGTTAACGCCACCTATGAAGCCTTCTTTACCGAGCATAACGCCAGCTTCCCGGCGCGCTCCTGTGTGGAAGTGGCGCGTCTGCCAAAAGATGTGAAGATTGAGATCGAAGCGATCGCCCTGCGTCGCGAATCGATCGGGCGCGCTTCCCGTTGGCGGCAGCGCGCCCCGCTCTCTTCCGCTCTGCTGTTCGTGCGCTGCCGGTTACGGCCTCGCCTGAGACGCTTCTGCCCTCTTCCGCTCTTGCTGCTCTCTGCGCCACGGCTGCGGCTGGCGCCCCCGGCGAGTCGCGCTTCCTTGTGCCAGGTCAATCTCGCTGCGATTACAAGCCGCCACATCACTACATCTAGTAGCTAAAATCCATGGCGGCACAACATATGGCTAAAGGAGAGAGCATGGCAAAGGCAGTAGTAAAGCGCGACGGCTGTCGCCTAGCGTTTGACGCCGCCCGCATTGAGGCGGCAGTGCCGGCGGCCGCGCGCGCGGCTGAGTGCCCATTACGGCACCAACACGCCGGTCGACGAATGCTATGAATACGGCTTTACCGGCGAGTTCAGCTGCACCAGCCGCGGCTTTACCTGTCCCAGCTGCGGCAATCACGATCCGGCGCGGGTGTCGGTGACGCGCCGCGTCTGCGGCTATCTCGGCAGCCCGGACGCACGCCCGTTCAATGCAGGCAAACAGGAGGAAGTGCAGCAGCGGGTCAAGTATCTGGAGAGCGGGCCGCTGGGATGATGCATATCCACCGCTACTACGACGTCGATATCGTCAACGGTCCGGGCACGCGCTGCACGCTGTTTGTGGCCGACTGCGAGCATCAGTGGATCGACTCCGGTACGCCCTTTACGCTGCAGATGGAGGAGCGCCTGATCGCCGATCTGCAGGATCGCCGCATTTCCCGTCAGGGGCTGTCTCTGAGCGGCGGCGATCCGCTGCATCCGCACAACGTGCCGCATATCTGCCGGCTGGTGAAGCGCGTACGCGCCGAGTGCCCGGGCAAGGATATCTGGCTATAAACCGGCTACCAGCGCGCCGAGCTGAACCTGGCGCAGCGCGAGGTGCTGGCCGGTATCGACGTGCTGATTGACGGGCGCTTTATCGAGGCGGAAAAAGATGCGACGCTGCTGTGGCGTGGCAGCCGCAACCAGATTATCTGGGATCTGCGCAGCGAGCGCGGCTAGCGCGGGATCTGGTCCGATTCGATAATCTCCAGCCGCTCGCCGCCAAGCTGAAACGCGCGCTCGTGCATGCAGCGCGCGACCGCCTGCGCCGAGACGGCGAGCCAGTTGCCCGGCAGCACGTTAAACAGCGTTGCCATCAGACTTTCTCGGCGCGCTTGCGATCCCCCCAGTAGCAGCAAGGGACGGATCAGCGTCAGGCGTGGCCAGCCCTGATGACGTAGCGCCGTCTTCATTTCGCCTTTTACCCGACTGTAGAAGAACGGCAAGCGCCGGTTAGCGCCGTGCCCGCTTATAGCCACCATCTGCTTCGCCCCCAGCTGCAGACAGTTCAGGCCGGTATCCCACTACCAGGGTGTAGTCAACATGCAGGAACGCCGCTTTGCTGCCCGCCTCTTTGCGCGTCGTACCGAGACAGCAGAACACCGTATCGAGCGCGACATCCAGCGGGCACAGCACGTCAGTGAGATCCGCCTCGACCAAGTTCACCCCTTTTTCATCGGCAGCAACGGGCGGCGCGTTGGCGCGATAATCTCGTTGACGCGCGCATCCTGCACCAGTAAACGCAGCAGATGCGCGCCGACCAATCACGTTGCGCCAGTCAGTAATACTCGATGCATGTTGCCTCCCACTAAACAGTTGCTGTTAATCTGGAATATAGTCAGCCTTTGCCGCCCGGCTTGCTTTTTTAGCACAAACAACCAAGCTAAATTTGTTAACTAGGACAGCGCATGGCGCGCAAACCATTATCAGGAGGGAAAAATGAGCAAGAAGATTGCGGTGTTGATTACCGATGAATTTGAAGACTCAGAACTCACTTCGCCGGCTGACGCCTACAAGCAGACTGGCTTTGAGGTGGTAACCATCGAAGAAGAGGCGGGTAAAACCGTTACCGGCAAACAGGGCGAAGCTCAGGTGAAAATTGACCGCGCTATCGATGACGTCAGCCCGGCGGAGTTCGACGCGCTGCTGCTGCCCCGGCGGCTATTCGCCCAACTCGCTGCGCAGCGATGACCGCTTCGTCGCTTTTACCAAAGAGTTTGTCGCCAGCGGCAAACCGATTTTCGCTATCTGCCACGGTCCGCAGCTGCTGATCAGCGCGAACGGCGTACGCGGCCGCAAAATGACCTGCGTGAAGGCGATCGCCATCGACCTGCGCAACGCCGGCGCGGATTTCTACGATGAAGAGGTGATTGTGGATGATGACCGCCTGGTCACCAGCCGCACCCCAGACAATCTGCCCGCCTTTAATCGCGAATCGCTGCGCATTCTGCAGGCGCTGTAACGCGCTTTCCCTTTCCCTGCCGGGAAAGGGAATTACTCCTCGCCCCGTCGCCAGACGATTTTTTTGCCAAACCCCAGCGCGTTATCGGTCATTTTCACCTCGTCCAGCCGTATCTCCCACAGCGGCGCGGAAACCTTGCGCGACACCGGAAAACGCTTTTGATACGCCTTGCGCGCCTGCGCTTCCGCCTCGCCGTCAAGCCGCGCGATAACGCCGCGATACTGCACCCCTTTGATCAGCTGCACCGTTTTCGGCTGGCCGTTGACGGTGCCCGCCACCTGCGGGCTGGCGATAACCAGCGTTCCGTGACGGGTATCGGGCTCAGTCATCAGCCAGAACGCCATACGCGTCTCGTCGAAGACGTAGAAGCAGTTGGCGCACCAGAGATCGTCGTCGGCGTGGCAGCAGAGCGAAAGGACACGCTGTTTTTTCAGGTAACGCACCAGGTGAGAACGATCGGACACGCTGTTATGCTCCATGCAAAAAGCGCCGGATAGCCGCCGCGCCGCGGGCGCGCTACACTGCCGGCAGTTAAGGATCAGGAATCTGTATGATGAGTAGGGAGTGGCAGCTCTATATCGTGCAAACCGCCGCGGGCGTGCTCTATACCGGCATCACCACCGACGTGGCGCGACGCGTGGATCAGCATGAGAACGGGCGCGCTGCGCGCGCGCTGCGCGGCAGAGGCCCACTGGCGCTGGTCTACCGCTGCGACGCGGGCGATCGCGCCGCCGCGTCGCGTCTTGAGTACCGCGTCAAGCAGCTCAGCCGGCAGCAAAAGCTGCGGCTGGTGGCGCATCAGCCCGGCTGCCTCGACAGCTGGCTCACGCAAAACGGTTGAATGGGTTCGGCGAAATCGACCAGCCCTTCTGCACCAACGAAGGCGTCGTCCGCCAGGCGATAGACCTGAAACGCCGCCTCGGAGCCCTGCCAGCGACAATGCAGCGCGTGGGGCGCCGCGGGCTCGAAGCCAAACCGGTTGTAATAGGCGGGATCGCCCACCACCACCACCGCGCTATAGCCAAATTCATTCAGGGTATCCAGCCCGGCATAGATCAGCTGCTCGCCGATTTTCTGGCCGTGCACGCTTTCATCCACCGCCAGCGGGGCCAGCCCGACCCAGTTGCGGTCCTCGCCCTGCAGCGTCACCGGACTGAAGGCGGCATAGCCCAGCACCTGCCCTTCATCATCCGTCGCCACGACGCCCAGCGTGAGCAGTCCATCCTCCCGCAGCCGCTGCACCAGCTCGGCCTCGGCTTCGCTCTTAAAGCTGCGTCTTAACAGGCTGTCGATGCCGGCGGCATCTACCCCAATTTCTGTGCGAATTAACATACACTCTCCGCGCGCGCCTGTGCGGCCTTCGCGTCCTGTTTTATTCCTGCTTCAACAAACGCAGCCAGCTGCTGCAGTCCCGTGCGTAACGCCGTGGTCATGGCCTCAAGTTCCAGAGCATCCATCAGGTTTTTCACCTCCAGTCCTAGCTCCGTATCGCCTTCAATCACCAGCAGAAGCTGGAAAAACAACATATCGGGGTCCACGTTACGGGCGGCGACCAGCAGCAGATCGTTGGCATTGCCGCGAAACCAGACGTCCGCTTCCGCGTCCTGCATGACCTTAAGCCTTCCCGCTTCAATGGTGTAATTCTGCGTAAATTGACATCGGCGATGTCAATGCCCAGATGACGCGCCTGCAGAAAGTCTAACTCACCTTCCGCCAAAGCATGGCGAAATTGCCAGTTTAGGAGTTGTTGCAGAAAAGCCTTTTTCACGGGAAACGGCGTCAGCGAAACGGGTAACGCGAGGAATTTGGAGCCTTTTTTCACTAAGCCGGCACGTAACTGATCAAACACGTGGTCTATCTCCCTTCAGAAAATTTCAGCTATATTGCCATATCTGCCGCCGCGCACCGCAGCCAAGATCAATAATTTTGGCGCCTGAGCGGGTGAAATTTCCGCCATCTGCGTCGCCAACTGGCGATTCACTGCCTTAAATCAACGTTTTCCGCCAGCCGCTTGCCCAGACTCTGACGCCTCACCCTGTCGACAAGGAAAGAGTATGGAACTGCTGTGTCCGGCCGGCAATCTGCCCGCCGTACGTTCAGCGGTGGAGAACGGCGCCGATGTTGTGTATGTAGGACCCAAAGATGACACCAACGCGCGCCACTTCGCCGGGCTGAACTTCACTGATAAAAAGCTGGCGGAAACGGCGCGCTATCTGTTGTACCAGCACCGCCGCAAGCTGCATGTCGCCATTAATACCTTCGCCCATCCCGACGGCGTGGGCCGCTGGCAGCGCGCCATCGACGTGGCGGCGCAGAATGGCGCCGATGCCCTGATCCTCGCTGATATCGCCACGCTGGAGTATGCGTCGCAGCGCTATCCCAACGTCGAGCGCCATCTCTCGGTGCAGGCCTCCGCCACCAATCTCGAGGCGGTGCGCTTCTACCACCGCCACTTCGCGCTGAGCCGCAAGGTGCTGCCGCGCATGCTGTCGCTGCATCAGGTCAGGCAGCTGGCGCGCAGCACGCCGGTTCCGCTGGAAGTGTTCGCCTTTGGCAGCCTGTGCATTATGGCTGAAGGCCGCTGCTACCTCTCCTCCTGGCTGACCGGCGAGTTGCCCAACAGCGCCGAGGCCTGTTCGCCAGCCAAATTGGTGCGCTGGCAGCAGACGCCGAAAGGGATGGAGTCGAGCCTCAACAACGTCCTGATCGATCGCTACGTGCCGGATGAGAGCGCAGGCTACCCCACGCAGTGCAAGGGACGCTATCTGGTCGACGGCCAGCGCTATCACGTGCTGGAGGAGCCCACCAGCCTGAATACGTTGTCGCTGCTGCCGGATCTGCTGCGCGCGGGGATCGCCTCGGTGAAAATCGAGGGTCGCCAGCCCAGCCTATGTGGCGCAGGTGGCGCGCGTCTGGCGCCAGGCGATCGACCGCTGTAAACAGGCGCCGGAGCAGTTTGAGGTGGCCGCCCCATGGCAGACGGAGCTCGATGCGCTGTCCGAAGGCTCGCAAACCACCCTCGGGGCCTATCATCGTTAATGGCAGTAAAGAGAACAGAATGCGATACGCACTGGGTTCGGTGCTATGGTACTGGCCGACTGAGCGGCTGGCGGACTTTTATCAGCAGGCGGCGAACAGCGACGCGGAGATTATCTATCTCGGCGAAGCGGTGTGCACCAAGCGCCGCGCTACCGCCTGGGCGCGCTGGATGGAGATAGCGCGCGAGCAGGCGGCGAGCGGCAAACAGGTGGTGCTGAGCACGCTGGCGCTGTTGCAGTCCCCCTCCGGGCTAAATGAGCTGAAGCGCTACGTCGAAAACGTCGAGTTCCTGATCGAAGCCAACGACTTCGGCGCGGCTAATATGGCGGCCGAGCGCGGGATGCCGTTCGTCGCCGGCCCGACGCTAAACGTCTATAACGTCGAGACCCTGCAGCTGCTGCTGCAGAGCACCGCGCTGCACATTCGCGATCGCTTTGAGGTCGAGGTGCTGGGCTATGTATGGCCATCTGCCGCTGGCGCTGTCGGCGCGCGGCTTTACCGCCCGCGCCGAGCATCGCGCCAAAGATGACTGCCAGAGCTGCTGTATCAACTACCCCAACGGCCGACGCGTCTATTCGCTGGAGGGGCAGCTGGTGTTTGTGCTGAACGGCATTCAGACCATGAGCGGCTATTGCTACAACCTTGGCAACGATCTCGCAGGCATGCGCGGCTGGGTCGATATCTTACGTCTGTCGCCGCAGGGCACGGAAGATGCTGGGTGAGATCGTCCGCTTCCGCGCTAATGAAGCCGGTCAGGCGCCGCTGATGATGGCCAGAGAGAACGACTGCAACGGCTACTGGCGCAAAGTCGCCGGCATGACGCTGATCCCTTCCGCCTGAAAGGCACATACAGGCTAGCCGACTGCGGTTGTTAGCAGTTTTAATATGGGCATTATTACGTAATACTGGTTGGTGCAGGTTAATCATCACTTGCGCCATACCCAACTGGAGTGACCATGTCTGAGAAAAAATCCCTTCGTCTGCTGGATCTGGCACCGATTCCTTAGGGCTCAACCGCGCGCGATGCTTTCCATACGTCGCTGGCGCGTCAGGCGGAAGCGCTGGGCTATCAGCGCTACTGGCTGGCAAAGCACCACAATATGACCGGCATCGCCAGCGCGGCGACCTCGGTCTTGATCGGCTATCTGGCTGCAAATACCACTATGCTACATCTCGGTTCGGGCGGCATTATGCTTCCGAACCATGTGCCGCTAGTGATTGCCGAACAGTTCGGCACGCTGGCGTCGCTCTACCCCGGCCGTATCGATTTAGGCTTAGGCCGCGCGCCAAGCTCCGATCAGCGCACCATGATGGCGCTGCGCCACCACCTTTCCAGCATGCAGGCTGACACCTTCCCGGAAGATGTGCAGGAGCTGATCAACTTGTTCGACGCGGATGAAGAGGCGCTGCCGCCGGTTCAGCCGGTGCCCAGCCTCGGCCTGAAGATCCCGGTCTGGCTGCTCGGCTCCAGCCTCTACAGCGCTCAGCTGGCGGCGAAGCTGGAGCTGCCCTTCGCTTTTGCCTCGCACTTTGCTCCCGATCTGCTGTTCCAGGCGCGGCACCTGTACCGCGAGAAGTTCCAGCCCTCCGCGCGTCTAGATAAGCCCTACCCCTACACCATGGTCTGCATCAACGTGGTGGCGGCCGACAGCGAGCGCGACGCCCGCTTCCTATTCACGTCGCAGCAACAACAGTTTATCAACCTGCGCCGCGGCAAGCCGGGCCCGCTGCCTGCGCCGGTGGAGAACATGGACAACCTCTGGTCGCCGTCGGAACAGTGTGGCGTGTAGCAGGCGCTGAGCATGTAGCTGGTCGGCGACGGCGACAAGGTAAGCCACGGTCTGGCTGCGCTGACGCGTGAAACCCAGGCGGACGAAATCATGGTCAATGGCCAGATCTTTGACACTGAGGCGCGCCTGCGCTCCTTTGCCGCCGCCATGGAAGCAGCACGCTCGCTCTGATGCGCTCTGGCGGTGGGCGCGCCTTAAGGCCCTACCGCCAGCTAGCGCACGTCGCGCGCGGGCGACTGGCCGAAGTAACGGCTATTCGCGGCTGAACTGCGACGCGCTCTGATATCCCACGCGATAGCCCGCCGTTCCGGCATCCAGCTTTTCCACCATCATCAGGCGACGCGCTTTGCTGAGACGCAGCTGTTTCTGATACCGCATCGGCGTCATCGCCGTCACGGCCTTGAAGTGATGATGCAGCGAAGAGGTGCTCATGCCGACGCGGCTGACCAGCCGGTCGACCTTCAACGGACGATAAAAATTCTCGCGCCGCCTGCGCCACCTTGTTGCCTAGTCGCTCCGCCAGCGCCATATTGAGGATGCGTCCCCCTCCCGGCCCGGTCAGCAGCCGATAGAAAATTTCCTGCTCGATCAAGGGCGCCAGCGCGGCAATATCCTGCGGCTGATCCAGCAGGCGTATCAAGCGGATAACCGCGTCGACCAGCAGCGGCGACACCTTGTGGGCGGCAATGCCGCGCTCGTTGCGTGCTTCCGCCAGCGCAGCGCCGGGCGGAAACTGCTCGAGAAAGCGCATCAGCCGTGACTCGTTAATGGCGATGCCGAGATTCGGCTTTTCCGGCGTGGCGACCGTGACGCAGGAGCGCACCGGCATATCCATCGTCACTAGCAGCAGATCGCCAAGGCCGTAGTGGATCACATCTTCGCCTATGCGCAGTGCTTTGCCGCCCTTCGCCACCAGCGCGAAGCTGGCCCATTGGGCATGATAGATTGGCTCAGAGGGCCGTGAGTTATGGCCAAACAAAGAGAAAATCGATCCCGCTGTCGTGACGGCCATCGTCTGGCGCATGGCGCGCGATAAGCTGCGCCAGCTGCTGTAACTGTGCGGGTTCCGCGATGCTTTACCTCCGCTTTTTTGCCTTTTTCGCCTCACCGCATGTTACCCGAACCGGCGGCAAACGCAGCCGGGGTCGGAGGAGATTTGCAGGATCGTGCAAGAGACTTGCACGATTGCGCTACCGTCGCGCCGCGTCGAAAGCGCATATTTTGCAAACGCGATACTCAGGTGGAGAAACGATATGAAAGCACTGAGAGGAAAGATTGTGCTGGTGACGGGCGCCTCTAAAGGGATTGCCGCGACCTTTGCCGCTGCGGGCGCCTGTGTGGTGGTCAACTATCGACAGGATGAGGCCGGCGCGGCGGATGTGGTCAGCGACATTCGCACGCTGGGCAGCGAGGGCGTGGCGGTGCAGGCGGATATCTCGCGCGAAGCGGATGTGGCACGCCTGTTCGAGACCGCGCAGGCGCACTTCGGCGCGCCCGATATCGTGGTCAACAATGCTAGTCTGTTCCACCACGGCGCGTTCAGCGCCCTTTCGCTTGCCGATAGCCACTTTCCCGCGCGTGGCGGCTGCATCATTAACCTGAGCGCCCTTGATAGCCAGCAGAGCACGCCGGGCTCGGTGCTCTGGGCGGCCACCAAAGGGGCGATCGATACGCTGACGCAGGGGCTGGCACGCGAGCTGAGACCGCGCAACATTCGCGTCAACGCGCTGGCACCCGGTATGATCCTGACCGAAGGGCTGCTGGCGGCGAAGAAGCTCAGCCCGCAGCTTAAAGCGCAGCTGCTGGCGGCGGCGCCGCTGGGACGCTTTGGGCTGCCGGAGGATGTGGCGCAGATCGAGCTGTTTCTGGCGTCGGACGATGCCGTGTACGTCAGCGGAGAGCGCGTCCTTATTTCTGACGGCGCGTAAAGCAAAAAAAAAAGGAAGCCCTGAGGGCTTCCCTTTTTATTTATCAGCCAGGCTGATTATCAGAACTCGCGACGACGCGGCGCAGCTGCGCCCTCTTCACGACGCGGGCCACGGCCGCCTTCGTGGTTGAAGCTGCCGCGGTTGCCTTCGCGTCGGCCCTCACGACATTCGGAAGAGAAACGACGTCCACTTTCGCGACCGCCTTCACGGTTGCCGCCACGACGCTCACCGCCGAAATCACGACCACCGCCATGACGCTCGCCGCCACGTGAATCAGACTGCGGCTGCGCATCGCCCAGCAGCTGCATATTCATCGGCTTGTTGAGAATACGCGTGCGGGTGAAGTGCTGCAGGATCTCGCCCGGCATGCCTTTCGGCAGCTCGATGGTTGAGTGAGTGCCGAACAGCTTGATGTTACCGATGTAACGGCTGCTGATGTCGCCTTCGTTGGCAATTGCGCCGACGATGTGACGAACTTCAACGCCGTCATCGCGGCCCACCTCAATGCGGTACAGCTCCATTTCGCCAACGTCACGACGCTCGCGACGCGGACGATCACCGCCTTCACGGTTGTCGCGCGCTTCACGCGGGCTGCGGCGGTCGTCACGACGATCGTCACGATCGCGGAACTCACGACGCTGCGGACGCGGTGCGTCCGGCTGTACGATCAGCGGACGCTCGCCCTGCGCCATTTTCAGCAGCGCGGCAGCCAGGGTTTTCATATCCAGATCGTCCTGCGGAGAGAGTTTCTCCAGCAGCGCGCGGTACTGGTCCAGATCGCTGCTTTCCAGCTGCTGCTGTACGCGGCCAGCGAATTTCTCCAGACGGCGAGTACTCAGCAGTTCCGCGTTCGGCAGTTCCACTTCTGGAATGGTCAGCTTCATAGTGCGCTCGATGTTGCGCAGCAGGCGACGCTCGCGGTTCTCGACGAACAGAATCGCACGACCGGCACGACCGGCGCGGCCGGTACGACCGATACGGTGTACGTAAGACTCGGCATCCAGCGAGATGTCGTAGTTAACGACCAGGCTGATGCGCTCAACGTCCAGACCACGCGCAGCAACGTCGGTCGCAATCAGAATGTCGAGACGGCCATCTTTCAGACGCTCCAGGGTCTGCTCGCGCAGCGCCTGGTTCATGTCGCCGTTCAGCGCGGCGCTGTTGTAACCGTTACGCTCCAGCGCTTCGGCCACTTCCAGCGTGGCGTTTTTGGTGCGCACGAAGATAATGGCGGCGTCGAAGTCTTCCGCTTCCAGGAAGCGAACCAGCGCGTCAGTTTTACGACCGTAGGCGGTCCAGTAAGACTGGCTGATGTCCGGGCGCGTCGTGATGCTTGACTGGATGCGTACTTCCTGCGGATCTTTCATAAAGCGCTTGGTGATGCGGCGGATCGATTCCGGCATGGTCGCTGAGAACAGCGTGGTCTGATGACCTTCCGGGATCTGCGCCATGATGGTTTCAACGTCTTCGATGAAGCCCATACGCAGCATTTCGTCCGCTTCGTCCAGCACCAGACCACGCAGGCTGGAGAGATCAAGCGTACCGCGCTTCAGGTGGTCGAGCAGACGACCCGGGGTGCCCACCACAATTTGCGGGCCCTGACGCAGCGCGCGCAGCTGTACGTCATAACGCTGGCCGCCGTAAAGGGCCACAATGTTAACGCCACGGATGTGTTTAGAGAATTCAGTCATCGCTTCTGCAACCTGAACTGCCAGTTCGCGGGTCGGCGCCAGCACCAGAATCTGCGGTGCGTGAAGAGAAGGATCGATGTTGTTTAACAGCGGCAGCGAGAACGCCGCGGTTTTGCCACTGCCGGTCTGCGCCATACCCAGCACGTCACGGCCCGCCAGCAGGTGAGGAATACACTCAGCCTGGATCGGAGAAGGCTTCGCGTAGCCCATGCCGTTCAGTGATTCAAGGATGTCGGCATTCAGGCCCAGATCAGCAAAAGTGGTTTGAATATCAGTCATGTAGTACACGTGCCTCTTAGATTGCGGCGGCCAGTCTACATAACTCGTCGTGAAAATTTTCAGTCATTTTCATCAAAAAGTGTGAACCGGCTCAAATTAGAAGTTTTAACGAACAGAAAAGCCCATCATCCCGGAAGATGATGACTTGACGGGGTAGTTCAGGCAATAAAAGTTCGTCAGCTATTGCTGGTCAGATTCTGATAAATCGTCTTGTGTCTGGCAGAGTTGCGCCAGTTCCAACAATGCGTATTGGTGTTCAACAACGTTGTTGACGTTGTTGGCCACCACCAGTTTGAACAGCGCTTTCGCGTTATCCTTCTCCCCCCAGACTTAGATAGTACTTACCTAAATAGAAGTTGGTTTCACTAAGATGTTCAGCGAGCGAGGTGTTATCCGTTGCGTCTGCATTGAGACGTTCCATCTGCGTGCTTTCACTGATGTCGCCAAGGTAGAATTCGACAATGTTCCATCCCCATTGATCGCGAGCCACTTTGTCGTAGCGCTGTTGCAATGCTACTTTCGCCTTGTCTGCATCCATCTCGCGTTCATCGAGATAGAGCTAGGGGCTGCGAAAAGGATCGCTGGGATCGTCTTGATAAAACGCCTGCAGATCACCTTGCGCTAACTTGTATCGACCGCCGTAATAGAGGGCGATACCACGGCTTAAATGCGCATAGTTGTAAGTTGGATCAAGCTCAAGTACAGAATCAAATGCTTCATAGGCAGCATCAAAATGGCCTGCCTGCGTTAAGTATATGCCGAGATAGTTAAACACTTCCAGCATATTAGGTTTCATAGACAGCGCTTTCGAGAAATCGTTCCGCGCCAGGTCTCTCAGACCGAGACTATCATACAACACTCCGCGCTCATATAATAGCTGTGCGCGTTCATCATAAGTAAGGGCGCGACTAGCAAGAATTTGTTCCATGCGCGCCAGTATAACTTCCTGCTGCAGTGTGGGCTGTAGAGGTACTACAAGAACTTCGTTCTTACGCCAATTGGAGTTGCTGCATCCTGCCAGCGTGATAGCTGTCGCAACAAAACACCAGCGCAAAAAAGGCTTCATTTCCCTCTCCGGATACAAACATTAGGACAACCCCCCTATCATCCGCCTGCTGCGCACAAGGATTCCCGCCCTCGCGATGACACAAACGCCTCTCCCATCCGCTCTGGGATAAGGAGAGGCAAACAGGGAATTACTCTGCGTCTGGCGTGCTGGTCACGGCAGCATCTTCGCCCTGAGGCTTAGATTCTGTCGCTTCTTTGATGCTCAGACGGACGCGGCCCTGACGGTCCACTTCCAGAACCTTAACCGGCACTTCCTGGCCCATCTGCAGGTAGTCGGTCACTTTCTCTACACGCTTGTCTGCGATCTGAGAAATGTGCACCAGACCTTCCTTGCCGCCGCCGATAGCGACGAAGGCACCGAAGTCGACGATGCGCGTGACTTTACCGTTGTAAACGCGACCCACTTCGATCTCGGCAGTGATTTCTTTGATGCGACGAATCGCCTCTTTCGCCTTCAGGCCGTCGGTCGCCGCGATTTTCACGGTGCCGTCGTCTTCGATTTCGATGGTGGTGCCGGTCTCTTCCGTCAGCGCACGGATCACGGAACCGCCTTTACCAATCACATCTTTGATCTTGTCTGAATTGATCTTGATGGTGTAAATGCGCGGCGCGAACTCAGAGATCTCTTTACGCGGCGTGCTGATCGCCTGCTCCATCACGCCCAGGATGTGCAGACGCGCACCTTTGGCCTGATTCAGCGCAACCTGCATGATTTCGCGGGTGATGCCTTCGATTTTGATGTCCATCTGCAGCGCGGTGATGCCTTCACGGCTACCGGCTACTTTGAAGTCCATGTCGCCCAGGTGATCTTCGTCGCCGAGGATGTCGGACAGAACCACAAACTTCTCGTCTTCTTTCACCAGGCCCATCGTGATGCCCGCAACGGCCGCTTTGATCGGCACGCCTGCGTCCATGAGCGCCAGGGATGCGCCACATACGGAAGCCATAGAAGAAGAACCGTTAGACTCGGTGATTTCAGAAACTACACGTACGGTGTACGGGAACTCTTCCTGCTTCGGCATTACAGCCAGCAAGCCGCGCTTCGCTAGGCGACCGTGACCAATTTCACGACGCTTCGGCGAGCCGACCATACCGGTTTCGCCTACCGAGTACGGAGGGAAGTTGTAGTGGAACAGGAAGCTGTCGGTACGTTCGCCCATCAGCTCGTCCAGGTTCTGCGCGTCGCGCGCGGTACCCAGCGTCGCGGCGACCAGCGCCTGCGTTTCGCCACGGGTGAACAGCGCCGAGCCGTGGGTACGCGGCAGTACGCCGGTGCGCACGTCCAGACCACGGATCATATCTTTTTCACGGCCGTCGATACGCGGTTCGCCGTTCAGAATACGGGTACGTACCACGTTCTTTTCCAGGCTGCGCACGATATCACCGATTTCAGCGTCGTCCAGCGTCTCATCTTCCGCCAGCAGCGCTGCGATGGTTTCGTCTTTGATAACGCCAACCTGCGCGTAACGCTCCTGCTTGTCGGTGATGCGGTAAGCGTCGCTGATACGAGCTTCAGCCAGTGCGGAAACGCGTGCGATCAGCGCGTCGTTAGCCGGTTCAGGCTGCCAGTCCCAGCGCGGTTTGCCCGCTTCTGCAACCAGTGAATTAATGTTTTCGATCACAACCTGCTGCTGCTCTTGGCCGAACACCACTGCGCCCAGCATCTGATCTTCAGTCAGGATGTCCGCTTCGGATTCAACCATCAGTACTGCGTTCTGCGTACCGGCGACCACCAGATCCAGGCGAGACTGTTTGATCTCGTCCGCGGTCGGGTTCAGCACATACTGGTCGTTGATATAGCCGACGCGCGCTGCGCCGATAGGGCCGTTGAACGGAATGCCTGACAGCGACAGCGCGGCAGAGGCACCGATCATCGCGACGATATCCGGGTTAACCTGCGGGTTAACAGACACCACGGTGGCAATAACCTGCACTTCGTTCACGAAGCCTTCCGGGAACAGCGGACGAACCGGGCGGTCAATCAGACGCGCAATCAGGGTTTCGCCTTCGCTCGGACGGCCTTCGCGACGGAAGAAGCTGCCCGGGATGCGGCCAGCAGCGTAGGTACGCTCCTGGTAGTTTACGGTCAGCGGGAAAAAGTCCTGGCCGGCTTTGGCTTTTTTCTGGCCGACAACGGTAACGAAAACGGCAGTGTCGTCCATGCTGACCATAACGGCTGCGGTGGCCTGGCGCGCCATCATGCCGGTTTCCAGCGTGACGGTATGCTGACCATATTGGAACTGACGTACGATCGGGTTCAGCAAAATGAATTCCTTAACTTCGGGGCAACGCCTCTCTGGCGTGCCATGGATTACCGATCTTCAGTTACATCCTCGCGACTAATGACAACCTTTAACCGAATCTGCGGTAAAGCCTCTCATTAGCCGCGCGAACCTCTGCAAACGAAGATCACTCACTGCAACAATACATGAGTTTGGTCCGGATTGCTGCGCATTGCTCGAAAAAAGGGGCCATAAAGGCCCCCTTTTCGCGAAACTCGCACGAATCTGATCGCAAGACGCGTTTTTTTGCAAAGTGTTGCACTACATCTTTGATCAGATTCTTCAGACTTAGCGACGCAGACCCAGGCTTTCAATCAGGCTGGTGTAACGCGCAACGTCTTTACGCTTCAGGTAGTCCAGCAGCTCACGACGCTGAGATACCATGCGCAGCAGACCGCGACGGCTGTGATGGTCTTTTTTGTGCTCAGAGAAGTGACCCTGCAGGTGATTAATCTGAGCAGTCAGCAGAGCAACCTGAACTTCGGTTGAGCCGCTGTCGTTAGCACCTCGACCGTATTTGGCAACGATCTCTGCTTTAGCTTCTACGCTTAGAGACATAATAAACTCCATTAATAAATGAATGTATGGGTGCCGATCTCTAATTCAGCCACCTGCTTTAAAGCCGCGCTATTCTACTCTTCGCCCGATAGCAACGCAAATGCGGCGTTACGCGGGAAACTCGACGACCAGGCGGCGCGGCGCCACCCGTCCGTCACTGGCGATCTCCGCCATACCGATAAACTTCTGCTCGTCGCCTTCGGTGACGCGCACCAGTCCTTGCGGCGGCGTATTGGTCGCCTGAACCGGCATGCCCTGCTTGAAGCTGGCCGCCACGGCGGAGGGCAGATTCACCACAGGAAATTCTTCCGCCGGACTATCCATCGGCAGCAGCAGCACGTCGAGCGGCGCGTAATCGGGCGTCTCCGCCGCGTTTAACGTTGCCGCCACGGCCTGCAGCTGCTCCAGCGTCGTCATCTTGTCGATCGGGTAGCGTGCTACCTGCAGTCGACGCAGCATAATCACATGCGCGCCGCAGCCGAGCTTTTCGCCTAGATCGTCAATAATAGTGCGGATATAGGTGCCTTTAGATACGTGGATTTCCAGCTCCAGCTCATCGCCTTCCCAGCGAATAAACTGCAGCTCAAAAACGGTGATTGGCCGCGCTTCCCGCGGCACGGTGACGCCTTCGCGCGCATACTCATAGAGCTTGCGCCCCTGGTATTTCAGCGCCGAAAACATGGTCGGCACCTGCATCGTCTCGCAGCGAAAACTCTCCAGCGCCGCGTCGAGCATCTGCTGGTCAATATTCACCGGGCGCGTTTCGACGATATTGCCGTCGGCGTCAGAGGTATCTGTGCGTTCGCCGAGTCGCGCAATCACGCGATAGCGCTTATTAGAATAGAGCAGATATTGCGAAAACTTGGTGGCTTCGCCGAGGCAGATGGGCAGCATGCCGGTCGCCAGCGGATCGAGCGCGCCAGTATGGCCCGCCTTGTTCGCGTTAAACAGGCGCTTGACCTTCTGCAGCACATCGTTGGAAGACGCGCCCTGCTGTTTATCCAGCAGGAACACGCCGTGGACGTCACGACCGCGACGACGAGGACGACTCATCAGTCCTCCTTGTCATCTTCCGCCGGGTTCTCCCCGCGACGCTCGACATCGTTCTTGATCACGTTAGAGACCAAGTTCGACATGCGCATCCCTTCGATCAGCGAGTTATCGTAGAAGAAGGTCAGCTCCGGCACGATGCGCAGGCGCATCGCTTTGCCGAGCAGGATACGGATATAGCCAGACGCCTCTTTCAACGCTTTCAGGCCGTTTTTCACCGCGTCCTCATCCTGATCGTTAAGGAAGGTGACGAATACTTTAGCATAGGCGAGATCGCGCGAGACTTCCACGCCTGATACCGTCAACATCATGCCAAGACGCGGATCTTTAATTTCGCGCTGCAGGATGATAGCAATCTCTTTTTGCAGTTCCTGCGACACGCGCTGTGGGCGACCAAATTCTTTCGCCATAGTCATCTCTCCAAAATAATTCGGGAGGCCAGAGGCCTCCCAAATTGCAACACATCGCGTAATGCTTATTCGATGGTGCGTTTAACTTCAATAACTTCGAACACTTCGATCATATCGCCAACGCGAACGTCGTTGTAGTTCTTCACGCCGATACCGCACTCCATGCCGTTACGCACTTCGTTAACGTCGTCTTTGAAGCGGCGCAGTGATTCCAGCTCGCCTTCACAGATCACCACGTTATCGCGCAGTACGCGAATCGGGTTGTGACGCTTGATGTTGCCTTCGGTAACCATACAGCCAGCGATCGCGCCGAATTTCGGTGACTTGAACACGTCACGGACTTCAGCCAGACCGATAATCTGCTGTTTGAATTCAGGCGCCAGCATGCCGCTCATCGCCGCCTTCACTTCGTTAATCAGGTTATAGATGACGGAGTAGTAACGCAGGTCAACGTTTTCAGCATCGATGACGCGACGCGCAGAGGCATCGGCACGCACGTTGAAGCCCAGGGTGATGGCGTTGGAGGCCGCAGCCAGCGTCGCGTCGGTTTCGGTGATACCACCTACGCCCGAACCGATAATCTTCACCTTCACTTCGTCGGTGGAGAGTTTCAGCAGCGAGTCGGAAATCGCTTCTACAGACCCCTGTACGTCGGACTTCAGCACGATGTTCAGCTCGGACACTTCGCCTTCGGTCATGTTGGCGAACATGTTTTCCAGCTTCGATTTCTGCTGACGCGCCAGCTTTACTTCGCGGAATTTGCCCTGACGATAGAGAGCAACTTCACGCGCTTTCTTCTCGTCGCGCACCACGGTCGCTTCGTCACCCGCAGCCGGCACGCCGGAGAGGCCGAGGATCTCAACCGGGATAGACGGACCCGCTTCCAGCACTTCACGGCCCAGCTCGTCGCGCATCGCACGCACGCGGCCATATTCGAAGCCGCACAGCACGATGTCGCCCTTGTTCAGCGTACCTTCGCGCACCAGCACGGTAGCAACCGGACCACGACCTTTATCCAGGAAGGATTCGATTACCACGCCGCTCGCCATGCCTTCACGGATAGCGGTCAGCTCCAGCACTTCCGCCTGCAGCAGAATCGCGTTCAGCAGGTCGTCGATGCCGGTACCGGCTTTTGCAGAGACGTTGACGAACATGTTTTCGCCGCCCCACTCTTCCGGGATTATGCCGTACTGCGTCAGCTCGTTCTTCACGCGATCCGGATCGGCTTCTGGCTTATCGATTTTGTTAACGGCAACCACCACCGGCACGCCGGCCGCTTTCGCGTGCTGGATCGCTTCGATGGTCTGCGGCATCACGCCGTCGTCTGCAGCCACGACCAAGATAACGATATCCGTCGCCTGCGCACCACGCGCACGCATCGCGGTAAACGCGGCGTGGCCCGGGGTGTCGAGGAAGGTGATCATGCCGTTGTCGGTTTCGACATGGTAAGCACCAATATGCTGGGTAATACCGCCCGCTTCGCCAGAGGCGACTTTGGTTGAGCGAATGTAGTCCAGCAGCGAGGTTTTACCGTGGTCGACGTGGCCCATGATGGTCACGACCGGCGCGCGAGATTCCTGCGCGGCATCGGTATCACGATCGCTCATTACCGCTTCTTCCAGCTCGTTTTCGCGGCGCAGGATCACTCTGTGACCCATCTCTTCCGCTACCAGCTGCGCAGTTTCCTGATCGATAACCTGGTTGATGGTTGCCATCGCGCCCATCTTCATCATCGCTTTGATGACCTGGGAACCTTTCACAGCCATTTTGTTGGCCAGCTCGGAAACGGTGATGGTTTCGCCGATTATTACGTCACGGTTAACCACCTGAGCAGGCTTGTTGAAACCCTGCTGCAGCGAGCTTGGCTTGCGATGTTTGCCTCCCTTGCCGCCGCGAGTCGCCGCACGCGCTTCTTCGCGGTCGGTTTTGGCTTCAGAGTGCTTGTTGCCTTTTTTCGCCGGACGCGCCGCTTTCGCGGTGGTGCGCGCAAGAGCGCGGCCCGCTTCTACCTGGCGGTCATTTTCGTCTTCCGCCTGACGAGCATGGGTAGAGGTGGTGACGTGATAGTCGCCTTTATCCTCTTCCTCTGGTTTCTCCCACTCGGCCGATTTCTCTTCGGCCAGGCGTCGCACTTCTTCCGCAACGCGACGAGCGTTCTCTTCCAGCTTACGGCGCGCTTCTTCTTCAGCTTTACGCTTCAGTTCAGCCACTTCCGCCTCGCGACGGGCTTTATCGGATTGTGCAGCCTTGGTCATATCGTCGGTTTGATGATGCGTCACTTTCTCTTTTTCCGCGGCTTCACACTTCGCCTTTTCAGCGGCTTCGCGCTTGGCTTTCTCTTCGGCTTCACGTTGCGCTTTTTCTTCAACTTCGCGACGGGCTTGTTCTTCAGCCTTGCATTGCGCCTTTTCTTCCGCTTCACGCTGAGCCTGGGCTTCTGCTTCTGCCTGTTCAGCTTCCGCATCACCTTTTACATAGGTGCGCTTTTTGCGGACTTCGATTTGCACCGATTTACTTTTGCCCCCGGTGCCCGGGATATTCAAGGTACTACGCGTCTTACGCTGCAATGTTAGCTTGCTTGAGCCAGTCTGACCATGCTCACGATTGAGGTGAGACAGTAAAGTTTCTTTCTCTTGCTGCGTGACCGCGTCGTTCTCCGACTTGCGGATCCCCGCGTCAGCAAACTGCTGAACCAGGCGATCGACCGGGGTCTGAATCTCTGCGGCCAGCGATTTTACGGTTACATCTGTCATGCTGTTCCTTCCTGTTATTACGCGTCATCGCCGAACCAGCAGATATTTCGCGCGGCCATAATCAGCGCGCCGGCTTGCTCATAATTCAGCCCTTCAATATCCGTCAGGTCGTCGACACCTTGCTCGGCGAGATCTTCCAGCGTGCAAACGCCTTTCGCCGCCAGGCAGTACGCCAGCGCACGATCGAGACCGTCGAGATTCAGAAGATCCTCAGCAGGCTCCTGATGACCACGGCTCTCTTCTTTCGCCAGCGCCAGGGTGGTTAACGCATTTTTTGCTCGTTCACGCAGGGCTTCTACAGTCTCTTCGTCCAGACCATCAACGTCTAACAATTCGTTGATCGGCACGTATGCCAGCTCTTCCAGCGAAGAGAAGCCCTCTTCCACCAGTACGGTGGCGAACTCTTCGTCGATGTCGAGATGTTTGGTAAACATATCGATAGCAGCATGCGCTTCGGCCTGGTGTTTCGCCTGCAGATCATCGACGGTCATCACGTTCAGCTCCCAGCCGCTCAGCTGAGACGCCAGACGCACGTTTTGGCCGTTACGGCCGATCGCTTGAGCCAGATTACCGGCTTCGACAGCGATATCCATCGTGTGGTTGTCTTCATCAACCACGATTGATGCCACGTCGGCCGGCGCCATGGCGTTAATGACAAACTGCGCCGGGTTGTCGTCCCACAGCACGATATCGATACGTTCACCGCCCAGCTCGCTGGAAACAGCCTGTACGCGCGCGCCGCGCATACCGACGCAGGCGCCAACCGGATCGATGCGTTTGTCATTGGTTTTCACCGCAATCTTCGCGCGTGAGCCCGGATCGCAAGCGGCTGCTTTAATTTCGATGACCTCTTCGCCGATTTCCGGCACCTCGATGCGGAACAGCTCGATCAGCATTTCCGGCTTCGAGCGGGTCACAAACAGCTGCACGCCACGTGCTTCCGGACGCACGGCGTACAGCACGCCTCGAATACGGTCACCTGGACGGAAGTTTTCGCGCGGCAGCATATCTTCACGCAGAATCACCGCCTCGGCGTTGCTGCCAAGATCTAGGGTGATATTGTCGCGATTTACCTTTTTCACCACGCCGGTGATGATGTCGCCTTCGTATTCGCGAAACTGATCGACCACCATCGCGCGCTCGGCTTCGCGCACTTTCTGCACGATAACCTGCTTCGCGGTCTGGGTGGTGATACGGTCGAAGGTGACCGATTCGATCTGATCTTCAACATAATCGCCCAGATTGAACGCTTCGTCTTCGAAGCGGGCTGCTTCCAACGTGATCTCGCGCGTCGGCTGCGTCACTTCTTCTACGATTTCCCAACGGCGGAAGGTGTCGAAGTCACCGCTTTTGCGATCGATGCTGACGCGAACGTCAATCTCTTGCTCGTATTTCTTCTTGGTTGCAGTAGCCAGCGCGCTCTCCAGCGCTTCGAAGATTTTCTCAAGCGGCAGGGCTTTTTCGTTAGAAACGGCTTCTACAACAGCTAAGATCTCTTTGTTCATCCTGGTTAGCCTCAATCCGGACTTTTAAAAGTGGGGGACCAGGTTCGCTTTCTGAATATTGCTCAGCGCGAACACCTCATCTTTGCCCTCAACGGTCACCGTCACCATTTCGCCGTCGACCGACTTAATGATGCCCTGCCATTTACGGCGATTTTGTACCGCCATACGCAGAACCAGACTCACTTCTTCACCCATAAACCGCGTGTAGTGTTCGGAAGTAAAGAGCGGGTGATCCAGCCCCGGTGAGGAGACTTCAAGGTTGTAAGCCACGGTGATAGGATCTTCCACATCCAGAACCGCGCTTACCTGGTGGCTGACATCCGCGCAGTCGTCGACATTGATGCCATATTCACTATCAATATAGATGCGCAGGGTTGATGTGCAACCACGAACGAATTTAATTCCGACCAGTTCGTAGCCAAGCGCTTTTACCGGAGCCGATACCAACTCTGTCAATTTTTGCTCTAATTCTAATGTGGACAAGCCCACCCCCAAGACATAAAAAAGGGCTTAATAGCCCAGTGATGCGATTTCCTGATAACAAAAAACCCCGAAAATTCGGGGCTTTTTGTGACTGGACCCTGTACGCCGCAATGCGGCTCGGCACTGCCCAGAAGAATTTTTTTCAAAAATCGCTGCGATGCGCCCGTCGATGCACACAGTATATTTGAAAAAGAACTCTAAGGGAAAGTGGTTGCGGGGGCCGGATTTGAACCGACGACCTTCGGGTTATGAGCCCGACGAGCTACCAGACTGCTCCACCCCGCGTCCGAAAACGTGACGAATGTTACGCCGATAATGCACTTTATGCAAGTGATACTACGATTTGGTACCGAGGACGGGACTTGAACCCGTAAGCCCAATCGGGCACTACCACCTCAAGGTAGCGTGTCTACCAATTCCACCACCTCGGCACTTTTCAGTGCAGCGACCTGAATCTGTCGCGCCGCAAGCAGACGAACTTACTTCGGGATATCATTACCCGGCGTGGCCGGTTGTGCAGGCTGCTGAGTCGGTTGCGTTGACTGAGCCGGCGCTGACAGATTTTCCCACTCGCTTCCCTTCGAAGTCTTATTGGTGTTCAGGTTATCCAGAACAAGGCTGATGATAAAGAACAATACCGCCAGGATGCCGGTGGTGCGAGTCATGAAGTTACCTGAACCCGTAGAACCGAACAACGTTGCGGATGCGCCTGCACCGAATGAGGCTCCCATATCAGCGCCTTTACCTTGCTGCAGCATAATCAGACCCACAAGGGCGATAGCGACAATAAGGAAAACAACTAAAAGAGCTTCGTACATAATCAACCGGTTTCCTTGCGCGTTAACCGCACAGTTAAGCTTCTGCCATTACCATTACAGAGGGGCCGTGTCGTCATCACACCATCGGAAACGGGTATGAATACTAACCAAAGGCGTATACCTCTGCAAGCGCAATTTTCACCGAATGATTCGACTGCGGAAAAAGCGCCATGCTGATAATTTTAGTGGCGGTTTGGCGCAAAACCGTCCGCCGCCAGCGTTTTAAATCGCCTTGACGCGATCGGCGATGCGATGCGCCAGTTCGGTGATCTGCGCTTCATCTTCGCCTTCGACCATGACGCGGATCAGCGGCTCGGTGCCCGATTTGCGCAGCAGCACGCGGCCGCGTCCCGCCAGGGTTCTCTCCACCTCCGCCGTCACGCTTTTCACCATTTCATCTTTCAGCGGATCGTTGTTGCCGCTGAATCGCACATTGACCAGCACCTGCGGCAGCATTTTCATGCCGCTGCAGAGATCGTGCAGGCTCATGTGATTGCGCACCATGGCGGTAAGCACTTGCAAACTCGCTACAATGCCGTCGCCGGTGGTAGTTTTATCCAGCAGAATAACGTGGCCGGAATTTTCCGCGCCGAGACGCCAGTGCTTCTCCTGCATCTTCTCCAGAACGTAGCGGTCGCCCACTTTGGCGCGCGCAAACGGAATGCCGAGCTGCTTCAGCGCCAGCTCCAGCCCCATATTGCTCATCAGGGTGCCGACCACGCCGCCGCGCAGCTGCCCCTGACGCAGCCCTTCCCGCGCGATGATATAGAGGATCTGATCGCCGTCTACCTTCGCGCCCAGATGATCCACTATCATGATGCGATCGCCATCGCCGTCGTAGGCCAGACCTAAATCCGCCTTCTCCGCCAGCACGCGCTGCTGCAGCAGCCGCAGGTCGGTGGCGCCGCACTCTTTGTTGATATTCATACCATCGGGCTGGGTGGCGATGGCAATAACCGTCGCGCCCAGTTCGCGCAGCACGTTGGGCGCGATATGATAGGTGGCACCGTTAGCGCAGTCGACCACGATTTTCAGCCCGTTCAGGCTCAGCTCACTGGGGAAGGTGCCCTTGCAGAACTCAATGTAGCGGCCAGCGGCGTCGACAATGCGGCTGGCGCGGCCCAGTTCAGCGGACTCGACGCAGGTCAGCGGCTTCTCCATCTCCAGCTCGATCGCCTCCTCTACCTCGTCCGGTAGCTTGGTGCCTTCGGCAGAGAAGAATTTAATGCCGTTATCGTCGAACGGGTTGTGCGACGCGGAGATAACGATGCCCGCCTCGGCGCGGAAGGTGCGCGTCAAATAGGCGATAGCAGGCGTCGGCATCGGGCCGGTAAAGGCGGCAGAGAGACCCGCCGCCGCCAGGCCCGCTTCCAGCGCCGACTCCAGCATATAGCCGGAGATACGCGTATCTTTGCCAATCAGCACCTTTCTTGAGCCGTGACGCGCCAGCACCTTGCCCGCCGCCCAGCCCAGCTTCAGGATAAAATCAGGGGTGATCGGCGCTTCGCCGACCTTGCCGCGAATGCCGTCTGTACCGAAATATTTACGATTACTCATGCCTTAATTATCCTTTTGCTCTCCGTGTCGCTTTGACCACGCGCATCGCCTCGACCGTCTCTTTTACATCATGCACTCGAATGATCTGCGCGCCCTGCATGGCGGCGATGGTCGCGCAGGTCAGGCTGCCCGTCAGACTCTGTAACGAGCCGACGTTTAACAGCTGACCAATCATCGACTTGCGCGACATGCCCACCAGCAGCGGCAGCCCGAAATGGTGAAAATGGCTGAGATGGGCCAGCAGTTCATAGTTGTGGCTAAGATTCTTACCGAAACCGAAGCCAGGGTCGAGAAGCAGATTCGCTTTTTTAATGCCCGCCGCCTCGCAGCGTGCTATCTGATCAACGAAGTAAGCATCCACTTCGCTTACTATTTTCTGATACGCCGGCGCCTGCTGCATGGTGCGCGGGTCGCCCTGCATATGCATCAGGCAAACCGGCAAAGCGGTTTCCGCCGCCGCAGCCAGCGCGCCAGGTTCTGACAGCGACCGAATATCGTTAATGATGTGAGCGCCCGCTCGTGCCGCTTCCCTTATCACTTCAGCCTTAGATGTGTCGACGGAAATCCACACCTCGAAACGCTGCGCAATCGCCCCTACGACCGGAATCACGCGCGCCAGCTCCTCTTCGATGCTGACCTCGTCCGCGCCTGGTCGGGTCGACTCCCCGCCCACGTCGATAATGGTCGCGCCGGCGTTGACCATCTTGTTGGTATGCGTCAGCGCTTCCACCAGCGAATTGTGTTGGCCACCATCTGAGAAGGAGTCCGGCGTAACGTTTAAAATTCCCATCACGTGGGGAAACGACAGATCGAGATGGTCATCGCGGGCGTACAACTTCATGACGAAAACTTCCTTTTTTTACCTGATTACGGATGTAAAAAACCCCAGCCGGGGTTTTATTAGGGGGCAAACCCTGTTATTTATCGAACTGCTCTGACATGGTGTTGCCAAGGTTCGGCGTGCGCGGCTCGTCGACCGGGCGCGGCGCCTTTGGCGTAGCGTTGCTGTCGGAGTTGCTGCCCGGATCTTCCCAGCCAGCTGGCGGACGCACTTCGCGGCGCGCCATCAGGTCGTCGATCTGCAGCGCATCGATGGTTTCATACTTCATCAGCGCATCTTTCATCGCGTGAAGGATGTCCATGTTCTCGCCCAGAATACGGCGCGCGCGCTGATAGTTGCTGTCGATCAGGTGTTTCACTTCCTGGTCGATAATGTGCGCGGTTTCGTCAGACATATGCTTCGCTTTCGCGACGGAGCGACCGAGGAACACTTCGCCCTCTTCTTCCGCATAGAGCAACGGACCCAGTTTTTCCGAGAAGCCCCACTGCGTCACCATGTTGCGCGCCAAGTTAGTGGCCACTCTGATGTCGTTGGATGCACCGGTGGAGACGTGCTCCGCGCCATAGATAATCTCTTCAGCCAGACGGCCTCCGTACAGGGTCGAAATCTGGCTCTCCAACTTCTGACGGCTGGCGCTAATCGCATCCCCTTCCGGCAGGAAAAAGGTCACGCCCAGCGCGCGACCGCGCGGGATAATGGTGACCTTGTGCACCGGATCGTGTTCCGGCACCAGGCGACCGATAATGGCGTGACCCGCTTCGTGATAGGCAGTAGACTCTTTCTGCGCTTCCGTCATCACCATGGAGCGACGTTCCGCGCCCATCATGATCTTGTCTTTTGCTTTCTCAAACTCCACCATCGACACTACGCGCTTGTTGCTGCGCGCGGCGAATAGCGCCGCTTCGTTCACCAGGTTGGCAAGATCCGCACCGGAGAAGCCCGGCGTACCGCGCGCGATAATCGCTGCGTCGATATCGGTCGCCAGCGGTACGCGACGCATATGCACTTTCAGAATCTGCTCACGGCCGCGCACGTCCGGCAGACCTACAACGACCTGACGGTCGAAGCGGCCTGGACGCAGCAGCGCCGGGTCAAGCACGTCTGGACGGTTGGTCGCCGCGATGACGATAATGCCTTCGTTGCCTTCAAAACCATCCATCTCAACCAGCATCTGGTTCAGGGTCTGCTCACGCTCATCGTGACCTCCGCCTAAGCCTGCGCCACGCTGGCGGCCAACGGCGTCGATCTCATCGATAAAGATGATGCAGGGCGCCGCTTTCTTCGCCTGTTCGAACATGTCGCGCACGCGAGACGCACCGACGCCGACGAACATTTCGACGAAGTCAGAACCGGAAATGGTGAAGAACGGCACTTTGGCCTCGCCCGCAATGGCTTTCGCCAGTAGGGTTTTACCGGTACCCGGAGGACCGACCATCAGCACGCCTTTCGGAATTTTACCGCCCAGCTTCTGGAAACGGCTCGGTTCGCGCAGGTATTCCACCAGCTCGCCGACTTCCTCTTTCGCTTCGTCACAGCCGGCAACGTCAGCAAAGGTGGTTTTGATCTGGTCTTCCGTCAGCATGCGCGCCTTGCTCTTGCCAAAGGACATCGCGCCTTTGCCGCCGCCCTGCATTTGACGCATAAAGAAGATCCACACGCCAATCAGAAGCAGCATCGGGAACCAGGAGATAAAGATCGAAGCCAGCAGGCTCGGCTCCTCCGGCGGTTCGCCAACCACTTTGACGTTTTTAGTCAATAGGTTACCGAGTAACTTAGGATCATTGACAGGAATGTAGGTGATGTATTTATTACTGTCTTTTTTGATTACGTTAATCTCACGCCCGTTAATACGTGCCTCGCGGACCTGCTCCTGGTTCACTTCCGACAGGAAGGTTGAATAATCAACCCTACGGCCATTCGACTCGCTGGGCCCAAAGCTCTGGAATACTGACATCAGCACGACCGCGATGACTAACCAGAGAATCAGGTTTTTCGCCATGTCACTCAAGGGATTAACCTCATATTACAACGATGTTAACAGACAGCGTAGGGTACTATATATCCTTCATATCATGGAATCACGGCCGATGGGCTGCAACTTCATCAATTGGGCTATAGTTTGCGCCCTATCGCCACAATGTATACTTCACGCGAACGTGAACGCGAAGCGTCCGGCTTACGAATTTTCACTTTCGTAAACAGGGAGCGAATTTCCCGCAGGTATTCATCGAAGCCATCTCCCTGAAACACTTTCACAACAAAACTGCCGCCCGGCGCCAGGATATCCCGACACATTTCGAGCGCCAATTCTACCAAATACATCGACCGGGGAATATCGACCGCTGGCGTTCCGCTCATGTTAGGCGCCATATCCGACATGACAACCTGCACTTTCTGGTCGCCTACGCGCTCCAGCAGCGCGTTAATCACCAATTCTTCACGGAAATCGCCCTGAAGGAAATCGACGCCAACGATAGGATCCATAGGCAAAATGTCGCAAGCGATAATGCGTCCAGTCGAGCCGATCTGCTGCACCACATACTGTGACCAGCCACCCGGCGCCGCCCCCAGATCTACCACGGTCATACCAAGTTTGAAAAGCTTGTCACCCTGTTGTATTTCATCAAGTTTAAACCAGGCGCGCGAACGCAACCCTTTTTTCCGTGCCTGTAGCACATATTTATCGCTAAAGTGTTCCTGTAACCAGCGGTTGGAGCTGGCTGAACGCTTCTTACCCATCATAATTTTCTCAACTAAATCGTCATCGCAGCGATAAACCTGCACGCAATGGGTTGCGTTGATTTGGTGATAACCCCGAGATGGCGGTAGAATGAACCGTTTTCAATCCCTGAGTAAGCAAAAAATACGATGAATCTAAGTACCAAACAAAAATGGCACCTGAAAGGCCTCGCCCATCCACTGAAACCGGTGGTGATGCTGGGCGGCAACGGTCTGACCGAAGGCGTGCTGGCCGAAATCGAATCCGCGCTGGAACATCTCGAGCTGATTAAGGTGAAAATCGCCTCGGAAGATCGTGAAACTAAACAGCTGATCGTCGAGGCCATCGTACGTGAAACCAAGTCTTGCAACGTGCAGGTGATTGGTAAAACGCTGGTGCTGTATCGCCCTGCCAAAGAGAGCAAGATCTCCCTGCCGCACTGAGGCGCCGGTCGGGAAGCCGGGCAGAGAAAGTGACATGCTCCCGCATGGGATAAAAGGCCGCAGCACGGCTTTTTTCCATTCTTTACATTATGCTTTCGCACTTTTAAAAGCGTAGGAAGCTATTAAAGGTATTCCACCTTCAGGATTTCATACTCGACGTCGCCGCCTGGGGTTTTGATGACGGTCACATCGTCCGCCTCTTTGCCCACCAGACCGCGCGCCATCGGCGAATTCACCGAAATCAGATTCTGTTTAAAATCTGCTTCATCGTCGCCCACGATACGGTAGGTCGATTTTTCGTCGGTCTCGGTATTGAGCACGGTCACGGTCGCGCCGAAAATAATGCGCCCGTTGTTGGGCATCATGGTCACGTCGATCACCTGAGCATTGGAAAGTTTGGCTTCAATCTCCTGAATGCGGCCTTCACAAAAGCCCTGCTCTTCGCGTGCAGCATGATACTCTGCGTTCTCTTTCAGATCGCCGTGCTCGCGCGCTTCAGCTATAGAGGCAATGATGCGCGGGCGTCTTACTGTTTTCAGTTCGTTCAGCTCTTCGCGCAGCTTTTCTGCGCCCCGTAACGTCATCGGAATCTGATTCATTTAAGCTCCTCGCTCTATTCCTGTTTTAATGGCGGCGTCCTGACCTGTGTCCACAGAAAATCTGGTTCTGCAGGGTCTGACCCTCGTTTTGCAAATAAAAGAATCCTGGCCCGGAAAAGCTTCCGGCCCAGAAAGTGGTTTTGCATTTTGATACGTATTTTAACCCAGAGTTCTCTGCTGGTCATCGTTTACTTTCCACCGCAACGGGACGTAGTATTGACGCCTTCACCCACCAGTTAACATGAGATTATGCGATTTTCACGACTTGTTACCGGGCTAACCTGTTTGCTGCAGGCACAAGCAGCGCCAGTTGATCCCGTTGATGAATACATGCAGTACTTGCCAGACGGTGCCAACCTGGCGTTGATGATGCAGAAAATCGGGGCGGCGACGCCGATCATTGATTATCAAGGCAAACAGATGGCGTTGCCCGCCAGTACCATGAAGGTCATTACGGCGCTGGCGGCGCTACTTGAACTGGGCGGCGACTATCGTTTTCAAACCACCTTTAAAACCAAAGGCGCCATTAGCGACGGCACGCTGAACGGCGATCTGGTCGCCCGCTTTGCCGGCGATCCGACGCTGAGCAGTCAGGATCATGGTCGCCGCGCTAAAGAAGCAGGGCATCACCCATATCAGAGGCAATCTGGTTATCGACACCTTAGTGTTCGCCAGCCATGACATGGCGCCAGGCTAGCCGTGGAACGATCTGACGCAGTGCTTCAGCGCGCCGCCGGGCGCGGCGATTGTCGACAAAAACTGTTTCTCTGTTTCTCCGTCTCTCTCTACAGCGCCAGCACGCCGGGATAAACCGCTTTTGTGCGCATCGCCTCCTACTACCCCGCTCATATGCTCAGCCAGGTACGTAACATCGGCCTCAACAGCGGCGAAGGACAGTACCGCGAGCTGGACGTGGTGCCGGGCGAGCTTAACCGCTATACGCTGACCGGCTGTATGCGCCAGCGCGCAGAGCCGCTGCCGCTGGTGTTCGCTATGCAAGACGACGCTGCCTGGGCCGGCGAGATCCTGAAGCAGGAGCTGCGCTAGGCCGATATCGACTACAGCGGGCATCTGCTGCATCAGACAAAGGTCACTTCGCCAGGCACCGTGCTGGCTTCCACGCAGTCCGCACCGCTGCATTCGCTGCTGCATACTATGCTGAAGAAGTCGGACAATATGCCCGCCGACATGGTGTTCCGCACCATCGGCCATCACTACTTCAACGCGCCGGGCACCTTCCGCGCTGGATCGGATGCGATTCGCCGCATCCTGCGCGAGAAAGCCGATATCGATTTAGGCAACAGCATTCAGGTAGACGGCTCGGGCCTGTCGCGTCATGACCTGATCGCACCGGACACCATGATGCAAGTTCTGCAGTACATCGCTAAAAACGATGCGACGCTCGACTATATTTCGATGCTGCCGCTGGCGGGCCATGACGGCACGCTGCATGAAGCGGGCGTTGACGGCAAGTATCGGCGAAAACCGGCTCGCTGCAGGGCGTCTATAACCTGGCAGGCTTTATCACCACTGCCAGCGGCGCGCGCGTCGCCTTTGTGCAGTTTCTGTCGGGCTACGCCTTGCCGCCGCAGGATCAGCGCACGCGTCGCGTTCCGCTGGTGCGCTTTGAAAGCCGCCTTTACCGGGATATCTACCAGAACAACTAGCATATGAAAATCTTGATCGTCGAGGACGATACGCTGCTGCACAGTGCGCAATACAGTCGGCCTGCCAACCGCGACGGCGGCGATCTGCCGGTGCTGCCTCTGACGGCGCGCGATGCACTCGACGATCGCGTTCAGGGACCTGACGCTGGCGCTGATCCGCCGTTATCAGGGCCATAGCGACAACCTGCTGTAACAGGGCGATCTCACTCTGAATCTCTCTTCTCAGCAAGTGCTGCTGGAGAACCAGCCGCTCGATGTGACGCCGAAAGAGTTTGCGCTACTGACGCGCATCGGCCAGAATGTGCATAGTGAAACGCTGCAGCAGGATCTCTACAGCTGGCAGGACGATACCGGATCCAACACGCTGAAAGTGTATATCCACAATCTGCGCCGCAAGCTCGGCAAGGATCGCATCAAAACCGTGCGCGGCGTCGGCTATAGCCTGGAGCACCGCGAGTGAACAGCATGCGTCAGCGCTTGCTGATCATGCTGGCGCTGATCCTGCTGACCTGCCAGGTGATGAGCGCCTTCTGGCTGTGACATGAGAGCCGCGAGCAGATCGGCTTTCTCGTCAACGAAACCCTTTCCGCCAAAGCGCGCAACGATCGCGTCAAGAATGAGATCCGCAAGGCGATCGCGTCGCTGCTGCTGCCCTCTATCGTTATGGTCGGCCTGACGCTGGTGCTCTCTTTCTGGGCGATTAGCTGGATCGTGCGGGCGCTGCAGACCAGCCTGGCGCAGCAACCAGCTGCTGGCGCGACTCAACCATACGCTTGCAGCAGGACGTGCCGCAAAGCGAGATGCTGGCTGCTAGCGATCCTTCAGCCGCTGCAGCAGGAGCTGGCAGGACAGCGCCAGCAAACGCTTCACTGGCCGGCGGCCGACGTGGCGCCTGCCCAGGGCGAACCGGTGCTGCTGCGCAACCTGCTGGAAAATGCCTCGCGCTACAGCCCGCCGGGCAGCCAGATTACTGTGATGCTGGAAGCGGACGACGACGCCGTTTTCCTGAGCGTGATGGATGAGGGGCCGGGAATTGAGCCTGATGCGGCGGAGGAGCTGACCAAAGCGTTTCGCCGGCGCGATCGGCGCTATGGCGGCAGTGGACTGGGGCTGAATATCGTGCTGCGCATCCTGCAGATGCACTATGGCGAGCTAAATCTGATCAATCGCAGCGGGCTGATCGCCCGCTGCATGCTGCCGCTACGTCTTAACTGATCAGACGTGGGTATTCAGGCTGACGTAGTAGGTGCAGCCTGACTAGTTGTAGGTGTTCGCACCCGCGCCATACAGACAGATAGGAATGAGTATTGGCGTTGCCGGTGGTCTGGGCGTTGCCCTGACGGTAGTGGCGCTTGTCGAACAGGTTGTCGATGCCGACCGTGACGCTGGCGTATTTGTTGACATCATCGGTGCCGCTCAGGCCGACCACAGAGTAAGGGCTGACCTCGTCGGTCGCGCTGCCGGTGACCGCGTTGCCTTTGTAGTCATACTTCTTCGGCACCTGCTTGCCGTACCAGGTCAGGGTGGTCTGCAGCGACAGATCCTGCGTCGCTTGCCAGCTCAGCGTATACTCCGGAATAATCGACAGGCGATCGCCGGTCTCTATTCTTGCTTTGCAGCATATAGGTGAAGTTGTTATTCCACGCGATGCTCTCCGTCACCGGAATATTCACCGTACCTTCCAGGCCTTCTACCACCGCCTTCGGCACGTTTTCCCACTTATAGATGTCGGTGGTGCCGTTCGAGGCTTTGCCCGTCGGCGCATAGCCCGCCTCGATCTTGTTGCGGTAGTCGTTGCGGAACCAAGTCAGACCCGCCTGATACTCCTCATGCTTCCACTCCAGCTCAATCTCTTTGTTGATGCTGTTTTCCGCATTCAGATCCTTGTTGCCCTGCAGATAGCAGGCGCCGGTGCTGGCGGCGCAGCCCTGCCCGTTGCTGTAGAGCAGGTAGTTCGGGTTGGTCTGATAGAAGCTCGGCGCTTTATAAGCGCGGCCGATGCCCATTTTCAGCGTGAAGTCGTCTCCCAGCCCCTGCGACAGGTTCAGCGACGGGCTCCAGTTATCGCCGACGATAGAGTGGTGATCGAAACGCAGGCTGGGCGTCAGCATGGTGCTGTCGGTCAGCTCCATTTTGTCTTCCGCAAACAGCGAGAAAATCTCCGCCTGCGAATAGGGGCTGCGGCCAGTGCTGGAGATACCCGGCACCGAGCCGTTAGAAGTCGCCTGGGTGGTCGACGACGGACCCTTCATGCGCTGCTGATCCCATTCGGCGCCGAAAGTGGCGGTCTGATTCACCAGCAGGTCGAACGGCACGCTCACTTCGCTGTGCAGCAGCACGTCGTCGAGCTGAATGGTATTAAAGCCGCTGTTGGAGAAGATGCCTTCGGTGCCGCCGGCCAGCCCTTCGTTGATGCGCGAGTTGCGGTTATTTTCATAGCACGCATAGGTATTGGTGCTGACGCCGTTATCCCAGGCGCCGGTCCACTTCACCGAGAAGTTCTGGCGATAGAGGCGGTTGGTCTCTTTGCCATACAGGCTTTTCACCAGCGCGCTGGTGTTGGTGTTCTGCGTGTCGCCGGCATAAGAGGTTGCCCTGGCGGCTGTAGCCTGCCAAGAACTGCATCGGCGCGAAGGCCCAGCGCAACATAGCGTTAATGTCTTTAATGACGCCTTCGCGGCCCGCCGGGTAGCTGCCGGCATAGGTGCCGGTGCGATCCGCTGCATGCCCTTCGTTGATATCGTAGGCGTCCGCCTGCGTCTTCGCCAGGTTGCCGTAGAGGCGGAAGCTGACGTCGTCGCCCAGCGGCCCTTCTAGGCTGAAGTTGGTGCGGCGCGTGGCGCCTTCCTCTTTGTGCTCAGGCACGTTGTAGTAGGCGTTCCAGGAACCGTGCCACTGATTGTCATCATATTTTTGGGTGATGATGTTCACCACGCCTGGTCGCGGCAAGGCCGAGTTCAATCAAAATGGCGAATGACAAACGTGATAATTTAGGCATTTTTTATGTTCCTGGATTGCCTGCGGAAATCATACCGTTTCCTGCGGGCGCGCCGGTGAAAGAGTCTTTCCTTGCAAGCACGCGTTCCAGCCGAACCCATGCTTTCCTTCGCGGAACATTAGCCTGGCAGCGCAGGCAAATGAGGTGGATGGAACGCGCGCGCTCCCTGAACCTGAATAAGAGCGGGAAACATTCCATTGCAAATACAAATACAAATACAAATACAAATACAAATACAAATGATTAACAATAGCATTATTCGCAATATCTGCACAACAATGCGCGCATCAGGCCCAGTAAATAATGTATTTATGACATGGTTAACAAACGATACCGACAGTGAAGCCTAGTGGCAGAGCTTGCCATTGATTGAAACCGCCGACAACGGCGAATGCGACGTGACCTTCTTCTGGCGCGATCCGCAGGGCATCGAAATCACGTCGCCCACCCGGCGCGTCTGGATCAACATTACCGGCGTCACCGATCACCACCAGCATGCCGCCCCCCATTATCTCAGCCGTCTCGCCGGCACCGACGTCTGGTACTGGCGCACCCGTTTGCCCGCCAACTGGCGCGGCAGCTACTGTCTGATGCCCGACAGCGATCCAGCCGCCTTTGAGGACGAGCCGGATATGCAGGCTTTACGCGCCTGGTGGAGTCAGAAATTTCCTAGCGCGCAGAGCGACGCGCTGAACCCGCTGCGCGGCTGGTCAGACGGGCGCAGCATGCGCGTCTCGCCTCTTCATCCGCCGGACGCGCCCGACCAGCGCATCTGGCAGGCGGTAGATAAAGGCCGTGCGCCCGCCCTGCCGCTGCAGCACCATATCTGGCAGAGCGCGCGCTTTGGCAATTGCCGCTCGGTGTGGATCTACGCCACCGGCGCGGCGCAGCCAAGCGAGCGTCCGCTGGCGCTGCTGCTGGACGGCCAGTTCTGGGCCAACAGCATGCCGGTCGCCTAGCCGCTGCAGCAGCTTACTGACGCGGGCAAACTGCCGCCGGCGGTGTACGTGATGATCGACATCATCGATCGCGACCACCGCAGCCGTGAACGGCCCTGCAACCCCGAGTTCTGGCTGGCGCTGCAGGAAGAACTCCTGCCGCAGCTGCAGGGCTGGGCGCCGCATCGCAGCAGCGACGCCGATACTCTGGTCAGCGGGCAGTGCTTCGGCGGGCTGTCATCCGTCTATGCGGTGCTCAACTGGCTGCAGCGCTTTGGCGGCGCCGTCAGCCTCTCCGGCTCGTTCTGGTGGCCGGAGCGCGGCCAGCCCAACGGCAGAGTGATTCAGCAGCTGAAACAGGGCGCCTTTCGCGATGCGCCGTCGCGCTTCTACCTGGAAGCCGGTCGCCGCGAGCATTTGATTTTTAAAGCAAACCAACAACTTAAACAGGACCTCTCCGCCGCGGGGCATCAGGTTCTTTTCCATCCGGTCGACGGCGGCCACGACGCGCTTTGCTGGCTCGTCGGCCTGCTCAACGGACTGAAAGCAATGTGGCAGCATATTCTTTAAATTAAATCGCTTATCTCGCCCGGCAGACTGGGGCAGGAGACCGACATGCAACTCAATCCCTTTGACGATCCGCAGCAGGATTGTCACGTGCTAAAGAACGATCGGCAGCAGTACAGCCTCCGCGCAGCCTGCGGGCTGGCAGCGCGTACTTGGCCCTCAGCCGCAGGCGGAATGCCTGGCCTGGCTTAATGCGAACTAGCGCGATATTCGCCCGGCGCTTCCTACCGCAAACCGTAGCAACCATGTCTGAGATCCTGATGAATCCACAACACACCGAACAGAAGCTTATGCCGCTAGTGGCGGCGCAGCCCGGCATCTGGATTGCCGATCAGCTCACGAAACACGCCAACGCCTATGCGGTGGCGCACTTTGTCGAACTGCGTGGCAAGATCGACAGCGCGCGGCTCGCCGAGGCGATCGTCGCGGGCATGCGGGAAGCCAATACGCTGAATATGGCTTTCGGCGAGCAGGAAAGCGAAGCGGTACAGTGGTTGTCGCCGCAGGCGTTCTCGCTGCCGGAGGTGATCGACCTACGCGGTGAGGCCGATCCCGACGCCGCCGCCCGTGCGCGCCGATATGGCGAGCGAGCGGCGCGCCGCTCTGGCATCACCAGCTGATGCGCCTCGGCGATCGGCACTGGTACTGGTACTGGTACTGGTACCAGCGCTACAACCACCTGGTGGTGGACGGCTTCAGCTTTACCGCCCTGACGCGCCGCATCGACAACCGATACAGTGCCGCGATGCGCGACGAAACGCCAGAGCCGACGCCCTTTGTGCCGTTCAGCAACGTGGTGGAGGAGTACCAGCGCTATCAGGCCTCTCCGACCTGACAGCGCGACCGTGAATACTGGCGCGAGAAGAGCGCGCAGCTGCCACCGCCCGCAACGCTTTCGCCGCTGCCGCTGGCCGGACAGAGAGCCGGCACCGCGCTGCTGCGCCACGCCTTCTCGCTGGATCGCGCGCTGTTCCAGTTGCTGACCCAGCAGATGGCCGTCAGTGCTGCCGACACCGCCTTTGCGCTGGTGGCGCTCTGGCTGGTGCGCCTCAGCGGGCAGAACGATTTCGCGGCGGGCTTTATCTTTATGCGCCGCATCGACTCTGCGGCGCTGTGCGCCACCGGCCCGGTGATCAACGTGCTGCCGATGGCGGTGCGCTACAGCCCCGATCAGCCCCTTGCCGCGCTGGCGCAGCAGCTGGCCGCGCTCGGTTTTTCTGTCGCTGGCGCTGCAGGCCATCGTCAGCGTCGGCGCGGCCTATTTGCTGCTCGACACTGGCTACCCCGACGACCGCCTGCAGCTGATGCTGGGGAATGCCGCGCCGAAGATGCTGCTGACCAGCCGCGAGCTGGCGACGCGCCTGGCGGCGATTTCGCCGGTCGCGCCGCACTTCTACGACGCGCTGCTGCCTGACACCGCCGTTGACGATCTGCCGCAGGCGCCGCGCCCGCAGGACGGCGCCTATATCATCGATACCTCCGGCTCGACCTGCCGCCCGAAAGGGATGCTGATCGGACGCGAGGCGATCGTCAATCGCCTGCTGTGGATGCAGGTGAGCTATCCGCTCAACGCCGACGACGTGGTGCTGCAGAAGACGCCCAGCAGCTTCGACGTCTCGGTGTAGGAGTTCTTCTGGCTACTGATCGTCGGCGCGCAGTTAGTGATGGCGCCGCCGGAGGCACACCTCGAGCCCGACGCGCTGCAGCAGCTTTTCGCCCGCTATCGCGTGACCACCACCCACTTTATGCCCTCGATGCTGGCGGCGTTTATCGCCTCGCTGAACGACAAAGCCGCCGTGGCGCGCTGCGCCAGCCTGCGCCGCGTCTTCTGCAGCGGCGAAGCGCTGCCCGCCGATCTATCACGCCAGTGGGAAACCCTGATGCAGACCGCGCTGCACAATCTCTACCTCTACGGCCCGACCGAGGCGGCGGTGGACGGCGACAGCGTGCCGATCGGCTTCCCGGTCTGGAACATGGAGCTACGCATCCTCGACGCGCGCCTGCAGCCGGTGCCGCCGGGCGTCGCCGGCGATCTCTATCTTACCGGGGTGCAGCTGGCGCACGGCTACCTTGACCGCCCCGACCTTACCGCCAGCCGCTTTGTCGCCGATCCCTTCGGCCACGGCACGCGCATGTACCGCACCGACGACGTGGCGCGCTGGCTCGCCAACGGCGCGGTGGAGTATCTGGGCCGCAGCGACGATCAGCTGAAGATCCGCGGCCAGCGTATCGAGCTGAGTGAAATCGACCATGCGCTGGCGTCGCTGCTGGGCGTGCTGCAAGCGGTCACTCACGCGGTGGTGCTTGGCAACGCCGGATCGCAGCAGGGCGATGCGCGTCAGCTGGTTGGCTACGTGGTGGCGGATCAGCCGATCGACGCCATGCACGCCGCGCTGGCGCAGCTACCGGCCCATATGGTGCCGGTGGCGATCGTCGCGCTCAACGCGCTGCCGCTGAGCAGCAACGGCAAGCTGGATCGTAAAGCCCTGCCGCTGCCCCAAAGCCGCACGGGCGAAGCGGGCCGCGTCCGGGACTGGAGACGCAGCTGGCGGACGCCTTTGCCGTGCTGCTGGCGATGCGGCTGGCGGCGCAAAATGCCGGCTTCGAGCCGCTGCTGCCACTTCGTCGCGGCAGCGGCCCGACGCTGTTCTGCTTCCATCCCGCCTCGGGCTTCGCCTAGCAGTTCAGCGTTCTGCAGCGCTATCTCGACGCGCGCTGGTCGATTGTCGGCATTCAGTCGCCGGACGCCAGCGGCCCGCTCAACCAGGCGGCGCATCTCGACGCCGTGTGTGAGGCGCACCTCGCCATGCTGCGCCAGCAGCAGCCGCACGGCCCCTACTACTTCCTCGGCTATTCGCTGGGCCGCACCCTGGCGCAGGGCATCGCCGCGCGGCTGGAAGCGGCGGGCGAAGAGGTGGCGTTCCTCGGCCTGCTCGATACCTAGCCACCGGAAACGCAGAACTGGGATGAAAAACGCGGCGAGAATCAGCTCGATCCGGCGGTGCTAGAGGAGGTGAACCGCGAGCGCGAGCAGTTTGTCGCCGCGCAGCGCCAGCAGGCGGAAGAAGGTCTGGAGGCGATGTTCGACGCCATTGAGGCCAACTACGCCAGCTCATTCTGACTGCTGGCGACGGCGCGCAGCGCGCGCTTCAACGACCGTGCCACGCTGTTCCTCGCCACCCAAACGCAGCAGCCGGGTCAGGATGCGCGACGCGCCTGGGCGCCTTATGTCGGCGAGCTTGATGTGCGGCCGCTGGACTGCGCCCACGTGGAGATTATCTCGCCGCGCATGTTCGAGCAAATCGGCCCGCAGTTGCAGCAATTGCTGGCAAAGTTTGCCTGACGTTTTTTTACAGGCAGCTGATTAGCTCGAAAAGCGGATGGTATAGCCCGAAGAGCAAAGCGTCCCGCGACAAGGATGTCGCGGGTCGAGCGAGCAGGGATGCGTAAGCGACTTTGCGATCGGGCCATACCATCCGCTTTGGCACCTGTCTCCTACACCATCCATACTCAGGTTTTGGCTAGCCTCTCAGTTGCTGCCGCGCCCCAGCGGCACAATCATCGGCGTCTTCGCCACCGGATCCTTGACAATAATGCAGCGCAAGCCGTAGACCGCCTCAATCAACGCTGGCGTAACGATCTCGGACGGCCTGCCCTCGGCCACAAACTAGCCGTTGCGCATGGCGATCAAGTGGGTGGCGTAGCGGCACGCCTGATTAAGATCGTGCAGCAGCAGCGTCTGCTGCGCTAGCACCATGGCGATCCAGACGCGCTGGCGCTGGCCGCCAGAGAGCTGATCCACCGGCTGTGCGGCGATATCGGCGACGCCGGTTGCCCGCATCGCCTGCTGCACCGCGGCTTCGTCTTCGTCGCGCCAGCGGCCAAATAGCGACTGATGCGGATAGCGGACGCGCGCTACCAGCTCGCTTGCCCGTAGGCGTCTGCGAGCTTTGCGGCAGCAGACCGAGACGTCGCGCCACCTCTTTAGTGGAGAGGCAGGAAATCGCCTCACTGTCCAGCAGCACCTGTCCCTGCAGCGGCGAGGTCAGCCAGCTTAGCGCCCGCATCAGCGCGCGCACGCTGATGCCGATAATAATCAGCCGAAAGGTTTCGACGCCGTTGCGCCAGGCAAACAGCCAGACCACGCCCGCCGTCAGCAGGCCGTCCAGCAGCGCCGCCAGCATCCAGAGGGTATGGATCATCGCTCGGCTCATAGCTGCCCTCTCCCCAGCTTGCGGCGCACCAGCACAATCAGCATCGGCGCGCCGAGCAGCGCAGTGACCACCGAAACGCGCAGCTCGCCAGGCACCAGCAGGCGCCCGAGAATATCGGCCGCCAGCAGCAGACAGGGCGTCATCAGCAGCGTGCCGGACAGCATCCAGCGATGATCGTTGCCGAGCAGCCAGCGCGCCAGTGCGGCGTCATCAGCCCGACGAAGGCGATGGGGCCGACGGCGGCGGTGGCCGCACCGCTCAGCAAAGCGATAGCCAGCAGCCCCAGCAGCTGGGTGCGCGCCACGCGCGTGCCGAGCACCGTAGCCAGATCGCCGCCCATGCTCAGGCTGTTGAGCGCGCGCGCCAGCAGCAGCGACGACAGCAGCACACCGCCAAAGGCGAAACCGAGCCAGTCGGCGGGCGAATCCGCGCCGAACAACGCAATGCCCAACACCACGGCGAAGCCGGCACCTGCGTTGACGCCAAGAATGCCGGGATCAGCGAGTGGATTGCCCGTCAGGCTCAGCATCAACGCGCAGCCCGGCCACAGTGTACGCGGCAGGCGCGCTTCGCGCACGATGATGCAGTCTGCGCTGCCGCAGTTAGTGGTTAAAGCAAGAGAGAGATCGTGGAGGGGGATGAATTTTGCGCCGAGCATCAGGCTGAGCGCGAGCAGGAGCAGGAGCAGGAGCAGGAGCAGGAGCAGGAGCAGGAGCAGGAGCAGGAGCAGGAGCAACAGCAGCATCCCTGAGGCGGCTATTGCGGTGAGTTGGCGCATAACGTTCCGAACCTTAACTATTTAACTGACACAACTAGCGCGTCAATTTGATAATGATACTTGTTATCGCTATTACTCGTATTTTGTATGTTACCATGATTCGCCCTAACCATAACGAGGAAAACCGCAGTAAAAGGCGACGAAATGAATAAATCCTCCCATTTGATCGATCTCAGCCTGTTGAAGACGCATTCCGCTTTCCGCGCCATTTTTATCGCCCGCTTTATCTCCATCGTTGCGCTCGGCATGCTGGCCGTCGCCGTGCCGGTACAGATCCAGCAGCTGCCCCATTCGCCTGCGCTGGTGGGGCTGGCGGTCACGCTGTCGGGTGCCGGCATGTTTGTCGGTTTTCTGACCGGCGGCGTGCTGGCAGATCGCTATGAGCGCAAGCGTTTGATCCTGCTGGCGCGTTCCACCTGCGGGCTGGGCCTTGTCGGGCTGGCGATTAACGCCGTGCTGCCGACCCCCTCGGTAAGCGCCGTTTTCCTGCTGGGGCTGTGGAACGGCTTTTTCGGCGCGCTTGGCGTGACCGCGCTGTGCAGGCGGGCGATATCACCATGCTGACGGTGCGCTTCGGCTCGATACTTTCGTCTGCCATCGGCAGGCTGGTGATGGAGCACGGCGGCGCGGTGTGGAACTACGGCCTCGCCGCGTTTGGCACGCTGCTCAACGTCCTGACCCTGCTGCGGCTGTCGGTGATGCCGCCGCCGCAGCCGCGTGAACATCCGCTGCGGGCGCTCGCCAGCGGCGTGCAGTTCATGTTTGCCGCTCCGCTGGTCGGCATAGCGGCGGTGACCGGCGCGCTGGTGACGCTGGCCAGCGCGGTGCACGTGCTCTATCCGGCGCTGGCGCCGCACTGGCAGGTGAGCCTCGACCAGCTGGGCCTGATGTATGCCGCGGTGCCGCTCGGCACGGCGCTGGGCTCGCTGACCAGCAGGCGGCTGGCCCAGTCGCCGCAGCCCAGCAGGCTGATCCTAGCCAGCGCCATCGCCGCCTTTGTGGCGCTGGGGCTGTTCAGCCTGATGCCTTGGTTCGCGCCTGGTCTGGTTTACCTGGCGGCGTTTGGCTACTTCAGCGCTATCAACAGTCTGGTGCAGTACGCCATGATCCAGTCGCTGACGCCGGACGCGCTGCTGGGACGCATCAACAGCCAGTGGACGGCGCAGAACGTTACCGGCGACGCGATCGGCGCACTGGGCAGCTGTCTGCTGACGCAGCAGGCCGCCGCTTTTTTCGGTTTCGGCGCGGCGCTGCTGGGGATGGTGATGTGGATCCTGATGGCGCGGCTGTGACGCTATCAGCCACCAGCGCCGACGCTGGCGGACGAGGCGTCATGACTTAACGAATAGCTGCTCAAGACGCGCCAGCAAATGCGTGGCGCTGTAGTAGTCGAGACGGAAGATCTCCGCCCCCAGCGCGTAAACCTAATGCTGCTTTACTGCTGCCGAAGGGATTCTGCATGACCTGCTGCGCGGTCTTATCCTCCGCGGCGAACAGCAGGAAGGTGTTGCCGTTCAGGCCGCTGGCGACGTTATCGCCGGAGAGCTGAATGATGTCTTTTCTCTGCCCCATGCTGTGCAGCTGCTGCAGGCCGGCAGGCGGCATGGCCAGGGTAAAGCCAAGCTGTTCCAGCAGCTTGCCCTGCGCCGATTCGCTGGTCCAGAGGTTGACTGCGCGGCCGTCGCCGTTCACCACCATCGCCGAGACGGGCTGCGGCGGCAGCGCGATCTTGCTTTTCAGCGCCGCCTCTTGCGCATCGAACGCCTTGACGCACGCCGCCGCGGCCTCATAGCCGGCAGCCTGGCCCAGCAGCGTAACCAGCTGCTGCCAGCTTTTATCGCCATAGTTCACCACCAGCATCGGCGCAATGGTGGAGAACTGATCCACCAGCTTGATGGCGGAGTCGTTGCCTGTGGCACTGACGATAATCAGATCGGGCGCTTCCACCGCCACCGCTTCGGGGCTCGACTCGCCGATATAGAGCCGTTTGACCCCTTTCTGCTTCGCTACCGCGCCCCACTGACGGAAAAAGCCCTGCTCATCGGCCAGGCGACTGCCGGGCGCAGTAGCGCCGCTGGCGATCACCGGCGCGTCGATCGCCAGCAGCGAGCCGGTCAGCATGACGCTGGTTGAAACGATACGCTGCCGTTCGCGCCTTACACATTGCTCGGCCAGCTGTCATCGGCCCGAGCCAGAGAAGTCATTGCCGTCAACGCCACAGAAATCAGCGCGACAGCCGCCAGGAAACTCCGCTTAACCATAAGCACTGGTCCACCATTTGTGAGAAAACCTTGCCCGGTAATTCCTCCTAATCGCATCGCGCTTCAGGACAGTATGCCGCACACTCCGGCGTAATCAACGTAGGTTACAGGGCCATAACACAAATGATAATCATTGTTAATTATCTTATCATTTATAGGTGAAAATTATGGGGGAAACGTTGACGTTTGGAAATCCCCTGCTTCAGGATTTCTCCGCGCTGTGAAGGAGATTTATCTTCACATCGCCTTGGCGCAGCATCGCCACTGCTGCGCAAGCAGGGACGCGACTTCAGTTCCTGCCCGCTCGCCGGCTCCGCGCGGCGCGATGTCGATCCGCAGCGCGATCGCGAAGCGGGCGATCCCCTGATGCGCTCCACGAAAGATCGCCACGAGCACAAGCTGGTGACCGACGCGATGCGCGACGTGCTGCAGCCGCGCAGCCGCCTGCTCTCCGTGCCCGCGGCGCCGTCGCTGCTCACCACCGCCACGCTGTGGCATCTGGCGACGCAGATTGACGGCGAAGCACGCGACGAGCGGGAAAACGCCCTGTCGCTCGCCTGCCTGCTGCATCCGACCCCTGCCCTGAGCGGCTTTCCGCACCAGCGCGCCCAGCAGCTGATTCAGACGCTGGAGCCGTTTGAGCGCCAGCTGTTCGGCGGCATTGTCGGCTGGTGCGACGACCAAGGCAACGGCAAATGGGTAGTGACCATCCGCTGCGGCACCGTGCACGGCGCGCGCGTGCGCCTGTTTGCCGGCGCGGGCATCGTGGCAGATTTGCAACCGGAATCAGAATGGCGCGAGACCGGAGTCAAGCTCGACACCATGCTGCGCGCTTTTGGAATGCAATAAAGGAAATACCATGTAGATCCCATATAACCGCTAGCCAGAGGATCTGGCGGCCCGTTACCGCGAAAAAGGTTACTGGCTGGATGTGCCGATGACCGATATCCTGGCGCGTCATCAAACCAGCGACGCCATCGCCGTTCTTGAGGGCGATCTGCAGCTGAGCTACCGCGAGCTGGCGCAACGCAGCGACAATCTGGCGGCGGCGCTGCAACGTCGCGGCATTAAAAACGGCGACACCGTGCTGGTGCAGCTTGGCAACGTCGCCGACTTCTACGTCACCCTGTTTGCGCTGTTCAAGCTGGGCGTCACGTCGGTCTATGCTCTGTTCAGCCACCAGCGCACCAAGCTGCAGGCCTATGCCGCGCAGATCGAGCCTGCGCTGCTGATCGCCGATCGCAGCCATGCCCTCTTTGCCGACGACAGTTTTATCGACGCGCTGTGCTCGGCGCAGCCGGCGCTGCGTCAGGTGATCCTGCGCAATAGCGACCAGGCGGAGAATACGCTGGAGGCGCTGATGGCCGAAGCGGCAGGCGACTTCCAGCCGACGCCGACCGCTACCGACGAAGTGGCGTTTTTCCAGCTTTCCGGCGGCAGCACCAGCACGCCCAAGCTGATCCCGCGTACCCACAACGATTACTACTACAGCGTCCGCGCCAGCGACGAGATCTGCGCCATCACCGCCGACAGGCACTACCTGATCGCCCTGCCCGCACCGCATAATTTCGCCATGAGTTCGCCCGGCCCGCTGGGCGTCTTCTACGCCGGTGGTCAGGTGATCCCGGCCGAAGACCCCAGCGCCACCCACAGCTTCCAGCTGATTGAGAAGCATCAGGTCACCGATACCGGTCTAGTACCACCCGCCGTCAGCCTCAGTCTGCAGGCGATCAATAAGTGGGTCAGCTACAAGACGCTGGCGTCGCTGCAGCGTATGCAGGTAGGCGGCGCCAAGCTGGGAGAAACCCTAGCGGTGCGCATTCAGAGCGAAATAGGCTGCAGGCCGCAGCAGGTGTTCGGCATGGCCGGAGGGGTGGTGAACTACACGCGCTTCGACGACGGCGAGACCACCATTTTCACCACTCAAGGTCGTCCGATTTCGCCGGACGACGAAGTCTGGGTGACGGACGAGAACGACGATCCGCTACCGAGCAGCGAGGTTGGCCGCCTGATGACGCGCGGTCCTTACACCTTCCGCGGCGACTATAAAAGCACGGAGCACAACGCGGCCAGCTTTGACGTCAACGGTTTTTACTGCTCGGGCGATCTGATCGAGATTAACCCGCAGGGCTACATTACTGTGCAGGGCGGCGAGAAGATCGCAGCGGAAGAGATCGAAAACCGGCTACAGCGCCATCCCGACGTGATTCATGCGGCGCTGGTGTCGATACATGACGAGCTGATGGGCGAAAAGAGCTGCGCCTTTATCGTCGCCCGCCAGCCGATTAAGCCGGTGGCGCTGCGCCGCCATCTGCGCGAGCTGGGCGTCGCCGAATATAAACTGCCCGATCGTATTACCTGCGTGGATAAACTGCCACTGACGCCCGTCGGCAAAGTTGACAAGAAACGCCTGCGCCAACAGCTTGCCGATCAACAAGCGCAAGCCTGACCTGTTCCGGAGATTTTATGGCTATTCCAAAACTGACCTCATACTCACTGCCCGCCGCCGCTGAGCTGCCCACCAACAAGGTGAAATGGACGCTGGAGCCGCAGCGCGCCGCGCTGCTGATTCACGATATGCAGGCCTACTTCCTTAACTTCTGGGGCGAGAACAGCCCGCTAGTCAATCAGGTGGTAGAGAACATCGCTCGCCTGCGCGCCTACTGCAAAGCGCAAGGCATTCCGGTGTTCTACACCGCCCAGCCCAACCAGCAGAGTGATGAAGATCGCGCGCTGCTCAACGATATGTGGGGTCCGGGGCTGAACAAGCATCAGGAACAGCAGAAAATTGTCGATGCGCTGGCACCCGACGCCAACGACCATGTGCTGACCAAGTGGCGCTACAGCGCCTTTGTGCGCTCGCAGCTGGAGTCGACTCTGAAAGAGATGGGCCGCGATCAGCTGATTATCACCGGCGTTTACGCCCATATCGGCTGCCTGACCACCGCGACCGACGCCTTTATGCGCAATATCTAGCCCTTTATGGTGGCGGACGCGCTGGCGGACTTCAGCCGCGAAGAGCATATGATGGCGCTGGCGTCAGGTGCACGGCGATATCGACTTCGTCAGCCTGGCGAAAAACCCCTCCATCGACGGCTGGTGGGCGCTGCTGTCACGGGAGCCTGCGCAATGAGCCAGACTTTCGACTTCATCGGCAAAATCGTCTGGGTGACCGGCGCCGGTCAGGGCATCGGCTATCCACACCGCGCTCGCCTTTCATGCGGCGGGCGAGCAGGTGCAGGGCTTCGACCAGCGTTTTCACGACCAGAACTACCCCTTTGCCTGCCATACGCTGGACGTAGCCGATCCAGAGCAGTTTAACACCCTCTGCCAGCGCCTGCTGGCGGAGCAGCCGCGCCTCGACGTGCTGGTGAACGGCGCGGGCATCCTGCGTATCGGCGCCACCGACGAGATTGCCTTTGCGGATTTCCAGGCGTGCCTGGCGGTCAAAGTTGGCGGCGCCTTCAATATGTTCCAGCAGACGCTGCCGGTTTTCCGTCAGCAGCGTGCCGGCGCCGATCGTCACCATCGCCTCTAACTCGGCGCACGCGCCGCGTATCGGCATGTCCGCCTATAGCGCATCGAAGGCTGCGCTGCGCAGCCTCTGCCTGACGGTCGGCCTGGAGATGGTGCCGTTCGGCGTGCACTGCAATATCGTCTTGCCCGGCTCCACTGATACCGAGATGCAGCGCAGCCTGTGGCATACGTCAACCGCCGAGCAGGAGATGATCGACGGCTTCCCGAAACAGTACAAACTGGGGATCCCGCTGCACAAGATCGCCAAACCGCAGGAGATCGCCCATAACGTGCTGTTCCTCGCGTCAGATCTCGCCAGACACGTGGTGATGCAGGATATCGTGGTCGACGGCGGCGCGACGCTGGGAGCCTGATTGATGGCCATCTGGAAACGCGACATCGACCTCGATGCGCTGAACGCCATGGGCGATAACTCGCTGGTGGCGCATATCGGCATCCGCTTTACCGCTATCGGCGACGATTATCTGGAAGCGGTGATGCCGGTGGACACGCCACCCCTCATCCTTTCGGCCTGCTGCACGGCGGCGCGTCGGTAGTGCTGGCGGAGTCGATGGAATCGATTGCCAGTTACCTCTGCACCAACGAGGGCAAAAGCGTGGTGGGCACCGAGGTGAACGCCAGCCATCACCGCCGCACTTCAGCGACGAAGTGCGCGGTGTCTGCCGCCCGCTGTATCTCGGCTCGCGCAGCCAGGTGTGGCAGGTTGAGATCCGCAATGCGCGAGGCCAGCTCTGCTGCTCGTCGCGCCTGACGGTGGCGGTGCTGGGCCAATAAAAAGGGGACCGCTTTCGCTGTCCCCTTTGTCTGGCATTAACGCTGGTAGATGATTTCGACGCCTTCGTCGTCATCTTCTTCCCAGTCGTCATCCTACTCTTCATCTTCTTCCACCGCATTTTCAATCGCTTCGCGATGGTAGTCGTCCCACATAAAGGCGACTTTTTCTGGTTTCTGCTCTTCTGCTTCCGCTTCTTTCGGGTTGGCGTTGATGAAACTCATCACGTCCCAGCAGAGCTCCTGCACGCCCTGCCGGCTTGCCGCCGAGATCAGGTAGTACCGCCCTTCCCAGCCCAGCGTCTCGGCAACCGCTTTGGCGCGCGCCTGCGCTTCCTCTTCGCCGATCACGTCGATTTTATTGAACACCAGCCAGCACGGCTTGTTGAACAGCTTGTCGCTGTATTTCTCCAGCTCGCCGAGAATGATGCGGGCATTTTCCACCGGATCGGATTCGTCGATTGGCGCAATGTCGATCAGGTGCAGCAGCACGCGGCAGCGCTCCAGGTGCTTCAGGAAGCGAATGCCGAGGCCAGCGCCATCGGCGGCGCCTTCAATCAGGCCCGGAATATCGGCCACCACGAAGCTCTGCTCGCTGTCCATACGCACCACGCCCAGGCTTGGCACCAGGGTGGTAAACGGATAGTCCGCCACCTTCGGTTTGGCCGCCGATACAGCGCGGATAAAGGTCGATTTGCCGGCATTCGGCAGGCCGAGCATGCCGACGTCGGCCAGCAGCATCAGCTCAAGCTGCAAATCGCGCTTCTCGCCCGGCGTGCCCATGGTTTTCTGGAGCGGGGTACGGTTAACCGACGACTTAAAGCGGGTGTTGCCCAGGCCGTGCCAGCCACCTTTGGCGACCATCAGCTTTTGCTCGTGACGCGTCATATCGCCCAGCGTTTCGCCGGTGCCCTGATCGATCACGCGCGTGCCGACCGGCACCTTGACAATAATGTCCTGACCGCGCTTGCCGGTACAGTCGCGGCTCTGGCCGTTCTGACCGCGTTCAGCGCGGAAGGATTTTTCGAAGCGGTAGTCAATCAGGGTATTCAGGTTTTCGTCGGCAACTAGATAGACGTCGCCGCCGTCGCCGCCGTCGCCGCCGTCCGGGCCGCCCTTAGGAATATACTTCTCGCGGCGGAAGCTGACGCAGCCATTACCGCCATCGCCGGCAACCACCAGAATTTTCGCTTCATCAACAAACTTCATTTTCTTTCTCCGTCACACAATCTCCCGAAGCGCAGAACACGGCTTACGAGCGGGTCCGCCAGGGTCTCTCTGCGCTGACCGGCGGCGGATAAATCAGGACTGATTTTCATCAGGCGTACATAAAGTGTACAGCACTATTTCTGCGACAGGTCGCAGAATGTAAAAAGCCCCGCAATGGCTGCGGGGCTTTTATTTGTGCGTTCAGACTGTGACTGTCTGCATCACGACAACCTTACTCAGCAACGATGCTGATGTATTTACGGTTGTTCGAACCTTTCACTTCGAATTTTACTTTGCCGTCTGCTGTAGCGAATAGAGTGTGGTCACGACCACAGCCTACGTTGTTACCCGCGTGGAATTTGGTGCCGCGCTGACGAACGATAATGCTGCCTGCCAGAACAGATTCGCCACCGAAACGTTTTACGCCCAGACGTTTTGCATTGGAGTCACGACCGTTACGAGTCGAGCCACCAGCCTTTTTATGTGCCATTTGTCAGATCTCCTCTTAAGCGCTGATGCCAGTAATTTTCACATCAGTGAACCACTGACGGTGGCCAGCCTGCTTACGGTAGTGCTTACGACGACGAAACTTAACGATTTTAACTTTCTCGCCACGACCGTGAGCAACGATTTCAGCCTTGATCACGCCACCTGAAACAAGTGGCGCGCCGATTTTCACGTCTTCGCCATTTGCGATCATCAGCACTTGGTCAAACTCGATAGTTTCACCGGTTGCTTTGTCCAGCTTTTCCAAGCGAACGGTCTGACCTTCGCTTACTCGGCGTTGTTTACCACCACTTTGGAAAACCGCGTACATTAAAATAAAACTCCGCTTCTGCGCATGCCTTTCGTTCATCAGGCGGCGCGATAAATATTCACAATAGGACCCAAATTCTACGCAAATCTCCAGCAGAAGACAAGTGCACTTTGCACTCTCTTGCAGAAAAGAAACACAGGCCGATCGCAAACGTTTCTCATCCAGAAAATTCAAGTACAATTAGTAACAGATTACCTGAACTCAGGCTGGTTAAAACAGGTACCATTAGCCGTTGAAACGAGTCAAAGCTGAACAGACGAATGAACTTAGAACAGATAAATGAATTAACCGCGCAGGATATGGCGGCCGTCAACCAGACCATCCTCGACCAGCTGAATTCCGAGGTCTCGCTGATCAATCAGCTTGGCTATTACATCATCAGCGGCGGCGGCAAGCGCATCCGTCCAATGATCGCCGTGCTTTCGGCACGCGCGCTGGGCTATCAGGGCGATCTGCACGTAACTAACGCGGCACTAATCGAATTTATCCACACTGCCACGCTACTGCATGACGACGTGGTGGATGAATCCGATATGCGCCGCGGGAAAGCCACTGCCAACGCGGCGTTCGGCAACGCGGCCAGCGTGCTGGTGGGAGATTTTATATACACACGCGCCTTTCAGATGATGACCAGCATGGGCTCGCTGCGTATTCTGACGCTGATGTCGGAAGCGGTAAATGTCATCGCCGAAGGCGAAGTGCTGCAGCTGATGAACGTCAACGATCCCGACATCACGGAAGAGAGCTATATGCGCGTGATTTACAGCAAAACCGCGCGTCTGTTTGAAGCTGCCTCGCAGGCCTCGGCTATTCTGGCCGAGGCGAACCCGGTGCAGGAGCAAGCGATGCAGGATTATGGACGCTATCTCGGCACCGCTTTCCAGTTAATTGACGATCTGCTCGACTACAGCTCCGATGGAGCCAAGCTGGGCAAAAATACCGGCGACGACCTGAGCGAAGGCAAGCCGACGCTGCCGCTGCTGCACGCGATGCATCACGGCACGTCGGCGCAGGCGATGATGATCCGCGAAGCGATCAAACAGGGCAACGGCCGTCATCTTCTAGAACCGGTGCTGGCCGCGATGCAGCAGTGCGGCTCGCTGGAGTGGACGCGCAAGCGCGCCGAACAGGAAGCGGACAAGGCGATTGAGGCGCTTGCCGCCCTGCCGGAGTCGCCGTGGCGCAGCGCGCTGGAATCGCTAGCGCATATGTCCGTTCAGCGTGATTTCTGATGCCCCAGCGGAGCGGCACCCGCCGCTCCGCTGTTTTTCTGCCCGCCTCACTTTTTCCCGCAACGTCCTCTGTTTGTTGCTGCACTTTTGCGCGCTGACCTGCACTTCGCCGCATCAGTCCAAAAATTAATGGAAACTATCTGTTATGAGATTCCATAAATTTCCAGATAATGGTTCGGTAAGTTCTCTCATTGCACGAGGTAGATTTCACACCAGCGATAAGGAGAATCCGGTATGTATAAAAGGAACGAAGACTGGCATCCTGCCGATATTATCGCCGCGCTGTCGCGCCTGGTGGGTTTGAGTTCGTTGACGTTAGCCAACGCCCTCTCGCGCCCTTGGCCGAAGGGAGAGTGGCTGATTGCCGACGCGATTGACGTCCATCCGGCAGAGATCTGGGCAAGCCGCTACTACGATCCGCAGACGCATCGGCTGCTGGATCGCAAAAAGCGCATTCGATTGCCCATCACGCTATAGAAAATCCCACCGACGCCTGACGATCCTGCAGGCGAAAAAAACTAGCCGCGTGAATGCGACTGGTTTCATGCTGGCTATGGGGGCTTATTCGCCGCTTACGCGCTTGATCTGTGCGCCCATCGCTTTCAGCTTGTCTTCGATGTGCTCATACCCACGATCGATGTGGTAGATGCGATCCACAAGCGTGGTGCCTTCGGCGATACAGCCCGCCAGCACCAGGCTTGCCGACGCGCGCAGATCCGTCGCCATCACCTGCGCGCCGGAGAGTTTTTCCACGCCGTGGCAGATAGCGGTATTGCTCTCGATCTCGGCGTGCGCGCCCATGCGAATCAGCTCCGGAATATGCATAAAGCGGTTTTCGAAGATAGTTTCCGTGATCACGCCGGTGCCCTCTGCGACCAGGTTCAACAGGGTGAACTGCGCCTGCATATCCGTCGGGAAGCCCGGGTGCGGCACGGTGCGCACGTTGACCGCTTTCGGACGCTTGCCGTGCATGTCTAGGCTGATCCAGTCGTCGCCGATTTCAATGTCGGCGCCTGCGTCGCGCAGTTTCGCCAGTACGGCGTCCATCGTGTCCGGCTGGGTATTGCGGCACAGCACCTTACCGCCTGAAATCGCCGCTGCCACCAGGAAGGTGCCGGTTTCGATACGGTCCGGCAGAACGCGATAGACACCGCCGCCGAGGCGCTCAACACCCTCAATGGTAATTTTGTCGGTGCCAGCGCCGCTGATCTTCGCGCCCAGCGCAATAAGGAAATTAGCGGTATCGACGATTTCCGGCTCGCGCGCCGCGTTTTCGATGATGGTCACGCCGGTAGCCAGCGTCGCCGCGCTCATGATGGTAACCGTCGCGCCGACGCTGACTTTATCCATCACGATATGCGCGCCTTTCAGACGGCCATCGACCGAGGCCTTCACGTAGCCCTCTTCCAGCTTGATCTCCGCGCCCAGCTGCTCCAGGCCCGTAATATGCAGATCCACCGGACGCGCGCCGATGGCGCAGCCGCCAGGCAGCGAAACCTGTCCCTGGGCAAAGCGTGCCACCAGTGGTCCCAGCGCCCAGATAGAGGCGCGCATGGTTTTCACCAGCTCGTACGGCGCACAGAAGATATCCACTTTGCTGGCGTTGACGTGCACGGAGCCGTTGCGCTCAACCTTCGCACCCAGCTGGCTCAGCAGCTTCATAGTGGTATCAATATCACGCAGCTTCGGCACGTTCTGGATCTCGACTGGCTCTTCGGCCAGCAACGCAGCAAACAGAATCGGCAGCGCGGCATTTTTCGCCCCGGAAATGGTCACTTCACCACTCAGACGGGTAGGGCCTTGCACACGAAATTTGTCCATTAACACGGCTCTCAATTAACTAAAAACAGGTCAGACTCGCCAGCGGCGAGCGCGCCACGCTGAATGCTCAGAAACCGTTGAGTTTACGGTCGCGCGCCCATTCAGCGGGGATATAGGTTTTAATGGAGACAGCATGAATGCGGTTGTCGGCAATATATTCCATCAGCGGCGCGTAGACGGCCTGCTGCTTTTTCACGCGGCTCAGCTCGCCGAACATTTCGCCAACGGCGATCACCTGAAAGTGGCTGCCGTCGTTGCTCATCACATGCACTTCTTCCAGCGGCAGCGCTTGCATCAGCACGGCCTGAATTTCACTGTTTTCCATTGCTCATTGCTTCACTTGAAAATGATAAAGGGTGCCATCTTAGAGGAAAGCGGCGGACTCTTAAACATGCAAAAGCCCCTGCGAACAACAGGGGTTTAGCAGGCTTAGGCGGGATCAGCGGCTTTTTTCCGCAGAAACAATAATCTGCTGAAGGTTGTAGAGCGTAATCAGCGACTGCAATTTATCGCTGACGCCGCTGAAGCGCGGCGTGACGCCCTGCGCACGGGCGATCTCCTGCAGGTGCACTAGCAGGGCCAGGCCGGCTGAATCGACGCGCGCCAGGCCGGAAACGTCGATGATCTCGACCTTATTGATCAGCGTGTTGCGCTGCTGCCAGAGCGCCAGCAGCGTATCGCGATCCAGTTCGCCGTAGAGCGACAGGGTGCTGGCGTCACGCTGCCAGCGTAATGACTCATGCATCGTTACTGTTTATCCAGCGTAATCGGCTGCGCCGCGTAGGTTTTCAGCTGTGCAGTCAGGCCGTCAATGCCTTTGGTGCGCAGCAGGTCGCTCCACTCGTTCTGTTTCGTGGTGATCATGCTGACGCCTTCCGCCACCATGTCATACGCCTGCCAGTTGCTGGTCTGGCTGTTTTTGCGCCACTGGAAGTCCAGGCGCACCGGCGGACGGCCGTTGGGATCGAGAATGGTGACGCGAATGGCGAGGATTTTGGCGTCGCCCAGCGGCTGCTCCGGCTGGATCTGGTAGGTCTGGCCGTGATAAAGCGCCAGCGCCTGGCCGTAGGCCTGTGCCAGATAGTCGCCGAAGGCGCTGAAGTAGGCGTCGCGCTGCGCCGGCGTCGCTTCGCGGTAGTAGCGGCCCAGCACTAAGGCGCCGGCGTATTTAATCTGCACATAGGGCAGCAGCTCCTGACGCACGATATCGCGCAGGTAATTCGGTTTCTGTTTGATTTTCGACTGCTCATTTTTTAGACGCGTAAAGGTTTTGTCCGCCGCCTCATTCATCAGCTTGTAAGGGTTACTTTGATCGGCGGCCTGCACCGCCGTCAGCGGCGCAACCACCAGCATGGCAATCATCATTAAACGTTTAAACATTGTGTGTGACCTCTCAGGGTTGTGCCGGGGCCGCAGGCGCGCTCTCGGCGCCCTCTTGTTATCTTGGCTCTCTTTAATTATCGCCGCCGCTCTTGTAGAGGAACTGACCGATCAGGTCTTCCAGCACGATAGCCGACCTGGTATCGCGGAGCGTGTCGCCGTCTCTCAACATCGCCGAGCCCAGCTCGGGATCGTCAAAGCCTAAATTCAACGCTAAAAACTGCTCGCCGAGTAAGCCCTGTGTGCGGATCGCCAGCGAGCTGGTATCGGAAATTTTTCCGGCGTACTCGTCGCTGATCGCCATGGTGACGCGCGGCAGCAGGATTTTCGGCTCCAGGGTAATATCGGTGACGCGGCCAATCACCACCCCACCAATTTTCACCGGCGAGCTGACTTTCAGGCCGCCGATATTATCGAAGGTGGCGTAGAGCTGCCAGGTCGGCTGGGTGCCGAGCGACTTCAGATCCGCGACGCGCAGGCAGAGAAACAGCATCGCCCCCAGCGCCAGCAGCATAAACACGCCAACCCAAATTTCGCTTTTTTTGCTTTGCATTGCTTTAGTTCCCAAACATCAGTGCTGTCAGCACAAAATCGAGACCGAGCACCGCCAGCGAGGCGTGTACCACCGTACGCGTCGTCGCGCGGCTGATCCCTTCAGAGGTCGGAATCGCGTCATAACCGTTAAACAGCGCGATCCAGGTTACCGTGACGGCAAAAACCGCGCTTTTGATGATGCAGTTAATCACGTCGCTACGAAAATCCATGGCGTTCTGCATCGCCGACCAGAAAAAGCCGGCGTAGATCCCTTTCCAGCTCACGCCGACCAGCGCGCAGCTGGCGATGCCGACCGCGGTAAAGATTAGCGCCAGCAGCGGCATGCTGATAAAGCCGGCCCAGAAGCGCGGCGAAACGACGCGACGCAGCGGATCCACTGCCATCATCTCCATGCTGGAGAGCTGTTCGGTCGCCTTCATCAGGCCGATCTCCGCCGTCAGCGCCGATCCGGCGCGTCCGGCGAACAGCAGCGCGGTCACCACCGGCCCCAGCTCACGCAGCAGCGATAGTGCTACCAGCATGCCAAGGCTGGTTTCGGCGCTGTAGGTGGTCAGCACCAGATAGCCCTGCAGGCCCAGTACCATGCCGATAAACAGCCCAGAAACTATGATAATCAGCAGCGACAGCACGCCGACGCTGTAGAGCTGTTTGATCAGCAGCGGCGCGTGTTTACGAAAGGCGGGCTTGCCCGCCAGCACGTGAAACAGCATTAAGCCTGCCCGACCAAAGGTAGAACAGGTGTCGATTCCCCGGCGTCCCAGTGACGCTAGCGCCTTGAACAACATTGACTTACACTCTCCCTGAGCCGGTTAAATCGGAAAGATAATCGCCAGCGGCAAAGCGGAACGGCACCGGCCCGTCCGCGATCCCGTCGAGGAACTGCCGCACCCGCGGATCGGGATTTTCCCGCAGCTGCGGCGTGCTGCCCTGCGCAATGATCTTCTGTCCGGCAACGATATAGGCCCGATCGGCGATGCTGAGCACCTCGGGCACGTCATGCGACACCACGAGGCAGGTGACGTCGAGCGAGTGGTTCAGCTCGTCGATCAGCTTTACCAGCACGCCCATGGTAATGGGATCCTGTCCGACAAAGGGTTCGTCAAACATAATCAGTTCCGGCTCCAGCGCAATCGCGCGCGCTAGCGCGGCACGCCGCGCCATGCCGCCGGAAAGCTCCGCAGGCTTAAGCTGCGCCGCGCCGCGCAGGCCGACCGCTTCCAGCGTCATCATCACCGTGCTGTGCAGCAGCGGTGCCGGCAGCTGCGTATGCTCGCGCAGCGGCCAGGCGACATTTTCATACACGGTCAGATCGGTAAACAGCGCGCCTGACTGAAACAGCATGCTCATTTTTTTACGCGCTTCATAAAGCTTCGTGCGCGACAGGCGGGGAATATTCTCGCCGCGAAACCAGATATCGCCGCAATCGGGCTGTAGCTGACCGCCAATCAGGCGCAGCAGCGTGGTTTTGCCGATGCCCGACGGCCCCATAATGGCGGTGACTTTTCCCTTGGGCACCGTCAACGAAATATTGTCAAAAATCGGGCGATTGCCGCGCGAAAAACTGACGCCACGAACCTCGACCAGGTTCGTTTCCTGTTGGTCCATTATTACCTCTTCTGTGGATCGGGCATTATAAAGTCTACGATGTTAGCCTGTAACGCGCCAATGCGCGATAGCTTTACAGAAACCTAGCGTCTCGATTTAGCTAAAGCGGGCATTAAATTTACTTTTGCCGCGCAGGCGGTCAAAATCAGCGCTTGTTTGTAATGACAGAACCTGAAACCTGCCGTACAAGACGTGTCGGGATTGCATTTCATCGAAGGATTTTTCATGTTCGTAGCTTCTGCCCTACTGATCATCGGTTTGATTTTACTCGCTTATGGCGCCGATCGCCTGGTTTTCAGCGCCGCGATACTCTGTCGATCCTTCGGCATCCCGCCGTTGAGCATCGGCATGACGGTCGTCAGCATCGGCACCTCGCTGCCTGAAATGATCCTCTCTTTTTCGGCGGTGCAGCACGGACAGATGGATCTCGCTGTCGGCACCGCGCTCGGCTCCAACATCACCAACATTCTGCTGATCCTAGGCGGCGCGGCGCTTTCATCCCCTGACGATCCATTCCAATCTGGTGCGGCGCGAGCTGATGCTGTTCGACAACTACCTGAGCCGGCTGGACAGTGCCGCGCTGATCGCCATCGCCCTGATCTATCTGCTGGTGGCGATCCGCATTGCGCGCCGCGCCGAGCGCGACAACAACGATACCCTGAGGCGTGAGCAGCTAGCGGAGCTGCCGCGCGAAGAGAACGGCAATACGGTGGCGCTTCTCTGCTTCTCTGGCTGGCGGTTGCGCTGATTATCCTGCCGATGTCGACGCGCATGGTGATCGACAACGCCACCGCATTCGCCGACTATTTCGGCGTCAGCGAGCTGGTGATGGGTGCGACGCTGATCGCAGTGGGCACCAGCCTTCCGGAGCTGGCGACGGTGCTCGCCGGCGAGCTGAAGGGCGAGGACGATATCGCCATCGGCAGCCTGGTTGTTGCCAATATTTACAATATCGCCATCGTGCTGGGCCTGCCGGCGCTGATGAATCCCGGCAGCGTGGATGAGCACGCCTTCTTCTCATTCGCGCGCGATTACTAGGTGATGCTGGGCGTCAGCGTGCTGTTCGCCCTGCTCTGCCTGCAGCGCAGCCGCCGTATCGGGCGTCTGGCCGGCACGCTGTTACTCTGTGGTTTCATCGTCTGGGCGGCGCTGCTGTGGATTCAGCCCGCTTTCATCGACGGATAACAAAGGACCGATTTGCCATGTCAACTCAGCTTCCAGTCACGAATTTCGATTTCCAGACGGCGGGAAAAGCGGTATTGCGCATAGAACTCGAGGGTCTGGAGCAGCTGGACCAGTATATCAACGACGATTTTACGTGCGCCTGCGAGATGATTTATCACTGCCAAGGAAAAGTGGTGGTAATGGGGATGGGGAAATCAGGCCATATCGGCAAAAAGATGGCCGCCACCTTCGCTAGTACCGGCACGCCCGCCTTTTTCGTTCATCCAGGTGAAGCCAGCCACGGAGATCTCGGCATGGTCGGCAGTAGCGACGTGGTGCTCGCAATCTCCAACAGCGGCGAATCGAACGAGATTCTGGCGCTTGTTCCGGTGCTGAAGCGGCAGCATGTGAAGCTGATCTGCATGACTAGCCGTCCCGACAGCGCGATGGGCCGCGTCGCCGACGTGCACCTGTGCGTGAAAGTGCCGCAGGAGGCGTGTCCGCTTGGCCTAGCCCCGACCAGCAGCACCACCGCCACGCTAGTGATGGGCGATGGGCTGGCGGTCGCGCTGCTGGAAGCGCGCGGCTTTAGCGCCGAGGATTTCGCCCTCTCCCACCCGGGTGGCGCGCTGGGGCGCAAGCTGCTGCTGCACGTTAGCGACATTATGCACAGCGGCGATGAGATGCCTTACGTCACCCGCGACGCCTCGCTGCGCGACGCGCTGCTGAAGATTACGCGCAAAAATTTAGGGCTGACGGTGATCGTCGACGATCGCATGAAGATCGAGGGCATCTTTACCGACGGCGACCTGCGCCGCATCTTCGATATGGGCATCAATTTCCAGCACGCCACCATTTCAGAGGTGATGACGCGCGGCGGCATCCGGGTGCGCCCGAACGTACTGGCAGTGGATGCGCTCAACCTGATGCAAAACAAAAACATTACCGCGCTGCTGGTGGCCGATGACGATCGTCTGCTCGGTGTGGTACATATGCATGACATGCTACGCGCCGGCGTAGTCTGAACAGGAAACAAGAATGTCGGTTAATACTTCCTTGGTGGAAACCTGCTACGGTCCGGTCAGCGCTGAGGTGATGGCGCGCGCCAGCCAGATTCGCCTGCAGAATCTGCGACGTCGACGGCGTGATGTCGGACGGCGTAATTTATATGGGCAATAATGGCGAAGAGCTGAAAGCCTTTTAACGTGCGCGACAGCTATGGCATCCGCTGTTTACTAACCTCTGATGTGGCGATTATTACCGGACGTAATGCGCGCCTGCTAGAGGATCGCTGCCGAACGTTGGGCATTCGCCATCTTTATTAGGGACAGTCGGATAAGCTTTTGGCCTATCGCGAAAACTTCTGGATAAACTGTCGCTTTCCGACGAGCAGGTCGCCTATATCGGCGACGATCTGATCGACTGGCTGGTATATGTTACCCGCATCACTAGCGGACGCGGCGCGGTGCGCGAACTGTGCGACCTGATACTCATGGCGCAGAACAAATTTGAGGATGCCAAAGGGCAATTAGTATGATTAAAAGCAGGCGTAGGATAACGCTGATTCTGGCCTTGATTGCGCTGGTGCTAATCGGCTGGAACCTGACGAATCAGGACGAAGAGCGCGCGCCGACCACCGGCAGCGATAGCGAGCCGACCTATACCAGCGCGCAGTCCAATACCGTGGTCTACAACCCGGAAGGCGCGCTGGCCTATAAGCTGGTGTCGGAGAAAGTGACCTATTTCGCTGCGGATGAAATCAGCTGGTTCGATAAGCCGATGATGACCACCTATGACGAAAACAAGGTGCCGACCTGGTCCGTGCGCGCGGATAAAGCCAAACTGACCAAAGATCGTATGCTGTATCTGTATGGACATGTTGAGGTCAATACCTTGACGCAGGATTCACAGCTTCAGCGTATTAAAATGGACAACGCGCAGGTCAATCTCGTTTCGCAAGACGTGACGTCCGACGACCAGGTCACGCTGTTCGGGCGCGGTTTTAACTCTACCGGCATGAAAATGCGTGGAAATTTACGAACGAAAAACACCGAGTTGATTGAGAAGATCAAAACGTATTATGAAATTCAAAATGCACAACAACAGCCTTAAATGTTTTCTGGTCGGTTCGCTGCTGGCGGCCAGCCTGCCCGCGCTGGCGGTCACCGGCGACTCCGACAAGCCCGTCAACATCGACGCAGAAAACCAGGTGCTGGACCTGCAGGGCAACGTGGCGACCTTCAACGGCAACGTTATCGTGACCCAGGGCACCATCAAGATTACCGCGGACAAAGTGGTGGTGACGCGTCCGGGCGGCGACAGCAACAAAACCATCGTTGACGCCTGGGGCAATCCCGCCACCTTCTACCAGATGCAAGACAGCGGCAAGCCGGTACAGGGCCACGCCGCCAAGCTGCACTATGAGCTGGCGAACGACTTCGTTGAGCTGACCGGCAACGCCTATATCGAACAGCTCGACAGCAACATCAAGGGCGACCGCATTACCTATCTGGTGAAAGAGCAGAAAATGCAGGCTTACAGCCAGGGTCAGAGCAAGCGCGTGACCACCGTGCTGGTGCCGTCGCAGCTGCAGGACAAAAACGCTAACAGCCAGAAAAAGAGTAACTGATCACTATGGCCACACTTATTGCAGAAAACCTGGCGAAGGCCTATAAGGGCCGCCGCGTGGTGGAAGACGTCAGCCTGCAGGTCAAATCCGGCGAGATCGTCGGTCTGCTGGGCCCGAACGGCGCGGGTAAAACCACGACGTTCTATATGGTGGTCGGCATAGTACCGCGCGACGCTGGCCGCATCGTTATTGACGAGGATGATATCAGCATCCTGCCGCTGCACGCGCGCGCGCGCCGCGGCATCGGCTACCTGCCGCAGGAAGCCTCGATTTTCCGCCGCCTCAGCGTCTATTACAATCTGATGGCAGTGCTGCAGATCCGCGACGATCTCTCCGAAGAGCAGCGCCAGGATCGCGCCAACGAGCTAATGGATGAGTTCCATATCGACCATCTGCGTGACAGCATGGGCCAGGCGCTGTCGGGCGGCGAACGCCGCCGCGTGGAGATTGCACGTGCGCTGGCCGCCAATCCCAAATTCATTCTACTGGATGAGCCTTTCGCCGGCGTCGATCCCATCTCGGTTATCGACATCAAAAAGATTATCGAGCACCTGCGCGACAGCGGCCTCGGCGTGCTGATCACCGACCACAACGTGCGTGAGACGCTGGCAGTGTGCGAACGCGCCTACATCGTCAGCCAGGGCCGCCTTATCGCCCACGGCACGCCCAATGAAATTCTTGCAGATGAGCAGGTTAAGCGGGTTTATTTGGGCGAAGAGTTCAGACTCTGATAAGGTGTCGTTAATACGATGTTTGCTTAGGAAATCCTGTCCTGACTATGAAGCAAGGTTTGCAACTCAGGTTTAGCCAACAGCTGGCGATGACGCCCCAGCTGCAGCAAGCGATCCGGCTACTGCAGCTCTCTACGCTCGAACTGCAGCAGGAGCTGCAGCTGGCGATGGAGAGCAATCCGCTACTGGAGCAGGCCGAGCTTCATGATGAAGTCGACAACCGCGACTATCAGGACGAAGAGGTGCTGGACACGCGCGAGGCGCTTGAGCAGAAAGAGATGCCTGAAGAGCTGCCGCTCGACGCAACCTGGGATGAGATTTATACCGCGGGCACGCCGTCCGGCACCAGCACCGACTACCAGGATGACGAGCTGCCGGTTTACCAGGGCGAAACCACTCAGTCGCTGCAGGATTACCTGATGTGGCAGGTCGATCTGACGCCCTTCACCGACACCGATCGCGCTATCGCCACCTCCATCGTCGACGCCATCGACGACACCGGCTACCTGACCGTCTCGCTGGATGAGATCCTCGACAGCATGGGCAACGAAGAGCTGGCGCTGGACGAGATCGAGGCGGTGCTGAAGCGCGTGCAGCGCTTCGATCCCATCGGCGTCGGCGCGCGCGATCTGCGCGACTGCCTTCTGGTGCAGCTTTCCCAGTTCGCGCCGACGACGCCGATGCTGGCCGAGGTGCGCCTGATCGTCAGCGAACATCTCGATCTGCTCGCAAACCACGATTTCCGCAGCCTGATGCGCGTTACCCGCTTGAAGGAGGAGGTGCTGAAAGAGGCGATGCTGCTGATTCAGTCACTGGATCCGCGCCCGGGCCAGTCGGTGCAGACTGGCGAGCCGGAATATGTCATTCCTGACGTGCTGGTGTGCAAGGTCGGCAAACGCTGGACGGTGGAGCTTAATGCCGACAGTCTGCCGCGCCTGCGCATCAACCAGCACTATGCCGCCATGGGCGGTGCCGCGCGCAACGACAGCGACAACCAGTTTATCCGCAGCAATCTGCAGGATGCGCGCTGGCTGATTAAAAGCCTGGAGAGCCGCAACGATACGCTGTTGAAAGTGACGCGCTGCATTGTGGAACAGCAGCAGGCGTTCTTCGAACAGGGTGAAGAGTTTATGCGTCCAATGGTGCTGGCGGATATCGCCCAAGCCGTGGATATGCATGAATCCACCATCTCTCGCGTCACCACACAGAAATATCTGCACAGCCCGCGCGGCATTTTTGAACTAAAGTATTTTTTCTCCAGCCACGTCAATACCGAAGGCGGCGGTGAAGCCTCGTCTACCGCGATCCGCGCGCTGGTGAAAAAATTAATCTCGGCGGAGAACCCCGCTAAACCCTTGAGTGATAGCAAGCTCACCTCCATGTTATCTGAACAGGGGATCATGGTGGCGCGTCGAACCGTTGCTAAATACCGCGAGTCTTTATCTATCCCGCCCTCGAACCAGCGCAAGCAGCTGGTTTGACCGAAATGAGAAGGAAGACCTATGCAGCTGAACCTTACTGGGCAGAACGTTGACGTTACGCAGCCGCTGCGTGAATTCATCACCACCAAGTTCGCCAGACTGGAACACTTTTTCGATGGTATCAATCAGGTTTATATTGTGCTGAAAGTGGAAAGGGTCACCCAGGTTGCTGAAGCGATCTTACACGTCAACGGCGGCGAGCTGCACGCCACGTCGGAAGCGGACGATATGTATGCGGCGATTGACGGGCTGCTCGACAAGCTTACCCGCCAGCTAAACCGGCATAAAGACAAACTGAAAAAACACTAACCTTCACGCTTGCAGAGCGCGCCGCGCGCGCTCAGGGCGGACTGGATGGGGCGGATCGACCGCCCCGTTTTGCCATCTGTGCAAGCGCCCGGGATATCGCGCCGCTTCTGTGCGCGGTAAGCCTGCGGCTCTGTGAACTCGCAAGTGAAACGATGATGAACAACGATCTGACACTGGAACTGAGCACCGTGCTGACGCCTGCCTGTACGCGCAGCGGCGTGCATTGCCAGAGTAAAAAACGCGCGCTGGAGATTATCAGCGAGCTGGCGGCGAAGCAGCTTAACCTGCCCTATCAAACGCTGTTTGAAGCGATGCTGACCCGCGAACGCATGGGCAGCACCGGAATCGGCAACGGCATCGCCATCCCGCACGGCAAGCTGGAAGAGGACACGCTGCGCGCCGTCGGCGTGTTTATCAGCCTTGACCAGCCGATCGCCTTCGACGCGGTAGACAACCAGCCGGTCGATCTCCTGTTTGCGCTGCTGGTGCCTGCCGACCAGTGCAAAACCCATCTGCATACCCTGTCGCTGGTCGCAAAGCGACTGGCGGACAAAACCGTCTGTCGCCGCCTGCGCACTGCGCAGAGTGATGAAGAACTCTACGCCATTATTACAGAAGCTCCAGAGGAGCAGTAACGCGCGCTGCGCTTTTACCGGCGTGCGCGCCGGGGGAAAACGGGAGAGAAGGTCATGGTGCTGATGATCGTTAGCGGTCGGTCAGGCTCAGGAAAATCGGTGGCGCTACGCGCCCTTGAAGACATGGGATTCTACTGCGTTGACAACCTGCCCGTGGTGCTGCTGCCCGAGCTGGCGAATTCGCTGGTGGAGCGCAATATCTCGGCGGCGGTCATTATCGACGTGCGCAATATGCCGGAATCGCCGGAAGTGTTCGAAACCGCGCTGAACAACTTGCCTGAGGCTTTTTCACCGCAGCTGCTGTTTCTGGATGCCGATCGCAATACGCTTATCCGCCGCTACAGCGACACGCGCCGACTGCATCCGCTCTCCAGCAAAAACCTGTCACTGGAAAGCGCTATCGACGAAGAAAACGACCTGCTGGAACCGCTGCGTTCCCGCGCCGATCTGATTATTGATACCTCCGAGATGTCGGTTCACGAGCTGGCGGAGATGCTGCGCACGCGCCTGCTAGGCAAGCGCGAGCGTGAACTGACGATGATGTTCGAATCCTTTGGCTTCAAGCACGGCATTCCTATCGACGCCGACTACGTTTTCGACGTGCGCTTTTTGCCCAATCCGCACTGGGATCCCAAGCTGCGCCCGATGACCGGTCTCGATCGCCCCGTCGCCGCCTTTCTCGATCGCCATACGGAAGTGCATAACTTTATCTATCAGACGCGCAGTTACCTTGAGCTATGGCTGCCTATGCTGGAAACCAACAACCGCAGCTACCTGACCGTGGCGATCGGCTGCACCGGCGGCAAGCACCGTTCGGTGTATATAGCCGAGCAGCTGGCGGACTACTTTCGCTCCCGCGGCAAAAATGTACAGTCGCGCCATCGCACGCTGGAGAAACGCAAATCATGACCGTCAAACAAACCGTCGAAATCAAAAACAAGCTGGGCATGCACGCGCGGCCCGCGATGAAGCTGTTTGAGCTGGTCCAGAGCTTTGACGCTGAAGTGCTGCTGCGTAACGAGGCAGGCACCAAGGCGGAGGCGAGTAGTGTTATCGCTTTGCTGATGCTCGACTCGGCGAAAGGCGGTCATATTGAAATCGAGGCGAGCGGCCCGGAGGAGATCCGGGCGCTAGCGGCCGTGATTGAGCTGTTTGAGGCCGGGTTCGACGAAGAGTAAACGCTAGTCGAGGCGATGGCGCTGCAGAAAGCCCTCTCCGCCCAGCTGACGCATAATCCACTGCTGGCGCTGACAGATATAGCCTGACGGCGCGTTGGCGTGAAAGCGGATGGGATTCGGCAGCAGCGCCGCTTCCGCAATCGTCAGGCGGCTGGTTGGCTTATGGAAATAGCGCTGCGCCGCTGCTTCGACGCCAAATACACCCGGACCGAACTCCGCGATATTGAGATAGACGGTCGATGCGCCGCTTGGTCCAAACAGTTTCAATGCCCAGGATTAATCCCGCTTCCAGTCCCTTGCGCACCCAGCTGCGCCCATCCCAGAGAAAAAGATTTTTTGCCGTCTGCTGCGACAGAGCCGAGGCGCCGCGCATGCGCTCGCCTTCGCTACCGAGCACCGACTCAATCGCATCGACGTCAAATCCCCAGTGCTGCGGGAATTTCTGATCTTCCGAGGCGATCACCGCCAGCCCCATCCATGGCGAAGTGTCGCTATGCCCTACCCAGTCAGAATGCGCCACGTAATGAAAACCGCCGCTCGGCCAAGCGGCCAGCTGACGCTCCACCATTACCGCGGAGAAAGGCACCGGCAGAAAGGAAAATAGCAGAATGCCGGCGGCCCACAGGCCCACCAGCGTCAGCACGACGCGCACTCCGGCTCGCTTACCCCGCTGCCACAGGTTCCCTTTATTCTTATTCATACAATATTCTCTTAACTGTTCCCTGTGTTAATCAATTCCTGAAGGGATGAGAGACTCATCTTCGTCAAAATACCTGAAGAAGCGTAAATTTATGCGAAAATTTCCTGCGTTGGAAAAATCTTGCGCGCCCCGAAAACGCTGACAGCTCGAGTGACATCAAGCACTTCCGCATAAAAGGAATCGGTTCCATAGCCGATGAGTACTAATCGTTTTTCTCGAAATACATTTAATCAATTGTGATAAACACCGCGAAAAATCATTCATATTTATAAATTATCAATGATGCGCCACAGTGTTGCTTTTCATCATTTGGAACTCAAGGTTAATCTTTAGCTTCTGTAATGCCCTGTTTTCTGCTGATTAACGCGTCAGGACGGTTTTCTGGCCCGCCGCGGGTTTCCTGAAAATATACCGCGCATCGAGGATCTGGAAATTTATACCTCCGCTTTCCAAAGCGTTTTGGATAAAAGCGGAAACTCTCTTTTTTTAACTTTAAATATCAGTCAGTTAACCACGAAAACTGCCGTAACGCTCGGATACGCTGACTTTCTTCGCTTTCGAGCGCGGGCGCAGTCCTCGCAGCAAACGACAACCGTGCCAAAAAAATAGTACAATTGGTCAAAATGAGCGCAAGGCAACGCAGAAATTAATTCCTTGCTTGACTGTGTTGGCAAATTAATGTTTTCTGTACTCAAGCGCTTCTCGACATCACAAATTTTAATGAATCTTCAGCCAGTGAAAGATGAATTTGCTGAGGTGATGTCAGACGTTAACCAATACCACGCTGTTGCACTTTAATCCCTCTAACTAAGTATAGCAACAGCGCCTTTTTCCCTGGTGTTGGCGCAGTATTCGCGCACCCCGGTCTCGACTGGGGTCATTTTTTTTAATACCCTTACGATTCCTTCTCCGCTACCCAGTCGTGCAGTACCTGCACGTCATGGCGCCATTCACGCTTGGGCTCTTCTATCCATTCGCCAACGTTATCCCACTAGGCCGGCAGTTCCGGACTCTGAATTTGTTTCGCCACCTGCTGTAGATGCTGAAGTCCCACAGATCCCGCCGCACCCTTGATCTTGTGCCCCTATTCCGCGATCCCTTTTTGATCGCGCGCCATCAGGTTGGAATCGAGCACCTCCAGGTAGCCTGGCATCATCTGTTCGAACATCGTCAGGCTCTGGGTCATCAGACCGGGGCCGACCAGCTTGAGATACTGCTCCAGCATCGGCAGGTCGAGTAGCGTGCGCGTGGCGTCCTCGCTGTCAGCGCCTGGGTCCTCGTCGTCGCGCTGGTTGTCCCAGAATTTCTTGATCATGGCGGTCAGCGCCGGCACCGACAGCAGCTTGCTCAGCACGTCATCCATACCCGCGTCGAGATACTCTTTTTCATCCTTGAGCACGTTAGCGGTCAGCGGCGGCAGCGTGGCCTCTGGATAGCGCGCGAGACGTCGAGGCCGGTCATATCGGGCAGCTGAATATCCAGCAGCGCGAGATCGAACTCCAGCGGATCGAACATATCCAGCACCGAACGCGCTACGATGACGTTCAGCTCGATATCTTCGACCAGTAGCACATGCAGCGCCGGCAACAGCATGCTGTCATCCATATTATCATCCTCCACCTCTTCCGCCACGCGCGGCGCGTTAATCACCACGGTAAAGCAAGCGCCCTCTCCCAGCGTGCTGCGCACGGTGATATCGCCGCCCATCGCCTGCGCCAGCCGGCGTGACACCGCCAGCCCAATGCCGGTGCCGGTCGCCGGCTTACCGCCGTGCGGATCCTTAACCTGATAGTACATGGCGAAGATTTTATCCTGCTCCTCCTGCGGAATGCCCTGGCCTGAATCCTCGACCTCGAAGCGCAGCGTTTCGTTCTGCTCATAGGCGACGCGCACCACGATTTCGCCCTGCTGGGTGAACTTCATCACGTTACCGATCAAATTCCACAGGATCTGGCGCAGACGCGTGCCGTCGGCGCAGATTTTGTGCGGTAGCGGCAGGCGCGGCGCCATCACGAACTTCAGCCCTTTCGGCTGCGCCAGCAGGCCAGAAAGGTTTTCCAGGTCGGCCAGGAAGCCGGTAAAGTCGAGCGGCTGGTTATCCAGCTGCACTTTACGCCGCTCGATTTTGTCGACCTCGATTATGTCATTAAAGATATTGCCGAGCATGATGGCAGAAACGTGAATGGTTTTCAGGTACGTCAGCTGCTCCTGGGTTAAATCGGTGTCGAACAGGATGCGGCTCAGGCCAACGATGCTATTAAGCGGCGTACGCAGCTTGTGGCTGATGGTGGAGATAAAGGTGGTTTTTTCCCGGCTGGCGTTCTCCAGCGCGTCCTGGTAGCGCTTACGCTCGGTAATATCGCGGCCGAAGCCCATCAGCCCGCTGCGTTTGCCGACGCGAGCGTAATAGGGCACCTTTTGGATTTCAAAACAGGCCTTGCGCCCGTCAGGGTATTGCAGCCACTGTCCGTAGGTGAGCGAAACGTTATATGGCGGAACACCTTCTCGTCGGTCTCCAGCACCTTACCTGCGGCGTCTTCATCATAGATATCGCGCGGCGTCAGGCCAATAAGCTGCTTTTCGCTCTTGCCGGTGAGCAACTCCATGGCGCGGTTACAGCCAGAAAACTGCTTATCGATGTTGCGGTAAAACACCAGATCGGGCGAGGCATCGAGGAAGGAGCGTAAAAACGAGGACTGCTGTTCCAGTTCGATCTGCGCCTGTTCGCGGCGCGCCATCTCTTCGCACAGCTTATCCATCACCTGCTCGCGCGCCTGCTTGGCTTTAATACAATCGTTGATCTCCTGATTCAGCTGGGTGATCGTCTCCTTTATCAGCTGGTTCAGCTCAAATCGCGGGTGCGCATCTCCTCCAGCTTATCCACCAGGCGCGACAGGCGCTGGCGTGACTCCTCCAGCTGATCTACCACCACCGAGAGAAAGTAGACCGCCTAGGGAGTAATCAGCAGGCCAAAGAAGACGGAGCGTACCACGTCAATACTCTCGACGTGTCCGCGCAGCACCATGGTAACGGCCATCTGGACCACTATCGCCAGCACCACCAACGCCGAGGCGAGCATCAGCGAAAAGCGCACCAGTCCTAGCTTAACCATCAAATCAACGTAATATTGCGCCAGCAGGCTCTCTGGAAAAGAAACAGGCTCATGATAGCGCACTTAGGTAGCGAAGTGCGCGGCGGGGCCACAAAGCGCGCGTTACGCCCCATTCTAGTACAGCTGGAGCCACGATCGCCGACGATGCCTGCCAGCGCGTTAAATCACTTGACTAATTGTGCCAACTGCATAATCTAAAGCGCCGCCTGACGGCGAGCCAAAAACATCATAAATCTTTCATATTGCTGACTAATAGCGCGCTGCTGTTCTGGCATCGTTTTTTCTTTATGAATAGCCATTCACTTTTACTGGCTGAAAATTCATAGCTAGCTTGATTAATTTTACTTATGCCCCCCTCATTTTGATTTAAATATGGGGTGGTAAGAAAAACAGATACTTGATGTGCAGGTAATCTGCTAAACAGCATTTCCTGATGTTAAAGGGTATTTTGCCAGCATGGTGCAGGTATTTGACCGCTGAACTACAGTGAGACAGTTCACATTTCCGCCGAACCGGGCAGGCGAGCCAATCGCCCTTTTTTCATATAAAATGAAATTAAAATCAATATGTTAACTCAAAAACCCTGTCAAAAATGACGACCAGGAACACTATTTGACCTTATTATGCTTTCCCGATAAGTTGGAAATTCGCTGGAAGCTTTCTGGACGGGTGCTCAATCCGTCACATTTATGCAGTAACAGAGATTCCCCCTGTAACAAGACCTCGACGCTTGTGACAACGACGCTAACGGCCAGATAAATGGGGCGACACAGGAGTGCAGCGCATGATGCGCGGCTCCGTCGTCTGCCCTTTCTGCGCCCGTCGTCTGACCAAAGGGAATCCACAGAGCCTGGGGAGTTTCACTGAAATGTTGTATGACAAATCCCTTGAAAAGGATAACTGTGGTTTCGGCCTGATCGCCCATATAGAAGGCGAACCTAGCCACAAAGTAGTGCGTACTGCCATTCATGCACTGGCCCGTATGCAACACCGCGGAGCGATCCTTACTGACGGCAAGACTGGCGACGGCTGTGGTCTGTTATTACAAAAACCTGACCGCTTTTTCCGCGTCGTGGCGGAAGAGAAAGGCTGGCGTTTGGCAAAAAACTACTCTGTCGGCATGCTGTTCCTCAGCCATGACGAAGAAGAAGCGCAGGCGAGCCGCCGCATCGTGGAAGAAGAAGTGATCCGCGAAACCCTCTCTGTGGTGGGCTGGCGCGACGTGCCCGTCAATCAGGACGTGCTGGGCGAGATAGCCCTCTCCTCTATGCCGCGCATCCAGCAGCTGTTTATCAACGCACCGGCCGGCTGGTGCCCGCGCGATATGGAGCGTCGCCTCTACATGGCGCGCCGCCGTGCGGAAAAGCGGATTGAGCAGACCGACGATAAAGCCTTTTACATCTGTAGCTTCTCGAACCAGGTCAACATCTATAAAGGCCTGTGTATGCCGGCCGACCTGCCGCGCTTCTATCTTGACCTGGCGGACCTGCGTCTGGAATCGGCCATTTGCCTGTTCCACCAGCGCTTCTCCACCAACACCGTGCCACGCTGGCCGCTGGCGCAGCCGTTCCGCTATATGGCGCACAACGGCGAGATCAACACCATTGCCGGCAACCGCCAGTGGGCGCGCGCGCGCGCCTATAAATTCAATACGCCGCTGATCCCCGATCTGCAGAATGCCGGGCCTTTCGTCAACGAAACCGGCTCCGACTCCAGCTCAATGGATAACATGCTGGAGCTGTTCCTGAACGGCGGTATGGACTTGGTGCGTGCCATGCGCCTGCTGGTGCCGCCTGCGTGGCAGAACAACCCGGATATTGATCCGGAGCTGCGCGCCTTCTTTGACTTCAACTCCATGCACATGGAGCCGTGGGACGGCCCGGCGGGCATTGTGATGTCCGACGGCCGCTACGCCGCCTGTAACCTGGATCGCAACGGCCTGCGTCCGGCGCGCTACATTATCACCAAGGACAAGCTGATTACCTGCGCCTCAGAGGTCGGCATCTGGGACTACCAGTCGGACGAAGTGGTGGAAAAAGGACGAGTCGGCCCCGGCGAGCTGATGGTGATCGACACCCGTATCGGCCGCATCCTGCATTCGGCGGAAACCGACAACGACCTCAAAAGCCGCCATCCCTATAAAGAGTGGATGGAGAAAAACGTCAAGCGCCTAGTGCCGTTCGAAGATCTGCCGGACGATCAAGTCGGCAGCCGCGAGCTCGACGACGTGCAGCTGGCGACCTGGCAGAAGCAGTTCGCCTACAGCAGCGAAGAGCTGGATACCATTATCCGCGTGCTGGGCGAGAACGGCGAGGAAGCGGTCGGCTCAATGGGCGACGATACGCCGTTCGCCGTGCTGTCCAGCCGCCCGCGCATTATCTATGACTACTTCCGCCAGCAGTTCGCGCAGGTGACCAACCCGCCGATCGATCCGCTGCGTGAAAATCACGTGATGTCGCTGGCGACCAGCATCGGCCGCGAAATGAACGTCTTCTGCGAAGCGGAAGGCCAAGCGCACCGCGTCAGCTTTAAATCGCCGATTATGCTGTGGTCTGACTTCAATCAGCTGACCACCATGGAAGGCGAGTACTATCGCGCCGACACGCTCGACTGCACCTTTGATCCTGCGACCCAGACGCTGGAGCAGGCGATACATATGCTGTGCGACGAAGCGGAACGTATGGTGCGCGACGGCACCGTGCTGCTGGTGCTCTCCGACCGCGCCATCAGCGAAACGCGCCTGCCGGTACCGGCGCCGATGATCGTCGGCGCAGTGCAGACGCGACTGGTTGAGAAGAGCCTGCGCTGCGACGCCAACATCATCGTTGAAACCGCCAGCGCGCGCGATCCGCACCACTTAGCCGTTCTGCTCGGTTTCGGCGCGACTGTCATCTACCCTTACCTCGCCTACGAGTCGCTGGCGAAGATGATCGACAGCAACGTGATCGAAAAAGATTACCGCGCGGTGATGCTCAACTACCGTAACGGCATCAACAAAGGCCTGTACAAGATCATGTCCAAAATGGGCATCTCGACCATCGCCTCTTACCGCTGCTCGAAGCTGTTTGAAGCGGTGGGCCTGCACGCCGATGTGTCGGGCCTCTGCTTCCAAGGCGTGGTCAGCCGCATCAGCGGCGCGAACTTCGCCGACTTCCAGCAGGACCTGATCAACCTGGCGAAGCGCGCCTGGCGGCAGTGTAAGCCGCTGGATCATGGCGGTCAGCTGAAGTACGTGCACGGCGGCGAGTATCACGCCTATAACCCGGACGTAGTGGGCACGCTGCAGCGCGCCGTCGAAAGCGGCGAGTACAGCGACTATCAGGCCTATGCGAAGCTGGTGAACGAGCGTCCGGTGGCAACGCTGCGCGATCTGCTGGAACTGCAGCCGGGCACCGAATCGATCCATATCGACGACGTCGAGCCGGCCAGCGAGCTGTTCAAGCGTTTCGATACCGCGGCGATGTCAATCGGCGCGCTCAGCCCGGAGGCGCACGAAGCGCTGGCCGAAGCGATGAACTCGCTCGACGGCTATTCAAACTCCGGCGAAGGCGGCGAAGATCCGGTGCGCTACGGCACTAACAAAGTGTCGCGCATCAAACAGGTTGCTTCGGGCCGATTCGGCGTCACCCCAGCCTACCTGGCGAATGCCGACGTGATCCAGATAAAGGTGGCGCAGGGCGCCAAGCCAGGCGAAGGCGGCCAGCTGCCGGGCGATAAGGTTACCCCTTATATCGCGAAGCTGCGCTATTCGGTGCCGGGCGTGACGCTGATCTCACCGCCGCCGCACCATGACGTCTACTCAATCGAAGATCTGGCGCAGCTAATTTTCGACCTGAAGCTGGTGAATCCGAAGGCGATGATTTCGGTGAAGCTGGTTTCCGAACCGGGCGTCGGCACCATCGCCACCGGCGTGGCGAAAGCCTATGCCGATCTGATCACCATCTCCGGCTACGACGGCGGCACCGGCGCCAGCCCGCTCAGCTCGGTGAAGTATGCCGGCTGTCCGTGGGAGCTTGGCCTGGTGGAAACCCAGCAGGCACTGGTCTCCAACGGCCTGCGCCATAAGATTCGCCTGCAGGTGGACGGCGGCCTGAAAACCGGACGCGACATTATCAAGGCGGCGATTCTGGGCGCAGAGAGCTTCGGCTTCGGCACCGGCCCGATGGTGGCGCTGGGCTGTAAATACCTGCGTATCTGTCACCTCAACAACTGCGCGACCGGCGTAGCAACCCAGAATGACAAGTTGCGTAAGAATCACTATCACGGCCTGCCCTTCAAGGTAACCAACTACTTTGAATTCATCGCGCGCGAAACGCGCGAGATCATGGCCAACTTGGGCGTTAAACGCCTGACGGATCTGATTGGACGCACCGATCTGCTGAAAGAGCTGGATGGTTTCACCGCCAAACAGCAGAACCTGGATCTCTCGTCGCTGCTGAAAACCGCCGTGCCGATGCCGGGCAAGGCACTGCACTGTACCGAGGGCAGCAACCCGCCGTTCGACAAGGGCGAGCTGAACAAGGCACTGCACGACCAAGCGATGCCGTTTGTCCAGGCGCGTCAGAGCAAGACGTTCTACTTTGACATCCGCAACACCGACCGCTCGGTGGGCGCGACGCTCTCCGGCGCCATCGCGGCGATCCACGGCGATCAGGGGCTGTCGGCGGATCCGATCCGCGCGCACTTCTCCGGCACCGCCGGCCAGAGCTTCGGTGTCTGGAACGCAGGCGGCGTCGAGCTGACGCTGACCGGCGACGCCAACGACTATGTCGGCAAAGGTATGGCTGGCGGCATGCTGGTGATTCGTCCGCCGGTCGGCTCCGCCTTCCGTAGCCACGAGGCCACCATTGCGGGTAACACCTGCCTCTACGGCGCGACCGGCGGCAAGCTGTTCGCCGCTGGCCGGGCGGGCGAGCGCTTCGCGGTGCGCAACTCCGGCGCTATCACGGTAGTGGAAGGGATTGGCGACAACGGGTGCGAATATATGACCAGCGGCATCGTCTGCGTGCTGGGCCGCACCGGCGTCAACTTCGGCGCAGGCATGACGGGCGGCTTCGCCTACGTGCTGAATGAAGATGGCGAGTTCCGCAAGCGTGTCAACCCGGAGCTGGTAGAAGTGCTGAACGTCGACGAGCTGGCGATCCACGAAGAGCATCTGCGCGGCCTGATCACCGAGCATGTGCAGCACACCGGCTCCAGCCGTGGCGAAGAGATCCTCGCCAATTGGCCGCTCTGGTCGTCGCGCTTCGCCCTGGTTAAACCCAAGTCCAGCGATATGAAAGCCTTGCTGGGTCACCGCAGTCGTTCCGCAGCCGAGCTGCGCGTGCAGGCACAGTAATAGTTCGCCCCGTCCGGTACGCCGGACGGGATTGCCGTAAGAGGTTACGATGAGTAAAAACGTATATCAATTTATCGACTTACAGCGTGTTGACCCGCCAAAGAAACCGCTGAAAGTGCGTAAAATTGAGTTTGTAGAAATTTATGAGTCCTTTTCTGAAAGCCAGGTGAAGGCGCAGGCCGATCGCTGTCTCTCCTGCGGTAACCCTTACTGCGAGTGGAAGTGCCCGGTTCACAACTACATCCCTAACTGGCTGAAGCTGGCGAACGAAGGCCGCATTATCGAAGCGGCAGAGCTATCGCATCAGACCAACAGTCTGCCGGAAGTCTGCGGTCGTGTCTGCCCGCAGGATCGCCTGTGCGAAGGCTCGTGCACCCTTAACGCCAAGTTCGGCGCGGTAACCATCGGCAATATCGAGCACTACATCAACGATAAAGCGATAGAGATGGGCTGGAAGCCGGATATGTCGCACATCAAACCGACCGGCAAGCGCGTGGCGATTATCGGCGCTGGCCCGGCGGGCCTCGCCTGCGCCGACGTGCTGACGCGAAACGGCGTCAAGGCGGTGGTTTACGATCGCCATCCGGAAATCGGCGGCCTGCTGACCTTCGGCATCCCGTCGTTCAAGCTGGAAAAAGAGGTGATGATCAAGCGCCGCAAGCTCTTTACCGATATGGGCATTGAGTTTCAGCTCAATACCGAAGTGGGCCGCGACGTGCAGATGAGCGACCTGGTAAACACCTATGACGCGGTGTTCCTCGGCGTCGGCACTTATCAGTCGATGCGTGGCGGACTGGAGAACGAGGATGCGTCGGGCGTCTATGACGCGCTGCCGTTCCTGATCGCCAACACCAAGCACACCATGGGCTTCGCGCAGCAGGATGACCAGCCCTACATCAATATGGAAGGCAAGCGCGTCGTGATGCTCGGCGGCGGCGATACGGCGATGGACTGCGTGCGCACCTCTATCCGTCAGGGCGCGACGCACGTTACCTGTGCCTATCGCCGTGACGAAGAGAACATGCCGGGTTCAAAACGCGAAGTGAAAAACGCACGCGAAGAGGGCGCGGAGTTTCAGTTCAACGTGCAGCCGCTGGGCGTCGAAATCAATGCCAACGGCCGCGTCAGCGGCGTGAAAGTGGCGCGCACCGAAATGGGCCAGCCGGATGCCGCTGGCCGTCGCCGCGCCGAAATCGTGCCCGGCTCGGAGCACGTGCTGCCAGCCGACGCCGTGGTGATGGCGTTTGGCTTCCGTCCGCACAAGATGGAGTGGCTGGCCGACTTCAGCGTCGAGCTGGATAGCCAAGGCCGCATTATCGCGCCGGAGCGCGAGGAGAGCGCGCACCAGACCAGCAACCCAAAAATCTTCGCCGGCGGCGACGCCGTGCGCGGCTCGGATCTGGTGGTGACGGCGATTGCCGAAGGCCGTAAAGCGGCAGAAGGCATCATGGACTACCTAGAAGTGTAATTCGCGCCCTGCTCTGCTAACACCAACCCGACCTTGCTCCGGGTTTTTTATGTGAAGCATCGGCGCAATGTAAAAAGCCAGCTTTTCAGCTGGCTTTTCTCTTTTGCGGAAGCGCGCGTTACTTCACGACGCGCAGCGACGGGCGACCACCGCGCAGCGGCTCGTCGTCTGGCGACGGATCGTCATTGGGCGCGTCATCCGGGCGATCGTCGTCTATGACGGACATCACCGGCTCTTCTGATGTCGCGTCGTCATTCTGCTCGCCTAGCTCGTAGGCCGGTTCTGGCTCGAACATAGTTCCTACGCCGTTCTCGCGCGCATAAATCGCCAGAATGGCGGCCATCGGCACGGAAACCTTGCGCGGCACGCCGCCAAAGCGCGCGTTGAAGCGCACTTCGTCGTTGCCCAATTCCAGATTGCCGACCGCGCGCGGCGCGATGTTCAGTACGATCTGACCATCGCGAGCGTACTCCAGCGGCAGCTGAACGTCAGGCAGATTAGTGTCGACCACCAGGTGCGGCGTCAGCTGGTTGTGGAGCAGCCAGTCGTAGAAGGCGCGCAACAGATAGGGACGTCGGGCTGTGAGTTGCGACATTTCCATAGGTTAGCCTCGGGCTTGCAGGCGCATTTCGCGTTCCGCTTCCGTCAGCGAAGCGAGGAAGGAGTCGCGTTCAAACACGCGCGTCATATAGCCTTTGAGTTCTTTCGAACCGGCGCCGGCCAGATCCACGCCCATCGACGGCAAACGCCACAGCAGCGGCGCCAGGTAGCAGTCCACCAGGCTGAACTCTTCGCTCATAAAGAACGGGGTGCGGGAGAAAAGCGGCGCAATGGCTAGCAGCTCTTCACGCAGCTGCTTGCGCGCCGCTTCCTGAGCGTTGCTCTTTTCAATGGTGTGCATCAGGCTGTACCAGTCCTGCTCGATGCGGTGCATCATCAGGCGGCTTTCGCCGCGCGCCACTGGGTAGACCGGCATCAGCGGCGGATGCGGGAAACGCTCATCCAGATACTCCATAATGATGCGCGATTCATACAGCGTCAGTTCACGATCTACCAGCGTCGGCACAGTGCGATACGGGTTGAGGTCAATCAGATCCTGCGGCAGGTTATCCATTTCGACCTGCTCGATCTCCACGCTGACGCCCTTTTCAGCCAGTACGATACGTACCTGATGGCTGAAAATATCCGTGGGACCAGAAAACAGCGTCATTACCGAACGTTTGTTGGCAGCGACAGCCATGAAAACCTCCAAGTTTGTTCACAAAAAGTTACTGCGAATAGCCAACCACACGGCGACTCACCTGCTCAATCGTTCGCTCACAGCCTGCGCTAGCGTTGTCGCGCTGACATCCTGACAGAGGAGCGGCATCACACGCCGACTTATGGGCGCAAAGTGTCACAGAGTTTACCAGATTTTGGGCAGCTTGTGGGCGGGGATTAGAGATTTGCGGGGAATTTGCGAACAGCGCTGAGATTTAGCGCGCGCTTTGCCGCAAGGCGATGGCCAATAAAAAACCCGCCGAAGCGGGTTTTTTGATCGTAGCGTCGCAGCCAGAGCTGCAAACAATTAACGCTTGGAGAACTGCGGACGACGGCGTGCTTTGCGCAGACCGACTTTCTTACGTTCAACCTGACGTGCGTCACGGGTAACGAAGCCCGCTTTACGCAGTTCAGAACGCAGAGACTCGTCGTAATCCATCAGAGCGCGGGTGATACCGTGGCGGATCGCACCTGCCTGACCAGAGATACCACCACCTTTAACGGTGATGTACAGGTCCAGTTTACCAACCATATCAACCAGCTCCAGCGGCTGACGCACGACCATGCGTGCAGTCTCGCGACCGAAGCACTGCTCCAGAGAGCGCTGGTTAATTACGATGTTACCGCTACCAGTCTTGATAAAGACGCGTGCGGAAGAGCTTTTGCGGCGACCAGTGCCATAGTTTTGAGTTTCAGCCATTGCCTGTAATCCCAATTAAATGTCAAGAACTTGCGGTTGCTGTGCCGCATGGTTGTGCTCGGTGCCCGCGTAAACTTTCAGCTTACGGAACATTGCACGACCCAGCGGGCCCTTCGGCAGCATGCCTTTAACCGCGATTTCAATCACACGCTCCGGACGGCAAGCAATCATCTCTTCAAAGGTCGCCTGTTTGATACCACCGATGTGGCCAGTGTGGTGATAGTAGATCTTGTCTGAACGCTTGTTGCCGGTTACAGCAACTTTGTCAGCGTTCAGAACGATGATGTAATCACCGGTATCAACATGCGGAGTGTATTCTGCTTTATGCTTACCACGCAGACGGCGCGCCAGTTCAGTCGCTAGGCGACCCAGGTTTTTGCCAATTGCGTCAACAACATACCAGTTGCACTGTACGGTTTCTGGTTTAGCTGTAGCTGTAAAAGTTTTCATCGAAAAGCTTACCCAAATTAAGTTTCACGTTGGTGAAAACCCAAACGCTTAAGTAAACGGTCGAGGCTCACACGACCGTTTTGACCAGCAAGCCCACCCCTTCGGATAGAGTTACCGGAGCACAACGGATTCGGGAAATAAATCCAGTTGCTGTAACGTGGGGCCGCAAAATTATAGAGAAGTCGATTCTAAAAATCGAACCCTATTTGATCTTTTTATTGTGTGCACTTACGGCAGGTGCGGCAGGCGCAAATACTCCTCACTCTGCATCTCCTGTAGGCGCGACAGGCAGCGCTGATACTCAAATTTCAGCCGCGTGCCCTGATAGATTTCGAACAATGAGGTTTCGGCCGCAACCACCAGCTTGACGTGGCGCTCGTAGAACTCATCCACCAGCGCGAGGAAGCGCCGCGCCTGGTCTTCGGTTTTGTAAATCATCACCGGCACGTTATAGAGCAGCACGCTGTGGAAGCGTCGCGATAGCTCGATATAGTCATGCTGGCTGCGCCCTTCCCCGCACAGCGTCAGAAAGTCGATCGCCAGCCCTCCTTCGCTGACGCCCAGCGTCGCTATCTGGCGGTGGTTGATCTCCAGCGCCGGCGCCTCGTCGCGCGCGCTGCCCGCCAGCGCCTTGAACATGCGCTCCATCTCGGCCTGCGTCGCCTCGTTCAGCGGGTAGTTCCACAGGTGCGCCGAGGTCAGAGTGCGCAGGCGGTAGTCGATGCCCGCGTCGACGTTCATCACGTCGCAGTGCTGCTTGATCTGCTCAATCGCCGGCAGAAAGCGCGCGCGCTGCAGCCCGTTGCGATAGAGTTCGTCCGGCAGAATATTCGAGGTCGCCACCAGCGTAATGCCGCGCGCGAACAGCGCCTCCATCAGCGTGCCAAGCAGTATGGCGTCGGTGATATCGGAGACGAAAAATTCGTCGAAACAGAGAATGTCCGTTTGCGCCTTAAAGCGGTCGGCGAGCGTCAGTAGCGGATCGCTCTGGCCCTGAAGCTGCGCCAGCTCTTCATGCACGCGTAGCATAAAGCGGTGGAAATGCAGGCGCAGCTTGCGATCGCCAGGAATAGACTGAAAAAAGAGATCCATTACCCAGGTTTTGCCACGCCCGACGCCGCCCCACATATAGAGACCGCGCACCGGCGCCTGTGCCTCCGGTTTATCTTTGCCCATTAGTCGGGACAGGCGGCCGAACAGGCCTTTGCCGGCGGCGGCGGCGGGCGCCTCGGCCTGACGGGCGATCAGCGCGCGCTGCACCGCATCCAGTCGGGTAATCGCGTCACGTTGTACATCGTCGGGTTTAAAGTCGCCCAGCGACAGCGCCTGCTCATAGCGCGCAAGCGGAGATGAGGTTTGCATGGTTCTCTCAAAGTCCCTGAAAAAGATCGTATTCACAGTTCGGTTGTCGAAAAAAAGGCCTCTCTACACTAAGCTATGCCGCCTCAGAGTTCCACATCCTTAAGATTAACGGGTATAGTGGCTACTATTGAAATGGTGGGTGCCCTACAAACAAAGGAAATTACATGGGAGTCATTATGACCTGGGAATACGGGCTAATTGGTTTAGTCATTGGCATTATTGTCGGCGCGGTTGCCATGAGTTTCGGAAACAAAAAACTGCGCGAGCAGCGCAGCATGCAGTACGAGCTGGAGAAGAGCAAAGCAGAGCTGGCCGACTATCGCGAAGAGTTGACCAACCACTTTGCGCAGAGCGCTGAGCTGCTGGACAACATGGCGCGCGACTACCGCCAGCTCTATCAGCACATGGCGAAGGGATCGAACGATCTGCTGCCAAATCTGCCGGGCGAGAAAAACCCCTTCACCTATCAGCTGACCGAAGCTGAGGCGGACAACGATCAGGCGCCGGTGCAAATCCCGCGCGACTATTCAGAAGGCGCTTCCGGCCTGCTGCATGGCGAACGTGCCGCGCGCGACTAATCCTTTTAGGGCGCAATCCGTTTGCGCCCTGTTTTTTGCGAACCCAACCTCAAATCAGCTGTCACATACGTTTATTCCCCCACTTTTCTCAGCGAGAGCGTTGTAGCAATGAAAAAACAAGCACGACTGTTAAGCGCATTAGCCTTGAGTATCAGGATGAGCCTTGCCGCAGCGCCGGCTGCTATAGTGACCTTGCCTGCGCAGGTTCAGGGCCAGCCGTTGCCCAGCCTGGCACCGATGCTGGAAAAAGTGTTGCCCGCCGTGGTCAGCGTCCACGTCGAAGGCACGGAAACGGCCAGCCAGACGCAGGAGATTCCCGAGCCGCTGAAGCGTTTCTTTGGCCAGGGCGGCGATCAGCCGTAGCCGTTTGAAGGATTAGGCTCCGGTGTAATTATCGACGCCGCGAAGGGCTATATCCTCACCAACAACCATGATGGTGAACGGCGCGGACAAGATCAGCGTGCAGCTGGGCGACGGCAGCGAATATGACGCGAAGCTGATTGGTCATGACGAGCAGACCGATATCGCCCTGATTCAGGTTGAAGGCGCGAAGAACCTGACCCAGGTGAAAATCGCCGACGCCTACCAGCTGAAAGTGGGCGATTTCGCCGTAGCCATCGGCAACCTGTTCGGGCTGGACCAGACCGCGACCTCCGGCATTATTTCTGCGCTGGGACGCAGCGGCCTTAACCTGGAAGGGTTGGAAAACTTTATCCAGACCGACGCCGCCATTAACCGCGGCAACTCCGGCGGCGCGCTGTTCAATCTGAACGGCGAGCTGATCGGCATCAACACCACGATTCTGGTCGAGCAGCGGGAACATCGGCATCAGCTTCGCCATCCCCAGCGACATGGCCATCAACCTGGCGCAGCAGCTGATTAAGTTCAGCGAAGTGAAGCGCGGCTAGCTCGGCATCAAGGGCACCGAGATGACGGCGGATATCGCCAAAGCGTTCAAGGTCGACGCCCAGCGCGGCGCGTTCGTCTCTGAAGTGCTGCTGCAGTCCGCCGCGCAGAAGGCGGGCATCAAGTCGGGCGATATCATTACCTCAATCAACGACAAGCCGATCACCGGCTTTGCCGAACTGCACGTCAAGGTGGGTACCACCGCGCCGGGTGAGAAGGTTAAGCTCGGCCTGCTGCGCGACGGCAAGCCGCTGTCGGTTGAGGTGACACTGGAGCAGAACGCGCAAAGCACCGCCAGCGCGCAGCTGATGTCGACAGCGCTGCAGGGCGCAATGCTGAGCGATGGCGCGACCAAAACCGGCGACAAGGGCGTTAAGATCGACAGCATAGACAAAGGCACGCCGGCGGAACAGGTCGGTCTGCCAAAAGATGATGTGATCGTCGGCGTCAACCGCACGCGCGTCACCAGCCTTGCCGAAATGCGCAAAGTGCTGGAAGGCAAGCCGCCGGTACTGGCGCTGAACGTGGTGCGCGGCGACGAGTCGATCTACCTGCTGCTGAGTTAATCCCGCTATCAGGCTAACAACACAAGCGCGTGTCTGTTCGCCTTTCTCATGCTATTCTGCCCTGCGATCTATCCTGGCGTGAGTTAACACCATGTTTCTTAAACTTTTGCGTTTAGTGGTGTTGGGCCTGATCGTCGCGGGCATCCTGCTTGCCACACTGCCCGCACTGCGTATGGGCACCAGCAGCGCCTTTCTCGACCGTGACGACAGCCCTGACACGCATTGCGCGGGACGAGCGCGCATAGATGCCTTGAGCGACTTTGCGATCGGTTCCCGATATTGGCGCATCGCCCCCTCCAGAAGAAAGCGTAACGCTGTCTTGTTCAGCAGCGATCCACCGGGAAGGCTATCACCTCGCTTAGCGAATCCGCCTTCAGCACCAGCATAATCAAGCGATCCACGCCCAGCGCCACTCCGGAACAGGCGGGCATGCCGTGCGCCAGCGCGTCCAGCAGATAGGTATCGACCGGATGCTGCGGCAGCCCACGCGCCGCGCGGCGACGATTGTCCTGCTCGAAACGCTGACGCTGCTCGCGGCTGTCGGTCAGCTCGCGGAAGCCGTTCGCCAGCTCCACACCTTTGTAATAGACCTCGAAACGCTCCGCTACGCGGTGATCTTCCGTGCTGATTTCGGCCAGCGCTGCCTGGCTGGCGGGAAAGTGATAAATGAAGGTCGGCTTATCGATGCCAATCTTCGGTTCCACCCCCAGCATAAACAGCCGCATCAGCAGCGTATCGCGATCCTCTTCGCGGCTCGCCAGTTCGCCCTCGCCCAGCTTTTCCGCCGCCTCACGCAGCTGCGCGTTATCCGCCGACAGAGGGTCGAGATCCAGATGACGGATAAACGCCTGCTGGTAAGAGAGCGACTCGGCGCTGTCGCACTCCAGCACCTGTAGCAGCAGATCGTCCACTTCGTTCATCAGGCGGTACATATCGTAGTGCGGGCGATACCACTCCAGCATGGTGAATTCAGGGTTGTGGTGACGGCCCGCCTCTTCGTTGCGGAAACAGCGCCCCATCTGATAGATCGGCCCGCCGCCCGCCGCCAGCAGGCGCTTCATATGATATTCCGGGCTGGTCATCAGCCAGAGATCGCGCCCCTGCGTCGCGCCGGGCCCGACAAAGCGCGTCTGAAAAGGCACCAGATGAACATCGGTCACGGTCGCCTGGCTCATGGCCGGGGTATCCACCTCCAGCACGCCGCGATCGGCAAAGAAACGTCGAATTTCCGCAAGGATTGCCGCACGTTTCAACAAATTTGCGACAGGTGCGCTCGGCTGCCAGTTTGCCGTTTCGCTCATGGTGATATACTCCTTATACAAATAAGGGGGAAAGTCTACCTGCAATATTGTCGGCAAACAATCGGCCAGCTGGCGGCGGGGAAAAATCGTAGCGGCAACTATACTTATCGAGTTCAACAACAAAGGAGTCCTTTAGTCCCCATGGAAAACCTTTATCGCCGGCCTCGGCTCCATGCTGTCGGTCGCCTGCTCCACCACGCCGCCGAAGAACGTGACCGTGGTCAAAGGGTTCGACAGCCAGCGCTATCTGGGCACCTGATATGAGATCGCGCATCTCGACCACCGCTTTAAACGCGGGCTAGAGCAAGTGACGGCCACCTACAGCCTGCGCGAGGATAGCGACCTGAAGGTGATTAACCGCGGCTATAAGCCGCAGAAGCAGAAATGGCAGGAGAGCGTTGGCAAGGCTTACTTTATACCGGCGACCCGCAGCGCACCGCGCTGAAAGTCTTGCGGCCCTAATCGCCACTACATGTTGATCCTGTCGCGCACGCCGCAGCCGGATGAAGGGGTGAAGCAAAAGCTGGTGAACCAAGCACGACAGGCTGGTTTTCCGGTGGATGAGCTGATCTGGGTAAAACAGAAATAACCGGTACGAAAGGCTTGTACCGGCTTGATGAGCTTACTGCGCAGTACGCTGAATGGCCTGGCCGCCTGCTTCTACGTCCTCACCCACGCCGCGCGTGGTGTTAAAGGCGGACAGCAGAGAGGAGAGCACTAACACTGAGAAAATCGTAACAATACTTTTCTTTAACATGGCAATGTCCTTTTTGTGGTTGCAGTTAAATACAACTTTTTAAGCACAGACTGCTTATGGCTGAACGTAGGGAATGCAACTGAAAAAAGGTTATCGGCCGGAACTATTTATTAGCCGTGCGCGAGAAGATGGCGCCGCCGAGGTGGGAAACATCTTCTTCGCCAAAGCCGTGAAAGGTATTGCAGGCGCTGAGCGCAGAACAGGCCAGCAGCACCAGCGTAAAAAGTTTCAGCTGTTTTTTTCATTCTTCCAGACTCACACAAGAAAAAGGCGCATCCCGGGGATGCGCCTTCGCACTTATTTTACGCGTGACACGTATTCGCCAGAGCGCGTATCGACTTTTACCACTTCACCGATCTGCACGAACAGTGGCACTTTCACCACTGCGCCGGTCGCCAGGGTGGCAGGCTTGCCGCCGGTGCCTGCGGTGTCGCCTTTCAGACCTGGATCGGTTTCGATGACTTCAGATTCGATAAAGTTCGGCGCCTGCACGGCGATGGCTTTGTTGTTCCACAGAGTCACGATACACTCCGCGTTGTCCTGCAGCCATTTCTGCACGTCTTCCAGCACTTTCGCTTCAACCTGATACTGCTCGAAGGTTTCCGGGTGCATGAAGTAGAAGAAGTCGCCGTCGTTGTAAGAGTACTGCAGCGTCATATCAACAACGTCCGCGCCTTTAGCCGAGTCGGTAGACTTAAAGGTTTTCTCCACGCGGGTGCCGGTCAGCAGACGGCGCATTTTTACGCGCGCGAACGCCTGACCTTTACCTGGCTTAACGAACTCGCTGGATTCGATGGCATAGGGCTCGCCTTCGAACATGATTTTAAGACCGGAACGAAAATCGTTGCTAAGATAAGTCGCCATAAAGGCCCTCTGTAAATATCGAACTGGTAATAGCCAAAAAATGGCACATATTGTAACCCTAAAAACCCCTTCCAGAGAAGATTGGTTGCAGCAACTTGCTGATGTTGTCACCGAACCTGATGAATTACTCCAACTTTTAGCCCTGAATCGGCATGCGGAACTGGCCGCAGGAAGCGATGCGCTGCGGCTTTTCGCGCTGCGTGTGCCGCGCGCCTTTATCGCCCGCATGAAACCGGGCGATGCGCAGGACCCGCTGCTGCTGCAGGTGCTGACCCAGGGCCAGGAGTTTGTTCAGGCGCCCGGTTACAGCACCGACCCGCTTGACGAGCAGAGCAGCGTGATGCCGGGCCTGCTGCACAAGTACCGAAACCGCGCGCTGCTGCTGGTGAAGGGCGGCTGCGCGGTGAACTGCCGCTACTGCTTACGCCGCCATTTTCCCTATCAGGAAAACCCCGGCAATAAGCGCAGCTGGCAGACGGCCATCGACTATATCGCCGCCCACCCCGAGCTGGATGAGATTATCTTTTCCGGCGGCGACCCGCTGATGGCGAAAGATCAGGAGCTGGCGTGGCTGATTGACGCGCTGGCGCAGATCCCGCACCTGAAGCGACTGCGCATTCACAGCCGCCTGCCGGTGGTGATCCCGGCGCGCATTACCGACAGCCTGTGTCAGATCCTTGCCGAAACGCGCCTGCAGGTACTGATGGTGACGCATATCAACCATGCGCAGGAGATCAACGCGGCGTTGCAGGAGGCCATGCAGCAGCTGAAGCGCGCCGGCGTAACGCTGCTTAACCAGAGCGTGCTGCTGCGCGGCGTCAACGATAACGCCGCGACACTGGCCGCCCTCAGCAACGCGCTGTTCGACGCCGGCATTCTGCCCTACTACCTGCACATGCTGGATAAGGTGCAGGGCGCGGCGCACTTCTTCGTCTCCGACGACGAGGCGCGCGCGCTGGTGCGCGAGCTGCTGACGCAGGTATCCGGCTATATGGTGCCGAAGCTGGCGCGGGAGATCGGCGGCGAGCCGAGCAAAACGCCGCTCGACCTGCAGCTGCGGCAGGAATAAAAACGGCCGGTATCAAACCGGCCGTCAGGCGTAGCAATGTGGATCGGCGCGCCGATCAGGCTTTATTCGGACAATTATACACCTGGCCGTTCATTTTGCTGTCCAGCGGCGCGAAAGCGGACCACAGATTTTACGTCGGGCTGGTAACGCCGTAAATCACGTTGCCGCCCATCTCCGCCGTGCGGTTGCGCAGGTCGTTGGCCGCGCCGCGTAGCGAGCTGCCTTCGCCGCCGGAGCTGCTCAGCCAGTTGCTCGTGAGCCGGTGACGTTGCCCAGAAGCTGACAGTCGCTGCCTGGCTGTTGGTCGGTAAAGGTGACACGTTCGCCGCCAGCGCTCAGTTGATGAGAGCTGCTGCAGCCCGCCAGTAAAGTACCGACCGCCAGGCCGAGCAAGAGGTCAATCCGCATTGTAATACTCATTTATTATCATCAGTGTTGGGCGGCAGCGTAGCAGAAAAACAGTTGTTTTTTCTGCACATTCATTGCCCTGGCCTACAAAGCCGAACTATTGCGTTCTTACTTATACCCTTTTCCCCTGCAAAAGAAAAACCCCCGACCGGAAACGGCCGAGGGTTTTTAGATGACGCAAGGGTCAGGGCAATTACATCATACCGCCCATACCGCCCATACCGCCCATACCACCAGCGCCTAAATCAGGCGCGTCGCCTTTCGGCAGGTCGGTCACCATGCACTCGGTAGTGATCATTAGGCCAGCAACAGAGGCCGCGTACTGCAGCGCAGAACGGGTCACTTTGGTTGGGTCCAGGATACCGAAGTCGATCATGTTACCGTACTCTTCGGTCTGCGCGTTGTAACCGTAGTTGCCGTCGCCGTTTTTCACGTTGTTCGCTACCACAGACGGCTCTTCGCCGGCGTTGGAAACGATCTGACGCAGCGGCGCTTCCATTGCGCGCAGCGCGACTTTGATACCGACGTTCTGGTCTTCGTTCTGGCCAGTCAGCTCGGTCAGCTGTGCCGCAACGCGAACCAGCGCCACGCCGCCACCGGCTACTACGCCTTCTTCTACCGCAGCACGGGTCGCGTGCAGGGCATCTTCAACGCGCGCTTTCTTCTCTTTCATTTCAACTTCAGTGGCTGCGCCCACTTTCAGAACGGCTACGCCGCCTGCCAGTTTTGCTACACGCTCCTGCAGTTTTTCTTTGTCGTAGTCAGAGGTCGCTTCTTCGATCTGCTGACGGATCTGCGTCACGCGGCCGGAGATAGCGGACTCTTCGCCCACGCCGTCGATGATGGTGGTGGTGTCTTTGTTGATAACCACACGTTTCGCCTGGCCCAGATCTTCCAGAGCTGCTTTTTCCAGCTCCATACCGATCTCTTCAGAGATGACGGTACCGCCGGTCAGGATAGCGATATCCTGCAGCATCGCTTTACGACGGTCGCCGAAGCCCGGTGCTTTCACCGCAGCCACTTTCACGATGCCGCGCATGGTGTTGACCACCAGGGTCGCCAGCGCTTCACCTTCCACGTCTTCAGCGACGATCAGCAGCGGTTTGCCTGCTTTGGCAACGGCTTCCAGCACCGGCAGCATTTCGCGGATGTTGGAGATTTTCTTGTCAGCCAGCAGGATGAACGGCGATTCCAGCTCGACTGCGCCGGTTTCCGGCTTGTTGATGAAATACGGAGAGAGGTAGCCGCGGTCAAACTGCATACCTTCAACTACGTCCAGCTCGTCCTGCAGACCGGTGCCTTCCTCAACGGTGATCACGCCTTCTTTACCCACTTTTTCCATCGCCTGCGCGATCAGGGTACCGACGCTTTCATCGGAGTTAGCGGAGATGGTGCCGACCTGCGCGATCGCTTTAGCGTCGGAGCAAGGAACGGACAGCGCTTTCAGCTTCTCGACCGCCGCGATAACCGCTTTGTCGATGCCGCGCTTCAGATCCATCGGGTTCATGCCCGCAGCCACAGCTTTCAGACCTTCATTAACGATAGCCTGCGCCAGTACGGTTGCGGTGGTGGTGCCGTCGCCTGCTACGTCGTTCGCTTTAGAGGCCACTTCTTTCACCATCTGTGCGCCCATGTTTTCGAACTTGTCTTCCAGCTCGATTTCACGCGCAACGGACACGCCATCTTTAGTGATGGCCGGTGCCCCAAAAGATTTATCCAGAACCACGTTACGGCCTTTCGGGCCCAAGGTAACTTTTACTGCATCTGCCAGTACGTTCACGCCGCGCATTATTTTTACACGTGCGTCATTACCGAATTTTACGTCTTTAGCTGCCATTTCAATTGTCCCTTAAATTCGTTTCGTTCAATGAATTACGCATAACTCAGGCTTCAACAATCGCCAGGATATCGCTTTCAGAGATGATCAGTACTTCTTCGTTATCGACCTTCTCAGTTTTTGCGCCGTAACCTTCGCTAAAGATCACCAGATCGCCAACCTTCACGTCCAGCGGCTTCACGTCGCCGTTTTCCAGGATGCGACCATTGCCCACGGCCAGCACTTCGCCACGGGTCGATTTGCCTGCTGCAGAGCCGGTCAGAACGATGCCGCAAGCAGATTTAGCTTCAACTTCTTTACGCTTGACGATAACGCGATCGTACAACGGACGAATTTTCATTAGATAGCTCTCCTTTGAGAAGTCCAATCATTCATTTTGGGTTGAACGCCGGGCTGCAGGGCTTCCGGCTCATGGTGTAAGAGATGTGGTCAGCTAAAATGGCTTTCAAGGGCAAAAAGATAAATTTTTTATTTGCCTTTGATGAGTGGCGATTTTTTGCGCGAATGGCGCGTGCTTCGCGCCGCGCATAAAAAAGCGTGACGGTGAGGTCACGCTTTTCAGCTATCCGGGCTTAACGATCGTGGTGGTCGTCATACCCGATGCGGTCGTTCTCTTTGCGCTCGAACTCGCCGTCCACGGTAACGCTACTGTCTGGCCCCGCGCCCGGCCCGCGCCAGACGCGCAGATGGGGCATCAGCTTCAGCGTCAGGTGCTTCTGCACCGACGGCAGCAGCAGCAGCAGGCCGAGGAAGTCGGTGAAAAAACCGGGCAGCAGCAGGAGGAAGCCGGCGATGATCAGCGACACGCTTTTGAGCATCTCGGCGGCCGGGCTCTCGTTGCGCGCCAGCTTCTCCTGCATCAGCATAAAGTTTTTCATTCCCTGATTTTTCACCAGCGACACGCCAAGCGCCGAGGTGAAGATCACCAGCAGCATGGTCATCAGCACGCCCAGCGCTTGAGCCACCTGAATAAACAGGGTGATCTCAATCCAGGCGAGCACAAAAATAATGATTAACGGTAACCAGCGCACCGTATTCTCCTTTTGGTCAGGCCGCCTCGCGTCGGCGCGAGCGGCAAAAAAGCCATTTTAAGCGGCATAGCAGTGAGATAGGCGTGGTCAGCGGCGAATTCAACCGATGTTTTCAAATATTTACAGTAGGGTTAAATTCGTGCGCGATATCACATATCGTCGCGAAGGCCTCGACAATTGGGGCGCGCAAACGGATCCCCTCTCACGCTTCTGCCCGAGGGCGGCATATGATCGTGCTCACCAGACGTCAGGCAGTTACACTGTCGGCTCCGGCTTTCCACGAGCAACAAACACATCCCCTGTGATGGACAGCGCCAGCGCAAGCGGCAATAACAAGAAGGTTACCATGGAGAACAACATTCGTATCGAAGAAGACCTGCTAGGCATGCGTGAAGTCCCCGCCGATGCCTACTACGGCGTTCATACTCTGCGTGCGATTGAAAATTTCCGTATCAGCAACAGTAAAATCAGCGACATTCCCGAATTTGTGCGCGGCATGGTGATGGTGAAAAAGGCCGCCGCGCTCGCCAACAAAGAGCTGCAGACCATTCCGCGCAACATCGCCAACGCGATTATTCAGGCCTGCGACGAGGTGCTGAACAACGGCAAGTGCATGGATCAGTTCCCGGTCGACGTCTATCAGGGCAGCGCGGGCACTTCGGTCAAGATGAACACCGACGAAGTGCTGGTCAATATCGGGATGGAGCTGATGGGCCACCAGAAGGGCGACTATCAGTTCCTCAACCCCGACGATCACGTCAACAAGTGCCAGTCCACCAACGACGCCTACCCCACCGGCTTTCGCATCGCGGTCTACAGCTCGATCCTGACGCTGCTGGACGCCATTAACGCGCAGGGCGAAGGCTTCGAGCGCAAGGCGGTGGAGTTCGAAACCATCCTGAAAATGGGCCGCACCCAGCTGCAGGACGCGGTGCCGATGATGCTGGGCCAGGAGTTTCACGCCTTCCACGTGCTGCTTAACGAAGAGACGCGCAGCATTCTGCGCACCGCCGAGGTGAGCAAGCTACCGGTAGTGCCAGCGGAAGATCTGATCGAAGCTACCTCCGACTGCGGCGCCTACGTGATGGTGCACTCCTCGCTGAAGCGCCTGGTGGTGAAGCTGTCGAAAATCTGCAACGACCTGCGCCTGCTCTCTTCCGGTCCGCGCGCCGGCCTGAACGAGATCAACCTGCCGGAACTGCAGGCGGGTTCCTCAATCATGCCGGCCAAGGTCAACCCGGTGGTGCCGGAAGTGGTGAACCAGGTCTGCTTCAAGGTAATCGGCAACGATACGACGCTGACCATGGCGGCGGAAGCGGGCCAGCTGCAGCTTAACGTGATGGAGCCGGTGATCGGCTAGGCGCTGTTCGAGTCGATCAGCATTCTGACCAACACCTTCTACAACCTGCTGGACAAGTGCGTCGAGGGCATTACCGCCAACAAAGCGGTGTGAGAGGCCTACGTCTTCAACTCCATCGGCATCGTCACCTACCTCACCCCCTATATCGGCCACCACAATAATAGTGATATCGTCGGAAAAATCTGCGCGGAAACCGGCAAGAGCATGCGCGAAGTGGTGCTGGAGCGCGGCCTACTGACCGAGAGCGAGCTGGACGACATCTTCTCGGTGCAGAACCTAATGTACCCGGTCTACAAGGCCAGACGCTATACTGACGAAAGCGAACAGTAAGTCGATTGAGACGATGGACGATGAGCGAAAAGGCGTGCCGCGATCAACCCGACGCGCCTTTTTATTTGCTACATATCCCGCTCTTTTTTCACTGTGATGAGGTGACAAATGCTCGTCGTTGAATTAGCGATCGTCCTGCTGGCGCTCTGGTTGGGTGCGCGTCTGGGCAGCATCGGCTTTGCGGGCGGGCTGGGCGGGCGCCGACGCTGTTTTGCGGGCTGAAGCCGGGCGCGATTCCCTTCGATGTAATTGAAATCATTATGGCGGTGATCGCTGCCATCACCGCGATGCAGGTGGCGGGCGGCATGGATTATCTGGTCAGCCTGGCGGAGCGGCTGCTACGCCGTCATCCGCGCTACGTCACGCTGCTGGCGCCACTGGTAACCTATATGATGACGCTGCTGGCGGGCACCGGCCATACCGCGTTTTCGACGCTGCCGGTGATTGCCGAAGTGGCGAAAGAGCAAGGGGTGCGCCCGTCGCGTCCGCTCTCTCATCGCCGTAGTCGCCTCGCAGCGTCAGCTATATCGCCCTGCTGACGATCGCAATTCCCTCAACGATGATCGGCATGTTTCTCGCGGCGCTGGTGACCAATTTCCTCGGCAAAGAGCTGCATGACGATGAGGTCTACCAGGCTCGTCTCGCCAGAGGCGAAGTGCGCCTGCGCGGGGCCAGCAGCTACGAGGCGAAGCCGGGTGCGAAACGGTCGGTGCTGCTGTTTCTGGCCGATATCGTCGCCGTGGTGCTCTACGCCACCGCCATCAGCGACAGCGTCGGCTTGATTGCCGATCCGCCCTTGCCGCGTGACGAAGCGATCGTGGTGTTTATGCTGACGATTGCGACGCTGATCGCGCTATTCTGAAAAATCGACACCGGCGCCATTCTCAGCGCCAGCACCTTTAAGCCGGGCATAAGCGCCTGCGTCTGCGTGATGGGTGTCGCCTGGCTCGGCGACACCGTCCTCAAAGCGCATATCAATGAAATCCAGCAGCTAGCGTGCGATTCACTGCAGCAGGCGCCGTGGCTGCTGGCGGTGGCGCTCTTTTTCGCCTCGATGCTGCTCTATTCGAAGACGGCGACCGCCAAGGCGCTGATGCCCGCCGCGCTGCTGCTGGGGGTCTCGCCCCATTCTACTATCGCCTCGTTCGCCGCCGTCTCCGCGCTGTTCGTGCTGACGACCTACCCGAGCTGCTGGCCGCGGTGGAGATGAACGACAACGGCTCGACGCTCATCGGCAAATATGTATTTAACCACGCCTTTATCGTGCCCGGCGTGCTGGCGATCGTGCTGTCGGTGCCGTTCGGCTTTTTGTTCGCCGGTCTGGTGCTGTAGCGCCGTTACAACCTGTAAAGCCTGCGGCGCGTCGGGCGTGCTATCATCGACGCTTTCTGCAACAGGAGCGACACGATGAACGCTGTTGTCATTCTCTGCACCGCACCGGACGAAAGCTGCGCGCGGCGGCTGGCCACCCAGGCGCTGGAGGCGAAGCTCGCCGCCTGCGTAACGCTGCTGCCCGGTGCCGCCTCACTGTACGTCTGGCAGGGCCAGCTTGAGCAGGACAGCGAAGTGCAGCTGCTGTTAAAAAGCGATACCGCCCACCAGCAGGCGCTGATGGATCTGCTCAAGCGCGAACATCCTTACGAGGTGCCCGAACTGCTGGCGCTACCGGTTCAACATGGAGACAGTGAATATTTGTCATGGCTGCACGCATCTCTTGCCTGATCGCCGCAATGCTGGAGTTGTTTATCGCCCTGCCCGCGCAGGCTTCTCTTTTTGCCCCTAACGCCAGTAGTCGCTTCGTGCCTGTCGACCAGGCGTTTAGCTTCGATTTCAATCAGCAGGGCAATCAGCTGACCCTGAGCTGGAAGGTGAAAGAGGGCTACTACCTTTACCGGCAGCAAATCCACCTCAGCGCGCAGCAGGCGGAGATCGCACCGGTGACACTGCCGCCAGGCCAGCCCCATGAGGATGAGTTTTACGGCAAAAGCGAGATCTATCCGCAGGACCTCAGCGTGCCGGTCGCGCTGCGGCAGGCCGCCGCCGGCGCCACTCTGCGCGTCACCTGGCAGGGCTGCGCGGCGGCGGGCTTCTGCTATCCGCCGGAAACCCGCACCGTGCCGCTGTCGGCGGTCGCTGCCAGCGCGGCCTCTTCATCCGCTGCGCCGCTGCTCTTCTCACAGCTCTGGGCGCTGCTGATCGGTATCGGCGTCGCTTTTACCCCGTGCGTGCTACCGATGTATCCGCTGATCGCCGGGATTATCCTCGGCGGCCAGCGCAGCAGCTCGCTGCTGCGCCTGTTTAGCCTAGCGCTGGTCTACGTGCTGGGCATGGCGCTCACCTATACGCTGCTGGGCCTAGTGGTCGCGACGGCGGGCCTGCGCTTTCAGGCGGCGCTGCAACACCCGTATGTGCTGATTGGCCTATCGCTGATTTTCACACTGCTGGCGCTGTCGATGTTTGGCCTTTTTACCCTGCAGCTGCCCGCCAGCGTGCAGACGCGCCTGACGCTGTGGAGCAATCGCCAGCAGGGCGGTTCGCTGCCCGGCGTCTTTTTGATGGGCGCGCTGGCGGGGCTGATCTGCTCGCCCTGCACCACCGCACCGCTCAGCACCATCCTGCTTTACATCGCCCAGAGCGGCAATCTGTTGGCCGGTGCGGGCACGCTGTGGCTCTATGCGATAGGCATGGGCCTGCCGTTGATTGCGGTGACGATGTTCGGCAACCGGCTGATGCCGAAAGGCGGCCCGTGGATGGAGACGGTCAATCAGGGTTTCGGCTTCGTCATCCTCGCGCTGCCGGTGTTTCTACTGGAGCGCGTGCTGGGCAACCCATGGGGAGTGCGGCTGTGGAGCGCGCTCGGCGTCGCCGGTTTCGCCTGGGCGTTCAGCAGCAGCCTGCGTGGCAGCAGCGGCCGGTGGCGCATCGTGCAGATCCTGATGCTGGCGGCGGCGCTGATCAGCGTGCGCCCGCTGCAGGAGTGGGTCTGGGGCGCGCCCGTCGCGATGCAGGCGACGCGCCTGCCGTTCCAGCCCGTTGCCTCTGCGCCGCAGCTCGACGCCGCTCTGCGGCAGGCCCAGGGGCGCGTCACTATGGTGGATCTCTATGCCGACTGGTGCATAGCGTGCAAAGAATTTGAAAAATATACCTTTAGCGATCCCGGCGTGCGCGAGGCGCTCGGCCAGCTGCAGCTGTTGCAGGCGAATGTGACCGCGAATAGCGCCACCGACAACGCCCTGCTGCAGCATCTGCAGGTATTTGGCCTGCCGACCATCCTGTTTTTTGACGCGCAGGGCCATGAAATAACCGGTTCACGCATTACGGGTTTCCTCAACGCCGAGGATTTCCGCACGCATTTGTACAATCGGGCTCGCTAAACGACACTGGTCTAACCCCGCCTCAGGCGGATGCGTAGAGAGGATACGTCATTTGCAGCGTGAACAGGTACTCGAGCATGCCCTTAACGTGCTGGAAAAGAATGGACTGGCGGCGGCGACGTTATTACAGCAGTTGGTAGGCGACAGCGAGCTGGATCTGGCGCAGCTGGTGCGCTACTGGCCCGACCGCGACGCCCTGCTGCAGGATGCGCTGCGCCACCACGGCCAGCAGATCGACAGCTGGCGGCAGCAGGTGATCGACAGCGACAGGCTCGACGGCGAGCAGAAGCTGCTGGCGCGCTATTGAGGTGCTGAGCGAACAGGTGCAGAAAGGGCGCTATCCGGGCTGTTTGTTTATCGCCGCCTGCAGCTTTTATCTCTAGCCGGATCAGCCGGTTCATCAGATTGCCGAACAGCAGAAGCAGGCGTCGTGGCATTTCACTCACACAATTTTGGTGGAGCTGGGGCTAGATAACCCGACGATGGTGGCGGATCAGTCGGAATTGATTCTGGAAGGCTGCCTCAGCAAGCTGCTGGTGAAGCGCGACGTGCAGGACGTCGCCAAGACAAAACGGGCTGACTGAAGAAGATGTGCTGCGCATCGCGCTGTGCCGCGCTAACGGCGCACTGACTTAGGTTTTTAACCGCTTTGCGTGAAAAGCAGGCAATCAGTCACGTTTTCCTGCTTTTTTCTGGCAAAGGCGTTGACGGCCGTCAGCCTTTACGGTTTAATGCGCCCCGTTGCCCGAATAGCTCAGTCGGTAGAGCAGGGGATTGAAAATCCCCGTGTCCCTGGTTCGATTCCGGGTTCGGGCACCAAAATTTAAAACACTCGCTTCTGCGAGGTTTTTTGCTCTTCTACGCCCGCTCTTTCCTTTATTGTGCCGCCCTTCCCCGGCAAGATAGCCGCTTGCGCCCCGCCGTTCAGGAGATCACCATGCCTTCCCCACACGCCCAACAGACGCTGCAGCTGGCGGAGACGCAGCGCGGTCAGCATCTTTGTATGTCACGTGCGCGTCACCACAGCCACCGCACGCACCTCGCAGCATGAGACGCTCGATCTGCTGGAAACGCACGGCGCCATCACCATTGCCGAGCTGGCGCGCCTGCGCGGCATGAAGCATCAGAGCATGCGCCTAGTGATCCAGAAGCTGGAGAACCAGGGCTATATCACACACACCCGCGAGCCCAACGCACAGGACGCCCGCGCGCAGCGTATCGCCCTGACTGCAAACCGCGCGCGCGCTGGATCGCCGACCTCGTTACCGAAAAGCTAGATGCGCAGCCGCGCGCCGATCTGATAAAAGGCATCGCCGCGCTGAATAAACTGCGCATCAGGCGCGCAGACTACGCCTCGCGTAGCTGCGCCACCACCGCTGCAAGGCTATTCATTCCCCAGTGGACAACATATTGCCCCCTGCGCGATCTACATCATATCCATCACCTGAATGGTTACCGGCAGCCCGGTGGCCACCACACCCATTAGCGTGCCGGTATGTATACCGGTAATGATTTTGCGCGTGGTGACCAGAACCTGCTGCTCTATCTCAACGCGCAGAGAGAGAGAGAGAGAGAGAGAGAGAGAGAGAGAGAGAGAGAGAGAGAGAGAGAGAGAGAGAGAGAGAGAGAGAG